>NZ_JBHXLF010000005.1:0-481155 GCF_042721515.1 Lentzea sp. NPDC058436
TTTTTCTAACCCCCGGTGTTTTTTTTCCCCCCCCCCCCCCCCCGCCGGCCGCCCCGGTGGGGGGGGGGGGGCGCCCCCCCCCCCCGGGGCCCCCCCCCGCTCCACCCCAGGCCGGTGCCCGTGAGGGGGAGCACCGGCCGCAAGCTGGAGTGCTGTGGCTCGCACCCCCGACACGAGCCACAGCACCTCAGCCGGCCAGCACGGCCGCCTCCCTGCGGCGCAACGCCGAACCGGGCTCCAGCCCGAACTCCTCGACGAGCAGCGCGCGCACGCGCCGGTACGTCCGCAGCGCGTCACCGGCTCTGCCCGCGCGGTGCTGGGCCTCCATCAGCAGGTCCCACAACGACTCCCGCAGCGGGTAGAGCGCGACGAGCCGTTCGAGCTGCGCGATCGCCTCGGCGTACCGGCCGTCCAGGCACAGCGCCGCCGCGTGGCTCTCCTCCGCGAACGCCAGGGCCTCCCGCAGCCGCACGATCTCCGCGTCCGCCCAGCCCTCGACCGGGCAGTCCGCCAGCGGATCTCCGCGGTGCAGGGCGATCGCCTCCGCGTACCGGCCGCGGCGCAGGTGCTCGTCGAACTCCTCGACGTCGACGACGACCTGCGTGACGTCGAGCAGGTAGCCCGGTTCGCGCGTCAGCACGACACCGTCGGCCCCCGCCAGCTCCAGCGCCCTGCGGACCTTGGCCACGTGCCCCTGCAACGTCTTCGTGCCCGTCGGCGGCACGTACTCGCCCCACAGGCCGTCGACCAGCGCCGATCTCGACACCAGACGGCCGGTCCGCAACGCCAGCAACGCGAACACGGCCCGCCGCCGCGCCCCGGTGAAGCGCACCGGCCCGTTCGGTCCGCGCACTTCCAGCGGCCCGAGCAGCCGCACCTCGATCTTCATCACCATTCCCCTCCCCTTGGACACAAGAAGAGGCGTGCCACGCGTGTGCCGCGTCGCGTCACATCACCGCGAGATAACTGAGCGATAACAGCAACATATACCGACCGACTACACGGTCGGTGCTTCTGGTGTGCTCGGAGCATGGACATCGAGAAGGCGATCGAGCGCCTGGACCTGGCTCGCAAGGTCCGGCTGCTGACCGGCTCCGCACTCTTCGCCCTGCACGACGAGCCGGAGATCGGGCTGGCGTCGCTGAAGCTGTCCGACGGCCCGACCGGTGTCCGAGGCGCCGAACTGCGCGGTGGCACGATCGCCTGCGTGCTGCCGAACGCCACGTTGCTCGCGCAGCACTGGGACACGGCGCTGGCCCGCGAGGTCGGCGAGGTGCTGGCCGACGAGGCGGCGGCCCAGCAGGTGCACGTCGTGCTCGGCCCGACGATCAACCTGCACCGCACGGCCCTGGGCGGCCGCCTGTTCGAGGCCTACAGCGAAGATCCCCTGCTCACGGCCGCGATCGCCGCCGCGTACGTGCGCGGCCTGCAGGACAAGGGCATCGCCGCGACGCCCAAGCACTACGTGGCGAACGAGTCCGAGACCGAGCGCCGCACGGCGAGCATGGTGCTGGACGAGAAGACCCTGCGCGAGGTCTACCTGCTGCCGTTCGAGATCGTGGTCGAGGATGCGGCACCGTGGGCGATCATGGCCGCCTACAACAACGTCAACGGCGTCCCCGCGACCGAGCACACCGAGCTCGTCGAGGGCGTGCTGAGGGGCGAGTGGGGGTTCGACGGCCTGGTCATGTCCGACTGGTTCGCCACGAAGTCCACGGCGGCGAGCGCGAACGGCGGCCTCGACCTGGCCATGCCCGGCCCCGGCGGGCCGTGGGAGGACAAGCTGGTCGCGGCCGTGGAGGCGGGCGAGGTCGCGGAGTCGACCATCAACGACCACCTGGCCCGGTTGCTGCTCCTCGCCTCGCGGACCGGCGCGTTCGGCGAGCAGCGCTCGTGGCCGCAGGACCTGCCCGCGCCCGACAGCCCGCTGCGCCGTGAGCAGCTGCGCAGGTTCGCCGCCGGTGGCATGACCGTGCTGAAGAACTCCGGCGTGCTGCCGTTGCAGGACAACAGCGTTGCGCTGATCGGCCGCCACGCGATCGACACGGTGGCGCAGGGCGGCGGCTCGGCCGGCGTGCGACCGCCGCACGTGATCAGCATCGCGGACGGCCTGACCTCGCAGCTCGGCGACGCGGTGTCCGTTGTGGACGGTGTGGAGGTCAGGCTCCGCTACGCCGCGCCCGGCGCCGGGGTGCTGAAGGACATCCGCGCCACGACGTACGACGCGGACGGCGAGGTGCTCGCGACGCGCGACATGGAGATCGCCGAACTGGCCGCGTACGGCGGCTGGGCGCAGGGCGCCGCGTCGATCGAGGTGTCCGGCGAGGTCGTGCTGGACGAGCCGACACGCCTGCTGATCGGCGTGCGCGGCTTCGGCGACTGGACGATCGACGTCGGCGGACGGCAGTACGCCACGCTCCTGGCCTGGGCGAACGGCATCGTCGAGGAGGCGCTGCTCAAGCCGCCGCACTGGACGACCGAGGTCCTGCTGTCGCCCGGCGACCGGATCACGGCCCGCGTCCGCGAGGCCAGCGCGCTGGTCGGCCTGATCACCCAGCCCGTCCCCCGCTCCCCCGCCGACGCGATCGGCGCCGCGGTGCGGTCCGCGCGCGAGGCGGACGTGGCGGTCGTGGTCGTCGGCCTCACCGAGGAGCAGGAGACCGAGGGCTTCGACAAGACCACGCTCGCGCTGCCCGGCGAGCAGGACGCGCTGGTCGCGGCGGTGGCGGCGGCCGCCCGGCGCACGGTCGTCGTGGTGAACGCCGCGACGCCGGTGCTCATGCCGTGGCTCGCGGAGGTCGACGCCGTGCTGTGGGCAGGGCTGCCCGGCCAGGAGGCCGGTGACGCCGTGGCCGCGGCGTTGCTGGGCCACATCGAACCGGCGGGGCGGCTGGTCACGACGTTCCCGCGGGCCGACGCCGACGCGTTGGACCTGGTGCCGGTCAACGGTGAGCTGGTCTATTCGGAGGGGACCGCGTTCGGCTATCGGGGTGCGACGGACCCGTTGTTCTGGTTCGGGCACGGGCTCGGGTACACGACCTGGGAGTACGGGGCCGCGGAGCTGTCCGTTGTGGAGGGAGCCGTCGGCTCGGTGTCGGTCGAGCTCACCAACACCGGCGAGCGGGCGGGCCGCGAGGTCGTGCAGGTCTACCTGCGCCCGCGAGACGAGACGGTCCGTCTCGTTGACGACACCCAACCACAACGAGACGAGACGGTCCGTCTCGTCGGCTTCGCCACCGCCGACGTCGCCCCAGGCGAGACCGTGCGCGTCGAAGTCCCCTGCGACCCGCGCGCCCAACGCGTCTGGCACGACGGCTGGCACCCGCTGACCGGCGGCGACGTGCTGATCGCCCGCGGGCTCGGCGACGTTCGCGTTACCCTGCCCGCTGATCAGGAGTGAGGTGACGCCGTGTCGGTCCCGCCCCGGTACCGGGCCAAGTCGCGGGTGGACTTCTCCGGTGAGGAGTCCAGGGCCAAGGCGGTGGCCGTCGCGACCGAGCTGTTCGCGCTGACGGGCTTCAAGGGCACGTCGGTCGCGGCGGTGGCGGCGAAGACCGGGCTCTCGCAGTCCGGTCTGCTGCACCACTTCCCCAGCAAGGCCGCGCTGCTGACGGCCGTGCTGGAGGAACGCGACCGGCAGGACGGCGACTTCCTCGCCGGGAGCGCGGGGCCGCCGCTGGGCTGGGCGGCGTTCGACGCGCTGGGTGCCCTGGTGGCGCGCAACTCGACGCGGCCGCACCTGGTCGGGTTGTTCGTGCGGCTGGCCGCCGAGGCGACCGAACCCGCCCACCCGGCGCACTCGTGGGTGCGCGAGCACTACAGCGGGTTGCGGCGGTGGCTGACCGACGCGGTGCGTTCAGGTCAGGAACAGGGCGAGATCGCGGAGGACGCGCCGGTCGGCTCGATCGTGCGCACGACGATCGCGGTGATCGACGGGTTGCAGCAGCAGTGGTTGCTCCACCCGGACGAGATGTCGATGACGGCCGAATTCGAGGGTTTCGCCGCGACCCTGCGCGCCCGCTGGGGGCGCTGACTCTCCCCAACCGCAAGGTGGTGGCCCGGTTCAGTCTGGGGGACCCGCCCGGGCCACCGGTCTTGCGGTAGGTGGCCGACGTGCGCGGTGACTTTCACACGCCGGCCGGGTTCTGGGGGAACCGGACCCGGCAACTGCGCCGACCCCCACTCCCAGGAGCTTTCGGGCCCGGCGGCGCAGGTACCGGATCTGGACACAAAGATGACAGGGGGCGTGCACAGATTTCGCCCAGGCCGCGCACAGACCGCCGCGAAGTGCGCGAGGATGGTCTTGCACCCCAATGCCTGGATCATCGAGGAGCGATCTACCTGTGGAGTTCCTGTTGCTCGGCTCGCTCGCGGTACGGCGGTCGGGCACGCTGCTGGAGCTGGGCGGACCCAGGCAGCGCGCGGTGCTCACCATGCTGTTGCTGCACTCGAACGAGGCGGTCAGCGTCGCACAGCTGACGGAGGCGGTCTGGGACTCACCGCCGGTGTCGCCCGAGTCGAACCTGCGCACGTACGTCGCAGGGTTGCGCAAGGTGCTCGGGGATCGCCTGATCACCCGGCCCGGCCACGGCTACCAGCTCGCGGTCGAACCGGGCGAGCTGGACCTCGACGCGTTCGACCAGCTGGTGCGCGACGGTGAGAACGCTCTCACGGACAGCGACGCGGAAGCTGCGGCCGAACTCTTCGGCCAGGCGCTGGCCCGCTGGCACGGCATTCCGACCGCCGAGCTGAACGCGGGGCCGTTGCTGCGCGCCGAGTTCACGCGCATCCAGGAACGCAGGCTGACGGCCGTCGAGAAGTACGCCAGGACGTCCATCGAGCTCGGCCGGTTCGACGACGTGATCGACCGGCTGCGGCGGGAGTCGGCGCTGCACCCGTTGCGCGAGGAGCTGTGGGCGCAGCTGATGCTGGCGCTGGACCGCTCCGGTCGTCGCGGCGAGGCGCTGGAGGCCTTCGCGACGGCGCGCAAGCACGTGGTCGAACAGGTCGGCGTCGAACCGGGCACGCGGTTGCGCCAGTTGCAGCAGGTGATCCTCGAAAGCCGGGTGCCCTCGCCCGCGGCTTTGAACGCGCACCGCCAGCTGCCGATGGACATCGCCGAGTTCACCGGCCGCGAGGCCGAGCTGCGGCGGCTGTGCGAGCCAGGACCGCAGACCACGGTCGTGATCTCCGCGATCGAGGGCATGGCCGGGGTCGGCAAGACGAAGCTGGCCGTCCGCGCGGCCCACCGGCTCGTTCAGCGTTTCCCGGACGTGCAACTGTGGGCCGACCTGCACGGGTTCGACGCCGACGAGCTGCCCGCGGAACCGTCCGCCGTGCTGGAGAGCTTCCTGCGTCTGCTGGGCGTGCCCGGCGCGCAGATCCCCGAGTCGCTGGAGGAACGGGCCGCGCTCTACCGCGACCGGCTGACGGGCAAGCGGGCGTTGGTGCTGCTGGACAACGCCGCCGGTGAGGACCAGGTGCGGCCGTTGCTGCCGGGCAGCTCCAGCTGCACGGTGCTGATCACCAGCCGCCGCACGCTGCTCCAGCTGGACGGCGTGAGGTCGGTCTTCCTCGACGTCTTCACGCCCGGCGAGGCCCTGGCCCTGCTGTCCAGGATCGCCGGCGAGGACCGGGTGCGGGCCGACCGCGAGGCCGCGGACCGGATCGCGGAGCTGTGCGGACACCTGCCGATCGCCGTCGCGCTGGCGGCCAAGAGGCTCGCTCGTCGTCCACAGTGGACGTTGCAGGACCTCGTGGCCCAGCTGGAACGGGGAGGCGGTCTCGGTGTGCGGGGCGTGTTCGACCTCTCGTACCAGGCGTTGCCCGACCACCAGAGGCGTCTGTTTCGCCTCCTCGGACTCCACCCAGGCGAGGACGTCACCGCCGAGTCCGCCGCCGCCCTCGCCGGGCTGACCGCGCACGAGGCGAGCGACCTGCTGGAGACGTTGCTCGACGAACACCTGCTGCAGCAGCACACTCCCGGCCGCTACGGCCTGCACGACCTGCTGCGCTCGTACGCCGTCGAGCAGGTCATGGCCGCCGAACCGCCGCCGGCCCGCGCGCTGGCCCGGCGCCGCGTGCTCGACTGGTACGTCCACACGTCGTGGCAGAGCACCCGGCAGCTGAACCCGCAGCGCAAACTGGAGATCGTGCGGCCCGACCCGGCCGTGCACCCGCGCACGTTCGCCGACAGGGACGCCGCACTGCTGTGGTGCGACACCGAACGCGCGAACCTCGTCGCGGCGGTGCGCGAGGCCGCCGAGCACGACCTGCCGGAACACTCGTGGAGCCTCGCCCAGTGTCTGTGGGACTTCTTCAACCTGCGCAAGCACTGGACGGACTGGATCGACACGCACGGCGTCGCACTGGCCGCCGCACGCTCGATCGGCGACCGCGACGCCGAGGGCCGAATGCTGATCACGCTCGGCATCGCGCTGCGCGAGGTCCGGCGCCACGACGAGGCGATCGAGTGCGCCCAGCAGGCGCTCGCGATCTTCCGCGCGCTCGGCGACAGGGCACGGCAGGAGCCCGCGCTCAACAACCTCGGCATCGTGTACATGGTGCAGGGCAGGGTCGACGAGGCCCTGGCGTGCTACGAGCAGTCCGCCGAGATCGCCCGCGAGCTGGGCAACGCGCACACCGAAGCCGTGCTGCTCAACAACATCGGCCTCCTGCACGCCGACGCGGGCCGGTTCGACGTCGCGCTGGCGCGGTACCTGCGGGCGCTGGAGATCCGGCAGGAGATCAAGGACCCGTACAGCGAGGCCATCCTGCTCAACAACATCGGTGAGGTCCACCGGGGCCTGCTCGACTTCCCCGAGGCCGTGTCCTACGTGGACAGAGCGCTGGAGACGTTCCGGGCGATCGGCGACCTCTACGGGCAGGCGGAGTCGCTCGACAACCTGGGGCTGGCGCTGGACGGGCTCGGTGACCGCCGCGGCGCGGAGAAGTGCTGGCTGGAGTCGGTGACGTTGTTCGAGGAACTGGGCGAGCCCAAGGCCGACGAGGTCCGCGCGCGCCTGTGACCGGTCAGATCTCCACCGACTCCAGCAGCACGTCCACGGTCGGCTCGATCGCCGCGGCCGCACGCGCGTCCCGGAACCGGCGCTCGATCCCCAGGTCCCGCCGGAACGCCGCGTCCCCGCACACCTTCATCGCCAGGTCCGTCACCGCGACGGCCGCCTCGGTCGCGGTGACCGCCAGCAGCCGCACGCGGTCCAGCGACCGTTCCGGATGCCACGTCACCGCGGACAGCGTGTCGTTGTAGAGGACCCTGACGGCATCGGTCCGCAACCGCATCCGCGCCAGGTCGGACCTCGTCCGCGGATCACCGCCGCCGAGGTGCCCGATCGCGGCCGCCAGCGATCCCTCCATCAGTCCCAGCGAGACGGCGGCCCCGAGCACCATGAACCACGGGAACGCGAGTTCCTCCGACCACAGCCGGTTCGACGCGGGCACCCGCACCGGATCCGCCTCCACGCACGTGGCGACCGTCCCCCGCAGGCCCATCCCTGCGTGGTCGGCCGGCACCAGCAGGCCCGGCGCCTCGGCGGGCACGAGCCACAACGACGAGCCGCACGACCAGACGTAGCTGTCCGCCTCACCCGCCGCGATCACCCAGCTCTTGCGCGCCCGCACCTGCACCACGTCGCCGTGCGTCGACATCTCGCCGGCCGAACCGAAGGCCGCCAGCGTCGACAGGTGCCGGCCCGCCGCGATCTCGGCACGCAACCAGTGCGGACCGGACCGGTCGAGCACGGCGGCCGCGGAGTAGTGCGAACGGAGCACGGAGGCCGTTGCGCCGCAGACCCCCGCGACCTGCTCGACGACGCGTCCGGCGGATCTGACGTCCTGTCCTCCGCCGCCGACCGTGCGGGAGATCGTCATGCCGAGCAGGCCCCGCGCGCCCAACGCGTTGAGGGCGGCGCGCGGGAACCGGGAGTTCTGGTCGATGTCGGCGGCGTTGGGCGCCACCACGTTCTGCACGATGCGGAGCAGGTCCGCCCGGTACGTCACGTGGGCGGGTAGAGCGAGTAGGAGGGGAAGTTGCCGTACGGCCGTTCGTCGGGCGAACCCTCCGTCACGGCGTGGACCAGCAGCGAACCGCCCACGAACGCACCGCGCCACGAGGCCCCGCGGCCGCCGAACACCTCCTCGCGGTCACCCCGCGAGCGCGGCTTGTTGATGCCGACCTTGAACGCCTGGAGGTCCGCGCTCAGCCGTCGGGCCGTGGCCTCGTCGTCGCAGGCGAGCGACGCGACCAGAGCACCGTTGGAGGCGTTCATCGCCGCCAGCAGTTCGGCCTCCGTGTCGACCAGGACGATCGTGTCGACCGGCCCGAACGGTTCGGCGTGGTGCAGCACGGACGAGCGCGGCGGGTCGAGGATCGCGACCGGCGCCAGGTAGGCGGCGGTCTGCTGGCCGGGCAGGAACCGGCCGGAGTCCGCCGTCCCCCGGTACAGCGGCACACCACCGGCCCTGATCGCCTCGTCCACGACGTCGCCGAGCTCCTTGGCCTTCGCGTCGTTGATCAACGGCCCGAAGTCCAGCTCCGGCAGGTCGTCCTCCGGCGACTCGACGGCGAGCGGGTGACCGAACCTCACCTCGCGCACCGCGGGCAGGTAGACGCTCAGGAACCTGTCGAACAACGACCTCTGCACGACGTACCTCGGATAGGCGGTGCAGCGCTGCTTGCCGTAGTCGAACGCCTTGCGGATCTGCGTGCCGAGCATCTCCCAGGAGTCGGTCTCCCAGACGCCCCAGCAGTTCAGGCCCTCCTGCTCCAGGACGTGCCTGCGGTTCGAGTCGACGAGGCGCGTCGCGATGGAACTGCCGACGTCGCGACCGCCCACAAAGGACACACACCCCAGGAACGACGACCCGACCAGCACCGGCGCGAGCTCCGACCCGCTTCCCGACACCAGCGTCAACGGCAGCCCCGACCGCACGGCCAGCGCGGTCGCGAGTGTCAGGCAGCTCACGCCGCCGTCCGTCGGTGCCTTGGCGATGACGGCGTTGCCCGCCAGCGCCTGCACCAGCATCGCGTGCATCAGTACGCTCATCGGGTAGTTCCACGAGGCGATGTTGCTGACCGGGCCGCTCAGCGGCGCACGGCCGGCCAGCATCGAGTCGATCTCCTCGACGTACCAGCGCACGCCCTCGATGCAGCGGTCGACGTCGGCCATCGCGAGCCGCCACGGCTTGCCGATCTCCCACACCAGCAGCAACGACAACAGGTCGCGGTGCTCGGTCAGCGCGTCCAGGGCCTCCGAGACGCGGGCCTTGCGTTCCGCGAGAGGCACGTTGCCCCACTCGATGTGCTGGTCGACGGCCGCGACCACCGCCCGTCCCGCGACGTCGAAGTCGAGGAAGGGCGGGCCCGCGATGGTGGTGCCGTCGACCGGCGTGGTGGCGGGCACGGGTTCGCCGGAGCGACTCCACTCGCCGCCGAAGTGGTTGAGCAGCCGATCTTCGTGGAACGCCTCGGGTGCGATCCGAACGCACCGCGAATAGACCTCGTCCCACGAGGTACCCGGCTTGAGGATCAACGACATCGGAGCGCCCTCCCTGTCGGAACGGAATTGGCCGCGCGTGGTCAGCGGTTCTGCACGTGCTGCCAGCCGAACCGGCCCTTGATGCACAGGTTTCCGTGCGTGACCGTGCTTTCGTGCGGTGAGGTGACCTTCACGATCTCGTTGTCCTGCACGTGCAGGGTGAGGTTGCACCCGACGCCGCAGAACGTGCAGATGGTCGTGGTCTGCGTCTGGGCCTCTTCGTCCCAGGTGCCGTCTTCCCGCTTGTCGTGCTCGCGCTTGAAGCTCAACGCGCCGGTCGGACAGACCTCGATGCAGTTGCCGCAGTACACGCAAGCGCTTTCGGGCAACGGCGTGGAGAACTCCGTGGAGATCCGCGAGTCGAAGCCGCGGCCGGCCACCGAGATCGCGAAGGTGTTCTGCCACTGGTCACCGCAGGCGTCGACGCATTTGTAACACAGGATGCACTTGCTCAGATCGCGGACGTACAGCGGATTGTCCACTTTGGTCGGCTGCCGCACGGTGGCGGCGGCCTGGCCGTCCGGTTCGTCGTGCTCGCCTGGGTGGCGGTCGTCCCGGTCGTCCGACGGCGGTGCCGGCGGGCCGAAGCGGGAGGGGTCGGCGCCGCACGCCGACATCCACTCGTCCACGTGCGGCGTGGTGGAGAGGTCCGTGGCGGACCCGAGAAGTTCCAGCACCAGCTTGCGGCTGTGCTTCGTGCGTTCGGAGTCGGTGTGCACGACCATGCCCGGCTCGGCCTTGCGCGAGCACGACGGCACGAGCGTGCGGGAGCCCTCGACCTCGACCATGCAGACGCGGCAAGCGTTTGCGGGCTTGAGCGTGTCGCCGTAGCACAGCGTCGGGATGGATTTCCCTTGTGCTGTACAGGCGTCCAGGATGGTGGCGCCTTCCGGAACGCGCACCGGTTCGCCGTCCAAGGTCAACTCGACCAATCGTTTCGGAAGGCCGATCTCGACGATCGTCACGATGCCGCCTCCTCCGCGTAGCCGAGCCGGTACAGGGCTGATTCGATGGCGTTCCAGGCGGTCTGGCCCAGACCGCAGATCGAGGAGTCGCGCATGACCTGCCCGACCTCCTTCAACAGCTGGAGATCGTCGGCCGAAGTGCTCAGCGGGCGTTTGCCCACCAGCCGGGCCATGGCCTCCTCCTGGCGCACGGTGCCGATCCGGCACGGCACGCACTGCCCGCACGACTCGTCACGGAAGAACGCGGCGATGCGCAACAGGAAGCTGCCCAGGTCGGCCGTGTCGTCCAGCACGAGCACCACACCGGAGCCGAGCGTGGTGTTCGCGGCGCGCGCGTCCTCCATGGTGAGCGGCAGGTCGAGCTCGTCCGGGCGGACGAACCCGCCTGCCGCCCCGCCGAGCAGTACCGCTCGCAGCTCCCGGCCTGGCGGCACGCCACCCGCCAGATCGAGGAGTTCTCCGAGCGTGGTGCCGAACGGCACCTCGTACACGCCCGGACGACTGACGTTGCCCGACAGGCAGAAAAGCTTCGGACCGGTCGAGCCGGAGGTGCCGATGCGGGTGTAGGCGTCGCATCCCTCCGTGAGGATCACCGGCACGTTGACCAGCGTCTCCACGTTGTTGACCACGGTCGGTTTGCCGAAGAGCCCCGACTCCACCGGAAACGGCGGCTTGGAGCGCGGCTCACCGCGGAAGCCCTCGATGGAGTTGAAGATCGCCGTTTCCTCGCCGCAGATGTACGCGCCCGCGCCGCGGCGGATCTCGATGTCGAACGAGAAACCCTCGTGTCCCATGATGTCGTCGCCGAGGAAGTTCCGCTCCTTGGCGCGAGCGATGGCGTTGCGCAGCAGGTGCAGCGCCCGCGGGTACTCGCCACGCAGGTAGAGGTAACCGCGTGAGCAGCCGGCCGCGAACCCGGCGATCGTCATCGACTCGATCACCGCGTACGGGTCGCCCTCCATCAGCAACCGGTCCTTGAACGTGCCGGGCTCGCTCTCGTCCGCGTTGCAGACGAGGTAGTGCGGTCGCACGGGTTGGCGGGCGGTCGCGTCCCACTTGCGTCCTGTCGGGAACGCCGCGCCGCCGCGGCCCATCAGCTTCGCGTCGGTGACCTCGCGAATCACCCCGGACGGTCCCAGGTGCAGAGCCGTCCGCAACGCCGCGTAGCCGCCCGTCGCCCGGTAGTCGTCGAGCGACTCCGGGTCGACGACGCCAACCCGTTTCAGCAGCCGCAGGCCGGCCGCACCTGCCTGCGGCACCTCCGCGCGCTCACCGTCCACATGAGAGGGACCGGCGGCCGCCACCGCGATCACCTCGCCGGCGGTGGTGGGCGCCAGGAGCTGCTCCTTCGCCACCTCCCCCGCCTCGAACGCGAGCGCGGCAGGAGCCTTCTCGCACACCCCGAGACACGGGCTGCGCAACCACCCGCTCTTCGCTCCAGCCGGTCCGAGCTCGCTGGTCAGCCTGTCGCACAACGACTTCGCGCCGTTGACCTGGCAGGCCAGGTCGACGCAGACGTGCACGACCTTCGCCGGCCTCTCGGACAACGAGAACAGCGAGTAGAAGCTCGCCACCCCGTAGGCCTCGGCCGGAGGGATGTGCAGGACGCGGCAGATGTGGTTCAGCGCGCCCTGGCTGATCCAGCCGACCCTGTCGTTGACCGCGTGCAGGGCGGGCAACAGCTGGTCCCGTCCCATGCCCGTGAACAGGTCCACGACGACGCGTTCGGCCTCGGACGGCTCGACGTCGAGCAGTTTGAGATCCACTCAGCCCACCTTCACCGGAAGCTTGTCGATGCGAATGGCAGCGGCCTTGTACTCAGCTGTGCCGGCGATGGGGCAGGTCGCCTCGATCGTGAGCACGTTGACGTCGATCTCGTCGGGGAAGTGGAACGTCATGAACACCAGGCCCGGCGTCAGTCCGTCGTCGATCCGCACCGGCGCCTGGATCTGCCCGCGCCGGCTCGTGATCGACACCTCCTCACCCGCCTGGACCCCGAGCATCAGAGCGTCCTCCGGGCACAGGTCGAGCGTCTCTCCGATCCGCAGCGGCGACTCGAAGCCGTTCGACTGCACCCCGGTGTTGTAGGAGTCGAGCCGCCGCCCGGTGGTGAGCCGGAACGGGAACTCGTCGGTCAGCTCGTCGACGGGCGGGCTGTGCGGCACCGGCGAGAACGTGGCGGGCATGCCGCGCTTGACCGGGTCCTCCTCCCAGAGCCTGCCGTGCAGGAAGCTGGGTTCGAGGGAGTCCTCGCTCGGGCACGGCCACTGGATGCCGCCGAGCGCCTCCAGCCGGTCGTAGGTCATGCCGGTGTGGATCGGCGACAGGCCGCGCAGCTCGTCCCACACGTCCTGACCGGTCTTGTGCTGCCAGTCCGCACCGAGCCGCGTCGCGATCTCCCCCATGATCTCGATGTCGTCGCGCGCGCCTTCCGGTGGCGTCAAAGCCTTCCTGACCCGCTGCACGCGGCGCTCGCTGTTCGTGAACGTCCCGTCGGTCTCGCACCACGCCGCGGCGGCGGGCAGCACGACGTGTGCGAGCTGCGCGGTCTTGGTGAGGAAGATGTCCTGCACCACCACATGGTCCAAGTTGGACAGTCGCTTGATCGTGTGCTCGCAGTCGGCCTCGGACTGCACCGGGTTCTCGCCGATGATGTACACGGTGGTCATGTCACCGCGTTCCATCGCCTCCAGCATCTGGGTGAGGTTCCAGCCCTTGGCGGCCTTGAAGTTCGAGCCCCACGCGTCGTTGAACTTCTTGGCGACGTCCGGGTCGGTGATGTCCTGGAAGCCCGGCAGCCGGTCGGGGATGGCGCCCATGTCGCCGCCGCCCTGCACGTTGTTCTGCCCGCGCAACGGGTTCAGCCCCGCCCCGTACCGCCCGACCTGCCCGGTCAGCAGCGACAGGTTGATGAGGCTCAGCACGTTGTTCGTGCCGTTGTGGTGCTCGGTGATGCCGAGCGTCCAGCTGAGCTGACCGCGATCGGCCTTGGCGTAGGCGTGCGCGAGCTCGCGGATCAGCTCGGCCGGCACCCCGGTCTCCAGTTCGGCGACCGGCAACGTCCACGGTTCGACGGCCTTCACGAACTCCTGGAAACCCTCGGTCGCGCGCTCGACGAACGACATGTTCGTGAGGTTCGACGCGATGATCTCCCGCGCGATGGCGTGCGCCAGCGGGATGTCCGTGCCGACCTTGAGCCGCAACCACTTGTGCGCCCACTTGCCGGTGCTCGTCAGCCGCGGGTCGACCACGTACAGCTTCGCACCCTTGTTGACGGCCTTCAGCACGTGCTGGAAGAAGATCGGGTGCGCCTCCCGCGCGTTCGACCCCCAGAGAACGATCAGGTCGGCGTCCTCGATCTCCTGGTAGGAGGAGGTGCCGCCGCCACTGCCGAACACCTTGGCAAGCCCCGCCACGCTCGGCGCGTGACAGGTGCGGTTGCAGCTGTCGACGTTGTTCGTCCCGATCACGGCCCTGGTGAACTTCTGGGCCATGTAGTTCATCTCGTTGGTGGCCCGCGCACAGGAGAACATGCCGAACGCGTCCGGGCCGCCGGCGGCCACGTTCCTGCGGAAGCCCTCTGCGGCCTTGTCCAGCGCCTCGTCCCAGGTGGCCGGTCGCAGGACTCCCGCGTCACGCACCAACGGCTGGGTCAGCCGCACGTAGGGCTCGGTCTTCTTCCGCCTGCTCATCGTCTGCACCTCCTACCCACATACTGTATGCAATCTTCTGTACGCGCTAGCCCCTGTTGCGGTTTCTTGACGAGGAACCGCGTTGAGAGAAAGGGACTATCGCGCCATAGATCGCATCTATGAGGGTGACGAGTGCGTCAGGCCCGCGTGATCAGGTCCTCGGCAGACCGCAGCGTGGACTGGAGAACGGCGTCGCGGTGCACCCCGGCCGGCAACGCCCGCGCGACGGACACCGCACCGATGATGGCCGCCACGAGCGCCCAGGCGCGCTGCCGCTGTTCCTCGAAGTCGCCGGGCATGGCCGGCAGGACGAGCGCGACCATCTTGGAGATCTGCAACTGGTAGACCTCCCGCACCGAGTCGCTCGCCCTGGACACGTCCGCCGTGAGCGCCGCCAGCACGCAGCCGTCGGCGACACCCTCGCAGTGCTCCTCGCTGAGGTAGCTGTAGACGAGCTCGACGAGCATGCGGCGCCGTTCAGCCTGGTCGTCCACGCTCAGCGCCTCGAACTCCGGGCTGACGTAGCCGCGGATCACCTGCTCCAGGAAGCCTTCCTTGCTGCCGAAGTGGGAGTAGATCGCGCCGGACGTGACCTCGGCCGCGGCGGCGAGGCCGTCGACACCGACGCCGTGGAAGCCCTTCTCCTTCAGCCGGCGTGACGCCGAGGCCAGAATCGCCGCCCTGGCCTGCTCCTTGTGGTCCTTCGTGTACCGCACGCCGAACTCCCGACTTGACTTCCGGTGGGGTCGTGATCATACGATAACGCTCGTTATATAGCGATCGTTATTCTATGAATCCGTGAGGGGACCATGTCCGCCAACACCGCTGTCACGCGCACCGTCGACGTCGACGGGACGCCGTTCGCCTACCGCGAGATCGGACTCGCCGAAGGGGTGCCCCTGGTGCTGTTGCAGCACTTCACGGCAGTCCTCGACGACTGGGACCCGGCCGTGGTCGACGGGCTGGCCGAACGGCATCGCGTCGTCCTGGTCGACCTGCGCGGCGTGGGCGGCTCCGGTGGCACCACACCGGACACCATGGAGGCCATGGCCACCGACCTCGCCGCGTTCGTCAGGGCACTGGGTTTCGGCCAGGTCGACCTGCTCGGCGTGTCGATGGGCGGCATGATCGCCCAGGCGCTCGCCCAGCAGGAACCCGGCCTGGTGCGCAGGATGGTCCTCGCCGGCACCTCACCCGCCGGTGACGCGGGCCCCGCCAACGCGATGGCGTTGCTGCAGGGCGCTTTGCACGAGTCGGCGGCGGTGGGCAAGCACCCGAAGCACGTGCTGTTCTTCTCCCCCACCGCCACGAGCCAGGGAGCCGCCGACGCGTTCCTCGCGCGGTTGAACGAGCGGACTCAGGACCGCGACGCCGAGGTCACGAACGAGACCATCGGCGCGCAGGCGACCGCGCTGGCCAATTGGGAGCTCAAGAGCTCACCCGACGGCCTCGCGACGGTCAGCCAGCCGGTGCTGGTCGTCAACGGGGACAACGACGTCATGACCCCGACGATCAGCTCGTTCAACCTCGCGCAGCACCTGCCCAACGCCCGGTTGAGCATCTACCCCGACTCGGGGCACGGCGCGTTGTTCCAGCACCACGAGCTGTTCGTGCGGCAGACGCTGGAGTTCCTCAGCGCGTGAGGCTCATGCCTTGACGAACGTCTCGGCGAAGATGGGCAGCACGGACGCAAGCTGAGCCGCCGAGGCCTCCTGGCCCGGATCGACGTTCGCCTCGCAGTGCACGTAGAAGTCGCCCACACCGTCCGGCTTGGCGAGCGGGAGGTCCGCCTTCCGCTGGTCCGCCGGGCGGCACTGGGCGCAGGTGACGACCTGGCCGTCCGCACCGAGGTCAGCGTCGAACGCTCCGGTCGACGGCCGCCTTAGCGCGCTGGTCCGGCTCTGCCGGTGTCGGCAACGACGGCGAGGGCGCCGACGGCGGCGGGGCGGCGGGTTCACCGGCGCATCCCGTCATGAACCAGACCTGTCACAGGTCCCTGCGGTCGAGGTGCTTGTGCAGCAGCCGGTCCAGCTCCCCGCGCACGTCCAGCCCGCGGGTGAGCCCCAGCATCGCCCGAGCCAGCATCGACGGCTGCTCCCCCACCACGAGCCCGATCTGGGGCACCCGCTGGGGATCCTCGATCCGCACCACCCGCATCCCCTCCGGAGTGCCGAACATCTGCAACCACGCGTGCGCGATGACGCTCGACCACTTCCGCGTCGCCACGTGCGCCCACAGCGTCGCCACCGTGTCGGCCTCGATCACCGGCACGGGCTGCACCCCGGCGTCGGCGAAGACGCCGTCGAGGATCCGGCGGTTGCGCATCTTGGACGTCAGCAGGCACAACGGCAGTGCGGCCACGTCCGCCCAGCGCGCCACCGGACGTGAGGCGATCTCCTCGTCTGCGGGGGTCAGCAGGACGTACCGCTCCTCGTACAACGGCATCGCGCGCACCGAACTGTCCACATAGGTCATCGCGAGATCGAGTTCGTACTCCTCCAGCCCGCGCGTGATCTCGACCGAGGACAGGGACTCCAGCGTCACGCGCACGTGCGGGTAGCGCTCGCAGAACGGCGCGGTGAGCAGGGGTGCGGTCGGGAGCGCCGTCGGGATGGCCCCGATCCGGAGGACTCCCGACAGCGACTCCCTCATGCGGGACAGGTCCTGCCGCAGCGCGTCGCGGTCGGCGAGCATGCGGTGCGCCCACAACAGGACCCGTTCCCCCTCCGGCGTCAGCGCCTCGAACCGGCGGCCGCGGGACACGATCGGCACGCCCAGTTCGCGTTCCAGTTTGCTGATCGCCGCCGACAGCGACGGCTGGGACACGTGGCAGGCCTCCGCGGCGCGCGCGAAGTGGCGTTCACGGGCCAGGGCGACCAGGTACTCCAGCTGTCGCAGCAACAACTCAGGACACCAGCGACGTGCGCGAGAGTAGGTCGATCGCCGCGTAGACGTGCCGCAGCGTCGGTGCCGGCACGCGGGTCAGTTCGGCGATCTCCACCACCGCGGCGATGATCGCGTCGATCTCCAGCCTCTTGCCCGCCTCCAGGTCCTGCAGCATCGACGTCTTGTGGTGCCCGACGCGGCGGGCGCCGTCGATGCGCTTGTCGATCGAGATCTGCGGGTCGCAGCCCGCTGCCCGCGCGATGGTCAGGGTCTCCGCCATCATCTGGGCCACCAGGTCGCGGCTGTCGTCGTGGTCGCAGATCTCCACCATCGTCGCGCGGGTCAGCGCGCTCAGCGGGTTGAACGCCACGTTGCCCATGAGCTTGATCCAGATGTCCTCGCGGACGTCCTTCTCCACCGGGCACTTCAGCCCGCCCGCGATCATCGCCTCGCTCAGCGCGACGCATCGTGACGAGATCGACCGATCCGGCTCGCCGATCGAGAACCGCGTGCCCTCCAGGTGCCGGATCACGCCGGGCGACTCGATCTCCGTCGAGCAGTAGACGACGCAGCCGATCGCCCGTTCCATCGGCAGCACCGCGGTGACGGACCCGCCGGGGTCCACGGCCTCGATCCGTTGTCCCTCAAGGGGATGTCCGGTCATGCCGTGGAAGTACCACCACGGGATCCCGTTCTGCGCCGCGATCACGGCGGTGTCCGGTCCCATCAGCGGCGCCAGCAGATCGCCCGACGACGCGTACGAGTACGCCTTCAGACCGAGGAAGACGTAGTCGACCTCCCCCACCTCGGCGGGATCGGAGGTCGCGTGCGGACGCGCGGTGAAGTCACCACGAGGGCTCAGCACCCGCACGCCGTGCTCGCGCATGGCGGCGAGATGGGCTCCGCGCGCGATCAGATGTACTTCCACGCCCGCACGATGCAACGCCGCACCGACGTAGGCACCGATCGCTCCGGCTCCGAGAACAGCGATCTTCATAGCACGCCCCGCTCTGCCAGCTCACCGGCAAGATTGCATACAGTATACGGACAACACGCCCAGTTCTCTAGAAGTGCTTTTTGCATACGAAAAGCTGTATTCTGTCGGACATGACCTCTTTGCCCAGTGGCCGCCGGGCGCCCCGCGGCTCGCTCAGCGCCGCGGCGACCCGCAGGGTCGAACGCCCCGCACCGCTGCGACAGGCCGTCTACGACGCTCTGCTCGAACTCATCGTCAACCGGACCCTCGCCCCCGGCCAGCACCTGGTCGAGGCCGAACTGGCCGAGTACCTGGGCGTGAGCAGGCAGCCGGTGCGCGAGGCCCTGCAACGGCTCCAGACCGACGGCTGGGTCGACCTGCGTCCCGCTCAGGGCGCCTTCGTGCACACCCCGACCGAGGAGGAGGCCGACCAGCTGCTCGCCGTGCGCAGCGTGCTGGAGACCTACTCCGCCAAGCTCGCGGCGGAGCACGCCACCGCGGCCGACGTGAAGCTTCTCAGGAAGCTGCAGAAGGCCGGCGAGGAGGCCCTCGTCACCGCGAACGTCGAGCGCCTGGTCAAGGCGAACGCCGACCTGCACGCGGCCGTCGCGACGATCGGCCGCAACAAGGTCCTGTCCGAGATGATCGGCCTGGTCGACCGCCGGGTGCGCTGGTACTACACCCCGATCGCCCGCCCGCGCAGCCGCGACTCGTGGAACGAGCACGCCGAACTGGTCGCGGCCATCGCCGACGGCGACGTCGAGCGGGCCGGCGAGGTCATGCACGACCACGCGGAGCAGACCCGCCAGACGTACCACGACCGCAAGACGCCCGAAAGTTCCACCGAGAGCGACTGATCCATCACGCTCAGATCACCCAATTCGGTCATTTGATACCGTACGGGTGATCCGCGACACGATGGCGGCGGATTGCATACAAAACGCAGTATGCTGAATCGCGTCAGGGACGGGGTCATCGGAGACCCGCAAGAGGACTCCCGCTGGATGCCCGGGAAACGGGTACCCGGCGGAGACGGCCCCGGCCGCAGCCCTGACCTTCCCGTGCCGCAGCGCCTGTCGGGCCGCTGCGCGCGTCGGGAGCCACCATCGAGGTCGAAAGAAGGAAAGCCATGTCCCGCTTCAAGGACTTCGCGCGCTCGCTGACCCAGCCGCGTGAGGGTTTCTCCGCAGACGGCCGCGCGCTGGGCCTCGGACTGTCCACCGCGCTGACGGAACAGCGCAAGGACGCCGAGGCCCAGGCGGCCGTGGCCAGGACGCTCCGCAAGGACGCCGAAGGCCACACGATTCACGGCTGAGAGTCCTTCACAGGAGCGCTTTCCTCGCTCCTGCGCGCACTCTCGGCATCCTCCAGCGCGGACCGTGCGGCCCGCCGGGAGGTGTGCAGGCTCCACACCGTCGTGACGGCGAGCGTCACGACGATGACCCCGAGGGACACCACGATCGGGATCTCCGGAGCCCACGAGACGCCGTGGTGGTGCATCGCTTCGAAGATGAGCTTGAACCCGATGAACGCGAGCACCACCGCGAGGCCCTTGCTCAGGTGCACCAGGCGGTCCAGGAGACCGCCCACCAGGAAGAAGAGCTGGCGCAGGCCCATCAACGCGAACGCGTTGGCGGTCAGCACCAGGTACGGCTCCTTGGTGAGCCCGAAGATCGCCGGGATGGAGTCGACGGCGAACAACAGGTCCGTGGTGCCGACCGCGACCATGACGATCAGCATCGGCGTCACGACCCGCTTGCCGTCGATCCGCGTCGTCAGCGAGGCACCGTGGTAGACCGTCGTCGCCGGCAGGAACCTCTTCACCGCGCGCAACGCGGCGTTCTCCTTGACGTCGGCCTCCTCGGACTCGTCCTGCTTCAACAGCTTCCACGCGGTGAAGATCAGGAAGGCGCCGAAGAAGTAGAACAGCCAGTCGAACCGCGCGATCGCCTGTGCTCCCAGCGCGATGAACACGGCTCGCAGCAACAGGGCCAGGATGATGCCGACGACGAGCACCTTCTGCCGGTACTCGCGCGGCACCGCGAACCTGGCCATGATGATCACGAACACGAACAGGTTGTCGACGCTCAGCGAGTACTCGGTGATCCAGCCGGCGAAGAACTCACCGCCGTGGCCGGGCCCGGCGAGCACCGTGACGCCGAGTCCGAACAGGACGGCCAGGCCGACGTAGAAGAGCACCCAGTAAAGGGATTCGCGGAACGACGGCTCGTGCGGCCTGCGGACGACCAGGTAGAGGTCGAACGCGATGATGGCGGCGATCCCGCCCATCGTCGCGACCCACACCCAGACAGGTAGATCCAGCATCCTTGGCTCCTTCGGCGGAAGGGGAGGTCAGCGGGAGGCGGTGGCCCGGACGCGCAGTCGCAGTGCGATGCGTTCGTGCAGCCACAGGAAACCGATGGCCCAGCCGAGGCTCACGATCCCTTGGTAGGCGAGGAAACCCGCCAGATCCGCGGGCATGCGGAACTGACCTGCGAGCACGAGGCTCACGGTGATCTCGTGGATCAGCCTGGCCAGCGGGAACGCCGCGAGCCAGAACAGGGCCACCGGGGCGAACCGGCCGGCGGGAAGCCGTCCCGCCGCCACCAGCAGGCTGAAGAGGCCACCGAACGCGCCCAGCGGCAGGCCGAGCGCCACGGTCGTGACCAGCGCCCACCCGAGCGGCTGGCCGACGAGCGCGGCCAGCCCTCCCGCGACGAGCCCCGCGGCCAGCCCGACGAACGCGCCGGGCACGGCCTCCCTGAGAAAGCCTTCGCGGATCGGCGTCATCAGCCCACCACCACGCCGAACTTGAAGAGGCTGAAGAACAGCATGCCCAGGTAGAACACCGCGCCGAAGCCGATGATCAGGTTGGTGACCAGCTTGGGCCGGATGGGTTTGGGCAGCATCCGGTTGTTCACCAGCAGGAGCACCACGCAGTAGGCGCCCATGGCGAACGTCGACAGGAACGCGAGCACGTCGAGGATCGCGCCCGGTCCGTCGGCCGGTCCGAACAGCAGGATCAGGATGCCGAACGTGATGACACCCCAGAGGAATCCCGCGTAGAGGTGCGACATGCGGAACTTCTTCGCGCCGGGCACGAAGTGGTACGTCATGTCCGCCTGGCCGCGGGAGAACGAGTCGAACAGACCCAGCGTGGCGTTGAGGCCGATCAGCGCGATGAAGCCGAGGAACACCCCGCCGAGCAGCGGTCCGCCCGCCGACGCGAACGCGTCCGACATGGCGTTCAGAGCGGCCTCGCGTTCACCGGACTCGATGAGCGCCTTGACGTCCGGGCTGGTGCGGCTGGCCGACTGCGCGAGGACCGTGAAAGAGACCGTGACGAGCATCGTGATGCCCCAGAAGAGGAGCAGCGCGTCGAACGTGACCCAGCGCCGCCAGCCCTTCCACTTGGCGAGCTCCGCCTTGTCGTCGGTGTCGAACATGAAGCCCCGGCTGGGCATCTTCTCCTCTTCGCCCGCGTGCCGCAGCCCGCGGACCTTCGGGATGTGCGCGCCCATGCCGGCGCCGCTGTCGCGCAGGTGCAGCGTGTACCACATCTGCTGCATGCCGGACGGGCCGGCGAACGCGATCGAGCCGACGATGATCGGGAACCACTCCGGCGACATGGCCTGGGCCGGGAAGTACCCGAACTGGAACATGCCGGTCACCGTGCTGGTCAGGTCACCCCACGTGCCGACCATCGCCGCCACCACCGCGGTGCTGACGACGAGCAGTCCGATGAGGATGGACAGCAGGTTCTCGAGCAGGTTGTAGATGACCTTGGCGAGACTGAACAGCACCCCGACGAGGATCAGGCCCACGCAGGCCGACACCGTCCAGGGTATGCCGGTGATCTTCTCCAGCGCCGCCGCGCCGGCCGACAGGTGACCCGGCCAGATGTAGACGAGCACCGCCACCACGAAGAAGAACCACATGATCGGTTTGAACACGCGTGCGGCGCCGAAGAAGATGCTCTCCCCCGTCGCCATCGCGTACCGCGCCATCTCCAGCATGACGACGGCCTGCAGCGTCACGCCGATGAGGAAGAGCCACCTGATGTCCGGTCCGAAGACCAGCACCAGCCGGGGCCACATGTACGACTCGCCCATGCCCACGCCAAGAGCCACCAGGAACACCGTGGGACCGAGCAGGTGGATCGACGGTGGTGCGTCGGGGAGTTTCCTGATGGGCATCGCTTCCAGCTTGCCCGCGGGCCAGACGCGTTCCTCGCCGGACGCCTTGGCACCGTCGGGGGGCGAACTGGTCTCCGTGCGAGCTGCCAGATTTGGATCATCCACGGTTAACAACCTCCAGAGGACCGGCTGTCTTCGTTGACCTCTCTGGCGGGTTCGCGACCATGGGCGTGTCAGGGTCGCGGACGGGCCATCTCTCCTTGCAACGCCGCAAAATGGTCGTTGGTCTCCCGCGAGACCAACGACCACTCACGACTCAACTACAGCAAGCCGGCAGCACGGGCCCACCGGTACTTGGCACCCAGTACTGCGACAGGCTTCTCCGTCGTGTACGGATACGCAACCACTCCGTTGCGGTACAGGTACTCGCTGGCCTCCTCGACCTGGACGTCACCCGCGAGGGAGGCGACGACGGGCTTGTGGATCCCGTTCGCCCGGTACTCCTCCACGACGTCGACGACGAGCTTCGCGAACACCATCGGCGGTGTGACGATGGTGTGCCAGTAGCCGAGGATCAGCGAGTGGATCCGCTCGTCCGCGAGGCCGAGCGCGATCGTGTTCCGGTACGTCGAGGGCGGTTCCCCGCCGGTGATGTCGACCGGGTTGCCCGCCGCGCCGAACGGCGGGATGAACTTCCGGAACGCCGCGTCCAGGTCGTCCGGGATGCTCATGAGCGACAACCCGTTGTCCACGCAGGCGTCCGAGAGCAGCACGCCCGAACCACCCGCGCCGGTGATGATGACGACGTTCTCGCCCTTCGGCGTGGCCAGCAACGGGATTCCGCGCGCGTACTCCAGCAGGTCGTTCAGGCCGGGTGCGCGGATCACGCCGCTCTGCTTCAGGATGTCGTCGTAGACCCGGTCGTTGCCCGCGAGTGCGCCGGTGTGCGAGCTCGCGGCCTTGGCTCCCTGGTCGGTCCGTCCGGCCTTGAGCACCACGACCGGTTTCTTCTCCGAGACCCGTTTCGCGGTTTCCGCGAAGGAACGACCGTCCTTGAGGTCCTCCAGGTGCATCGCGACGAGCTGCGTGTTCGGGTCGGACTCGAAGAACGTCAGCAGGTCGTCCTCGTCGATGTCGGCCTTGTTGCCCACACCGACGATGGACGAGACGCCCATGCCCGCGGAACGGCTGAACCCGAGGATCGCCATGCCGATTCCGCCGCTCTGCGACGTGAGGGCGACGCCGCCCTTGACGTCGTACGGCGTGCAGAACGTCGCGCTCAGGTTCTCGGGCGTGTAGTAGTAGCCGTAGATGTTCGGGCCGAGTATGCGGACTCCGTGCTTGCGCGCGATCGCCACGATCTCGTTCTGCAGCTCGATGTTGCCCGTCTCGCCGAAGCCGGACGGGATCATGATCGCGCCGCCGACGCCCTTCTTGCCGACCTCCTCCAACGCCGCCGGCACGAACTTGGCCGGGATGGCGAACACAGCCACGTCGATGTCTCCTGGGACATCGGCGATGCTCGCGAACGCCTTGCGGTCGAGGATCTCGTCCGCCTTGGGGTTGATGGGGTGGATCTCGCCCTGGAAGCCGCCGTTGACGAGGTTCTTCATCACCGAGTTGCCGATCTTGCCCTCTTCGTTCGAGGCACCGATCACGGCGACGGCGTTCGGCCGCATGATCCGGTTCATCGAGGCGAGAATCTCGTCCTGCGTGAACCGGACCGGTTCCTTGGCGGCGTCCTCGTCCACCAGGATGCGGACGTCGACCGCGGTGGCCCCCTGTGGTGTCGCCAGCACGGGGTTGAGGTCGACCTCGGCGAACTGCGGGAAGTCCGTGACGAGGTCCGACACGCGGTGGATCAGGTCGGCGAGCTTCCCCGCGTCGACGCCCTCGGCGCCGCGGACGCCTTTCAGGATCTCGGCGGCCGCGATGCCGTTGACCATCGACAGCGCTTCCTCGGCGCTGGTGGGCGCCAGCCGGAACGTGACGTCCTTGAGCACCTCGACCAGGATGCCGCCGAGGCCGAACGCGACGATCTTGCCGAACGTCTCGTCGGTGGTGGCGCCCACGATGACCTCGTGGACCGCTTTCCCGGTCGGCAGCTGCTGCTGGACCTGGACCCCGGTCACGTCCGCGTCCGCCTTGTAGTTCTTGGCGTTGTGGATGATCGTGCGGTAGCCCTCGGCGACCTCGGAGGCGTTGCGCAGCCCCACGAGCACGCCGCCGGCCTCGGTCTTGTGCAGGATGTCCGGCGAGACGATCTTGAGCACGACCGGGTAGCCGATCTCCTCGGCGAACGCGACCGCGCCCTCCGACGACTTCGCCAGCGCCTCGGCGGGGGTCGCGATCCCGTAGGCGTCGCACACCCTCTTGCCCTCCGGTGCGGTGAGCGACGACCGCCCCTCGGCCCGCACCTTCGCGAGTACGTTCTCGACCGCGGCGCGGTCGTAGCCGTTGTCCGGCATGGGTTTCTTCTCCCTAAAGGATTAGATGACGCCGGCGGCACGCAGTCCCGCGAGGCGGTCCGCGCTGTAGCCGAGTGCTCCGAGAACCTCGTCGTTGTGCTCACCGAGCAGCGGCGGCCGCTGCACCTCGACCTGCGAGTCGGAGAGCTTGAGGGGGTTGCCGACCGTCTTGAACGTGCCGCGCTCGGGGTGCTCGACCTCGACCACGGTGCCGAGCGCGGCCAGCGTCTCGTCCTCGATGATCTCCTTGGTGGACAGGATGGGTCCGCACGGGATGTTGTGGGCGTTGAGCTTGTCCATCACCTCCCACTTGGTGTGCTTCTCCGTCCACTCCTCGATCAGCGCGAACGCCTTGTCCAGCTTGGAGAGCCGCACCTCTGGCGTGGCCCAGGCCGGGTCCTCGGCCAGTTCGGGCCTGCCGATCAGCTCGGTCAGCGGCGCCCAGCCGACGGGCTGGATGATCACGTAGATGTAGTCGTTGGGGCCGCCGGGGGCACAGCGCACCGCCCAGCCGGGCTGGCCACCACCGGATGCGTTGCCGGAACGGGGCACCTCGTCCCCGAACTGCTCGTTCGGGTACTCCCCCAGCGGCCCGTGGGTGAGGCGTTGCTGATCGCGCAGCTTCACCCGGCACAGGTTCAGGACGGCGTCCTGCATCGCGACCTGGACGCGCTGCCCGCGCCCGGTGTTGGTCCGTTGGTACAGCGCGGCCAGGATCGCGGCCACCAGGTGGATTCCGGTACCGGAGTCGCCGATCTGCGCGCCGGTGGCGAGCGGCGGACCCTCCTCGAACCCGGTGGTGCTCATCGAGCCGCCCATCGCCTGCGCGATCACCTCGTACGCCTTGAAGTCGGCGTAGCGGCCGGGCCCGAAGCCCTTGATCGACGCGTAGACGAGCCTGCTGTTGAGCTCCTGCAGCTTCTCCCACGGGTAGCCGAAGCGTTCGACGACACCGGGGCCGAAGTTCTCGACGAGGACGTCGACGTCTCCGATCAGTTTCTCGAAGACCTCCTTGCCCTCGGGAGACTTCATGTTGAGGGTGATGCTCCGCTTGTTGCAGTTGAGCATCGTGAAGTAGAGACTGTCCACTTTGGGCAGATCACGCAGCTGACCGCGCGTGATGTCGCCCTTGCCGGGGGTCTCCAGCTTGATGACGTCCGCACCCAGCCAGGCGAGCAGCTGGGTCGACGACGGTCCGGACTGCACGTGCGTCATGTCGAGGACTTTGACGCCCTCCAGGGCCTTGGCCATCTCAGCTCACCTACTTGTACATCGTCTGGTTCATGGTTCCGGGCGCGTACACGTCGGGGTCGATCCACACGTTGATCAGCGAGGGCTTGCCGGACTCGCGGGCGCGTTGCAACGCAGGCCCGATGTCCTTGGGATCGCGCACTTCCTCGCCGTAGCCGCCGAGCATCTTGGCGAACTGGTCGTAGCGGACGTCGCCGAGCGTGTTGCCGACGCGTTCGCGCTCCAGCCCGTACTTGGCCGCCTGGCCGTAGCGGATCTGGTTCATCGAGGAGTTGTTGCCGACGATGCCGACGAACGGCAGGTTGTAGCGGACCAGCGTCTCGAAGTCCCAGCCGGTGAGGGAGAACGCGCCGTCGCCGAACAGGGCCACGACCTCCTTGTCCGGCCTGGCCAGTTTCGCGGCCAGCACGAACGGGACGCCGACGCCGAGCGTCCCGAGTGGACCGGGGTCCATCCAGTGGCCCGGTGACTTCGGCTGCACGACCTGGCCGGAGAACGTGACCACGTCGCCACCGTCGCCGATGTAGATCGAGTCCTCGGTGAGGAAGTCGTTGATCTCGCTCACCAGGCGGTACGGGTGGATCGGCATGTCCTCGGAACGCAGGTGCTCCAGGCGCTTCTGCCGGGCCTTCTCCTCGACCGCCTGCAGCTCCTCCAGCCACACCTTGCGGCCCATTGCGCCGTTGTCCTCGCGGCCGGAGGCGGCCTGCGTGACGGCGGACAGGACCAGGTCGGCGTCACCGACGATGCCGAGGTCGACGTCGCGGTTCTTGCCGACCGTGCGGTAGTCGAGGTCGATCTGGACGACCGTCGCGTTCGCGGAGAGCCTGCGCCCGTAGCCCATCCGGAAGTCGAACGGGGTGCCGACGATCACGATCACGTCGGCGTTGTCGAAGGCGTAGCGGCGCGACAGCTGGAAGTGGTGCGAGTCGCCGGGCGGGAGGGTGCCGCGCCCCGCGCCGTTCATGTAGGCCGGGATGTTGAGGGTGCGGACGAGGTCGATCGCGGAGTCCGTGGCCCGCGTCGTCCACACCTGGCTACCGAGCAGGATCGCGGGCTTGCGGGCGTTGACGAGCAGGTCCGCGAGCTTCTCGATGTCCGCCGGGTCACCGAGGGCGCGAGTGGAGGCGCGGTAGTGGCCCGCCTCCGGTACTCGCGCGGTGCTCACCGGCACCTTGGCGTCGAGCACGTCGCGCGGGATTTCGAGGAACGACGGGCCCGGCGCGCCGGCGTTCGCCTCGCGGAACGCCATCGACACCATGTCCGCGATGCGGGCGGTGTGCGGGACGTTCGCCGCGAACTTCGTGATCGGCGTCATCATGTCGACGTGCGGGAGGTCCTGCAGTGAGCCCATCTTGTGCTGGCTCAGCGCACCCTGGCCGCCGATCAGCAGCATCGGGCTCTCCGCGCGGAACGCGTTGGCGACACCGGTGACGGCGTCGGTGGTGCCGGGGCCCGCCGTGACGACGGCGCAGCCGGGCTTGCCGGTGATGCGGGCGTAACCGTCGGCCGCGTGCGCCGCGACCTGCTCGTGCCGGACGTCGATGACGGCGATGCCCTCGTCCACGCAGCCGTCGTAGATGTCGATGATGTGCCCGCCGCACAGCGTGAAGATGGTGTCGACGCCCTCGGCTTTGAGCGCCTTGGCCACCAGGTGGCCTCCAGAAATCGACTCCGGCTCCGCGGAACTCGTCATCGGCGATCAGCTCCCCTTTGGCGCTTCGACTGTAGATTGCATACCGTATGAGGTAGGCATATCGTTACTCCGCTACCAACCGGATGTCCATAGATGGCCGCAAGTTTTCGGCGAGAGGACGTAGACGGTGGATCTTTTCGAACACGAGGCGCGGGACCTCTTCGAGCGGTACGGGGTGCCCGTTCCGCGTGGTTTCGTGGCGGACACTCCTGAGTCCGCGCGCGAGGCAGCCACGAAGCTCGGCGGCACGGTCGTCGTGAAGGCTCAGGTGAAGACAGGCGGGCGCGGCAAGGCCGGCGGCATCAAACTCGCTTCGTCGCCCGACGAAGCTCTCACCGCGGCCACCGCCATCCTGGGGATGGACATCAAGGGCCACACCGTGCACAGGGTGCTGGTCACCGAGGCGAGCGAGATCGCGGAGGAGTACTACCTGTCGTTCCTGCTCGACCGTGCCAACAGGACGTTCATCGGCATGGCGTCAGCCACCGGCGGCATGGAGATCGAGGAGATGGCGGACTCCATCACCCGGATGCCGGCTTCGTCCTTCGACGCATCAGCGGTGTTCCCGCCGGAGATCGCCGCCGAGGTCAACGAGGTCGCTTCCGCCCTGTGGAAGGTCTTCGTCTCCGAGGACGCGACGCTGGTCGAGGTGAACCCGTTGGCACGCACCAAAGACGGTCGGATCGTCGCGTTGGACGGCAAGGTGACGCTGGACGACAACGCGTCGTTCCGGCACTCTCGACCAACGGACGACGCTTCGGGCGACCCGCTGGAGGTGCGGGCCGCCGAGAAGGGGCTGAACTACGTCAAGCTCGACGGCACCGTCGGTGTCATCGGCAACGGCGCCGGCCTCGTCATGTCCACATTGGACGTCGTGGCGCTGGCCGGTGCCGCGCCCGCGAACTTCCTCGACATCGGCGGTGGCGCCTCGGCCCAGGTCATGGCCGACGGCCTCGACGTCATCCTGTCGGACCCGTCGGTCCGCAGCGTGTTCGTGAACGTGTTCGGCGGCATCACCGCGTGCGACGCGGTGGCCAACGGAATCGTGCAGGCCCTGGGGATCCTGGGCGACCGCGCCGACAAGCCGCTGGTCGTCCGGCTCGACGGCAACAGCGCCGACGCGGGCCACCGGATCCTCGACGAGGCACGACACCCGCTGATCACCGTGGCGCACACGATGGACGACGCGGCGGGCCGTGCCGCCGCTCTCGCTGGCAAGGAGTCCTGATGGCGATCTTCCTCGACGAGCACAGCCGCGTGATCGTGCAGGGCATGACGGGCTCGGAGGGTGTCAAGCACACCCGCCGGATGCTCGCGGCCGGCACGCAGGTCGTCGGCGGTGTGAACGCGCGCAAGGCCGGCACGTCCGTCGCCTTCGACGACATGACGCTGCCGGTGTTCGGCACGGTCGCCCAGGCGATGGCGGAGACCGGAGCGAACGTGTCGGTGCTCTTCGTCCCGCCCGCCTTCACCGGTGACGCGGTGATCGAGGCGATCGACGCGGAGATCGGCCTGGCCGTGGTGATCACCGAGGGCGTCCCGGTCCACGACACGGCGCGGTTCTGGGCCCACGCGCAGGGCCGTTCCACCCGGATCATCGGGCCGAACTGCCCCGGCATCATCAGTCCCGGCAAGTCCAACGCGGGCATCATCCCCGCGGACATCACCAAACCGGGCTCGATCGGACTGGTGTCGAAGTCGGGAACGCTGACCTACCAGCTGATGCACGAGCTGAAGGACTTCGGCTTCACCACGTGCGTCGGCATCGGCGGCGACCCGATCGTCGGCACCACGCACATCGACGCCATCGCGGCGTTCGAGGCCGACCCGGAGACCGAGCTGATCGTGATGATCGGTGAGATCGGTGGTGACGCGGAGGAACGGGCGGCGGAGTTCGTGCGGGACAACGTGTCCAAGCCGTTGGTCGGCTACGTCGCCGGCTTCACCGCGCCCGAGGGCAAGACGATGGGCCACGCGGGCGCCATCGTCTCGGGGTCCTCGGGCACGGCGGAGGCCAAGAAGCTGGCCATGGAGGCCGTCGGGATCAAGGTCGGCAAGACGCCGTCCGAGACCGCGGCACTGGCCAGGGCGATCCTGACCAGCTAGGCGGTCGTCAGCTGCCCGTCTCGGCTCGTGTCCGCGCGAGCCGAGGCGGTCGGCAGTTCCGCGGCCCCTCCCTCCGCCTTGTCGCCGATCACCGACATCGTCTGCTTCACGATCTTCAGCACGGCGGACGCGCCCTCGACGAGCTTGATCAGGTCCTCGCCGCTGGCCAGCAGTTCGCCGAGCTTCGCGGCGATCTGACCCCCGCACTCGACGGCGATCTGCACGCACTGCGGGATCGCCGCGGCGATGCTCTGCCCGAAAGTCGCGGCCGCCGCGGCGATCGCCTGGGTCATGATCGGCACGATCCTGCCCACGGCCTCGGTGATCAGCCGCGTGACCTCGGCGACGACCTGCGCGACCACCTCACCCGCCTTGATCAGCGCGCTGGCGTTGGTCAGCGCGGTCTCGGCGACGGACAGCACACCGTCGACGAGTTCCTTGCCGGTCTTGGCGTACTCGGCCGCGCTGTCGCCGGTCCAGCCGCTGGTCTCGCTGCCGGCCTTGGCGCCGTACTCGCCGGCCATCGCGGTCGCGGCCCTGCCCGCGTCCTCGAACTCGCCCGCGCCCTTCTGGACGCCGTCCGGATCGCCCTTGAGCTGCCCCAGCGGCTCTTCCAGGAACGAGATCATCGGCGTGAGGAAGCCGACGCCCGCGCTGTCCAGTGCCTGCAACGGTTTCCCGTTCGAGCCGAGCTCGCTCAGCGGTGCCTTCGGGGTCTGCGCCAGGTCCTGCGACAGCCACTCGCCGTTGGTGATGGCGTTCGTGGTGGCGCGCAGTTCGTCGAGCAGCGCGGCGGTCATCGGCCTGCTCCCGTGATGTCCTCTGCGTTGCGCTCGTCGGTGCGCTGGTAGTTCTCGGCGGTCCTGCGCATGCCCTCGCCAACCTTGTCCATTGTGGACGACAGCTGCGCGAACGCACCCGTCGTCTCCGCCATCGGCCCGCTCAGCCCCGTGGTGAGGAACTCGGCGAACGAGCCGAGCGACTCCTGGCCGAGCCGATCGGGCGGCCGGATGCCGGCCAGCCGGTCGGCGTACCCGGTCAGGCTCTTGGCGTGACCGCGCAACTGCTCGTGATCGGCGGTGAAGCTCATCGAACGGCCTCCGGCAGGTGCCTCGTGATCTGGTGCAGCGCGTCGCTCTCGCCGAGGTAGTCGGCCATCACCTCGGTCATCCGCGCGCTCGCCAGCCGTTGCGCCTCCCGCGCCGTGCTGACGATCAGCACCGCCAAGGTGTCGACGTCGAGCTTGCGCGCCGCCGGCGTCAGCGCGACGTCGCCGAGCACGCCACCCGCGTTGACCGTCACGGTCACCTCGCCACGCGGCGATGTCGCCGTGGCGCCCACCTCCGCGAGACTCGCGCTCGCCGACCGCGCGCTGTACGCGACGCGCTCCAGTCGTTCCTGGTAGTCCGCCAGCCACTGTGCTGGATCCACTTCTCCCCCTCTGCCTAGGCTCGCGCGACGGCGGCGAGCTCACCGATGACGCGGACCAGGTCGTGGTGCCGCATCGGGTTGACGCTCACCCAGCCGTCCGCGCCGACGTCGACCCTGACCCGTCCCGCCGCACTGTCCAACCAGGACACTTCTGTTCGTTGCCCGCCCCTGACCACACCCGCCTGGCCCTGCCCGGTGACCTCCAGGTCGAGTCCGGCGCCGGGCGGCAGCGTGATCGGCATGTGCTGCGCGGGTTTGAGCCTGGGCACGAGTTCCACGAGCTCGTCGCCCACTGTCTCGGCCTCGACGTGCGCCACCCGGACCGTGCTCCCGGTCTGCGTGCACACGAGCGCGTCGCCGCCGTGAACCAGCGCCACCGCCCCCGTGCCCGGCACGACGAGGTCGACGACGGCGGTGTGCTCGTGCAGCGCGGTAACGAGTGCGGCGGCCATGCCGATCGGCCCGTGCGACGCCGCCAGCCCACGCGCCGCCAGCCCGTGCCCCGCCTCGGCGAGGAGGCCCGCGCGTTCGTCCGCCAGCCTGCCGAACGACGGCACCCGCAACGGGAACGGCCAGCGCACCCCGGCGTGCGTGGCGAGCAGGTCCATCTCGACCAGGTCGAAGGCGATCACAGCGCCGCCCTCCGCGCCTGCTCGACGTCGGTCTCGGTGTAGGTGGCCTTGATCTCCGCGAGCACCTGCCGGAACTCCCGCACCTCGCGTTCGGCCGCCCCCACCTCGTTCCCGAGCCCAGATGCCGCCTGCCTGAGCGTGCGTGAGAGGTCCTGGGCGGGCGGCGCCGTCCCGAGCAACGGCTGCCGCTCGGCCAGCCTGCCCGCCGTCGCCACCAGATCAGCGGTCAGCTCGGCCAGCCTCGTCAACGTCCGCACCCTGTCGCCGAGTTGGTCGGGCGCGACCTCGTAGCCGTTCACTGCTCCTCCCCGATCACGGCCGGAGACACCCGCTCGGTCACCGCGAACAGGTCGTGGTCGAGCGTCGGCATCTGGTTCTCGTGCTGCTGGTCCTCGTCCTTGCGCGCCCCAGCCGCCGGGGGTGCGCCCATCGCGTTGTTCTGGGCGGATGGGCGGGCATCGGCGGTGAGGACGCCGGTGGCGGCGATCCCGCCGGGTTGGATCGGGATCACGCTGGCGCGCATGCCTGGGGTGAGCTGCTGGGCGACCGGGGTCGCGGGGCTTGCGGACCTGGGTGCGGTCGTGGAACCGCCGACGAGCTGTTGCCACGGGACGCCGCCCGAGCTGGGTGTGTGCACGGGTGTCGCGGCGGGGCGGGGTGTGGCGGCGGCCTGCGGAACGGTGCCGCGGGCGTCGTCGACGAGGCGGCCGCTGCCGTTGAGGCTGGACTCGTAGGTCTGCATGGCCCGGACCGCCTGGGCCTTCTGGTCGTCGGCGGTGGCGGCACCGAAGTAGAAGTAGAACCCGGTGGTGCCCGCGGGCATGGTCGGCGCGCTGGGCAGCGCGAACGACGCCGGGGCGGACGGCAGCGTGAACGGCGCGGGCGCGGTAGGCAACGCGAACGGCGCCGGCGCAGTGGGCAGGCTGAACGTCGCAGGCGCGGTAGGCAACGCGAACGGCGCAGGCCCGGCAGGCAGGCTGAACGTCGCAGGCGCGGTGGGCAGGCTGAACGTCGCAGGCGCGGTGGGCAGGCTGAACGTCGCAGGCGCGGTGGGCAAGGCAAATGGCGACGGCGTGCTCGGCAACGCCACCGGCGCAGGCGCGTTCGGCAAGCCGAGCGGGCGAGGCGTCGCCGGCTCCCCCACCAACGCAGCCATCGTCGCCGTCGGGTCCCCTGCCAACGCCGCCCGGTCTCCCGGCACCACCGCTCTCGTCGCGGCCGGCACTCCTGCCAACGCCGCCGCCGGGTCCCCCGATACCCCCGCCATCGTCGCCGCCGACACGCCAGCCAACGCCGCCGCCGGGTCCCCCGATACCCCCGCCATCGTCGCCGCCGGCACCCCCGCCAACGCTCCCGTCGGTACCCCAGCCCCCGTCGGCACCCCCGCGAACGCCGCCGTCGTAGTCCTCGCCGCCACCCCCGGTGGCGGCGGCATCGCCGCACGGGCCGCGGCCAGCGCGTCCGCCGACTCCTGCGCCGCCTGCCGCCCCGCCTCCGCGAACCCGCTGATCCTCTCGACCCGCTCCGCCAGCGCCCCCAGTCGCGCCGCCGCCTCCTCCGCCGCGGCCCCGCTCCACCCGTCCAGCAACGCCGCCCGCTGCTCCCGCAGCACCTCGGCGTGCGCGGCCAGTGCGGCGCGGTGGCGCGTCCACTCGTCGGCGACCGTGCTCACGTCCGCTACGTCGGCGTCCTGCCACAGCATGCGGTGGAGCTCTTCATGGCTGTACGCCTCCCAGTTGATGCCTGACACCCCTGGAATCCCCTCCCTCGTCCCCGCCGAACGATCACAGCGGGGCCGGGTGAGGGACAGGCCAGACGACCGGCCACTTGTGGCCGGTCGGTCTGATCAGCGCGAACGGGCCAGGTGCTCCTGCAGGCGGGCGTGCCGGAACTGGTAGACCGCGCCCGCCCGCCGCAGCACGCCGCGCCGGTACGCGTCGTCGAGGAACGCCGGCAGGGCCCACGGCAGCCGTCCGGTCAGCGGCAGCCAGACGCGCGCGAACACCACCCACTGTCCCCACGCGGTCAGGCTCAGCACGTACGCCACGCCTCCCCCGATGCCGCCGACGAGACCGAGCGCCAGTGCCGTCGTCGGGCTCCACAGCACCTCGAACCGCAGCGCGGTCAGGCCGCTCGCGACGACGCCGGTGGCTCCCATGACGAACACCGCGAACACCGGCACCATCACCCCGACGAGGCCGAGCACCGCGCGCCGGTTCGTCTCCAGCAGGCCGTCGGGGCTGCCCGCCGACCGCACGTCCAGCGGTGCCTCCAGCGCGGCGACCACGGCGAACACGAGGCCGGCGCCGAGCCCGAACACCAGGCCGAACACGCCGACGTCGACCGCCACGCCCGCCGTCATCACGGCGCCGGGTGTGGCCCACCAGAACGCCAGCGCGCGCACCAGGCCGTACGCAGCCCCGACCGCACCGCCGAACGCCAGCCCGATCAGTCCCCGCGACCACACCCGCCGATCGGCACGGCCTCGCAGCCGCAGCCGGGTCCGCACCGGTTCGAGCGGTGTCCTGTGCACCACGAATCGGTGCGCCAGCCCGAACAGCAGCCCGGTGACCAGGCCGATCATCACCGCGAACAGCAGTCCCCTGGCGGTCAGCGCACCGACCAGCGCGGTCTCCAGCACGAAGTCGGCGAACCCGACCGCAACGCCCACGGCCGCCCCCGTCACGACGGACGACGTGCCGAACCGCCACCACGCCACGTCGTGCGTCCCGAGCCTGGTCAGATGGTCCGCGAGATGCTCCAACCACGGCTGTACGCGTTCGGTGTCCGACCTGTATACAGCTGGTATGAAGCTGCTGAGCAGGTGTCGCTCGATCTCGTCGGGCCCCAGCGACAGCAGCGCGACCGGATCGTGGTCGGGGGTGTCGCTGTAGATCCGCCGGGCGAGCGCCACCATCAGCGGCGTCTTCAGCACGTCGGCGAGCGGGCCGCCCAGGCGCACCTCGTCCAGCACGGGCTTCCAGACGTTGCCGCCCGGCCCGGTCTTGCGGGTGGTGCGCGGCAGGTAGTCCGCCAGGTCGTCGCACGTCAGGTCGGCGAGCACGACCGCGGCGGCCGACGTCAGCACGTCCGTGCCCTCGACCGCGTCGCGGTACTCGTCCACACGGCTCGTGAGCAGCAACGGCAGAGTGGTGGTGTTCAACGCGTTGAGCGCCGGCCGGTGCAGCCCGGCCGCGATCTCGTCGAAGCCGTCCAGCACGGGCAGCACCCGCTGCGAGTCGACCAGCGCCGCCGCCAGCGTCCCGCCGCTGGGCCCCGGCGCCGCGAGGAACGGGTGGTCGCGCACCAGCTGTTCAGCGAGCCAGTCGCGCAGTCCGACGCGCCCCGGATGCCACGCTCCCAGGCCGAAGATCACCGGCACGGGATCGGCCGGGTCGTGCGCGCCGAGCAGGTCCAGCACGAACCGCGTGGTCAGGACCGTCTTGCCGGCCCCTGCGCGCCCGAGCACGACCAGCCGCCGCGACCCGACCCTGCGGTACACCTCCACGACCTGGTCCAGCCGCCCGTCGAGCGCGGCCTCGCCCCCGATGTTGAGCGTGCTGTCGGTCAGCTCCGCGGGCGCCGCCTCCCACCGCACGGGCAACGGCACCGGGTCGTGGACCTGCCGCTGCTCCTCCTCGCGCCGCCACCGGGCCTCGATCGCGACCTTCAGGGTCTCGACGGCCTCGTGCAACGGGTCGAAACGGACGGTCTCGGCGACAACGGGTTCATCGCGCCCCGCGGCGGAGAACAACGACGAGCGCTCGGCCCCGGTGAGTTCCAGAGCGTCGGCCAACGCGCGCACGGTGCCCATGCGCGGATCGGTCCGTTCGCCGGTCTCCAGCCCACGCACCGTGCGAATGCCCACGGCAGCGCGATGAGCGAGCGCTTCCTGGCTCAAGCCGGCCCGTTGCCGCCACTGACGCAGCAGTGAGCCGAACTGGCTCGCCACAACCGCCCCCTCGCCCGGATGACCAGCCCGATGATCGATCACACTACCGAGACGACCGTGTCTCGTGGCCGATCCCATCCACTTGGAGGAAGATCGCCACTGTGCTGACCGAGTGGCTCCACGCCGTTCCACCACTCCTGGTCTACGTCGTCGTAGGCCTGGTGGTCGGCGTCGAGAGCATGGGGATCCCGCTGCCGGGCGAGGTCGTGCTCGTCGCGGCGGCGCTCATGGCCTCGCACCACGACGGCGTCTCACCGCTGTGGGTCGGCATCGCGGCGTCCGCGGGAGCGATCATCGGCGACAGCGCCGGCTACGCGCTGGGCAAGCGGTTCGGGCCGCGGATCTTCGGCTGGGCTGGTGAGAAGTTCCCCCGCCACTTCAGCCAGGACAAGGTGGGCCGCGCCCAGGCGCTGTTCGAGAAGTACGGCGCCTGGGCGGTCTTCTTCGGCCGGTTCGTGGCGCTGCTGCGGATCCTGTCCGGGCCGCTCGCCGCCACGATGGGCATGCACTACGGGAAGTTCCTGCTGGCCAACGCGGCTGGCGGCATCGCGTGGGCCGGCGGCACGACGGCGGCCGTCTACTTCGTCGGAGAGGCCGCCGAGCACTACCTCGCGGAGTTCTCGTGGGTAGCGCTCGTCGTCGTGCTGGTGGCGGTGATCGGGTTCAGCGTCCGAGCCCGGCTCCGCCGTTCACACCGATGACCTGCGCGGTGATGTGCCCCGCCTCGGGCGAGGCCAGGAACGCGATGGTCGCGGCGACGTCCGCCGGGGTGCCGGAACGCCCGTTCGCCGTGGTGCCGACGAGCACCTTGCGCCTCTCCTCGCTCAGGGTGCCGCCGAAGAACTCCGTGTCGTCGGTGACGCCCGGCGACACCACGTTGACCGTGATCCCCCTGCCTCCCAACGTGAACGCGAGGTCCGCCGTCCACGCCTCGACCGCCGCCTTGGCAGCGCCGTAGGAACCGGACCCCCGCCGTCCCGCGATCGACCCGAGCGTCACCACGCGGGCGTTGTCGGCCAGGCGCGGCTCCAGCGCGGTCGTGACGAGCACCGCGCTCACCACGTTCGTCTCGTAGCTCGCGACCCAGAGATCCCGCACGTCCGCCAGGTTCTCCGGCGCCGGACGACGCCGGGCCACGTTGCCACCCGCGTTGTTCACCAGAACGTCCACTTGGGACGGCAGATCGTTCAGCGCCTCCTGCACCGCCTCCGGATCGGTCGCGTCGAACGCCACCGCCCGCGCGCCGATCTCCTCGGCCGCCGCCTTCAGGACGTCCTCCCGGCGCCCCGTGATCACCACGTCCAGACCCTGTCCCACGAGCCGGGCCGCCACCGCCCTGCCGATGCCCGTGCCGCCGCCGGTCACCACTGCTGTTCGCGTCATGCAGGCCTTGATATCAGCAGGAAACACGCAGGTCGATCGGTTTGTCGGGCCGCCGTGGTTCACGTTTGTGACTAGGCTGCTCAGACCCGACTCCACTGGGGAGAAACCCATGAATTCCCACGTTCTGGACACCGGCGACGCCGCCATCGCGTACGACGTGAGCGGCGAGGGCCGCCCGTTGATGATGATCGGCCAGCCCATGGACGCCAGCGGCTTCACGGCCCTGCGCGCGCAGTTCCCCGACCGCAAGGTGATCACCTACGACCCGCGCGGCATAGGCAGAAGCACGCGGTCGGACGGCCGCACCGACAACACGCCCGAGATCCAGGCCGCCGACGTGCACGCGGTGATCCAGGCCGTGGGCGGCCCGGTCGACCTGTTCGCGTCGAGCGGCGGCGCGGTCACGGCCCTCGAACTCGTGGCCGCCTACCCCGGCGACGTGCTCACGCTCGTGGCGCACGAACCGCCGATCATCGACGTGCTGCCCGACGCGGCCGCGGCCCGCAAGGCCCGTGACGCGTTCATGGACACCTACCAGACCAAGGGCTGGGGTGCGGGCATGGCGGCGTTCATGCACATGAGCTCGCACCAGGGCGAGTACACCGACGAGTACTTCGAGCAGCCGGTGCCGGACCCGGCGCAGTTCGGGATGCCGTCCGAGGACGACGGCAAGCGCGACGACCCGCTGCTCGGCACCGCGTCGCTCGCGATCACCGACTACTACCCGCGGGTGCAGGACCTCGTGGCCGCGCCCGCCCGCATCGTGATCGCCGTGGGCGAGGAGACGGGCGACGCGTTCACCGCGCGCACGGCCGTCCACACGGCACGCCTGCTCGGGCAGGAGGCTGTGGTGTTCCCCAGTCACCACGGTGGGTTCATCGGTGGGGAGTTCGGGTACGCGGGCAAGCCGGAGGAGTTCGCGGTCCGGCTTCGTGAGGTGCTCGGCTGAGGGTGGTGTCGGCAGGTTTCGCGGTCAGGCTCCGCGAGGTGCTCGGCCGCGGGAGATGCCTGCGGCCCTAGCGGTCGCTCGCCGCGAGATGCCCGCCGAGCACGACGCCGGCGGCCTTCCGCAGTCAGACGATCCGCCTGAGAATCACCTCGGCGGCCTCCGCAGCGCCTCCACCACCGCTGATGGCGGCACGCATCCGGTCCAGGTTGCGCCGGATCGTGCCGCAGGCCACCACGCGGTCGACGGCCGCACGCAGGTCCGCGTGGTCGTCGACCCGTTCCCCCAGGCCGAGTTCGGCCACCCGGTCGGCGTTCGCCGCCTGCTCTGGCGTCTGCGACACGACCACCAGCGGCACGCCCTGGTGCAGCGCCTCCATCGTGGAGTTCATGCCGCCGTGGCTGATGAACGCCTTGGCGTGCCTCAACACCGCGGGCTGCGGGACGTCCAGGGCACGCACGTCGACGACATCCGTGCCCTGGACGTCCCGCGCGGTCATCGTCACCTGCCAGGCACCGTCGGCGAACTGGTCCAGGCACGCCTCGTAGAAGCCGGCGTCGCTCATCACCGACCCCAGCGACATGAAGAGCAACGGCAGGTCGGTCCGGCGTGGTGACCACTGCTCGTCGAGACGGTCGCCCAGCACCGGGCCGACGAAGTGGAACGTCTCGTCGAAGGTCTCGGCACGCGGCTGGAACTCACGCGGCACGAACACGATGCTGCACGCCTCCGGCGCCTCGATCGTGCCGGGGATGTCGAGGTCAACGTCGTACCGAGCGCGGAACTCCGCTAGGTCGTCGGCGATGAACCGCGCCACGTGAGCGTCCATGAGGTTGTAATGCGCGTTGCACGCAGTGTGCGGCACTGTGCGTACAGCCGGTATACCGAGTGTGTGCGCAACGATCCGCGCAGGCCAGTTCGTCGAGTCGTAGCAGATCAGGTCGGGACGGGCGGCACGGCAGCGGTCGAGCAGGACCGGGTAGGTCGCGGCCATCGACCTGAAGTAGTGCGGGAACCACTCGTCGATCGGGTTGCCGGTGACGGGCCGGAAGTCGGGCAACGCGGGGAGCTTCACCCACCGCGCGCCCGCTCCGGTCACCGCCTCGGCGTGCTCGGCGCCGGTCGCGTAGTCGACGGCGGCACCTCGTCCGGCCAGTTCCGCGACGACCGCGAGGGTCGGCGTGACGTGGCCGTGGCCTGCGAGCGTGACGAACAGGATCCCCATGGCCTGATCCTGTCGAACGCGCGCAAGCGGATTACCGCAGGAAGGCCTCGACCACCTCGGCCACCCGCAGTCCGCTGGCGAAGTCCGCGAGGTCACGCGGGTGCTCGCCGCGCACGGCCTGCGCGAACAGCGTCAGACGCGAGTAGTCGGACCCGGTCTGCTCCAGGGGCACGCGTTCCCAGGGGCCGCCGTCCGAAGTGGACAGCAACGCCCACTGGTCGAGGCGCAGCGACCGCTCGGTGCCCCAGGCGGTCCACTCGTAGACCTCGGGGCCGACCACTCCGGAGAACGCCGACACGTGCACCGGCACGCCATTGCCCCGTAGCACACCCCGGGCCGCGACCTCGGCGGCGCCGGGCGAGGGGAAGTCCGACGAGACCGACTCGACGGTGAGCGGCCCGAGCATCCTGTCGGTGAGGTAGACGAAGTGCGACAACACCTCGCGGACAAAACCGCCCTGCTCGGACCGCGCCAGCCAGGTCGCCTCCGCCTGGAACGCCCTGGGCCAGCGGGGGAACTGCAGCCGGATCTCCACGCCCCGCAGCTCGCCCAGCGAGGCCAGCCGCCGTTCGACCTCCAGAGTCGCGACCATGTCCGACAACGCGAAGTTGACCGCGTTCGGGCGTCCGTCAGCGGCTTCGGCCATCTCACGGGCCTCGTCGAGGTCGACGGCCAGCGGCTTCTCGCAGAACACCGCCTTGCCCGCCGCGAACGCCTTCAGCACGAGCCCGGCGTGCGACGCGGGTGGCGTCGAGACGTACACGGCGTCCACATCGGACAGCACGTCGTCGAGCGAGGTGACGACCGGGACGTCGAGCGTGCGGGGTACGACGTCGACACCCGCGACCACGGTGAAGCCGGGATGTGACCGCGCCGCCGTCAGCATCCGGGTGCCCATGGCTCCCAGGCCGACGACGGCGAGGCGAATCGGATCAGCGATCATGCGCCTATTCTGCAGGTGCCCAGGCCTTCGACAGCTTCACCCGTGCGCCGGTCTGCAGCAACGAGCCGGTGTAGAGCCGCGACGCGACCAGCAGGATCACCACGACGGTCGCCGCGAGGATGGCCATCGAGAGCAGTGCCTCCCACGCCTGAGCCTGCTCGGCGAACAACCGCACGGGCATCGCGACGCCGGCCGTGAACGGCACGAACGACATCCACTTGAGCACCACGGGGTTCTCGTAGAAGAACTGCACGCCGAAGTACGGGCCCATCACCGCGAGCATGACCAGGCCCATCGTCGAGCCGAGGTCCTCCTGGCGGCTGACCAGCGCGCCGGCGACCGCCCACAGCGACGAGATCAGCACGAACCCGAGCATCAGGAACGGGATGAACCAGCCCAGCGCGGGCGCGACCACCCCCAGCAGCTCGCCGAGTCCCGCCACCCGCAACGCGATCGGTGCCACGAGCGCCAGCACGACCACCTGGCCGAGCGTCAGGATCGTGTGCCCGAGGATCTTGCCCGCGAGCAATGCCCGCACCGGCACCGTCGACACGAGGATCTCCACGATCCGCGTCTGCTTCTCGGTCACGGTGCTCTGCGCGATGGCCGCGCCGCCCATGCCGAACATGAGGAACACCAACCCGAACACGATCACCGTGACGGACCGCTGGCCGGACGTCACCACCGAGCCCTCCAGCAGCTCCACCGGTGGCGACTCGACGAGCTGGCGGATCACGCTGTTGGGCGGGCTGTTGAGCGCGAGGACCTTGATCCCGGCGCCCTCCGGCACGATCGCCGCCTCGACGTCGTCGGCCCTGACCAGGTCGGCGGCCTCCTGCACGCTGCCGACCTCGCGCACGTCGAGCGCCTTGCCCTGCACCACCTGCGAGGCCGAACCGACCACGGCGACCTTCGGGTCGTCGCCGCCGAACACCGTCGGCAGCACGGTGAGCGCGAACAACCCGACGATCGTGAAGAGGAAGCCGATCCAGAAACCCTTGGTGCCGACGAGGGTCTTCATCTCGCGTTCGGCGACGAGCCACGTCGCCTGGCTGAAGGACGCGCGGGCCATGTCAGATCACTTCCTTGAAGATCTCGTCCAGCGTGGGCACGACGGGCGTGAACGAGCGGACCTCACCGCGGTCCAGCGCCGCCCTGAGCACCTCCTGGGGTGCCGCCTCGAACACGGCCCGCGGCCCGTCGAGCTCCAGGATCGTCACGCCCGACACGTCGCGGACCCAGCCCGCGTCCTGTCCGACGACGATCTCGTACCGCTCCCCCGCGTGCTTGGCGCGCAGCTCCTCGCGCGACCCGTTCGCCGCGATCCGTCCCTTTGAGATGATCACGACGTCGTCGCAGAGCCGTTCGACGATCGCCAGCTGGTGGCTGGAGAACAGCACGGGAACCCCGGCGGCGGCGCGCTTGCGCAGCACGTCCAGCACGGTCTCGACGGCGATCGGGTCGAGGCCGGAGAACGGCTCGTCGAGGATCAGCACGTCCGGGTCGTGCACCAGCGCGGCCGCGATCTGCACGCGCTGCTGGTTGCCGAGCGACAGCTCCTCCAGCCGGTCACCGGCCCGCCCGGTCAGCTCCAGGTCCTCCAGCAGCTCGTCGGTGTTGCGCTGCGCGGTCTCCCGGTCGACGCCGTGCAGCCGCGCGAGCCACGTGATCTGGTCGCGCACCTTCATCTTCGGGTAGAGGCCGCGTTCCTCCGGCATGTAACCGAAGTCCGGCCGGTTGTCCGACCGGACCTCGGTTCCCTTCCAGCTCACCGTGCCCCCGTGCGCGGCGAGCACCCCCAGAACGATGCGCATCGTGGTCGTCTTGCCCGACCCGTTGGCGCCCAGGAAGCCCGTCATGCGGCCGGGCCGGACGTCGAAGCTCACCTCGTCGAGCACCTTGTGATCGCCGAAGCTCCGGCTGATCCCCCTGACAGTCAACATGGGAGGAACACTAGGACGGCGCGTTCAAGATCGCGTCCGCCGCGCGGCATCATCCTCGCGGAGGACCCCTTACGGGCTAACGTGCCCGCATGACGACCTTCCGGCTGGGCGCCTACGCCGTGGCCATCGAGAACGACCGGGTGCTGCTCGTGCGTGCTTCCTCACCGTTCGGTGAAGGCCACTGGTTGCTGCCCGGTGGCGCGGTCGAGCACGGTGAGGACCCGTTCGACGCGGTGGTGCGGGAGGTCGCCGAGGAGACCGGCTGTTCCGGTGTCGTCGAACGACTGCTGGGCGTGGACTCGCGCTTCGTCCCGGCGGCCGAACGCCACATGCCGGAGAAGGGGCCGCACCAGAACATCGGAATCTTCTACCAGGTCCGGGTCACCGGTGAGCCGCGACCGGAGCCGAACGGGGCGACCGCCGATCCTGTGTGGACACCGCTCGCCGACGTACCGGGCCTGCGCCGGGCGGCACTGGTCGACGTCGGGCTCGCGCTGGCGGCGGGAAGGCCGCCGACCGGGCATGTCGCTGCGGTCCCGGTCGGCGGCCTGGTCATCCACTAGCGGGCGGCGGCGGTGAGCCCCAGCCGGTGCGCGCCGGTGTAGACGTTCATCGTGGAGCCGCGCAGGAACCCGACCAGCGTCACGCCCATCTCCTCGGCGAGGTCGGCGGCCAGCGACGACGGCGCGGACACCGCGGTCAGCACGGGAATCCCGGCCATGACCGCCTTCTGCACCAGTTCGAACGACGCCCTGCCGCTCACCATCAGCACGGTGCTCGTGAGCGGCAGCCGTCCGCCCCTGGTGGCCCAGCCGACGACCTTGTCGACCGCGTTGTGCCTGCCGACGTCCTCGCGCAGGCACAGCAGGTTGCCGTGAGCGTCGAACAACCCGGCCGCGTGCAGGCCGCCGGTGCGGTCGAAGACCCGTTGCGCGGCACGGAGTTTCGTCGGGAAGTCGGTGATCGTCCTCGGGTCGAGGCGGATCGGGTCGTTCGCCACCTGCCAGGACGCCGTGGTGCGCACGGCGTCGAGACTCGCCTTGCCGCACAGGCCGCACGACGAGGTGGTGTAGAAGTTGCGCTCGATCGACGGGTCCGGCGGCGCGACACCGTCGGCGAGCCCGACGTCGAGCACGTTGTAGGTGTTGCCACCGTCGGCCGTGGCGCCCGCGCAGTAGCGGATCGACGCGATGTCGGACGGCGCGCGCACGACACCTTCGCTGACCAGGAATCCCGCGGCGAGGTCGAAGTCGTCACCCGGCGTGCGCATGGTCACGGCGAGGGACTTGCCGCGCACGCGGATCTCCAGCGGTTCCTCGACCGCCAGCGTGTCCGGCCGCGCGGTGACCGCGTCGTCCACCAGCCGCACCACGCGCCGCCTGCTCGTCACCCGTCCCATGACCACCCTCCCCGCAGATCGCGACGCACTCGTCGAGCAGCCGCCGCAACACCTCGTCCCCGGACATCGCCCTGACCGCCTTCGCCACGACCCAGTTGCGCGGCCACCACCTCGGCGCGTTGATCCCCGCCCTGCGCGTGCAGAGCTCGACCAGGCGCTCGGCGTGTGCCTTCCGCGTGCCGATCACCCTGGTGGCGAACGGCAGCAGCCGCCGCCGTCCCTCCTCTGTGGACTGGTCGTTGACGCACCGCGCCACGCAGGCCAGCACCGGGTGCACGCACGCCGGCCGGTCCGACCACACCTCGCCCGCGAGCAGGGACGTCAGCTCCATCAGGCAGCAGCCGTCCGCCGGCGTCTGGTGCCAGCCCCTCGTGAGGCGCGGCACGCGGCTCACAGACGTGGCCTTCCCGGCTGTGACAGGTGCGCCGTGAGCACCGCGCCCGCCAGCCCGAGCACGCCCGCCGCGACGAAGGCGAACGCGGGCCCTTGCGAGGCAAGGACAACAGCGGCCAGCAACGCGCCCGCGGCCTTGGCCGTGTAGAGGACGCCGAAGTTCTGCGCGCCGTTCGTCTCGCCGAAGTACTCCCGCGTGACCCCGACCAGCAGCGAGTAGCAGCAGCCGGTGCCGAGACCCGCGAGCGTGGCGCCGACGAGCAGCCCCGCGACGTTCTGGGAGTACAGCAGCACGAACTGCGCCAGCCCGCCGGTCGCCAACGTCCAGACCAGCGCCTTCCGCCGACCGACGCGGTCGGAGATCCACCCGACCAGCACCCGCCCGGTCCCGGTCGCTGCCGCCAGCGTGGCGAGCGCGACGACCCCGAGCACCTTGTCACCGACGAACAACGGCAGGTACGCCAGGTCGTAGAGCGACACCGCCGCCGCGAACGCCACACCGCCGTACAGCCACCAGAAAGTGCCGCACCGCATGGCCTCCTGCGTCCGGAACTCCTTGAGCGCCGACCGGTTCGGCACCCGCGCCCGGTCGAGCGCCCACTCGCGCGGCGGGATGTGCGGCGGCCACCAGTGCTCGGGCGGGTCCTTCAGCAACGACCCCGCCACCGCGACCACCCCGGCGATCGCGATCCCCGCGTACGCCAGGAAACCGCCGCCGAAGAAGAACCCGGCCGCCAGCACGAACGGCACCGACCCGTACGCGAACGCGCCGCTGACGAACGCGACCTTCCGCGTGACGCGTTCCGGATACCAGCGCACGACCACACCGAGACACGTCGCGTAGACCAGGCCCGCGCCGATGCCACCGAGGACCGCATACCCGACGAGCTGGTCCTGCCCCAGCGTGATGAGCCCGGCGCCGCAGAGCGCCGCGCCGATCCACATCGCGCCGGCGGACGTGAGGCGCTTCCGTTCTCTCAGCCAGGCCGCCGGAAACGCCGTGCCCGCCTGGCAGACGGTCCACAACGCCAGTGCCCAGAACAACTCCGGCACACTCCACCGGTCCTGCAACTGCGGGATCAGCGCCCCGAACCCGTACTGCCCGATGCCGGCCGCGAGCATCGCCGCCCATGCGGCCCACAGCACCGTGCGACGCGAACGCCCCGACGCCTCGACGTCGGTCTCCCCCACCCGGTAGAGCCTGCCGACGTGATCACGTACGTAAGTCGCGACTGGCATGCCCTTCACCCCGTCCCGAGGATTGCATACAGTATTCGGTAGGCTATACCACGGGAGCGCCGATGAACATGCCCTGGAAGCTGGCCCGCCAGACAGCGCGGGAGGCGACCAAGCCGCTGGACGCGGTCGAACTGCCCCTGCCCGCCGCGCTGGGCCTCGCCCTCGCGTCCGGGGTGCGGGCGCTGGCGAGCCAGCCGACCTGCGACACCTCGGCGATGGACGGGTACGCGGTGGCCGGGCCCGGGCCGTGGACGGTGGTGGGCCGGGTGGCGGCCGGAGACCCGGTGCCCGGAGTGGTTCTGCGAGCCGGGGAGGCGTTCGGGGTGGCGACGGGGGCGCCGGTACCGATCGGGTCGGAGGCGGTCGTTCCGGTGGAGGTCTGTTCGGTGGCCGGAGAACGGCTGATGCCCGGCGGTGCCCACCGGGGGAACCCCGGCAAGCACATCCGCCGCCGCGGCGAGGACTGGTCCGCCGGCGACGAACTGGTGCCCGCCGGCACCCGCGTCTCCCCCGCCGTCCTGGGTCTCGCCGCCGCGGCCGGCCACGACACCCTCCTGGCCCACCGCCGCCCGAGAGTCGCCGTGATCGTCACCGGCGACGAACTCCTGCACACCGGTCCACCGCGCCCCGGCCGGGTCCGCGACGCCATCGGCCCGATGCTGCCCGGCCTGCTGACCGGCGCGGACCTGCTCGGCACCACCCACCTGCGCGACGACCCGTCCGCTCTCACCGACGCGCTGACGTTCGACGCGGCCGACGTCCTCGTCACGTGCGGCGCCACGTCCGTGGGCCGCGCCGACCACCTGCGCCGCGTGCTCGCGGACCTGCAGGCCGAGGTGCTGGTGAGCGGCGTCGCGTGCCGTCCCGGTCACCCGATGCTGCTCGCCGTGCTGCCCGACGGGCGGTGCGTCGTGGGCCTGCCGGGCAACCCGTTCGCCGCGTACGCCGCCGTGCTGACGCTCCTCCAGCCGCTGCTCGACACCCTCGGCGGCCACACCGCCCGTCCGCCGGTCACCGCCTGGCTGCCCGACGTCGGCGCTCACCGCACGGACACGCGGCTCGTGCCGGTCACGCGGTCGGGCGGCCTGGCCGCGCCCGTGGGGCACGACCGTCCGGGGTCGCTGTGGGGTGCGGCGCTGGCCGACGTGCTCGCGGTCGTGCCGCCCGGTCACCGCGGCGGCGAGGTGGAGTTGCTCGGGTGAGCCTCAGGCCGGCCAGCAGCCGGTGTAGCCCTCCGCCAGGAACCGCGACCCCGCCTCCGACCCCACGACCGACCGCAGCTCACCGAGCTGCCGCCGCACGTCGAAGTCCGTCGCGGCGGGCAGCGCGTGCAGCATCGTGGTCATCCAGTACGAGAAGTGCTGCGCCTTCCACACCCGGTCCAGCGCGCGGGGGCCGTACTCGTCCAACGCGTCGTCGTCGTTCTTGACCAGCGCGCGTTCGATGACCTCGGCGAGCACCCGGACGTCCTGCAACGCGAGGTTCAGGCCCTTCGCGCCGGTCGGCGGAACGGTGTGGGCCGCGTCGCCCGCCAGCAGCAACTTGCCGTGGCGCATGGGTTCCGCGACGAACGAGCGGAAGCGCAGCACGGTCTTCTCGGTGATCGGGCCCTCGTTCAGGGTGAAGCCGTCCGGGCCCGCGACCCTGGACTGCAGCTCCTCCCAGATCCGGTCGTCCGTCCACTGGGCGGCGTTCGTCTCCGGCGCGCACTGGAAGTACATGCGCTGATGGGTTTCAGTCCGCTGGCTGATCAGGGCGAACCCGCGCGGCGAGTGCGCGTAGACCAGTTCCGGGGCGCTGCGCGGGGCCTCGGTGATGATGCCGAACCAGGCGAACGGGTACTCGCGATAGCTGTGCGTGCGCAAGGCTTCCGGCACCTCGGCGCGACAGATCGAACGGGAGCCGTCCGCGCCGACGAGCAGGTCGCAGCGCACCTCCTGCCGCACGCCCTCGCTGTCCACGAACCGGATCGCGGGAGCGCTCACGTCGACGGACGTGTCGCTGACGCCGAACCGGACGTCACCGCCGTCGCGGTCGCGCGCGTTCGCCAGGTCCGTGAAGACGTCGGTCTGCGGGTAGAGCCAGACGGACTCGCCCACCAGGGCGCGGAAGTCGACGCGGTGGCTCTCGCCGCCGAACCTCAGGTCGATGCCCTCGTGCGGGTGCCCGTCGCGCAGCACCCGGTCCGACACCCCGGTGTCGACCAGCAACCGGGCGCTGTCGGCCTCCAGGATGCCGGCGCGGACCGTGTTCTCGATCTCCAGCCGCGTCCTGTTGTCGATCACGACGCTGTCGATCCCGTTGAGGGACAACAGGTGCGAGAGCATCAGCCCGGCCGGGCCCGCGCCGACGATGCCGACCTGGGTGCGCGTCATGGCAGCTCCTCCAGTCGTGTGAGCGCTCACACGTCCTCCTTCAAGACTTGCCGCGCGACCGCGAACGCGTGGTTGGCCGCCGGGACGCCGCAGTAGATCGCGCTCTGCATGATCACCTCGGCGATCTCGTCCTGGCTCAGCCCGTTGCGCAGCGCCGCCGCGACGTGCATCTTCAGCTCGTCCCAGTGCCCCATCGCGATCAACGCCGTGAGCGTCATCGCGCTGCGCGTCCGCCGGTCGAGCCCCGGCCGCGTCCAGATCTCGCCCCACGCGTACTTCGTGATGAACTCCTGGAAGTCTCGCGTGAACTCGTCCGGTGCCGCCCGGTCCACGTGCGCGTCCCCGAGCACCTCGCGCCGAACCTTCATGCCGTCGTCGTACGACACAGCACCTCCTCAACGGTCATCGCGCCACTTCCACCTCTTCAGCGCCTCGTCCACGAACAGCTCGGCCGCCCCGAGGTACGAGGCCGGGTCGTCACCGCCGCCGCGCTCCGCCAGCAGGTCCGATGCGGCCTCACGGGCCCGGCGCGCCATCACGTCCGCGTGCACCTCAAGCCCTTCCACCAGTTCCGCGGCCTGCGAAGCCGCCACCACGGCTAGTTCCAGCAACGCCCGCAACGCCGGCCACTCCGCGTGCCAGGCGCCGTCCGGCCGTTCGTCCACCGCCCGCGCCGCGCACAGGTGCAGCTGCGCCCCGAGTCCTGGAGCCCGCAGGGCCGCGCTGTTGACGAGCACCGACAGCACCGGGTTCCGCTTGTGCGGCATGGTCGACGACCCGCCCCGCCCGGCCACGAACCCCTCGCTGACCTCACCGATCTCCGGCCGCCCCAGCGTCAGCACGTCACCGGCCAGCACACCCAGCACGTCGCAGGCGCGCACCACCGCGTCGCCGATCCGGGTGACCGGCGCCCGGTGCGTGTGCCAGGGCAACCCCGGCCACACCAGCCCCAGGTACCCGGCCAGCGCCGACGCCGACGCGACCGGGTCCTCGACGCGCGACAGCGTTCCCGCCGCTCCCCCGCACTGCACCGGCAGGTTCCGCACGACGAACTCCAGCTCGTCCACCGCGTCCAGCACGCCCACCAGCCACCGGGCGGCCTTGAGCCCGAACGTGATCGGCACGGCGTGCTGCGTCAGCGTCCGGCCGGCCATCACGCTGGACCGGTGCTCGTCGGCGAGCCGGACCAGCGCGCCGGCGACCCGTCCGAGATCCGCCGAGACGCGTTCCAGCGCGCCGCGTGCCAGCAGCACCAGGGCGGTGTCGAGCACGTCCTGACTGGTCAGTCCGGTGTGGACGGCGACGGAGACCTTGGCGCGCAACGCGGACACCAGCGGCAGCACGGGATTGCCCGCCGCCTCGACCTCGACGGGGTCCAGCGACGGCACCCAGTCGCCCAGGTCCACCGAGGACCCGAGCACCCGCGCCCAGGCGACCTCGACCTCCAGCATCGCGCGCACCAGCGCGGCGTCGTCGACGAGGCCGGCGGCGCGATGGGAACCAGGAAGCACGATCACGTCCGCGGGAACTTGAAGAACGCCGTCTCCGACGGCCCCTGCAGGTGGATGTCGAACCGCAGCCGGCCGTCGTCCTCGCGCGAGGAGACCAGTCCGTCCACGGCCTCCGCGGCACCGGGCAGGTAGATGCGCGTGAACAACCGGTCGAGCAGTCCGCGCGCGAACACCGTCACGGCGAAGAACGGCAGCCCCGGCTCGACGGTGCTGAACCAGTAGTGCCCGGCGCCGTCGGTGCATGAACGGCCCCAGCCGGTGAACCCGGCACCGCGCCGCCGCAGCGACCCGCCCGCCCGCGGCACCACCCCGTAGGCGTCGGCCTGGCGGATCTCGATCATCGCGTCCGGCACCGGCTCACCGGCGCCGTCGTAGACGTACCCGTGCAGCACCACGGATCCGGCCGAGCCGAACGGCACCAGCTCGGAGTCGCCGGGGAACGCCAGCGCGTGGTGGAAGAACGGCCCGACGGTCTGGCCGGGCGTCGCTTCAGTCATCGGACGGCTCCAGGTAGGTGGCGTGGCTGCCGGTCAACACGATGTCCCACCGGTAGCCGAGCAGCCACTCGTGCTCGGACCTCGCGTGGTCGTAGGAGGCGATGAGCCGGTCCAGCGCGGCCGGGTCGGTGATCGACTGGGCGATCGGGTCCAGCGCCAGCAGCTGGTCGCCGGGGAAGTACATCTGCGTGATCAGCCGCTGGGTGAAGTCCGTGCCGAACAACGAGAAGTGGATGTGAGCGGGCCGCCAGGCGTTGTGGTGGTTGCGCCACGGGTACGGGCCGGGCTTGATCGAGGTGAACGAGTACCGGCCGTCGTCGTCGGTCAGGCAGCGGCCGACGCCGGTGAAGTGCGGGTCGAGCGGCGCCGGGTGCTGGTCGCCCTGGTGCGAGTAGCGACCGGCGGCGTTGGCCTGCCAGATCTCGACCAGCTGCCGGCGCACCGGGCGGCCGTCACCGTCGAGCACCCTGCCGTGCACGCGGATGCGTTCACCGATCGGCTCGCCCCCGCGCTGCAGGGTGAGGTCCGACTCGACGGCGTCGACGTCGGAGTGGCCGAAGACGGGCGCGAGCAGCTCCGCGCCCTCGGGGTCGACGTGCAGCGGCTCCTTGGTCGGGTGGCGCAACGTCGTGCTGCGGTACGGCGCGAAGTCCAGCAGCGGCGCACCTCCCGGTGAGTCTGCCTGGATCTTCGCGATCTCGTCGCTGATCTCGTGCTGGCTGGTCGTCACGTGATCAGACGCTAGGCAACGCGCCGTCCGGAGTCGACCGCTGCTTTCCACTGGGTGGAAGCCTAACCCGTGGTGCAGGCGTTCCCGTTCAGGCTGAACGAGGCCGGCGGCGAGCTGGGTGCCGTGGCGGAGCCGTTGAAGCCGAACGACACCGAGCCGTCGGCGACGATCAGCGCGTTGTAGTCGGCGTTGGTCACGCTCACGTTCACGCCGGACTGCGACGCCGTGCCGTTCCACAGCTGCGTCACGCTCTCGCCCTCGGCGAACCGCCACCGCACGGTCCAGCCCTCGACCAGCGCGCCGCTGACGTTGCGCACGGTCACCTCGGCCTGGAACGCGCCGGACCACTGGCCGGTGATCCGGTAGACGACGACGCAGGACGGTGGTGGCGGCGGGGTGGACGAGGTCGGCGCGGAACAGTCGCCCTGGCCCCAAAGGCCGAGTTTCGCCTGCGACGCCTTGCTTTCCGCCTCGACCAGCGGTCCGCCGTCGACACCGGCGACGCGCAGGGCGCCGCTGCTCACGGCGAGCAGCGCGTAGTCGGTACCGTCCGGCAGCTCCAGCGACACCTCGCCGGGCGTGATGCTGCGCACGCGAACTTCCTTGTCCAGCAACGTCTTCGTGGCGAACTCGACGGCAGCCGCCGCAGCGCACGACGTCGGTTCGGCCAGCAGAGCGACGCGGGCCCTCGTGCCGTCGGCGAGCTCGACCGTGCGGGCGTCCACCACGCCGCGCACCTTTGTGGACGGCTCTTTCTCCGCTGTGGACGAGGATTGTGTTGCGGGGAGCGGCCTGCCGTCCTGCGAGGCCGTGCACCCGGCCACCAACAAGGTCAACAGCACCACAAGATGCTTCCGTGCTGCCATTGGACAAATCTATCGCCGGAGGCAGCGTCCGCAATCCGCTGTTCGGCGTTGATCAACTCGGGCTTTCGGAGTCGTCAGGCGATCAAGCCGCGCGCGACGCCACCGGGTGTGCGAGCGTGGGAAGGCCACAGTTGCGCGGATGGTTCCCTGCCGTTCATCAGCTCGTGGTGATCAACAGAAAAGATCACGACGTACCTCGTTCCCTGCCGATGGAGGTCTGAAGTGCACACCCTGCAACCGCACCGGACACGTCGCCTGTTCGCCGCTCTCGCCGTCGTCGCGTCGGTGCTCGGCGTGACCACGGCCGTCGCACCCGCCGCCGACGCGGCCGTCTACCAGTCCTGCACGCAGTCGCGGTGTTCCGCGGCCCGTTCCGCCAACTCCACCTGGTCGTCCAAGGGCTACCCGAGCACGCGCGGCTGGGTGAGCGGGTGGCCGAACGGCCAGTGCAACTACGCCGGTGGCGTGCACCAGAACCGCGAGGGCCAGCTGCCCGCCGGTCACCGCTACCTGGAGTTCGACGTCTACCCGCGTGCCTGCAACGCTTCCCGGGACGCGTACCGGATCATCGTCGACCGCACCGACGGCACGGTCTACTTCTCGCCTGACCACTACGCGAACTTCTACAAGCTCTAAGCGCTACCTGGTGCTGCGGTCGGTCCACGACCGCAGCGCCCACCAGGTGTGCAGCGTCGTCAGCACGTGCGACCGTCCCGCGGCCGGGTTGTCGCCCAGGTCGGCGCCGGTCAGCTCCACCAGCCGGTCGAGCCGGTACCGCACGGTGTTCGCGTGGATGTGCAACGCCGCGGCCGTGGCACTGAGCCGGCCGCCGTTGTCCAGGTAGCACAACGCCGTCACCACCATCTCGTGGTGGAACGAGCTCTTCGGGTCGAGCTGGCCGAGCAGTGCGTCGGCGAGCGTCTCCGCCAGCATCGGGAACGCCGTGAGAGCGGTCTCACCGGCGAGGTCGACGAGGAGCCGCACACCGCAGGTCGCCCCAGCGGCCACCAGGGCCAGCGTGCACATCGAGTACGTGCCCCGCAACGACTTCAGCGCGGTCGCGGGCGACACCACGAGCAGGTCGTCCGACCACGACGGCGGCACGTGCGTGAGCCCCGCGAGCCGTCCCTCGACCAGCCCGTACACACCGCCGGACGTGTGCAGCCGCTGCTCCAGCGTCCGCGCGTGGCTCGGGTCGGTCACCCCGGACACCACGCAGTGGTAGCGGCCGTCGGGGCGCAGGCCTGCGCGGGCCAGTTCGGAGGCGTCCGGGAAGTCGCCCGAGACCAGCAGCCTCCGCAGCACCTGCGCGTTCAGGTCGCGTGCCGTGCGGGACAGCTGGAGCTCTGCGGTGTGGTAGCCGCTGATGATGTGCCGTTCGACCGCGCCGACGTAGTGGTCGAGGTTGATCATGAAGTCCAGGATCGTGCCGTCGTCGACACCCAGTGACCGCGCGAGCTCCACGGCCGCCCTGATCAGCTCGGTGCGCCCGGCGTGCACACCGCGCAGCAGGCCCGCCATCGACACGCCCTGCGCGGCGCGGTCCGCGCCCAGCGCGAGCGCGGCGGAGAAGTCGCCGTCGTCGGGCGTGCCACCGCGTTCGAGGTGCGCGATCCCCTCGGACAGCAGGAACGCGATGTGCCGGCGGTTCTCCTCCGCGGGCAACCGGGCGACCTCCGGCGAGTTGCCGCGGGCGGCGTCGACGACCCGTTCGACCACCTTGTCGTCCGCGGCGACGGCTTCGAGCACCTGGCGGATCATCGCGGACATCCCCGGCACAGCGCCTCCGCAAACCTCACGTTGTGTGACGGCCACAACACAGCCGTCGCCGTTTGGTGACGGGACCCTATGCCCCGCTCTCCGGTTGCTGGTTAGTTGCTTTACGCGAGAGTAATTCGCGTTGGCACCACCCTTCAACGAGGAAGGCCCTGGGATGTCAGACCGGAACATCAGCCGTCGCAACCTGCTGGCCGCGAGCGGCGCGATCGGTGCGATCGCCGCGAGCGGGACCCTGGGGCAGGCGGTCGCCGGAGCGGCGCCGCGCGTCGACGCGGACGTGATCGTCATCGGGCACGGGCTCGCCGGTCTCGTGGCCACCTCCGAACTGGCAGCGGCGGGCCGCAAGGTCCTGCTGCTGGACCAGGAACCCGAGGCCAGCCTGGGTGGGCAGGCGTTCTGGTCGCTCGGCGGCCTGTTCTTCGTCAACTCGCAGGAGCAGCGCACCGCAGGCATCAAGGACTCGCTCGAACTGGCGCGCGCGGACTGGTTCAACACCGCCGGGTTCGACCGCGGCGTGAACGATCCCCTGGGCGAGGACTACTGGGCCGCCAAATGGGCCGAGGCGTACCTGAACTTCGCCGCCGGCGAGAAGCGCGAGTGGCTCTACGGCCTCGGCGTGCGCTGGGTGCCGATCGTCGGCTGGGCCGAGCGCGGCGGGCAGCTCGCCGACGGCCCCGGCAACTCCGTGCCGCGTTTCCACATGACGCTCGGCACCGGCCCCGGCGTGATGGAGCCGTTCGAGAAGAAGGTGCGCGACGCCGTCCGCGACAACAAGGTCACGTTCAAGTTCCGGCACCAGGTCGACGGCCTGATCACGTCGAACGGCGCCGTCACCGGCGTGCGCGGCACCGTCCTGGAGCCGAGCAGCGCCGCGCGGGGCACCCCCAGCTCCCGCACGAAGGTCGGCGACTTCGAGCTGTACGCGCCGATGGTGGTCGTCACCTCGGGCGGCATCGGCGCCAACAAGGACCTGGTGCGCCGCAACTGGCCCGCCCGCCTCGGCCCGGCGCCGCAACGGCTCGTCACCGGCGTGCCCGCGCACGTCGACGGCCGGATGTTGGCGATCACAGAGTTGGCCGGTGGACGCCTGGTCAACCGCGACCGCATGTGGCACTACACCGAGGGCATGATCAACCACACGCCGATCTGGCCGGACCACGGCATCCGCGTGCTGGCCGCCCCGTCGTCGCTGTGGCTCGACGCGCGCGGCAAGCGGTTCCCGAACCCCGGCATCCCGTCGCTGGACACGCTCGGCACGCTGGAGCTGATCGGCAAGTCGGGCTACGACTACTCGTGGTTCGTGCTCAACAAGAAGATCATCGACAAGGAGTTCGTGCTCTCCGGTTCCGAGCAGAACCCGGAGATCACCGCCAAGAACCTCATCGCCTACCTCGCGATGCGGCTGCTGAACAGCACGCCGCCGCCGGTGAAGGCGTTCATGGACAAGGGCGTGGACTTCGTCATCAAGAACAACCTGCCGGACCTCGTGGCCGGGATGAACGCGCTGACCGGCCAGAACCTGATCAACCTCGACGACCTGCGCCGGCAGATCACCATCCGCGACCAGCAGGTCGACAACCCGTTCTCCAAGGACGTGCAGGTCATGGGGATCCGCAACTCCCTGGCCTACAGCGGCGACAGCCTCGCCCGCACCGCCGGACTGCACAAGCTGCTCGACTCCGGCTCCGGCCCGTTGATCGCGATCAGGATGAACATCCTGACCCGCAAGACGCTGGGCGGCCTGCAGACCGACCTCACCGGCCGCGTCCTCGGCTCGAACGGCCAGCCGATACGCGGCCTGTACGCGGCGGGCGAGGTGGCCGGGTTCGGCGGTGGCGGCGTGCACGGCTACCGCGCGCTGGAGGGCACGTTCCTCGGCGGCTGCCTGTTCTCCGGACGCGCGGCCGGCCGAGGCGCCGCGGCGGAAAGCGCCTAGCGGCCCATGATCCCGGGGTCTGCGGTCTCCCCTGTTGACCGCAGGCCCCGCACCACCTAGACGTCGATGTGCGCGCCCATGATCACCGTTCGCTCCCGGGGCAGTCCGAAGTGCTCGGCCGCGTCCGCCGTGATGTAGGACGTGGCCACGAACAACCGCTTCCGCCAGCCCGCCATCGTCCGGCTCCGCCCGCGCTGCAGCTCGATCTTCGACAGGAAGTACCGCGCCTCAGCCAGGTTCAGCCCGCCCTCGGTCTTCCCGGGATCCAGCAACGCGAGCGCGGCGGGCACGTCCGGCGTCTCCATGTACCCGAACCGCGCGCTCACGTGGATGATGCCGTCGTCGCCGTACCCGAGCTCGTCGACCTCGATCCGCCGCTCGTCCGGCACCCGCGGCACCGGCTCGGTCTCGATCGACACGATCACCACCCGCTCGTGCAGCACGTGGTTGTGCTCGACGTTGGCGCGCATCGCCAGCGGCGCGGTCTCCTTGCCGCGGTTGAGGAACACCGCACACCCGGGAACCCGCGTCAGCCGCTGCTCGTGCAGTTCCTCGATGAACGCCCGCAACGACCCCTCAGCCTCCCGCCGAGCCTTCGTGACGATCGCCCGCCCCCGTTGCCACGTGGTCATCACCGTGAACGCGGTCAGCCCGATCAACAACGGCAACCAGGCCCCGTGCAACAACTTCGTCAGGTTCGCGGCGAGGAACAGCAGGTCAACACCCAGCAACACCACGCACCCGAGCCCGATGGCCCAGGCGGGCGCCCCGAACTTCCACCGCGCGATGAACAGGAACAACGTCGTGGTGATCGTGATCGTCCCGGTGACCGCCATCCCGAACGCGAACGCGAGGGCGGCAGACGTCCGGAACGCGAACACCAGCGTCAACACGGACACCATCAACACCCAGTTGATCCACGGCACGTAGATCTGCCCGATGGCGGACTCGGACGTGTGCGCGATCCGCAACCGCGGCAGATACCCGAGCTGCGCGGCCTGGGAGGCCACCGAGTAGGCCCCGGTGATCACCGCCTGCGACGCGATCACGGTGGCCGCCGTGGCGATCACCACCAGGGGCCACCGCCCCCACTCGGGCACCAGCAGGAAGAACGGCCCGCTGACGTTCGCCGGATCGTCCAGAACCAGCGCCCCCTGCCCCATGTAACTGAGCACGCAGGCGGGAAACACCAGGAACAACCACCCCCGAGCGATCGCGGGCCGCCCGAAGTGCCCCATGTCCGCGTACAGGGCCTCAGCACCGGTGACCGACAACACCACAGCGGCCAACGCGAAGAACGCGATGTCGAAGTGCCCGAACAAGAACCCGACCGCATAGGTGGGCGACAACGCCCGCAGGATCTCCGGATGGCCGACGATCCCACCGATCCCGGCCACCCCGATGACCACGAACCACAGGATCATCACGGGCCCGAAGAACCGCCCGACAACCCCACTCCCCCGCCGCTGCACCAGGAACAACCCAACGATGATCACGGCCGTGATAGGCACGACGAACCGCTCCAACTCCGGCTCGACGACCTTCAACCCCTCCACGGCCGACAGAACCGAGATCGCAGGCGTGATCATGCTGTCGCCGAAGAACAAAGCCGCCCCGAACACCCCCAGCGCAGCCAACGTGGCCGCAGCCTTACGCCCCTGCTTGGCCTTCCACCGCCGCAGCAACGTGATGAGGGCCATGATCCCGCCCTCACCGTCGTTGTTGACCCGCATCGCCAACAACACGTACGTCACCGTCACCACAAGCATCACCGACCAGAAGATCAGCGACACAACGCCATAGACGTTGTCCACGCTCACCGGCACCGGATGCGGATCAGCGGGGTTGAACACCGTCTGAATCGTATAAATGGGACTGGTACCGATATCCCCGAACACGACACCAAGGGCGCCGACGATCACGGCCAGCCGAACGGTGTCGCGCGCGAGCTTCTGCCGAGACGGCGCCTCGGAAACCTGCTGATCAGCCACAAGCACTCCCTAGGCCACCGATGCCCGCAAGATAACCGCGCCCCCGCCCCTTCGCAGAGCACTACCGGGTGATCTTTACGGTTTCCTGACGCAGGTCGCAGGCAGCTCATGACAGGTGCGACGCCGAAGGCGAGCCGCACAATCGGTGCGATGCCGCAGGCGAGCCGTCTTTAGCAAGATGGCCGGGCGGTGGGGTCCCATCACGAGTCGCGCCACAGCTCTTGCTGCACCTGAGGGGGTATGTCAAACGGCCACGCTCTTCGGCCGTTTGACATACCCCCTCAGGTGTGGCCAGCTCCTGGTGCGGCTCGTGATGGGACCCCACCGCCACCGCAACCTCATAAGCAACAGGCAGCCGCTCTACGCAACAGGCGTGCCATCAGCCTGCTCACGGCGCTACCCCCTGATCAGATTGCCGGGGTCTGGGGCAGAGCCCCAGGGGAAGCACGCAAGGCAACCAGGCCGCACGCAAACCAGCCACCCGCAGAAGCCGCGACTCGCAGGGCGACAGGCCGCACGCAAAACGACCACCCGTAGAAGTGGCGACTCGCAGGGCGACAGGCCGCAAGCAAGCCGACCGCCCACAAGAGCGGCGACTCGCAAAACAATCTGGCCGCAACCAAGGCGCCCACCCAGGGTCGCGACAGACCACGCGACAGACGACCCGACAGACCACACGACAGCCGACACAACCCCTCACCTTTGACATACCCATACCCCCCTAGGGTATAAAAGACCGCAGAAGCCCACCGCACCCCCGAGACGAACCACCCGGCCGCGCGGCCCAGGGCAGGAGAAGGAGCGAGACATGCACGGCTACGCCCCCACGAAGGACGCCCACCTGCGCCGCCTCCGCAGAATCGAAGGCCAGGTCCGCGGCTTGCAGCGGATGATCACCGAGGACGAGTACTGCATCGACGTGCTCACCCAGATCTCCGCTGCCACCAAGGCGTTGCAGGCGGTCTCACTGGGGTTGCTCGACGAGCACCTCAAGCACTGCGTGAGCCAGGCCATCACCGAGGGCGGCGCCACGGCCGACGCGAAGATCGCGGAGGCCAGTGACGCCATCGCCCGCCTGGTCCGCTCCTAACCCGCGAGGAGAAGACCCATGAGCGAGTCCGTCCACACCGTCATCGGCATGACCTGCGGCCATTGCGCCGGCAGCGTGACCGAGGAGCTCTCCAGGCTCAGCGGCGTGACCGGCACGACCGTGGACCTGCCCACCGGCACGGTCACGATCACCAGCACGACCCCGATCCCCCTGGACGACGTCCGCGCCGCGATCACCGAGGCCGGCTACGAACTGGCCGGCCGATGAGGACCGGCTACAAGGTCGCGCTCTACGCCACCGCCCTCGCCGTGATCTTCGGCGGCACGTGGGCAGCAGGCGCCGCAACAGGACCGGCCCCCGAACCACCAGCCCACACCGGCGAAACCCACGGAGGCCACGACTCCACCGAGTCCGCGCAGTCCAAGCTCCCACCAGGACTGTCCGTTTCGGACAACGGCTACACCCTGCGCATCACCAAGTCCGAGCCACTCACCTTCACCATCGAGGGCCAGGACGGCGCCCCGATCACAAAGTTCGCCGTGGAGCACGAAAAACGCCTGCACCTCATCGCGGTCCGCCGCGACGGCTCACACTTCCAGCACGTCCACCCGCAGATGGCGACCGACGGCACCTGGTCGACACCCCTGGCACTCCCGAACGCCGGCGCCTACCGGATCTTCGCCGACTTCAGGCCGGAGAACGGCCCCAAGACCGTCCTGGGCGCGGACGTCCACACGCCGGGCGACTACCGGCCGCAGAACCACATCGACAGCCGCACGTTCACGGTCGACGGCTACGAGGTATCCCTGCACGGTGAGCTGAACGTGAACAAGGCGTCGACCGTGACCATCAGCATCAGCAAGGACGGCAGGCCGGTCACGGACCTGCAGGACTACCTGGGCGCCAAGGGACACCTGGTCGCGCTGCGGTCGGACGACCTGGCGTACCTGCACGTGCATCCCGAGGAGAGCGCGCAGGTGAAGTTCGCGGTGGAGGTGCCGACAGCCGGGAAGTACCGGCTGTTCCTGGACTTCCAGCACGCCGACGTGGTGCGCACCGCGGAGTTCACGCTCACGACGCACGAGGAGGGCGGTCATGGCCACTGACACCATCGAACTCTCGATCGGCGGCATGACCTGCGCCTCGTGCGCGGCGCGGATCGAGCGCAAGCTCAACAAGCTGGACGGCGTGGAGGCCTCGGTCAACTACGCCACCGAGAAGGCCAGGGTCAGCTACGCGGGCGACCTCACCCCCGCCGACCTGGTGAAGGTCGTCGAGGACACCGGCTACACGGCCGCACTCCCCGCCGCCGCACCGGCAGAAGAGACCCCGGACCCGACGGCGGCGCTCCGGCAGCGGCTGATCACCTCGACGGTCCTCTCGGTCCCGGTGGTCGCGCTCGCGATGGTTCCGGCGCTGCAGTTCACCTACTGGCAGTGGCTGTCGCTCGCGCTCGCCGGGCCGGTCGTCACGTATGCCGCGTGGCCGTTCCACAAGGCGGCGTGGACGAACCTGAGGCACGGCGCCGCCACGATGGACACGCTGATCTCGCTCGGCGTCGGGTCGGCGTTCCTGTGGTCGCTCTACGCGCTGTTCCTGGGGACGGCGGGCACTCCCGGCATGACGCACGGGTTCACGTTCACCGTCGAGCGGATGGCCGGCACCGGCAACATCTACCTCGAGGTCGCGGCCGGCGTCACGACGTTCATCCTGGCCGGGCGGTACTTCGAGGCGCGGTCCAAGCGCCGTGCGGGAGCCGCGCTCCAGGCGTTGCTCGAACTCGGCGCCAAGGACGTGGCGGTCCTCCGCGACGGCCGTGAGGTCCGCGTCCCGACCGGCGAGCTGGAGGTCGGCGACAGGTTCGTCGTGCGGCCCGGCGAGAAGGTCGCCACGGACGGCGTCGTCGAGGAGGGCGGCTCCGCGATCGACGCGAGCATGCTCACCGGCGAGTCCGTGCCGGTCGAGGTGCGGCCCGGTGACGCGGTGGCCGGCGCGACGGTCAACGCCGGTGGGCGGCTCGTCGTCAGGGCGACCCGGATCGGGTCGGACACGCAGCTCGCGCGGATGGCGACGCTGGTCGAGGAGGCGCAGAACGGCAAGGCCGAGGCGCAGCGCCTGGCGGACCGGATCTCCGCCGTGTTCGTGCCGATCGTGATCGCGCTCGCCGTGGGCACGCTGGGCTTCTGGCTCGGCACGGGCGGTGGCGCGGGAGCGGCGTTCACGGCCGCGGTGGCGGTGCTGATCATCGCCTGCCCGTGCGCGCTGGGCCTGGCGACGCCGACCGCGTTGCTCGTCGGCACGGGCCGGGGCGCCCAGCTCGGCATCCTGATCAAGGGGCCGGAGGTGCTGGAGTCCACCCGCCGCGTCGACACCGTGGTGCTCGACAAGACCGGTACCGTGACGACCGGTCGGATGAGTCTGGTGAGCGTTCACATCGCCGACGGCGAGGTCGAGGAGCAGGTCCTGCAGCTCGCCGGGGCGCTGGAGAACGCGTCGGAGCACCCGATCGCCAGGGCCATCGCCAAGGCGGCGGGTGACGTGCCCCCGGTCGAGGACTTCCGGAACGTCGAGGGCCTCGGCGTGCAGGGCGTGGTGAACGCTCACGCCGTGCTCGTCGGCCGGGAACGCCTGCTCAGCGACTGGAGCGTCCAGCTCGACGCGAAGCTGGCCGAGGCCAAGGAGGCGGCGGAACGGCAGGGCCGCACGGCGGTGCTGGTCGCGTGGGACGGCAAGGCGCGGGGCGTGCTGGTCGTCGCCGACGCGGTGAAGCCCACGTCGAAGGAGGCGGTCGACGGTCTCCGCGGGCTCGGGCTGCGTCCCGTGCTGCTGACCGGCGACAACAGGGCGGCGGCCGAGGCGGTGGCGGCCGAGGTCGGCATCAGCGAGGTCATCGCCGAGGTGCTGCCCGCCGACAAGGTCGACGTCGTGAAACGCCTGCAGGACGAGGGACGCGTCGTGGCGATGGTCGGCGACGGCGTGAACGACGCCGCCGCGCTCGCCCAGGCCGACCTGGGCCTGGCCATGGGCACCGGCACGGACGCCGCGATCGAGGCGAGCGACCTCACGCTGGTGCGCGGTGACCTACGGGCCGCCGTGGACGCGATCAGGCTGGCCAGGCGCACGCTCACCACGATCAAGGGCAACCTGTTCTGGGCGTTCGCGTACAACGTCGCCGCACTGCCGCTGGCCGCGCTCGGCCTGCTCAACCCGATGATCGCGGGCGCGGCGATGGCGTTCTCGTCGGTGTTCGTCGTGAGCAACAGCCTGCGGTTGCGCGCCTTCCGCTGACACGACCCTCACGGCCGGTTTCGTAGCCTCGGCACATCAGCACCCGGAGAAGTGGAGTGGATGTGCCGAGGTTCGCCCTGGTCATGGCCGCGGCGGTCACGCTGCTGACCGCGTGCACCTCGACGCCGCCCGCACAGGTCCCGGCGCCCGCGCAGAGCAGCAGCACCCCGCCGCCGGCCGAGCAGGTCTACGTGTCGATCGGCGACTCCTACGCGACGGGCTACGGCCCGAGCGGCTCCACGGAGAGCTTCGCGCAGATCGTGGCGAAGGAGTCCGGGCTCAAGCTGATCAACCTGGCCTGCAACGGCGCCACGTCCGCCGACCTGGCCACCAAGCCCGCGTGCGGTCCCGACGCGGGCGGCAAGACCCAGCTCGACGCCGCCTTGGAGGCGTTGCGCGGCAAGAAGGCGGCCCTGGTCACGGTGGTGATCGGTGGCAACGACCTGACGCCGTGCGCGCTGGTGCCGGACCCCCTGGACTGCGCGACCAGGACCGTCGCCGGCATCCAGACCAACGTCGCGGGCACGCTCACCGAGCTGCGGGAGGTCGCGCCGGACGTGAAGATCGTCGGCCTGACCTACCCGGACGTGTTCCTCGGCGCGTGGGTCAACCCGTCGTTCCCCAACGGCAAGAACCTCGCCCAGGTGTCGGTCACGATGTTCCAGGACTTCAACACGAAGATCGCGGCCCAGTACGGCAGGTTCGGCGCGAAGTTCGCCGACGTCACGGACTCGACCGGCGGCTACGGCGCGTTGAGCGAGCTGACCCAGGACCCGAAGTACGGCCAGATCCCGGCCTCGGTGGCCAAGGTGTGCGCGCTCACCTACTTCTGCGACCGCACCGACGTGCACCCGACGCCCGCCGGTCACCAGGCGATCGCCGAAGCCGTCACGGCCGCGAGTCGCTGAATTCCGCCCGCACCGTCGTCCCCTCCCCCTCCACCGACCGCACGGTCAGCCGCCCGCCGACCGCCGCCACGCGGTCGTCCAGCCCGCGCAGGCCGGAACCGGCGACGTCTGCGCCACCGACGCCGTTATCGCTCACATCGACCGTGACCAGCCCGTCCACGCACCCGACCTCGACCAGGACCTCACCGGCCCGTGCGTGCTTGGCGGCGTTCGTCAGCGCCTCCGCGACCACGAAGTAGCAGGTGCGTTCCGCGACCGGAGACAACCGCTCGTCGGGCACACCACCCAGCACGACCGGCACCGCGGACCGTTCGGCCAGCGACAGCAGCGCGGGCCCCAGTCCGGCATCGGTGAGCAGCACCGGGTAGATGCCTCGGGCCAGCTCGCGCAGCTCGTCCAACGCCCTGGCCAGCTCTTCACGTGCCGCGGTGAGCAGCTCGGGCGAGTTCTCGGCCAGCCGCAACGTGAGCAGCACCGACACCAGCCGCTGCTGCGCGCCGTCGTGCAGGTCGCGTTCCACCTGGCGGCGGGCCTCGTCGGCGGCCTCGACGATGCGCCGCGCCCGCAGTTCGTTCTGCACCGCCAGAGCCGCGCTCGCCGCGACGGCCCGCACGAACGACGGGTCCAGCGCCGGGTCGTGCACGAGTGCGCACAGCCGCGTGCCGCCCGCTTCCAGGTAGGTGACGCCGGGCGCGGCCGGCACGTCGCCGTGGACGAGCTGCAGCGACGGATCGTGCAGCGTGCGCGCCAGCACCGACCGCAGGTCACCGGGCAGCCCGGCGCCGAGCGAGACCGCCAGCTCCCCCACCGCCGACTGGTCGAGACGTGCCCGCACCAGCCCGTACAGCAGCGCCAGCGGCCACCCGACCAGCACGACCTCGGTCGACCACTGCAACGGCACCTGCACCGCGGCCGGCAACCCGAGCAACGCCGCCGCGTACGTGACGACGAGCGTGAGCACGATCGCCGCGCCGCCCCACACCACCGGCGCGAGGTCGCGCCGGGCCACGCTCCCCGACCGCAGCCAGCGCGTGATCATGCGCGCCAGCAACGCCACGAGCAGCGCGATGCCCGCGACCAGCACGACCACGGCGACCACCGGAACGCGGGACGCGGGGACCTCGCGGATCACCACGATGTTCTGCGGCCCGTCGAACGGCGTGAGCAGCAGGTAGCCGACGTTCACCGGCACCGTCAGCAGGTAGGCGACACCCACGACCACGCGCTGCCACCGACTGGCGATCCGCCCGGTCGGATACGTGACCAGCAGGTGCCCGAGCATCGCCAGGTAGAGGGTCTTCGTCGCGACCCCCACCGCGTAGGCCCAGTCCGCCTCGACGGCGCCGGTGAGCCGCACGAACCACGCCAGCCCGACCGCGATCATCAGCTGCCCGGAGGAGCTGTCCGGGCGCCGGTCAGCCGCCTCGATCCCGGCGCCGATGAACGCGAGCCCCACCGCGAGGTTCAGCACCACGGCCGGCACGGAGACCTCGTAGCCGCCCCACACCAGCGCGGCCAGGGCGAGGAACCCGGTGCCCAGCCAGAGGATCCTCATCGGCGCAGGTAGGTGAGCACGGCCAGCACCCGCCGGTTGTCGTCGGGTCCCTGGTGCAGCCCGAGCTTCGTGAACACCGACCGCACGTACGCCTCGACCGTCTTGGGGCTCAGGAACAACCGTTCGCAGATCCCCTGGTTCGACCGCCCCTCGGCCATCACGGCGAGCACTTCGCGTTCCCGTTCCGACAACGACTCCAGCGGATCGCCGACCCGCCGGCGCCCGACCAGCGTCGCCACCACGCCGGGATCGATCACCAGTCCGCCCGCCGCCACGCGCCGCACCGCGTCGGCCAGTTCCGCGAGGTCGGCGACGCGGTCCTTGAGCAGGTAGCCGGCACCGCGGGCGTCGGAGTCGAGCAGCCGCAACGCGTAGTGCGGCTCGACGTGCGCGGACAGGACCAGGACGCCGATCTCCGGGTGCGCCGCGCGGATCTCCTGAGCGGCGTCGAGGCCCTCGGTGGTGAAGCCGGGCGGCATCCGGATGTCCACGACCACGACGTCCGGCGGGTCGGCGTGCACCCGAGCCAGCAGCTCGGCGGCGTCGCCGACCTTCGCCACCACCTCGAACCCCGCGTCCGTGAGCAACCGTGCCACGCCCTCGCGGAACAACGCTGCGTCGTCAGCTACTACTACGCGCATGCGCTGATGCAACCACGTGCCTGCGGCGCCACACGACCACCAGAACCGCGTTCACCACGGTCAACCCGGCCACGGCGGGCCAAAGGTGCTGCATCGCGCCCGTCGTGTCGCTCACGACGAACGTCCACGCGATCTTGAACAGCCCGCCGCCGTTGATCGCGACCAGCGCCCACGGCAGCGAACGCAGCCACAGCGCCGCGGCCAGGCCACCGAACGTCAGCGGCACGAGCAGCCCGGCCGCGAGCTTCGCGGGCGTCCACTCCCCCAGCAGGTACTCGCGTTCGGCGGCGAGCATCTCGATCGCCCCTGCCGTCGGGTGTTCGGGCGCGGGGAACCACGCCATGCTCGTCGCGAGCGCCACCAGCGTCGCCGCCAGACCCCACCCGCTGCGCCGGTAGCTGAAGTAGGCGAACGGCAGCAGGAACAGCGGCCGGACGTACCAGCTCAGCTCGTTGTGGTGCCGCGCCCACGCCCACGCGGCGAGCTCGTTGAGCCACTCGGTCATCGTCGATCTCCTTCCGGTGGCTAACAGGGTTCGCGCTCGGATCGATCATCACCACGAGGCTGACCCGCGAACCGGAGCAGGGTTTTCCCCGTATTACCCGAAAGACCCTGTTGATCAGCTCGCGCCTCTGACAGGCTCTGGATCCGTTGCCGCGACGAGGAAGAGTGCTTGATGACCGTGCTCCCCCACACGACCGACGCCCTGCACCGGATCAGCGACGCCGTGGACGGCCTGTTACGCGCCGACAGGGAGCTCAACCTCGCTGACCCGGCCGCGCACATGCAGGTCGGTGGCCGGCTGCACGCGCTCGGCGTGCAGATCCACGGCGGCGTGCTCGCGGGCATCCCGGAGGAGGACATCGCCGCGATCGTCCAGCCGGCGCGGTCGGCGTGTGCGCGTTCACCCTTCATGCGCGACGAGAACGAGTGGGCGCGCGGCTACCCCAGCGACTTCCGGCTGGTCGAGCACGTCCTCTCGAAGGCGAACAAGGCGACGCCGAACACCCTCGGCTGGCACGTCGAGACGCACCTGCAGGGGGTCGCGATCACCCACCAGCTGCGCAACCGGGTGATGCACCAGACCCGGTTGATCGGCGACACCCTGACGGCCCAGCGCAACGGCCCGCGCTCGGTGCTGGTGATCGCCGCCGGCACCGCACCGGACCTGCGGCAGATCCCGCCCGGCATCGTGCGGCCCGGCGACAGGTTCGTGCTCACCGACGTCGACCCGGACGCGCTGGAACTCGCGCAGCAGCGCCTCGGGCCGCTCAACGAGTTCACGACGGCGGTCAGCGGCAACGTGTTCCGCGCCATCCCGAAGCTCGCCGAGCTCGGGCCGTACGACCTCGTGCTCGTCAACGGCCTCTACGAGTACCTCAACGACCGCGCGGCCGCACGGCTGACCGAGGCCGTGCTGACGAGGCTCTGCCGTCCCGGCGGCCTGTTCCACTTCTCCACCCTGACCGGCGGGAACCCGTTCCGGTGGACGCTGGAGTACCTGATGGAGTGGCAGGTGATCGAACGCGACGAGGCCGCCGTGCGCGCGTTGCTGCCGGGCTGCGACGTGTCAGTGGGCTTCGACCAGACCGGGCTGGCCCTGCTCGCGCACGTCCGCACCAGGTGACGCCGTCCCGCGCGTGATCAGCCAGACGGCCAGCACCATCTCGTTGATCGCCAACGGCACGAAGAGCGCCCCTGCCTGCGTCGGTGCGAGCACGTCCAGCAGCACGAGCACCGCACCGGCCAGGTAGGGCACCACGGCGACGAGCGCCCACACCGAGATCCACCTCGGAACGAGCCTCGACCGGAACAGCAGGGTGTTGAGGAGCACGACGCTCACGCAGAAGTAGATCGCACTGGCGTGACCCCAGACGTCGTCGACCTGAACGTGCGCGATCGGTGCGATGGCGGACATCAGGAACACGACCTCCAGCGTTCTGGCGACGACGTACCCCGTCGCCATGCCTTCGCCGTGCTGTCTGAGGACCGGGTGCAGGGTCGGCGCGATGAACGCGATGGCCAGGGCCATGACGAACACCATCACGCCCCTGGTGGTGCCTTGGGTGGCCGCGCTGACCACTCCGGCGACCGTCGCGGTGATGAAGAGGGAACCAACCACACGTGCTGTCATGGCGCCGAGGCTGGCCGGTCGCGGTGTGCGGCCGGTGTGCGCGTGGTGTGTGAGAATTCGCCGCGTGCGGATCGGGGTGCTCGGTGGTGTTCGCGCCATCACCGGCGACGGCGAGCCGGTCGACGTCGGTTCGCCCAGGTCGCAGATCGTGCTGGCGGCTCTGGCGCTCTCGCCGGGCGTGCCGCTGCCGGTGCCGCGGCTGATCGACCTCGTGTGGGGTGACGAGCCGCCGGCCACCGCTCCCAAGGCTCTGCAGTGGCACGTCGCGCAGCTGCGCAAGGTCCTCGGCGCTGACGCGATCGCACGCGTTGGCGCGGCTTATCGGCTCGACGTGCCCACTGACGTGTCGGAGTTCTTGGGATTTGTGCGGTCCGGGGATCCTTCCGCGGCCGTTGCGGCGTGGGGTGGCGTGCCGCTGGCCGGGCTGGACGCGCCGGGGTTGGCCGCGGCGGTCGCCGGGCTGGTCGAGGAGTGGCTGGGTGCGGTCGAGAAGGACTTCTCACGGCGTGTGTCGGCCGAGCCTGCGGCTGTCGTGGGTGAGCTGTCGTCGTTCGTGGCTTCTCATCCCACTCGTGAGGGGCTCGCGGCGCTGTTGATGACGGCGCTCTACCGGACCGGCCGGCAGGCCGACGCTCTCGCTGTGTACCAACGGGTTCGGCAGGTGTTGATCTCCGAGCTCGGCGTGGAGCCGGGGCCGGAACTGCGTGCCGCCGAGCAGCAGGTGCTGGCGCACGCACCGGTTCCGACGCCCGTGCTGATCGGCAGGGAGGCCGAACTCGCCGCCGTCGCGGAGGCTTTGCGGCTCGCGCCGGTCGTGACGCTGGTAGGGCCGGGCGGGATCGGCAAGACGCGGCTGGCCTCGACGGTGGGCGGGACGTTCGTGTCGCTGGCGGAGATCACGTCCTCCGCTGACGTGCCGCGGGCCGTTGCGGACGCGCTGGGGATCGTGGAACGGCCCGGTGTGTCCGTGGTGCGGGCGGTGATCGCGGCGCGCCCGTCGTTGCTGGTCCTGGACAACTGCGAGCACGTGCTGGAGGGAGCCGCGGCGTTCGCTTCTGCTGTGTGTTCGTCGGTGCAGGTGCTCGCGACTTCTCGTGAACGTCTTACGGTGGCAGATGAACGTGTCGTCGTCGTCGAGCCGTTGGACGCGGCGGCGAGCGTTGAGCTGTTCGACGTCCGCGCGCGTGCTGCTGACCCCTCGTACTCGGGCGATGCCGCTGTTGTCGAGCTGTGCCAACGGCTTGACGGGATTCCACTGGCGATCGAACTGGCGGCGGCGCGCGTGCGGAGCCATCGGCCCGCCGAGTTGCTGACCCGGCTGGACATCGGCGTCCGGCGCACCGGGGCGGAGCGGCACCGGACCGTGCGCGCGGCGATCCAGTGGTCCTACGACCTGTTGTCGGCGGCGGAGCAGGAGTTGTTCTGCCGGCTGTCGGTGTTCGCGGCGCCGTTCGACCTCAGTGCGGTGTCGGAGGACGACCTGCTCGGCGACCTGGTCGAGCGGTCGGTGCTCACCGTCCACGACGGACGGTTCGGGCGGCGGTTCCGGATGCTGGAGCCGTTGCGGCAGTTCGCTTTGTCGTTGTTGAGCGATCGCACCGCCGCGATGTCCGCGCACGCGTCGTGGTGTCTGCGGCAGGTCTCCCGGATCGGCGAGCTGGTGGGCGGGCACGACGAAGCGGAGGGCGTGGGGCGGCTCGCGGAGCTGTGGCCGAACCTGCGGGTGGCGGTGACGTGGGCACTGGAGTCCGGGGACGTGCGGCTGGCCGAGACGCTGGTGCGGCCGGTGGTCACCGAACTGCCGTTGCGGGGGCGGCGGGAGATCGGCGACTGGGCCGAACAGCTCGCCCACAACGGTTTCTGGCTCATCTGGGTCGCGGAACGCGACATCCAGAGCTCGAACCCGGCTGGGCTGCCCGCCGTTCCCGACGATCCGCTGAGCCGGTACGCGCGGGCCTACGCGTCCGGGGACGGTCCGGGGCTGGCGGCCCGCCTGCCCGAGGCGGTGGCGTCAGTCGAGGAGCCGCACCTGCGGGCGTTCCTGGAGATGATGCCGTCGGGCACGTTGCTCGGGGCCGGGCGGTTCGGGCTCGTCGACAGGACGGTCACGGGGCTGGCCGCGCGGTACCGCGCGTGCGGGCCGCCCACGTTGCTGCACTGGGCGTTGCAGACGCTCGGCTACAGCGCAATGTTCCAGGGCCGTGAGCCGGACGTGTTCTTCGACGAGGCGGCGGACGTCGAGGTGCCGCCGGGAACGTTGTCCGCCAACAAGACCACCGAGGCGCGGCGGGCGTTCCGCCGGGGCGACCTGGACGCGGCGTTCGAGTCGCTCCGGGCGCACGTCGAGGAGCTGCTGGAGACCGGCAACGTGGTGGCGGCGAGCGTGGTGGCGGTGGAGTTCATCGCGATCACCAGGGGCAGCCTGCCGGACGAGGCGGCGCGGGTGCTCGGGTATCTGAAGCACGCCAACGACTTCGGGGCGATGGCCGCGGAGAGACTGGTCAAGGGGCTCACCTCGGACGCACCAGGCATGGACGACCGGGAGGCGTTGCTGCACATGCGGTCCGTGCTCAGCGCAGGCCGTGCGCGATCCGGGTCACGAAGGCCGCCAACCGATCCGGCGTGAACCTCTCCGGGTCGGTGAGCACGAGCCGGCCGGACATCTCCGCCAGCGCGAGCATCGCGTGGCCGAGCAGGGCGGAGTCGAGGTCGTCGAGGCGGCCGAGTTCCTTCAGGCCGAGCGCGGCCAGCTCCTCGATCTGCGCCAGGACTCCGGCGCGGACGAGTTCGACCTGGGCGCGGAACTCGGCGGGCGTGCCCTCGGGTGGCAGCAGCACGAGGCGCCAGCGATCGGGGGCCGTCACCACGGCGTTCACGAAGACGCGGACGGCGTCGGCGAAGGCGTCGTCCGGTGACCGGGTCGCGAAGTCGGTGGGCAGGGCGGCGACGACCTGTTCGGTGGCCCGGCCGGCCTCGCGTTCGAGCAGGGCGCTGATGAGCTCGCCCCGGTTCGCGAACAGGTCGTAGAGCACGGGCTTGGTGACCTGGGCCTCCTTGGCGACGGACTCCATCGTCACGGTGTCGAAGCCGGCCGGGATGAGGCTCAGGGCGGCGTCCAGCAACTGCTCGCGGCGCTGCTCCGGCGGCAGGCGGCGGGCGTACTTGCGACGCGTTGTGTTCACGGGACCATATTGCTACGGTGGCGTAGCTTTCACAAAGCTACGGGCGCGTAGTAATTGGCGGAGGTACTGCGATGGAGCCGGACAACCTCGTTCTGCAGCCGCGTGACGTGCAGTTCGACTGGTCGACCCTGCCGATGCACTGGGTCCCGGACGAACCGGTGGCCACGCACGTCATGAACGTCCTGCACCTGCTGCTGCCCGAGGGCGAGCGGTGGTTCGTGCGCACGTTCCAGCAGGCCGTGCCGCTGATCTCCGACGACACGCTGCGCGAGGACGTGCTCGGGTTCATCGGGCAGGAGGCGATGCACGCCGAGGCGCACAGCGAGGTGCTCGACCACCTGCTCGCCAACGGGCTGGACCCGCGGCCGTTCACGCGGCAGATGGAGCACGTGTTCCAGCGGATCCTCGGGCCGGGGACGGGGCTGAGCCCCGAGCAGGCGCGCGAGCGGCTGATCGAACGGGTCGCGATCGTCGCCGCGGTCGAGCACTTCACGGCGTACCTCGGCGACTGGATGCTGAACGCGGACGCCCTGGACCGGGCCGGCATCCACCCGGTGATGCTGGACCTGTTGCGCTGGCACGCGGCCGAGGAGGTCGAGCACCGCAGCGTCGCGTACGACCTGATGTGCCACCTCGACCGCCGGTACGTGCGGCGTGCACGCACGATGCTGCTGGTCGCGCCGGTGCTGTTCTGGCTGTGGGTGCGCGGCGCGCGGTTCATGGTGCACGCAGACAAGACGACGAAGACGCGGCTGACGTGGCGCGAGGCGATGCGGGCGGGCCGGCGCGGGCTGCTGCCGAGGCTGTCGGAGATCTTCCGTGCGTTCCTGCGGTACTTCCACCCCGCGTACCACCCGAAGCAGGAGGGGTCGACGTCGCAGGCGATCGCGTACCTGGCGTCCTCGCCGGCGGCCCGGGAGGCGCACTGATGCGCGGCGGCGCTGCCCGGAGAGGCGGTTCGACGCTGAGCGGCCTCACCCGGTTCGGCACCCTCTACGACGCCGCGGTCGCCCGCTTCGGCGGCCGGGCTCGACCCGGTGTCGCGCGGGATGCCTTGTGGCTCACCGTTGTCGAACGCTCACACGTCGCGGACGGCGTGGTGAGCCTCCGGTTCGGCGGCACGGCACTGCCCGCCTGGCAGCCGGGCTGTCACGTCGACCTGCACCTGCCGTCCGGGCTGCACCGCCAGTACTCGCTGTGCGGCGACCCGTCCGAGGACACCTACCGGATCGCGGTCCGCGAGGTCGGGGCCGGCTCACGCGAGGTGCAGGCGTTGCGGGTCGGCGACCGGATCCAGGTGCGCGGGCCGCGCAACGCCTTCCCGTTCGCCGGCATCGGGCCGATCGTGTTCGTGGCGGGCGGCATCGGGATCACCGCGATCCTGCCGATGGTGCACGCGGCCGCGCGGCGAGGTCTCGACTGGCGGCTCGTGTACCGCGGGCGGTCGACGACCACCATGCCGTTTCTGGACGAGCTGCCCGCCGGCCGCGTGGACGTGCGGATCGGCAGGGGCCCGGAGCTGCTCGCGGACGCCTCGCCCGGCGGCGCGGTGTACTGCTGCGGGCCGACGACGATGCTCGACCAGGTGCGGGCCGAGTTCGCCTCGCGCTGGCTGCACTTCGAGCGCTTCAGCCCGCCGCCGATCGTGGACGGACGCCCGTTCGCGGTCGAACTGCGTCGCAGCGGGGTAACCCTCGACGTACCCGCCGACCGGTCGGCGCTGGACGTGATCAGGGACTTCCGGCCGTCGGTCGCCTACTCGTGCCGGCAGGGGTTCTGCGGCACGTGCGACGTCGGCGGCGTGCGGATCTGCGTGGACAGGCCCACCGGTGATCGACTGGTCTTGGAGGAGCTGTGAAGGTGCGTTCCGGCGAAGTCGAACTGGCCGTGCGGGTGCGCGGCACGTCCGGGCCGACGGTGGTGCTGGTGCACGGGTATCCGGACACGCACGAGGTCTGGGACCGCGTGGCCGCGTTGCTGGAGAAGGACTTCCGCGTCGTCACCTACGACGTGCGCGGGGCGGGCGAGTCGACCGCGCCGTCCACTGAGGACGGCTATCGGCTGGAACACCTGGCAGCCGACCTGTTCGCGGTGATCGACGCGGTCAGCCCTGACGAGCCGGTGCACCTGGTCGGGCACGACTGGGGCTCGATCCAGTCGTGGGAGGCCGTGACCACGCCCGGCGCGCGGATCGCCACGTTCACGTCGATCTCCGGGCCGTGCCTCGACCACATGGGCCACTGGTCGCGCAAGGGCCTGTCGCTCGCGCACCTCAGGCAGTTCCTCCGCTCCTGGTACATCGCCGCGTTCCACCTGCCGGTGCTGGCGCCGTTGTTCTGGCGGCTCTACCTCGGACCCCGCTGGGCAGGCGTGCTGCAGCGCCTGGAGGGCGTGAAGGTCAAGCCCGCGCGCACGCTCACGTCGGACGCGGTGCGCGGGATCTCGTTGTACCGGGCCAACATCCGGCAGGTCATGCGCTCACCGCGGCAACGGCTCGCGCCCATGCCCGTGCAGGTGATCCAGCCGACGCGCGACCGCTACATCCGCACCGAACCGCTCGACCTCGAACGCTGGGTGCCCTCCCTCACCCGGCGCCGGATCGCGGCGGGCCACTGGGCACCGCTGAGCCACCCGGAACCGCTCGCCAGGATGATCAGCGAGTTCGTCACGGACTCCAGGCCCGAACGCGAGCTCGTCGTGATCACGGGCGGTGGCAGCGGCATCGGCCGGGCGACCGCGCTGGCGTTCGCCAAGGCGGGCTCACGGGTCGTGGTGTCCGATGTGGACTTCGCGGCGGCAAAGGAGACAGCGGACCTGACGGGCGGCCACGCCTACGAGGTCGACGTGCGCTCCGAGGAGGCGGTGCGATCCTGGGCGCGGCAGGTCGCGGACGAGCACGGCGTACCCGACGTGGTCGTGAACAACGCCGGCATCGGCCACTCCGGCTCGTTCCTGTCGACGACCACCGAGCAGTGGCAGAAGGTGCTGGACGTCAACCTGTGGGGCGTCGTGCACGGCTGCCGGGCGTTCGGCGAGCTGATGGTCGACCGCGGCGAGGGCGGCCACATCGTGAACCTGTCCTCGGCGGCGGCCTACCTGCCGTCGAAGATCCTCTCCGCGTACGCCACCAGCAAGGCGGCGGTGTTCATGCTGTCCGACTGCCTGCGGGCCGAGCTGGCACCGCACGCCATCGGCGTCAGCGCGATCTGCCCGGGGATCGTGAACACGAACATCACGGCGACCACGACGTTCTCCGGTGTCAGCTCCGAGGAGCAGCGGCGCAAGCAGGACCGCGCGTCCCGGCTCTACGCGCGGCGCGGCTTCGGGCCGGAGGGCGTGGCTCGGGAGATCGTGCGGGCGGTGCGGGCCAACCGGGCGGTCGTGCCGGTGACGGTGGAGGCCAAGGCGGCCCGGCTCGCCGGGCGGGTGGCGCCAGGGCTGTTGCGCACGTTCGCCAAGTTCGACGTGGGCTAGGACGCTCCCGAACACGCAGGTGCCGGCCGACCCGAACTCAGGGTCGGCCGGCACTCACACGACTAGACGTCCGCCAGCTCCCCGCCGAACGCGGCCGCCAGCCGCAGCCACGGCGCGGCCTCCCCGGCCCGCCCCTGCCGCTCCAGCGTCCGCCCGAGCAGCAGGTGGGCGTAGTGCTCGACCGGGTCGCGGTCCACGATCTCGCGGAGCTGCGTCTCGGCCCTGCCCAGCTGCGCCGAGTGGTAGTAGGCGCGGGCCAGCAGCAGGCGGAGGTCCGTCTGGAACGGCACCTCGCCGGCGACGTCGGCCAGCAGCTCGGCGGCCCTGATGTAGTCGCCGGACTCGAACACCAGCTGCGCGCGCTCCCACTTCTCGGCGGGAGTCTCGACGTGGTCCTCGTCGAACAGGTGCCTGACGGTCACCCATCGATCTGCCGCCACCTCACCGTTGGGCCGGTAGGCGTGGAAACCGGTGCTGTCGTGCACCGCGAATTCGTTGTTCATCGAACCTCCCTTCCGGCCCGTACAACGCTGTCCAGGGACAGGTATTCCCACGTGTGGTTCTGCCAGATCCGCCGCGACCGCTCCTCCGGGTACGCGGTCACGGTGTCCTCGACGTCGAAGACGCGCGTCAGGCGGTCGGCGGAGTAGGCGGGCCAGCCCGGATCCCCGGACACCGCGAACGCCGTCCAGGCCGCCCGCATCCGGGCGGACACCTGTTCCGCGTCGGGCGTGAGCTCGCCGAGCACGGTGGACGACTGGCCTCGGTCGATGTTGCCGAACACCAGCGGGACGTCGATGCCGTGACACGCGCGGAAGATCTCCGTCGGCGACCAGGCCACCACGTAGACGTGCGCGCGGCCGCCGCCGGCCACCTGCGCTTCGGCGAGGTGCAGCGACGGCATGCGGAACAGCCAGTCCGAGCAGACCAGTTCGAACAGCTCCTCCGGTTCCAGGTCCGGATAGGAGAGGCCGGGCGCGAACACCTCCAGCGCCGCCGAGGCCTGTTCCGACGTGACGTTGCCGACCAGGCCCTCCAGCACGGACAGCAGGCGTTGCTCGTCAAGCGTGTGCCCGCAGACCAGATCGACGTCACGCGCCGCGCCCGATCTCAGCGCTTCCCAAGGCATCACAGGCAGAACGTCGCCGTCGACCACCGCTGCGAACGGGATCCGCTTGTGCGCGGCCTGACCCCACCGCGACACCTCGGTCATCCTGGCCATGACCTCGTCCCCCGCCGCCGGCAGGAGCTCGGGTTCCACAGTGGACAGATCCTCGACGGTGGGCAGCAGGCCGAGTTCGGCTGCGCAGGCGGCGGTGATGTCCTCGGCCAGTTCCGGCGCGAAGAACACGCCCGGCACGCTGCTCGCGATCGCCCGGTGGAACAGGCCCTTGGCGCGCGGCATCGCGAGCAACGCCGCGACCGACCCCCCGCCCGCCGACTGCCCGAAGATCGTCACGCGGCCCGGATCCCCGCCGAACGCGCGGATGTTCGCGCGCACCCACTCCAGCGCCGCGACCTGGTCCAGCAGGCCCCGGTTCGCCGGAGCGCCGGCGATCTGCCCGAAGCCCTCGATGCCGACGCGGTAGTTGAACGTCACCACCACGACCCCGCCGGACGTGAGCCGCGTGCCGTCGTACTCGGGCAGTCCGGACATGCCGACCGTGTAGGCACCGCCCTGGATCCACACCATCACCGGAAGATCGCCGGCCAGGTCGGGCGACCAGACGTTCAGCGTCAGCCAGTCGTGGCCGGCGGCACCGAGGGCGTCCATGCCGAACACACCGGCCTGTGGTGGTGGCGGCCCGAACTCCAGCGCGTCCCGCACGCCGTCCCACGCCTCCACCGGTTGCGGTGCCGCGAAACGACGAGGCCCGACCGGTGGCGCGGCGAACGGGACGCCGCGGAACACCGCCGTCCCCGACTCGGTGGTGCCGCGAACAGTTCCCCCGGTGACCCGAACCTCGACCATGCGCGGATCGTGGCCCGATCGCCCGCGGAAAGCGAGGGAATTACCGCGGGGTCAGGTCTTGGCGCCGTTCAGGTCCGGAAACGCGACGTCCTTGAAGTACGTCGTCGCCTCCTGCTTCCTCAGCTCACCGAGCTTGTCGATGAACGCGCACGCGGCCTTCTCCTGCACCAGCCGCTGTTCCGCGTCCTCGCTGACGGGGAAGTTGCCCGGCGCCGTCTTCCACTCCAGGTAGGCGGCGGTGACGGCCATCTCGCTGTTGCGCAGCAGGATCCACGACTGGTCCCACCGGTAGAACGCGCGCAGCCCGGTGAGCCCGGCGACGACGACGCCGGCAAGCGAGATCACCAGCTCCTTGCCCGTGTAGTCGAGGCTCGTCAGCACCGGCAGCGAGGCGCCGACGAGGATGACCAGCATCCCGCTGATCCGGTAGAACCGCCGGTGCCAGCGCGCCCGGACGTCGTAGAACGTCCGCAGCCACATGGCGTACGCGTCCGCCGTGGCGACCACGCCGTCGTTCATCTCCGCGATGCGCCTGGGAAAGATCGGGATGGTCCTCATCTGGCCCCCTCGCCCGGAACTGACTCCCCGGTGCAAAGGCTAGGGCAAGAGTCAGGCCGTGACGACGACTTTCGCGCGGGCGTGCTCCGATTCCACGTGACGGATCGCGTCCGGGACGTCGGTCAGCGGGTAGGTCCGCTCGATCACCGGCACCAGCCGCCCCGACTCGGCCAGTTCCCGCAGCGCGGCGAGGTTCTCCTTGCAGGGCTTGGCCTCCAGCACGACGAGCCGCTGCCGGGTGAACGACGACAGCACCCTGCCCAGCAGGATCAGCCGGTACGGACCCAGCACCACGCCGCCGGTGAAGCTGCCACCACCCGACAGCACCAGCGTGCCGTCCGGCGTGAGCAACGACCGCAGCGCGCTCATCGACCTGTTCCCCACCAGGTCGAAGACGACGTCGTAGACCTGCCCGGTGCGGGTGAAGTCCGTTGTCCGGTAGTCGACAACGTGGTCGGCACCGACCGCACGGACCTGCTCGACGTTGCGCGTGCTGCACACCCCGGTCACGACCGCCTTGCGCGCCTTGGCGATCTGCACCGCCATCAGCCCGACCCCGCCGGACGCGCCGTTGATCAGCACCTTCTGCCCCGCCTGCAGGTCCCGCAGACCCATCCACGCGGTGTTGCCCGCCAGCGGAAGCGTCGCCGTCTGCTCGAACGTGAGGTTGGACGGCTTGTGCGCCACCAGGTGCGCGGGCACCCGGACGTACTCGGCGAAGGACCCCTCGACCTCGCCGAACACCTCGTCCCCGACCTGCACCATGCCCCCGACGCCGGGCCCGAGCTCCTCGACCACCCCCGCGAAGTCCATCCCCCTGATCCGCGCCTTCGGCCCCTTGAGCCCCAGGAACAGCCGGGCGAAGTACGGGTCACCACGCATGATGTGCCAGTCGGCCGCGTTCACCGACGACGCCCGCACCCGCACCAGCACCTCGCCGGCCGCGGGCACCGGGCGGTCGACCTCCCGGAGTTCCAGCACGTCCGCGGAGCCGTATCTGTCCTGGACGATGGCCTTCATCGTGTCCCTCCCTCTCTTGCGAAGGAAGGTAAGGCGCGGCAACGCCCTGACACATCAGGGACGTTCCCTAGGGTGGTCACCCGTTCTCATCCGGTCGGCGAACTCGCGCGCGTCGGCGAGGTCTTTCGCGTACTCGGCCAGGCGCTCGGCGCGGAAGTCCTCCGTCGGCGGGTCCGGGTCGTCGTCCTCGTCCTCGAAGGGCCTGACGTGGGTCAGGAACGCGACGAGCTCGGGCCGTCCGGAGCCGATCAGCTCCTCGTGCAGGCCGGGAGGGAACCCGCAGGACGGGCGCGAGCCGTGGTAGCCGTCGATCACGCCGAGGAACATCGAGTCCAGGTTCGGGAACGACTCCCGGTCCACCACCTCGGCCGGGAGCGGAACGCTGTCGCGGCGGTGGTGCGCGGTCCACACGTCCTGTTCGAGGTCCAGCTCCAAAACCCGTTGTGCCGCACGGGATCGGGCCAGGTCGACCAGGCCGTCGTCACCGATCACGTTGTCGTGCAGGTTCAGTTCCCACAGCCGCGGCAGCACCGGCCACGCGGCGAGCGTTCGCGCGCCGTCGGAGTCGATGTTGTTGTGCGCCAGCGAGATGCTGTCGAGGTTCGGCGCCTCCGGTGGCAACGTCGTCAGGTCGCGCAGCGCGCAGTCGTCCAGGTTCAGCACGCGCAACGTGCGCCAAGCCGATCCGTCGGGCAGGCCGCCCAGCGGGTTGCCCGACACGTCGAGGGATTCCAGCGGAAGCTCCAGCACCGCGCTCAGGCCGGCGGAGGTGAGACCCGTGGCCGAGAGGTTCACCGACTTCAGACCCTGGACCTGTGCGACGGCACAAGCACCCGCGTCACCGATCGGTTGCACGGCAGCTCGGCCGTAGTGCGGCGACCCACCCGCTTCCCCGCTGAGGTCGAGGTGCCCGAGTGCGGGCATGCGTGCGGTGAGCAGTGTGCGCACACCGTCCGGGCCGAGGTGGTTCTTGTGCAGGTCGAGGTGCCGCAGCCGCGGGTACTCCGCGGCGAACGCGGCCGCCGTCCGGTCGGTGGCGACGAGGTCGGTCAGCACGATCTTCTCGACGATCGCGGAGTCCACGGCTCCCAGCACACGGGCGATCGTGTCGTCGCCGACGGGCAGCGACGCGAGGGTCAGGCCGGTGAGCTGCCCGAGCACACCGCTGTCCGCGATCGCTTCCACCCCTCTCGCGCCGAGCCCTTCACGGCCCATGCCCATGGTTGAACCCTGCACGACGAGGTCACGCAGGTTCGTGAGTTTCGCGCGGGAGAAGAACTCCTCACACGCGATGTCGTCCGCCTCGATGACGTTGCCGAAGAACTGTTCCCACAGCGGTTGCCTGCCGTCCTTGCCGCAGCGGAACCCGATCGCGAGCCGGTCCAGTGTGGAGAGTTCCTCGCACGCGGCCAGGTCGCGTGCCTCGTTGGCATCGCGCACGAGCACCTGGGCGGACCTCAGCTCCGGCGCGAAACCGTTGCGCAGCAGGTGGACCAGGTCGGGCGCGAGCATTCCGGCGTGCCGCAGCCGGGTCGGCCGGTCGAACCGGATCGGTGGTGGCTGGAAGTTCCACAGGTCCTCGGTCACGTGCGCGAGCACCAGCGACTCGAGCCGGGTGGCGGTGCCGGTCGCCGCGAACCGGGCGATCGCCTTCGCGTCGAACTTCGACAGCCGGGTGAAGTCGACGGACTTCAACGACTCCCACTGGTCGGCGCTCTCCGCGAGCGCCGCGACCTGCCGGCTGTTGAGGTACGCGAGCTTCAGGTGGGTGACGGCCCGGTGTTCACGAGGATCCGGCAACGCGAGGTCCCGCATCCCGGCACGGGCACTGGACAGGTCGAGCGAACGGACGAGCGGCCAGGCCCGTCTGACGAAGCCCGATTCCAGTGCGGCGAGCCAGGAGTACGGCGCCTGACGGGTCTCGTCCGGCCAGGAGTGCAGCTGTTCTTCGCACCACGCAAGAAGATCCTCTTCGGTTCTCTCCACCTCGGCACAGAGCGCGCGGAACGTCACCGTGCCCGGCGTTCCGCGCAGCGCTCTCGCGATTTCCTCGTTCACCCGCCCGAACCTACTGCGGCAGCGGCTCGCCCGTCTGCTCCTTGACCAAGTACTCGGCGTACCAGTCGGGCCAGTTCTCGTCGTACTCGCCGCCGTTGCGCTTCTCGTGCTCGCCGTGGGCGATCGCGGCCCTGCGCAACGCGGCGGACAGGTCGGTGATCGAGGCGTAGGACGTGGAGCCGGACTCCACGCGACCGGGCAGGCGGGTCGTGACCTCCTGAAGGATCCACGTGTTGCCGTCCGGGTCGGCGAAGTCGGCGCGGGTGACGTAGCTGCGTCGCTCGGGATCGGCGCCCTCGACGACGCCGTCGGGGGTCGGGTGGTAGAGCGGCCCGACCTCAATTCCCGCCGCCAGCAGGGCCACGTGCGTCTCGACGACGTCCGCGACGATCAGGAAGTGCCTGCCGGAACCGGGTTCCGCGGTCGTGACGCCCTCACCGAAGTGGATGGACGCGTGGGAACCGCGCGGGGTGTACTGGACGACCCACGGCGGTGTGACGTCCTGGCGCCAGCCGAGCCTGGAGTAGAACTCCTTGGCGCGCTCCACGTCCGTCACCGGGATGACGGTGACTTCGAGCTTCATGTCGATCTGGTCGAGCTTCACTTCGCTGCTTCCTTCGTGGTCGTCGGTCATCACACACGTCCGGGGAGGCGCGTCGTGACCTCCTGGAGCACCCAGCCGTTGCCGTCCGGGTCGCTGAACGAGGCGAACGAGCCGTAGCTGGTGCGGGCGGGGTCGGGGCCCGTGACCCGGCCGGCGGTGCCGGCGTGGTGGAAGACGCCCGTCTTGTCGTGGAAGATCTCGCTGACCTGCACGCCGCGGCCGATCAGGTCCTCGCGGGCCGCCTCGACGTCGGCGACGATCAGGTGCATGCCCTCGGCGCTGCCCGGCTCGGCGTTCGAGACGCCGGTGCCGAAGATGATCGAGGCGGGCGAGCCGGGCGGCGTGAACTGGACCAGGCGGTAGCCCTCGTCGTCGGCGAACTCGGCGTCGAAGCGCCAGCCGAGCGCCCGGTAGAAGTGCACGGCCCTGTCGATGTCGCTGACCGGGATGACGGTCACCTCGAACCTGTAGTCCATCGGGGTTCATCTCCTTCGTTCGTCGATGACACGAGACTGCTCCCGCACGGGCCCCCTTCGAACCCGTCGAACACCCTGGTGAGTCCCTGGCCCGTAGGCTCGGACCCGTGTCGGAGGAAGGTCTGCTCGGCAGACGCGCAGAGGGCGAGACGCTCGACCGGTTGCTCGTGCAGGCGCGCTCCGGCACTGGTCAGGTGCTCGTGCTGCGCGGCGAGGCAGGGATCGGCAAGACGGCGCTGCTCGACCGGGTGTCGACGCGGGCCTCCGGCTTCCGGGTCGCGCGGGCCGCGGGCGTCGAGGCCGAGAGCGCGTTCCCGTACGCGGGGCTGCACCAGCTGTGCGCGCCGTTCCTCGACCGGCTGGACCGGCTGCCCGAGCCCCAGCGCGAGGCGCTCGGCACCGCGTTCGGGATGGCCTCCGGGCCCCGGCCGACGCGGTTCCTGGTCGGGCTGGCGGTGCTGACGCTGCTCGCCGAGGTCGCCGACGAGCAGCCGCTGGTGTGCCTGGTGGACGACGCGCAGTGGCTCGACTCGATGTCGTCGGCGGTGCTCGGGTTCGTCGCCCGCAGGCTGCTCGCCGAACGGATCGCGCTGGTCTTCGTGCTGCGCGAGACCAACGACCACCTCGACGGACTGCCGGAGCTGTTCGTGCGCGGCCTGGACGACGCCGACGCCCGCGCGTTGCTCGGGTCCGTGATCAAGGGGCCGGTGGACGGCAGGGTGCGCGACCGGATCGTCGCCGAGGCACGCGGCAACCCGCTGGCGTTGCTGGAGCTGCCCCGCGCGTGGACGGCCGCCGAACTCGCTGACGGACTGGACGCCGAACCGCTGACCAGCCGCATCGAGGCCGGGTTCGCCCGGCAGCTCGCGCCGCTCCCCGCCGGCACCCGGCTGCTGATGCTGACCGCGGCCGCCGAACCCCTGGGCGACGCGCCCCTGCTGTGGCAGGCCGCCGGACTGCTCGGGCTGGGCGCCGACCCCGCCGCGGCCGCGCTGGGCACCGGGTTGATCGAGTTCGGTGCCCGTGTCCGGTTCCGGCACCCACTGGTCAGGTCAGCCGTGTACCGGTCAGCGTCCGTTGTGGACCGTCTGCGCGTGCACCAGGCGCTCGCCGACGTGACGGATCCGGCGATCGACCCGGACCGGCGCGCGTGGCACCGGGCGCAGGGCACCGCCGCGCCGGACGAGGAGGTCGCGGCCGCACTGGAGAACACCGCGGGTCGTGCGCAGGCGCGTGGCGGGCTGCTGGCCGCGGCCGCGTTCCTCGAACAGGCCGCCGTGCTCACCCCGGAACCCGGCCGCAGGGCCGCCCGTGAGCTCGCCGCCGCGCGGGCCAAGCGCGACGCGGGCGCGTTGGACGCGTCGCTGCGGCTGCTGTCCGCTGTGGAGGCAGGCCCGCCGGACGAGCTGCGCGGTGCCCAGGTCGAGCACCTGCGCGGGCACATCGCGTTCGACCAGCGACGGGTCGCCGACGCCGCTCCCCTGCTGTTCAGCGCGGCCCGCAGGCTCACGCCGTTCGACCAGGACCTGGCCCGCGAGACGCACCTGGAGGCGCTGTCCGCCGCGATCTGGGCCGGTGCGCCACTGGCCGACGCCGCCCGCACCGCTCCCCCGGCGCGCACTCCCGCGTGTGCGCTGGACCTGGTGCTCGACGCGTTGACGACCCGCATCACCGAGGGCTACGCGGAGGCCGTGCCGTTGATGACGCGCGCGCTGGACGAGCTGCGCGCGTTGAAGGTCGGCACGGACGACGTGAGCCGCGCGCCGTGGCTGTTCGGCAACCGCGCGGGCGGGATCGTCGCGACGGAGCTGTGGGACTTCGACACGCGCCGCGCGTTCGCCCGGCAGCAGGTCGGCCTGTCCCGTGACGCGGGCGCGCTCGTGCAGCTGCAGTTCGCGCTGAACTTCCTGGCGGACAACGAACTCCTCGCCGGCGAACCCGCGGCGGCACAGGCGTTGATCGAGGAGGACCGGCGCGTCTCTGAGGTGACCGGCACCCCGCCGGTCGGCTACGCGGTGCTGCTGCAGGCCGCCTACCGGGGCGAGGACCTGGCCACCGCGGCCAGGGAGGAAGCGCTGTCCGCGGGCCAGGGCCGGCTGGCCGTGATCGCCGACTGGACCGCCGCGATCCTCCACAACGGACTGGGCCGCCACGACCTCGCCCGCGACGCCGCGCTGCGCGTGCCCGACACTCTCGTCTACAGCTGCATGGTCACGTCCGAACTGGCCGAGGCCGCCTCCCGCACCGGCGACACGGCGCTGGTTTCCGAGGCCCTGCACCGCTCTTCGGACTGGGTGGACACGCACTGGTCGTCGGGGATCAGGGCCAGGCTGCGCGCCTTGAACGGCGACGCGGAGGCGTTCGCCGAGTCGATCGTCCACTTCGAACAGACGGCTCTGCGCGGCGAACTGGGCCGCTCCCACCTGCTCTACGGCGAGTGGCTGCGGCGCGAAGGCCGGCGCGTCGAGGCCCGCGAACACCTCCGCAAGGCACACGAGACCCTTGTCGCGTCAGGGATGCCGACGTTCGCCGACCGCGCGTCCCGCGAGCTGCAGGCGACCGGGGAGACGGCCCGCAAGCGCACCGCCGAACCCACCGACGAGCTGACGGCGCAGGAGTACCAGATCGCGCGCCTGGCCAGGGAGGGGTACTCGAACCCGGAGATCGGCACGCGGTTGTTCCTCAGCCCGCGCACCGTGGAATGGCACCTGCGCAAGGTGTTCGGGAAGGTGGGGGTGACCTCGCGCCGGCAGTTGCGCGACGCGAGGTTCTGAGCTCAGCTCAGCTGACGACCCACTTGCAGGCGTGCAGGCCGCCTCCGACGATCACGCCGTCGTTGTTGATGTCCTGCACGTTCGCCATCACGGTGCCGGCGGGGAAGCCCAGGTCGAGTTCCTCGCCGTCATTGCTCCAGCGGTACGGGATCTGCTGGCTGGGGGTCGAGCCCGTCCCAACTGCCACACCGTGGTCGTTGATCGCCGTCGGATAGAGGTTCGGGCCGTACTTCGTCATCGACCCGTCCGCGTTCCAGCGCACGCCGAACGAGCCCTCGTTCCAGAACTCGGCGGTTCCGACCACGTCACCGTTCCGGTTGACCGCCTTGGCCTCGGATTCGGCGCCGTCCTCCAGCCTTTGCAGCGAGGTGACGGTGCCGTCGGGATTCCACCGCACCGCCAGGCGGTTCAGCCACGGCCCGGAGCCGGGCCCGGAGATCGGCCCGGAGACCATGCCGGTCACGTACCCGTTCGACGACGCGTTCGTCACCCGGCCCCAGGTGGCCCCCTCCGGCATCTTCAAGGTGGTCACAATGCCGTTCGACCTCCACCGCACGGGGATCTGAAGATCGTTGTTGCGGCCTGCCGCAACCCCGTAGACGTTGCCGAAGTCGTCGATCGCCTCCGCGGCCGTGGACCAGTATCCGAACGGCACGGCCAGCACCGAGTACGTCCCGTCCGCGGCGAAGCGGAGGGCCCTGCCGGGGAGGTCCGGGTTCGAAGCGGTGGCGGTGCCCACGGAGACACCTCGGTTGTTGATCGCTTGCAGCTGGGTGTGCCTGTCGGGCGGTCCCACGAGCTCGGTCACGCCTGCGCTGTCGTACTTCACCGGCCTGTTGAGACTGCCGCCCCCGCCGGACGTTCCCACCGCGACGCCCGAGTCGTTGATCGCGTAGGCCGAGCTGCTGGTGTGGCCGGGCAGGCGGCCGAGCTCCGTGATCGTCGTGGCCGCGTGAGCCTGCGGCGTGACGACGACCGCGGCCAGAATTGCTGTGGACACAGCAAAGGAGAGTCTTCGACTCATTTCAGTCCCCCATGGTTCGTGAGCCGTGCGGTCGCCACGATATACGCCTGCCCCAAGTCAGTTGACGGTCCACTTGTACGCGGCGTTCCCCGCCGATCCCACGATCACACCGTCGTTGTTGATGGCCAGCCGGTAGACGGTGTCGGTGCCTTCGGGCAGACCGAGCTCGGTCTTCTCGCCGTCGTCGTTCCAGCGGAATGGCAGCTGCCTGCCCTCGTGGTGGGCCCAGCCGACGGTCACGCCGTGGTCGTTGATGTCCTTCGGTTCCACCCCGGCCGCGAGCTTGGTGATCGAACCATCGGTGTGCCACCGCACGCCGAACGACCGCTCGCCGTCGAAGGCGGTGCCGACCACGTCACCGTTGCGGTTCACGGCCTGAGCGGTGGTCGTGCCGTTCGCCACGAGCCTGGGAAGCGTGGTGACGCTGCCGTCGGGGTTCCAGCGGACCGCGGTGAAGTCGGCACCGGAGCCGTTGACGTAGCCCGCCACGTACCCGTTCGGCGAGGCGGTCGTCACGTACGCCCAGGTGGCGCCCGCGGGCATCTTCATCGAGGTGATCACACCGTTCGGCCGCCAGCGCACCGGGATTTGCCCACCGGTCACGTGGTCACCGACGAGCCCGAAGACCGTTCCGGAGTCGTCGATCGCCCGCGCGACGGCGTTGACGTAGCCGAACGGCACGCTCAGCACCTGGTAGGTCCCGTCCGCGGCGAACCGGATCGCCTTGTTGCCGTCGACGGTCGTGATGCCGGCGGCGACACCGTTGTTGTTGACCGCTACGAGGTCGGTGCTCGCCCCGGCCGGGCCGACCAGTTCGGAGGCGCCCCCGCCGTCGAACCGCACCGCGCGGTTGATGCGACCGCCGCTGTTGGAGCCCCCGACCGCGACACCGGAGTCGTTGATCGCGTCCACCCAGTTCATCGTGGAGCCCGGCAGGCCACCGAGATCGGTGATCACCGGTTCCGCGTGGGCAGGGGCCGCTGCCACCACGGTCGCCAGAAGTGCGCAGGACAAAGCAAAAGAGAGTCTTCGACTCATGTGTTCCCCCGGAGTTCGTGAGCCAAGCGGCGCCCACGCTACCCAGAGGCCGAGCGAACCTGCCACTCCTTCGCGCAGGTGCCGTGAGGATGCGGCCGTTCAGCCGCATCCCCGAGATCCGGGTCAGTTCCCGGCGTCGAGCCACGCCTGGAGGCTGGTCGGCTGCAGCTGCGCGCCGGCGTTCGGCACGAGTTGCTTGCCCGTCAGGAACGTGCCGAAGTACTTGGCCTCCGGGTCGCCCACGACCTCGCGCTCGTCCTTGCGGTGCGCCAGAACCGTGCGGATCCAACCGTCCATTGTGAACTCCTCCGGCCCGCCGATCTCCAGCACGCCGCCGACCGGTGCGGTGGCGGCGGTCCTGCCGACCACGGCCGCGACGTCGGAGGCCGCGATCGGCTGGACGCCGCCGTGCGGGAGGTGCACGGCGCCGTCGTGCTCCGCGGAGTTCGCGATGGCACCCGCGAACTCGAAGAACTGGGTGGCGCGGATGATCGAGTACGTGAGTCCGGACGCCTCGATCAGCTTCTCCTGCGCCACCTTCGCGCGCAGGTAACCGGACTCGGGCAGCTCGTCCGTGCCGACGATCGACAGCGCGACGTAGTGGCCCACGCCCGCCGCGGCGGCGGCCTTGGTCAGGTTCGTGGTGGCCGTCGTGAAGAAGTTCATGACGTCGTCGTCGGCGAACGACGGCGAGTTCGACACGTCGACGAGCACGTCGGCGCCCTGCAGCACCTCCTCGACGCCCTCTCCGGTCAGCGTGTTCACGCCGCTGTTCGGGGACGCGGGCACGGCGTCGTGGCCGTGCTCACCGAGCCGCTGCACGACCTGGCTGCCGATCAACCCGGTGCCACCGATGACAACGATCCTCATGGGTCCATCCCTCTCGTGTTCCCTGTGCGGGGTGTTCACGAGCTAAGACAGGACAGGCCGCGAAGTTGTGACAGCCCTACTGGAACGCTCCCAGCTTCGCCGGGTTGACCAGCCACAACACCTGGTCGATGCCTTCGGAGGAGGCGGAGATGGTGATCACCGCGTAGGTGCCGTCCTCCTTGCGCAGCCGCACGGCGCTGAGCCCGTTCGCCTCGACGAACGTCGCCTCCGCGCCGGCCCAGAACGACGGCGCCCAGCCCGAGAAGATCCTCGCCAGGGTGGCCGCGCCGAACAGCGGGCGACCGGCCGCCCGGATCGCGCCGTTGCTGTCGGACCAGCTCACGACGTCCTGCGCGAACAGCTTCTCCAGCGCCGCCAGGTCACCGGCCTGCGCCGCCGCGACGAACGCCTCCAGCAGCCTGCGCTGGTCCGCGCGTTCGACGGGCACGCGTCGTTCGTCGGCGAGGTGCTTGCGGGCCCGGCTGACGAGCTGCCGCGTCGCGACCTCGCTGGTCCGCACGATCTCGGCGATCTCGCGGTACGGGTAGTCGAACGCCTCCCGCAGCACGTACGCGGCCCGTTCGGTCGGGGTGAGCTTCTCCAGCAGCATCAGCACCGCGAGCTCCAGCACCGCGCCCTGCTCGGCCCCGACCTGCGGGTCGGCGGACGTGTCGACCGGTTCGGGCAGCCACGGCCCGACGTAGGTCTCGCGGCGGGCCCGCGCGGTCTGCGACTCGTTGATCGCGAGCCGGGTGACGGCGGTGGCCAGGTACGCCTCGGGGTTGCGCACGGCCGCGCGGTCCGCGGCCTGCCAGCGCAGCCACACCTCCTGCACCAGGTCCTCGGCGTCGGCCACGCTGCCGGTCATGCGGTAGGCGATGCCGAACAGCCTCGGCCGGGCCGCCGCGAACGCCGACTCGGCCTCTTCGAGCTGTTGCGTCATCAGCCACCTCTCTCCTCACGGCCACCGTAGCGCCGAGAGGAGAGAAGCGTGCTGTGACAAGGGACTAGTCGCAGCTCCAGCGCAGCGGACCGGAGCCCGACTTGCTGAAGAGGCTGTCGTCGTCGCCCACCACGAACAACTCCGACACGCCGGAAACACCGTTCGGCAGCGGCAGCTCGGTCTTGAACCTCGTGTCGCGCCAGATCGCCGCCTTGCCCGTCAGCGAACCGCGCTGACCGGTGACCAGGCCGCCGCCGTTGATCGCGTAGGCGGACGCGGCACCCGCGATGCGATTGATCGCGCCGTTGCCGTCCCACAGCAGGCCTTGCGGGCCGGAGAACTCGTGCTCGAACTGGAAGCCGACGACCTTGCCGCCCCGGATCGCCTGGACGTACTGGCGCTTGCCCTCGTGCGCGAGCTCCGTCACGACACCGTCGCGCCACAGGCGTCCGCCGTTGCCGCTCGGGTGGCGCAGCAGCACCGTGCCGTCGTCGTCCAGGTCCTGGGGCAGGCCCGCAGCCCGCTCGATCACCTGCGGCACGCCACCGGTCGCCCGCCACAGGAGCCCCACGGAGTCGCCGTCGGACGCCCGCGTCGCGTTGCCGAGCACGTCACCGCGTTCGTTGATCGCCGTGGCCGGGTTGATCTGGTAGCCCTCCAGCCCGGGAAGCTCGACGACCCTGCCGGACGCCTCGTGCGCGTCCTTGTAGACCAACGTCGCCGTGCGGTCCGGGAAACGGCCGTACAGCAGCACGGTTCCCGACCGGTTCTCGCCGAACACCTGCAGCTCGGTCAGGTCGCTGCCCGGCACCTGGAGCACTCGCGGCTGCCCACCGGTCCAGATCACCGCGTCGAACGTGAAGCCCGTGCCTTCCCGCCGCGCGCTACCCGAGTAGTTGCCGTTGCTGTCGGTTCCTCTGACGGTCGTGAACTTCGGGTCGTGCCCGGACGGCACCGGCACGTCCGACACGACCCAGTCGCAGGCGGACGCCTCGGCCGCCGCCGTCGTAAAAGTGGTGCACACCAAGCAGATGGCAGCAGCCATCGCGAATCCACGCATCGTTGATTCCCCCAGAACCACGTAGACGACGCACTACACCTACACCAAATCCGCGTGCGGAAGACCCGTTTCGTGAGCAAACTGACGCGATGATCACCGAACGTCCCAGCCCGCCGTTGCGGGCGGGCGAACGCGAGACCCTGCGCGCGTTCCTCGACTTCCACCGCGCCACCCTCGCGATGAAGTGCGACGGCCTGAGCGACGAGGACCTGCGCCGCCGCTCGATGCCGCCGTCCACGCTGACGCTGCTCGGCCTCGTCCGGCACATGGCCGAGGTGGAGCGCACGTGGTTCCGCAAGGTCATCAACGGCGAGGACCTGCCGCTGGTGTGGTCCGACGCCAACGACTACCAGGTCGCCTACGACGCCTCGGAGTCCACGCGGTCCGAGGCGTTCGAGGCGTGGCAGGCGGAGGTGGAGCACTCGCGCCGGATCGAACGCGAGGCCGAATCCCTTGACGTCACGGGCTTTCAGCCGCGCTGGGGTGAGGAGGTGTCGTTGCGGCTGGTCCTGAACCACCTCTGCCACGAGTACGCGCGGCACAACGGCCACGCGGACTTCCTGCGCGAGGGCGTCGACGGCGTCACGGGGGCGTGACGCCGGCCGCCGCGGGTGGCAGGTCGGCCTGCGCCAGCGTGATCCCGCGGTCCGGCACCACGCCGAAGTGCGTGATCTGCCGGCCCGCGCCGAGTTCGGTGATCCAGTTCGCCGCCGTCCGCACCCGCCCGTACGGCAGGTCCATCAGGTGGTAGCCGCGGGTCACGGCCTTGGCGGGCAGGCTCGTCAGCGGCACGCCCAGCGGGTTCGCGACGGCCTGCCAGCCGCCGAGGTCGACCACGAACCCCAGGTCCCTGTGCCGGTACTCGCGGGCGGTGCCGTGCCCGAGCGACGCCGCGATGTTGGCCGCCGCGGTCCTGCCCTGGCGTTCGGCGTGCTGGGCGGTCATAGCCGTGATCTCGCCCGGCCGCACCAGGTCCGGCACGGCGGCCGCGTCCCCTGCGGCCCACACGTCCTCGCAGACCTTCAGGTGCGTGTCCGTGTTGAGGCGGCCGTTGGTCGCGGGCATGTTCAACGTGCTGACGAGCGGATCGGGCCGCACGCCGACACACCACACCACGGTCCGTGTCGGGATCTCGGTGCCGTCGGAGAGCCGCGCGCACGTGGCGGTCATCTCCTTGAGACTGGTCTCCAGCTTGACCTCGGCACCGCGTTTGAGCAGCACTTTCTTCGTCGGACCGGACAGCCTGGGGTCAAGACCGGGCAGCACGCGCGGCGCGATGTCGACGAGGATCCAGCGCGGCCGGACGTCCTTCAACCCCGGCAGGTGGCGCCACGCGTCCTGGGTCAGCAGCTGCGTCTGCGCGAGCACCTCCGTGCCCGTGTAGCCGGCACCCACCACCACGAACGTGCACCGCGCACGCCGTTCCTCGGGGTCGTCGGACTGGTCGGCCAGCTCCAGCTGCCGCAGCACGTGGTCGCGCAGGTGGATGGCCTCGGCGATCGTCCGGAAGCCCTTCGCGTGCTCGGCCACACCGGGGATCGAGAGCAACCGCGTGACGCTGCCGGACGTGATCAGCAGCCTGTCGTACGGCATCGAGGACGACCGGCCCTCGACGTCCGTGACGTGGACGCACTTCTCGGCCAGCGAGATGCCGGTCGCGGCGCCCAGCACCAGTTTCGTGCGCTTGAGCTTGTTGCGCAGCGGCACGGCGACGCGGCGCGGGTCGAGCACCCCGCCGGCGACCTCGGGCAGCAGCGGGATGTAGAGCATGTAGTCGACGGGGTTGATCGCGACCAGGTCGGCCGCGTCCTCGGGCAGCGCGCGCTCCAGCCTGCGCAGACAGTGGAATCCGGCGAACCCGGTACCGATCACCAGGACCCGCGGCCGAGCGGACATGCGTCCTCCTCGTACAACCGTCAGTAGAAGCCCTCACGCCTCGTGGAGCTCTTGTGCCCCAGGTCGGCGCTGATGCGTTCCGCGGCGTCGAGCAGCAACGGCACCACCTCGCCGCGGATCTCCTCCGCAGATGATCGCCCCACGGAGGTGGAGGACGCGAGCGCGGCGACCACCTCACCGGTGCGGTCGCGGACGGGCGCGGACACCGAGAGCAGGCCGATCTCCAGTTCCTCCGCGACGATCGACCACCCGTCCGAGCGAACCTGGCGCAGCGTGGCCCGGAACGCGTCGCCTCCGGTGATCGTGTGCCTGGTCAGCGCGGGCAGTCCGGCCGCGACGACGTCGTCGACCACGGGGTCCGGCGCCCACGCCAGCAGCACGCGACCCATCGACGTCGCGAACGCCGGGATCCGGGTACCGACCGAGACGTTGATGCTCATGATCCGCCGCACCGGCACGCGGGCGACGTAGACGACGTCCCGTCCGTCGAGAGCGGCGAGCGACGCCGACTCGCCGGTCTTCGCGGACAGCTCCAGCAGGTGCGGCTGCGCGATCTCGATCATGGCGTGCGACGCCGAGTAGTGCTGGCCGATGCTCAGCACGCGTGGCGTCAGCGTCCAGCGCGTGCCCTCGTTGCGCACGTACCCGAGGCGTTGCAGCGTAAGGAGAATCCGGCGGACGGCCGGCCTGGACAACCCGGTGGCCGCGGCGAGCTCGGCCAGGGTCGGGGCGGCCCGTTCCTCGTCGAACGCGAGCAGCACGGCGAACCCGCGCTCGATGCTCTGGATGAAGTCGCGCTCGTCCGGCCCGCTGGTCATCGCCCCATCCTCCCGCACCACCGGCCGTTGACAGAGCCGCAACGTCGGTGCACCCTCATGTAACCGCAAAGCGTACAAGTTGTACGCATAGCGTACAGGAGGAGCGGGAGATGACCTTGGATCACCGCACAATCCGCACCGGGTTCGGCAGGTTCGCCACCGGAGTCACGGTCGTGACCTGCCGCAACGACGACGGTGAGCCGCACGGCGCGACCGTCAACGCCTTCACGGCCGTCTCGCTCGAACCGGCGCTGTGCCAGGTCACGCTCACCCGCGAGTCCAAGGCCTGCCGGTTCCTCGACGGCAGGCCGTTCGCCGTCAACGTCCTCGCCGCCGACCAGATCGACGCGGCCTGGACGTTCGCGGGCCGTCCCCAGGGACGCCCCGCACCCCGCTGGGCCGACGGGCCGACCGCCCCCGTCCTGCTCGGCACCGCCGCGACGATCTCGTGCCTGCCCTGGCGCACGTACGACGGCGGCGACCACCTGATCGTCATCGGGGAGGTCGCGGACCTGCACACCAGCGACGCCGATCCGTTGCTGTTCTTCGGTGGTGCGTTCCGCGAGATCGCGGCGCGCACCGCGGACCACTGGATGAGCTCGGTCGACTGCCCCGACCTCGGGTGGTTCGGTTCCGGCTTCGCCCCACTGCGAACCACTTCAACGCTGAAGGGTTAGGCATGACCACGCAGCAGCAGCAACGCACGACCCGGCCGATGACCGGCGAGGAGTACGTCGAGTCCATTCGCGACGGTCGCGAGATCTTCCTCGGTGGCGAGAAGATCACCGACGTCACCACGCACCCGGCGTTCCGCAACTCCGTCCGGATGACGGCGCGGTTGTACGACGCGTTGCACGACCCGGACAGGCAGGCCGTGCTGACCGCGCCGACCGACACCGGCAGCAGCGGCTTCACGCACCCGTTCTTCCGCACGCCCCGCAGCACCGCCGACCTCTACGCCGACCGCGCCGCCATCGCGGAGTGGGCGCGCATGACCTACGGCTGGATGGGCCGCAGCCCCGACTACAAGGCCGCGTTCCTCGGCACCCTCGGCGCCAACGCGAACTTCTACGAGCCGTTCGCGGACAACGCCCGCCGCTGGTACCGGGAGTCGCAGGAGAAGGTCCTGTACTGGAACCACGCGATCATCAACCCGCCGGTCGACCGCGACCGCAACCCCGACGAGGTCAGCGACGTGTTCATGCAAGTCGAGGAGGAGCGCGACGACGGCCTGATCGTGTCCGGCGCCAAGGTCGTCGCCACCGGTTCGGCGATCACGAACTACAACTTCATCGCCCACTACGGCCTGCCGATCAAGAAGCGCGAGTTCGCGCTGGTGTGCACGGTGCCGATGGGCGCGCCGGGCATGAAGCTGATCTGCCGCAACTCCTACGCCTACAACGTCGACCGCACCACCGGGCCGTTCGACTACCCGCTGTCGTCGCGGTTCGACGAGAACGACACGATCTTCGTGCTGGACCGCGTGAAGATCCCGTGGGAGAACGTCTTCATCTACGGCGACGCGGAGAAGGCCAGCACGTTCTTCCCCGGATCCGGCTTCCTGCACCGCTTCACGTTCCACGGCGTCACGCGGTTGTCGGTCAAGCTCGACTTCATCGCCGGGCTGCTGCTGAAGGGCGTGGAAGCGACCGGCGTCAAGGACTTCCGCGGCATCCAGACCCGCGTCGGCGAGGTCATCGGGTGGCGCAACCTGTTCCACGCGCTCTCCGAGGCGATGTGCGCGCGGGCCGACGAGTGGATCGACGGCGCCGTGTTGCCGCACCTGGACTTCGGCCTGGCCTACCGGTGGTTCATGACGGTCGGCTACCCGCGGATCCGCGAGATCATCATGCAGGACATGGGTTCCGCGCTGATCTACCTGCCGTCGTCCGCGAAGGACTTCATGTCCGACGAGACGCGGCCGTACCTCGACAAGTACGTGCGCGGCTCGAACGGCATGGACGCCGTCGAGCGCGTGAAGCTCATGAAGCTGATCTGGGACTCGATCGGCAGCGAGTTCGGCGGCCGGCACGAGCTGTACGAGCGCAACTACTCCGGCAACCACGAGGGCGTGCGCGCCGAGATGTTGTTCGCCGCGCAGCAGTCCGGCACGGCTGATTCCATGAAGGGGTTCGCCGAGCAGTGCATGGCCGAGTACGACCTGAACGGCTGGACCGTTCCCGACCTGTTCAACCCCGGCGCGACCTCGCTGAGCGGAAGGTGACCTCCCGATGACTGCCGTGCACTCCCCCACCGCAGCGGACTCCGGCGCGTCCGCGAGTGCGAACTTCCGTTCCACCGCACGCTCTTCTGTCGACGTCTCGCCCGAGCGGGTGTCCACTGTGGCCACCGCCGTGCTCCAGTCCGTGCACGCGGTGATCCGCTCGCACGACGTCACGTATCCCGAGTTCCAGGCCGCGAAGCAGTGGCTGATGGACCTCGGTGAGGGCGGCGAGTGGCCGTTGTTCCTGGACGTGTTCGTGGAGCACGTCGTCGAGGAGGTCGCCGCGCGCACCCAGGACGGCACCAAGGGCAGCATCCTCGGGCCGTACTACCTGCCCGGCCAGGTCGTGCTGCCGTCCGTGACGACGCTGCCGATGCGGGACGACGAGCAGGGCGACCCGCTGACGTTCGCGGGCCGTGTCACCGACCTCGCCGGTCAGCCGGTGGCGGGGGCCGAACTGGACATCTGGCACGCCGACTCCGAGGGCTACTACTCGGGGTTCGCGCCGGGCATCCCCGACGGGAACCTGCGCGGCGTGGTCGTGACGGACGGCCAGGGCCGGTTCGAGATCACGACCGTGCAGCCCGCGCCGTACCAGATCCCGACCGACGGCCCGACCGGACGGCTGATCGACGCGGCGGGCTGGCACCCGTGGCGACCAGCGCACCTGCACCTCGTCGTGCGCGCTCCCGGGCACCGGCCGATCACGACGCAGCTCTACTTCGCGGGCGGCGAGTACGTCGACAGCGACGTCGCCGAGGCCGTGAAGCCCGAGCTCGTGCTGACGCCCGCCGACCAGCGCGTCTCGTACGACTTCGTGCTCGAGCCGGCATGAGGGACCTGATCGTCGACGGCGTGGACACCGTTCTGCTCGACGTCCCGCTCGTCCGGCCGCACCGCTTCGCCCGCACCGGGATGGACGCGCAGCCCGTGCTGCTCGTCCACGTCCGGACCGCGGGCGGGGTGGTGGGCGTCGGCGAGGGCGTCGTGCCGGGCGGGCCGTGGTGGGGCGGTGAGTCCGTCGAGACCATGAAGGTGGTCGTCGACCGGTACATCGCTCCGCTGCTGCTGGGCCGCCGGGTCGACGACATCGCGGGCATCTTCCAGGCCGTGAACGACGTGGTGAACGCCAACCTGTACGCCAAAGCCGCGGTCGAGGTCGCGCTGCACGACGCGTGGGCCCGCTCTCTGGGCGTTCCGGTGCACACGTTGCTCGGCGGGCTCGCGCGCACGTCGATCCCGGTGACGTGGGCGCTGGGCACCGAGCCGGCGGACGTCGTGATCGAGGAGGCGATGGCCAAGCTCGACGCCGGGCACCGGAGCTTCAAGCTCAAGATGGGCGCGCAGGAACCGGCCGACGACGTGCGGCGCGTGTGCGCGATCGCGGAGAAGCTGCAGGGCGTGGCGGGCGTGCGGGTCGACCTGAACGCGCGCTGGGACCGCCTGACGTCGTTGCGGTACCTGCCCGCGCTGGCCGACGCGGGCGTGGAACTGGTCGAGCAGCCGGTGCCGGGCGCCGAGGTCGAGTGGCTCGCGGAGATCAACCGCGCGCTGCCGATCCCGGTGATGGCGGACGAGTCGCTGCGCACGCCGTCCGATGCGTTGCGGCTGGCGGGTTTGCGGGCCGCGGACGTGTTCTCGCTGAAGACGACGAAGTCCGGCGGACTGCGCGCGACCGCCGCGATGGCATCGATCGCCGCCGCGGCGGGTATTCCCTGTCACGGTGGCACCTCGATCGAGAGTCCGGTCGGCACGGCGGCGTCGCTGCACCTCGCCTGCGCCTCTCCGGCGGTGACGTGGGGCAGCGAGCTGTTCGGGCCGCTGCTCATGCGCGAGGAGCTGCTGGCCACGCCGCTGCGCTACGACGGCGGTGACCTGCACCTGCCGGTCGGCCCGGGGCTAGGCGTTGAGCTGGACCCCGCGGCCGTCGCGGCCTTCACCAGGAGGTGACCGTGCTCTTCCACGTGCGGATGGACGTTTCCCTGCCCCACGACATGGACCCGCAGCGACGTGCCGAGTTGGTGCGCGCGGAGAAGGAGCGGGCGTTGGAGCTGCAGAAGATGGGCGTCTGGCCGCACCTGTGGCGGGTCGTCGGGCAGTACAGCAACATCAGCGTCTTCGACGTGCCGACCCACGACGAGCTGCACGCGTTCCTGTCGTCGCTGCCGCTGTGGGAGTTCATGCGGGTCGAGGTGACGCCGCTGGCGACCCATCCGTCCGACCTGGCCGCTCAACCGTGACGGCCCTGGTGAGCCGGTTTACCGCCGACTAACCGGCCCGCGTCACCGTGGGGACATGCGCAAAGTCATGTTGGTCCTGCCCGCAGTGGCGCTGGCCGCCCTGGCCGGTGTCGGCACGGCCAAGGCCGAGTCCGCGCCGGGATGCGCCGGCACCGTGCAGATCGGCTCCACCGGGTACGTGAAGAAGAACGGCACGATCATCGCCTCGGTGAAGCAGTTCAAGGGCTGCGGCAAGAACTGGGCCTACACCTACGTCTGGGACTCGCACGCCGCGCAGCCCGGCGGTTTCAGCTCCAGCGCCGCGATGGTCGTCAACGGCTCCCGCGACTACAGCAGCAACGTCAACGGCCGCAACAAGCAGGACGTCTGGTCCAAGGGCACCAACACGCTCTCCCAGTGCACCCGCGCGTACGGCGAGGTGTGGGGCGACGGCAACGTCTACTGGGGACAGACCGACGAACGCTGCTAGGCGGTCGTAGCCTCCCTTCATGAGGTTGTCGGTGCTCGACACGTCGCCGATCGTGCAGGGGTCGACGCCGCGCGAGGCGTTGCGCGACACGGCGGATCTCGCGGAGCTGGCGGAAGAGCTGGGGTTTCACCGGTACTGGGTACCGGAGCACCACGGCATGCGAGGGGTCGCCAGCTCCGCACCGGCCGTGCTCGTCGCACACCTCGCGTCCATCACGTCCCGTCTGCGCGTCGGCTCCGGCGGCGTCCTGCTCCCCAACCACCCGCCACTCGTGGTGGCCGAGCAGTTCGGCACGCTCGCGGCCCTGCACCCCGGCCGGATCGACCTCGGCGTCGGCCGCGCTCCGGGCGGCGCACCGTCCGTGGTGTCCGCGCTGCGCCGCTCCGACCAGCCCTATCGCGCGCAACTCCTGGAGCTCCAGTCGCTGCTGACCCCGGCCTCCACCGTCGCCGTGCCGGTGATGGACGTGCCGGACCTGTGGTTGCTCGGCTCGTCCCCCGGCACATCGGCGCTGGCCTCCGAACTGGGCGTGCCGTTAGCGTTCGCCCGGCACCTCAACCCCGGGGTGAGCTGTGCGGCCGACCTGGTCAGCGTCGCGGTGATCTGCGCGGAGGACGACGAGCGCGCCGAGTGGCTCGCCGGACCGATCAGGACGAAGGTGCGCAGCCGCCGGGAGGGCACCCGGATCCTGTTGCCGCCACCGAACGGGCTGGAACCGTTGCCCGACGACGGCCGTGTGCTGGTCGGCGGCCCTGCTGCGATCACGCAGAAGCTGCAGGCGGTGCTGGAAGAGACCGGCACGTCCGAGTTGATGATCACCTCGCCGATCTACCACCACGCGGACCGGCGGCGCAGCTACGAGCTGGTGGCCGGGATCGCGGGCGAGCTCAGGGCCGGTTGAGGGGCCGCGAAGACATCGCGGCCCTGCCGCCTAACTCCGCTGTGCCCGCTCGTACAGCGGCCCCGTCACCTTCCCCGAGAACTGCGCCCCTCCCAGGTGCCGCACGCACTCACCGATCGGGCACCACCGTCCGTCGGCGTCCACGTTGAAGCTCTGGATGTTCACGCCCACAACGGCGCCACCGCTGATCCGAGGCCCGCCACTGGATCCGCCACCCATGTCGCACGGCACGCCCCACACGTTCTCCGGCCCCAGCTCGGGATGGCCGGGGTTGAGCACCGGCTTCCCCCAGCACTGCGCGAGCCGCTGCCCCGTGAACTCCGGCCGGCCCTGGTGACCGGGCTGCCCGGCCGCGCGGGGATAGCCGTACTCCCGCGCGAACCGGTCCGCGGGCCTGTCGAACGCGATGTTCTCGCCATCGGGAGACGGCCTGTCGAGCACCACGAAGGCCTGGTCGAACTCGGTCCGCTGGTCGTCGGCGATCCAGGTCTTGTGCACCACCGCCCTGCGCACCACGAACTCGCCGAACGGCCGGGCGCCGTCGCGGAACCCCGGCACGAAGAGCATCTTGGTGTGCCAACGAGGGTCCTGGCCGATCAGGTTCGCCGTGTGGACGCAATGGCCACCGGTCACCGCCGTGCTCCTGTTGGCGCTCACCACGACGGTCGCCGTGCAGCTCGAGTCCTCGCCGTCGCGGTCGACGAAGAACAGGCGGCCGATCGTGCGACTCGCGGGTCCGGGGGCGCCGGTCGCGTCGTCCACGGGTGGCGTACCGGGTGGTGGGGTCGGGCCGGTCGGCATCGCGGCGATGCGCTCGGGCGTCCAGTAGGCCGCCACGCCGTTCGTGTCGAGGTCGTGGACGACCACGTCCTGGGGAGAGGCCGCCGCCACGCCCGGCACGCCGAGCAGCAGCAACGCGGCCACGCTGTTCATTCGCATGCGGTCGACCGTGGCAGCGAGTTGTGCGGATCCTGTGCGGATGGAGTCCTCATCCCGTGCGGCGGCCGCGCCAGTGACTATGTTGCGACGCATGGGCATGTGCGTGCTGGTGGCCGAGGACAACGTGATGCAGGCCGACATGCTCGGCAGGTACCTGCGTCAGGAGGGCTACCGGGTGCGGATCGTCCACGACGGATCCGCCGCGCTCGACGAGATCCGCCGCGAGCCGCCCGATCTGCTGGTCCTCGACGTGATGATGCCGGAGGTCGACGGGCTGGAAGTCGTGCGCACGTTGCGCAACGAGTCCGACATCCCCGTCCTGATGCTCACCGCGAAGTCCACAGAGGACGATCTGCTGCACGGCCTCGACCTCGGCGCCGACGACTACGTCACGAAGCCCTACAGCCCGCGCGAACTGGTGGCGCGCGTGCGCACGTTGCTCAGGCGGGTGCAGCGGTCTGCCACCAACGAGATCGTGCTCGGCGACCTCGCCGTGGACCCCGACCGTCACGAGGTGCGGGTGCGCGGCGACGTGGCCGAGTGCACCGCGTCGGAGTTCCGGATCCTGCACACGATGGCGGCGAGCCCCGGCCGGGTGTTCAGCCGCGCGCAGCTGCTCAGCGCGGTGCACGGGCTGGACGGGTACATCACCGCCCGCACCATCGACGCGCACGTCATGAACCTGCGCAAGAAGATCGAGTCGCAGCCCCGCAGGCCCTCCTACCTGCTGACCGTGCACGGCGTCGGCTACAAGCTGGTGGACGGGTCCGGTGCATAGCGTCCTGGCGCGGCTGCTGGCCGCGTCCGTGCTCGTCGCCTTGTGCTCGATCACCGCGACCGCGTGGCTCGCCGCGCAGAGCACCTCGACGTCGATCAGGCAGGAGCTCGGCGCCGCGCTCGCCGGTGACGCCGCCACGTACCGGGACCTGGTCGCGTTCGCCGTCGAGCACCGCGACTGGAACGGCGTCGCGCTGCCGCGGGGCCGCAGCCGCCTGATCCTCACCACGACGGACCGCAAGGTCATCGCGGACACCGGCACGAACCTCGACACCGCGCAGCTGCCCGCCGTCCCGTCCGCGGTGGTCAACCCGCTGGAGCTCGACCTCTCCCAGGCCCAGGACGCGCCAGCCGACCGGATCGACGCGCGGATCACCGGCCCGTTCCGGCTGACCGACCGCGAGAAGGCGAGCCTGACGCAGGACGCGGAGCTCTACGTCCAGCGCTGTCAGCGCCCCGCGGAGGCCGCCCAGCTGCAGCAGACGGCGTGGGGCCGCCCGATCGTGACGATCGACAGGACCAGACCGGAGCCGAGCACGCCCGCCTGCGCGGACGCGGAACAGCGGTTGAGCACGCTCACACTGGGCGAGTCCGCCGCGTTCAACGAGCTCGGACTCCTCGTCGACGACTGCCTGCGGCAGCGCGGCCTGCCCGCCGAGAAGATCACGATGAACGCGCTCTGGCAGCCCGTCGCGTCCAACGCCGAGTGCCTCGCGACCGCGCGCCGCGCCCAGCTCCAGCCCTACGTGGCGCCGCCCGCGTACCTGTTCGTCACCGACGCCGCCGGCAGGACCACGCAGGCGACCGTCGTGCGGTTCGACGTGGGCCGGGTCGCACTGGTCGCCGCGATCGTGCTGGTCCTGACCGTCGGGGTGAGCGTGGTCGTGGCGCTGCGGATGACCAGGCCGTTGCGCACGCTCACAGCCGCCGCCGAGCGGTTGCGGCACGGCGACGACGCGCAGGTCGACATCCGGTCGCGCAGCGAGATCGGCCAGCTCGCGCGGGCGTTCAACGACATGGCGGCGCACCGTGCCCGCACCGACGCCCAGCGCAAGGCCATGACCAGCGACATCTCGCACGAGCTGCGCAACCCGCTCGGCACGATCCGCAGCTGGCTGGAGGGCGCGCGCGACAGCGTGGTCGAGCTGGACCGCCCGACGCTCACGTCGTTGCTCGACGAGGCGATGGTGCTGCAACACCTGATCGACGACCTCCAGGACCTCGCCCAGGCCGATGCCGGTGAGCTGCGCCTGCACCCCGAGCCCGTCGACCTGCGGGACCTGTTCGACCAGCTCGCGACCGCCCATCCCGGCCTGGTCGTGGAGGGCGGCGGCGTGGTGGTCGCCGACCCGGTGCGGCTGCGGCAGGTCCTGACGAACCTCGTCACGAACGCCTTCCGCTACACCCCCTCCAACGAGACGGTCCGTCTCGTCTCGTTGGGCAACGGCCGGATCCAGGTGATCGACACGGGCTCCGGCATCGCCGCCGACGACCTGCCGCACGTGTTCGACCGCTTCTGGCGCGCGGACCGCTCCCGCACCCGCGACACGGGCGGCAGCGGGCTCGGCCTCGCGATCGTCCACGCGATTGTGAGCGCTCACAGCGGCACGGTCACCGTGGAGAGCGAGGTAGGGCGAGGAACGACGTTCACGATCACGCTCCCGGCACGCTGAGCGCACATCTTCCGCACATCCGCCCGGCAGCATCGCCGCCATGAACCTCAGGCTGGTGATCGGCGCCTCCGTGCTGCTGCTTTCGGCGTGCAGCCAGGCCGCGCCCCCGCCCTCGAACGTCGCGTCCCTGCAGTCCTCCGAGGTTGCCGCGCCCTCCACCGCGGTGTCCCCTTCGGACGGTGACCAGCCGCGGCTGCGCATGGACATGACCGACGAGGAGAAACAACGCTTGTACAACGCTCACACCGCGTGCCTCGCCGAGAACGACCCGAACGCCACGGGCACCGGCCCCGGTCCCGGCGGCACCCTCCGGCCCGCCCAGTACAGCGACGAGGCGTGGAAGGCGTGCGCGAAGAAGTGGCCGCTGCCGCCGTGGGAGATGGACTCGCGCAACCCGACGTTCAAGGACAACTGGCACAAGAACGTCCAGTGCCTCAACAGCCGCGGCATGAAGGTCATCGAGACCGAGCCCGGCAGCTGGACCTACGACGGCGAGCAGACCCTGCCGCACGAGCAGCGCGCGCAGATCGAGAAGGACTGCGAGCAGGAGGTCTTCGGCGGAGGACGCAGGTGAGGCGGTGGATCCTCGTCGGCGTGGTGGCTGCTGTGCTGGCAGGCGGGGTGTTAGCGCTCACTCTCACGCGCCGCGCCCCCGCCCAGCCGCCACAACCACCGGCACCGAAGACGGTCGCGGTGGTGAAGACCGACCTGACCGACGTCCGGGAGTTCAAGGCCACCCTCGGTTTCGGCGCCTCGCAGGAGGTGACGGGCCGCCGGCCGGGCACGCTCACCTGGCTCCCGGCACCCGGCACGGCCGTCGGCCGCGGTGCCGCCGTGTACAAAGTGGACAACCGTCCGGTGTGGTTGTTCTTCGGCGACACCCCGTTGTGGCGCAAGCTCGACAAGGCCGGCACCAGGGGCCCGGACGTGAAGATCGTGAAGGACAACCTCGGCGCGCTGGGCTACAAGCTCGGTGGCCCGGCGGACGAGCTGACGCAGGCGACGATCGACGCCGTCAAGCGGTGGCAGAAGGCCGAGAAGGTCGAGGAGAGCGGCGCCGTCGAACCCGGTGACGTCGTCGTGCTGCCCGGCGAGGTGCGCGTCGAGTCGGTGACCGCGAAGCTGTCGGCGTCCGGGGAGGGCCCGCTGATGAGCGTGACCGCGACCGGAAAGGCCGTCGACGCGTCGATCGACGCACGGCAGGCGGAGGTGTTCACCAAGGACCTGAAGGTCACCGTCGTGCTGCCCAACGGCGCCGAGACCTCCGGCACGGTGCGGTCGGTCAGCACCGAGGCCAAGTCCGAGAAGGGCGGCAACGGCGAGGAGACCCCGGTGATCGCCGTGGACATCGGCCTAGACACCGAGGTCGGCGGGTTCGACTCGGGCCCGGTGCGGATCCGCCTGACGAGCACCGCACGCGCGGGCGTCCTGGCCGTGCCGGTGACCGCGCTGCTGGCGTTGCGCGAAGGCGGTTACGCGGTGCAGACCGCGCAGGGCGGCCTCGTCGCGGTGAAGACCGGCCTGTTCGCCGGCGGACTCGTCGAGATCAGCGGTGGCGGCGTCACCGAGGGCCTGCAGGTGGTGACGACGTCATGACACCGGTGCTGCAGATCGTGGACGCCGTGAAGGAGTACGCGGGCGGCGTGCGCGCCCTGGACGACGTCTCCCTGACGTTGCGCGCGGGCGAGGCGGTCGCGATCGTGGGTCCGTCGGGCTCGGGCAAGTCGACGCTGCTCAACCTGCTCGGCACGCTCGACCGCCCGTCGAGCGGCACGGTGCTGCTCGACGGGCACGACATCTCCGCGCTGTCCGACCGCCGCCTGTCGGCGTTGCGGGGGCGGCGGATCGGGTTCGTGTTCCAGCAGTTCCACCTCGCCGACGGCCTCTCCGCCATCGACAACGTGGCGACGGGCCTGCTCTACGCGGGCACCGCGCGCAAGTGGCGCACCGCCATGGCGACCGAGGCGTTGACCCGCGTGGGCCTGGGCCACCGGTTGAGGCACCGCCCGCACGAACTGTCCGGCGGCGAACGCCAGCGCGTGGCCATTGCGCGTGCCGTGGTGAACCGCCCCGCCCTGGTGCTGGCCGACGAACCGACCGGCGCCCTCGACACGACGACGGGCCGCGCGGTGCTGGACCTGCTGCTCGACCTGAACCGCGAGGGCACGACGCTCGCGGTGATCACGCACGACCGGGAGGTGGCGGCGCGGCTGCCGCGGCAGGTGGAGATCAGGGATGGCCGGATCCAGGCGGAGGTGACGGCATGAGCGCAACGGCTGACCGCGCCGCGCCCCCACGTCGAGGTGACGGCGTGACCACCGCTCCCCGGATCAAGCCCGCCGATCCCCGCGACGTCAAACCCACCCGCCTCACCCCCACCGACCTCCTCCTGCTGGGTCTCTCCCCACTGCGCACCAGGCCGATGCGCGCCGTCCTGTCCGCACTCGGCATCTCCATCGGCATCGCCACGCTGGTCGTCGTCACCGGCATCCCGGCGTCCAGCCGGGCCGCGCTGATGGAGGAGTTCGCCGCCCTGGGCACCAACCTGCTGCGCGCGGAGGCCGCCACCGGCGCCAACGGCGAGGCCGCCTCGCTGCCACCGGACTCCGTCGCCATGGTCGGGCGCATCGGACCGGCCGGTGACGTCAGCGCGGTCGCGAACACGCACGCCGTGATCCGCCGTTCCGACCGGATCCCGGACTCCGAGACCTCCGGGCTGACCGTGCTGGCGACCAAGCTGAACCTCCTGGACACGATCAACGGGCGCGTGCGGTCCGGTGTGTTCCTCAACGAGGCCACCGAGCGGTTCCCGGCCGTCGTGCTGGGGGACGTGGCCGCGGCCAGGCTCGGCATCACCGCGCCGGACGCGCAGGTCAGGATCAACGACACGTGGTTCACGGTGATCGGGATCCTCGCTCCCCTGCCGCTCGCGCCGGAGGTCGAACGGGCGGCGCTGGTCGGCTGGGAGTCGGCGAAGGAACTCGGGTTCGACGCGCGGCCCACCGTGCTCTACCTCAGGGCGGACGAGCCGGCGATCGACGACGTGCGGGCCGTGCTGCCGCAGACGGTGTACCCGGAGCAGCCCTCGCAGGTGCGGGTCAGCCGGCCGTCGGACGCGCTGACCGCCAAGCGGCTGACCGAGAACACCTTCTCGGCGCTGATGCTGGGGCTGGCGGGGGTGGCGTTGCTGGTCGGCGGCATCGGGGTCGCGAACACGATGGTGATCTCCGTGCTCGAACGCAAGCGCGAGATCGGGCTGCGCCGGGCGCTCGGTGCCCATCGCGGTCAGATCAGGACGCAGTTCCTCACCGAGTCGGTCGTGTTGTGCCTGCTCGGGGGCGTCGCCGGGGTGTTGCTGGGGCTGTTGGGGACCGCCGGGTACGCCTACGCGCACAACTGGCCGGCGGTGATCCCGGTGGAGATGGTGCTGGCGGGGCTCGGCGCGGCCGTCGTGACCGGGGTGGTCGCGGGGGTCTACCCGGCTGTGCGGGCGTCGCGGCTCACGCCGACGGAGGCGCTCGCCGCGCCGTGAGAAACGCCGCGTGCTCGAATGTCGACTTCCCGGGATCTCGTTCGTCCTCGGAACGACGACTGGAGGGCACGCATGCACTACATGTTCCTGATCTACAACTGCGAGAACCGGCCGCACCCCGGCGATCCCGCCTTCGAGGAGATCCTCACGAGGGTCAACGCGTTCGCCGACGAGTGCCGGCGCCGGGGTGTGTACGTGGCCGGTGACCCGCTGAAACCCGTCACCACCGCGACCACGGTGCGGGTGCGCGACGGCAAGGCGCTGCTCACCGACGGGCCGTTCGCCGAGACGCACGAACACCTCGGCGGCTACTACCTGCTGAACTGCCGCGACCTCGACGAGGCGCTGGAACTGGCGGAGATGATCCCGCAGGCGCACTTCGGCGCGACGATCGAGGTGCGTCCGGTCGACCACATCCCCGGCCTGAACCACGGGGTCGAGTGAGCGACCTCGCGTCCGCCGCCGTCGAACGCGTGTACCGCGAGCACCGGACCAGGATGCTCGCGGCGCTGGTGCGGGCGCTGGGCGACTTCGAGCTGGCCGAGGACGCGTTGCAGGAGGCGTGCTCGCGGGCGTTGCGGACCTGGCCGCGCGCACAGGTGCCGGACGACCCGTTCGCGTGGCTGCTCAGCGTCGCCCGCAACCACGCCCTGGACCGGCTCCGGCACGCGCGCATGGCCCGCACGAAGCTCCCGGCCCCTCCTCCCGAGGAGACGACGATGAGCGAGAAGCAGCTCGTCGACCTCGGTGACGAACGCCTGAGCCTGATCTTCACCTGCTGCCACCCTGCGCTCGCGGAGGACGCGCGAACAGCGCTCACGCTCCAGGCGGTGGCGGGCTTGACGGCGGCGCAGATCGCCAGGACGTTCCTGGTCGCCGAGTCCGCGCTGGCCCAGCGGCTGGTCAGGGCCAAGCGCAAGATCCGCGACGCCGGGATCACGTTCGAGGTGCCCGCCGACCACCTGCTGCCCGAACGGTTGCAGGGCGTGCTCGGGGTGCTCTACCTGATCTTCACGCGCGGCTACACCACGGCGGACGCCTCGCTGCGACTCGAAGCGCTGCGGCTGGGCAAGCTCGTGGCCGCGCTGATGCCCGACGAACCCGAGGCGCACGGCCTGGTCGCGTTGATGCTGCTGCACGACTCCCGCAGCGCCGCGCGTCTCACGGCGGAAGGCGACGTCGTGCTGTTCGAGGACCAGGACCGCACGCTCTGGAACGCCGACGAGATCTCCGAGGGCATGGCGCTGCTCGACCGCGCGCTGCGGTTCGGCTCGCCGGGCCCGTACGTGCTGCACGCCGTGATCGCCGCCCTGCACGTGCAGCACCCGGTCGACTGGACCCGCATCACCTCGGTCTACGCCGAACTCCTCGTCGTGGCACCGACTCCGGTGGTCCAGCTGAACCACGCCGTCGCCGTGGCGATGGCCGACGGACCCGCGTCCGGGCTGGCGCTGATCGACAGGATCAGTGGACTCGACTCCTACCACCTGCTGCACTCCGCCCGCGCCGACCTGCTGCTCAGGCTCGACCGGCGCACCGAAGCCGTTGCGGCGTACCGGCTCGCGCACGAGCTGGCCGTCACGCCCGCCGACCGCCGTTTCCTCGCCGGACGCCTGCGTTCCCTGGAACTTTCCGGCGAGTGATGTCGAATTCCGCACCGCCCGCTCGTCCTTCGCTCGTCAAGCACGGCAACCGAAGGAGCGATCGAGATGTCCGGACAGGTCAACTGGTTCGAGCTGCCCGCCGACGACACGGCGAAGGCACGAGCGTTCTACGCGGGGGTGTTCGGCTGGGAGACCAGCCCGATGGGCGAGGATTACCACTTCGTCACGAACGGCGCGGCCGGCGCCATCGCACTGAGGGACGCCCAGCTCACCCAGCCGCGGATCTACTTCCACACCACGGACATCGACGCGTCCGTGCGCAAGGTCGCCGAGCTCGGCGGCAAGAGCGACGACGTGCAGACCGTGCCGGACGTCGGCCGCATCGCCCACTGCTCGGACGACCAGGGCACGCCGTTCAGCCTGTACGAACCGCAGGCCTGATCGCGGGAGGCCCGTCTCCCCGGCGGGCCTCCCGAAGATGCCGTGCACAGCCCGAATCTCGCCACCTCTGTCCTCTTCGGACCGGCCGGTCGCCGGGTTAGCATCTTCCCCATGCCCGACGTCGGCGTCCTTTCCGCACACCTGCTCTCGGGGTTCCAGAAGGAGCTCTTCTCCCGGCTGGCCGAGGCGGGCCACGACCAGCTGCGCCCGCGCCACGGCGCCGTCATGGCCCACATCGCCACCGGCGGCACGCGCGCGAGCGAGCTGTCCGAACGCTCCGGCCAGCACAAGCAGGTCGTCGGCACGCTGATCGACGAGCTCGAACACCTCGGCTACGTGACGCGCCGGCCCGACCCGGCGGACCGGCGGGCGAAGCTGGTCGTGCCCACCGACCTGGGCCGCGACCAGATGGCGCAGGCCAAGCGGATCGTCGCCGACATCGAGCACCGGCTGGCCGAGCTCGTCGGCCGCGAGCGGTTCGCGGAGTTCAAGGCCGTGTTCGAGGAAGTCGCGCGCTCCTACTAACCGATCACGATCTCCTCGCGGTGCGCGGCGAGGAACTCCCCGAGCGTCAGCCACCCCGGCACGAGCTCGCGGGTCCGCACGGTGTCACGACGCGGCAGGATGTGCGACGCGAACTCCGTGTAGTACTGGAACATGTTGCCGAGATCCTCCGCCGACGGGAAGCCGAGCGCGCGGAAGTCGTTGTGGGACATCGGTTCGTACGCCACCGGCTCGCCGAGCACGTCGCTGAACGCCTTGGCCACCTCCTCGCCGGTGAGGTGCTCGGCGCCGAGCCCGATCGTCTGACCGATGGTCGACGGGTCCTTGAGAACGCTCACCACCGCCTTGCCGATGTCCTCGGCGGCGATACCGGAGATCTTGCTCTCCCCCATGGCCAGCGACAGGACCAGCGACCCGTCCGCACGCCGGTTCGGGCCCGAGCTCAGCAGGTTGTTCCAGTAGAACGAGTTCCGGATGTACGTCGTCGGCAGTCCCGCCTCGGCGAACAACGGGTCCGCCTCGCCGCCCTTCACGTCGAAGTGCGGCACCTTGTACTTGCCTTCGAGGGTCGGCATCCGGTCGTCGTCGAGGGAGATCGCCTCGCGGGTGTCCTCCAGCGTCGACCACACGACGTGCTCAAGGCCTTCCGCGGCGGCCACGAGGTTGCGGACCTCCTCGACCTCCTTGGCCGGCGACATGTGGGTGAAGTACGGCGTGACCAGGTACGCCCCGTACGCGCCGCCGAACGCCTTCCGCAGGCTGTCCACGTCGTACAGGTCGGCCGCGACGACCTCCGCACCGAGCTCGGCGAGCTTGCGCGCCGCACCCGACTCGGGGTTGCGGGCGAGCGCGCGCACCGCGAACTCCCCGTCGGCCAGCAGCGCCCTCGCGACCGACCCGCCCTGCTCACCGGTCGCGCCCACCACGGCAATGATCTTCTTCTCGCTCATACTCTCACCATATAGTCACTTATTCTGACTATCAAGTCGAGTGACTACCGGATTTACCGGGGGCTAACCGGCGCGGCGCAGGCTCCAGGCGAACCGAGGAGGAACAGCGAATGCGCAAGATCCTTGCCGCGGGAGCCGTGGCGGCGGCCGTCCTGAGCACGACCACCGGCACCGCACAGGCCGAGTCCAACCCGTCGTGCGGCAGCGTCACCCAGATCGGCTCGACGGCGTACGTGAAGAACGGCGGCACGACCGTCGCGTCGGTGAAGCAGTTCAAGGGGTGTGGGAAGAACTACTCCTACATCTACGTGTGGGACCAGTGGATCTCCAGCCAAGGCAGGGACTTCACGCTGCGCACGCACATCCAGACGCCGCCGAACCTGACGCACGGCTACAAGACGGGTGCGCGGGGGCAGCGGGAGCTGTGGTCGGGCGGGGCGGACACGCTCGACAAGTGCACGCGTGCGCACGGTGAGGTCGACGGGAGCAGCTACTTCCTGTTCGCCAAGACCAGCGAGCGCTGCTAGACCGAGCGGAACTCCGCCAGACCGTCGACGACAGCGACGGTGACGGTGGTGCGCCCGGCCGGACTGTGCCGGTCGGGCCCGTGCTCCGGCAGCCGCGTCTTGTCCACGCGAACACTCGTGTCGTAGGCCCGCACGTGCTGGGGGCACTCGCACTCGCCCGCAAGCCTCAGCTCACACGCGAAACCCGTGCGCAGCAGGTCGACGTCGGAGGCGCAGAGGATCGAGGACCAGACCATGACCTCGTCCTCCTCGCCGAACACCACGAAGCCGTCGTAGCTGAACGACCGCAGCTCACCGATCCCGCACGTCCGACAGAACAGCACGCGCGTGTAGTCGTGGCTGCGCTCGTACGGGCCTGCCTCGTGAACGTTCACCACGAACTCCTGCTGCCCCGCGCAGATCAGGCAGAGGTCCGACCAGGTGTTCATCGCCGCATGCTGATCAGGAGCGCCAGCCCTGCCGACAGGGCGATGAGAGCGCCCACAACTAGCTGGTTGAGCCACACGAGGGCGGTGCCGCCGTCCGCACGCAGCAGGGCCACCACGATCAGCCACAGCGCCAGCCCGATCGTCACGTGCCGGATGAACGGCACGTCGAGCGGGGCCATCGCCCGCACCATGCCGAGCAGCATGATCACGACGGCCAGGCCCATGGACACCCAGTAGGGCCGGAAGGCGTGCGACGACGCGGCGAAGTGCAGGACCGGCGGTGCGGCGATCAGCCACACGCCCGCCAGGAAGGCGGTGACACCGGCCCTGCTCTCGACAGTTCGTCCGTGTACATCCCCCACACGGGTAATTCTGGCCTCCGGACGCCCGTCTGGGAACACCCTCGGCCAGTTCCGGAACGCGATCGGGCAATCCGGCGCATGTGGAGATGTCGTGCAGATCCGGTGAAGGTGTTTCCGGGAAACGGAAAACGCCCGGGTATCGGCCCTAGCGTCGGACGGCATGGACACCGTGGACGTGCTCGTCGTCGGCGCGGGGCTGGCCGGCCTCACCACCGCCCGCCTGCTCGCGGAGGCGGGCCTCGACGTGGCCGTGTGCGAACGCAGGACCAGCCTCGGGACGGGCATCCGCACGACGGGCATCTTCGTCCGCCGCACCCTCGACGACTACGAACTGCCCCACCTGGGTCCGGCGGTGCGGCGCGTGCTGCTCTACCCGCCGTCGCACCGCGACCCGGTGGAGCTCACCAGCACGCGCGACGAGTTCCGCGTCGGCGACATGGAGGGCATCTACGCCGCGGCGGTCGAGGGCGCCGAACGGGCGGGCGCGCGGGTCAGCCTCAACGCCACTTACCCGGCGAAGTCCACGAGGGCCAGGTTCACCATCGGCGCGGACGGCGCGAGGTCGACCGTCGCGAAGAACCTCGGCCTCGACGTCAACCGGCGGCTGATCACCGGGATCGAGGAGGTCTACCCGGTCAGGACCGGCTCGACGCCGACGTTCCACTGCGTGGTCGACCCGCGGCTCGCACCCGGTTACATCGCGTGGGTCATCGACGACGGCGAGCACGCGCACGTCGGACTGGCGGGACGCCCGGACCGGTTCACCGCACCGCTCCCCCAGCTGCTGCAACGCTTCCGCGACAGCTTCCCCACACCGGAGCCGGCAGGACCGGTCAAGAGGCGCGGTGGACCAATCCCGGTCGGCGGCTTGCTGCGCAGGATCGTGTCGCCACAAGGGCTTCTGGTCGGCGACGCGGCGGGCGCGGTCTCGCCGCTCACGGCGGGTGGGCTCGACCCGTGCATGCGGATGTCCGAACTCGCGGCCGAGGTCACGTTCGACTACCTGCGCAGCGGCAACAGGTACGTGCTGGAGCACTACGACGGCGCGGCGATGCGACGGCGGTACCTGCTGCGGTCGCAGTTGCGGCGCGGCCTGTCGCTCGTCCGCGGACCGGGCCTCGCCGAGATGGCGTTCGCGTTGCTGCGCACGCCACCCGGCAAGGCCGCGGCCGAGCGGATCCTGTTCAACTGACCGTCAGGGTTCCCCTTCGCCCGGCGGCGACGAACGCGTGCCCGAAAGCCAGCACGGCCACCGCGAACAGGACGATCGGCGGAGACGGCAGGAACACCACCGCCACCGCGAGCAGCACCAGCGACGCGGCGAACCCGAGCCCGGCGAGCGCACGCGGCACCGGCACCTCCTTCGCCACGACCAGACAGGCCAGACCACCGAAGACGAGGGCGATCGACATCACGAGGTTGATCCCCAGGTTGACCTCGTGGAGCGTGCGCTGGATTCCCCCCAGCGCGAACGCGACCCCCTTCGCCGCCTCGGCCGCGCGGTCACCGGCCGGGTCCGCGTCGCCGAGCGCCATGACCCCCATGATCGTCAGATGGCCGATACCGGTCGCGATCCAAGCCCACGAGCCGATCCGAAACGAACGTGGCATCGCCACTCCCCCTTCCACGAACGGAACATACGCAACCGTATGTTCCGCACGCGGCGCGAGCCCGTCAACTTCCGCTGACGGGAGAGCGCTTTCCCCTCAGGCTCAGGCGACTTCCTCCAGCTCGGCCGTCTTCACCGCGGCCTGCCTGCGGCGACGCAGCACCACGACCACACCGACCGTCAACGCGATGCCCAGCAGGACCCACATCGCTCCGCTGAAGACCGACTCGATGTACTTGGCCGAGGCCCCGGCGGTGGCGCCGATGCCGATGTGCAGCGCCGACCAGCACGTCGCGCCGGCGATCGAGGCGGGCAGGAACCGCCGGTACTCCAGCTTCGACGCACCCGCCGACGCCGGGACCAGGGTCCGCACGACGGGCATGAACCGGGCGGCGAACACAGCCCACGCGCCGCGGCGTCGCAACAACTCGCCCGCCTTGTCCCAGTGCTGCCGCCCCACCTTGCGGACGATCCTGCTGTCGCGCAACCGATCGCCGTACCGACGGCCGAGGTAGTAGCCGATGCTGTCACCGGCAATCGCGCACACCGTGACCACGAGCCACATGACCAGGAACCGGGGCAGGGTCGTCACCGTCGTCGAGGCCAGCAGCAGGGCGCTCTCGCCCGGCGCCAGGAAGCCGACACCGAGCGTGCACTCCGCCAGCGTCAAAGCACCCGTCACCGCCAGCACGGCGGGCTGCGGAAGACCCGCGAGCCCTTCGAGGGCATCGGTCAGGAAGGACATGAACTCTCCCCGGAGGAACGTCAGAACGTCCGGGACAGTTCACAAGGACGGGCTCTACGCACGCATCGGCCCGTGGTCTGACCTGACAGCAGACCTCAGACGTAGGGGAAGACCCCCACACGTAGGTGACTTCCCCGTCAGGTGGCCGGAGGTTCCGCCGCGACGCGGAGACACACCCGCGTCGCGGCGGAAACCCGGATCAGGCGGTGAGGAGCGTCAACCCGTACGTGCGAAGGATCTCGTTGACGGGCTGGAACCAGGTGCGGCCACCGCTGGAGCAGTTGCCGTAGCCGCCGGACGTCACGCCCTGCGCCTGGTCACCGGTGATGAACGAACCGCCGGAGTCGCCGCCCTCGGCGCACACCGACGTGCCGACCATCTCGTAGACCGCGCCCTGCTGGTAGTTCACGGTCTCGTTGCGGCCCTGGATCACGCCGCAGTGCCAGTGCGTGGTCGAGCCCGAACGGCACACCGAGGTGCCGGGCGGGGCCTCCCACGAACCGCGCACCAGGGAGTCGCTCGTCTGGCCCCAGCCGAGCACGACCGGCACGTTCCACCAGCCGCCGCCGGTGCGCACCCAGCCGTAGTCGTTGGTGGGGAACGAGGATCCGACGAACTCGCCCTGCCACGACCGGTCCCAGCCGTACACGTTCCAGGCACCGACGTTGCAGTGGCCGGCGGTCACGTAACCGCCGTGCACCGAGAAACCGATCGAGCAGCGGACGTTGCCCGTGTAGAACGGGTCGCCGCCCACGGTGCCGGCCGCGAACGTCTGCGGCCGCTGCACGCCCGCGGTGTTCACGACGACGTCCTTCGGCAGAGCCGACAGGTCGGCTCCCGGCAGGGCGTCGACCACGACGGCGCCGCGCTCGACGTCGACCCGCCACCCGGCGACGTCCTTCGACACCGAACCGGCCTTCGACAGTCCGTCCAAACCGGACTTCACCGCGTTCAGCGACGCGAGTGTCTTCGTGCGGAGCACCGGCTGGGCGCCCGCGGCCTTGACCGCGTCGACCTTCGCCGGGTCGGTCACCGCCACCTTCAGCTGACCGTCGGCGTACCAGCTGCCGCCGAACGCGTCGGCGGCGGCCTGCTCGGCGGCCGGCGCGATCTTCAGGGCGACCTTCTCGGAGCGGATGCGGTTCAGCGCTTCGGACTTCGTGATGCCGAAGTCGCGGCTCATCGCGTCGACGACCTCGGCAGAGGCCGTCGCGGCAGGGATGGTGATCGTGCTCAGCACGATCGCGGACACGGAAACCATTCGTAGCAGCATGTTCTCTCCTACGGGGTCCAGGGTGAGCTCACGGCCCAGCTCACGTCCTGGTTGTACGAGGCAGGGTTGTCGTACGTGTGCGCGCCGCCGTTCGAGGCGACCCAGACCTCCTCCGAGTAGTGCCGGATGTTGGTGCCGAGCTCGTTGATCGACTCCAGCCGCACACCACCGGTGCCCTGCTGGGCGCAGAAGGTCGCGTCCCGGCGGAACAGGTCGGTGTTGTCGTTGGTGCCGAGCCGGACCCGGAAGTCCGAGTGCCGCAGGAACTGCCCGGCGATGTTGCGGGACTCCAGCGAGTAGCAGGTCGGGTCGGCGAGACCCCTGCGCACCACGAAGGTCGCGTCGGCCTTCGTGAGGGCGTCACTCGTGCTCGTCACGACGTCCGTGCGCGCCAACGACTCCCGGTGCCGCAGGTAGCGGTCCGTGAAGCCGGGTGAGGTGACGCGGAACGACCGGGCCTGGTCGAGCGGCAGGTCCGCGCCGCTGCGCCACAGGCCGGTGCCGACCGCCCAGGTGGTGTCCGCCGCGAAGGAGTTCGCGGTGTCCCAGGGGTTCGTGCCACCGGAGCGTGCCAGGTACACGCCCTCGTTGTAGTGCCGGATGAACGAACCGCGCACGTTGAACGACTCCAGCGCGGTGCCGCCCGATCCCTCCCGCGCGCAGAACGTCGCATCGCCCGCGATCGTGCCGTTGTTCGTGTCGATGCGGACGACTCCGTTGCTGTGCCTGAGGAACTGGCCGGGGAAGTTCCGCGACTCGAACGACAGGCAGGCAGCGTCGGCGAGTCCGGGACGCAGGTTGAACGTGGCGTCCAGCTTGGCCAGGTCCGTGCTGATCACGTCCGTGCGGGCCACCGACGACTGGTGGCGCAGGTACCGGTTGGTGTAGCCGGTCGTGGTGACGCGCAACGACACCACGTCGTCAGGGCTGACGGACGTGCCGCGAGCCACCGCGAGCACCCCGAGGTTGACGGCCCGCACGCGCGACTCCGTCATCTTCAGCACCTGCCGGTCGTAGGTGTAGAAGCCGTTGACCTCGTTCTCGACGTCGTACGGTTCGGTGTACACCATCGCGGACAGACCACGGGTGTGGATCAGCCGCTGGACCTGCTTGATGACCTCCTCGTAGCGCTTGGTCAGCGACGCCTCGTCCGGGTACAGCGCGCCGTAGGCGAATCCGGCGCCGGGCTGGTACTCGTGGCCGACGACCCTGCGGCCCAGACCGCCGAACTCACCGAGCATCGCGACCCTGTTGGCGTCGGGCTGCCTGGTGTTGGCGGAGATCTGGTAGTGGTGGTCGTCGATCACGTCGCCGTTGCCGGGATCGGGGTCCGAGACGCAGCAGTTGGACCCCGAGTTGTGGTTGATCAGGCGGGTGTTGTCGATCGAGCGGATCAGGTTCACGATGCGGCCGGCGTCGTACTCGCCCCAGCCCTCGTTGAACGGCACCCACTGCACGATCGACGTGATGCCCTTGAGCTGGTCGATGATCCGGCGCAGCTCCGACTCGTAGTTGGCGTGCGAGTTCGGCGCCTCGTCGATCGAGTCGACGGACGGCATGTCCTGCCAGACCATCAGACCCAGCCGGTCCGCGTGGTAGAACCAGCGCGCCGGTTCGACCTTGATGTGCTTGCGGACCATGTTGAACCCCAGCGCCTTCTGGCGTTCGAGGTCGAAGCGCAGGGCCTCGTCGGTCGGCGCGGTGTAGATGCCGTCCGGCCAGTAGCCCTGGTCCAGGGTGCCGCTCTGGAAGACGAACTTCCCGTTCAGCATCGGCCGCATGACGCCGCCGATCATCGCCTTGCCGAGCGAGCGCATGCCGAAGTAGCCGACGACGGAGTCACCGCCGCCCAGCGTCACGCGCAGGTCGTAGAGGAACGGGTCGTCCGGCGACCACAGCCGGGCGTTCGGCACGGGCACCCGCAGCGAGGTGCCGGTGGTGCCGGTCTGCCGGCCGACCACCTGCCCGCCGCTGAGCACCTCGGCCGTGACCGACTGGCCCGCGGTGCCCTGCACGACGAGGTCGAGCGCGCCGGCACCCAGGTTCGGCGTGGTGTCGAGGCGCGTGATGTTCGCCGCCCGCACGGGTTCCAGCCACACCGTCTGCCAGATGCCGGACGCGGCGGTGTAGAAGATCCCGCTCGGGTTCCTGCGCTGCTTGCCGATCGGGTAGCGGCTGCCGTCGATCGTCGAGGTGACGCCGACGACGATCTCGTTGGCGCCGGAGATCAGCGCCGAGGTGATGTCGAACGAGAACGCGTCGAAGCCGCCGGTGTGCGTGCCGACCTGCCTGCCGTTGACCCAGACCCTCGTCTCCCAGGTCACCGCGCCGAAGTTCAGCTTGACCTGGCGACCGTTCCAGGAGGACGGAACGGTGAAGGTGCGGCGGTAGAACATGTTGTCCTCGTGCCGCTTGATCCCCGACAGAGCGGACTCGATCGGGTACGGCACGAGGACGCCTTCGGCCAGTGGCCTGCCGATCGGCGGGTTGTTCAGGTTGGCCGCTCCCGCGAACTCCCAGACGCCGTTGAGGTTCTGCCATTCAGGGCGCTGGAGCTGCGGACGCGGGTACTCGGGCAACGCGTTGGACGGCGACACCTGGGAGGTCCAGGGTGTCGCGAGCGGAGGGGTCTTGGGGACCCACTCCGCCGCGTGCGCTGTCGGTGTCAGGAAGGTTGCTGTGATGAGGATCGAGACCAATACGCCCAGGACGCGTCTGGTCATGGCTCTCCTATCTTCGCAATATCCGTTGTAGGACAACGACGATGAGAAGGAACACGCCGCTGACCACTGACTGGTAGTTGCTGTCGAGCGTGCCGATCTGGTTGATGACGTTCTGGATGACCTTGATCAGGCCAACACCGATCACGGTGCCGAGGACGGTTCCCATGCCACCGGTCAGCAGGGTTCCGCCGATGACGACGACCGCGATGGCGTCCAGTTCGAGACCGACGCCGATGACCGTGACGCCCGACTGCAGATAAGCGGCGGTCAGGGCGCCGGCGAGACCCGCCAGCGTGCCGCTCATCGTGTAGACGAGAACCTTGGTCCTGGCGACGGGAACCCCCAGGAGGACCGCCGACTGCTCGGCGCCTCCGGTGGCGAACACGTTCTGGCCGAAGTTGGTGCGGTTGAGGAGCATTCCGCCCACGAGGGCCAGCACGGCGGCGATGAAGATCGGGTAACCGAAGCCGAACACCGTGCCGCGGCCCAGTTCGACGAACGCGCTGTCCGCCGGGATCTTGTAGGTGGTCGCGCCCTCGTCGGTGATCACCAGCAGCAGGCCGCGGGCGAACAGCAACGAGGCCAGGGTGACGATGAACGGCGCCATGTTCGTGCGGGCGATCAGCAGGCCGTTGATCAGCCCGATGAGCCCGCAGACCACGAGCGGCAGCGCCAGCGCCACCAGGAACCCGTACTGCGAGCCCCAGGCCGCGAGCACGCCTCCCAGCGCGTAGACCGAACCGACCGACAGGTCGATGCCGCCCGTGATGATCACGAACGTCATGCCGATCGCGATCACCGCGAGGAACGAGCCCTGCAGGGCGAGGTCGCGCAGGTTGTCGAGGCTGCCGAAGCGCGGGAACACCAGCCACGACACCGCGACCATCAGCACGAGCGCGACGGCGGCACCCTGGCGTTGCAGGACCTTCGTCCTGGCGGCCATGGTCGGCGTCGTCTTGGTCAGGGTGGCGGTCATCGGCGCTCCCGGGCCACGTACACGGCGGCGACGATGATCGCGGCCTGGATCATCTGCGCGATCGAGTCCGGCAGGTTGTGCTTGATCAGCGTGGCCCTGACGAGCTGCATGAGGATCACGCCGAACACCGTGCCGAGCACCCGGACCTTGCCGCCGGTCAACGGGGTTCCGCCGACGACCACCGCGGTGATCGCGGACAGTTCCATCAGCAGGCCCATGTCGGCCGGGTCGCTCGCGGCGAGCCGCGAGGTGGCGAGGACGCCGGCGATCGCCGCGAGCACACCGGTGATCGCGTAGACGCCGATCAGCACCCGGTTCACCGGAAGTCCCGCGAGCGTGGCCGCCTTGCGGTTGCCACCGATCGCGACGAGCTGACGGCCGAACGTGGTGCGGTTCGTGATGCCCGCGATGACGAGCGCCAGCACACCGGCGATCAGCACGCTGATCGGGATGCCGAGCACGTCGTCGGTGCCGAGCGACAGGAACGTCGGGTCCTGCAGCTGGACGAGCTGGCCGTTCGCGATGACCAGCGCCAGGCCACGTCCACCCACCAGCAACGCGAGGGTGGCGACGATCGGCTGGATGCCGACCTTGGCGACGAGGAAACCGTTGAACGCTCCCGCGAGCACTCCGACGACCAGCGCCATCGTGATCGCGGTGAGCCAGCCGGCGCCCAGGTAGAGCGGGATGATCGCGGCGGCCAGCGCCATCACCGCGCCGACGCTCAGGTCGACGCCTTCCGTGCCGATCACCAGTGCCATGCCGAGCGCGACGATGAGCACCGGCGCGGCCTGGATCAGCTGGGTGGTGAAGTTGCCCAGCGTCAGGAAGTTGGCCGTGAACACGGCGTTGAACAGCAGCAGCACGGCAACGGCGACGTAGACACCGTTGTCCTGAAGCCACCGCCTCCTCGCCGCCGCGGTGCTAGCGGCTGTTCTGGTGGGCGTCTGCGTGGTCGCCTGAGTCATCCGTCACCTCCGCCGCGATCGCCTTGAGCACGTGCTCACGGGTGAGCTGGTCTCCTTCCAACTCGCCGGCGACGGACCCGTCGCGCAGCACGACGAGCCGATCGGCGCCGTCGAGCAGTTCGTCCAGTTCGGAGCTGATCAGCAGCACCGCCAGGCCTTCCCGCGCGAGTTCGTCGATCAGCGCCTGCACCTCGGCCTTCGCGCCGACGTCGATACCGCGCGTCGGCTCGTCGAGGAGCAGGATCTTCGGTTCGGTGCAGAGCCACCTGGCCAGCAACACCTTCTGCTGGTTGCCGCCGGACAGCTCCGCGACCTTCTGCTCCGGGCTGGACACCTTGATGCGCAGCCGTTTGACGAACGTGTCCACGATGCGGTCCTGTTTGGACCTGCTGGTCACGCCGAACCTGCTCAGCCTCGGCAGCGCGGCCAGCACGATGTTCTCGCGCACGGACAGGTTCGGGATGATGCCCTCGGTCTTGCGGTCCTCGGCGAGCATGCTGATGCCCGCCCTGGTCGCCGCCTTCACGTTGCGCGGCACCGGAGTGCCGGCGACGAGCACCGTGCCGCCGTCGATCGGGAGCGCGCCGATGATCGCTTTCGCGGTCTCGGTGCGGCCCGACCCGAGCAGGCCGGCGAGGCCGACGACCTCGCCGGGCCGGATCTTGACGCTGACGTCGCTGATGCGCGGCTTGCTCGTGAGACCGGTCGCTTCGAGCACCGGTTCGGCGTCGGTGTGGTGTTCCTCGCCGAACGCCGTGGTGCCGTGGTTCTCGATCTCCTTGACCGACCTGCCGAGCATCAGCGAGACGAGCTCGATGCGCGGAAGTTCCTTCAGGGGACCGCTGTGCACGTTCACACCGTCCCGCAGCACCGTGACGGTGTCGCAGATCCGGTAGAGCTCGTCCATCCGGTGACTGACGTAGATGATCGCGATGCCCTGTTCGTGCAGCTTCTGCACGACACCGAGCAGCGTCTCGACCTCGCGCGGCTCCAGCGACGACGTGGGCTCGTCCATGATCACGACGTCCGCGTTCGCGTCGACTGCCCGCGCGAGCGCGACCATCTGCTGCTCACCGACCGCGAGAGTCCCGAGTGGACTGCTCACGTCCGCCGTGATGCCGTAGCCGCGCAACAGCTCCGCGGCGCCGGCGTCCCGGCGGGCCCTGTCGATGAGCCCGAACCTGTTGCGCGGCTCGCGGCCGAGGAACAGGTTCGCGGACACGCTCATCAGCGGAACGAGGTTCACCTCCTGGTAGATCGTGGAGATGTTCCCGTTGCGGGTGACCTGACCGGCATCCGTGGAGTGGATGCCGGTCAGCACCTTGATCAGCGTCGACTTGCCGGCGCCGTTCTCCCCCACCAGCGCGTGGATCTCCCCGCGCTGGAGGGTGAAGTCGACGTCGCTGAGGGCGCGGACGCCGGCGAACGTCTTGGTGACGCCGGCGACCTCGATCACCGGACCAGCAGGCATGTCAGTAGGCATTGGCGAGCTTCTGCGCGGCGTTCGTCGAGTCGTACTCGTCGTCGGAGATCACGATGGTGTTCGGGATCTCGTCGCCCTTGCCGAACTTCTCCAGCGTGTCGAACGCGAGCGGGCCGAAGCGCGGGTTGGACTCGACGACGGCGGTGTAGCTGCCGTCCGCGACGAGCTGCACGGCGTTGCGGGTGCCGTCGACGGACACGATCTTGATGTCCTTGCCCGGCTGCTTGTTCGCGGCCTTGAGGGCGGTGACGGCGCCGAGACCCATCTCGTCGTTCTCGGCGTAGACGGCGGTGATGTCGGGGTTGCTCTGGATGAGCTGCTCCATCACGGCCTGGCCCTTGGACCTGTCGAACTCGCCGGTCTGCTCCGCGACGACGGTGAGGCCGGGCGTGCCGGCGATCCCGTCCTTGAAGCCCTTGGTGCGGTCGACCGTGACGTTGTTGCCCGACGCGCCGAGCAGGATCGCAACCTTCCCGTTACCTCCGGTGGCCTTGATCATCTGCTGGGCGGCCCGCTTGCCCTGCTCCACGAAGTCGGAGCCGATGAACGTCAGGTAGTCCGTGCACGGCTGCGACGTCACCTTGCGGTCGATCGTCACCACCGGCACCTGCTTGGCCTTGGCCGCGTCGAACGCGGGCTGCAGGCCGTCCGAGTTCAGCGGGGCCACGACCAGCAGCTTCGCGCCGCGGTCGAGCAGCGACTTGATGTCGCTGATCTGCTTGTTCAGATCGCTCTGCGCGTTCGTGACCAGCAGCTCGGCGCCTCGCTTGGCCGCCTCGTCCTTGATCGACTGGGTCTCCGCGATGCGGAACGGGTTCGCCTCCTTCTCCGACTGGGAGAAGCCGACGACCGCTCCCTTCAGGTCGACCTGGGGGTACCCGGTCTTGCTCCGAGCACAGCCGGGACCAGCACTTTGGCTCTGCGCGGCAGACGCGGCAGGACCTTCGCTGGACGCGGTGGTCGGGGTTTCTCTGCTGGTGCATCCCGTCACGAGCAAGGCTGCGACGGCGATGAGCAGGATGCGAGACATCGTTGGCTCCTACACACGGGGCTGTACGTGGACGCGCTCTCTGGCGTTAGATTTGCATCGTTGTTCCAACGATGTAAAGACCCGAGACCGTCCCGGTATGTTTCCCGGTACTTTTTCTGGAGGCTCTGTTGGCCACGCTCAAGGACGTCGCCCGGCTCGCGGGCGTGTCGGTCAAGACCGTGTCGAACGTGGTCAACGGCTACTCGTTCGTGAAACCGGACAACCGCCGCCGCGTCGAGGAGGCCCTCGAAGCGACCGGTTACCGGCCGAACCTGGGAGCCCGAAACCTGCGGCGCGGGCGGACCGGCTTCATCGCCCTGGTCCTGCCCGAGCTGTCCATCCCCTACTTCGCGGAGCTCGCGAGCCTCGTCATCGCCGCCGCCCAGGAGCACGAGTGGAACGTGCTCATCGAGCAGACGTTCGGCACCCTGGCCGGCGAGCGTTCGGCGCTGGCCTCACTGGGCCCGCACTTGGTCGACGCGGCGATCCTCAGCCCTGAAGCGCTCCAGGTGGACGACTTCCAGCTGTCCGTCCCCTCCGTCCTGCTCGGCGAGCACGCCGTCGACGTCCCGATCTCCCGAGTCGGCATCGACAACGTGGCCGCCGCCCAGGCCGCCGTCCGGCACCTGATCTCGTTGGGCCACAAACGCATCGCCGCCATCGGCGCCCACCCCCACCGAGGCACGGCCGCGCTCCGCCTGGAGGGCTACCGCCGCGCGCTGACCGAGGCCTCACTCCCGTTCGTGGACGACCTCGTCGTGCCGGCCCTGAACTACCACCGCGCGGACGGCGCCGCCGCCATGAGGTCGCTGCTCGACCTGCCCACCCCACCGGACGCCGTGTTCTGCTTCAACGACCTCCTCGCCATCGGCGCCATGCGAGCCGCGGCCGAACGCCTCGTGCGCGTGCCGGCCGACCTCGCCGTCGTGGGCTTCGACAACAACGAGGAAAGCGTTTACAGCTCACCGTCCCTGACCTCCATCGCCCCCGACAAGGCCGCCATCGCCCACGCCGCCGTCGACCTGCTGCACCACCGCGTCGAGTCCGGCGACCTCCTCGACGACGTCGAGACCCCCTTCTCCTTGCAGGTCAGGGAAAGCACCGTGGCTCGGTGACGGTGACGTTCGGCCCCGACCACATCGTCTTCACGACCTACGAGTTCCCGTGGGCCGGCGTGCACCCGCACGGCCTGCTGCCCGCGTCCGCCGTGCGCGACGTTTCCGTCTCCGGTCAGCCTGAGATCCGCACCTTGTCCGGCGAGACTTTGTTCCTGTCGCGGGACGATGCTGTTGGCCTCACTTCGTTCTGTTCGCGGCACCGGATCGCCGACGTCGTTCGGTTCGACGTGTGGGGCAACCTGTTGGAACCGTTCCTGGACACGTCTTTCAGCGTTGAGGCGGCTGCCGCCACTTGTGCTCGCCTGCACTCCGTTGGGCTGTCGCAGGATTCGATCGACTCGATCCGTGCGCGGGTGGCGCCGTTGATGCGTGCCTACAACTTCGACAGCATGTTGTGGGAGTGGGCCGATCTCGGGTTGTACGACCTGTTGAACGCTTTGAACGGCAGGCTGGTGCCGGCCTCGTTGCCCGCTTCTCTCGGGGATCTTGGTGAGGTGTACCAGTGGGCGATGGAGATCGCTGACTACGGGCGGGCGAAGGCCTCGTAGGTCCGCTGGTCGAACAGGACGAACCTGACCAGGTCGACCGGGGCGTTCTTCGTTGCCTCGCGGGCGATCCTGGCGGCGTCCTCCACCGGCCAGCGGTAGATGCCGGTGGAGATCGCGGGGAACGCGATGGAGCCGGCGCCCAGTTCGGCCGCCAGTCGCAGCGCGTTGTGGTGGCAGTCGGCCAGGAGGGCGGAGCGGTCCTCGGTGGCCGACCAGACGGGGCCGACCGTGTGCACCACCCAACGCGCACGGAGCCTGCCCGCTGTCGTCGCCACGGCCTGGCCGGTCTTGAGGCCGCCGCCGTAGTGGCCCGCCCGCAGTGCGCGGCATTCGGCCAGGATGTCGGGCCCGCCCTTGCGGTGGATCGCACCGTCCACCCCTCCCCCGCCCAGGAGGGAGGAGTTGGCGGCGTTCACGATCACGTCGACTTCCTGCTCGGTGATGTCGCCGACGACGTACTCGATGGTTGCCACACCCTCGATTGGATCACGCCAGCGGGCAGGTCGACACGTCGGCAGGCCGTCCCAAAGTGGCCGACCGGGGCGGCTCGACCCCGTCCAACCACCGCTCCAAAGCCACGAACGCCGCCCGGTGGCAGGGCGCGAGGGGCCGCAACCGATCCGGATGCGCGTCCACCAGCCCGTCCACGTGCGTCCCCTGCTCCACCCGGTAGTACCGGTGCAACCGATCGGGCGTCATCGCCGCGTACACGTCCGAGTCCTGGCTGATCGGCAGCAACACGTCGTACGTCCCGTGCACGGTCAGCAGCGGCCGCTTCACCTTGCCGGTCAACGAAACCCGCGACACCGCAGGTCCGGCGACGCGGCGGCGGGCGGCGTAGGAGTAGTCCGCATCGCACGAGGGTGTGCCGGAGGCGCAGAACGGGATGCCGGCGTCGAGCGGGCCGTCGAACGACGGGTCGAACTCCTCGCGGTAGATGCGCTGGGTGAGGTCCCAGTAGTAGCGGTAGTGGTAGTCCCACAGGAACTCCGTGCCGGCCGGGAAGCCCGCCGCGACCATCTCCTCGTGCGCGCCCGGCTCGCCCGCCAGGTACCGCGGGTAGGCGCGGAGGACCGGCGGGAGGAACGTCAGCGGGTTCGGGCCCGCCACGGTCCAGAGGGTGCCTTCCCAGTCGACGCCGCCGTCGTAGAGGTGCGGGCGGTTCTCCAGCTGCCAGCGGACGAGGTAGCCGCCGTTGGAGATGCCGGTGGCGATGGTGCGGCGTGGAGCGCGGCCGTAGCGTTGGGAGACAACGGACTTCGCCGCGAAGGTCAGTTGTGTGAAGCGGCGGTTCCACTCCTCCATCGCGCGGCCGTCGCGGTAGAACTGCGCTCCGGTGTTGCCCTTGTCGGTCGCGGCGAAGGCGTAGCCGCGGGACAGGACCCAGTCGGAGATGGCTCTGTCGTTGGCGTACTGCTCGCGCACTCCTGGGGAGCCGGTGACGACGAGGCCGCCGTTCCAGCGGTCAGGAAGTCTGACGACGAACTGGGAGTCGTGCCAGCCGTGGTTGGTGTTGGTGCGCGAGGTGTCCGGGAAGTAGCCGTCGATCTGGATTCCCGGGACGGCGGCGGGGACGGGCAGCGCGGCGCTCGTGAGGCCCGCCCAGTCGGCCGGGTCGGTGTGACCGGTGGCGACGAGGCCTGTCGTGGTGAGGTCGGCCAATCGGGCGACCTCGTGGTGTTCCGCGCCGGGGACCGTCGTGGCGGACGTCGGCGGGGTCAGCGCGAGCACCAGCACCAGCGGTAGCAACATAGCTGGTCAAGCTAGTTGCGGTGGCCCTCCGGCGACATGGTTGCCTCCCACACAAGGCTCGCCTTGAACGTGGTGAAGCCGAACAGGTCGAGCACCCTGCGGACCTGCGGCTGGGTGTCGTGCACGGAGAACGACTTCCCGTTGTGGTGGGCGGCGCAGAGCAGGACCAGCAGGCTGCGCAGGCCGCCCGCGGACAGGAAGCTCACCTCGGCCATGTCGATCGAGACGCGGTCGGTGCCGGTGTCGGTGATGCCGGACAGCGCGGCCGCGAAGAACTGGTCGCAGGTCGTCATGTCCATCTCGCCGCTGCACACGACGACGAAGCGGGTGCCGTGGCGTTGCGTCCGCACGGCGAACGGGCTGGTCTCACAGGCGGTCATGAACCACCTCACCGCACGCCGGACACGACCGATAGCAGCGGAAGCGAAGGGGCGACCGGGAAAACGAAGTCAGCGCGACCGCAGGGTCCTGGACGGGGTGACGCCGTAGGCGGCGCGGTACTGGGCGGCGAAGACGCTCGGGCGAGCATAACCCCATCGGGCCGCGATCGAGGTGACGGAACCCTTGCCCGCCTTCAGGTCTTCGTGGGCGCACGAGAGCCGCTCGGCCCGCAGGTGGGCCATGGGTGTCGTGCCGAGGTGGCGGCGGAAGGCGAGTTGCAACGCGCGGATGGACACGCGGGCCGCGCGGGCGATGTCTGCGGCGGAGACGTCCGTCGCGGCGTTGGCCTCGATGAACGCGATCGCGCGGCGCAGGCTTCCCGGATGCGCGTCACGCCGGTCGGCCGACGACGGCGGGGCGAGCGTGGTGTTGGGGAAGGTGGCGAGCGTGGTGGACACCAGCAGGTGGGTCGCGTTCGCCACCACCAGCGGGTTGTCGCCGAACTGGGGCAGCACCTCGTCGCGCAGGTGCACGCACGTCGACCACCACACCGCCCCCGCTTCCGGTGACACGGGCCGGAAACCGGCGAAACCCGCGTCGCCGGCCACCTCCTCGATCACCGACCGGGTCAGCGTGACCGTCGACAGTCTCGGGTCGCGGATAGCGCCGACGAAGGGACTGTCGGGAGGAGCGCTCAGGAAAGCCTCACCGGGCAACCAGAAGCGGTCCTCCCCGCCGGAGCCGTAGTAGACCATTCCGGCGCCCGCGTGGCCGAACACGTAGTTGCGCATGGGATCGACGGCGACCTCCAGGCCGATGCGCCCGCTCAGCTCGTCGAACCGGACCTGGCCGTGGACCTGTGACGACATCCTCATGCATGGGTGTTTTATGCCTCCGTTGAGGCGCATCGGGCCATAAGCCGCGTTCAACACCTCGCTGGCGGCGTCCAAGTCCTTCACCTCGACGACCTGCTCCACGTGCTGCACGATCCACGCCCGTCCGGCCGATGTCCACCACCCAAACGACTGGTTCCGCCGGTCAGACGACTCGCTGGATCTCCTCCGGCAACGACGGCGCCACCGCCAGGTACTCGCCTTCGAGCGTGGTGCCGAAGAACGACGTTCGACGTGGGACACACCTCCAGTGGAATCCCCTTCAGCGCCAGATGTTTCACCAGTGCGGGACGCTGTACAGGCCCGCTTCCCTTGCGGCGTCGAAGAAAGGCGCGAGCTGGGCGAGGCCGACGCCTGCCTCGGTGTCGAGGCCGGCCGAGCCGACGACGTGGACGTGCAACTCGACCTTGGGCAGCTAGCAGCGCGCGAAACGCGGTGGCGGCTTTTCCGGTTCCCCTGCAGGCTGTGCGGTGTGACCGGTGAGGACGTGCTGGAGATCTTGGCTGCACTTGAACGCTTCGACGTCTGCATCGGCGGCGGCTGGGGTGTGGACGCCTTGGTGGGCACGCAGACCCGTCCGCACGGCGATCTCGACCTCATGCACCGCGAGGAGCAGGAAACGCAGGTCCTCGCGGCGCTCGCCGCGCTCGGGTTCGCCGAGACGCTCTCGTGGCGCCCGGTCCGGTTCGTGGTCACCGATCCCGGCGGACGCGAGATCGACCTGCACCCGTTGCGCCACAACGAGGACGGCAGCGCCGAGCAGGCCTCGCTGACGCCCGGCGAGCCGTTCCGCTACCCCGCCTCGTGCTTCGTCACCGGCACGATCCTGGGCACGGAGGTGCGGTGCCTGTCGGTCGAGCAGCAGCTCTACTTCCACCAGGGCTACGAGCCTCGTGAGCAGGATCTTCACGACCTGGCGCTGCTGCGCGAAAAACTCGCTGGCCACGAGGTCTAGCGTCGGAGTCGTGAAGGGATTCAACCCGAGTTTCAGTCCCGAAACGGCCAAGACCTACGACAACCACCCCCGCGGCGACGAGGACGAGACAGTCCGCTTCCTCGCGTCGTTCGGCGACAAGGCACTGGAGTTCGCGATCGGCACGGGCCGGATCGCGTTGCCACTGCGGGAAAGCGGCGTCGCGGTCGACGGCATCGAGCTGTCACCGCACATGGTCGCCCGCCTGCGCGAGAAACCCGGTGGCGCGGACGTCGACGTGACCATCGGCGACATGTCGCAGACCGGCACCGGCCGCACGTACGACCTCGTGTACCTGGTCTACAACACGATCTCGAACCTGCTCACCCAGGACGACCAGGTCCGCTGCTTCGAGAACGCGGCACGCCACCTCACCCCGGACGGCGCGTTCGTGGTCGAGTGCGGCCTGCCGAGCTGGGCGGCCCGGCAGCGGTACGACTTCGTCGACGTGGAGGCCGTCGAGGTCGACCACGTCCGGCTCGACGTCAACCGCTACGACCCGGTGACGCAGATGCTCGACGAGAACCACGTCTACATCGGCGCGGACGGCATCCGGTTCGGCCCGATCCGGCAGCGGCTGAGCTACCCGTCCGAGTTCGACCTGATGGCGCGGATCGCGGGGCTGCGGCTGCGCGCCCGGTACGGCGGGTGGGAGGGCGAGCCGTTCACTGCGGACAGCAGACGGCACGTGAGCGTGTACGAGCTCAGGAGCTGAGCTCCTCCAGCGCCTCGGCCTTGATCTGCTCGAACTGGGCGGCCATCGCCTCGGACAGGGCCTGGGCGCCGGACAGCGGCCGCACCATGACCGTGAACTCGTCGATCAGCCCGTTCTCGTCGAGGTGCAGGAAGTCGCAGCCCTGGATCTCCTTGCCGTTGACCTCGGTGCGGAACACCAGCGCGTGGTTCGGGCCGTCGATGATCTCGCGCTCGTAGCGGAAGTTCTCGAACACCCGCATGACGCCGCGCAGGATCGCCGCGGTGAGCGGCTTGCCGGGGTACGGGGCGAAGGCGACGGGGCTGGTGAACACGACGTCGTCAGCCAGGCACGCCGCCATCGCCTCGGTGTCCCGCGCCTCGACTGCCTTGCGGAATGCGTTCACGGCACGCCCTCACATACTCAACTTGTTGACTAGGTGATGGCACCGTAACCTGCTGCTATGTCGCTGCGCAACGCCGTGATGGCCGCTCTGCTCGACGGGGAGTCCTCCGGCTACGACCTGACCAAGGTGTTCGACGCGTCCGTGGCGAACTTCTGGATCTGCACGCCGCAGCAGCTCTACCGGGAGCTCGACCGCATGGAGTCGGACGGCCTGATCACCGCGCGGACGGTCGAGCAGGAGCGCCGGCCGACCAAGCGGCTGTTCTCCCTGACCGAGGAAGGCCTGGAGGAGCTGACGAGGTTCACGGCCGCGCAGCACAAGCCCACCGCGATCCGGGACGAGCTGCTGGTCGCGGTGCTGGCGGTGGACTCCGGCGACGCCGAGGCGGTGAAGGCGTCGATCCGGGAGCGCAAGCGGTGGGCGGAGGCGAAGGTCGAGCGCTACGAACGCCTGCGGGCCAGGTTCCTCGACGGCAGGACGGAAGAGGAGTTCCTCGCCACCGCCGAACGGGTCGGGCCGTACCTGACGTTGTTGCGCGGCCTGTCGTTCGAGCGGGACAACGTCCGGTGGTGTGCGCGGAGCCTCACCGTGCTGGAGCGGCGTGGTGCGCGACTCGACGCGGCCGAGTGAGGTTGAATCGGGTCCATGAACGGCATCTCGGTCTTGCAGGAGGCACTGAGCGCGCCCGCGGCGGAAGCGCGCAACCGGTTCGCCGGGCGGCTCAACGGGTACATCGACGGGTCCGACGTCGTGCACGCCGTGCGGATGCAGGGCTGGCTCGGGCTGGAGGTGCCCGGCCCCGGCTGCCACGTCGGCACGGGCAGCTGGGACTTCACCCGGTTCAAGGCGACGACCTCACCGGTGACGTGCGGGCGGTGCCGTTCCGCCGGGCTGCTCACGAGCTCGTTCACGGGCGGCCCGCACCAGCAGACGCTGGACCTCGAAGGGATCTAGATCGCGTCGCGGTTGCGCAGTCCCATCCCGGTCAGCGCGGACATGCCGAGACGTTCGTAGTACGGCCGCAGCGCGTCGTCACACGTGAGGTCGACCGAGTACAGATGCGCCGCCTCGGCCACGATCCGGCGCATCAGCTCGGTGCCGATGCCCTGCCCCTGGAACGACGGCCGCACCTCCAGCCACGGGACGAACGCCGTCAGCACGCCGTCGCTGATCATGTTCACGAAGCCCGCGACCTCGTCCCGCGAGCGCGCGATCACCACGCGGTAGCTCCCGCGCAGCACGGCGAGGTGCTGGGCGGGTGACGGCGGCCTGGGCCAGTCCACGAAGAACCCGGCGAGATCGGCCTCGGTCAGGCCGCTGAGATCGGTGCTGTACGAGATCACCCGCGCATTGAACCAATTTTCCGGAACGCGCGCGAAAGCATTTCGGCACAACGGATCGGCGTTCCCCCGAGACTCGCACCAGCACCGTCCACAGTGGACAAGGCTTGCTTGATCTGGACATTTACGGCATATTTACGGGCAGGTGAGCCGGGAAGTCTGGTCGGCCCGTCGTCACAACCAGGTGATGGCGGAGAGCTGACGAGGGGTGCCCGAAAATGACGCTCATCCCCCACGCCGTCCCCCTGACCAACGACCCCCAGGTCGTGCTGGCACTCGCCGCCCGTTGGCGCCGCACGAGGACGTTGCTGTTGCTCTCCGCCGGCGTGCTGCCCGTCGCGATCGGCATCGTCTGCGTCGTGCTCGCCGGGATGACCTCGGCAGGGCAGGCCGTCATGCCGTGGTGGTCGGCGATTCCGGCCGTCGCCGCGGCCGCGTGCGCGTGGGCGTTGCTGACCTGGTTGCGCCGCAACGGGTTGAGCGACCCGCACTCGTGGTTGCCCGCCACCACCCTGATGACCGGCGCCCAGCTCGTGCTCGGCGTGCTGCCGGGTTCGGGCATCGCGTTGCGGCTCAGTCCCGGCGCGGCGATCGCGGTGAAGGCGTTGTGCGCGGCCGGAGTGCTGGGCGCGGGGTCCGCGAGCGCGCTCGCCCGGCTGGCCCACCGCTCGCTGCTCTCCTCGCCCGTCCTCGAACTCGGCTCGACGGCGTTCCCGCTGGTGCTGGCGGACAACGGCACACGTCTGGTGATCGGCACCGACCGCGTCGACTGGACCACGCGGCAGGGATCCCGGGTCGACGCCGGGGTCTCGTTCGCGCGCATCCTTCGGGTCACGGCCCACGCGCACGCGATAGCGCTGCACACGGCGTCCGGTTCGTGGACGGTTCCCGTGTCCGACCCCGCGGCCACGCAGGCGTTGCTGCGCCGCCGGATCGCGTGGTGGGAGGAGCGCAGGGACGCGGCCGCCGAACGCGAGCAGCGCCGTTACCTCGACCTGGTCTCGCTCCTCGCGGCGGTCAGCGGTGAGGCCACGCGCGGCGGCATCAGCGTCACGGTCGACTCGAACGGCCTCACGACCGGCATCACCCTGAGCCCCGAGGTCCGCGAGCTCGAACCGGAAGTGCTCGCGGCCCAACTGATGGCGTGCGTGCAGAAGGCGCGGTCGCACGCGCGCAAACAGGTGCAGGACCTCGTCATCGAGCACTCCGACGACCACATGGTGAAAGCCAGCCACTAGTCGGTTGTCGCGCGCCCGCCGCCCTGCCTACGTTCGCCTCAGGACTTCGGGAGATGGGGGACGACTTGCGCAGACGTGACTTCTTCGCGGCGGCGGCCGGAGTGGCCGCCGTGGTGGCCAACCCGGCGAGCGCGCTCGCGGCCGGCGAGCAACGGCCAGGCGCCTCGCACCTGCCGGACCTCGACCTCGGCGACTTCCCCGTCGTGGCAAGGGTTCGGGCCCGCAAGGCGCTCGAACACCTCAGGGTTCTGAGCGACCAGATCGGGCCGCGCATCGGCGGCACCGCGTCCGAGCACCGGGCGCGCGACTTCCTCGTCCGCGAGCTCAGGGCGCTGCGGTACCAGGTGACGACGCAGCCGTTCACCGTGCCGGACAAGTACCTCGCCGACGTCAACGGGAAGTGGCAGGCCGGCGCGTCCCGGTTCGGCAAGCTCGGCATCACCGTCAAGGCCCCGTTCGTCGAGGTCGTCGACGGCCAGCTGCCGGACCTGACCGGCAAGATCGCGTTCTACGTCAACGCCCCTGCCGGTTCCGCGCCCACCCACGCGGCGATCGAACGCGGTGCGGTGGCCGTCGTCCTGGGCCGGATCTCCGCCACCGCGAGCAAGTCGAGCGCGTTCTCCCCCACGCTCGACCGCGACGTCGCCGTGCCGGTGATCGGCCTGGCCCAGGTGCACACCGAGAAGCTGCGCACCCAGGGCACGGGCGAGCTGACGATCAGCACCGTCCACCACCCGAACCTGACGTCCTACAACGTGATCGCGGACCGGCCGGCGACGTTCCCGTGGCGGGACAACGGGGTCGTGATGGTCACCGCGCACTACGACACCGTGCCGGGCTCGCCGGGCGCCAACGACGACGGCAGCGGCACGGTGCTGGCGCTGGAACTGGCCCGCGTCCTGCGGTACCTGCCCACCCACAAGGCGTTGCGGTTCGCGCTGTGGGGTTCCGAGGAGCAGGGCTTGCTCGGGTCGCGGCACTACGTCTCGCAGCTCCCGCCGGAGGAGATCGCGCGGATCAAGGGCGTGTTCCAGAACGACATGGTCGCCACCAGCCACGACCCGGCGACGGCCTACTGGCTGCTGTCCGTGGACGGCGCCGACAACGCGACGACGGCCGGCGTCCGTGCCGCCGCGCAACGGCTCGGCTACGACCCGAGGGTGCACGGCCCGGTGGCGCGCGGGTCGAGCGACCACGTGCCGTTCCACGAGAAGGGCATGGCGTCGGCGAACTTCAGCTGGCGCGGTGAGGGCGGCCCTGCCCAGTTGGAGCCGATCTACCACACGCCGGAGGACACGATCCGCGACAACATCAGCCTGGAGCGCTTGCAGGTGTCGCTGGAGCTGATCGGAGCGGCGGCGTACCGGCTCGCCAGTCAGCGGTAGACGACGGCGGGGGCCCTTCCCGAGCCGCCGCTCAGGGAGCCGCCGCCCCCAGCTCGTTCAGCATGCGGTCCCGCAGCCACGTGGCGAACTCGTCCGCCGGCAACGGCCTGCTCAGGCAGTACCCCTGCACGATGTCGCAGCCCAGGGCGGCGAGGACGCCCCACGTCTCCTCGTCCTCGACGCCCTCGGCCACGACCTCCAGCTCCAGGTTGTGCGCGAGCCCCAGCAACGAGCGGGTGATCGCGCCGCTGGACGAGTCCGTCCGCATGTTCGTGGTGAAAGAACGGTCGATCTTCATCTCGTGCACCGGCATCGAGCGCAGGTAGGCGATGGACGAGTAGCCGGTGCCGAAGTCGTCGATCGACAGCCGCACGCCCAGGTCCCGCAGCCGCGTCAGGACGTCGCACGCGCGGTGCGGGTCGGCGATGATGGCGCTCTCGGTGATCTCCAGCGTCAGCACGTCCGGCGGGCGCCCGTGGTGCTTCAGCAGCGCGGCGACCTGGTCGGGGAACGACCTGTCGTGCAGGCACTGGGCGCCGACGTTGACCGAGACCGGCACGTCCCAGCCGGTGAGGTGCCAGGCGTGGCACTGGGCGAGCGCGCGGTCGAGCACGTACTGCGTGAGCGGCTCGATCAGGCCGGTCTCCTCCGCGGCCGGGATGAACCGGTCGGGTCCCAGCAGGCCGTGGCGCGGGTGCTGCCAGCGGCACAGGACCTCGGCGCCGCAGACCGAGCCGGTGCGCAGGTCGGCTTTCGGCTGGTAGTGCAGGACGAGCTCGGACTGGTCGAGGGCGCGGCGCAGGTCGCTGATCACGGTGAGCTGGGCGGCGCTGTGCTGGTCGAGGACCGCCTCGTAGACGGACGTGCCCAGGCGTGCGCGCTTGGCCGCGTACATGGCGAGGTCGGCGTGTTTGAGCAGTTCGTGCGCGTCGGCCGAGTCGGTCGGGTACAGCGCGACGCCGATGCTGCAGCCGACGTCGACCGAGAGCCCGTCCAGGTCGACGGCTTCGGCCAGCGCGTGGTGCACTCGTTCGGCGACGACCAGGGCGTTCGCGGACGTGCTCACCGAGGGCAGCAGGACCGCGAACTCGTCGCCGCCGAGCCGCGCCACCGTGTCGATCTCGCGGACGGCGCCCGTCAGGCGGTTGGCGACGAGTTGCAGCAGCCTGTCGCCGAACGCGTGGCCGAGGGTGTCGTTGATCGGCTTGAAGCGGTTGAGGTCGATCAGGAACAGGCCGAGCGGGTCGCCCGTCTGGTTGCTGCGGCGGATGGCCTGCTCGGTGTGCTGGGTGAGCAGCGTGCGGTTGGCGAGGCCGGTCAGCGCGTCGTGCATCGCCTCGTGCTCGCTCTTGGCGGCCTGGCGGAGGATCTTGCGGCGGTGGCCGAGCAGGACGACGCCGCACACCCCGACCAGTCCCAGGTCGACGGCGAACGCGACGAGGGCGGCGAGGCGGAGGTTGCCGTTGCGCACCTCCGCGGCACGCAGGTAGTCGGTCGTCTCCAGGCGTTTGAGCTGCACGACCATCGACAGCTGTTTGCGCAACGACACCAGCGTGAGCTCGGCCTGGTACGCCTTCTGCAACGCCGCCGCGGGGTCGGCCCGCTCGTCGGCCGCGACCGTCTCGCGCAGCAGACCGCTGTAGTCGCGGTAGAGGTCGCTCACGATGGTGGCGGCGCGGACGTCGGCGGGACCTCCGTTGTCGCGCAACCAGCGCAGGCTCTCGTCGGCGGCACCGGTGGCGTTCGCGACGGGCTCGCGCATCACCTTCGTCCCGGACCTGACGTAGTCGGTGAGGGCGTGGTCGGCCACGTCGACGTTCTGAACGACGAGACCCCAGCGGTCGCTCATCTCGTTGAGCTCGTGCAGGTGCGTCGCGGCTTGCTGCATGCTGAGGCTCGTCCACAGCGCGAGGCCGGCCAGCGCGGCGAGGCCGACCGTCAGGCTGATGACGGTCGTCTGCACGGTGGTCCGAGCTTCGACCCAGTTGGACAGCATCTATCGGCGCCTCACGTGGACATCGCTTTCCGACGAAGGTGCTATTGGTACGCAGCCAAAGGATTTCGCGCAAGCCGACACCACGGTCCGATGTGCACTAGCCTTGGCCGCTTTCCACGACCAACTGATGGGGCTCGTTCATGGTCCGCGTCGTCCGTGCTGTCCTTCCTGCGGTTTTGCTCGCGGTGACGGGGGTGACCGGATGCGGGACCGCGCAGACGTCCGATGACCCGCCCACAATCGGGTTCCTCGCGCAGAACAACAGCCGCGACTTCTCCAAGGAGATGAGCGAGGGCTTCCGCGTGGGCGCGGCGATCGCGGGCGGTGTCCGGACGGAGGTCACCGGGCCGGACACGCACGACGGCCTCAAGCAGGTCGAGATGCTGAACGACCTCGCCACGCGGGCCAAGGGCGGCATCGGGGTGTCCGCGGTCGCGCCGGAGATCGTGGCCGAGCCGATGGCGCAGGTGATCGGGCAGGGCATCCCGGTGATGGCGGTCGCGGGCGGTCTGGTCGCGCCGGGCAGCGGCGTCAAGCTCATGATCGAGAACGACGGATTCGAGCTGGGCACGATGCTCGCCGACGCGACGGCCGACCGGTTGCCGCCGGACGCCACGGGCAAGATCGTGATCGGCAGCAACTCCCCCGCCATGCCCGCGCTCGACCAGCGGGTGCTGGGGATGCGGGCCCGTCTCGCCGAACGGCTGCCGAAGCTGCAGGTGATCGGCCCGCTCGACACCGGGCGCGACCAGACGACGAACCTCGCGACGTGGCAGCGGCTGGCCGACGCGAACCCGGACGCGCTCGCGCTGCTGGGCGCCGGTGACGTCGACGCGATCAACCTCGCGGCCGTGCACGCGGAGAAGAACGCGAAGTGGCTGGCCGCGGCGTTCAGCATCGACGCGAAGGCGTTGCAGGGCGTCAAGGACGGGCACCTGGTCGCGACGATCTCCGCCGAGCACTTCCTCAAGGGCGCGGTGGCGGGGTGGATGCTCGCGCAGCACGCCAAGAGCGGCAGGAGCCTGCCGGAGGGCTGGTTCGTCGCGCCGGGACTGCTGGTGCAGGCGTCCAACGTGGACGAGATCATCCGGCGCCAGGCGACCGAGGCCTCCCGGCTGGAGGCGGCACGCCCGCAGATGGAGGCGCTCACCGCGAACACGATGAAGTACCTGCGGCCACTGGACCAGGCGCGCTGAGGCGGGTGAGCATGGCGGCACCCCTGTCTAGGAGGCCGCATGATCAACCGACGGACTCTCACCAAATCCCTTGGCGTGGCACTGGCCGCGACCGCTGGTGTCGCGAGTGCGGACACCGGCTCCGACGTGCGCCGCAACCGGTACCTGATCCGCAACGGCGCCGTGGTCACCGTGGACCCGGCACTCGGGGTCTTACCGCGCGCGGACGTCCTGATCGACAACGGTTCCATCGTTGCTGTCGGGCGCGACCTGAACGCACGGGGCGCTCAGGTCGTCGACGCGTCGGACATGATCGTCATGCCCGGTTTCGTCAACACCCACTTCCACATGTGGAGCGCGCTGGGCCGCAACTTCGTGGCCGACGGGTTCCCCTACTTCGCCGCGAAACGCGCTACTTCCACGCTGTACGAAGCTTCCGACGTCTACCGCTCCGTGTTGCTGGGGCTCGCGGAACTGGCGAACGCGGGCGTCACGACCGTGCACAACTGGTCGAACAACACCCGTTCCCCCGCGCACGCCGACGCCGAACTGCGTGCGCACCGCGACGGTCTGCTGCGCGCACGGTTCTCCTACGGCCACGTCGACCAGATGCCGCGGGACGCGCCGATGGACTTCACGGACGTGGATCGCGTGCGGCAGCGGTACTTCGCGGGCGGCACGGCGTTCGGCGGGCTGGTGCACCTGGGTGTGTGCGTGCGCGGGTTGTCGCAGAGCGACGAGCCGGCGTTCTTCGCGGACATGGACGCCGTGTTGGCCCGCGGCCTGCCGGTCGCGATCCACGCGGGCCAGTCGCCACCGCGGATCGTGGACGCGGCCGACTACGAGCGCCGCGGCTGGCTAGGGCCCAGAACCCTGCTGTGCCACTACGTCACGGCGTTGGACTCCGACATGGAGATCATGGCCAGGACCGGAACCGCCTTCTCGTGGTCGCCGCACTCGGAGTTCCGGCTGGGCAACGCGGGTGATCCGCGGGACGCGTTGCTGCGGTTCCGCAGGGCGGGCGTGCCGGTGTCGCTGTCGTCGGACGCCACCTCGATCGCGCCGTCCGACATGTTCGAGGCGATGAGGCTCGTCTGGAACACCGGAATCCCCTGGGCGGGAACACCTTCCGCCGGTCTGCCCGAGGTCGGGTTCGCCGACGTGCTGAAGATGGCGACGCTGAACGGCGCCCGCGCACTCGGCCTGGGCGACGTCACGGGGTCGATCACCGTCGGCAAGCGCGCGGACGTCCTCCTGGTGCGCGCCAACGACATCAACCTCGCGCCGGGCGGCCTGTTCGAGACGACGCTGGTGCAGGCGGCGACCGCGGCCAACGTCGACACGGTGTTCGCGGACGGCCGGATCCTGAAGCGCGGCGGCCGTCTCGTGGCCTACGACGTGGACCGGATCGTGCGGGACGCGCGGACTTCCTCGCTGCGCATCCGCACGGCCGCCGGCGGAATCCTCACGCCCCCTTCGTGACGTCGAGGACGGCCTCGGTGAACGCCGCCGGGGCCTCCTGCGGCACGTTGTGCCCGATGCCGTCGAGGATCCGGTGCTCGTAACGGCCGCTGAACCGCCCCCGGTACGCCGCACCGTCCTTGGTCGGCCCGTCGAAGTCGCTGGCGACGGTGATCGTCGGCACGCCGATCACAGGCCTGGCCTGCAGCCTGCGCTCGAGCCCGTCGTAGCGGTGCTCGCCCTGCGCGAGCTGCAGGCGCCAGCGGTAGTTGTGGACGACGATCGCGACGTGGTCGGGGTTCTTCCAGGCCGTGGCGCTGCGGGCGTACGTGGCCTCGTCGAAGTTCCACTGCGGCGAGGCGAGCTTCCAGATGAGCTTGTTGAACTCGTAGGAGTTCTGCTCGTAGCCCTTCACTCCTCGCTCCGTCGCGAAGTAGTACTGGTACCACCAGCCGAGTTCGGCCTGCGGGGACAGCGGTTCCTGGTTCTGCTGGAGGTTGACGACCAGGTAGCCGCTGACCGACACGAGCGCCGTGACCCGTTCCGGCCACAGCGCCGCCATGATGCACGCCGTCCGCGCGCCCCAGTCGAACCCGGCCACGGTCGCCTTGCGGATCTTCAGGGCGTCCATGAAGGCGATGACGTCGGACGCGATGGCGGACTGCTGGCCGTTGCGCTTGGTGTGGGCGTGCAGGAACCGGGTCGGGCCGTAGCCCCTGAGGTACGGGATGAGGACGCGGTGGCCTTGGGCGGCCAGGGCCGGTGCCACGTCGGCGAAGCTGTGGATGTCGTACGGCCAGCCGTGCAGGAGGATCGTCGCGGGGCCGTTCGCCGGGCCCATCTCCGCGTAGGCGATGTCGAGCAGGCCTGCCCGGATCTGCTTCGTCGGGCCCCAGGACGGTTCGGCGGCGTGGGCGGTCGCGGTGGTTGCCGCGGTTGCGAGGCCTGCCACGGCCAGTGCCTGGGAGAACTGTCGCCTGCTGATCATGTCGGCGACGGTAGGGGTGGGGTGGTGGGGGTCGCGAGCGTCAGGTGACGGTGGCTCGGTACGTCACGGTGGGGCGGGAGGGTTCCGGGGATGGCCGCAGCTCCACCCTCGCCCACAGCCCCGCCAGCGCCTCCCGCAGCTCCGCGCGAGCCTTCAGCCCCGCGTCCCGCCTTCCTCCAGCGCCTGCCGCAGCTCCGCCCGAGCCGTCACCCCCAGCTTCGGGAAGATCCGGTGCAGGTGCGTGCTCACCGTCCGGTGCGACAGGTGCAGCCGCTCCCCGATCTCCTTGTTCGTCAGCCCGTCCGCCGCCATCCGCGCGATGGTCAGCTCGTGCTCGGTCAGCTCGCCGTTGCCGCCCCGCGACTCGCCCGACGCCCGCAGCTCCTCGCGCGCCCGCTCCGCCCAGTCCCTCGTGCCGAACGCCTCGAACGCCTCCGCGGCCGCCTTCAGGTGCGGCCTCGCCCGCGTCGCCCGGCGCTGCCTGCGCAGCCACGCCCCGAACGCCAGCTGCACGCGCGCCCGGTCCCACGGCGAGTCGGGGGCGTCGAGGGCCGCCTCGAACAGGGCCTCGGCCTCATCGTCGGCCGCGAGCAGTGCCCGCGCGTACCGCAGGCCGGACGCCAGGGCGGGTGAGCTGGTGGCGGTGTCCAGCTCCTCGACGAGCTTGCGGGCCTCGTCGGCGTTGCCGCTGCGGGTGGCGGCCTCGACCAGTTCGGGCAGCACGTACCGGCGCAGCGCCAGCTGGTAGGCGGGGTCCACGGGGTCGTGGACGCGGCGGACGGCGGCGAACGCGTCGGCGTAGCGGCCCTCGCCCAGGGCTGCCAGGCTCCTGGCCAGCTGCACGGTGGCGAGGACGGGGCGGGCGCCTGCCGCGAGGCCGATCCGTTCGGCGAGGGCTGCTTTCTCGGCGGACTGCTCGTGGTCGCCTTGCAGGGCGGCGATCTCGGCCTGGACGGCCACCGCCAGGCCGTGCATGTACGGCTGGCCGGTCTCCTCGGCCAGGAGGGCGGCCTCGGCGGCGACGGGTTCGGCAGCGGTGATGTCGCCGAGGCGGGTGCGGCTCCAGGCCTCGACGGCGAGGGCTCTGGCGAGGAGTCCGAACTGGCCCTGGGCTCGGAAGCCGTGCTGGGCGGCGTGGGAGAACCTGACGGAGTCGGCGAACGCGCCTACCTGCAGGGCCGCGCTGCCGAGCAGGCGGAGGGTCGCGGGATCGTCGGGCGACGGAGAGGGGCGAAGCGCAGCCGGGTCGGCCGGGCCCGGAGCCGCAGGCGGGCAAACCCTGGCCGAGCCACCACCCGCCGCGCGCAGGCCCGCCACCACCGCGTCCCCCTGCTGCACCGGGCACACGTACGCCATCATCGCCAGCATCCGCGGGTCACCGGCCTCGATCGGCAACCGCCGCGCCACCGCCGCGATCCGCTCCCGCACGGCCGCCCCCGGCTCCACCCAGAAGCACCGCATCGCGACGCTCCAGAAGATCCGCAGCCCGAGCTCGACGTCGCCGCCCGCCACCACGGACTCGGCGAGCCCGACCAGTTCGCCCGCCCCTGCCACGCCCACGCCGTCGTCGAACGCCGTGGGCAGCCACGTCACGAGCGCGCGCTCCCGCGCCGTCAGGTCGAGGCCGCGCACGGACAGCAGGATCCGCTCCACGTCGTCGCGGCGGCCCGCCTCGCAGGCCAGTTCGGCCGCCCGCAGCAGGCGCCGGGCGCGTTCGCCGGCGTCGCCGAGGGCCGCCGACCGTTCCAGCGCGCTCACCGCCGCCGAGGCGCCACCGCGTCGCAGGGCGCGGTCGGCCGTGTTCTCCAGCAGGCGGGCGACGTTCTCGTCGGGGCCGGTCGCGGCCTCGGCCAGGTGCCACGCGCGGCGGTCGGGGTGGTCCGTCACGAAGGCGAGGCGGCGGTGGGTCTCCTGGCGTTGCACTGCACTCGCCGCGCCCGCGATCGCCGACCTGATCAACGGGTGCCGGAACGCGCCGTCCCGGTCGACCAGCCCGGCCTCGACGGCAGGCGCGAGAGCTTCAGAAGGCACACCGCCGAGAGCCAGCACGAGCAGCGCCGACCGCGCGGACGCGGGCAGCGCCGAGGCTCGCGCGGCGAAGGTCTCCTCCAGGGTGTTGCCGCCGAACGGGAGCTCCACCAGCGCCAACGGGTTCCCGGCTGCCTGGGCCAGCACCCACGAGCGGCGTTCGGGATCCAGGCCCGGTGCGGCCGAGTCGAGCACCTCGACAGCCTCACCGACCGCCAAAGGCTCCAGCGACAACGTCGGCACGCCGGAGAACACAGGCGTCCGGGCCGTCACCACCAGAGCGCCGTCACGCAGCCGTCGTGCCACGAACCCCAGGACGTCCTGGCTCTCGCGGTCCAGCCAGTGCGCGTCGTCGACCAGCACGACGGCCCGCGCCTCGGTCAGCACCTCCAGCGCGGCGAGCCCCACCAGGTGCATCGGGGGCACGGGGCCGTCGGCGAGGCCGAAGGCGACGTCCAGAACCGGTCGCGCACGGGACAGGTACGGGTGCAGCACATGGTGCAGTCCGGCGTGGGGCAGGTGCTGCTCGGCCTCGACGCCGACGACCCGGTGGCCGTCGAGGCAGGACAGCAGCGCCGACTTGCCGACGCCCGGCTCGCCGACGACCTGCAGCGCCCCGCCCGACTCCGCGAGCGCGGTCAGCCGTGCGCGTTCCCGATCCCGCCCGACCAGCGACACCGACACCCCGTTCGTTGATCCGTTCGGACCAGGGTGTCAGAAAGTCCAGACCGCGTGCTTGCCCGGGCCCACGACCAGCGTGGACGTGCCCAGCCGTTCGACGTGGAGCGCGGCGGGGCGGTTCAGCGCGAACTCCGCGCGCTTGAGCCCGATGTCCTCGACCGGTGCCTCGTCGATCCTCATCGTGGTGCCGCCGCACGTCGCCACGACCGTGCGGCCCTCGGTCCGCACCGCGAACCCTCCTGCCCGCAGCAGCGGCACGGTGTGCGTCATGTCGGCCGCGGTGATCGCGAGGTGCAGGTAGGTGACGTCGCGCATCAGCTTGTCCTTGTACGCGTCCGGCATGTACCGCTCGCGCGTGACGTCGCCGGGGAACTTCGCGGGTCCCACCTTGCCGCGCGGGTCGTTGAGGTACTCGTCGCGGTACTCCATCGCCCAGGCGCCGAACCGCTGGTACTTCTCGGCCAGGTACACCGAGTCGAACCACGGCACGGGCTTGCCGTCGCCGAAGTCGCGGGTCTGCGTGAAGTCGATCGGGTTCGAGCCCGCGCCGCGCAACCGGGTCTTGAGCTTCTCGATGTCGCCGTCGTGCTCGGTCGAGAGCCCGAGACCGGCGGAACCGGGTTCGCCGTCCGAGCCCGGCACGTCCCCGAGCCCGAAGATCTCCAGGTACGTCTCGCGGCCGCGCAGGTAGCGCCCCGTCCAGACCTTGCCGTCCGCACCCGTGGTGGTGCGCACCTCCAGATCGGCGAAGTCCTTGACGTAACGGGAGTGCTCGACGGCGTCCGCCGTGGCTCTGTCGAGCGTGCCCCAGGCGTGGTTGTAGTACAACAACTGCCGCCCTCCCGCCCGTGCCGCGGTCGCACCCGACAAAACCAGGACCAACGCCGAGATCATGCACGCCACCGGTCGGATCCGCATGACCCCGACCCTACGACGGACCGCTCAAGCGAGACTCAAGTCAGACGAAGGGGACCTAGTGTTCGACACCGCCCGGTGGACGGTTCCAGCTCCGCTCCTGCAGGCCGCCACCGCCGGCCGCGACCTCCTCGACGACACGATCCGCAGGCTCACCCCGGCCGCCGTCACCGCCGAGGTCCTGCGTGAAATCGGTGACCACGACGTCCGTCTCGACCTGCGGTTCGACGGTCACGTCACCGGCCACCTGCGCACCGACGCCGACGTCGTGGTCACCCTCGACCTGGCCGACGCCGTCCGCGGCCTCTACGGCGACGACGAACGCCCGTGGCCGAGCCTCGCCGTCACCACGCCGAACCCCGACCTGGACGAACGCGGTGTCGCCGGGTGGTTCCACAGCCGCAAGGGCCTCGCGCAGTCCGTCCAGGAGCTGCTGACCGCGCTGCGACCGGCCCGGCGGGACCTCGGCGAGCTGGCCGTGGAGTTCGGCACGGACAAGTGGGGCGACCTGCACTGGTACGCGCAGCACTACGAACGCCACTTCGCGCGCCTGCGCACCGCCCCGGTGAAGGTGCTGGAGATCGGCATCGGCGGCTACGGCGACCCGAACAGCGGCGGCGGCTCGTTGCGCATGTGGCAGCGCTACTTCCGGCGCGGCCTGATCCACGGCCTCGACATCGCCCGCAAGACGGTCACCGGCCCGCGGATCATGGCGATCCAGGGCGACCAGTCCGACCCCGTCTTCCTCGACCGGCTGGGCCGCGAGCTCGGCCCGTTCGACGTGGTCGTCGACGACGGCAGCCACCTCAACGACCACGTGCGGATCTCGTTCGACGCCCTGTTCCCGCACGTCCGCAACGGCGGCCTCTACGTCGTGGAGGACCTGCAGACCGCCTACTGGCCGAGCTGGGGCGGGCATCCCGAGACTCCCCCGCACACCTCGATGGGCATGCTCAAGTCCTTTGTGGACGGGTTGAACCGGGCCGAGGTGGGCGATCCGCGCGGAGAACGTTCGTACCTGGAGCGCAACATCAGCGGAATCTCGTTCCACCACAACATCGCGTTCGTGGAGAAGGGACTGAACGCCGAGGAGGGCGGACCGGCGTTCCTGCGCACGTTCTACTGACGCAGCGCGTCCCAGGCCGGCGAGGACGCGCCGGCCGCCTCCAGGGCCAGCGCGCTGATCTCCGGATCCGCCGCCGGCACCGCCGGACGTCCCGCGAGCCACGTGGCCGCCCGCTCCGCCAGAGTGGGCAGCCGCGGGTCGTCCGGCGCGAAGCCGAACGCCTCGTCGTGGTCGAGGTAGAGCCGCCGGAACTCGGGGTCGGCGAGCGAGTCGACCTTGTCCGCGAGCCACACCGCGGCCTCGTCGGGGGCGACGGTCTGCATGAGGACCCAGACCTCGCGTTCCATCCGCACCCCTCGCTCGCTGACCCCCACGTCCCGCAACAGGTCCAGCATGGACGCGACCTCGGACGTCACGAACAGCGCGTTCCCCGCCCTCAGCCGCACCACCCGTTCCCGGGCGAGCCGGATCTCCTCCTCGCGGCGGCGCAACGCCTCGTCGATCTCGGTGATGGCCGCGGCGAACTCCTCCTCGCCCGCGCCGAGCAGTTCCTTCACGCGGGCGAGCGGCACCCCGGCCTCCGCGAGCGTGCGGATCTTGACCAGGTCGACCGCGTCCTGGGCGCGGTAGCGGCGATAGCCGGAGTGGTCGCGTTCGGGCTCCGCGAGCAGCCCCACCTTGTGGTAGTGCCGCACCGCTTTGATCGTCACCCCTGCGTACCGGGCGAGCTGACCGATCGTGATCACAGCGGCATCATCGCACCCGGCCGAACATCCGTCCGGCGAGATCAACACTGACGACCGCGCCGGACGCGTCCCGCGTGAAGAACCCGCGCTGCCCGCTGAAGGCGCCGGAGGTGATCACGTACTCGTCGCGCGGCAGCAGCCCCATCGGGAACGGCGCGTGGTCGGCCGGCAGGTCCACCTCCGCGGACTCGCGGATCTCCGGCCGGATCAGCACCTCCAGCACCAGCCCGGACCCGGTGTCGTCGACGGTCATCACCATGGCGTCGTTGTCGTACCCGCCCGCGACCTCCGCGGCGGCGGAAGCGTTGTACGGCAACGGCTCCGGATCGCGGTCCACCACACCGAGGAAGCTCTTCAACGCCTGCCGCACCACCGCCTGGTTGAACGGGATCCCGTCCGGCCCCTGGTTCGCGACGGACACCACCGCGAAGTTCCGCGACGGCACGATCAGCAGCTCCGCGAACTGGCCGTTGGACGAGCCGCCGTGCCCGATGGCCTGCACGCCGTCGATCTCGCGCAGGAACCAGCCCACCCCGATCGCGTCGCCGAGGTTGCTGCCGCGCAACACCGCCGTGGGCCGCCGCATCTCCTCAAGACCGTTGTCGCCCAGGTGGAACCGCGCCCACCGCAGCAGATCCGCGACCGACGCCGCAAGGCCACCGCCCGGGTTGTTGGCGCGCCAGTGCCGCCACGGCCGCGCGACCTCGCCCTTCTCGTGCCCGACGGCGAACCGGCGCGTCATCACGGCGTCCCGGTCGAAGTGCGTGTCGCGCAGGCCGAGCGGCTCCAGCAGCAACGTCGTCATCGCCTGCTCGTAGGTCTGCCCGGTGACGTTCTCGATGACCCGGCCCGCCAGGTTGAAGCCCGACTGGCTGTACGACGGGCGTTCGCCGACCCCGCCGACCAGCGTGAGGGTCGCGAGCTCGGCGACGTGCCTGCGCAGGGCGTCGTCGCCCTCACCGGTGTCGACGAGCGTGCCCCAGTCGAGACCGGACGTGTGGTTGAGCAACTGGCGGACGGTGAACTCGCGGCCGTCAGCCAGCCGCAGCTCCGGCACGTACTCGCGCACGGGGGCGTCCAGCGACACCCGTCCGTCGGCGACCAGGCGCATGATCGCCGTGGCGGTGTAGGTCTTGGTGACCGAGCCGATCAGGAACAGCGTGTGCTCGTCGACCGGCAACGGGTTCTCGAGACTGGTGACGCCGTGGGAGAAAAAGTGTTCCTCGCCTTCGTGGAAGACGCCGACGGCGGCACCGGGGACGGCGAAGCGGGCTGTGGTCGTGGCGACGAAGTCGTTGTCCATGACCACAGCCTCGAACCTTGCCCTTAGGTCAAGGTCAACCCCGAGCTTCGGCTACGGCACCCAGTGGTTGCCGGTCACCGTGATCATCACCTGGAGCTGGATGCTCGCGGAGAAGTAGCTGCTGCCGTCGACCGGCGTCTGCAGCATCTTGTTCCACAACGCGTCCAGCCACGCCTGACTGCCCGGATCGGTCGCGGCCACGACCGCGAACGGCGCGAAGAACGCGGCGGCGTTGCCACCGGAGAGCTGCGTGCCGTTGAGCTGATAACCGATCGCGATGTTGTTCGGGTTGCCGCCGGTCTTCGACTTCACCCACGTGTTGAGCTTGCGGGCGGCGTTCAGCGACGACGAGTCACTGCTGGTCACCGCGTCGGCGCCGATGCGCCACGGCACGCGGCAGGCGTTCCAGTAGTACTTGCCGTCGTTCACGCTCTCCAGCACCTGCCCGGCGGGCGGGCGCGGTGAGGAGTTCGTGTTCTCCACGAAGTCCGGCAGCAGACCGGTGCTCGGCGCGAAGTTCTGCTGCAGCGTGGAGATCAGGTTCTGGTGCGCGGTGCGGATCGTGTCCCACGCGCCGTCGCCCGTCGCCTTCCGGAACGCCCGGAAGTGGTCGACCATCCAGTCCGACGACCGCGAGAGGTAGTAGTACTGGTCGCCCGCGCTGGACCAGTCGCCCAGCTTGAGCAGGTTGGTCTGCGGGTTGACCTCGCTGGCCTTGATCGCGTTGATGTGCCGGACCGCGAGCTGCTTGTAGTTGTACGTGCCGGTGCTGCCCCACTGGCGGTCGGCGAGCAGCAGCCCGTAGGCCACGTCCATGTCGCCGTCGGTAGCGCCGTCACCGCCGTTGACGCTGCGGCAGTTCACGTCCTGCTCGGCCGCGAGCAGGTCCGGGTTGATCGAAGACGGGTGGTCGATCTTCCACTTCACCAGGCCGTCGAAGATCCGTTTCGCGTCCGCGTCGGCACCCGCCATCGTGGCCACGACGACCATGCCGTACCCCTGCGCCTCGGCGACGTACGGGTGGTCGGCGTCCGGCGAGATCACCTGCGACCAGCCGTTGCCGCAGTTCTGGCGCACGAACGCGGACTTCCAGCGCTGGTAGTAGTCCACCACCTGCGCGTCCAAAGTGGACGTGCTCCCGGACGGGCGCAGAACACCCGACGCGTACGGCGTCTTGCGGCTGCCGAACGCGTACCCGAGCCCGTTCGACGGCGGCGTGGTCGTCGTCGTGGTCGGCGGGGTGCCGCCTGCGACGCCGTAGACCTCCAGCTCCCACAGGGAGTAGCCCCACGCGGTGCCGCGGGCCGTGCCGAGCACGCGCACGTACCGGCCGGAGCCCGAGACCGTGAGGTCGTCGACGCCACCGTCACCGGTGCTCGTCGAGAACACGTCAGTCCACGCCGAGTCGTCGGCCGAGGTCTGCACGCGGTAGGCCTTGCCGTACGCGGCCTCCCAGTTGAGGCGCACCCTGCTGACGGAGTGCGCCGCGCCGAGGTCGACGCGGATCCACTCCTGGTCACGTCCCTCCAGCGACGCCCACCGGGTCGTCGTGCTGCCGTCGACGGCCTTCGCCGCCTCCAGCCCGGCACCCTCGACGGAGGACGCCGTCACCGCTTTGCCCTGCGAGACCAGGGGGTCCGCGGCCGTCGCGCTGGTCGTCCCCGCCACCAGGAGACCCGCCACGAGTCCGGCCGCGCTCACCGCGGCCCACACCGATCGTCTGTCCACAACCACCTCCACCCAATTGGTTAACAAACCTGCCTAAAAGGCTGGATGGCGGCGACCCTAGGCGTGCGGTCACGTTGGGACAAGAGGTGTGGACCGGTCATCTCGGCCGGAACCGGTTACGGCATCGGTGACCGGCAACGGACCTGGCCGGGCGGGTCACGAACCTACGACCACACCTCCCGCACGGCCTCCACCACCGAAGCCGCCTGCACCCGCCCAGCCTCCGCGGCGGGCTTGCGCCGCGCCGGGTCCAGCAGGTTCGTGCCGATGGCGGCCAGCGCGGTGCTGTCCGGGCTGATCACGATCGACGGCACCCCGAGCTTCGCCGCCTGCGCGCCGGGAGTCGCCGCGGGGCTCGCCGAGCGGGTCAGCGGCGCGACCACCACCACCCGCGAGTACCCGGCCGCGAGGTCGACGTTCGCCACGGACCGCATCCCACCGTCCATGTACCTGTTGCCGTTGATGCTCACCGGCGGCCACACCAGCGGCACCGCGCAGCTCGACGCCACCGCGCTCACCAGCGGCACGCCGCTGTCCCGGTCGAACGCCACGAACTTCCCGTCCACCACGTCCACGGCCGTGACCTTGAGCGGGCGCTCCGGCCAGTCCTTGGTGGACAGCCGGCTGTCGAAGACGGCCAGCCGCGACTCCTCGGACGGGGTGCGGGCCTTCAGCGCCGCGCGGCCGAGTCGCGCTCGCTTCGCCGCCGGAGTTCCCGGCATCACGTAGGAAAGCGCGTACCTGACGAGCATCCACGGGGTGAGGCGGGCCGGGATCTCCCCGTCCGGTGGCAGCAGCTGTCCCGCGTAGAGGTCGGCGAGCCGCGCTCCTCCGGCCAGTTCCGTCGCCACGACCGATCCGGCGGACGTGCCGACGAACAGGTCGGCGTCCGAGAGATCGACGCCCTGTTCGGCCAGTCCGTGCAGAATTCCGGTCTCCCAGGCGATTCCGGTGACACCACCGCCACCCAGCACCAACGCGCGTTGTCCGGTCACGGGGACCATCCTATGGAGTGGGACGGGTTCCTGGTCCATGGTCGTAGTTGGTAGCCTTGTGGTCGAAACCGAGAAGCGCTGCAACGGGCTCGCACGCCTGCCACGCTCGGATTCGTTCCACCACGAACAAAGGGCGCTTCCGACTATTCGGGAGCGCGCGTGAGTGGACTCAAGTCCCTGCTGGACCAGCGGATCGTCGTGCTGGACGGTGCATGGGGCACGATGTTCCAGCAGGCCAAGCTCTCCCCAGCCGACTACTACGGCGACGAGTACGAGGGTCACGAGCCCGATGTGGCGGGTGACCCGGACCTGCTCAACCTCACCCGTCCCGACCTGGTGCTGGACGTGCACCGGCAGTACCTCGCGGCGGGCGCGGACATCACGACCACCAACACGTTCACCGCCACGTCGATCGGCCAGGCCGACTACGGGCTGGAGAGCCGCGTCCGCGAGATGAACATCGCGGGCGCCCGCCTCGCCCGGCAGGCGGCCGACGAGTTCGGCGGCCGGTTCGTCGCCGGTTCGGTCGGCCCGCTCAACGTCACGCTCTCCCTGTCGCCCAAGGTCGAGGACCCTGCGTTCCGCGCTGTCACGTTCGAGCAGGTCAAGGCCTCCTACGCGGAGCAGATCTCCGCGCTGCACGAGGGTGGCGTCGACCTGCTGCTGATCGAGACGATCTTCGACACGCTGAACTGCAAGGCCGCCATCGCCGCGGCCCGCGAGGTCGCTCCCGACCTGCCGCTGTGGATCTCGGTGACGATCGTCGACCTGTCCGGCCGCACGCTGTCGGGCCAGACCGTCGAGGCGTTCTGGGACTCGATCGCGCACGCCGAGCCGCTGGTCGTCGGCGTGAACTGCTCGCTGGGCGCCGAGGAGATGCGCCCGCACGTCACGGACCTGGCGCGGCTGGCGGACACCTACGTCGCCTGCCACCCCAACGCCGGCCTTCCCAACGCGTTCGGCGGCTACGACCAGACCCCCGACGAGACCGCCGCCCTGCTGAAGGACTTCGCGGACAAGGGCATCGTCAACGTCGTCGGCGGCTGCTGCGGCACGTCCCCCGCGCACGTCAAGGCCATCGCCGACGCGGTGAAGGGCGAGACCACGCGGAACGTGGTCAGGCCGCGCCACACCACCCGCTACAGCGGCCTGGAGACGTTCGAGATCGGCCCCGACACCGGGTTCGTGATGATCGGCGAGCGCACCAACGTCACGGGCTCCGCGAAGTTCCGCAGGCTGATCGAGGGCGACGACCACAACGCCGCGCTCACCGTGGCACTCGACCAGGTGCGCGGCGGCGCGAACCTGCTCGACGTCAACATGGACGCCGACCTGCTCGACGGCGAGCAGGCCATGACGACGTTCCTGAACCTCATCGCCACGGAACCCGAGATCGCCCGCATCCCGGTGATGATCGACAGCTCCCGCTGGACCGTGCTGGAGGCCGGTCTGCGGTGCGTGCAGGGCAAGGGCGTGGTCAACTCGATCAGCCTGAAGGAGGGCGAGGAGCCCTTCCTGCGGCAGGCCCGCACGATCCGCGACTACGGCGCCGGTGTCGTCGTGATGGCGTTCGACGAGACGGGCCAGGCCGACACGGCCGACCGCAAGGTCGACATCTGCGCCCGCGCCTACGACCTGCTCACGCAGCAGGCCGGGTTCCCCGCAGAGGACATCATCTTCGACCCGAACGTGCTCGCGGTCGCCACCGGCATCGAGGAGCACAACGGCTATGCCAAGGCGTTCATCGACGCCCTGCCGCGGATCAAGGAGCGATGTCCGGGTGTCCGCATCAGCGGCGGCATCTCGAACCTCTCGTTCTCCTTCCGCGGCAACGACGTCGTCCGCGAGGCCATGCACTCGGCGTTCCTGTTCCACGCCGTCAAGGCCGGGCTGGACATGGGCATCGTCAACGCCGGCCAGCTCGTCGTCTACCAGGACATCAAGGCCGACCTGCTCGAACTGGTCGAGGACGTCATCTTCGACCGGCGCGAGGACGCGACGGACCGGCTCGTCGCGCACGCGGAGACCGTCAAGGGCCCCGGCCAGAAGCGCGTGGTCGACCTGTCGTGGCGCGAGGCCACGGTCGCCAAGCGGCTGGAGCACGCGATCCTGCACGGCGTCGTCGACTTCATCGAGGACGACACCGAGGAGGCCCGGCAGAGCGCGGCACGCCCGCTGGACGTCATCGAGGGCCCGCTGATGGACGGCATGAAGGTCGTCGGCGACCTGTTCGGCGCGGGCAAGATGTTCCTGCCCCAGGTCGTGAAGAGCGCGCGCGTGATGAAGCGCGCGGTCGCGTACCTGGAGCCGTTCATGGACGCCGAGCCGAAGGCAACGGCGGGCGGCAACGGCAAGGTCGTGCTGGCCACGGTCAAGGGCGACGTCCACGACATCGGCAAGAACATCGTCGGCGTCGTGCTGGGCTGCAACAACTACGAGGTGATCGACCTCGGTGTGATGGTGCCGGCCGCGAAGATCCTCGACACCGCGATCAAGGAGCACGCCGACGTCATCGGCCTGTCCGGGCTGATCACGCCGTCCCTGGACGAGATGGTCTCGGTCGCCGAGGAGATGCAGCGGCGCGGCATGAAGCTGCCGCTTCTGATCGGCGGGGCGACGACGTCGCGGCAGCACACGGCGGTGAAGATCGCCCCGGTCTTCGACGAGCCGGTCCTGCACGTCCTCGACGCGTCCCGGGTCGTCGGCGTGGTGTCCGACCTGCTCGACAACCGCCGCGGCCACGAGCTGGACCGCACGAACCGCGTCGAGCAGGCCCGGTTGCGCGAACAGCACGAAAACCGCAAGTCGGTGCCGTTGCTCAAGCTCGACGACGCCCGCGCGAATTCCGAGAAGGTCGATTTCTCCGAACTGCCGACTCCCGCATTCACCGGCATTCGCGTGCTCACGCCTTCCCTGAGCGAACTGCGCGAGTTCATCGACTGGACTTTCCTGTTCCTCGCGTGGGAACTGAAAGGCAAGTTCCCGGCGATCCTGGACCAGCCGGTGGCGCGCGAACTCTACGACGACGCGACGACGTTGCTCGACGAAATCATCGCGGGTGACCTGTTCGAGGCGAAGGGCGTGCACGGCTACTGGCCCGCGCATTCCGACGGCGACGACATCCTGCTCGACAACGGCGTGCGGATTCCGATGCTGCGCCAGCAGACGCAGAAGCCGCTGTCGCGCCCGAACCGCTGCCTCTCCGACTACGTGGCCCCCGAGGGCGACCACATCGGCGGGTTCGCGGTGACGATCCTCGGCGCCGAGAAGCTGGCCGCGAAGTACGAGGCCCTCAACGACGACTACCGCGCCATCATGGTGAAGGCGCTGGCCGACAGGCTCGCCGAGGCGTTCGCCGAGTGGATCCACCTGCGGGCGCGGCGCGACTGGTTCGAGCCGGACGCCCAGCCGGAGCTGGCCGACCTGCACGCCGAGAAGTTCCGCGGCATCCGGCCGGCGCTCGGTTACCCGGCCTGCCCGGACCACACCGTGAAGCGCGAACTGTTCGACCTGCTGAACGCGGAAGAGGAAATCGGGATCGGGCTCACTGAATCGTTCGCGATGAACCCGGCCGCGAGCGTCAGCGGCCTGATCTTCCAGCACCCCTCGGCGAAGTACTTCACCGTGGGGCGACTGGGTCGCGACCAGGTGGAGGACTACGCGAACCGGTACGGCAAGCCGCTCGCGGAAGTCGAGCAGTGGCTGCGCCCGAACCTCGGTTACGAACCCGCCTGACACCTCCCGCTTCGTGAAAGCGCTTGCCGCAACGGTGGCCCTCATCCCCGTTTGGCACCGCGCGATGTAGCATCGGCCGCTCTGGAGATCAATCACCCGCAGGTCGAAACGAGCCCGAGGTCATCGATGCGAGCCGCGGCACTGGTGCTGGGTCTGGTGCTGCTGGCAGGCTGTGGTGGTGCGGCTCGATCCGTTGCACTGCCGCACGTCGGTTTCGTGGTCAAGCGCACTGGTGGTTCCTTCGCACAGGAGATGACCAGTGGCTTCCACGAGGGCGTCGGCCGCATCGGCGGGGTCAGCGCGACGGTGACGGGCCCGCCGGGCCAGGACGGGCACAAGGAAGTCGAGTTGTTCCGGGATTTGACGCTGGCCGCGAAGGGCGGAATCGCCGTGGCGACCTCCGAGCCTGCTCTGATGGCGCCGTCCATCGGTGAGGCGCTCTCGCAGCACGTCGCCGTCATCGGGGTGGACATGCGGCTCACCGCGAGTTCCGGGGTGAAACTGCACATCGGTAACGACAACTACGAACTCGGCGAAAAGCTGGCTGACGAGTTGATGCGCCGATTGCCCCCGGACGCGACCGGAACGGTGGTGTTGGGAAACACAGTTCCGGGACTCGCCGGGTTCGACGACCGGGCCGACGGAATCCGGGGTCGATTCGCCGAAAAGCTACCGGGGGTAGTGGTGCTGGGGCCGTTCGACACGCAACGTGACGACGCCGCGAATCGTGCCGCGTGGAAACGACTCGTGGCGGCGAATCCGAACGCCCTCGCGTTCGTTGGTACGGGCGACTGCGACGGGGTCAACCTCGCCGCGCTGAAGACCGAGAAGTCGGCGAGGTGGCTGGTGGGCGGGTTCGGGGTCGACCCGAGAACGTTGCAGGCGGTGCGGGACGGCGCGATGGTCGCGACGATCTCGCCGGAGCACTACCTCAAGGGCGCCGTGGCGGGCTGGCTGCTCGCACGGCACGCGAGGGGCGGCGCGGCGCTGCCGGAGGGCTGGGTCGAGACGCCGGGGCTCACGGTGACCACCGGGAACCTGGACGCGATCCTGCACCGGCAGGAGTCGGAGAAGGCCCGCAGGGACTTCTTCCAGCCTCAGATCGACAGCTTCGTCGAAGATCCGGCGAGCTGGGTGCGACCGTTGGAGCAGGCACGGTGAAGTTCGGGGAGGGCCGCGCCACCGCACGGGTGGCGACGGCAGGTCTGACGGCCGGGCTGCTGGTCCTGGCGGGGCTGGCGCTGTGGAACAGCGTCAACGCCGCGGCCACGACCGCGCACGTGCGTCAGGTGAACGACACCAGCGAGCGGTGGTCCCGCGTGCTGGAGCACATCAACGTCTCCGACAACGCCCTGCGCGACCTCCAGGTCGCGCGGACGGAGCAGACCGTCGAGCCGCTGGAGAACTCCCTCGGCTCCGCGCGCGACGAGCTCGAGTGGCTCCGCACGAGGGCGACGCCGGCCGACGCCGCGGTGGCCTCGCGGCTGCTGCCGCTCTACGACCAGACCACGGACATCCTGCGCCAGGTGGTCGCCGGCACCGACCCGCTGCAGGCGGACCAGGCGGGGCTCGCGCACTCGTCGCTGCGCCGTCAGATCACCTCGGCGATCGGGGCGAAGCGCCTCGACAACAACGAGTACCTGCGCGCGGCCGACGAGAGCAACGCACGGCTGCGGATCGCGCAGATCGTGGTGTTCGTGCTGGACGCGGCCCTCGTGGTGCTGTTCGGCATGGTGCTGCTCGGCCAGCGCCGCATGATCCTGCGCCAGGCCGCCAAGAACGAGCACGAGGCGCACCACGACGCCCTGACCGGCCTCGCGAACCGGACGCTGCTCGCGCGGCGGATGGAGATCGCCGTCGACAAGGCGCGCAAGAAGGACGAGCCGCTGGCGTTGCTGATCGTGGACCTCGACAGGTTCAAGGAGGTCAACGACTCCCTCGGCCACCACACCGGCGACCTGCTGCTGCGCCAGGTGGCGAACCGCCTGTCGTGGGCCGTGCGCGACACGGACCTGGTGGCGCGCCTCGGCGGCGACGAGTTCGCCGTGCTGCTGCCCGGCGTCGGCTCGGCGGAGAACGCGACCATGGTCGCGGAGAAGATCCTCCAGGCCCTGGCGATGCCGGTGACGCTGGAGGGCCTGGAGCTGGAGATAGCGGGCAGCGTCGGCGTGGCGCTGTGCCCGTCGGACTCGGGTGACGGCCACGAGCTGCTGCGGCACGCGGACATCGCGATGTACGCGGCCAAGCGCGAGAAGTCCGGCGTGGCCGTGTACGACGCGCGCCTGCACGAACGGGGCGCCGCGCACCTGACGGCCGTGACCGAGCTGCGGCACGCGATCGACCGCGGCGAGCTGTTCCTGCAGTACCAGCCCAAGGCGCTGGCCGACACGGGCGCGGTGTGCGGCGTGGAGGCACTGGCCCGCTGGCAGCACCCGACGCGCGGTCTCGTCCGTCCCGACGAGTTCATCCCGATCGCCGAGGAGAACGGGCTCATCGAGCCGCTGACCCGGTACGTGATCGACGCGGCGCTGCGGCAGTGCCGCACGTGGTCGGACGCGGGCTGGGAGGTGCCGGTGTCGGTGAACGTGGGCGCGGCCTGCCTGCACCACACCGAGTTCCCCGGCGACGTGGCCGACCTGATCAAGCGGCACGGCCTGCCTGCGCGGCTGCTGACGCTGGAGATCACCGAGTCCGCGATCATCTCGGACCCGGAACGCGCCGTGGAGGTGCTGCGCGGCCTGACCGACCTGGGCGTGCGGCTGTCGATCGACGACTTCGGCACCGGCTACTCGTCGATCTCGTACCTGCGCAGCATGCGGGTGCACGAGATGAAGCTCGACCGGTCGTTCGTCACGCACATGTGCACGGACGCGGGCGATTCGGCGATCGTGCACGCGTTGGTCGCGCTGGCCCGCAACTTCGGGCTGCAGGCCGTCGCGGAGGGCGTGGAGGACCAGGACACCTGGACGGCGCTGGCCGAGGCCGGGTGCGACGTGGTGCAGGGGTACTTCCTCAGCGAGCCGTTGCCCGCCGAGGAAGTCGTGTCCTGGCTCGGGGATCGAGCGGCCGCTCACGCGTAGGAATCGGTGTCCCGCCATTGGTTGATGAACGGCTTCATGAACTCGACCATGGCGGGCAACTGGTCCGCGCAGGACAGGTAGGCGATCACCCGGATCGCGCCGACCGCGTTGACGAACCGGAGCACCTCCTTGTCGAGCTCGCGCAGGCCGTTGGCCCGCGCACCCCGGTTGTAGGTGGCTTCGTACTCCAGGCCGAGGCCGCCGAGGTCCCACTCGACCGGACCGTAGGTGATCAGCTCGAAGTCGGAGAACAGCGGGCCGTCGGTGCTCGCGAAGATGTTCGCGGGCGGTGAGTCGCCGTGGATGGGCTGCAGGTCCACGCCGGGGAACTGCGCGCGGAACGCGGCCTCGGAGCTGACGAGCGGCTCCAGGACCTCCCACTCGGCCCGCGCCCGCCGCAGGTCCTCTGGCGTCACGAGGTCGAGGCCCTCCAGTCTGTCCAGGCCCTCCCGCACGAACAGCGGTTCCGCCGACGACAGGAAGTCCAGCTCGCCGGGGTAGTCGCGCAGCGCCTTGTGCAGGTCGGCCGAGAGCTCGGAGTTCTTGACGTAGTCGGGTTCCTTCGACTTGTCCTCGTCGGTGAACGGCCAGAACGTGATCGAGAAACCGTCCCGCTGCACGGGTTCGCGCGGCACGAGGGAGCTGGGCGGGATCACCGGGGTGCCCTGGTCGTGCAGCCACTGCGCGACGTCGAGCTCCTGCTGCTGGCGCCGGGCCAGGGATTCGAGGGTCGTGGTGTGCGGCAGGACGGTCGGGACGCGGGCCACGACCGGTGACGGCGCGAGATGCACGACGACGGAGAACAGTTCGTAGAGGACCTTGCCCTCGGTGATCTCCAGGCCGAGTTCGCGACCCGCTGCCACGGCGGCCCGGGCGGCCGCTTCGGTGCGGTGGGCGATGTCTTCAGGGGTCGCGAAGGCTGTCATGGCAAGATCGTGTCACGACGGCTGGCGCGCTCGCAGATCATTTACGGTGGGGTCATGGCCGACCGCCACCTGATCGACGTCCACGTGCTGCTCGTCCGCGACGGCGAGGTGTTGCTGAGCCGGCGCAGGGACTCCGATCCCCGGTTCGACGGCCGGTGGCACCTGCCGTCCGGCAAGCTCGACGCCGGTGAGTCGGTGCTGGACGCCGCCGCGCGCGAGGCCCTCGAAGAGATCGGCGTGGTGATCGAGCACGGCGACCTGCGGCACGTGCACACGGTGCACGCCAACGGGTCCGGCGTGGAACCGCGGCTCGGGCTGTACTTCGAGGTCACGCGCTGGAGCGGTGAGCCGGAGAACCGCGAGCCGGAGAAGTGTTCCGAGCTCGGGTGGTTCGGGCTGCGGGCGCTGCCCGAGGACATGATCTCCTACTCGGCAGCCGGGATCACCGGACACGTGGCCGGCTCGTCGTTCAGTGTGCTCGGCTGGGAACCGAGAGCCCGTCCAGCACGAGGGTGATGACACCGTCGGCCTCGGCCCTCCAGTCCGGACGGCCGTGGGCCGCGCCGATGCCGTGCAGCGCCATCATGACGGCGCCGACGCCCACGTCGGCCCGCACTGCACCATCGCGCACAGCGGCGGCCACGAGGTCGGTGACGGCCTGCTCCAACGCGATGCTGCCCTCGGCCTGCGCGTCCGACCCCGCGGCCATGAGCGTGGCCAGCGTCCGGGCTCTCCCCTGGTGGTCGTGCAGGTAGTCGACGAAGCCGCGGAGGAACGTCGCCAGGGCCTCCAGCGCGGGCACGGCGGTCTGCAGCTCGCGCGCCCGGTCGCACAGTGCGGCGACCTCCTCGCGGTAGAGCGCCTCGGCCAGCGCCTCCCTGGTCGGGAAGTGCCGGTACAGCGTGCCCACCCCCACCCCGGCGAGCCGCGCGAAGTCGTCGAAGCGCAGGTCGAAGAACTCCCCCGCGTCCAGGACCTCCCTGGCCTTGACCAGCAGGGCCTGGCGGTTGCGCAGGGCGTCCGCGCGCAGCGGCTTGGGACTCGTTGACAAACGGAATCCACCTCCATATTTTCGTAAGTGGAGATTGCCTCCACTTGCATCCTAACCCACGAGGTGGACCGTGAAGATCCTCATGTTCGGCCGTGGCGTGATCGCCACCGCGTACGGCTGGGCGCTGGAACGGGCAGGGCACGACGTCGAGTTCTACGTCCGGCCCGGCCGCGCGGCGGAGTACGGCGGCACGACGAGCCTCGACATGGTCGATGCGCGGAGACGTCCGTGGGGCCGGCGCGTCGTCGAGCAGTGGCCGGTGCGCCTGCGCGAGGAGCTGCCGCCGGACCACGACTTCGACCTGATCGTGCTGAGCGTGTCGCACCACCGCCTGACGGAGGCGGTGTCCTTCCTGGCGTCGCGCGTCGGCAACGCGACGGTGCTGGTGTTCGGCAACATCTGGTCCGAGCCGCTGGACGCGATCGGCGCACTTCCCGTGGACCGGGTCGCGTGGGGCTTTCCCCAGACGGGAGGCGGTTTCGGCGACGACGGCGTGCTGCGCGCGACGATGATGGGGTCGGTCCTCTTCGGCACCGTCGGGCCTCAGTCCGACCGGGAGCGTGCCGTGCGCCGGGTGTTCGGTGAGGCGGGGTTCCGGATCAGGGAGGAGCCGGACTTCCGGGGCTGGCTGCTGACCCACTTCGTGTCGGACGCCGGCCTGCACTCGCAGGGCCTGAAGCTGGGTTCGCTGGCCGATCTGGCCGGGCGGAGAGGCGACTGGCGCGAGGCGTTGCTGACCGGACGGGAGCTCCTGCCGCTGCTCGAAGCCCGCGGCGTCGACCTGCGGCGCCGTGCGCTGCTGTTCCGCGCGCCGATCTGGCTGACAGCTGCCGTGATGGCCTGGGTGACCGCTCATTTCCCGCCCGCGCGCAAGAACTTCGCGGCGCACTCCGATCCGACGGCCGAGGAACCGCGGGCGATCTGCCGGGACACCCTGGCGGAAGCACGCCGGCTGGGCGTTCCGGTACCGCGGCTGGAGGCGGCCGAACCGAGCTTCGCGACGCACGGCTGACCCCGAGTTATCTTGGACGGATGGCGCTCGTGCACCCGCCCGGCCTGACCAGGTTCCGGACGCACGACCTGCCCGGCGCCCGCAGGCTGGCCGGGTGGGAGGAGCACAACGCCCGCGCCCTGGTGGGGCTGCGGGTCGAGACCGACAGGCCGTTCGAGGGCACCGAGGTGAACCTGGCGCTCCCCCGCCTGCGGGTGGCGCGCGTGAGCGGCTCTCCGCACGTCGTCGAAAGGGACGTCCGGCAGATCGCCGAGCACCCGGCGGACGGCGTGGTCGTCTACTTCTCGCTGGCCGGCGAGAGCAGGTTGGAGCACCGGGGCGGCAGTGAGCTGGTCCTGCCCGGCCAGGCCCTCGTGCTGGACGGCGACCGGTCGTTCCGCCGCGAGTTCTCGGACGGCCTGACCGAGCTGGTGCTGAAGGCGCCGCGCCGTGGTCCCGTGCGGCCGCAGGTGTTCAGCTTCGAGGACAACGTGCACGCACGAACGTTGGTGAGCGCGCTGTCCGGTGCGTTGCGCGGGCCCGCCGACTGGGACGGGCTCGAACGCATCGCCACCGACCTGCTCGACGCGTTGCTGGGCACCCGCTCCCCCACTGCGGACCTGGCCGCCGCGCATGCGTTCATCGCCGCGCACCTGCACGAACAGGAGCTGTGCGCGCAACGGATCGCCGCCGCCATCGGGTACTCGGAACGCCATCTCTCGCGGCTGTTCGCGAAGTCGGGCCAGAGCGTGCCGCAAGCGATCCTGAACGCCCGGCTCGACGCGGCACGGCGCCTGCTGGGCGAGCCGATTCCGCTGGCCGAGGTCGGCGTGCGCACGGGGTTCGTGTCGCAGGCGCACTTCTCCCGCACGTACCGGGCGCGGTTCGGCACGACACCCCGGCAGGACCGCGCGGCGCTGCGGTCCTGAGTTTTTGCCTGTTTCCGCCACGTGCGGGCAGCGCGGCCTCGCGCAGGGCGGCCGGCTGTCAGCGTTGCACCATGGTGACGATCGTCGAGACCGATGTGGTGATCATCGGGTCGGGCCCGGCCGGGGCCTCCGCAGCGCTGTTCCTGTCCACCCTGGGCGTTCCGAACATCATGATCACCAAGTACCGGTGGACCGCGAACACCCCTCGCGCGCACATCACCAACCAGCGCACGATGGAGATCCTCCGCGACGTCGGTGTCGAGGACCAGGTGCTCGCCGAGGCCACGCCCCACCACCTGATCGGCGACACGGTGTTCTGCACGTCGATCACCGGCGAGGAGATCGGCCGGATCCTCACCTGGGGCAACCACCCCGCCCGGCACGCGGACCACGTGCTCGCCTCGCCGTCGCTCAACTGCGACATCCCGCAGACCTACCTGGAGCCGATCCTCGTCCGCAACGCCACCGAGCGCGGCACGCGGACCCAGTTCAGCACCGAGTACCTGGGCCACGAGCAGGACTCCGACGGCGTGACCGTGCGGGTGGCCGACCGGGTCACCGGGTCCGAGTACGAGATCCGGGCGAGGTACCTGATCGGCGCGGACGGCGCGCGGTCCGCGGTGGCCGCCGACGTCGGGCTGCCGTACGAGGGGCGGATGGACGTCGCCGGGTCCATGAACATCACCTTCAAGGCCGACCTCTCCGAGCTCACCCGGCACCGCCCTTCGGTGCTGTACTGGGTGATCCAGCCCGGTGCGAACGTCGGCGGGATCGGCGCCGGTCTCGTGCGGATGGTCCGGCCGTGGAACGAGTGGCTGATCGTGTGGGGCTTCGACCTCTCCCAGGGCGTGCCCGAGGTGAGCGAGGACGACGCGCTGGAGATCGTCCGCAACCTCGTCGGCGACCCGGCTCTCGACGCCGAGATCACCGGGATCTCGTTGTGGGGCAACAACGAGATGTACGCGACTCGGCTGCACCGCGGGCGCGTGTTCTGCGCAGGGGACGCCGTGCACAGGCACCCGCCGAGCAACGGGCTCGGCTCCAACACGTCGATCCAGGACTCCTACAACCTGGCGTGGAAGCTCGCTCTGGTCCTCAACGGACAGGCCGGGCCGGAGCTGTTGGAGACCTACTCCGACGAACGTGCTCCGGTGGCGCGGCAGATCGTGACGCGGGCCAACAGGTCCGCTCGGGAGTTCGGCGCGCTGTTCGAGGCGCTCGGGCTCGACGCGTCCCAGTCCGCCGCCGAGATGGACGCGCGGATCGAGGAGCGCAAGGACAGCAGCCTCGCGGGCGCGGCGAAGCGCGCGGCCGTGCGGGAGGCCATGGAGCTGAAGAACTACGAGTTCAACGCGCACGGCGTGGAGATGGGCCAGTCGTACGCGTCCAGCGCCGTGGTGCCGGACGGGAGCGCGCGCCCCGACCCGTCGCGGGATCCCGAGCTGTACTACGAGCCGTCGACCTGGCCGGGGGCACGGCTGCCGCACGCGTGGGTCGGGGACAGCAGGAGCAAGGTGTCGACGCACGACCTGGTGCGGTACGGGCAGTTCACGCTGCTGACGGGGATCACCGGCGAGGCGTGGGCGGACGCGGCGCAGAAGGCGGCCGACCGGCTCGGCGTGCCGCTGCGGACGGTCGTCATCGGGCCCGGACGCGAGGTGACCGACCTCTACTTCGACTGGTCGCGACTGTCCGGTGTGGACGAGGATGGCGCGGTGCTGGTGCGGCCGGACAAGCACGTCGCGTGGCGAAGCGCCAGCCTGGCAGACGATCCGGAGGCAGAGCTGATGTCCGTCCTGACCACCGTTCTGAGCCGGGAGGAGAGCGCGTGACCTGGCAGTTCGAGCACGTCACGCTCGGCCAGCGGGTGCGGTTCGGCACCGGCACGGCGGCCGGCGACCTGGCCGCGGAGGTCGAACGCCTCGGCTCGCGACGAGTGCTGCTGATCTCCGGCAAACCCACCGAGGTGACGGCGAAGATCACCGTGGCCGCGCACTGCACCGACGTCGCCCCGCACGTGCCGGTCGAGAACGCCGAACGGGCCCGCGCGCTGGCCGTCGAGTCCGGCGCGGACCTGCTCGTGAGCGTCGGAGGCGGCTCCACGACCGGGCTCGCGAAGGCGGTCGCGCTGATCACCGGCCTGCCGATCGTCGCCGTGCCCACCACGTACGCGGGCTCGGAGGCGACCAACGTGTGGGGCCTGACCGAGGCGTCCCGCAAGACCACCGGGGTCGACGACCGGGTGCTGCCGGTGACCGTCGTCTACGACACCGCGCTCATGGCGTCGATGCCACCGGACCTGGCGATCGCCTCCGGCTGCAACGCGCTGGCGCACTGCGTGGACTCGCTGTGGGCACCGCGCGCCGACCCGATCAACCAGGCGCTGGCGCTGGAAGGCGTTCGCGCGCTGAGCCGCGGCCTTCGGCGGATCAACGACGTCGAGGGCCGGGAGTCGATGCTTTGTGGCGCCTACCTGGCCGCCGTGGCGTTCGCGTCGGCGGGTTCCGGGCTGCACCACAAGATCTGCCACGTACTGGGCGGCGCCTACAACCTCCCGCACGCGCAGACGCACACCGCGATCCTGCCGCACGTGCTGGCGTTCAACGCCCCCGCGGTGCCCGAGGCGGCCTTGAGGATCACGGAGGCTTTGGGCGGCGGACTCATCGACCTGTACGACGAGATCGGTGCCTCGCACCAACTTCGTGGCGTGCCGGACGTTCGCGAGGCCGCCCGCCTCGTGCTGCCTTCAGTGCCCCCGTCGAACCCCCGCCCCGTCACCGAGGACGACCTGATCGCCCTGCTCACCGCTGCCCAGAAGGGTCTCGACGCATGACCGCCCAGCACCGCATCGAGGAACAGCTCACCGACGAGGTCGTCGCGTCGTTCGCGCGCACCCCGGACCCGCGGCTCAGGGAGCTGATGGAGGCGCTCACCCGGCACGTGCACGCGTTCATCCGCGAGACCCGCCTGACCGAGGCCGAGTGGACGCGCGCGATCGAGTTCCTGACGGCCGTCGGCCACATCACCGACGACCGCCGGCAGGAGTTCATCCTGCTGTCCGACGTGCTGGGCGCGTCGATGCAGACCATCGCGGTCAACAACGAGGCCTACGAGAACGCCACGGAGGCAACGGTCTTCGGCCCGTTCTTCGTCGAGGAGTCACCGCTGGTGGGCATCGGCGGCGACATCGCGGGCGGCGCGTCCGGAACCCCTTGCTGGGTCGAGGGAACCGTCCGCGACACGGCGGGAAACCCCGTGCCGGGCGCGCGGATCGAGGTGTGGGAGGCCGACGAGGACGGCTTCTACGACGTGCAGTACGCCGACGCGCGGGTGGCGGGCCGCGGCCACCTGTTCTCCGGCGAGAACGGTGAGTTCTCCTTCTGGTGCACGACCCCGACGCCGTACCCGATCCCGCACGACGGCCCGGTCGGCGCGTTGCTGGACGCCGTGGACCGCTCCCCCGTGCGCGCCGCCCATCTGCACTTCATGGTGTCCGCGCAGGACTTCCGCACGCTCGTGACGCACATCTTCGTGGAGGGTGATCCTCAGCTGGAGATCGGCGACTCGGTGTTCGGGGTGAAGGAGTCGCTCGTCAAGCGGTTCGAGGAGCAGCCTGGTGGTGCGGCCACGCCGGACGGGAGGGCCCTCGGTGACAAGCCGTGGGCGCGCTCCCGTTTCGACATCGTGCTGGCGCCGGGGCGTCAGTGATCGCAGCAGACGCGCTCGGCCCACTCCGGCTCGTGCCACCAGTGCTGGTTCTCCGCTGACGCCGCAGCCGGAAGCTGCGCGGTGTGGGCGGAGAGCGTCTGCTGGTTCCGGTACGGCGCGAGGAGGTCCGGGATCGAGTGGACCTGTCCGCCGACCGCGACCAGTTCGACGTTCGCCGCCGCCTTGATGTCGGCTAGCGGGTTGCCGCGCACGAACGCGATGTCGGCCGGTGCGCCCGGCTTGATCGCGCCGAGCGGCAGGCCGAGCCACTTCGCCGGGTTGCGGGTCGCGGTGATGAGTGCTTCCCGTGGGGTGAAGCCGAACTCGACCAGCGCGCGGAGGTTGGTGTGGGTGGCGGTGGCCGGGCTGTCGAGCGGTGCGTCGGTGCCGGTGATGACGAACCCGCCGCCCCGGTGGACCTTCAGCGCGAACTCGACCCAGTTGCGCAGGACCTCCAGCGACGAGGTGCCGGCCGGGGTGCCCTGGTTGTTGGCATCGGTGACGAAGCGCTCGTACTCCCACGGCGGGTAGAGCACGCGGGTGCGTTCGTCGGTGACGATCGACTTGTCCTTGGCGTACAGGGCGCGTGACTGGAAGAGCGTGGGCGTGATGGACATCCCGGACGCGGTGAAGAGCGCGATCACGTCCTGGTAGGCGCGGCCGACGCGGGTGACGGTGTGGGAGTAGCCGAGGCGGTTGGTGGCGCCGACGTGCTCCATGCCGTCCATGCCGAGGTTCGCCGCCGGGTACAGGTAGTGCGACGACAGCGGCACCTGGGACCGTTGCACGGCGGCGCGTTGCAGCTCGACGGGCAGGCGCACGTAGGTCTTGATCAGGTCGTAGTCCAGCTCGTGTGCCCGGCGCAGTTCGAGGTCGAGCTGGGCCTTGCTGAGCGTGGGGCGCATGAAGTTGTAGTAGACGCGCGAGCCGTCCACCGCCTCGCCGGTGGCGTAGAAACGCGGCCCCACCAGGGTTCCGGCCGCGAGCGCCTCGCGGGTCTCGACCATCTGGTAGACCGGGTCGCCGGGCGAGCGGACGGTCGTGATCCCGTACGCGAGCCACGCGAGGCCCTGCCGCGCGCCCCACTGACGGCCGCGCAGGTGCCAGTGGTTGTGCGCGTCGATCAGACCGGGGATGGCGGTCAACGCGCCGGCGTCGACGTCGGCTTTCCCTCGCTGCGGGCGGATCTCCTTGACCTTGCCGTCTTCCAGCACGAGGTCGACGTCGCGCTTGAGCTCGTGCGCCTCGCCGTCCCAGTAGGCGCCGACTCGGATCACCTTGCGGTCCGGCGCCTTCGGCCTGCGCCAGGTCAGGTCGTGCCGGATCGTCGTGACGCGTCCGTCCAGTGTGGACTTCCGGATGCGGCCGTTGTTCAGGTACACCAACGAGTCGTTGCTGCTCCACGCCAACGAGTCGGTGACCTCGCGGGTGATCTGGCGCGGTTCGGCGAGGAACTTGCCCTTCGCGTCGACCGGAACGACGAAGGCGACGCTCTCCACCACGAACGCGATGTTCTTGCCGTCCGGCGACCACACCGGGCCGTCGTCGCCGCGCGTCGCGATCGACCGGAACGGCAGCGGTTCGGTGTAGGTGAGCGTGCCGCCGACGAGGTCGACGAACAGCAGCTGGCTCGTGCCTTCGCGGAACCGGCGCGAGAACGGCTTCACCGCGGCCAGTGCGACGGTGTTGCCGTCCTTCGACCAGGTCGGCCTGCCCGGCTGGAACAACGTCGGCGTGACCTGGCGCAGGCCGGCGGGTTCGGCGATCCAGACCTGTCCGTCGTGGTCGAGGTAGGCGACCTTCGTGCCGTCAGGGGAGAACCTCGGCGTGGTCTGCGCGTGCGGTGCGGGCGCGAAGGGCTTCTCGGTGCCGGTGGTCAGGTCGCGGACCCACAGCTGCGCGATGCCGCTGCGGTCGCTGGTGTAGAGGAGTTTCGTGCCGTCCGGCGAGAAGTCCGGGTCGGAGTCGAAGTAGGCGTTGTCCGTCAGCTTCACCGCTTTCCCGCCGCTCAGCACGTAGACGGCGTTGAGCGCGCGGAACGCGATCTTCGTACCGTCCGGTGACACGACGGGGCTCGCGATGCCCTTCACGGCGCCGCCGGTGAGGTTCTTCGTGCGGTGCGGCCGCCGGTTCGAGCGGACCGGGACCGTGGCCTCGAACGGGATGTCCTTGACAGCACTGCCCGTGCGCGACCGGAGCTTGCCGTCCGCCGTGTAGAGGACGGTGTCACCGCTCCAGAGCGGCGCGAACCCGAACACGTCCTCGTTGGCCGTGATGGCGGTCGTGCCGAGGACCAGTTCGGCCTGGCCGGGCTTGATCCGCGTGTAGCTGGGCTGGTCACCGGGCCCGAACGAGGCGCCGAAGAACTGCGTGCCCGCAGGCGCCGTGACGAGCCGTTCGCGCTTGCCGTCCAACGAGACCACGTCCACCGCGGCGTTGCCGACGGTGAAGATGATCCGCTTGCCGTCACTCGACCACTGCGGCGCCGCGGCCTCGTCCGGCACGCCGGTCAGTTGCGTGATCTTGCCGGTGACCAGTTCCAGCACGTGCACGCCGTAACTGCCGGCCCGGTCGCTGACGAACGCGATGTGCTTGCCGTCCGGCGAGAACGCGGGCTCCCGGTGGTCGTACCTGCCCGACGTCAGCTGCCTCAGCCCGCGCCCGTCGAGCCCGATCACGTAGAGGTGGTAGTTGCCGTCCCGATAGGACTGGAACGCGATCCGGTCGCCAGGCCCGAACGACGGCAGCGTGGCGTCCTGCAGTTCGTCGGTGAGCTTGCGCGCTTCCCCACCGCTCGACGGTAACACCCAGATCGCGGTGACGAGGTCGATGGCCAGCCACCTGCCGTCCCGCGACCGGGACACCGAGATGTTGGTGCCCTGCGTCAGCTTCACGCGCTCGCCGGACCCCGCCTCGGCGGTGCCGATCGTGAGCCTGGACGCGGCGGTGGCGACGGCGGCGGCCTGGCCGGTGCGGGTCAGCAGTTCGCGGCGCGACAGTTCCATGTGGCGGCACACTCCCCAGTGTCGATCCCCTAGGAGATCCACCCTGGCACCAGGAAATCCGCGCACATCCGCCATTCGGCCCACCACCCACCTGGTGGGACGGCTGTCTCAGGATCGTGCGAGCGCGTCCAGCAGCGGCGGCACTTCGTCGGGCACGCTGAAGTAGGAGCCCTCGGGTCCGCGGCGGAGGGCGAAAATGGCCGGAGAAAATGGCGCGATGAGCCCCTCGTTCTCCAACACCACCGTCAGGTGGCGGTACGCGCGATTGAAGCGGAAGATCCCTTCCTCGTCATCCGAGTAGTCGCCCAGCACGCGCACCTCGTCGAAACTGACCCGGCCACCCCGATCGGAGGTGGCGAGCCGGAGCACTTCAGCGTGGGTCGGTGCCTGCCTGTCGAGCAGTTCGAGGAGCCGGGCCACCGCGGCAAGCGTCCACTTGGCTGGCGGCTCGTCTTCGACGACGCGGTCCGCATCAGCAGGCGATGCCTCGTCGACGTCCACCTCCAGCACGGAGGCACGCGCCAGCAGGTCGGTCGGCCGCATGAGGAACAACCGCCGCCCGGTCAGACCGCCGTACTCCAGCGCCAGTTCGGGCCGAGGGCCGATGAACTCCGCGCCCTGGCGCCACCACCAGTCCTCCTTCTCGTCACGGGTGACGATCAGCAGGTCGCGTCCCTGCTCCTGCGCGTACCGGGTGGCCTGGTACCAGACGAGGTAGTCGCCGGCGCCGCCGTCGGCCGAGTCGTCCTCCTGCTTGCCCGCGTCCTTGTAGCCCGGCGGGATCTCGGCGGTGATGCGCCGGTTGGCCTCGGCGACGCAGTCCGCGTGCTCCTCGGCGGGCAGCGGCGAGGTGACGCGGCCACGCAGGAGTTCCTCCAGCTGGTCGAGGATCGGGTCCCCGGTGCGGTCCGCGTCGGCGGTCGCGAGCACCTGCTGGAGCTTCTGCTGGAGTCCGTTGACGAGGTCGTCGACCTGGGTCGTGAGCGTCGACAGCTCACTGGTGCTGACGCCGACGGCCTTGGCCCAGGTGGTCAGGTTGTCGGTCATCGAACGGCCCGACTTGGCCAGGGCGTCGGTGGCGGTCTTCGTGGCGCCGCGCGGGCTTCCCTGCGCGCGCTGCCGGTGCCGCCAGAACTCGCGCAACGCCTGGTGCGGCACGACGAGCCGGTCGCCGAGGCCGGTGAAGGTCTTGATCAGGTCGTTCGACGTCTGCGGGCTGAACCTGTACAGGTCGAGCAGGACGTTCGCGTCGACGGCGACGACCGCCTCCCGCAACGCGCTGTCGACCTCCTCCGGCGAGGCGATCTTGTAACCGGCGAACTCACCGTCGTACAAGCCGTTCATGCCGGAATGATCGTGCCCGCCGCAGAAGCGCGTTAGCGGTACGTGGGCCGTTCATTCGAACGGCCCACTCTGACTACAGCGCGAGCGCGCCCTCGATGCGGGCGACCATGGCGTCCTCGGCGTCGACCACGACACCGTCGGCCTCGGCCACCTCGCGGCAGATCGCCAGCACGGCGCGCGGGAAGTCCTTGGCGTCCTCCGGCGACTTCGCCGTGAGGGCCTTCATCGAGGAGCGCAGCGCCTCCAGGACGACGGGCTCGATCTCCTCGTCGGTGCCGGCGGGCACGGACGGGCGGGCGGCGCCCAGGACACCGCGCAGGTCGGGCGACAGGTGCGTGAGCGCGCGCAGGCCGGCGAAGCGTTCCTCCAGCACGGGGCCGGGGTCTGCGTGGGAGACCAGCAGCATCGCGCCGTACACGGCGGTGCGCAGCGTGCGGCTCTCCTCGTCGGTGTAGAAGATCATGTGGCCCACTCTAGGTCGTCGGGTCAGGCGGCTGTTCCGGTGTTGATTAGAGGACTCCCCAGCGCTCGCGCGGTTGCCTCTCAACTGGGAAAACGCCTGTGACGGAGGTCTAATGCCGCGGAAGCGAACAAACTGGATGGTTTGTGCGTTGAGATGGATTGAGACTTCTCGGCCCACAGGAGGATGCAGGCATGACGACCACCGCTACCCGGCCCCGCGTCACGGTTCGGCGGGTGGTGTTCACGCTCGTCCTCTTCACCGTGACGACGCTGCTGTTCTGGGTGCCGTTCGAAGGGCTCTTCGCGGCCAGCGCGGAGTGGCCCGACCCGGTGCGCCCGGTCGCCGCGATCGTGTTCGTGGCCGCGGCCATCACGATGATCGTGCTGTTCACCCAGCGCGGCAGTGACCGCGCCGCGCGGATCTCCCAGTTCCTGCTCGGCTTCGTGTGGATCGCGTTCGTGTGGACGCTGATCTCCGACGTCGTGCGGCTCGGCATGGCGCTCGCGGGCGTCGAGAACCCGTTCCGCTCCCGTTTCATCGCCGTGCTGCTCGCGGTCCTCATCGTCACCGTGACGGTCTACGGCGTGTACGAGGCCATGCGCGTGCCGCGGATCAAGCGCCAGGACGTCACCATCCCGAGGCTCGACCCCGCGTTCGACGGCCTGACGGTCGCGGTCATCACCGACACGCACTACGGCGCCATCAACCGCGCCAAGTGGTCGCGCGGCATGGTCGACGCCGTCAACGGGCTCAACGCCGACGTCGCCGTGCACGTCGGTGACATCGCGGACGGCACCGCCGAGCAGCGCCTGGAGCAGGCCACCCCGCTCGGCGACGTCAACACCCCGCACCGCTTCTACATCACCGGCAACCACGAGTACTACTCGAACGGCCAGGGCTGGGTCGACCTCATGACCCGCCTCGGCTGGAAGGCGCTGCGCAACGAGCACGAGACGCTCGAACGCGGTGGCGCCAAGCTCGTGTTCGCCGGCACCGACGACGTCACCGCGAGCCACTCGGGCGAAACGGGCCACGCCGCCGACCTCGGTCTCGCCCTGCGCGGCGCCGACTCCACCGCGCCGGTCGTGCTGCTCGCGCACCAGCCGTCGGAGATCAAGAAGGCGGTCGAGGCGGGCGTGGACCTGCAGCTGTCCGGGCACACGCACGGCGGGCAGATCTGGCCGTTCCACTACCTGGTGCGGCTGCAGCAGCCGGTGGTCGCGGGCCTGTCGAGGCACAGCGACCGCACGCAGCTCTACACGAGCCGCGGTTCCGGCTTCTGGGGCCCGCCGATGCGCGTCTTCGCGCCGAGCGAGATCAGTCTGCTGACGCTCAAAGCGAGCTGAGGTGCCCTGAGTCGTTGAACCTGACCAGTCGGGGTGACTTGCCGGTCGTGTAGCGGATGACCGTCAGCGCCGCGTTGTCGTGGTTCAGCGTCAGCCAGCTCTCGGGCGGGGCGTCCAGCGCGTCCCGCACGAGCCAGCTGATCAGGAACGCGTGCGTCACGACCAGCACCGGGCCGTCGCCGGGCCGGGCGAACCGGGTCTCGGCCTCGTGCGCGAGTGCGGGGCCGCGCGTGCGTTCCGACTCGGGGAACCGGTCGAAGAACTCGTCGTGGTCGGGGACGAAGTGCGGCACGAAGTCGTCCGCCGCCGCCTCGACCCGGCAGGGCACGCGCAGCACGCCGGCGATGATCGACGCGGTTTCGGCGGCGCGGGGCGCGGGCCCGTGGTGCACGGCCGCGAAACCCTTGTCCCGCAACCGTTCCGCGAGCGCTTCGCTCTGCTTGCGGCCGAGCGCCGTCAGCCGGGACTCGTCCTTCGTCGCTTCGCCGTGCCGGACCAGATGCAGATCTCTCACGCCGTGCAGTCTGCCTTGACGGCCGAAGCGGCGTGATGGGCGTAGGTAGGTCCGGAGCTGTTCCAGTCCTGACCTCGGCTGAGCAGCTGCACGGTGAGGTTTCCGCTGGCCTTGAACTTCCCCGCGCTGACCCACTGGCCGCGCTTGTCGACCTGCTTGATCGCGAACGACGCCATCGGGGTGCCGCCGACGCCGTTGCGGTCGAACACGTAGTACACGGTCGGGTTACCCCCGACCTCCTCCAGGCTGCCGTTCGGGATGTGCACGGAGACCTCGCACGTGCCGGTGACCGCGAACGTCCACATGCCGTAGGCGGAGGAGTCGTCACGGCGGGAGTCGCCGGACATCGGGATCGACACGAACGACGAGCCGCACCTGCCGTCACCCCGGTCGACCCAGCCCTTGCGGCCGTCGCGGTAGGAGCCGACGCTGGTGTAGCCGCCGCAGCCGGGGCCCGTCGTGAACGACTTGGCGCCGCCGGGGGCCCTGCCCGTGTCACCGGCTGGCGGGGGCACGGCGTTCTGCGTGCTCGTGGGCATCAGGCCCAGCGCGGACGAGGCCAGCGACGGGTTCTGGCTGGTCGACGACTCCTCCGGCAGTTCCTCCGGCGGGGTGATCAGGCCGGGGATGTAGCTGTGCGAGGGCTGCGCGACGTCCGTGGTGCCGGTGCCGGAACCGCCGTTGAACGTCACGACCGCGATCGTCGCCAGCACCATCAACGCGCCGATCGCGGCGATGGCGGCGGTGCGCGGCCGGAACGGACCGCCCGGCGGCTTCTCCTCCGGCGCACGCTGCTCGCCGGCCGCGGCCCAGCGGGCGGCTCCCCTGGCGCGGGCAGCCTCCATCAACGCCGGGTCAGGCGCCAGGTGGCGCTCGGTCGGTGGCTCGTCGGGGAACTGGGTCGACACGGAGCGCAGTGTGCCAGGGGCACAGGGCCACCCGAACGTGTGGTTCTTTCACGATCGGGTTGTTTGCGTTCAATGGACCGCACGCCGTGATCGTCGTTAGGCCATTTCGTCGACGCATCGTCACATCGACTGGGCCGGACGGACTCCGATAACTGACTCGTGAGTCAGGCTAAGCACCGTCCCGCACCTGCGGGCACCTCTCGTGAGAGCGCGAACAACCGGATCTTGTTCCGGTCCGGCGTGTCACGAGGAGGAAACGCCTGCAGAACGCCTTGATCTCGCTGCCTTTTCGAGCGGACGGTGGTGGCCAAGCCACCCTCCCGCACCTAGGGTGCCCGCCATGCCCTCCGCCAGACAGGCCGTCGTGCTGCTCGCCGCCCTCGTGGCGGGCTGCGGCACGGCGATCCCCGGTTCTCCCGTCGCCGCACCGCGATTACCGGTGACCTCGACGTCCCAGACCGTCACCGTCGTGACGAGTCCGCCGCCGAGCAGCAGCGTCGCTCCCCCGCCGGTCGCGAAGTTCGGCAACCCGGCCGGCACCGCCGCGGTCCCGGCAGAGGCCGCCGCCGAGGACACCTCGAAGCCCACCCGCGTGGTCGGCACCGGCACGCCCGCGAGCTGCACGTCGCAGGCCGTGGTCGACGCGGTCGCCGCGGGCGGGGTCGTCACCTTCGACTGCGGGCCGCGGCCGCACACGATCCCGTTGGCCGCGACCGCGAAGGTCCGCACCAGGACGGTCCTCGACGGCGGTGGCCGGATCACGTTGAGCGGTCAGGGAAAGCGCCGCGTGCTCGACCAGGGCGGGCCGCGCCTGGTGGTCCAGAACATCACCCTCGCCGACGGTGACTCGACCGGCGACAAGGCCGACGGAGGCGGTGGCGGCGCGATCATCGTGCGGCGCGGCCAGCTCAAGGTCGTGAACTCCCGCTTCACCGGCAACACCTGCGACGCGGACGGTCCCGACCTCGGCGGTGCCGCGATCCGCGTGGCACCGGCGGCCGACGACGGGCCCGTCTTCGTCACCGGCAGCACGTTCGAGGGCGGCGTGTGCTCCAACGGCGGGGCGCTGAGCAGCATCGGCGCGTCCTGGGTCGTGCTCAACAGCCTGATGAGGAACAACAAGGCCGTCGGCCGCGGCGCCAACCCGGCTCGCGGTGGGACGCCGGGCGGCGGCAGCGGTGGCGCGATCTACAACGACGGCAACAGGTTCACGTTGCGGCTCGCCGGCACGCTCGTCGAGGACAACCAGGCCAACGAGGGCGGCGGCGCGGTGTTCTTCGTCAGCAACGACAGGTCGGGCTCGATGTCGGTCGAGGGCTCCACGTTGCGCCGCAACCCCAGCCTCGGCTTCGAGACCGTCAAGGGGATCTTCTACCTCGGCACCGGCGAGAAGCCGAAGATCACCGCCTCGACGGTGCAGTGAGCCTGCCCGCGACCAGGAGCAGCACCAGCCCGCACACGCACATGGCGAGGCTGAAGCCGTAGACCCAGCGGAAACCCAGCCCCTGGGAGACACCGAGCAACGCGCCCGCGACCATGCTGCCGACGATCTGGGTGTTGCTGAACATCGTCGTGGCGTGGCCGGGCCGGGCGGGGTCGAGGCTCTGGAAGTACGTGATGCCGACGCCCATGATCAACGAGATCACCGTGGCGTGCAGGACCTGCGCGGCCATCACGTGCCACACGGAGTCGGTGAACAGCATCAACCCGTGGTAGCTCAACGAGATCGCCGCGCCGATGACCACCAGCCGGTGCTGCGACATCCGGTTCGCGAGCGACCCGAACCACAGCATCATCGGGATCTCCAGCGCCGCGCACAGCCCCATCGCGAGCCCGGCGTCACCGGCCGTGCCCCGCAGTTCGGTCGTGATGAACAGCGGCAGGCCGCTCACCGCGAGCGCCACGGCCCCTTGCAGGAACAGGAAAGCCGCGGAGACGACCACCATGTTGCCGCGCGCGGGCCCTGCGGCTTCTTCCTCCTCGGCCTGCTCTTCGGTCTGGGCGGGCGGCACCGGGAGCGCGAGGGCGAGTGCCGCGACGCCGAGCTGGAGGATCGCGGTGGAGGCGAAGAGGCCGACCCAGCCGGTCTTCGCGACGAGCAGCGCGGCCACCGGCGGTCCGGCGACCCACGCGACCGACAGCAGCGTGCGCAGGACGCTGACGACCATCGACGGCCCTTGTGAGACCTGACGGCCGTACGCGAAGAGCTGCGGCAGAAGCGCGCCCGTGAGCGCGATGAACACCACGGACGTGCCGAGCAGGAACCAGTAGTCGCGCAGCACGGCGAACAGGCCGTACCCGACCGCGCCGGCGACACCGCCCGCGGCGAGCAGGTACCGGCGCTGCACCCGGCCGTCCGACAGCCTGCCCATGACCGTGCTCGCCACGACCTGCGCGACCGGGCTCACGATCAGGAAGAAGCCGAGCTGGAACGGCGAGACCTTGATCTCTTCGGTGAGGAACAGCGAGCCGAACGGCAGCGCGAACGCCATCGACACGCCCGACACGACGCTGATGACGGAGAGTTGGAGGAAAGTACGGGACAGGAGCGGCGAGGATCTTCTCTCGCTGAGTGCCGTCACCCGTTCATCGTGCTCGTTGATCCGCGAATCAGGAAACTCGATATCCCATTATGCGGGCAACATCTCACACGACGACGACAGCGCCGTCGCGACGGTGATCTGCACCACCCCTGAGCAGCCCCGATCCGGTCATTTCGACCACCTGGCAGCCACCGAAGAACATGTTCGGCGCGCGGAACCGCGTGACCGGCAATTCACTTTCCGGTCGAATTCCCGGCTCGACGTGGAGGTGGTCCCCGCTCAGGTGCATGCGGGGCGCGTCGACGGCGTCCTGCGCGGGCATGCCGCGGTCGAGGACGTTCACGAGCACCTGCAGGATCGCGCCGCAGATCCGGCTCGACCCGGCGCTGCCGAGCACGAGCGCCGCCTGGCCGTCGTTCGTCACGACGGTCGGCGCCATCATCGACGGCAACCGGTCACCGGGCGCGTGGCTGAAGAACCCGTCGGGCGACAGGTCCTCCTCCCCCATCATGTTGTTGAGGTGCACCCCGGCGATCGAGATCCCGGAGCCGGCGCCGTTCGTGGTCGTGACGCTGCACGCCGTGCCGTCCGCGTCGAGCACGGAGATGTGTGTGGTGGAGCCGAGCCGGTTGAGGTGCGTCTTCGGCGTGGCCAGCGCCCGGATCAGGTCCTGCTGCGAGGGGTCGTCCGGCAACGCCTCCAGCATCTGCGTCAGCAACGCCCCGCCCGCCGCGGGTGGCGGGTTCGTGTGGACGTCCCGGTTCCGGTGCCGGACGTGCAGGGGTTCCCTGGCCGCGGCTTCGTAGGCTTCGAGGTCGTGCCGCGTGAGGTCGCCGCCCCTGCTTCCGATCCAGTCGGTGACCGCCGTCGCGATGTCGCCCCGGTAGAACGGCTCCGCGCCGTCTTCGCCGAGCCGTTCGAGGGCTTCGGCGACCTCGGGCTGGACGAGGAGTTCGCCTTCTTCGAGGGCGTTGAGACCTGCGCTCTGGGCGAGCGGCAGCAGCAACGACGTCACGTATGCCTGATACCGGTTCACCCGATGGCCTTCACGCGCGTGCTTCACCGCCGTGGCCACGAGTTCGTGCAACGGCGCCCGCCCGTAGGCGGCGGCTTTCGCGGCGCCGGCGGGCATCCCGTACGCGGCGACGGAGGACGGTCCCACGTGGAACTCCTGCTCCGCGTCACCGAAGTGGACGGTGATGGGGTCGAGCGGAGCCCGGTCGCCGCTGCGGCCACGCCCCGGCGCCACGGCCGAGAAGTCCAGCAGCACAGGGGTTTCGCCCGCCGGCGCGATCATCATGTACCCGGCGGACCCGAGCCCGGTCAGCAACGGCTCGGTGACGCACGACGTGAGCATCGCCGCGACGGCCGCGTCCACGGCGTTGCCCCCGGCGCGCAGCATCGCCGCGCCCGCCTGTGCGGTGAGCGGGTGGCCCGCCGCGATCGCGCCTCGCACCGTCGACCTCCATGAAGGGAAGGCGAACAACGGTAGACCCGTGCGGGAGGGGGCGGCCACCCGGCCCGCGCACCACGCCGGTGAGGGCGAGGCGGGCGGCGGCGAACCCAGGCGGCGGGTGCGAGGCAAGTTGCGGCCGCGCAGCGGTTGCAAGCGCACCTGCCGGCCACCGGCCCTGCCCGCAAGCCTCGCGGCACCGGCCCCCAGCTCCCGCTCACCCCCTCAAAGCCAGCGCCAGCCTCACCGCGTCCGCTCGCGTGTGCAGCCCCGCCTTCGCGAACAGGTTGTTGATGTGCGTCTTCACCGTCGCCTCGCTGATGAACAGCCGCCGCGCGATCTCCCCGTTGCGCAGCCCCTCCCCGATCAGGTCGAGCACCTCGCGCTCGCGCGACGTGAGGTCCACTCCTGGCGGCGAGACGGGCCGCCGGCTCGCGAGGTCCAGCAGGCGTGACTGCACAGCGGGGTCGAGGATCGCGTTGCCCGCGTGGGCCCCGCGCACCGCCTGGATGATCGTGGCCCGGTCGGCGTCCTTGGTCAGGTAGCCGCGGGCGCCGGCGCGCAGGGCGGCGAGGATCGACTCGTCGTCGTCGAACGTCGTCAGCACCACCACGGGCAGGTCCGGGTGCGAGGCGCGCAGGACGCCGGTGGCCTCGGCGCCGCCCATGACGGGCATGTTGAGGTCCATCAGCACTACCTCGGGGGTCAGGTCTTCCACCGCCGCAACAGCTTCCTGGCCGTTGGAGGCGGTGCCGACGACCGTGATGTCCGGGTCGAGGTCCAGCATCACGGCGAGCCCGTCGCGCACGGCGGCCTGGTCGTCCACGATCAGCAGTCTGATCATCGGGGCAACTCCATCCTGACCGTCCACCCTGGACCGTCCGGTCCGGCGAACAGCGTTCCTCCCAGTAGAGCAGCCCGCTCGCGCATGCCGGCGAGCCCCATCCCGTCGCCCTCCGCATGCCGCGTCCCGTTGTCGGTCACGGTCAGCCTGACCACCGAAGCCTCGTGCTCCAGCAGCACGTCCACGTCGGCGCCCGGTGCGTGCTTGTGGGCGTTGGTCAGGGCCTCCTGCGCGGCGCGGATGACGGTCTGCGCGATCTCGACGCTCACCGGTCCCCCGCCCGACACCCGGTAGCGGGCGCCGTGCGACTCCGCTAGCCGTGCGACCGATTCCGACAACGGCAAGGTGCTCTCTCGCAACGCGTGCACGGCGCGTCGGGTCTCCTTCAGGCCGGAGACGGCCAACGCTCGTGCGCGCAGCACGGCTTCGTTGGCCTCAGGAGCCTTGCCCGCCGCGTGCAGGGCGTCGGCCATGTCCAGTTGCACGGCGATGCCGGACAGCGAGTGCCCGACCACGTCGTGGATCTCGCGCGCGATCCGGCCGCGTTCCTCCAGGACCGCGGTGTACTCGGCGGCGGCCTGGGCTGCGGCGCGTTCGCGGCGGACCAGGCCGAAGTACACCGGCAGACCGGTGGTGAGGCCCAGCCACCACGGCGGGATCTCGGCGGCGCCCAGGGCTTCGGCCGCCCACGTCGAGATCGTCGCGAGCGCCGAACCCGCGATCGCCAGCGCTACAGAGACGTGCCGCGACTCCAGCTGACGCCCGGCCGTGCTGGTCGCGAGGAAGACGAACGCCACCCCGGCGGTGGACGGGGCCAACGCGAACAGAGGGCGCTGGACAGCACGAACGTTCCGGCCACCGCGATCTGGCCGCGCTCCGGCAGCCGGTCGAGCACGAACACCGACGCGACCGCCGAGGCGATCACCACGGCGGTCAGGGCCCACGTCAGCGCGGCCGACGGCCGGGTGGCCAGCTGGAACACCGTCACCGCGGACAGCACCAGCGTCGCCAGCGGCCTGAGCATCTCGTCGGTGAGCTTCATCGGGACGAATCATGCCGCGTTCCGCGCACCTTCTCCTGCCAGGAGTCGAGGAACGCCGACGTGCGGTGCGGTTCGCCGTTGCGGCCCTTCGACCACACGACCTGCCCGCGCACCCGCACGGCCTTCGACATCACGACGAGCCCCTCGGCGAGCAGGCCGGCGCCGACCACGAGCATCAGCCCGTTGCCCGCAGCGGCCGGGGCCAGCACGAACCCGAGGGCGAACCGCGCGGCGATGCTCGCCACCCACAGCACGACGGTCATGGCCGTGTAGCGCAGCATGACGAGGCCGTCGCGCTCGTAGGTGCGGATCGTGAGCCCGCGCAGCACGCCGAACGCCACGCTCAGCACCACGCTGACCAGCAGGAACACCAGCGAGTCCGGTACGACCTGGGTCAGGCCGATCACCCCGAGGATCGCCGGGAGCAGCAGCAGGCGTTTGCCGACGGCGGGTTCACCGATGAGCCTGCGGGCCATCACGAAGACGATGGCGGCGGCGATGAGGACGATCTCGACGGTTGCGTTCATGCCGTCAACGCTAGGAATTCGCGCAGGTCAGCGCGTGGACCCCGCGCTGTAGCCAGGGTGGAGATCCGTCTCCACCCGCGGGTCGAGCAGGGCCGCGAGACGGTCGGCGGAGCCCTCGGAGGCGGTGAAGACGATCGCGCGCAGGTCGTTCTCCCGCAGGCCCACCACATCGCTGTCGATCTCGATCGGCCCGAGCGCCGGGTCGTCCAGCACGACGCGGCCGGTGGCGGGACCAGGTGCGGAGGCCGTCGCCCACATCGCGTCGAACACCTCGCTCGCCGAACGCAGGTCCGCGACGAGCGCGGCCAGGCCGTCGTCGCGCGGGTACCGCAGGGAGGCCCCGCGCAGGTCGTCGACGAGCAGCCGGCGGAACTCCGTCTCCTCCTCTGCCGTGCGCAGGAGGCGGCCCTGCGTGCCGGTGAAGATCTGCCGGGCGACGTTGCGGCCCGCCGGGTCGGTCTCCGAAGCGTTGTGGCACATGGCCCGCCACGCGGGTGTCCACGCGACGATCGTCCACGTCGCGTCGACCAGGCACAGCGCGGTGCCGCCCATCCGCCGCAGGAAGCGTTCGCCGCTCGGGCCCACCTCTCGGGGCACGGTGCCCGCCGTCGGCGCGAACCCGGCGAGCGCGCACAGGCGTTCGTAGTCCGCCGCCGGCAACCGCAGCGCGCGGGCCAGGGCGTTCACGACGTCCGCTGACGGGTGGCGGCGGCCCTGCTCGACGCGCTTGAGGTAGTCCTCCGACACGCCGGCCAGCTCGGCGAGCTCCTCCCGCCGCAACCCCGGCGCACGCCTGACGCCGTGATCGCGCAGGCCGACGTCACCGGGCGCGGTCCTCTCCCGGAACTCGCGGACCGCGGCGCCGAGGAGGAGGTCCATTCTCCCAGTATGCCGCGACCTCCACGGGGGACAGCCTGGCCCAGGCACGCGTCCACGACGGCAGGAAGCATCGGTGGTGACCACCGAACCGGGAGAACCAGATGCACCTGACCGTCCTCGCCGCCTCCGGCCCGACGGGCCTCGCCCTGACCAGGCAGGCCCTCGACCGCGGGCACACCGTCAGGGCCGTCGCCCGCGATCCCGGCCGCATCACCGTGCCGGACTCGCCGTTGCTGACCAGGGTCGCCGCGGACGTGTTCGACGACGAACGGATCGCGGCGGCGCTCAAGGGCAGTGAGACCGTCCTTTCCGGACTGGGCGTGCCGAAGGGGCACAAGCCGGGCGTGCTCGTCGCCGGGGCACGGGCCGCCGTGGCGACGGGTGCCAGGGTCATCTGGCTGGGCGCCTACGGAACGGGCCCGTCGGCGCCGGTCGCCAGTTCCCTCAACCGCCTGGTGCTGAAGGGGCTCGGCGAGGAGATCGCCGACAAGGTGGCGTCCGACGCGACCGTGCTGGAAGTGGGAGGCACGGTCTTCCACGCCGGCCCGCTGGCCAGGAAACCGCTCAGCCCGGACAGGCGCACGGTCGGGCTGGACGCGTCCCCGAAGAGCCTCCTGCGACTGCTCGTGAGCCGGGAGACCGTGGCCGCCGCGATGCTCGACGAGGCGGAGCACCCGCGGTTCGCCGGTGCGGTCGCCGTTCCCCTCACCCGCTGAGACGGCCAGATGAGTGCGTGACGGGCAAAACGGGTAATTCGACAACCATGGAATGGATCACGAAGCTCATGGAGGCGCTGGGATCACCCGGCGCCGGACTGGCGGTCGCACTGGAGAACGTGTTCCCGCCGGTCCCGAGCGAGGTGATCCTCCCCCTGGCCGGGTTCACGGCCGGCCAGGGCAAGATCTCGCTGATCGCCGCGATCCTCTGGACCACGGCCGGGTCCGTCGTCGGCGCCCTCGTGCTGTACGGACTGGGCGCGTGGCTCGGGCTGGAGCGGCTGCGCAAGGTCGCGGACAGGATCCCGTTCGTCACCGCGTCCGATGTGGACAAGTCCGACGCGTGGTTCGACAAGCACGGCAACAAGGCCGTGTTCATCGGCCGGATGGTGCCGGTCGTGCGGAGCCTGATCTCCATCCCGGCCGGGGTGTCCGGGATGCCGATCGTGAAGTTCACGCTCTACACGGCGGCGGGCAGCCTGGTGTGGAACACCGCGCTGATCCTCGCCGGGTACGCGCTCGGCGACAACTACGAGCTCGTCGACCGCTACCTGGGCTGGGTCTCGACGGTGGTGCTGGCCGCGCTGGCCATCGCCATCGTCTGGTTCGTGGTCTCCCGCGTCAAAGCACGCCGTTCGTAGAGCACCGACGCCACCGCGATCGCCAGACCGGCCAGCGACAGCGCCACGCCGACCCACGCCGTCGAGGTGTAACCCCAGCCCGCCGCGATCGCGAGACCGCCGAGCCACGCGCCCGCGCCGTTCGCGACGTTGAGCGACGAGTGGTTGGACGAGGCCGCGAGCGACGGCGCGTCAGGCGAGGCGTCCATCAGCCTGATCTGCAGCGCGGCCGCGAGGATCTGGATGGTGAAGCCCAGCAGGAACAGGAAGACGAAGAGGAACACCGGGATGCTCGCGGTCAGCCCGAAGAGCACCAGGATCACGCAGACCGCGATCAGGCCGCCGAACACCGAGCCTGTCACCGACCGGTCCACGAACCGGCCGCCGAACGTCGCGCCGAGCGTCATGCCGAGCCCGAACACCGCGAGGATCCACGGCACCGCGCTCTGCGACAGCCCGGCGACCTCGGTCGTCAGCGGGGCGACGTAGGAGTAGACGGCGAACATGCCGCCGAAGCCGATCATGCCGGTGAAGATCGCGAACCAGACCGTCGGACGCCCGAACGCGCGGACCTCGCCCTTCATCGACGCGCCCTCCACCTTCGGCACCCTCGGCACCCAGGCTGCGATGGCCAGCGCGGTGATCACGGCGATCACCGCGACCGCCAGGTACGCCGTGCGCCAGCCGATCTGCTGCCCCGCCGCCGTCGCGAGAGGCACGCCCACGAGGTTCGCCACGGTCAGACCGACCATCACGCGCGCAACGGCCGTGCCGCGCCGTTCAGGAGCAACGAGCGTGGCGGCGACCACGGCCGCGATGCCGAAGAACGCGCCGTGCGGCAGTCCGGCGACGAACCGTGCGAGGAGCAGCAACGTCTTGTCCTGGGCCGCGGCCGACAGGCCGTTGCCCAGGGCCACCGCGAGCATCAGGCCGATCAGCATGCCCTTGCGCGGCAGCTTGGCGCCGAGCACGGCGATCAGCGGCGCGCCGACGACGACACCGGCCGCGTAGAGGCTGATCGCGTGTCCGGCCTCGTAGTCGGGGATGCCGAAGGTCTCGGCGATCTGGGGCAGCAGGCCCATCGTCGCGAACTCGGTCGTACCGATGCCGAACCCGCCGAGCGCGAGAGCGGTCATGGCGCGGGTGGTGTTCAAGGCTTCCCCATGGCTGTAGTAGCGGCGGACTAGTTAGCTACTGGAACCACTTTACGGTCTTTCTGACGCGCTTCAGAAGACCCGCGACCGGTGCCGATGCTCACACGCCGGTCGAGGAATACCGACACGCCCGCCACCACCAGACCGCCGACCGCGAGCAGCGCTCCGATCCAGTTCGGCGAGGTGTAGCCGAGACCGCGCTCGATCGCGAGACCGCCGAGCCACGCGCCGGCGGCGTTGCCGAGGTTGAACGCCGCGATGTTCGCCGCGCTCGCCAGCGCGGGCGCGCCCTCCGCGGTCTGCATGACCCGCATCTGCAACGGCGGCACGGTCGCGAACCCGGCCGCGCCGAACAGCACGATCGTGATGGCGGCGAGCACCGGCGAGTGCGCGGTGAACACGAACGCCGTCAGCACGGCGGCCAGCGAGATCAGGATGACGACGATGCTCTTCATCACCGACCGGTCCGCCGCCCGGCCGCCGAGCAGGTTGCCCGCGAACAGGCCGACGCCGAACAGCACCAGCAGCCACGTCACGGCACCGGAAGAGAAGCCCGCGACCTCGGTCATCATCGGCGCGATGTAGGTGAACGACGCGAAGACGCCCGCGAAGCCGAACGCGGTCATCAGCAGTGCGAGCCGCACCTGCGGGTTGCGGAACACGGCGAGTTCGCTGCGCAAGTTGCTCTGCTGCGCTTCCTGCTTCGGCACCAGGAAGACGATGCCGAGCAGGCCGATCACGCCGAGCGCGGTCACCGCCCAGAACGTCGAGCGCCAGCCCAGCGCCTGGCCGAGCGCCGTGCCCATCGGCACGCCCAGAACGTTCGCCACGGTCAGACCGGTGAACATCAACGCGATGGCGCTCGCCCTGCGTTGCGGCGCAACGAGGTCAGCGGCGACGACCGAGCCGATGCCGAAGAACGCGCCGTGCGCGAGCGCCGCGATCACGCGCCCGCTCATGAGCACGCCGTAGGTGTCCGCGAGCGCCGAGACGAGGTTGCCCGCGATGAACAGCACCATCAGTCCGAGCAGCATCTTCTTGCGCGGCAGGCGTCCCCCGAGCACGGTCAGCAACGGCGCGCCGATCACCACGCCGAGCGCGTAGCCGGAGATCAGCAGACCCGCGCTCGGGATCGAGACGCCGAGGTCGGTCGCCACCTCGGGCAGCAGCCCCATGATCACGAACTCGGTCGTGCCGATGGCGAAGGCGCTGATCGCGAGGGCGAGCAGAGCGACAGGCATGTCACACAGTCCTTGAAGTCGTAGGTTGTCGGCGTGGGCAATAGTTGCACACGCGGGCAATTGCATGCGACTCGTGAATCGGTGAAGCGCGTCACGCGGCCCTCGGACGCGAAGAAGGCCGGTCCCAGCGCCGGGACCGGCCTTCGCTTCGGTGACGACCTCAGATGCGCGGGACGTCCACCAGCGTGCGCCCGTTGAGCGGCTGCGTCGCACGGGCGTTGCCCGCCGTGAACAGGCCCTTGAAGCGCGCGATGGTCGCGGCCGTCACGTGCTGCTCACCGGTGAGGTACCACTCGACGCCCTCGGTGAACGGCGCCGTCGTGAGCGAGCCGGTGTAGTGCAGCGTGTGGTGACCCGACGGCAGCAGCCGGTTGAGGTCGATCGGCGAGATGTCGACCGGCGCCCCGCACTCCGGCGAGAGCCTGGCCAGCACGTCGTCCACGACCGAGTGCGAGCCGACGACCAGCGGAACGCCGACGACGAGTAACTTGCCGGCGGCGCTGCGGTGCACGAGGTGCATCTCGAGCGGCGTGGTGCGGCCGCCGAACTGGTGCTCGGACGGCGTGTGGAAGTGGAACTGGACCAGGTCGTATCTCGTGCCGGCGACCGTGACGTGACCCGCGCCCGGTTCGACCTCGGCTTCCTCGGTCTCCTCGTGGTTGCGGATCGTGCAGCCGTTGTCGTCGGCCGTGTCCTTGCGGATGTACTTCAGCTCCAGCGCGGAGTGCCCGTAGGAGACGTCGAGCTTCGGCGCGTGCGGGTCGAACCGGATCGCGTTCGGCGTGACGTTGACGGGGCTTTGCTTCGGCGTCGCCGACTCGGCAGGACCACCCGCGAAGAAGGCCGCGGTGAGCACGAGCGGAAGAACAGCCGGAAGTGACCGCTTGATGTTCATGAAGTTACTTTTCACCCGATCGGGTGAAATGGGGAAGTGGAGTGTGGCCGCGCTCTCATCGGCCAGAAATATTCCCGCCGAACCATTCGGGACGCCACCGGGCCGACTCCGCGCCCGGAAGGGCGTACACGCAGGTCAAGCAGCTGCCAACTACTGGCGAAAAGCGGTCTTCAGGCCCCTTTCGTTGACCACGCAAATTCGAATTGAGACGCAACCGCCGTGACGAAATGATTGAAGAACGAAAGCGTTCTTGATCACTATTGTCCGATTCACGGCGGTTTGCCGAATTTGCCTGAAGTAACTCCTTTCACCGGTCGCGTGCGGCAGGATGGTCCGATGGTGACCGTCGCCGACATCCGCGCCGTGGCCCAGACGCTGCCGCGCACCACCGAGCACCTCATCCGGGACCGCGTGAAGTTCCGCGTGGGCCAGATCGTCTACGCGGCCCTGTCCCGCGACGAGACGGTGCTGGGCCTCGGCTACCCGCGCGAGGAACGGGAGGCGCTCGTCGCGAGCGACCCGGTCAAGTTCGCGTTCCCGAGCCAGTCCGACATGCGCTTCCAGTGGGTGCACGCCTCGATGGCCGAGCTCGACGTCGAGGAGATGACCGAGCTCGTCATCGGGGCGTGGGTCATGTGCGTGCCCAAGAAGGTCATCCGCGAGCGCCTCGGTGACGACTATCTTTAGTCAACACTGAAGTTATCGAGCGGGTTGCTCTGCGCAGAGGCAGCTCACGCCGGGCTCGATCCACTCCTGCCCGGTCCACTCCGGATGCCGCCCGACCAGCACCGCCCGCACCTCGGCGACGATCTCGTCCAGGCCCGTCGCGGAGTCGCGCCGCCGCCACGTCTCGTCCCGCAGCTCCCCCAGGTAGTCCCGAACTCCTTGCAACACCCCCACGCCGCCCACCGACCCGTGCCCCGGCACCACGATCCGGGGTCCGGACGCGATCAACCCGTCCAGCACCGCGATCCACGCGAGGCCGGAGACGTCGGTGTCGTGCGGCGGGAACCACGGGAAGATCGCGAACTGCCCGGTCTCGGCCAGGTCGCCGGTGAACAGCACGCCCGCGTCCGGCACCTCGACGACCTGGTCGCCCAGCGTGTGCCCGCGCCCGGTAGGCCGCAGCAGCACCGTCCGGCCGCCCAGGTCGAGCACGTGGACGCCGTCGACCACCTCGTCCGGCACCGGCACCTCGACGTCGGCCAGCCGTTGCGCGACCGCCCCTCCGAAGCCGCGGAACATCTCCAGGTAGCCGGATCCCTTGCGGCGCAGGTCTTCCGCCTGCGCGCGGTTCACCACGTAGTTCTCGAACGCGGACGCGCCGAACGCGTGCTCGGGGTGGAAGTGCGTCGTCGTCAGGTGGATCCGCCGGCCGCGCGCCACCTCCTCGGCGAACGCGCGCACGTCCGACGCGTTGGTGCGGCCGAGTCCCGTGTCCACCACGAGGACGGCCTCGGTGCCGCCGATGATCCCGATGTTGGGCACCAGGCCGACGTGCTCGTTGGGGATGACCAGGACGTCCGGGGCGACTTCGACGGCGCCTGAGGTGTGGACCACGGGGTCGGGGAGGTTCATGTCCCCACTCCACCGCCGAGGCGTGCCGTGCGTCCAAGACCAAGTGCGCACACCCGATACCGCGCGAGTATCGTGCCTGATCATGGAGCTGCGGACCCTGCGCTACTTCGTCGCGGTCGCCGAGGAGCTGCACTTCGGCCGCGCCGCACGCCGGTTGCACCTGAGCCAGCCGCCGCTCAGCCGGGCGATCAAGCACCTTGAAAACGACCTCGGCACCACGCTGCTGCACCGCTCCCCCGCCGGCGTCGCGCTGACCGACGCGGGCCACGTCCTGCTGGCCGAGGCGAAGGCGCTGCTGGAGCACGCCGACCGCATCCGCGCCAAGCTCGCGCGCACCACGATCACCGTCGGCATGCTCGGCGACCACGCCGCCGGACTCGCCGCAGCGTTCCGGCTCAGGCACCCGGACGTCGAGATCCGCGTGCGGGAGACCGACCTGACCGACCCCACGTGCGGCCTGCGCACCGGCCAGGTCGACGTCGCGCTGACGCGCGGACCGTTCGACGACAGCGGCCTGAAAACCCTTGTCCTGCACCGGGATCCGGTCGGCGCGGTGCTGCGGCCGGACGACCCGCTCGCCGCCCGCGGGCAGATCACCACCGACGACCTGGACGGCCGCGACTGGTTCCAGTTCCCGGACGGCACCGACGAGGTGTGGCGGAACTACTGGAACGGCGGCAAACCCCGCAGCGGCCCGACCGTCCGCGCGGTGCAGGAGTGCGTGCAGTCCGTGCTGTGGAACGGTTCCGTGGGCCTGGCCCCGCTCGGCCACGACCTGGACGGGCTCGTGGTGGTGCCGCTGACCGACATGGCGCCCAGCCCCGTCGTGATCGCGTGGACGCGCGACGACCCGCTCACCCGCGACTTCGTCGAGGCGGCGGCTCAGGCGTACCGGCTCACCGTGACCGCGTAGTCGCCGCCCTCGAACGGTTTGCGGTCCCAGGTCGCGAACCGCTCGACCAGCGTGAGCCCGGCCTGGGCGCAGTGCTCGTCGTAGTCCTCGACGGTGTAGCCGCGATCGAGGCTGAACCCGGCGATCAGGACGTTCCCGACGTGCCTCGCGACGCCCGCGACGAGCGCGGCCTGCGTGCCGGGCGGGGTGAACAGCGGCACGTTGCCCGCCATCACGACGACGTCGAACGTGCGCCCCAGATCCAGTTCGGCCAGATCGGACCGCACCCACGTGATGTCCGGCGCCTGCTTGCGCGCGTAGGCGAGCATCGACTCGTCGAGGTCTGCCCCGACCACCTCGATGCCGTGCCTCGCGAGCTCGATCCCGACCCTGCCCGTGCCACACCCGGCGTCCAGCACGGACGAGGGCGCGAACGCGCGCACGAACGTCGCCTCCCCGTGCACGTCCATCCCGGACTCGGCGAGAGAGTCGAACCTGCGCTGGTACTCGGCCCCGTTCCACACGCACGCCAGCATAGAACCGAAGATCGGCGGATACCGGACGTGTGGGAGCGCTGCCAAGGTCGAGGACATGACGCGCTTTCTGCTGGCAGTGGCGTTGCTCGTGGCCGCGGCCTCCCCCGCACAGGCCGCACCTCCCAGATGGGTCGGCACGTGGGCGGCCGCACCGTCCTCGGCCGTGCCCGGCACCGACAACGGTTATGTGAACTTCACGATCCGCAACATCGTGCACGTCAGCGCGGGCGGCAAGGAGATCCGCGTCCGGCTCTCCAACGCGTTCGGCCGCACTCCCGTGCTGTTCAGCCAGGTCACGGTCGCCCGCGCGGCCGGCCCGGACACACCCCTGGCGCTACCCGGCACCGTGCGCACCCTGACGTTCGGCGGCTCGCAGGCCATCACCGCCCCGCCCGGCGCCGACGTGGTCAGCGACGGCGTGGCCCTCACCGTCCCGGCCGACTCGGACCTGCTGGTGAGCGTCTACACGCCCGAGCCCGGCGGCCCGGTCACCTATCACAACCTGACCATGCAGAACTCGTACTTCACCCGCGACGGCAACCACACGACCGACGAGTCCGCCCTCGCGTTCCGCGAACGCACCACGAACTGGCACTACGTCTCGGGCGTCGACGTTCGGTCGTCGACGTTGCAGGGCAGCGTGGTGGCGCTCGGTGACTCGATCACCGACGGCGCGAACTCCACGTTCGGCGCGAACCTGCGCTGGCCCGACCAGCTCGCCGACCGCGTCAACAAGCGCCTGGGCGTGCTGAACGCCGGTATCAGCGGCAACCGGCTCCTGCTCGACGGCGGCGGTGCCGGCGTCAACGCCCTGGCCAGGCTGAACCGAGACGTGCTCACCCAGTCCGGCGTCCGCACGGTGATCGTGTTCGAGGGCATCAACGACATCCAGCAGACCCCGCACCAGACCGACCCGGCCAAGATCATCGCGGCGCTCAAGCAGATCGCCTCTCGGTCCCACGACCGCGGCCTGCGGGTCGTCGGCGCGACGATCACGCCGTTCAAGGGCTGGAACAGCTACACCGAGGAGCTGGAGCAGGTCCGCCAGACCGTCAACGCGTTCATCCGGACCAGCCGCGACTTCGACGCCGTGGTCGACTTCGACCAGGTCATCCGCGACCCGGCGGACCCGCAGCGGATCAGGCCGGACTACGACGAGGGCGACCACCTGCACCCCGGTGACAAGGGGTTCGAGGCGATGGCCAAGGCGGTGAGGCTCGCCACTCTCTGACACACGATCGAGCGGTGCTGGTTTGCGGGACCCCTGCACCTGGCTATTCGATGGAGATCAACACGATCCACCGGTAAGGGGTCCACGCATGCGTCTCACGATCCTCGCCGCCGTTCTCGCGGTCGGCGCCACGGCCTGCGGAACGTCGAGCTCCGCGCCCCAGGGTCAGGCTGCGTCCACAACCGGCTCGGCCACACCCACGTCCGCCGCCTCCGCTTCCTCTGCTTCTTCAGGCGACAAGCAGCAGGCCGCGGTGAAGGCCGAGCTGACCATGCAGGGCAAGCCCGGCCTGGGCCTGCTCACCGCGACGAACCAGAGCGGCGCGCCGATCACGTTCCAGGGCTGGCCGAAGCTCGCCTTCACCAACCCCGCGAACGAGCCCGCCGCCATCCCGGTCGAGCAGAAGCTCGTGCCGGGAGAGGGCCCGTCGATCACGCTGCAGCCGGGCCAGACGGCGTTCGCCGGCGTGCTGCTCGACGTGGAGAACGACGCGAACTCGTTCGCCATCAACGAGATGACGGCCGAACTGCCGGGGATGACGCCGGTGAAGGTGACGTTCATCGGGACGGACGGCCAGCCGATCGCCGACCTGACCAAGCTCAAGGTGAGCGAGGCCAAGGTCGGGACGATGCAGCCGGCCGCCCAGGGCGTGACGGTGTTCGACTAGCTCGACCAGCGGTACTGGAGGTTCACCTCCCGCGGATGGACAGCCCGGTCCAGGAACATCAGGCTGTCCATCCGGCAGTTGCAGGGGTTGTTCTCGCGGGTGTTCTGCGGGTAGCTGCCGCCGATCTTGTAGCCGCGCGGGTCCGTGGCCGACGCGAGGTCGGGTTCCGGTTCACCTTCGAGCTTCCACGGGTCACCGGCGGTGACGTAGCTGCCGTCGAGCGGCCTTCCGTTGCGGTACAACGCCATCGCGCCGGTGTCGAAGTCGAACGTCGCCGCGAGGTGCACCCATTCGTTCTGCGGCAACAGCTCCTGCCACGGTTCGGTGGCGGCGAACGTCTGCGAGTCACCGCCGTCGATCCTTCGCGCGAGTGCCACCAGCTTCAGTTCGCCACCGACCTGGATCAGCTCCAGCAGCGCACGGACCGCGTGGCCGTTGGAGTCGCCGGTCAGGACGCCGGCCAGGCCGATCGCGTTGTAGAGGTCCGCCGGGTCGGCGGTGTTCGAGTTCGGGGCCGGGTTCTGGCCCGTCATCTTCACCCAGCCCAGGATCGACGCCTGGCGCGTGCCGTTGAACGCTCTCAGCGAGGGCACGCCGGTTTCGCTGTACAGACCGGCCTTCCAGTCGTCGTTGCCTGCTGTGGCGGGGTTGATCTGGCCCAGCTGCACCGAAGTCCGGCTGGACACCCCGTCGCGCACGCGCATGTCCGCGCCGCCGTTGATCAGTCGCAGCGGCGTACCCGAGCGGCCCCTGTCCTGTTCCAGGGCCTTGTCGCCGCGCACCGGGTGTTCGAAGTCGTAGTACGACACCAGGTTGCGGGACAGCGATGGCAGCACCGGGCCGAACGCCTGAGCAGGCGCGGCCAGTCCCAGGAGAAGAGCCGCGGTGACTCCGAGAACGGCCGCCCTCATCGGATGCCCTTGCCCTGCACGCGCAGGTCGCGGAGCCTGCCGACGTTGTCGAACGAGCCGAAGCCGACACGACCCGAGGCGAACGTCTTGTCCGCGGCGGTCATCTGCGGGTACGGCGAGCCGTCCACGTAGACGGCGATCTCCCCGCTGTCCGCACAATGCTTGACCCGCACGCGATGCCACGCCGTGTCGGTGACGGCAGGAGGTGCCCCGACCGAGCGCACGGCGTCCCACTGGTGGTCGAGGCGCAGGCGGTCGGCGTTGTTGACGACGAAGATGCCGTTGTGCGGGTAGATCTTGTTGTCCGACGAGAGGTGCGCGTAGTAGAACTCGGTGTCGGAGCGGTGGCCGAACACGATGATCACGTCCCGGTTGGACTCCGCGACGGGCGTGTCCAGCCGCACCGAGGCGTCGACCTGGACCGAGCCGAACGCCGGTCCCTTCGACAGCACCGCGTACTCGAACGGGCGGCGCGGGCCGGGACGCGCGACACCGGGTTCGGCCAGCACGACCTCACGTCCGGGGAACTGCCACAGCGCCGGCGTCACCGGCTGCCACGAACTCGCCTGAGTCGCTCCCAGGACGAAGTCGTGACCGGCGCGGCAGGAGGCGAAGGCGCGGGCGCCCGTCACCTTCCAGATCTTGCCGTTCGCCTTGGCCAGCACGTAGAGCTCACCGGCGGCGTCCTGACCGAAGCGCAGGTCGACGCGGTTCGGGTCACCGACCAACGCCTTCATCGTCGTGAGCTGCCCGTTCGCGTAGACCATCAGCTCGCGCGAGACGGCCATCGGCCGACCGGCGCGCATCTCGCGTTCGTCGGCGACGTAGAGCAGCCCCTTGACGCCCTCGCCGTAGATGTACTTGCCGCGCAACGAAGGGATCTTCGAACCGCGGTAGACGAAGCCGCCCATCAACGCGTTCCCGCTGTCCGCGCACGGCCGTTGGGCGGAGGTGCGGTTGTGGTCGAACGCCGTCACCGGGTAGGTGAAGCCGTACTTCGCGTCGTCCGCGGGCAGCGGGAACACCCCGCACGACGGGTCGCCGCGCCGGTACTCCCAGATGCCCTCGCGTTCGCTCCAGCCCAGGTTGGCACCCTTGCGGACCTCGTACACCGAGTCCACGGCCTTCTCGCCGATGTGCCCCATGAACATCCGGCGCGTCACCGGGTCCCAGCTGAAGCGGTACGGGTCGCGCATGCCGTACGCGTAGATCTCCCCCAGCGCGTCGTCGTTGACGAACGGGTTCGAGCGCGGCACGCCGTACTGGCCATTGACGCCGTTCGTGCCGGCGGGGTCGATGCGCAGGATCTTGCCCTGCGGCAGCTTCAGGTCCTGCGGCAAGGTCGTCGAATAGCCGATGCCACCGTCACCGGACGCGATGTAGAGCAGGTGGTGGTCCTCGTCCCACGGCCGCGCCGTCGGGTTGAAGCCGATCTCCTGGAACCCGTGGATGAACGACGCGAACCCGACCCGCAGTAGTTCGCGCCGCGTGCCGGCAAACACGTCCGCGCGCGGGTCCGAGGCCGTCCACTCGGTGATCACGCCGTGCACCTCGTCGGCGCTGGGCGAGGGCAGGTCCGGCTTCTTGGTGGTCAGCGCGGACCCGGTCTCGGTGTGCACGGTGTAGAACTTGCCGTTGCGCCGGAAGTCCGGGTGGAACGCGGCGAACCCGAACCCGCTGCCCAGACCCCTGTGGGTGTGGAAGTCCGGGCCGACCGCCGCCCCGAGGTCGAGGAACGCGTGCTGGACCCCGTTGTCCAGCAGGTAGAGCTTGCCGTTCATGTCGGGCACGAACAGCCGGCCCGACCCGTCCGGCACCTCGCCGAGGTAGTTGATCCTGTTGTACCGCACCAGCCTGGTGTCGGTCGGTGGCGGCACGGGCTGCGACTTCGGCAGCTGCGCGACCTCGGTCAGCTCCAGGCCGATGCCGGACGGGCCCGGTGTCGGCAGCGGGTCGGCGATCGGCACGTCCTGCTGCGCTGCCGCTGTGGGCACGAACAGCGTGGAGAGCACTAATGTTGTTATGGCCAAACGGGACAAGCGTCGGTACATCCCCACCACCCTGTGGGCCAGGCCGTGCCCCGGCACGGCGACGGAAAGCGCTTTCCAACGCGGCGGAACTCGGACGCTACCCAGCTAATAGAGGTGTTACAACCCCCGTTGGGGGTGGCGCGGGCAATGGTGTGGGGTGCTGCGGGCAGGGGCATGCGGCACTTGGGCAGCGGCGTGAGGTGCTGGGGGCAACGGCGGGGGCCGCTTCGGGCAACGGCGTGAGCGTTGCGGGCAAACGGCGCGGGGCGTTGCGGGCAACCCCGTTGGGGGCGGGGCGGGCACCGGCGTGGCGTGCTGCGTACACCCCCTGCTGGTGGCGCTGGGTGCACCAGCAGGGGTGCTGCGGGCAGCGGCGTGGTGGCGCTGCGGGCAGGGCCGCCAGGCCTGTCCCGAACCCGACAGCCGCACCACCCCTGCCGCGCCCCTCACTCCCGCCCTGTCGCCGCCCCCAACAGGTCCCGAATCCGAGCCGTCGCCGAAGCGAACTCCGGCCGAGCCATCGTCGCCGTGTACTCCCGACTCCCAGGCAGGTCCACCTCGATCACCTCGTGCACCACCGCAGGCCGCTGCGTCAGCACGATCACCCGGTTGGCGAGGTACACCGACTCGGCGATCGAGTGCGTCACCAGCAGCACGGTCGTGCCGGTCTCTCGCCACACCCGGTGCAGCTCGACGTTCATCTGCTCGCGCGTCAACGCGTCCAGCGCGCCGAACGGTTCGTCCATCAGCAGCACGCGCGGCTGGTGCAGCAGCGCACGGCACAACGCCACGCGCTGCTGCATGCCGCCGGACAGTTCGTGCGGCAGGGCGTTCTCGAAGCCGGACAGGCCCGTCATCTCGATGAGCTCGTCGGCGCGTCTGCCCGCCTCGGCCGCGTTCATGCCGCGCATCTCGGCCTGCAGCAGGATGTTGCGGCGTGCCGAACGCCATTCCAGCAAGGCGGCTCGCTGGAACACGAAGCCGATGTCGTGGCGCGGGCCGTTCACCTGGGAGCCCAGCAGCGTCACGGTGCCCGACGACGGCTTCAGCAGGCCGGACACCAATTTGAGCAGCGTCGACTTGCCGCAGCCTGAGGGGCCGACGATGGACACGAACTCGCCCGGTGCGACGTCCAGTGAGACCTGCTGGATCGCGGTCACCTCCGCGCGCTTCGACTGGAAGCGCACGGATACGTCGTCGATCGAGACGGCGGGAGTCGTCAAGGTGCCGGTCATCCCTTGGGTGCCACGCTTTCTTCCCAGTACGCGGACGGTTCGGACGCTTCCTTGATGATGCCGGTCTTCTGGAAGGTGTCGATGGTCTTCTTCCAGTCGTCCACCGAGTTGACGCCCGGCGCCTTGCCCTTGGTGGCGTCGGTGTGCAGAAGAGTCAGCGTCGTCTTGAACTGCTCCAGCACGACGGTCGGTGACGGCAGCTGCTCGGCGGCGCCCTTCATCGACTCGGCTGCGGCCTCCGGTGACTTCTCGGCCTCCGCCCAGGCTTCTTGCGTGGCCGCGACCATCTTGCGAACGAGCTCGGGGTCCTTCTGCAGCATCGACTTCGACGTCAGCAGGCCGTTGCTGAAGTAGTTGAGGCCGAACTCGGAGAACCGCAGGTAGCCGACGTCCTTGCCCGCCTTCTCCTTGATGGTCGGGCCCTGGTCGGACGCGAACCCGAGCAGCACGTCGGTGCGGTTCGAGATGACCGCGGCCATCTTGCCCGCCGGGTCGATGTTCTGGATCGAGACGTCGGACTCCTGCATGCCGTTCTGCTTCAGGAACGCCGGGAACGTCTTCGTCAGCGCGTCGCCCGCGGTGGTGGCGACAGACTTGCCCTTCAGGTCCGAGGGCGACTTGATGTTCTTGTCGGTGAAGAACTGCACGGAGGCCGGGGTGGTCTGCAGGAACACGCCGATGCTCTTGGCCGGCACGCCCTGTTCGACGGCCGTGGCGAGCGCGGACGTGTCGGCCCAGCCGAAGTCGGTCTGGCCGGCGCCGGTGGCTGTCACGGTCTTGCCGGAGCCCTGGCCCGCCTGGATCTTCAGCTTGATGCCGTGCTTGTCGTAGATGCCCTGCTTGACCCCGTAGTAGAACGGCGCGTGCTCGCCGTACGGGTACCAGTTGAGGGTCAGCGTGACCTCACGGGCCTCACCGCCGGACCCGGACGTCGTGCCGCCGCCCCCACCGCAGGCGGTGATCGCCAGTAGTGCGGGGAGCAGACCTGCGAGCAGCTTCCTCATCGATCAGCCTTTCGCGAGAAGGGTGGTGACGGCGGCGCCGCGCCGGCTGGCGTGCCACGGCAGCAGCAGCTTTTCGGCGAGGTCGAGCAGCAGGAAGAGCAGGACGCCCACGACGGAGATGACGATCAGGCCCGCGAACAGCATCGGGGTGTCCATGTTGCCGTTGGCCTGCAGGATCACGTAGCCGAGGCCCTCGTTGGAGCCGACGAACTCGCCGACCACGGCACCGGTGACGGCGAGCGTGACCGCGACCTTCAGGCCCGCGAACAGGTGCGGCAGCGCGGCCGGGAAGCGGATCTTCACGAAAGTCTTGACGGGGCCGCCGCCCATCGTCGCCGCGAGGTCGAGCATCTCGGTGTCGACGGACTTCAGGCCGGTGACCGTGGAGATCACGACCGGGAAGAACGCCATCAGCACGGCCACGATCACCTTCGGCTCGAAGCCGAAACCCAGCCACACCACGAACAGCGGCGCGATGGCGATCTTCGGGATGACCTGCGCGAACAGCAGGATCGGGTAGGCCGTGCTCTCGATCGTCCGCGAGTAGACCATCGCGACGGCCATCAGCACGCCGAGGACGCCCGCGACGAGGAACCCGAGGACCGTCTCGTAGGTGGTCACCCAGGTGTGGCCCCAGAGGTACGACCACCTGTCCACGAGCAGGCCGAAGGTCTTCGCCGGTGACGGCACGAGGTAGGCCTCGACCAGGCCGGTGACGGTGATGAGGTGCCAGATCGCGAGGCACGCGGCGAGCAGTGCGGCAGGGCGCCACGTCCGCTCCACGACGCCCCGCCACCGGTCGGCCTGAACCTTGTCCATCGGGCTCCCTGAGGTCGGAAAGCGCTTTCCAGTACGCTATGTCCGGTCCTCACAGCGGTCAAGGTGAAGGATCGCAAGAGACGACTGAATCGATTTTTCGATTAGCGGCCATTAGTTTCGGCGGTCAGGTCCCGATGGGGCTGTAGGTGTTGCCCGCGTGGTCACGGCCGCGCGCGAGGTAGATCCTGTGGTCGCCGGCCTTCAGGAACCGGACCGTCGTCGGCATGTACCGCATGGTGTAGCCGCAGCGACGCAGTCCACTGCGGTTCGGCGGCGAGCCGTGCACGAGCATGGCGGAGTGCACGCTGCACGCCCCGCGCTCCAGTTCCACGTCGACGGCACGCGACTCGTCGACCGCCGTCTCCTGGTTGAAGAACGAGTCCTCGGTGCCGGTGTGCTCGACGGCCGCGAGGTGGCTGCCGGGGATCACCCGCAGGCAGCCGTTCTCGACGGTCGACGGGTCGATGGCGAGCCACACGGTGATCGCGTCCGAGGCGGGCGAGATGCTGTCGCGCCAGAAGTGCGCGTCCTGGTGCCACGGCACGGGTTTGCCGTCGCCGGCGGGCTTGCAGATGAAGTGCGACGAGAACAGCGCGATGTCCGGGCCGATCAGCGACTCGACCAGGTCCAGCACGCCGGGGTCCAGCAGCCACTCGAACAGCGCCGGGTCGGTCAGGTGCGGCACGTCCATGTGCTCTGGCCGCTGCCCCTCCGGCAGGGCCGCCAGCTTCGCTTCGAAGTGCGCGGCCAGCGCCTCGAACTTCGCCGGGGCCAGCACACCGGAGTGCGTCTCGTAGCCGTCGGTCTGGAACATCGTCACCTCACGAGTAGGCCGGTCTCCTTGTCGTAACGCAGAACCCGCGCGGGCGGGGCGTCCACGGTCACTGTCGTGCCGACAGCGGGCTCGTCGTCCTCGGGCACGACGTACCCGATCTGGTCGTCACCGCAGTCGAGCGTCACCAGCGACGTCACCCCGAGGTTCTCCACAATGGACACCGAACCCGTGAACAACCCTTCGGCGGCAGGCGAAAGGTACTCAGGCCGCACGCCGACGATCTCCGAGCCGCGCGGCACCAGGTTCATGGGCGTCGACCCGATGAAGTTCGCGACGAACGTGTCGGCGGGCCGCTGGAACACCTCGCGCGGCGTGCCGATCTGCCGGATCCGGCCCGCGTCCATCACCGCGATCCGGTCGGCCAGCGCCAGTGCCTCGGCCTGGTCGTGCGTGACGAACACCGTCGTCAACGCCAGTTCCCGTTGCAGCTTCTTCAGGAATGTCCGCGCTTCCAACCTCAATCGCGCGTCCAGGTTGGACAGTGGCTCGTCCAACAGCAGCACCTCGGCCGACGCCGCGACCGCACGGGCGAGCGCCGCCCGTTGCTGCTGGCCGCCCGACAGCTGACCGGGGCGCCGCTCCAGCAACTCCCCCAGGCTCAGCCCGGCGGCGGTCCGCGCGGCCGTCTCCTGCTGCACGGACTTCGCGGCGCCCCGCACCCGCAGCGGGTAGGCGATGTTCTCCGCGACCGTCATGTGCGGGAACAACGCGTAGTCCTGGAACACCATCGCCACCCGCCGCTCACCGGGCTGCAGCCGCGTCACCTCGCGCGAGCCGATGTACACCGCGCCGTCAGAAGCACCTTCCAGGCCTGCGATCGTGCGCAGCAACGTGGTCTTGCCGCACCCGGACGGGCCGAGCAGGGCGAACAGCTCGCCGTCGGCGATCTCCAGGTCCAGCTCGTCCACCGCCCGCACCCCGTTGGGGTACACGGTGGACAGACCCTCGACAGTGATGCCCGCCATCAGCTCTTGATGCCTCCGTGGAATCGGAACCCGTACCGCTTGTTCACGAACAGGTACAGCACGACCACCGGGATCGAGTACAGCAGCGAGAACACCGGGATCACCGTCAGGTTGGCGCTGCCGCCCTCGTCGTAGAGGGTGCGCAGGAGCACCGCGGCCGGCTGCTGGCCGACATCGCGCAGCAGCAGGAACGGCAGCAGGAAGTTGCCCCACGCGTTGACGAACGCCCACACGAAGATCGTCGCGACACCGGGCCGCGCGACCGGCAGCACGACATGCGACAGCACCTGCCGGGGCGAGGCTCCGAACACCCGCGCCGACTCCTCGTACGAGCGCGGCACGGCGTCCATGAAGTCCTTCAGGATGAAGATGGCCGCGGGCAGCATGCCGCCCGCGATCACCAGCGCCGTGCCGAACTGCGAGTTGATCAGCCCGAGCTGCAGCATCATCACGAAGATCGGCACCATCGCGGCCGTGCCGGTGACCACCGACGACAGCAGCAACAGCAGGTACAGCAACAGATCCCGGCCGGGAATCCGCACCCGTGACAACGCGTACGCCGCCAGAGCTGCCAGCACCGTCGTCACCACGGTCGCGATCACGCACAGCACCAGCGAGTTCACCAACGACGTCAGCGCGTACGGGTGCTCGAAGGTCGCCACGACGTTCCGCAACGTCCAGTCCGGCCAGCGCAGCCCCAGTCCTGGCTTCGAGTCGAACGGCGCCGACGCGAGCCACAGCATCGGCACCGCGAAGAACGCCAACACCAGCGTGACCAGCACGTAGAACCCGATCCGCCGGACGATCCACAGAGGACTCATGCCCGCCTCCGCAGGAGCCTCAGGTACACCAGGGCGATGGCGAGGTTGCCCACCAGCAACAGCATCGACATCGCGGACGCGTACCCGAGCTGACCACCCTCCAGTGCCTGCCGGTAGATCAGCACCGGCAGCACCTCGGACTGGTGGTTCGGGCCGCCGGCGGTCAGCAGGAACGGCGTGAAGTCGTTGGCCGTCCACAGGCTGATCAGCAGCGTGTTCGTGAGCACGTGGCCGCGGATGTGCGGGAACACCACGTCCCGCACGGTCTGCCACCCGGAGGCGCCCATCAGCCGCGCGGTCTCCAACTGCGACGGCGGCACGGCGGCCAGCGCCGAGGTGTAGAGCAGCATCGAGAACGCCGTGCCGCGCCAGACGTTGAAGATGATCAGGCTCGTCATCGGGTACTGCACGAGCCACGCCGTCTGCGGGGAGCCGAGCAGCATGCCCAGCGTGCCGGTGTCGCGGCTCAGCACCGCGAACCACAGGTACGCCACCACCGTGCCCGGCAGGATCCACGAGAGCAGCACGAGCCCCTCGACGGTCCGCCGCAGGCCTGGCCGCACCGTCCGCAGCAGCCACGCCAGCGCGAACCCGAGCAGGTTCTGCCCGATCACCGCCGACCCGAGCACGAACAACGCCGTGAGCCACAACGAGTTCGTGAACAACGGGTCGCGCACGGCCTCCACGACGTTGTCCAGCCCGACGACCTGCGGGTTGGCCGCCGCGGGCCCGGTGAGCTGGTAGTTCGTGATGCCGATGTAGAGCGTCCAGAGCGCGGGGAAGACGAGGAACACCCCGATGAGCACGAGCGCGGGCGCGACGAACCCGACCGCGCGCCGCACGCCCAGCCCGGAGCTATCCAACGTTGCCCTCGCCGACGGCCTTCACCAGCGCCGTGCGATAAGCCGTGGCCACCTCGTCCGGACTCTTGCCCGCCACCACGTCCGCCGTCGCCTGCTGCAGCGCCGCCGAGACCTTCGGGTAGTCGGCGAGCCCCGGCCGGTACCGGGTGATCGGCAGGACCTTCTCGGCGATGAACGTCAGCATCGGGTCGCCCTTGAGGACCTCGTCGTTGACGTCCTGCCGTTGTGTGAGCTGCGCCGTGCCCGCCAGCGACTCCTTGACGGCCTCGGCGGAGTTGAGGAACTGCAGGAACTCCCAGGCCTGCCTGGGGTACTGCGTGTTCGGGTTGATCACCCGCACGCCACCGCCGGACATGCTGACGAAGTCCTGCCCGCCCACACCGGATCCGGACTGCTTCGCCGGGACCAGCGCCCACCCGACGGCGGTGTCGCGGTCGGCCATCTTCGCCACGCCGTTCTTGGGCTCCACCACGGAACGCCAGAAGTAGTCGCTCTCCAGCAGGATGCCGATCCTGTTCTCGCTGAACAGCTGGAACGACCGGTCGCGGCCCTTGGCCTCCTGCTGCAGCACCGGATCGCCGAGCCCGCCGCCGTAGACCTTCTGGTACAGCCCCAGAACGTCCTTCAGCTGGGCGGAATCCCCTTGCCACTTCCCGTTGTCGTAGATGGGTTTGCCCGTGCCGACCAACGCGGGCAGCACGCCCTGCATGGTCGTGGCCTCGCCCATCGCGGCGCCGGCGTTGAGCTGGATCGGTGTGACACCGGGCAGCGCCTTGAGCTTCGCGCCCGCGTCGAGCACGTCCTGCCAGCTCCGGGGCTGCCAGTCCGCGGGCAACCCGGCCTGCGCGAACAGCTTCCTGTTGAAGAACAGCACACGCCCGTCCGTGCCCATCGGCACGCCGTACCGCTTGCCGTCGAACTCGCCAAGTCCCTGCACGGCCTTGGGGATCTGGTCCCAGCCGTCCCAGTCGGTGTTCCCGACGACGTCCGCGAGCGGCTTGATCTGCCCCGCCTGCGCGAACTCGCCGAGCCAGATGCCGTCGATCTCGATGACGTCGCCGCCACCGCCGGTCTTCAGGTCGAGCGCGACCTTGGTCTTGAAGTCCTCGTCACCGGCGCCGTTCTGCTCGAACTTGACGGTCGCGGTGACGCCCTTGGCCTTCTGCAGCTCGGTGAACCTCGGGATCACCCAGCTCTGGATCCAGTTCGCGCCGCGCGCGTTCTTCCCGCCGACCGCCGAGTTGGCGACGATCGTCAGGGTGATCTCCTTGGCGTCGGCGTTGCGCGCCTGATCACCGCTCTGCGTCTGCCCCAGACATCCCGCCAGCAGACCGCACGCCGCCAGCAGACCGAACACCGTTGTTCGCCGCATCCACCCAACCTGGCACTGGATCACGGCGGCCACAAGGTCTGGCCGATCGACACGGCCAGACCCGGCGGCGGCGTCAGCGCACCTGTTCGGCCTTGAACTGCATCCGCGGCGCGGCGTAGAACTCCTGGGCCTGCACGAGCCGCAGCTCGCGCTCACCGGAGCGGTAGGTCAGGTCGATCAGGTCGAAGACGCTCGACGCCGTGCGCTCCAACGCCAGCGCCGCGTCCTTCGTCTGCACGTAGTGGGCGGTGAACAGCGCCGCCGTGACGTCGCCGGACCCGTTCGCCTTGAACGGCAGGTGCGGGGTGCTCACCAGCCACGCCCCGGCGTCGGCCACGACGAGCATCTCGATCGTGCCCTCCTCGCGGTCCGGCCGTTCGACGCTCGTGACCAGCACGGTCGACGGGCCCATCGCGCGGGCGAGGTCGGCGGAGGCGAGCGTGGACTCGACGCTCGCGGGCTCGGTGCCGGTGAGGAACCCGAGCTCGAACTGGTTCGGCGTGATGATGTCGGCGACCGGCACGACCTTGTCGCGCAGCAGCACCGGGATCTCGGGAGCGACGAAGCAGCCGGACTTGGCGTTGCCCATGACCGGGTCGCAGGCGTAGACCGCCGCCGGGTTCGCGTCCTTCACCCGGCGCACGGCGTCGATGATCACGTCGGCGATGCCCGCTCCGCCCTGGTAGCCGGACAGCACGGCGTCGACCTGCGGGAAGACCCCGCGCTCCTCCACCCCGAGCAGGATCTCGGCCACGTCCGACGGCGGCAGCAGCGGGCCCCGCCAGGCGCCGTAGCCGGTGTGGTTGGAGAACGCCACGGTGGGGATCGGGACGACCTCGACCCCGATGCGCTGCAGCGGGAAAACGGCCGCGGAGTTCCCGACGTGACCGTGGGCGACGACGGACTGGATGGACAGAACCTTCATCCCGCCAGCCTAATAGGCTGAACGGGTGGCCGACCGACGTGCTGTCCTGAAGACCCTCGCCCTGCTCCCGCTCGCCGGCTGCGCCACACCTCCGGTGACCGAACCGGTCCGCACCAGCGCGCCGACGACGACCAGTGCCGCGCCCACCAGGCACGACGCGTTGTTCGAGCTGGAGAGGAAGTTCGACGCACGCCTGGGCGTCTACGCGCTGAGCGACAACGGCACGACCATCGAGCACCGGGCCGACGAGCGGTTCGCGTTCTGCTCGACGTTCAAGGGCCTGGCCGCGGCCGCCGTCCTGCAGCGCAACCCGATGGCGCACCTGGACACCGTCGTCACCTACACCGAGGCCGAGCTGATGAAGAGCTCGGCGATCACCCGGCAGAACGTCCGCACGGGCATGAAGCTGCGCGACCTGTGCGACGCCGCCGTCCGGTACAGCGACGGCACGGCGGGCAACCTGCTGCTCAAGAGCGTCGGCGGCCCCGCGGAACTGACGAAGTACCTGCGCGAGCTCGGCGACACCGAGACCAGGATGGACCGGATCGAGCCGGACATCACCTCGGCCACGCCCGGCGACCCGAGGGACACCGCGACCCCGCGCTCGCTCGGCACGGACTACCGGCGGCTCGTGCTCGGTGACGCGCTCGAACCGGCGAAGCGCGACTTCCTGAACGACCTGCTGGAGCGCTCGGTGACCGGGGCGAAGCGCGTCCGGGCGGGGGTGCCGGAGGGCAGCAGGGTCGCGAGCAAGACCGGCACCGGCTCGTACGGCACGGTCAACGACATCGCGGTGGTGTGGCCGCCGAACCGGCAGCCGCTCCTCGTCGCGGTCATGTCGAGCAAAGCGTCCGCGGACGCCGAATACGACGAGGCTCTCGTCGCCGAAGCCGCCGCCTACGTCGTCAAGACCCTCACCTGACGGACGACACGTCCGCCCACACGGTCTTGGAGTCGGGGAACCGGTTGTGCCCCCACACCTGCGCCAAACCGTTGACCAGCAACAGACCGCGCTGCCGGCGCCCTAGGAACCCGATCCGCCCGAGCTGGGGGAAACGGCCGGGCGTCCCGTCGTCGACCTCGACCCGCACGACCTCCCGTTCAGGCAGGCGGAAGATGCGGGCGGCACGCTGCGGGGCGGCGTGGTGGTACGCGTTGCTCACCAGTTCCGTCGCCACGACCATCACGTCGACCACGACGTTCTCGTGCAGTCCTCTCAGCAGGCGGCGCACCTCCGCCCGCACGTCGGCGAGCGGCAGCACACCTTCCGGTAGGACGAGGTCCACTCGTTCGCTGGACCGTCCTGCAATTCCCATCAGCATCTCCCGGCGCCCTGTTCGTTCAAGGCAGGGGGATCCATACCCCAGGGCGCGCACGTCGAAACCCTACGAACTTCCCTCACGGCGTCCTCGGCAGATCTGCCCAGACCACGGTCCCTCCGTGAGCCCTGTCCACTCCCCAGCGATCGGACAGCCGGGCCACCAGGACCAGGCCGTACCCACGCTGCGGACGGGACACCTTGCGCAACGGCGGATGGGCGCGGGCGTCGTGCGCGATCTCGACGCGGATCTTCTTGAGCTCCACGACGACGCGCAGGAACGACGGTTCCGACGTGTACCGGTACGCGTTGCTGACCAGTTCGTTGACCACCAGCAACACGTCGGCCACCGCGTCGGCGTTCTCGCCCGCCAGTTCCAGGCGCACCCACCGCCGGACGGATGCGAGTGACGGCCTGTGCCTGCCCAGTGGCAGGTCCGCCGCCTCGCCCGTCCTCGCTGCCTGGTCGCGAGCCAAACCGCTCCTCGGTCAGTTGATCAGTTCGGGCGGCGGATACCCGGGTGCATCGAGATCCAAACCAACCCGTTCGTTCATCAACCTCATCTACCCTCACGGCTCCGCCGCAACTCCAGGGGGACGCGTGCCCAGATCCTTGCCGCCGCTGCTGGCCGCCGTGCTGGTCGTCTACTCGGTGCACCAGGTCCTGACCTCGGTCATCGCGCCCGTCGTCGGCGTGCTGTCCCTCACCCCGACCCAGCTGGGGCTGGTGTTCTCGATCGCGTCCGTGACGATCACGCTGGCGAGCCCGGTCTGGGGGTTGCTGATCGACGCCGTCGGGCTGCGCCCCGTGCTGCTCGTCGGTCTCGGCCTGTGCGTCGTGGGCACGGCCGGGTACGCGGCCTCGGTGACGTTCGGCCTCGACGAGACGCTGACGGGCGACGTGGCGTTCGCGTTCGTGCTGGTCTTCCGCAGCGTGCTGTTCTCCGCCGGGCTCGCCTCGGTGCTCGTCTCCGCGCTCGCCGTGGCGGGCCTGTCGACCCGCGGCGAGACGGCGCGCACCCGTGCCGTCGGCTTCGTCGGCGCGGCCCAGGGACTCGCCGTGCTGGTCGGACCGGTCCTCGGTGGCGCGCTCGCGGTCGCGTCGCTGTCGCTGCCGCTGTACGTGGCGCCGGTGCTCGTGCTGCTGGTCGCGTTCCTGGTCTTCACCACGCTGACGCCTCCCGCCGAGCAGCACGAACCGGTGCGCGTCCAGCCGTTGCTGCTGTTGCCCGCGTTCGGCGCCGGGTTCTTCCTGTACCTGTCGCTCGCGCTGGTGCAGACGTCCGTCGTGTACCTGGCCGCCGACCGGCTGGACACGCGCGTGGGCTCCGGCTCGATCGAGGGCCTGCTGTTCGCGTCCGGCATCGGGCTCCTCGTCGCGCAGGGTCTGCTCGTGCCGTTGCTGAGGTGGTCTCCCGCCCGGCTGCTGGTGATCGGCGCGCCGGTCGCACTGGCCGGCTACGCGATCGTGGCGGTCGCGCCGTCGTCCGCGTTGATGGCGCTGGGGTTCCTGGTGTCGTCGCTGGGTGTCGGCCTCGCGATCACCGGGTTCGGCGCGACGGCCTCGCTCGGCGTGGGAGCGCGGCACCAGGGCGTGATGGCGGGCCTGGTCACGGCCGTGAGCGGGCTGACGTTCCTCGGCGGTCCGATGCTGAGCACGCTGCTCTACGAGGTGGCCCCGCTCGCGCCGGTGCTCGCCGCCGGGGTGGCCGCGCTGGTCGCGGCCGGGCTGGCGTTCGTCCCCGCCCTGAACCGGTCCGAACCGAGTCTGCCGAACTGATCGACAGAGCCATTACGCTGCGCACGTGACGCGTTACTTCAGCGCGCTCGTGCTGGCCCTGCTGACCGCGACGGCCTTCGTCGTCCCCGCGCAGGCCCACGCCGAGCTCAAGAGCAGCAACCCCGCCTCCGGCGCGACCCTGGAGGCCCCGCCCAAGACGATCGAGCTCGTGTTCAGCGAGTCGATCAGCCTGCCGGACGGTGACGCGATCACCATCACCGGAGCGGACGGCGCCAAGGTGCCCGTCACCCAGGCGAACGCCGTCGACTCCACCATCACGGCGACGCTCGACACCTCCGCGGCGAAGTCCGGCGTGCACACGGTCGACTGGTCGGCCAAGTCCGCGGACGGCGACACCGTGACGGGCAAGTTCACGTTCACGATGACCGTCCCGGCACCGACCAGTTCGGCCGCCGCTCCGACGACGACCACGACCAGCGCGCCGGCGTCGACCACTCCCCCGTCGGCCGCGCCGGACGAGTCAGGTGGCGTGCCGATCTGGGTGTGGCTGCTGATCGCGCTCGTGGTGGTCGTCGGCGTGATCCTGCTGGTCCGCCGCCGCAAGCCCGCCGAGACCCCGTAGCCGTTTGCGCAGGAGGTCGCGTTCCGCCGGGTGTTCGGCCCGGTCGAGCGCGGCCTCCAGCGCTGTCCTCGGGTCTTCTCCCAGCCGTTGCAGCAGGTCCGCCCGGACGGCGTGGAACAGGTGGTAGCGGTCGAGGTCGAGCGCGTCGACCTCGCGCAGGGCCGCTCGTGGTCCCTCGGTCTCGGCGATCGCGACGGCGCGGTGCAGTGCCACGACCGGGCTCGGCGTGAGCGCCATCAGCTGGTCGTAGAGGGCGACGACCTGGTGCCAGTCGGTCGGCGGGTCGCTGTGCACGGCGTTGATCGCGGCCTGGACCTGGTACGGACCCGGCCGGTTCCAGCGCAGGCAGCGGCGGACGAGGTCCTGGCCCTCCCGGACGAGCTCGGCGTTCCACAACTCCCTGTCCTGGTCCCGCAGCAGCACGATCTCGCCGTCGCGCAGCCGTGCCTCCCGCCGTGACGCGACGAGCAGCATCAACGCGAGCAGGCCCCACACCTCGGGCTCGTCCGGCATGAGCTCCGCCAGCACGCGGCCCAGGCGGATCGCCTCGTCCGCGAGATCGGTCCTGTCGAGCCAGCCCTCGTTGAAGATCAGGTAGACGACGGCGAGCACGGCCTTCAGCCGGTCAGGCAGGTCGGCGTCGCGCGGCACCCGGTACGGGATGCGGGCCGCGCGGATCTTGCCCTTCGCGCGCACGATCCGTTGCGCCATCGTGGGTTCCGGCACCAGGAACGCCCTGGCGATCTCCGCCGTGCTCAGGCCGCCGAGCAGTTTCAGCGTCAGCGCGACCCTGGCCTGCGGCGCGAGTGACGGGTGGCAGCAGGTGAAGATCAGCCGCAGCTGGTCGTCGGCCACGTCCCCCACCTCCCGCACTTCCGGTTCGTGGCGCAGCAGTTCGGCCTGCGCGTGCTTCTCGTGGCCCTTGGCCTCGCGGCGCAGCCTGTCGATGGCGCGGTTGCGGGCGGTGGTGATGATCCAGCCCGCGGGCGCAGGCGGAACGCCTTCGACGGGCCAGCGCTGTGCGGCCGTGGTGAAGGCGTCCTGCACCGCCTCCTCGGCGAGGTCGATGTCCCCGAGGACGCGGGTCAGGACGGACACCGCACGGCCGTACTCGGCCCGGAAGACCTCCTCGATCATCAGTACGCGATCGGCCTGACCTCGATCGACAGCGGACTGAGCACGCCCGCGAGCCGTCGGCCCCATTCGAGCGCCTCGTCGAGGTCCTCCGCCTGGACGACCGTGAAGCCGCCGATGTGCTCCTTGCCCTCGGCGAACGGCCCGTCGGTCATCAGCACGTCGTCGTCCTTCGCACTGAGGACGGTCGCGGTCGACGGCGGGTGCAGGCCGACGGCGAACACCCACGCGCCCTTCGCCTGCATCTCCTCGTTCAGCGCGGCGAGGTTCGTCATGATCGGGTCGAGCACCTCGGGCGGCGGGGCCTCGCCGTCGGGCTGGTAGATGCTGAGCAGGTACTTCTGGGTCATCGTGGTCTCCTCTCGCCCCTTGTACGAACGCGGTCGGCGCGTTTCGACAACCACGACGACATGATCCCGTTGATCCTCCCGCGGGACCGTGACGAGGGTGCGGTGAACCCACCACCCGTCCGCCGCCGAGTGGTGGGTCCGGTTCTCCGCGGTCAGTTGGGCACGAGGGCGTTCTGCATCGACACGAGCTGACGCCGCATGCGTTCCCGCACCAGGTCGATCACCTCGGTGACCGTCTGGCCCTCCGCGTACGCCTGCACCTCGACCCATTTGAGGTCGAGCCGTGCGTGGGCGTGGATCACGGACTTGTCCGAGGTCAGGTTGACCCACGCGAAGTCGACGCGGTCCGGCGCGTACCGGTCCAGCGACCCGATCCGCGCGGACGCGTAGTCCCTGGCCTGCTCGGGAATGGCCTCCGCGAGCGTGACCTGGATGTAGTCCATCGGGGTTTGCCTCCTCAAGGCCACGCGGCAGCGCCACGCGGCCTCTCGAAGGTACGGTTCCGGCCACATCGCCGAACCAGGCGTTGGTCCCGACAGTTCAGGGACTTTGTCCCGGCGTCAGTTCTTGGGCACCAGCGCGGAAACCCGTTCGTCGAGCTGCTCCTCGGTCGGTGCGCCGATCAGCAGTTCCACGGAGCCGTCGGTGCGCACGAACGCGAACGTCGGCTGCGCGGTCACACCGAACCGCTTCCACACCGAGCCGTCGAGGTCCGCGAGGTGCGGGAACCCGGTCATCCGGTGGTCGCTCACGAACTTCTTCATCGCGTCGAGCTGGTCCTCCGCCGCGACGCCGACGAACTGCACCTTCTCGTGCTTCCCCGCGACCTCAGCGACCGTCTTGGCCTCCGCGTTGCAGGACGGGCACCACGGCGTCCAGAACCAGAGCACGGCGGGCTGCCCGACGAGCTTGTCGCCGCGGAACTCCGCGCCGTCCAGCGTCTTGGCCGTGAACTGAAACTTCTCCGGCGTCGGCGCCTGCTCCGCGCAGCCGGCGAGCAGCAGGATCCCCAGCAGCAGTCCGAGGACGCGCATCGGCCCTCACCTCCTGCCAGGACGTACGGCCTTGCGCCGCCTCCGGTTCAGCCACCAGCCAGCGAGTACGAGCACCACGACGAACGGCCACGGTCCTGTCGCCGCGACGATCTGCACGAGCGCGTTCTGGAACCGCCCGGCCGCCTGCACGACCGGGTCGGCCGCGCTGCCGTCCGCCAGGAACAACCGCAGCTCGTAGACGCCGTAGTACGTCACGTACGCGCCCACGGCGATGAGGACGGCGCCACCGATACGGCCGACGTGCGGAAGCACTTTCCTGAGGCGCGGCGCGAGAGAGGCGCCTGCGACCGCCAGCACGGTGACCACGAGTCCCATGCCGAGTGCGTACGCGAGGAACGCCATGACTCCCGTCTGCAGCGATGCACCCACCACGGCGAGGAACGGGCCGACCGCGCACGAGAGAGAGGCGATGGCGAACGCCACGCCGTAGCCGTACATGGACCAGAGGCTCTTCGGTGCCGCACTCAGCTTCGGCAGCCGGACGTAGAGGTCTTTGCCCAGCACGAGGAGCACGCCGACGACGACCATCACGAGCCCGATCACGACCGTCACAAAGGGCAGATAGCGCTTGAGAGTGGCGGCCACGGGCGCGACGAGAATGCCGAAGGCGCCGAAGAAGGTGACGAATCCGGCCGTCATGACTAAACCGGACATAAAGGCTCTTGCTGGGCTGTCACGTGCCACGAGTGCCAAATAGGCGGGCAGCATCGCGAATCCGCACGGGTTGACCGTGGCCACCATTCCCGCGACGACCGCGAGCGCGAGCTCGTTCACGACGCTGAGGCTAGAGTTGCGACGTGCCGGTCGAACAGTGGCTCGAAGCCATTCCACCTCTGCTCGTGTACGTGATCGTCGGACTGGTGATCGGCTTCGAGTCGCTCGGCATCCCGTTGCCGGGCGAGATCGTGCTGGTCACGGCATCCCTGCTGGCGTCACAGCACGACGAGCTGAGCCCGTTGTGGATCGGCGTGTGGGCGACCGCGGGCGCCATCATCGGCGACAACTTCGGCTACCTCATCGGCAGGCGCGGCGGACCGCGGCTGTTCGCGTGGATGGGCAGGAAATTCCCCAAGCACTTCGGCGAAACGCAGCTCGACCACGCACGCCGCGTGTTCCAGAAACGCGGTGCGTGGGCCGTGTTCTTCGGCCGTTTCGTGGCACTGCTGCGCATTCTCGCCGGGCCGCTCGCGGGGTCGTTGCACATGAACTACGGCAAGTTCCTGGTGGCGAACGCATTGGGCGGCGTCGTGTGGGCGGGCGGCACGACGGCGGCCGTCTACTACCTCGGCGTGGTGGCCGAGAAGTGGTTGAAGGGCTTCTCGTACGCGGGGCTGGCGATCGCCGTGGTGTTCGGAATCGCCGGAGTGTTCGTCGTGAAGCGGCGGCTCGCGAAGGCGGCGGAGAAGGCCGAGGAGCCGACCGAGGACGAGGCCGCGCCCGTCCAGTCCTGACGGCCGCCGCTCACCCTCCGCTCACGGACCACCGGGATTCCGGTCGACATCCCGGTCCACGCCCAACCCCCACGACCGAACGCGCCGTCACCGCGGATCGACCGCCGAAGTCCACACAACCCAACGACTTCGAGCACCGAGGACCCCCACTTCGGTGTTGTACAAAGCTGTCCGCGCGTCGCTTACCTGCCCGATCTATCAACACGTCTTGTGGCGTTGTGATTACGCGCGGTATGGTCTAGACCTTCAATCGCCGCCGCGATGTAACGGGAGTACGCACACATCAAGGCAAAGGAACTCACATGAAGATTGGACGCAGGGTTGCGGCCGCCATGGCCGGCGTTCTCGCTGCACCGGTGATCGTCGTGGCTCTCCCGACCGGCACGGCGTTCGCACACGGGTACATCTCCTCACCTCCCAGCCGCCAGGCGCAGTGCGCCAACGGCACGGTGAAGGACTGCGGCGCGATCCAGTGGGAGCCGCAGTCGGTCGAGGGCCCGAAGGGCCTGCAGAGCTGTCACGCCAACCTGTCGCACTTCTCCGTGCTGAGCAACGACAGCAAGGGCTGGCGGGTCACCGGCACCGGCAGGACGGTGACGTTCAACTGGGTGTTCACCGCACGGCACCGCACGGCTGACTACGTCTACTACGTGGACGGCCGCAAGGTCGCGACGTTCAGCGGCAACAACCAGCAGCCGCCGGCCACCGTGCAGCACAGCGTCAACGTCGGCTCCGCAGGCAAGCACAAGGTCCTGGCCGTGTGGAACATCGGCGACACCGCCAACGCGTTCTACTCCTGCATCGACATCAACGCGAGCTGATCACTGACCGCGTGAGGTCCCCTTCCTCTCACGCAGCAGTTGCTCGACGTCGAACGGCATCAGGTTCACCGGCGGGCCGGACAACGGTTTCCGCAGCGCGTCGAGGATCTTCGCGTTCATCGCACCGATGATCGCGCGCGCCTCCTCGTCGGTCGTGGCCGCCAGGGCAGCCGCTCTGGCGGTCTCGGCCTGCTTGCGCAGCACCAGGGAAGGGGGCAACCCTGCCGTGCCCTCTTCCTCCCTGACCTTCCGCTTGATCCACCAGTCCTCTTCGAGCGGCTCGCCCGCGCCGGGCAGCGGTTTGCCGGCGCTCGGCAGGCCGTCGAACTCACCTCGTTCCTGGGCCTCGCGGATCTGCCTGTCGATCCACGACTCGAACCCCATTCCCGCCGGTTTCCGTTGTGTCACGGGGAAAACCTCCTGACCGCGGTCCTGATCGCCTCCGTGAAGGCGGGGCTGCCCTTGTGGCCACTGTCGTCCACGAGGGTCAGTTCGGCGTCCGGCCAGTCCCGCGCGAGGGCGTAGGCCGTGTCCGCCGGGCAGCTCAGATCGCGACGGCCGTGGACGAGCGCCGCCGGGATGCCGGCGAGTTTGCCCACGCCGCCCAGCAGGTCGTCCACGAAACCGTGGTTCGCGTAGTAGTGCGCGATGATCCGCACGAGCGCGATCACGTCGGCGGACGCCCGGTCCGAGAACACGGCGGTGCCGCCGAAGTTCTCCAGCGACAGCACCGTGTCCTCCCAGCGGCACCATTCGAGCGCCGCCTGCTCGCGCACGGCCGGGTCCGGGCTCTCCATCAGTTCCGCGTACGCCCGCACGACGTCCGGCGCGTCGCCCGCGTGCGCGCTGAACCGGGCCCAGGCCTCCGGGAAGAACCGGGACACGCCGCGGTAGAGCCAGTCCACCTCGCGCGGCGAGGAGAGCGTGACCGCGATCAGGATCATCTCCGAGACGCGCTCCGGATGCCGTTGCGCGTAGGCGACCGCGAGCGTCGTGCCCCAGGAACCGCCGTACAGCAACCACTTCTCGACGCCGAGGTGCTCGCGGAGCTTCTCCATGTCGGCGATCAGGTGCTCGGTCGTGTTGACGGACATGTCCGCGGCCGGGTCGCTCGCGTGCGGTGTGCTCAGCCCGCAGCCGCGCTGGTGGAAGATCACGATGCGGAACCTCTCCGCGTCGAGCGACTTCCGCGCGCCCTTGGACGGGCTGCCGGGACCGCCGTGCAGGAACACCGCCGGTTTGCCCTCGGGGTTGCCGACGACCTCCCAGTAGACCTGGTTGCCGTCCCCGACGTCGAGCATGCCGTGTTCCAAGGGCTCCATGGGATCGAGCCTACCCAGCCCTGTTCGAACGGCTGTGTATCATACAGTCATGCCTGAAATGGGTCGCGAATGACACCGGAGCGGATCTCGACCCGGCGGCAGAAGCGCGATCTGGTCATCCCGAAGCCGCCCCGCAACGGCAACATCAAGGTGACCCGGGAAGGCTGGGTCAACAGCGCGCGCGTCGCCCTGATCGAGGACGGCATCGACGGCGTGAAGGTCGACCGCCTCGCCCGGCGGGCGAACGTCACGCGAGGCGGTTTCTACCACCACTTCAAGAGCCACCAGGAAGTGCTCGACGCGCTGCTCGACAACTGGCGCACGACGAACCGGTTCACCCCGGCGGAGGTCGATGTCTCGAACGCCGTGGCCGCGAACGCCGCGCTGGACCACATCGTCGACGACCTCCTCCACGAGACCTCGTTCGACCCGCAGTTCGACATGGCGGTCCGCGAGTGGGCACGCATCTCACAGCCGGTCGCCGACGTCGTCCACGAGGTCGACGAGCAGCGGATCACGGTGCTGTCCCGCATCTTCAAGGGCATGGGGCACCCGCCCAAGGAGGCGCTGATCCGCGCCCGCGTCTTCTACTGGCACCAGATCGGCTACTACGCCGTCGGGGTGCAGGAGACGCTCGCCGAACGCGAGGGCAACGTCTCGGCCTACGTGAAGGTCCTGGCCGGCGAGCGGTACAGCGGGAAGTTCTCGAAGCGCCGGACGTGACGGCGGCCGGCACCGCGGTTCACGACGAACCATCCCCGGTGAACACCCTCTCCAGATGCCATTCGAGTGCCGGCAGCGGCAGCGCGCCGACGTCGAGGATCGCGGCGTGGAAGTCGCGTTCGTCGAACCGGCTGCCCATCCGTTCGCGAACCCCGTCCCGCATGCGCAGGACGGCCTCGTCGCCGAGCTTGTAGGCCAGCGACTGCGCGGGAATTCCGCAGGAGTAGCGCAAGGTGTCGGACTCGATCTCCGCCTTGGCGCACAACGTGTGCTCGCGCAGGTAGTCCTTCGCCTCGGCCCAGGTCCAGCCCAGCGCGTTCATGCCGGTGTCGACGACCAGCCGCGAGGTGAGGAAGGCGTCCATGCACAGGCGGCCGTAACGGTCGTAGGGGTCGTCGTAGAGCCCCATCTCACCGGCCAGTGTTGCGGCGTACTCGGCCCACGCCTCGTTGAACGCGTTGACGGACGCGTTGCGCCGCAACGGAGGAAGGGTCTTGCTGTCGGTCTGCAGCGTCAGGTGCAGGTGATGCCCCGGCAGCAACTCGTGGAACACCAGGGACGCGGCGGCGATGACGGAGAGGCTGTCCATCTTGCCGCCGTTGTAGTGGTAGATCCCGCGCTTCTCCGCACGGGTGGGCGGCTCGTAGTAGCCCCAGGTCATGCTGTCCTCAAGAGCCGGCGCGAGTCGCGCGACGTCGTAACCCGCGCTGGGACGCCGGTGGAAGAACTCGTCGAACCGGCTCTCCACGCGATCCCGGTGCCGGCGCATGCGCTCACCGATGTCGTCGGCCGACGCGGCCCTCGCGCGGGGATGCTGTCCCAGGTGCAGGGCGAACTCCACGGGTGAGCCGTTGAAGCCGAGTTCGCGGCGCACGTCCGCCATCTCCGCCTCGATCCGCGCCATCCGCGCACGACCGGCGGTGTGCACCTCCTCGGCCGTCAGGTCGCGCGTCGTGTGCAGCTTCAGCAACCAGGCGTAGGTCTTCTCGCCGCCGGGCAGCTCGTTCATCCCCACGCCGTCGGGCGCCTGCGACTCGTAGTCCGCGTCCAGCTGGTCGATCAGCGGCACGAACCCGTCGGCCACCAACCGCACCACGCGGCGCCGGATCTCGGCGGACACCGCGTCCGCCTCGCTGATCCCCGTCAGACGGGAGACCGCGACGGGGTAGGTGCTCAGCGCCGTGGCTTTCAGCTGCCCGAGCATGGCGCGGGCCGCGGGCAGTTGCGGCTTGTGCATGCGAATCCCGCGCTGCGCCTGGCCGTTGGTGCGCTCGCGGATCTGACGCAGCATCCGCGTGATGTCGGTCAGCAGCACCAGGTACCGGTCGACGTCGCCGTCGTCGTTGAACTCGTAGGCGGAGAGGAGCGAGTTGACCGAGCCCATCAGGTAACCGAGCGCGTACGGGGTCTGGGCGAACGGCGCGTAGAACATCGAACCCGTGGGATCGATCGCCAGCCAGTAGTGCTCCTCCTCCAGGCTCCAGCTCTCCGCGTAGTGGCGCAACAGCTTGCTCGTCAGGGCCCAGTCGTGCGGCAGTCGCTCGTCATCGACGGTGTCCAGCAGTTCCAGGACGCGCTTGCCCATCAGAGTGCGACCCCGTGCGCCTTCGAGGCTCAGGTCCGGGATGAGGCGGTCCAGCGAGTCGTCCGTCCTGCGGAGGTGGTTCGCCGCCAGGTCCGCGGCCCGGCTCACGGCGCTCAACGCGTGCTCGATGTCCGTCAGTCGATAGCGCGACACGGTGTTCTCCGTCCCGTGGTTCAGAAATCCGGAAACTCGCTGGGAATCGTCGCCGCCCGGCGCGCGGCCGCGAAGGCGGGCGCGATCGTCGTCAGGACTTCGGGGTCACCGTGCGTGGTGACGGGCGGCGCGTCTCCACCGCCTTCCCGCTTGCCCTGCCGTGTCGCCTCCACGACGGCCCGGTGGTCACCGCGGTACAGCAGAGCGGGCGCGTCGGCCGGCGGCGGTCGCAGTCCGAACCGGACGCCGCGGCCGGGATCGAACTCGACGGTCCACCAGACGACTCGATCCCCGTCCTCCAGCTCGTAGACCATCCAGTGGGCGCGGTCCAGCTTCGCGCACTCCGCCCTGCTCTCCTCGTCCGCGGCGAGGATCTCGTTCATCAGGTCCACGTGCTGCTGCGACATGAACACGGGCTTCGCCACGTTCTCCCCTTTCCCGTCACGGCCGACTGCGTCGTGGGTCACATGATGTAACATACAGAACTGTATTGTTCGCGCCAACCCTGGGAGCCCTGGATGAGCGCCACCGTGCACGCGGCGTACAGCGACCTGCCGAAGCTGGTTCGTGATGCCGGCCTGCTGCCTGCATGGAGCCTCGACGGCAAGACGCTGGGGTTCGTCTCGGGCTCTCCTGACGACCGTCAGGCGTGGAGCGTCGACCTCGCCACCGGCAACACGAGTCCCCTCCTGGACGTGGAACGCCTCCGCGCCGCACTCAAGGCCGCGACCGGTGTGACGCCCGCCGGAACAGGGGTGCCGTTCGAGGCCTTCGGCTTCGCCGGGCCGCACCTGATCGCGTTCATGATCGGCGCCGACTCGTTCGTCGTGGACCTGGAGACCTACTCCGTGATCCGTCCACCGCAGCCGAGCCCGATCGACACCATGTTCGGGCTCTCGGCCGAGTCCCGCAGCACTCCTCGCCAGTACAAGCGCTCACTTCCCATGGTGGGACAGGTCGACGCGTATGAGGTGATGTCACCCGACGGCCGCCATCTTCTGTCCACTCAGGACTACAACGTGTCGGTGCGCTCCACCTACGACGGACGTTCCCGCCTGCTCACCACCGACGGCACGCGCGAGGTCGAGTGGACCGTCGACTGGTCCTTCCCCGGCACGCCACCGGTGACGAACTGGTCACCGCGCGGCGATCGCGTCGCGGCGTACCGGGTCGACCACCGCTCGGTGCCGGAGGTGACCACCGTCCACCAGCTGTCGGGCTTCGAGGACACGACCCGGCACCACTTCCCGAGGCCGGGCGGTGTCCTTGAGCAGTACCGGCTCTTCCTGCTGGACCTCGAAGGAAGGCCCCCGGTCGAGATCCAGCTCGGCGACACCCGCGACACCTACCCCGTCTTCGCCGGCTGGCTCCCGGACGGCTCGGAGGTCGTCGTGCTGCGGATGAGCAGGGACTGCCGGCACGTCACCGTCTTCGCGGCCGACGCGACGACCGGCGCGGTGCGCGAGCTGTTCAGCGAGACCGGCGAGACCTTCGTCCGCATCCACCACGACATCTACTTCAACCGCAAGCTCGGCTGCGGACTGACCCCGGACGGCGGCCACGTCCTGTGGCTGTCCGAACGCGACGGATGGGCGCACCTGTACCAGTACGACCTCCAGGGCGAGCTCGTCGCACGACTGACGTCCGGCGAGTGGCCGGTGGACGCGGTGGAGCGGGTCGACGGCGAGCACGTCTACTTCACCGCGCACCACGACCAGGCGCGTCCGTACGACGTCCACCTCTGCCGGGTCCCGCTCGGCGGCGGCGCGGTCGAGCGCCTGACCGAGGGTGAAGGGGTCCACCGCGTCACCTTCGCGCCGAACGGCGAGACGTTCCTCGACACGTACTCGTCGGTGCGCACCCCGCCCGTGACCGCGTTGCGCCGCAACGACGGCGCCGTCCTGAACGCCGAGCTGCTCGCCGCCGACATCACGCCGTTGCAGGTGGTCGGCTACACCGACGCCGAGGAGTTCCGCGTCAAGGCCGCGGACGGCGAGACCGACCTGTGGGGCGTGATGTACAAGCCGCACGACTTCGACCCCGGCAAGAAGTACCCCGTCATCGAGTGGATCTACGGCGGCCCGCAGATGGCCGTCGCCGACCACGCGTTCCCGGCGCTGCCCGGCCGTGCCGGCATCGCCCTGCGGCTCGCCCAGCTCGGCTGCATCGCGATCGTGCTCGACGCCCGCGGCACACCCGGCCGCAGCAAGGCGTTCCACGACACCGCCGCCCAGGACTTCTTCGGCGTGGTGGCGGAGGACCACGCCGCGGCGATCCGCGAACTCGCCGTGCGGCACCCGTTCATCGACGTGGACCGCGTCGGAGTGACGGGCGGGAGCTGGGGCGCCTACTTCGGCTTCCGCTGCCTCGTCGACGAGCCGGACATCTACAAGGCGGCGGCCGTCTTCGCACCGGCCTTCGACCCCACGTCCTGCATCCTCTACGAGCCCTACCTCGGAACGCCCCAGGCCAACCCCGACGGCTACCGCAGGGCCGACATCCTCGTGAAGGCGCCGGCGCTGACGGGTGCGCTGCTGATCGCCGGCGGCACCTCGGACCACGCCACCTGGCCGGACGCCATCAAGATGACCGAGGCGCTGATCCGGGCCGGCAAGGACCACGAGTTCGTCCCGCTGCCGGAGCAGAGCCACGGCTTCGGATCGGTGCACGACGAGTACCTCGTCCGCAAGCAGGCGGACTTCTTCCGCCGCCACCTGGGTTTCTGAGATCGTGGCGACCGCGACGACGCGATCGGACCCCCGCCTGAAGCGGAGCCTGCTGACGGCGTTCACGTTGCCGACACTCGTGCTCTTCGTCATGCACGGACCCGAAGGCCAGATCCAGTCGATCTACGCCAAGCACGCGGGTCTGTCGTTGACGTCGCTCGCCGCCGCCGTGCTGGTGATCAAGATCTTCGACGCCGTGACCTATCCGCTCATCGGCCACCTCTCCGACCGCACCCACGCGCGCAGGGGCTCGCGCAAGGCCTGGATCGTCGCCGGCACGGTCGTCTCCGTGCTGGGCGTCTGGATGCTGTTACGACCGCCGGAGGGCGTCGGCGTCGTCTACTTCAGCATCTGGATGGCCACGACGTACGTGGGCTGGAAGCTGATGGAGATCCCGCTCCAGGCCTGGAGCTACGGCCTGTCCGCCGACTACGCGCAACGCAGCCGCGTCCAGGCCTGGCGCGCGTCGGCCCAGGTCGGCGGGCAGTTCCTGTTCTTCGCCATTCCGCTGCTGGCCGTCGGGCTGGGAATCTCGGACAGCACCGAACTGGACTTCCGCTCGCTGGGGCTGGCCGCGATCATCTGCGCCGTCGCACTCCCCCTCGCCACCACGTGCGCGGTCGTCTTCGTGCACGGCGGTACCGCGCCCCCTGCCTCGGCCGAACGCCAGAAGCTGTCCGAGCTGTTCACCGCGGTCAGGAGCAACCCGCCCCTGCTGCGCCTGCTCGCGGCGTTCCTGCCGGCGAACCTGCTCTCCGGGATGTCCGCGGGCGTGGCCTACCTGTACATCGACACCTATCTGGGGCTGAGCAGGCAGTTCCCCGCCATCATGGCGACGGCGCTGCTGGCGAGCATCGCCGGGATCCCGGTGTGGAGCGCGTTGGCGGCGCGCTTCGAACGCCACCGCGTCTTCGCGGTGTCGATGATCGCCGGTGGCATCGCCTGCGCCGGCATGGCCCTGATCCCGCCAGGACCGTTGGCGCTGCCGCTGGTCTTCGTGCTGTACCCGGTGCTGACCTTCACGCTCATCGGCCTGGTCGTCGTCTACGCCATGTCGGCGGACATCGTCGACTACGGCCGCCTGGTCACCGGGCACGACCACGCCGGTCTGTACGGCTCGTTGTTCACGTTCCTGCAGAAGTCGCTGGCGGGCGTGTCCGCCGCGGCGGGGCTCGCCATCACCGGCTGGCTCGGTTTCGACGCCACCGCCGCCTCGCAGACGGCCGGCGGGATCCTCGGCGTCAAGCTCACCGCCGCCGTGCTGCCCGCGGTGGGCATGTTCTGCGCCGCGGCCGTGATCTGGACGTACCCGCTGAACCGCGCACGCGTCGAGGAGATCCAGACGGAGCTCGACCGGCGACGGCTTGTGGTCGAACGACCCGTGCGAGGCTGAGCGCACGGGTCGTTCTCACGAAGTCAGCAGCTGGAGGCTACTTCGCCAACGCCTGGTCCAGGTCGTCGGCCAGCTTGTTCATGATCTTGGAGTAGGAGGCGTAGCTCAGCGGGGCGACCGCGTTCCACGCCACGAACCTGTTGGCCTGCACCGCGGGCAGTCCCTGGAAGACCGGGTGGCCCTCCTTCATCTTCTCCGGGTCGAGCCACGCCGCGCGGGCGTCCCACATGATCACGTGTTCCTTGTACGTGCCGGCGTTCTCCCACGACAACGACTGGAAGTAGCCGCCGCCCTCGGTGTCGGGCTTGTCCGGCGTGAGCATCGGCAGGCCGAGCTCCTTGGTGTACCAGTCGAGGTCCGGGTTGCGACCCGGCACGGCCACGTAGAAGAGCTTCGGGTCTCCGGCGACGACCTGGATCTTCTGGTTCGCGGCGGTCATCTTCTTGCCGATGGCCTTGAGGCGGTCCGCAGCCTTGGTGAACGCGTCCTCCTCGGCCTTCACCGCGGCCGAGTCGACGTCGGCGCCGAGGGACTTCGCGAGCTCCTTGTAGCGCTTGATGCCGTCGGGGAGCTGGATCTTCGACTGGCCGATGCCGACCGTCGGAGCGATCTTGGCGACCTTCTCCTCGAACTCGGCCGTGAGGTGCCAGAGGCCGGTGACCTCCGGGTAGTAGCCGGCGACGACCAGGTCGGCGTCCAGTGCGGCGAACTTCTCGAAGTCGATCTCGCCGTAGCCGGGTCCGGTGATGTCCGTGACCTTGCTCGGGTCGATGCTGCCGGCCTCGGGGTCGGTCGAGCCGTCGGCGCGCTTGAGCGGGCCGAACGTGCCGACGACGTTGATGCCGTAGTCCTTCAGGGCACCCGCGGCGGACACCTGCGCGACGACGCGCTCGGGTCGCTTCTCCGCAGTGACCTCCTTACCGCGATCGTCCTTGAAGGACCACTGGCCACTTCCCTGTCCCTGCTCCGTGGGAGCGTTTCCACCGCACCCGGCCACAAGGCCGAGCAGCAGAACCGCGGCGACTGTCCTGCGCACCTGTCCACCTCCTGATTTAGGCTTGCCTAACCTACCAAGTGGCACCCGGAACCGCGCATTTGCGGTACGGTGATCACCGTGCGGAACCGAGTGACGACAGGGCGTCGCCATGCTGTCGTTCTCGCACTCCTGTTGCTCGCGGTCTTCGTGCTGCACCCGGCCTGCCCGCCGGAGCCCGCCCACCACGGCGCGTTCACGCCCGGCATCTCCGGGGAGCTGTGCCACCACGGCGACACCCACCACGCCACGGCCGCCGCGCCCGCTCAGGCGGCGGTGCAGGTCAGCGCGTTCGCCTTCACCGCGCCGGACGTGGACGGCGAGCCCGTCGCGCGTCCTGCCACTAGAGCGCGCTCCTGTCCGTGGCGCTCCGAGCACGTCAGCTCGGGGCGCACCTTGCTGCTCGACCTCGGGATCTCTCGGACCTAGACCGGCCCCCGCCCCCTTCACCGGTCTGTCACCACACTTTTCGAGGAATCCCATGTCTGTTCCCGTGCTGCACGGAAGCACGCCCGTGCTCTGGATCGACGAGCTGTCGCGCACGTCCCCCGCCGGCTTCTGGGCGAAGCTGGAGAGCGCCAACCCCGGCGGCGGCATGAAGGACCGCGCCGCCCTGCACATGGTCGGACGCGCGCTGGAACGCGGTGATCTCCTGCCCGGCGGTCACATCGTCGAGTCGACCAGCGGCACGCTCGGGCTCGGTCTCGCGCTCGCCGGGATCGTGCACGGCATCCCGGTCACCCTGGTCACCGACCCCGGACTGGAGCCGATCATCCAGCGGATGCTGCGCGCGTACGGCGCGACGGTGGACGCCGTCGACCGTCCACATCCGACCGGCGGCTGGCAGGAGGCCCGGCGCGAGCGCGTGGCGGCGCTGCTGGAGTCGTTGCCCGGCGCGTACTGCCCCGACCAGTACAACAACCCGGACAACGTGGCGGGGTACGCCCCACTCGCCCACGAGCTGGCCGACCAGCTGGGGCACGTGGACGTGCTCGTGTGCGCCGTGGGCACGGGCGGGCACAGCGCGGGCGTGTCCTCCGTGCTGCGCACGCACTTCCCGTCGTTGCGCCTGGTCGGGGTCGACACGATCGGGTCGACGATCTTCGGCCAGCCCGCCAGGCCGAGGCTGATGCGCGGGCTCGGGTCGAGCATCTACCCGCGCAACGTCGACTACCCGGCGTTCGACCAGGTGCACTGGGTGAACCCGGCGGAGGCCGTGTGGGCGTGCCGGACGCTCGCCGCGCGGCACTACGCGAGCGGCGGCTGGAGCGTCGGCGCGGTGGCGCTGGTGGCGTCCTGGGTGGCGCGGACCTCCCCGCCCGGCACCCGGATCGCCGCCGTGTTCCCGGACGGGCCGCAGCGGTACTTCGACACGGTGTTCAACGACGAGTACTGCGCCGCCAACGGGTTGCTGGGCGCGGTGCCCGCGGCGGACCCGCTGGAGGTGACGTCGCCGGACGAACGCGAGATCACGTCGTGGACGAGGTGCGAGTCCGTTGTGGACCCTCTGGCGGTGACGGCGTGATCACCCGGTTCCGCTCGTTCGACCGAAGCGTGCAGTTGTTGCTGCTCAACCAGTTCAGCATCAACGTGGGCTTCTACATGCTGATGCCGTACCTCGCCTCGCACCTGTCGGTGACGCTCGCGCTGGCCGGGTGGGCCGTCGGACTCGTCCTGGGGGTGCGGAACTTCGCGCAGCAGGGCATGTTCCTGATCGGCGGCACGCTCGCGGATCGCCTGGGGTACAAGCCGTTGATCGTGGCGGGCTGCGCGTTGCGGACCGGCGGGTTCGCGTTGCTGGGGCTCGTGGACGGCGTGCCGGCGCTCGTGATCGCGTCGGCGGCCACGGGCTTCGCCGGAGCGTTGTTCAACCCCGCCGTGCGCGCGTACGTGGCCGCTGATGCCGGGCCGCGGCGTGTGGAGGCGTTCGCGCTGTTCAACGTCTTCTACCAGACCGGGATCCTGGTGGGGCCGTTGATCGGCCTGGCGCTGACGGCCGTGGACTTCCGGCTGACGTGCCTGGTGGCGGCGTTCGTGTTCCTGGTGCTGACGGTGCTGCAGTGGCGGTCGCTGCCCGCGCGGGCCGGTGCGCCGTCGGGGAACTCGGTGCTGGCGGACTGGCGGCTGATCTTCTCCAACCGGCGGTTCGTGCTGTTCGCGCTCGCGATGACCGGGTCGTACGTGTTGTCGTTCCAGGTCTACCTGGCGCTGCCGCTCGCCTCGGGCTCGACGGTGCTGACGGCCGTGCTGTTCGCCGTGTCGGGCGTGCTGGCGATCGTAGGCCAGCTGCGGGTGACGGCGTGGGCGCGCTCCCGCCTCGGGCCGGACCGGTCGCTGGTGGCCGGGATGGCGGTGCTGGGCCTGGCGTTCCTGCCGGCCGTCCACGGTGGACCGGCCGGGCTGGTGCTGTGCGCGGCGTTGCTCGCGCTGGGGACGATGGTGGTGTTCCCGTTCGAGATGGACAAGATCGTCTCGCTGTCGGGCGACCGGCTCGTGGCGACGCACTACGGCCTCTACAACACGGTCGTGGGCGTCGGGATCCTGCTCGGCAACCTGCTGACCGGTGTCGGTTTCGACGCCGCCGCGCGGGCCGGCGTGCCCTGGGTGCCGTGGCTGGTGCTGACGGCCTTGGGGCTCGGGTGCGCATGGGCGTTGAAGAAGCTGGCGTCGCGTGTCGATTCGGCGGTCGCCGGTTCGACGTCCTAGCAGGAGGCAGTTTCGGAGACCGGAGGGTCGCCATGATCGCCACGCTCATCGCCACACTGGTCGAGGAGGACCACGCGGAGGACGACGGCGTCCTGGCGCCCGACGACCGCCTGACCTGCCACGTGCACGGCCGGTGGATCCACCAGTGCGTCTCGTCGCCCGTGCACGTCAACCCGGTCACGCGCCACCGCTGGTGCCGCGGCTGCGACTCCGCGCTGGGCGTCGTGGTCGACGAGCTCGGCGGTGACGTGGCGATGCGCTGCCCCCGCTGTGGGCGCGGGGACAGCGCCGCCACCACCCGCCTGATCGCCGCGTGCCGTGCCTCGATCGAGGCACACCGGGCCGCCTGATCGGGTGAGTTGGCCCGGTTCGCCGTTTCTGTCCGGATAAGTTGCTCTGCGTGTCCCTTTCTTCACGCATCGCAACCGTTCTGGCCACCACCGCGGGAATCGCGCTGGTCTCCGCGTCGCCCGCGCTCGCCGGCGAGCTGGTGGAGGTCGAGTTCGACGAGCCCGTCGTCGTGGTGGAGGGACCGCTCGTCGACCTCGACTGAACCCCTGCGGCCGATCGGCCGTACGCCTCCTCAGAAGCCGATTCCGACTCCTGAGGAGGCCGCGTGCCCGGCCGACGTGCTGCCAGAACGACCGCGTTCGCCGCTGTGATCGCCGCGACGGTGGTGTCGATGCCCACGGCGCATGCACAGCCCGCCGACGACGCGCTGAAGGTCTACACCGACCTCACGCGGGAGGCCGAGAAGCTCAGCCAGGACCACCTCAAGGCGCAGGACGAGCTGGCGAAGGCGAACCAGACCGCGGTCACCGCCACCGAGGCGGAGAAGAAGGCGCTGGCCGAGTCGGAGCAGTTCCGCGGCCAGGTCGACGTGCTGACCGAGGCGACCTTCGAGGGCGCGCGGTTCAACAACATCTCGGCGCTGCTGACCTCGACGTCGCAGCAGGACTTCCTGGAGCGGATGCAGGCGATGAACATCATCGCCACCGACCAGAACGAGGCGGTGGCACGCCTGGACGCCACGCTGAGCGCCGCGACCAAGGCGCGGTCCGACGCCGCCGCGGCCGCGTCCGAGGCGGAGAAGTTCGCCGCCGACGTCTCCACCCGCAAGGGAGCCATGGACCAGCAGGTGTCCACGGCGCGGGCGAAGTACCAGTCGTTGTCCGCCCCGCAGAAGCAGACTCTCGCGGCTCCCACGCCCAAGATCACCGTGAACGCGCCGGCGGGCGCGGCCGGCACCGCGCTCAACTTCGCGCTGAGCCAGCAGGGCAAGCCGTACGTCTTCGGCTCGAACGGTCCCAACTCCTGGGACTGCTCGTCGCTGATGCAGGCCTCCTACCGCGCCGCCGGGGTGACCATCCCACGCGTCACCTACGACCAGGCGAAGGTCGGCCGGGGCGTGAGTCGCGGCGAGGTCGCGGCAGGCGACCTCATCATCTACTACGCAGGTCAGTCGCACGTGGCGATGGCCGTGGACGGCACCCGCGCGGTGCACGCGTCCACCGAGGGCGTGCCGGTGAAGATCGCGAACATCGACTCCATCGGACCCATTTCGGTGATTCGCCGGGTTGTCGGGTGACGCGCGTCTCGACCCCGCGATAAAGCGACGTAGACGACTGTGAGAGCGTGCTGACCGGTGAACCGCTGGCATTCGGTGCTGGACGAGGACAAGGTCATTCCGTAACCTGTCCGAGACCTTCGGCCCAGCAGTTAACCCACTCGGGGCACATGCCAAGGTTGTCGCCTCACGCGGAGTAGTTCTCGCGGAGCGACTGCCAGGAAAAAGGAGGACCCGCGACGTGGTGTCGCAACCCTCACGCCGCATCGTGCGTGGAGCACTCGTGGCGACGGCTGCCGTCGTCGCGGCAGCACTCCCCACGGCTCCGGCCACCGCACAGCCCAACGCCGCGGACGCGCTCAAGAAGTACAACGAGCTGCAGGAACAGGCGTCCAAGCTCAACCAGGACCACCTCAAGGCCCAGGACGACCTGAAGGCCAAGCAGGGTGAGCTGGACAAGGCCAAGGGCGACCTGGCCACCGCGCAGAAGGCGGAAGAAGAGCTCCGCGGGCAGGTCGACCTCCTCACCGAGGCCACCAACTCCGGCGCGAACTTCAGCCAGATCTCCGCGCTGCTGGTGAGCGACTCGCAGCAGGACTTCCTCAACCGCATGTCGGCCATCAACATCCTCGCGGCCGACAACGCGGACGCGCTGCAGAAGCTGACCGACGCCGTCAACGCCGCCGACAACGCCACGAAGTCGGCGAACGAGGCGACCGAGACGTCGAAGAAGCTCCTGGCCGAGATGGACCAGAAGAAGGCCGACCTCGACAAGCAGCTCGCGGACGCCAAGAAGGTCTACGACGGCCTGAGCAACACGGTCAAGAACCAGATGTTGCAGAACGGCGACATGTCGAACATCTCGGTGCCGGCCGGCGCCGCGGGTGCGGCACTGTCGTTCGCGCTCGCGCAGCGCGGCAAGCCGTACGTGTACGGCTCGAACGGCCCGAACTCCTGGGACTGCTCCTCGCTGATCCAGGCCGCGTACCGCTCGGCCGGCGTCTCCATCGGCCGCACCAGCTACGCGCAGGCCGCGGCGGGTCGTTCCGTCTCCCGCAGCCAGGTCCAGGCCGGCGACATCATCGTCTACTACTCCAGCCAGTCCCACGTGGCGATGGCGGTGGACGGCATCCGTGCCGTGCACGCCTCGACCGAGGGCGTGCCGGTGAAGATCGCCGACATCGACTCGATCGGTCCGATCTCCGTGATCCGTCGCATCGAGGGCTGACAGCTCTTCGCTTTGACGAGCGCCTCCTGCCTCCGGGCAGGGGGCGCTTTTCACTCCCTCGGGTGCACGTGCCTCTTTGACCCGGCGGGACCCGCGCGCCGTGACTAGTTTGCGCTTCGGGCGCCGCCGTTTCGGGCGGTCGTCATCGTCCGAAGTGGAGTTTTGAGTGGACACCTTGCAAGCCGGCCAGGAGCTCACCCGCGGTCAGCAGCTGACCAGCGCCAACGGCTACATGCTGACGCTGCAGTCCGACGGGAACCTGGTGCTCTCGGAGAACACCGGCACCGTCTGGGCCAGCGGCACCGACGGCAAGGGCGCGGTGCGCGCCACGCTGCAGGCCGACGGCAACTTCGTGCTCTACACGAGCGACGAGAACGCCGTGTGGTCCACCGGCACCCAGGGCAACGAGGGTTCGCGCCTCGTCCTGCAGGACGACAGGAACCTGGTCGTGTTCGCCGTCGACGGCAGCGCCAAGTGGGCGTCGAACACCAACACGGACTCGCCGCAGGCCGCCCCGGCCGCCGCCGCTCCGGAACCCGCTCCCGTTGAGGAGGCCCCGGCCCCGGCCGCGCCCGAGGTGCGGACCCACTCCGTCGAGAGCGGCGAGTCGCTCTGGGTGATCGCCGAGCGCTACTACGGCGACGGCAACCGGTACGGCGAGATCGCGTCCGCCAACGGAATCTCGAACCCGGACCTCATCCACCCCGGTCAGGTGCTGACCATTCCCTGATCTCGGGGTCTCACGAGACGGGCCGGACCCCCACTGTCCTGGGGTCCGGCCCGTCTCGCATGTCAGGTCTCACACGTCAGGTGGAGTCGCCGTTGATCCCAGCCGACTCGTGTTCCGGGATCAGCCCGGCAGGTTCTGCCCCGGCACGTCCTGGCGCGCGATCGCGAACGCCGGGTTGCCCTCGTCGTCCTGGCGCACGTCGAGGACCTTGTCGTCCAGGTACTGCGCGGCCGCCGGCTCCATGATGACCTTGGCGCCCGCGGGGGCCGCCACCACCTCGTCGCCGTCGACGGCCTCGGCGAGCGACAGCTCCAGCGCGGCCTGGCTGTTCTGCTCGGTGGCCAGGGCGAAACGCAGGCCGATGTCGTCGGTGGTGCCCTCTGACTGCGTGGTCAACTCGTTGATGACCTCGGCAGCCATCGGCGTCACTTCCAGCATGTCGGCCCCTTACATCGGAAACAAGAAACTCGTCCGGTGTTCCCGGCTTGGGCCGCGTTCAACCAGGATTCGCCGAAGTCGCAGGTAGAAGGGCCGTGCCGGACCGGTTCGCGTCTCCGGGCCGGGCACGGGCGGTGTTCGGAGGCGGGCACGTCACCGCGCTGCAGCCTGGCGGCCGGTAGGCGGCGAGGCGGGCCTGCCACGGCACCTCACGCCCCAGCCGCACGCAGCCAGACCGCGCCCAGCGCACCCGGTCAGGGGGCGAAGCGCGCCTGCCACGGCACCGCAGCACCGGCCCACGCGACGCGGTATCCCTCGCGGCGCCCGGCGTCAGCCAACTCGCCACCCGCTCAGGCGACTGGGCCCGCCCTTACGGCGCCAGCCTCGTCTCCGGCCGGCTCGCCACCCCGGCGGGCGACCTGCTCGCCGCTCACGCCACCCGGTGTGCCGGCCGCGCCGCTGCCCGCTCACGCGACGTGGCGCGCCTGCCGTGGCACTGCTCAGGCCACGCGGTGCGCCGGGCATGCCGCTGCCCATTCAAGCCACGCGGTGCGCCCGCCGCGCCACTGCCTGCTCACGCCACCCGGTGCGCCGGCCGCGCCACCTCGTTCCGCACGTGCCCGCAAGCCGAGCACACCCGAGGCACCGGCACCAGCTCCGCGACCAGCTTCCACGAGTCGGCGAACGACGGCACCTCCTGTCCCGGCACGAGCAGGCCGTCGAGCACCTCCTGGCGGCGGCGGCCCTTCTCGCGGCTGCGCGCCACCGGGTCGCGGCGGTGGGCGAGGGCTCGGGTCTCCGCCCGTGCCTGCTGGCCCTCCGCGGTCAGGCCGGTGCGGCGGCGTGGGGCGTGCAGGGCGGCGTTGCGGCGGTTCACGCGGTACCACTCGCCCAGGGTGACGCCCTTGAGCGGTGGGCTGGCTAGGCCCGCGCCGTCCGCCGTCCAGGTGCGCAGGCGGGCGCGCAGGAACTCGTGGGCCACCTGCGCGCGGGAACGGGGGCGGCCCTGGCGGGTGCCGTCCGGCCTGGTGTCGATGGCGACGAGCAGGGCGTCGACGCTCCAGCCCGCCTTGAACCACGGTTCGAGCAGGCGCCGGACCCAGCGGCGGTCGGCGTCCGGCCACGAGGCGCGTTCGCACAGGGACTCGACGGCGACGGTGACGTCGGCATCGGTGGACGGCACCACGCGGCCTGGCCAGCGACTGGGTTCGATCTGCATCGGGAACTGACCTCCTCTAGCTCGCACACGAACACCTGTTCGACATGCTGCCACGGGGGTCTGACAAAAAATGAACCTCCAACGTCTGACCAGGCAAAACTCACCCGTTCAGCAGAACGTCGCGCAGTCACCCGTACGTCGCGCGCACAGCCCGCACCACCCCGCTAACCTGCGGAAATGACGCACCACGAGCCTCACGACGAGGTCACCGGCGATCGGATGAACTGGCTCCGCGCGGGCGTCCTCGGCGCGAACGACGGCATCGTGTCGACCGCCAGCCTCGTGGTGGGTGTCGCGGGGGCCACGACGGACAGGGCCCAGATCCTCGTCGCGGGGCTGGCGGGGCTCTTCGCGGGCGCGATGTCGATGGCGAGCGGCGAGTACGTGTCCGTCAGCAGCCAGCGCGACGCCGAACGCGCCCTCCTCGCCCAAGAACGCCGCGAGCTGCGGGACACGCCCGAGGAGGAGCTCGAAGAGCTCAAGGAGATCTACGAGGACAAGGGCCTCGACGCCGAGACGGCGGAGGAGGTCGCCAAGCAGCTCACGAAGCACGACGCGCTCGCGGCCCACGCCGACGCCGAGCTCCACATCGACCCGGACGAGCTGACGAACCCGTGGGGCGCCGCGATCGCGAGCTTCGTGTCGTTCACGATCGGCGCGCTCCTCCCCCTCGCCGCGATCGCCCTCACGCCCGTCAGCCTGCGCGTGCCGGTCACGGTCGCCGCCGCCGTCCTCACCCTCGCCCTCACCGGCTTCGTCAGCGCGCGGCTCAGCGGCGCCGGCAAGCGCAGGGCGGTCGTCCGCAACGTCGCGGGCGGCCTGATCGCGATGGGTGTCACCTACGCGATCGGTTCGCTGGTGGGTCAAAGCATCGGATAGCGCCGAAGTGGGTATTGCCGTGGACATGAGTGAAGAACGCGGCGCCTACGTCTCCCAGGACACCGACGGCTTCGAGGGCCTGGACGAGGACAACCTCCAGAAGGACCCGCTGGAGGAGGCCATGGACCCGCCGGAGGACTGGGCGGAGTCCACGAAGTACGGGATGACCGAGTACGAGCAGGCCCACCCGCGGCCGCTTGACGAACGTCTCGCGGAGGAACGAAGCGACAACAACGAGACGGGTGCATGATCGACCTATGAGCCTCGGCATCCCGGAGAAGATCACCGCGTTGCTGTTCGACCTCGACGGCGTGCTCACGAGCACCGCCGTGCTGCACCGGCAGGCGTGGCGGCAGACGTTCGAAGCCATGGGCCAGCCGTTCAGCGAGCAGGACTACCTCGCGTACGTGGACGGAAAGCCGCGCTACGACGGTGTTCGCAGCTTCCTCACGTCACGCGGCCTCACGCCGTCGGAGGACGAGGTCCGCAGCATCGGCGACCAGAAGAACGACCTCGTCAACACGATCATCGACGAGCAGGGCATCACGCCGTACGCCGGTTCGGTGCGCTACCTGCAGGCCGCGCGCGAGGCGGGACTGCCGATCGGTGTCGTCACGTCGTCGGCCAACGCCATGCGCGTGCTGCGCTCGGGCAACCTCCTCGACTACGTCGACGCGCTGGTGGACGGCAACGTCATCGTCGCGTCGGACCTGCGGGGCAAACCCGCGCCCGACTCGTTCGTCGAGGGCGCGAGAAGACTCAAGACCGCGCCGGAGCACGCGGCGGTCTACGAGGACGCGCTCGCGGGCGTGCAGGCCGGCCACGACGGCGGGTTCGGGTTCGTCGTCGGCGTCGACCGCGGCCACCAGCGGGACGCGCTCAAGGCGGGCGGCGCCGACGTGGTCGTCGACGAGCTCGACGAGCTCCTGTCATGAGCTACGCCGTCGAACCCTGGCAGCTGCGCTGGCAGGGCCTCTCCGTGGACCACCTGCACCAGACCGAGTCGACGTTCGCGCTGTCCAACGGCCACATCGGCATGCGCGGCACGCTGGACGAGGGCGAGCCGCGCGGCCTGCCCGGCACGTACCTCAACGGCTTCTACGAGGAGCACCAGCTGCCGTACGGCGAGGGCGGCTACGGCTACCCCGAGGCCGGGCAGACCGTCGTCAACGTCACCGACGGCAAGATCATCCGGCTGCTGGTCGAGGACGAGCCGCTGGACATGCGCTACGGCGAGGCGATCGAGCACGAACGCACGCTCGACTTCCGCACCGGCACGTTGCGCCGCCGCACGGTCTGGGAGTCGCCGACGGGGCGCCGTGTGACCGTGCGCAGCGAACGGCTCGTGTCGTTCTCGCAGCGCGCCGTCGCGGCGATCCGCTACGAGGTGGAGCCCGAGGACGACCTGCAGCTCGTCGTCCAGTCGGACCTGCTCGCGAACGAGCCGACCAAGAGCCGCAGCAACGACCCCCGCGTCGCCGCCGCGCTGGACTCCCCTCTGGTCAACGACTTCACGATGGCCGAGAAGTCGCGGGCCGTGCTGTGCCACCACACCAAGGTGTCCGGGCTGCGCATGGCCGCCGCGATGGACCACGAGGTCTCGGTCACGCCCTCGTCGAACGAACTGCACGACGAGCCGCGCACGGAGATCCGCGCGGAGGACGACCTCGCCCGGTTCACCGCCGCGGTCGACGTGCCGGCGGGCGGATGCCTGCGGCTGACCAAGTACATCGCGTACGGCTGGTCGGGCCAGCGTTCGACACCGGCGCTGCGGGCCCAGGTCGAGGCCGCGCTCGCGGGTGCCTGCCAGACCGGCTGGGACGGGCTCGTGAAGGAGCAGAAGGCGTTCCTGGACGACTTCTGGGAGGTCGCCGACATCGAGATCGAGGGCGACGACGAGCTGCAGCAGGCGATCCGGTTCGCGTTGTTCCACGTCCTGCAGGCCGGGGCACGCGGGGAGACCCGCGCGATCCCGGGCAAGGGCCTCACCGGACCCGGCTACGACGGCCACGCGTTCTGGGACACCGAGATGTTCGTGCTGCCGGTGCTCACCTACACGGTGCCCGACGCGGCCCGCGACGCGCTGCGGTGGCGTCACTCCACTTTGGACAAGGCTCGCGAACGCGCGAAGGTGCTGGGGCTCAAGGGAGCCGCGTTCCCGTGGCGTTCGATCAACGGCGCCGAGTGCAGCGCGTACTGGCCCGCGGGCACGGCGGCGTTCCACGTCTCCGGCGACGTGGCGTACGCCGTCCAGCAGTACCTCAACGCCACGAACGACGAGGACTTCGAGCGAGACGAGGCCACCGAGATCCTGGTGGAGACCGCACGGTTGTGGGCCTCACTGGGCCACCACGACCCGCACGACGGGTTCCGCATCGACGGCGTGACGGGCCCGGACGAGTACTCGGCGATCGTCGACAACAACGTCTACACCAACCTGATCGCCCAGCAGAACCTGTGGGCCGCCGCGGACGCCGCGGAACGAAACCCCTGTGACGTCAGCGAAGAGGAGATCGCGCGGTGGCGCAGGGCTGCCGACGCGATGTCGATCCCGTACGACGAGATGCTGCAGGTGCACCCGCAGGCGGACAACTTCACCAAGCACGCGGAGTGGGACTTCGAGAACACACCGGAGGAGAAGTACCCGCTGCTGCTGCACTTCCCGTACTTCGACCTCTACCGCAAGCAGGTCATCAAGCAGGCGGACCTGGTGCTCGCGATGCACGTGCGCGGTGACGCGTTCACCGACGAGGAGAAGGCCCGCAACTTCGCCTACTACGAGGCCCGCACCGTGCGCGACTCGTCGTTGTCGGCGGGCACGCAGGCGGTGCTGGCGGCCGAGGTCGGGCACCTCGGGCTGGCGTTCGACTACCTCGTCGAGGCGGCGTTCACCGATCTGCACGACCTGCACGACAACGTCACGAACGGCCTGCACATGGCGTCGCTGGCCGGCGCGTGGACGGCGCTGGTGGCCGGGTTCGGGGGCATGCGCGACCACGGCGGCGAGCTCACGTTCGCGCCGCGGCTGCCGGAGCAGCTGACCCGGTTCTCGTTCCGGATGTCGTTCCGGGGCACGAGGATCGCGGTGGACGTGTGCGAGGGCGAGGCCACCTACCGGATCGTGGACGGCACGGAGCTCGCCACGCGCCACCACGGTGAGCCGATCACGATCACCTCGGAGAACCCGGTGACCATGGCCATCCCGAAGGCTCCCGACCTCGAACGACCGAAGTCGCCGTTCGGCCGGGAGCCGCGCAGGCACTAGTCGAGTGCGGAGACCTGGTAGTGCGCGATCAGGTCTCCCCTCACCAGCACGCTCAGGTAGACGTTGCGAGTCGGCCGGTCGGTGAACGAGAAATCGACGTTCAGGTAACCGAGAACCAGGTTTTCGGCCAGCCGACGCGTTTCCAGCACCTCGTACTCGGCTCTCAGGCCGACGGGCTGGGAATCGTAGTACTCGGCCACCGCCGCTTTTCCGACTCCGTATTGCTTGAGCCCCTGAAAAATGGCGTCCTCGGTGAAGTTCGCGGCCACGCCCTCGGGGTCGTGGGCGTCCACGGCGGCCTTCCACCGGTCCATGACGTCTTCGAGCACCATGTCAGTGCCCCGCGCTCTGGCCGCCGTCGACGTGCAGGACCTCGCCCGTGACGAACCCGGCCTGTTCGAGGAACGTGATCGCGTCGACCACCTCGGAGATCTCGCCGATGCGGCCGACGGGGTGCAGCCCGGCGAGCGCCTCGTGGGTCTCCGGGGCGTGCATCGGCGTCTTGATGATGCCGAGCGCGACCGTGTTGAAGCGGATGCCCCTGGCCGCGTACTCGACCGCGAGCGACTTCGTGACGGCGTTCAGACCGCCCTTGGTCAGCGACGCGAGGGCCGACGGCACGGCTGACAGCGCGTGCTCGACCAGGGTCGTGGACACGTTCACGACGTGGCCGGCCTCGCCCATGGCGGTGACGGCGCCGCGGGTGATGTCGAAGAACCCGACTAGGTTGGTGCCCACGACGTTCGCGAAGTCCTCGTCGGTGTACTCGGTGAACGGCTTGGCGACGAAGACGCCGGCGTTGTTCACGAGCGAGTCGACCCGGCCGAACCGCGCCAGCGTCTCCTCGACGACCCGCGCGCCCTCCCCCGGCCTGCTGAGGTCGGCGCGGATCGCGAGGACCTCCGGGTCGTCGGAGGGCTCGACGGAACGCGAGACCGCGACAACCGAATAGCCGAGCTTGCGATAGGCGGGAACGAGTGCCGCACCGATTCCCTGCGACGCTCCCGTGACGATTGCCACCTTGCTGGTCATTGTCCTGCTCGCTTTCGAAGTGAGGAAGTGGAACTGACCCTCACAACGGCGGGCGCCCGCGCTTTCATTTCGCGGAATTGCGACCCGTTTCCTCCTGGGTGGGAGGCTCAGCCTCTCAGCGGTGCGGGTCGTCCGCGGGCAGCCAGCCGTCACCGAGTCCGCCGACGTCCCGCGCGATGGCCTCGGCGGCGGCGATGACGTCCGCGCGCTCCTCGTCCTGACGGCGCACCAGCGACCACGTCCACAGCACCTCGGGGTCGATCACCGGCCGTGCCACCAGGTCCGGCGGCAACGGCGTGGTCTGGCCCTTGGGCGAGTTGAGCACCGGCGTCGTGCACACCCGCACGTGGTCGAAGAACGCCGGCCCGGTGATCGCGCCGTTGTGGATGCGCCGGACGACGCAGCCGGTGTCTCGCGCAAACTCCTCGGCGAAGTCGTTCCAGGACTGCCACGACGTGACGTCGTCGTCCACCAGCACCGCGATGTCCTCGGCCCGCACGGGACTCGTGTCGGTGCCCACCGCCACCGCGTAGAGCCGGTCGGCGCCGAGCAGGTCCGCCCGGAGCCCGAGCTGCGCCGCGTCGGCCTTGCGGATCCAGCACACGGCGAGGTCGAGGCTGCCGTCCGCCACCCGCGCCGCCTGCTGGTGCGACGGCACGACCCACGCGTCCACGTAGAGCTGCGCGACCCCGGCCGTGCGGGCGGTGAGGTCCGGCGGCAGCCAGTTGACGTACCCGATCCGCACCGGCCGTGACCCGGACAGCTGCCGCGCGTGCCGTTGCAGCTCATCGGCCCGTTCGAGCAACGCCCGCACCTCAGGAACCAGCGCGGCACCGGCCGACGTGAGCGCGACGGTGCGGCGGTCGCGCGCGAACAGCGGCACGCCGAGGTCCCGTTCGAGCGCCTTGATCTGCTGCGACAACGACGGCCCCGCGATCAGCAGACGCGCCGCCGCCCGACCGAAGTGCAGCTCTTCGGCGACGGCGAGGAAGTACCGGAGTTGACGCAGTTCCACGTCCCGCATCCTAGGAGGCCCAGCCTCCCACGCAGGAGAAAGCCGGTCGTGGCGTTCGGTGCGCGCCGCTCGCACGATGGGGTCATGAGAGAGTTCATCGTCGAGATCACCACCACGATCCCGGACGGCACACCCCGTCCGAAGTGGACTAGCGCCGCGCGGCCGAAGCGGTGCGGGCCAAGGAACTGGTGGCGAGCGGCCACCTCGTCCGGCTGTGGCGACCCATCGGCGAGATGCGCAGCATCGGCCTGTGGCGCGCTTCCGACGAGGCCGATCTGCGCGCAGAAGTCCTCGGCACACTCCCGCTGGCGCCGTGGATGACGTTCGCCGTCACGGCCGTGCAGCCTCACCCGAACGATCCCGGCCGCTCGTGAGCGTGCGTGCCGCGGCGGCACTCGCGGCGGCGATGGGGATCGGCCGGTTCGTCTACACGCCGATCCTGCCGCTGATGACCGTGCAGGCGGGTCTGTCGTCCGCTGCCGCCGCGTCGCTGGCCACCGCGAACTACCTCGGCTACTTCGTCGGTGCGCTGGTCACGGTCGTGCGGGCGCCGTCCCGGGTGGTGAACCGCATGGCGCTCGTACTGCTCGTGGTGACGCTGGCCGGGATGCCGCTGGCGCACGGGATGGTGGCGTGGTTCGTGTTGCGGCTGGTGGCCGGGGTGGCGAGCGCGGTGGTGTTCGTGGCGGCCGTGAACGCGCGTCCTGGGTGGGGGATGAGCGGGATCGGGGCGGGGATCGCGCTGTCCGGACTGGTGGTGCTCGGGTTCGGGCAGTGGCAGACGGCCTGGTGGGTGGCCGCGGGGGTGGCGGCGGTGCTGACGGCGGCGGCCTGGGGCCTTCGTCCTGAACCACCGAAGCCGCAGGTCGTCGCCACGGGACAACGCGGGTCCGCCAAGCGAACCTTCGCTGCCCTCTTCGCCTCCTACACCCTCGAAGGCGTCGGCTACGTCATCGCCGCCACCTTCCTCGTGGCCGCGATCAGCGGCCCGCTCGGCAGCAGCGCCTGGATCCTCGTCGGCCTCTCCGCGGCCCTCTCCCCCGTCCTGGTCACGCCGCGCCGCCACGCCCTCCGCATCGCGCTGGCCGTCCAGGCGGTGGGCATCGCCCTGCCGGCCCTGGTCGACGGGTCGGCGCTCCTGGCCACGATCCTGTTCGGCGGCACGTTCATCGGCGTCGCGGCGACCGCGCTGAAGCAGGGCACCGACCTCGGCTTCCCCAAGGCGGCCGCCACTCTCACGGCCGGCTACTCGGCGGGCCAGATCATCGGCCCGCTCGTCGCCACCCCGTTGCTGCACAACGGCTACGACCACGCCCTGCTGCTGGCCGCGGGCGTCGTCGCGCTGGCCGCCCTCACAGCTCCAGCACCACCTTCACGTCGTCGGGCCGGGTCTCGAACGCCTCCGCGTACGACTCCAGCGGCACGCGCCGGGTGATCAGGGCCGACAGCCACGCGTCGTCCGCGCGGTCGAGCACGGCGGAGGCCTCCCGGTAGTGCCGCACGTTGGAGTTGACCGTCCCGAACACGATCCCGTTGCGCAGCACCAGGTCCCGGTTGATCTGCCCGACGTCGGCCGGGAGCACCTCGGTGGACGGCACGCCGGTCAGGCACACCAGGTCCCTGCCGAGCAGTCGCGCGACCAGGGACGGGGCGCCGGTCGCCTCGATCACGACCGGGCAGTCGGGCAGCGTCCGGTGGTAGGTGGCGCCGAGCGACTCGACCAGGTCCGGCTTGGGACCGGACGAGGCCAGGTCGAACACGTGCACGTCCAGGCCGCGCTGCACCCCGATCAGCGCCGCCAGCAGGCCGATCGGGCCCGCGCCGGTCACCAGCACGCTCTCGAACGGGTACAGGGCCATCCGGTCGAGGCGCTCCCACGCCTTCACGACCACGGACGTGGGCTCGACCAGGACGCCCGTCTCCGAGCTGACCCCGACGGCGTAGGAGGCGGGCACCGTCCACCGCGTCGCGCCGTAGCCGTCGAGGCCGGTGATCCCGCGCTCGGTGTACTGGCCGTTGCGGCAGTTGTCGAACTCGCCGGCCGCGCACGCCACGCACGGCACCGGGTCCGGTCTGCGGACGACGCCGGCCACCAGCGAGCCGGGTTCGAAGCCCGGACCGCTGATCACCCGTCCGAGCGACTCGTGGCCGATCACCAGGACGCCGCCGACGCCGAACTCCCCGCGCACGATCTCGCGGTCCGTCCCGCAGATGCCGATCGCCACCCCCTCGACCAGCAGATCGCCTGGTCCGGGCACCGGATCGGGAAGATCGGCCAACGACAGGGACCCGGCACGGGCGAGATCAACGGTCAGTGCGCGCATGAAGACCATTCTTGACACATCAACACGTCCACGCTGACTATGAGAGCGCTCTCACGACTCCCTGTCTCAGTGAGGAGATAGTCGATGCGCAAGCTCCTGCTGCTCGCGACATCGGCCCTGCTAGGGCTGACAACGATGTCCGCACCGGTGCAAGCGGCTCCCCCGAGCCAGCTCCCGCTCACCGTCACCAACAACTCGGGGCGCGGCGACGCGGTCCACCTCTACATCACCGGGATCTACAACGGCCGGCTCGGGTACGTGAACGGCAACGGCCAGTTCACGGCGTGGTCCGGTGGAGCGATCCCGCCCGTCCCGGCGCCCGACTTCTCGATCCCCGGCCCTGCCAACGGGGCGAGCAAGACCGTGCAGATCCCGCTCAACCTGGCCGGTGGCCGGATCTACATGGCGTTCCGGGACAAGCTGAAGTTCAGCCTCGTGCCCGGTGGCCTCGTGCAGCCGGCGCCGTGGGCGGGCGGCGACCCGAACCGCGACATCCTGTTCGACTGGAGCGAGTTCAGCTACGACGGCGGCGGTCTGTGGCTCAACAGCTCCCAGGTCGACATGTTCGCGGTCCCGCACGCGGTCGAGGCGACGTCCCAGGGCGGCGCCACGAAGAAGGCCGGTCAGCTCGTCGCGAACGGGCGCAACCGGATCTTCGACCAGCACCAGCAGCTCGGCGGTGACTGGGCGAGGCTCGCGTACAGCCGTCCCGACGGCACCCGGCTGCGCGTGCTGAACCCGAGCAAGGGCCTCGACGCGGGCCTGTTCTCCAGCTCGTACTTCCAGAGCTACGTCAACACCGTCTGGTCGACCTACCAGAGCACCCCTCTCACCGTCGTGCCCTACCAGGCGGAGCCGAACCGCAAGTTCACCGGTCGCGTCAGCGGTGGGGTCATGCGGTTCACGAACACCTCCGGCCAGCAGGTCGCGGAGTTCCAGCAGCCGTCCACCCGCGACGTGCTGAACTGCGACGGGCGGCTCGCGGCGCCGAACAACGAGCTCGGCGCGATCTCGCGGTCGCTGTGCGCGGCGCTCAACCGGTCGACGCTCGGCTTCATCCACACCCAGCCGACGTACAACGCGAGCCAGTTCTACACCCGCGCGACCACGAACCACTTCTCCAAGATCGTGCACGCCAACATGACCGACGGGCGCGCCTACGGGTTCGCCTTCGACGACGTCGGCGGCTTCGAGTCACTTGTCCACGAACCGAACCCGCGTTCCGCAAAAATCACGCTGACCGGATTCTAGACCGAAACAATCTTGCTTTTGATCGACTTTCACTCCACTGTGTGAGGGCCGTCGCCGCGGCTCTCACACAGTGGAGTCTTTGTGTGCGTACGGGTCCTGCTGGTCGACGACGACGAGCGAATCCGGCAGGCGTTGTGCCTCGCCCTGTCCGACGAGGGTTTCACCGTTGACGGGGCGGGTTCGGGTGAAGAGGCGTTGCCACGTCTGGAAGCGGAACCGTTCGACGTGGTTCTGGTCGATCTCACGTTGCCGGGAATGGACGGACTGGACGTCGTGCGGACCCTGCGAGGACGCGGTGACCTGCCGATAATCGTGGTGACGGCACGCACGGAGGCCCGCGACGTGATCGCCGGACTGGAGGCGGGAGCCGACGACTACGTCACGAAACCGTTCATGGCAAGCGTTCTCGCGGCCCGTGTCCGCGCGTTGTTGCGCCGGCGTGGACCGGGTGACGAAGCCGTTCGGGTGGGAACGCTGGAAATCCGTCCGCAGGAAGGCCTCGTGCACCGTGCGGGCGAACGCGTTCACCTCACCAGAACGGAATTCCGGCTGTTGCTGGAACTCGCTGGTGCGGCCGGGCGAATCGTCACCAGGGAACAGTTGCTGCAGAAGGTTTGGGGATATGACTACTTTGGTGACACCCGCCTGCTGGACGTGCACATAAGAAGGCTGCGCCGCAAGATCGAGGCGAACCCGGACGATCCGGAACTGCTGCTCACCGTGCGCGGCACCGGCTATCGGATCCGCTCGTGAAACTCACCCTGCGCTGCCGGGTCGCGCTGTCGTTCGGCCTGGGCCTGCTGGTCGTCACGAGCGTGCTGGCGGTCGCGACCTGGAACCTCGCCTCCGGCTCCATGCTGCGGCAGCGGGAGGCGAGCGCCACGCGGCAGGCCGAGGTGAACGTGCGGCTGGTGGAGAGGTCGCTGGGCTCACCGGGTCTCGGCGACCTGCTGAACGGCCTCACCGCCGGGCCCGACTCGTCGATCCTCGTGCTGGGCCCTGCGGGTCCGGTGACGGCGGGCCGCGCGGTCGACCCGTCGCGGCTGCCCGGCGGGCTCGTGGGGCACCCGCCCGGCACCGAGCGGATCACCGTAGACGGGCTGCCGGTGCTCGCCGTCGCGCGGCCCCTGGCGGGCGGCTCCGTCTACGTCGAGCTGTCCGGGACGCGGCAGCTCGAAGGGACGCTGGCGTTGCTGGGCGCGGTGCTGGTCGCCGGGACGATCGGGGCCGCGCTGCTCGGGGCGGCGCTGGGGTCGTGGGCGTCGAGACGGGCGCTGAAACCGCTGGCGGAGCTGAGTTCCGCGGCGGGCAGGATCGCCGGTGGTGACCTCCACGCCCGGTTGCCCGTCCAGGACGACCCGGATCTCGCCGCGCTGGCGGCGAAGTTCAACTCGACGGCGCAGGCACTGGAGCGCAGAGCGTTGCGGGACGCCCGGTTCGCGTCGGACGTGTCGCACGAGCTGCGGTCGCCGCTGACGACGATGGTGAACGCGGGGGCGGTGCTGCGCCGGCGTGGTGAGCACCTGCCCGGCACGGCGGGAACGGCGTTGGAGCTGCTGACCACGGAGGTGGACAGGTTCGCGCGGATGGTCACCGACCTGCTGGAGATCTCCCGCGCCGACCAGACCGACGACCCGCGACCGGAGGAGATCGCGCTGGACGCGTTGGTGCGCAACGTGATCGCGACCCGCGCGCCGGTACCGCTGGCGCTGGAGCCCGCCGTCGTGCTGGGCGACCGCAGGCGGCTCGACCGGGTGGTGACGAACCTGCTGGACAACGCCGAGCGGCACGCGGGCGGCGCGGTGCTGGTGTCGGTGCGGGTCCTCGGTCCCCGCGTGCGGCTGGAGGTGGAGGACGCCGGTCCAGGGGTGCCGGAACGGCTGCGGGAGGAGATCTTCGAACGGTTCGCGCGCGGAACGGCGGACCGGGGTGACGACACGGGCAGCGGGCTGGGGCTCGCGCTGGTCCGCGAGCACGTGCACCGGCTGGGCGGCGCGGTGTGGGTGGAGGACCGCTCACCCCGTGGCGCGCGGTTCGTGGTGGAAATGGTCTTACGGAGTTCTGACGGCTAGTCGTCCTGCCGCGCCCGGCACCGCGCACGGCCCTACGGTCGGGTTCATGCGAGTACTGATCACCGGCGGAGCCGGGTTCATCGGGTCGCACGTCGCGGACGAGCTGACCTCCCAGGGCCACGAGTGCGTGGTGCTCGACGCCCTTCTTCCCGAGGCGCACGGCGCCATCCCCCAGCTGGACCACGAGCTCGTCGTCGGCGACGTGACAGATCCCGCGGTGTTGCGCCCCTTGTTGTCCACAGTGGACGCCGTGTGTCATCAGGCGGCGATGGTCGGGCACGGCGTGGATCCGTTCGACGCGCCTTCCTACGCGCGCCACAACGACCTGGGCACGGCGGTGCTGCTGGCCGAGATGCACCGGGCGGGGGTGTCGCGGCTGGTGCTCGCGTCGTCGATGGTCGTCTACGGCGAGGGCCGGTACCGGTGCCTCTCGCACGGGATCGTGCGGGCCGAGCGGGCGGCCGTCGACGTCGAGTGCGGCCTGTACGAACCGCGTTGCTTCTGCGGTGACTTCGTGGTGTCCGAGCTCGTGCCCGAGGACGCGCCGCTGGAGCCGCGCAGCACCTACGCGGCCACGAAGCTCGCCCAGGAGCACCTGGCGGTGGCGTGGGCGCGGCAGACCGGCGGAAGCGTGTGGGCGTTGCGGTACCACAACGTCTACGGCCCGAGGATGCCGCGCGACACCCCGTACGCCGGTGTGGCGTCGATCTTCCGGTCGGCGCTGCAGAACGGTGTCGCGCCCCGCGTGATGGAGGACGGGCGGCAGCGGCGCGACTTCGTGCACGTCGCGGACGTCGCGCGGGCGAACGTGCTGGCGCTCGCCTCACCTCGTCCCGGCTTCGAGGCGGTGAACGTCTGCTCCGGCACGCCGCACACGATCGGCGACCTGGCTTTCGCGCTCGCCGACGCCTGTGACGGGCCCACGCCGGAGATCGTCGGCGGTGCCCGGCCAGGCGACGTCCGGCACGTCGTGGCCTCGCCCGCGAAGGCGTTGGAGGTACTGGGTTTCGAGGCCAGGGTCGGCTTCGAGGACGGTGTGCGGGAGTTCGCCTCCGCCGAGCAGCGGGAACCCGTCACCAGTTCGTGAGCACGAGGTGGTTCACCGCCAGGGCCGTGAGCGCCTGGGCGGTGAGCCACCTCTTGTGGTGGTCCAGTTTCGCGGCGCCGACGACGAGCCAGATCGCGAACGGCAGCCAGATCCGCTCGGTCTCGGCCTTGCTCAGGCCGGACAGGTCGGCCGCCAGGATCGCGATGCCGGCCGCGAGCACCCACTTGTTCCGATGTAGCCCCTGAACGCCGGCAGGGCCGATGACGAGCACGAGCGCGGCCAGGTTCGCCCACACCCAGTACCAGTACGGCCTGGTGTCGCCGATGCCCTGGTAGTAGCGGAGTTTCACGAGCTCGTAGCCGTCGAGCCACCAGAACCCGCTGATCGCGAACGCCGCGACGACCGCGAGCGCGCCCGCGACGGCCCAGCCGATCCGCCTGCCGACGGCCACGAGCGCGAGCGGGGCGAGCAGCACCAGGCCGTAGGACAGGAACAGGCACCAGCCCAGCACGATGCCGCCCAGCAGCGGTTTCCTGGTGAGCAGGTAGATCCCGACGGCGGCGACGCCCATGAACATGCCGTCCGCCGACGCCCCGACCCACACCGCGCCCGGAAACAGCACCAGGAACGGCAGCAGCGCGTTGTTCTTGACGGCCAGGGGAATCGCGACGACGGCGAGCGAGCCGACCAGGACGCAGAAGATCGACGCCGCCGCTCCCCCGCCCAGGCCGACGCGGTCGAGGGCGACGGACGTGAGCAGCGCGCCCGGCGGGTGGCCGGAGACGTGCGTGGTCCACGAGTCGGGCTGGAAGTCGGGGATGCGCGCGGCGAAGCCCCGGAGCATCGCGGGGATGTCGGTGACGCCGGGAACCTCGTGCAGGTACTCGTCGTCGGTGGTGAGCCTGGTGACGAACCGGTTCCAGCCGTCGACCATCGCGAGCGAGAAGGTGAAGGCCACCGATGTCGCGTAGGCGATCGGCAGCGCGAACCTGTGCCGCGCCAGCTCCGGTCCCTTGGCGACGACGAGGAACGCGATCAGGACCGCGGCCGGCGTGCCAGGACCCAGATGTGGTTGCCAGTCACCGAAGAGCGGTGCGGCGGCGGCGAAGAGGACGCCGGGATCGTTGTGGTTGACGATGATCCCGGTGATGATGGCGGCAGTGACGAGCAGACCCGCGATGACCAGACGCACCGCGCCCAACCTAGGGGGTCCGCCGGACGTCCGCAGGTCGCGCAAGACAATCGTAAGAACTCTTTCGTGCGTCACAATTCCGTAAGCACCACAACACTTTCCGATGGTCCAGGGTGGATCCATGGATGTCGTGTTGCCCTGCCTGGACGAGGCCGCCGCGCTGCCCGCGGTGCTCGCCTCCCTGCCTCCCGGTCACCGCGCGATCGTCGTGGACAACGGGTCCGCGGACGGATCGCCCGAAGTGGCGGCTTCTTGTGGTGCCCTTGTCGTGCACGAACCCCGGCGCGGCTACGGCGCCGCCGTGCACACCGGGCTGCTCGCGGCCACGTCGGACCTCGTGGCGTTCGCCGACGCCGACGGCTCGCTCGATCTGGCGGAACTTCCTGCCATGGCGGAGCTTCTCGCCGACGCCGATCTCGTGGTGGGACGGCGACGGCCCGTTCACGCGGGTGTCTGGCCGTGGCACGCGCGGGCCGGCAACGCCGTGATCGCGGGTCTGTTGCGGCGCAGGGGTCTGGACGTGCACGACATCGCGCCGCTGCGGGTGTGCCGGCGGGAGGCGTTGCTGGCGCTGGACGTGCGGGACCGGGCGTTCGGCTATCCGCTGGAACTGCTGGTGCGCGCGGCTTCGGCCGGCTGGCGGGTGCGGGAGGTCGACGTGTCCTACGGGCCACGTGCGGCCGGCACCCGTTCCAAGGTGTCGGGTTCGGTGCGCGGCACGCTGCGGGCGGCGCGGGACATGGCGGGGGTGCTGCGATGAGGTTCTGCCTTCTGGTCATGGCCAAGTCGCCGGTACCGGGTCACGTGAAGACGCGCCTGTGCCCGCCGTTGAGCCCGGAGGAAGCCGCGGACGTCGCGGCAGCCGCGTTGCTCGACACCCTGGCGGCCGCCCTGGAGACCCCCGGCGCGGTGCCCGTGGTGGCGCTGGCCGGGGTGGTGCGGCGCGAGGACGTGCGGGACGCGCTGGCGGAGTGCGTGGTGATCCCGCAGCGAGGCGTTTCCTTCGGCGACCGCCTGGCGAACGCGCACGCCGACGTGGCGCGGTTTCGGATGCCGGTGCTGCAGATCGGGATGGACACGCCCCAGGTGACGCCGGAGCTGCTGGAGTCGTGCGCCGAGTTCGAGGAGACGGCGCTCGGGCTGGCGCTGGACGGCGGGTGGTGGGCGCTCGGGTTGCGCGACCCGCTGCGAGCCGCAGTGCTGCGGGACGTGCCGATGTCACGCGCGGACACGGGAGCGTTGACGCTGGAGGCGTTGCGGGGCGGGCGATCGAGGGCGGACTCCGGAACGCGGGTGCCCCCTGCCCGAGCCGGAGTCGTTCCCGCGGTGCGCATGCTGCCGACGCTGTCCGATGTGGACACCATCGCGGACGCCCACGCCGTGGCCGCCCAGATCCCTCACAGCCGGTTCGCGGCAGCCCTGGCTTCGGTCGCGGCGGTGACGCGATGATGTTCGACCAGGCCCTGCGGGGCCGCCCCAGCTGGCTCGACCTGCCGGGAACCACCCCGCGCGAACTCTCCGTCGCCCGCTGGCACGCCGACGCCGCCGGCGGCGACTCCGTCCTCCTGGACGCCTGCACCGGCCCGACCCTCGACGTCGGCTGCGGCCCCGGCCGTCTCGTGGCCGCGCTCCTGGCCCGCGAGGTCGAGGCGCTCGGCGTCGACGTGTCACCGGAGGCCGTCCGGCGCACCACCGAACGCGGCGGCATCGCGATCCGCCGCGACGTCTTCGACCTGCTGCCCGGCGAAGGCCTGTGGCAGCACGTCCTGCTCGCCGACGGCAACATCGGCATCGGCGGCGACCCGGCGGCGTTGCTGCGGCGCGTGCGTCAGCTGCTCAGGCCCAGCGGAACCGTCGTCGTCGAGGTCGAGCCGCCGGGGTCCGGACTCGCGGTCGGCCAGGCGCGCGTGCGGACCGACGGCTCAGCGGGTCAGTGGTTCCCGTGGGCCTGGAGCGACGCGGACTCGCTGGTGGCCGACGGGATGTTCCTGCTGTGGCAGCGCGAACGTGCCGGCCGCTGGTTCGCGTGCTGGGAGAAGCTGTGAAGTTCAAGGCACCCGCGCACCACGTGGGCGTGACGAGCCGGATCGGCACGTGGCTCGGCATCACGTTCGGGCTGTGCTTCGTCACCGGACTGCTGAGCCACGGCGTGCAGCACGACTGGCCGTGGCCGACGCGTCCGGTCGACCTCTACCGCGTCACGCAGGGCGTGCACGTGATCTCCGGCGTGGCGTCGATCCCGTTGCTGCTGGCCAAGTTGTGGACCGTCTACCCGAAGCTCTTCGAGCGGCCGCTGGTGAAGTCCGTGCCGCACGCCCTGGAGCGCGGCTCGATCCTCGTGCTGGTCGCGGCGTCGTTCTTCGAGCTGGTCACCGGTCTCTTCAACGCGGCGCAGAACTACCCGTGGTCGTTCTACTTCCCGACCGCCCACTACGCGGTGGCGTGGATCGTGACCGGCGCGCTGCTCGTGCACATCGCGGTGAAGATCCCGCTGATCCGCCGCTCCCTCGAACCCGCGTCCACCGAGAAGACGGTCTTGTCCCGCAGGGCTTTCCTGCGCACCACCGCGCTGACCACGGGTGTCGCCGTCGTCGCGACGGCCGGCGTCACGGTGCCGTGGCTGCGCAAGGTCTCGGTGCTGGCGTGGCGTTCGGGCGGCGCCCTCCCGGTCAACCGGACCGCCCGGGCCGCACAGGTCGTGGTGCCGCCGGACTGGCGCCTGCGCGTGGGCTCCGCGAGCTACTCCCTGGCCGAGCTCCAGGCCATGCCGCAGACCACCGTCGAGCTGCCGATCGCGTGCGTCGAGGGGTGGAGCCAGAACGCGACGTGGACCGGGGTGCGGGTGTCGGAGCTGGTGGGGCGCGGGGACGTGCGGGTCGAGTCACTGGAGAAGTCCGGGCTGTACCGGGCGTCGACGCTGCCCGAGGCGTTCGCGCAGGACCCGCTGACGCTGCTGGCGTTGCGGCTCGACGGGGAGGAGCTCAGTCCGGACCACGGGTACCCGTGCCGGCTGATCGCACCGAACCGGCCTGGGGTGCTGCAGACGAAGTGGGTCACGTCGCTGGAGGTGCGGGGATGAGGGGCCGTGATGGGAACGTGAGCGCGGGCCTCGTGGCCAGGTTCGCCCTCGGCGCCGCCGGTGTGGCCGTCGGCGCCTGGGGCGCCTGGCTCCTCCTCCCCCAGGTCACCCTCGAACTCCTGGTCTGGCTCGGCGGCGGAGTCGTCCTGCACGACTTCCTGATCGCCCCACTCGTGGGCATCACCGGCCTGGTCGTCCGGCGCCCGTCCATCGGCATCGGTCTGACCGTCTCAGGCGTCATCACCCTGATCGCGATCCCGCTGCTCTGGCGCGAGCACAGCGGCCTGGTCAACCCAGGCCTGCACGACCGCGACTACCCCACCGGAGTCGCGGTCGCACTGGCCCTGACGTGGGCCGCGGTGGCCCTATACGAGGTCGCGGCGCACCTTCAGAAGCGTCGCCGCGCCGACGAAGACCACCACGTAGCCGGCTAGGAACAGGGCCGCCGTGGTGCCGCTCAGGTCCGTGAGCACGCCCGGCGCGCCCGCCCCACCGACGGCTCCGGCGAGGTTGCCGGCGGAGCCGCCCGGCAGGACCTTCGTCAGCGACTCGACCGGGCCGAGCAGGGAACCCACGCCGCGCAGCAGGTTCTCCGTCACGATCGCCCACATCAGGCCCAGACCGACGGCCAGGGCCGGGCCCCTGGTGACGACGCCGAGGAACACGCCGAAACCCGTCCACATCAAGGCGATCAGCAGGGCCGCGACCAGGGCCTTCAGCGCCTCGAAGCCCGGCAGGCTCCAGTCCCAGCCTTCCAGGGAGGCGACCGTGATGGCCGCGCTGAGGTCCACCACGAACGTCAGGGCGACCAGGACCAGCACGATGATCGCCAACGCGCCCAGGGTGCCCGCCATCGCGGAGATGCGGCGCGGGCCCGCGGTCAGGGTCGTCTTCCAGGTGCCCCAGCCGTAGCCGCTGCCGACGGCCAGCGCCGCGAGCACGAGGATGATCGCCCCGCCGAACATCGGCAGGCCGCGCACCACGGCCGCGCCCACGTTCTCCGGCTGCATCGAGCTGATGAGTTGCTGCTGCGAGAGGTCCGCCCTGTTGGTGCCGCCGTTGAGCGCCAGGTAGTTGAACACATAGCCGAACGTCAGCGTCATCACCAGCCACACGCCGATCAGCACCCAGGTCGCCGGCCACTTCCACAGCCTCAGCAGCTCCGCCTTCACGCTGCCCATCACGCCGCTCCCGTCATCTCGAAGAAGACCTCTTCCAGCGTCCGGCGCAGCGGCCGGACCTCCTGCACGTCCACGTCCGCGGCCACCAGGGTCCGCACCAGGGCGCCCGCGTCCGTTTCGCGCACGTGCAGCACGTCGCCGTGCAGCGTGCTGCCCTCGATCAGCACGTGCGCCTTCTCCAGCGGGTCGGCGCGGATCAGCAGCACGGTGTCGCCCCGCAGCTGCTCGACCGTGCTCTCGGCGACCAGCCGGCCCTGCGAGATCACGCCCACCCGGTCGCAGATCTCCTCGACCTCGCCGAGCAGGTGGCTCGACAACAGCACCGTCTGGCCCTGGGCGGCGAGGGCGCGCACCAGGTCGCGCATGTCGGCCATGCCCGCCGGGTCGAGGCCGTTGGTCGGTTCGTCGAGGATCAGGAGCTCCGGGCGGCCGAGCAACGCCGCGGCGACGCCAAGCCGTTGCTTCATGCCGAGCGAGTACCGGCGGAACTTCTCCCCTGCGGCGCCCACGAGGTCGACCTGTTCCAGCGCGGCCTCGACCTGCGTCCTGCCGACGCCACGGCGGTGCGCGTGCACGCGCAGGTTGTCGCGGCCGGACAGGTACGGGTAGAAACCGGGTCCCTCGATCAGCGAACCGACCCTGAGCAACGCCTTGGGGCTGCCGGGGGCCTCACCGAGCACCTCGGCAGATCCGCTGGTCGGCTTCACGAGCCCGAGCAGCATGCGGATCGTGGTCGTCTTGCCCGCGCCGTTCGGACCGAGGAACCCGTAGACCTCGCCCCGCCGCACGGACAGACTGACCTCGTCCACCACGGCGCGGTCGCCGTAGCGCTTCGTCAGCTTCTCCGTCGTCACGATCATGCGACCAATCGTGTTCCCACCAGAACGCGCGGGCGTCCGCTCCGGAGCGTCATGAAGATACGCACATCTGCGTACGCCCGCGGTCGTATGGTCGGCACCATGCGGATCAAATGGCAGGACGTCGCCCTCACGGCGGCCCTGCTCGTCTTCGGTCTCGGCGGAACGAGGTTCGCCGCACGCCTGCAGGGCGCGGAGAACCTCGACGTGCTCGCGTACGTGCTCATCACGCTGGCGGCCGCCGGTCTGCTGCTCCGCTCTGTCCGTCCGCTGTGGACGGTCGGGATCACGGTCGTCGCCATCAGCACCTACCTGGCACAGGGTTATCCGTTCGGGCCGATCCTGATCAGCGGTGTCGCGGCGGTGTACGCGGTGGCCGTCTACGCGCGCATCGAGATCGCGGCCGCGAGCGCCGTCGTCTACGCCCTGGCGATCCTGCCGTGGTGGAACGACTCGGTCACCTCGTGGATCACCTGGTCCGCGGGCTGGATCCTGCTGCCGGCCGCGGCGGGCGTGCTGATGAGACTGCGCAGGAAGTCCGCTGTGGACGTTCGCGAACGGGCCGTGATCTCCGAACGGCTCAGGCTCGCCCAGGAGGTCCACGACGTCGTCGGCCACGGCCTGAGCGTGATCGCCATGCAGGCCGGGGTCGCGTTGTACGTGCTGGACAAGGATCCCGCGAAGGCCAGGGCGTCGCTCGAAGCCATCCGCGACACGTCGAAGGAGGCGCTGGACGGCCTGCGGTCCGAACTGGACACCCTGCGCGGCACGGCTCCCCTGACCCCGACGATCACGCTCGCGGACCTCCCGGCGCTGGCGTCGCGGATGCGCGAGGCGGGGCTGGAGGTGTCGGTCGAGGTGGAGGAGGTCGACCTGCCCGGCGGCCACGAGCTGGCCGTCTACCGGATCGTGCAGGAGTCGCTGACCAACGTCCTGCGCCACTCCTCCCCCGGCGTCACGGCGGCCGTCAAGGTCTACACCGTGCGCGGCGAACTCGTCGTGCACGTCAGCGACACCGGCACGCCCGGCCCGTTCACCGAGGGCCACGGCATCACCGGCATGCGGTCACGGGCGGAGGCGCTCGGCGGCACCCTCGAAGCCGACGGATCGCACGGCTTCTCGGTGATCGCCCGGATACCGTTGCCGTCATGATTCGCGTGGTGGTGGCGGACGACCAGCCGCTGGTCCGGATGGGACTGCGGACGCTGATCGAGACCGAGGACGGCGTGCAGCTCGCCGGAGAGGCCGCCGACGGCCGCGAGGCCCTGTCGCTGATCCAGGCCACGAAACCGGACGTCGTGTTCCTCGACATCCGCATGCCGCTGATGGACGGCCTGGAGGTCCTCCGCCGGGTCAGCGCGGACCCCGCGTGCGCCGAAGTCAGGATCGTCATGCTCACGACGTTCGACCTCGACGAGTACGTGTTCGAGGCGCTGCGCACCGGCGCGTCAGGGTTCCTGGTCAAGGACTCCGACCCGACCGACCTGCTGCGCGCCGTGCACGTGGTGGCCGACGGCGGTTCGCTGCTCTCGCCGTCCGTCACGCGCCGGGTGATCGACCGGTTCGCGTCCGGCGCGTCGGCGAGGCCGGTGCCGCACCTCGACAAGCTGACCGAGCGTGAACGGGAGATCATGCGGCACGTGGCGTCCGGCGCGTCCAACGACGAGATCGCGGCGGTGCTGGTGATCTCGCCCGCGACGGTGCGCACGCACGTGTCGCGGGCGATGGTGAAGCTGGGCGCACGGGACCGCGCCCAGCTCGTCGTGTTCGCCGTGCAGTCAGGCCTGACTTGATTCGAAGGCGGCCTTGAGACCGGCCGCCACCTCGGGCGGGATCGAGTCGTAGGCGCGCGGCGGCTGCGGGTCGTACTCGATGCCGACCTGCACGGCCTGCGCGACCAGTTCGCCGAACTCGGCCTCGACGAGCCGCAACGCCATGTCGATGCCCGCCGACACGCCCGCGCCGCTCACGACCTTGCCGTCGAACACGACCCTGTCGGTCGAGACCTCGACGCCCCGCACGTCCAGGTCCTCCCGCGCGGCCCAGTGCGTCGTCGCCTTCGAGACCAGCCCGGCCTCGGCGAGCAGCGTCGACCCCGTGCAGACCGACGTCGTCCACTTCGTCGTCGGGTGCACCTCGCGCAGCCACTCGACGACGCCACCGGAGTCCTTGAGCAGCTCCTTCCAGTGCCCGGACCCCGGCACCACGACGATGTCCGTCGACTTCAGCGACGCGAACGTGTCGGTCGGCACGACGGTGAGCCCGTTGTCCGACTTCACCGGGTCGAGCGTCGCGGCGACGAACCGCGTCGAGACGATCGGCACGGCGCCGAGCACCTCGTACGGGCCGACGAAGTCGAGCGCGGTCATGTTCGGGTAGAGCACGAACGTGGCTTCCATCAGGCAACCCCAGTGGTCCGGAAACGGGCGCGGTAGCTGCCCGGCGACACGCCGAGCACGCGCAGGAAGGCCCTCCGCAGGGTCTCGGCCGAGCCGAACCCCGACTGGCGGGCGACGAGGTCGAGCGAGTCACCCGTGCTCGCCAGCCGGTCGGCGGCGGCCTCGACACGGGCTCGTTCGACGTACTGAGCGGGCGAGATGCCCATGCTGCGCGAGAAGACGCGGGCGAAGTGCCGCACGCTCATCATCGCCTTGCGCGCCATGACCGGCACCGTCCACTCGCGCGTCGGGTCGGCGTGGATGTCGTCCAGCAACGCGCGCAACGAGCCGTCCGACACCGGTTTCGCGCGGGTGTGGACGCTGAACTGCGACTGGCCGCCCGACCGCTGCAGGAAGACGACCAGGTACTGCGCGATCTTGCGGGCGAGCGCCGGGCCGTGGTCCTGCTCCACCATGGCCAGCGCCAGGTCGATGCCCGCCGTGACCCCTGCCGACGTGGACACCTCGCCGTCGCAGACGAAGATGGCGTCCGGTTCGACGTCGACACCGCGGTTCTCCAGCTCGCCGGTGAACGCCCAGTGCGTCGTCGCCTTCTTGCCCCGCAACAACCCCGCGCTCGCCAGCACCACGGACCCGGTGCAGACACCGGCGACACGGCGGGATCTGAGCGCGAGTCTGCGCAGGTTCGTCATCAGCACCGCGTCGGACGCGGCCTCGTCGTAACCCCAGCCGCCGACGACGAGCAGCGTGTCGATCGGACGGTCGAGCGTGCGCAGGTCGGCCCCTGCCTCGATGCGCACCCCCGCCGTCGCGGTGAACGGGCCTCCCCCGAGCGTGGCGACCGTGACCTCGTACCGCGGCTCGCTGTAGTTGGCCGCCTGGAACACCTCGATAGGTCCCGCCAGGTCCAGCAACGCGGTGCGGTCGTAGCCGACCACGACTATCTCCCTCGTATTCCCCACACCTCCACTTTCCTCACGCCCGCCGGGGGCGGCAACGCCATATCCCCCTCGGATTCGGCCACCCCGGTAAACTGGGACGCGATGCGCAAAGTGCTCTTCCTCGCGGCGATCGGCCTGCTCACGATCCTGCTGGTCGTGAGCGACCACGTGTTCCCGCCTCCCTCGGCTCCGGACAGGGAGACCAGAACGGCGTTCGTCGCGCTCGGCGACAGCACGATGTCCGGTGAGGGCGCCGGCAGCTACGAGCCGGGCACCGACGGCGAGGACGGCGGCAACTGGTGCCACCGCTCGCGCGAGGCCGAGATCATGAAGACCTCGTTCGAGGCCGACCTGAAGATCAACCTGGCGTGCTCGGGCGCGAACTCCGACAAGCTGCGCAACGAGCAGCTGCCCCGGCTGCGCGAGATCGCCGGGCAGAACCAGGTCACCGCGATCGTCGTGGCCATCGGCGCGAACGACGACCCGCGCTTCTCCGAGATCCTCAACAAGTGCTTCGAGGCGTGGGGCAAGCGCAGCGACTGCACGTCGTCGGTGGCGCCGGAGTGGTCCAAGCGCGTGCGGCGGATGGTGCCGAAGGTCGAGAACACGCTGAACGCCATCCGCCAGACCATGCGCGACTCCGGCTACCTCGACTCGTCGTACCAGCTCGTCGTGCAGTCGTACGCGGCGCCGGTCTCGCCGAAGATGCCGCAGTCGCTGCAGAACCTGTCCGGCTGCCCGCTGCGCAGCGGCGACCTGGAGTGGGTCGTCGAGGAGGCCGTGCCGGAGCTGTCGAACGGCCTGCGCTCCGCCGCCGGGAAGGTCAACGCCCGGTTCCTCGACCTCGCGCGGGCCGGTGAGGGCCACGAGGCGTGCGTGGGAGGCGACGACCCGTCCACGGAGTGGTTCACGCGGCTCTCGGTCGACTGGGACGGCCTGAGCGACCAGAGGCGCGCCTCGCACGCGTTGCAGGAGTCGTTCCACCCCAACGAGCGCGGGCACGAGCAGATCGGCCGGTGCCTGGCGGAGTTCCTGGCATCGTCGAAGCGGGACGGGGCGTGCGTGCCGCGGCTCGACGGCACGCTCGGGCTGACGACGGAGAGCTAGACCCAGCGCCGGAGTTCGTGCCGCGGCCAGCCCGGGTCACCGGTGCGCGCGAACTCGGCCCACGCCTGCGCGATGTCACCGCGGAACATGTCCGGCACGTCCGCGCCGTGATGTGCCGGCTGCCGGGCGTAGATCGACCGGAACGCGCGCCCGTGCTCGTCCGCCAGCCTCATCGTCGGCTCCTGGAACAGCTCCGCGTCCTCGTCTACCGTGTGGCAGACCAGCAGGTCGACGTCGTACGGGCCTTCCAGGGGACTGCGCGGCAGCGACTCGCCGTCCACGATCGGTTGGTACAGCACGACTTCCGGGTCCGCGACCCGCTGGACCTCGACCGCCTCCTCCGGCGTGAAGAACCGCCCGGCGAGGCTGTGGACGATCGCCCGGTGGAACAGTCCCCGCGCGGCGGGCATGACCATCAGGCTCGCGACGGTCTGCGCGCCGGACGACTGCCCGGCGACCGTCACGTTCGACGGGTCCCCGCCGTAGCGGGCGATGTTGCGCCGGATCCAGCGCAACGCCGACACGACGTCCAAGATCCCGCGGTTGTGCGGCAAGCCTTCCAGCGCACCGTATCCGTCGAGCGCGAGCCGGTAGTTGCAGCTGACGAAGACGACGCCGAGCGAGGCCAGGTGATCACCCGCGTACTCCGGTTGTGCCGAGGAGCCGACGGTGTTCGCGCCGCCGTGCACCCACAGGACCACCGGCGCGGGACCGTCCGTTGTGGACCAGACGTTCAGCGTGTGGGCGTCACCGAAAACGCCCGCCGGCTCGCCGTCGCGGTCCACCGGAGGGTGGAGCCGCAACGGGCCGACGGGCGGTTCCGCGTAACGGATGCCGAGGTTCAGGCCGTCACCTGGTGCGAGACCGGCAGCACCCGGAGGTTCGCCGCCGCCCGTTCCAGCTGGGACAGCACGCTCGGCCGCAGGCCCGCGATCTCCTGGTCCGACGCGGGTCCGGCGATCTCCTGCAGCAGCACCTGCTGCGGGTGGTCACCCTCGGCGTCGGCGACGGCCAGCACGCGGAACGGCGTGCCGGGCGCGAAGAGCACGCGTTCCTCGGTGGCCACGGCGACCCGGTCCGCCACCTCGACCCTGCGGCCGGTGACCGACCAGATCAGGTACTCGGTGACGCCCTCGATGCGCTGCGACGGGTTCGCGACGGCGTCGAGCAGGCCGTGGTCGACCAGGACGTCCCCGCTGCGGTAGCGGCGCGGGCCGGTCGGGCCGTTGACGCCCCACACGGCCGTCACGCCGCTGTGCACGGGCAGGCGGTTCAGGCCCGAGACGATGCACGCGACGTACGGGCGCAACCGGCCCAGACGTCCCTGGCGGAGCGTCTCCACGACCATGTCCTCGTCCTGCGACACGCACGCCAGCAACGCCGTGAGGTCGGTGACCATGGCCTCGAACGCGGCCGGGTCCTCCTCCGCGTCCGGGCGCTGCGAGAGCAGACGGACAACCGTCGCCGCGTGTGCGCCGTAGCGCTCACCGAGCGCCCGGCGGACCGTGTCACGTTCCGCGTCCGAACTGCTGTGGTCCCGGGAGACCGTCTCACGCTCGCCGTTGTCCTCCGGCGGGACCTCCCACATCGCCAGCGGCTGCAACGGCAGCGGGCCGTCGACGCGGAACCTGATCGGGGTGGAGTCCGGGTCGTCCGACGGGAACGCGGCCTCGTCCGGGTCGTCCAGCGCGTGCGACGTCACGGCCGCCATCGCCGGACCGGCGCTCATGCTCGCGTACGCGGGCCGTTCCGCTTCGGGCTCAACGGGCGTGGCGGGGGTGAAGAAACCCGTGCCGTTGTCCGCCGTGTCGCGCCGCGCGTGCGCGGCCCCGCCCAGAGCCGCGGCGATCTGCGCCGAGGGGACCGGCGCGGGTTCGGCCACGGGAGCGGGCGGAGGCGGCGGCGGTGCCGTGACCTTGGAGTCGCAGAACACCAGCCGCAGCAGCTTGCGCACCTCGGGCTCAAGGCGTTCCACGAGAGCAGCGCCGTGCACCGCGACCGCGCCGGGCGTCGTGCGCCCAGGCGTGCCCACGGTCAGACGTGCCCACTCCGGGTCCAACGGCTGTGTGCGCACCTCGGCCGCGTTGTACGGCTCGTCCTGCTCGCGCACCCACAGGCCGGAGGGCACGACTTCGAGCACGACGCCGTCGCCGAGCGCGAACACACCGGGCGAGACCTCGGTCAGACCCTGGACCGGCGTGCGGTAGCCCGACACGAGCGGCACGGACTCGTTCGGCAGGCACATGACCTCGGTGACGAACGGGCGCCACGTCTGCTGCCCGCGCGGGTCGACCGCGATGACCGCGGGACCGCCGCCGCGCACGTTGCCCACCGGCAGGCCGGTGAACATCGCGATCGGCTCGCCGATCTGGTCGGCGACGCGGCTGACGATGCCGGCGTCCACGCCGTACGGCACGAGCCGCACGCGTGACCGGGCCGCCTGGGGCAGCGCCGTGAGCAGGCGGCACACCTCGTCGATCGGGATCGACGACTGGCCGGGTCCGCCGACGACGACCGTCAGCACGTTGTCGCGGCACGGCAGCGCCACGATCGGCCGCGAGTCCTGGGCCGCCGGGTCGAACGGCGGGTTCTGCGCGCGCAGCCAGAGCCCGCTCGGGATCGGCTCGGAGATGCCGATCTCGCCGGTGGGCCACGGGGAGTTCGGGTCCATCGCCTCCCACTGCGGCACCGGGAAGCGGCGGCCGAACGGCATCGGGGACGCGTTCGGCTGGAACTTCACCCAGCTGCCATAGCCCTGCGTGCCGACGACGAACGCGGCACCGGGCACCGTGGTCAGCACGCCGTCCGGCGCGACGACCTCGGCCTGCAGCTGCTCGGCGAGCCACTGCGCGGGAGCGGTCGGCCGCATCGACCCGGCGTGCGAGACCGCGAGCCGGACGGGCCCGCGGCCGTGCAGCGCTGTGACGACGTGCGGCCAGAAGGTGCTCTGGTCCCCGGCGGGGAAGTCGACCACGACCACTGTCCTGCCGACGTCGGCGGGCAGCGCGCGGGCGAGTCCCTGGGCGCCCTGGCTGGGGCCCTCGGGTGCGGAGACGACGAGCGTGGCCCCCACGAGGTTCGCCGCGAACGGCGTCCTCTGGGGCACGGGCTCCGGCTGCGGAACCGCGGCCGGGGGCTGCTCGACGGCGTACGGATCGCTGTACGGATCCAGGTCCTGGTCGGTGCTCGTGATGGTCTGAACTCCGAAACTGCTCTGGCCAGAACTCTGGATCTGTTGTTGTTGGTCGCCTTGGGCGGCGGCACGTCGGCCCAGCAAGCGCCTGATCACCTCCGTGCCATCCCGGTCACTCGCCCTTTCGGCTTAATCGGGCAACGGTGGTGCACGCTATCAAGACGCACCGCACACCTGTCACCCAGTCGGGTTATTTGATCTCATCCGATCGAGACCCACACCGCCCGCGCCCGTCCGCACACTCCGTGAGGCCCGATGATCGCGGACGCGGAGTAGGCCTTGCGTCCCTCCTTGCCAAGCTCCCACGCCAGGAGCACGTGGTCCACGCCCAGTTCCACGGGTTGCTCCACCTGAGCGACAAACGTGCCGAGCACGAACGCCGGGCCGCCGTCCGGCGCGACCGGTTGCGCGGACGGGCAGTCGAGCGCGGCCCAGACGACCTCCGGCAGGACGTTCACGCCGTCGTGGGGCAGGACGTCACCCGGACGCCACACCCCCGCCCACTCGTCGCGGCCGTCGAGCGGCCCGAGCAGCGCCGCGATGCCGTCGTCGCGGCCGGGCCCGCAGCCGAAGCACGTCGGGAACGGGTGCCTGTCGCGCCACGGCATCTTCGCCGAGGCCTTCAGCGCCTCCTCCAGCGTCGGAGCGGCGGGAACGTCGAGGTCGAGCGTCGCCGGCTCGGCCGAGGCGATCACCGTCTCACCGTCGAGCAGCTGCCCGTCGACAACCTGCAGCTCCCGGTCCAGCGGCACCGGCTTGCGCAGCCGCACGCTCACGGTCCGCGCGTCGACCTGCGCAGAGAGCAGGCCAGCCGAATATCCGCCGTTGCCCGTGCCCGGAGGCCCGTTGAACCTGCTCGCGACCGTCACGGTGCTCATTCCAGGCCCTCCGCGTACACCCACTGGCCGTTCTCCCTGACGAACTTGCTCCGCTCGTGCACCACGCCCCCGACGTAGTGCGCGCGGAACTCCACGACGCCCTCGTTCTGGAACATCCCGCCGTTCTCGGTCGCCAGGACCTCCAGCTTCAGCCACCGGTCGGTCGAGTCGATTCCCGCGCTCGACGGGCGGTGCCGCGAGGCCCACGTGCGCAGCAGGTAGTCCTCATCGGACACCGCGAAAGCGCTGTAACGGGACCGCATCAGCTGCTCGGCCGTCGCCGCCTTGCGGGCTCCGGAGTGCAGCGCACCACAACAGTCCACATAGGACTGGCCGGTGCCGCAGGGGCACAGTTTGTTGTTCACGTCCACATTGTGCCTGGTGAACCCGTTAGAACCGATGCCCCGCCCCGTACGTACACCTTGACAAGACTGACTCGCGGGAGGCAGAGGAGACGGCAGTGAGTGTCGACAGCAGGACCGAGCTCGTACCGCTACGCACCTGGTTCGGGCTCCGATGGCGCGGCTACGACCGCGACGAGGTGGACGACTACGTGGCCGAACTGGAGGCCGAGCTGCGCCTGGTCACGGCCGACCGCAACGCCTCCGAGGCCCGCGCGGACGCCCTGGCCAGCAGAATGACGTCGGTCCAGGAGGAGAACGCCGCCCTGCAGGACGGCCTGCACCGCATCTGCCTCACCCCGATCGACCCGAAGGGCCTGCCGGAACGCCTGGCCCGCATGGTCGCCCTGGCGGAGGAGGAACGCCGCGACGTCGTCAGGGACGCCCAGCTCAAGGCGCTGATGATCGTGGGCGAGGCCGAGCAGCGCGCCCGTCAGCTCGACGAGGAGGCGGCCGCGAAGCGCGAGGGGATCCGCGAGGACTTCCGCCTGGCGATGTCGGCTCGCCGCGCCGAGGCGATGCGGGCGCTGGCCGAGCTGCGCAACGTCGCCCGTGACGAGGCGGAACGCATCGTGGCGGAGGCGAAGATCCAGAACCTGCACATCGAGTAGACGCTGCGCGTGCAGGGGCGGGCGGGGAGGCTCCCCGCCCGCCCCTGCACGCGGTCACGCCCGTCCCGCGGGGACCCGTGGCGTGAGGAAGCCCTCCTCGATCAGGCTGTCCGCCGTGTCCACGATCGTCTGCCGCGGCGGCCGCGTCTCCCACCCCAGCTCGGCCCGCGCCTTGGCCGAGGTGACGAGCTCCCGGCGGTCCAGCAGGCCCAGCACCACCCGCTGCGACGGCGCGAAGCGCACCAGGAACCGCACCACCCAGCTGGGGATCGTGGTCGTGGACACGCGGAAGCCCCTGCCGTTGTACTCGTCGGCGAGGACGCGGGCGAGGTCCGGCATCCAGGTCTCCTCGCCGGCGAGGATGTAGCGCTGCCCGGCGGCGCGGGGTGACTCCAGGGCGAGGAGGTGGCCCGCGGCGAGGTCGCGGACGTCGACGAACGCCTGGGCCACGTGCAGCGGCGCGGGGATGGCGCGGCTCATCAGGCGGCGGACGATCTCCACCGTCGTGCCGGGCGAGGCGCCTTCCAGCGGGCCGATCACCGAGCCCGGGTTGACCACGACCAGCTCGAACCGTTGTGCCGGCGGCAACTCCTCCACGAACTTCCACGCGGCACGCTCCGCGAGGGTCTTGCTCTTGGCGTAGGCCCCGCAGTGGTCCACGTCGGACCAGTCCGCCTCCGTGTGCACCCTCGGGTCGTGCCGGTCCGCGCGCATGCGGATAGCCGAGATCGACGACGTCAGCACCACGCGTTTCACCGTGCCCGCCGCGGCGGCGGCGCGCAGCACCCTTAGCGTGCCGTCGACGGCGGGGCGGATCAGGTCGTTCTCGTCAGCGGGTTCAGTGGAGGGGAACGGCGACGCCACGTGCATCACGTGGTCGCAGCCGGCGACCGCCTCCGCCCAGCCGTCGTCCGACTCGAGGTCGGCCCTGACCACCTCGACGCCCTCGGCGAGTGCCGCGGCGGAGGAACGGACGGTCGCCCGCACCGAGTAGCCGCGGGCCAGCAGTTCCCTGGTGACGTGGCGGGCGATGAAGCCGGTGCCACCCGTGACGAGGACGCGTTGGGACATTCTGGTGCTCCAGCGTTAGGGCACCCGCCGGGTCAGGGCGTGTGCAGTTTGTCGACCTTCACGGTGAGCAGCACGCGCTGCTGCACCTCGCTGCCGCCGAACCCGGGATAGGGGCGGCCGATGTACTTCTGGGACAGCTCGTCGATGTGCTCGCGCGCGCCGACGGTCGTCATGGCCACGACGGTGCCGCGCAGCCCCCAGTACCGCGACGGTGCGGCGGGGTCGGCGATGCCGAGCGCGATGCGCGGGTCGCGCCGGAGGTTGCGGGCCTTCTGGTGCGTGTCCACGGTGTTGATGAGGACGTGTTCGCCGTCCGTGCCCGCCCAGGTCTGGGAGATCTGCGGCGATCCGTCGGGCATGAGCGTGGTCACGAAGCACAACGCCTTGGCGTTGAGGACGGTGATCAGGTCTTCTGGCAGAGCAGTCATGGAGGTCTTCATCTCGTCTGGTCGTTGTAGAGGTGGTCGATGACCGTCTCGTCGGGCGGGTCGCCGGACAGGTCCGCGTGACGCAGGCCCGCCAGGGCCACCCTCAGGGCGCGGCGCCACAGCCCCGGTGCGTAGGCGCGGGAGGCGTCCAGGACGCCGCCCACCATCACGTGCGCCGCGGCGAAGTCGGCGGGTGTCGCCCCCGCCGGGAGCTGACCCGCTTCGACGGACCTGCTGATGAGGCCGGCCACCAGCGGGGTCATCCGCTCGTGCGCCCGCGTCACCAGAGCCGTGGCCTGGTGGCGGCCGCGCAGCAGCTCCCCCAGCCCCCGGCTCTGCGCCTCGACCTCGAGTTGCCGTTCCAGGAACCAGGCGAGCCCGGCCCAGGCGTCCTCGTGGCGCGAGGCCTCCTCCGCGAACCCGATCACCTTGTCGACGTGCTCGCTGAACAGGGCGTCCAGCAGGTCCTGCCGATCGGGGAAGCGGCGGTAGACCGTGCCCATCCCGGTGCCGGCGGCCCGCGCGATGTCCTCGTACGGGACGTCCAGGCCTCGCACCGCCATCAGCTCGTACGCGGTGCGCAGCAGCAGTTGGCGGTTGCGTTCGGCGTCGCGACGCAGTGGAGCGGAGTCGGTCACCAGCCGAAGACTAGACAAGTGGAATACTTATTCCAAGTTGAAGACCTCTTCCGTTTATCGGGTCTTGCGGCCCAGCGCCCAGCGGGACATCCGGATCGGATCGTCGACGGAGGGGTCGGGGCCACGGCCGTAGCGCGCGGTGTGGTCGGCGACCGGTCGTTCGTCGATCTCCCATCCCAACGTCCTCAGCGCGCCCGCCGAGTCGGGGCGGGCACTGTCGTCGAGCAGGCTCGGCAGGTGCGAGCCGATGGCCTCGCCGGTGCCCGAGTACAGCTCGTGGTCGCGGAACTCGGACGTCTCCTGCCCGAGCACGACCTCGTAGCCGATGTGGCTGCCGGGCGCGGACAACTTGTCGACCTGGCCGAGCACCCGCTCCTCCACCGCGCGGGGCAGGTACGGCAGCACCCCCTCCGCGATCCAGGTCGTCGGCAGGTCCACCGAGAAACCGGCGTCGAGCAGCGCGACGTCCCACGCATCGGCGAGGTCGACGACCAACCGGTCCACCCGCACGTCCGCCTTCGCGCCGACGGACACGAGGACCTCGGCCTTGAACGCCAGCACGTCCGCGCGGTCGATCTCGAAGACCCGCACCGACTCCGGCAGGCCGAGCCGCAGGGCGCGGGTGTCCATCCCTGCCCCGAGCAGCACGACCTGCGGGGTCGCGGACGCCAGCACGGCGTCGTCGAAAACCCTTGTGCGCAAGGAGCAGTAGGCACCCAGACGACCCCACACCGGGTGCGCGTCGCCGCCCTCGACGTTCTCGATGCGGGTGGGCATCGCGACCCCGGAACGCGCGTGGCGGACGAAGTGCTCGGCGTAGGGGTCCCGGACGAGGCCGTCCGGGCGGTGGGTCTCGATCGCCCTCATGGCGGTGATCATGAGGGCGGTGGTGCTCACGCCCTCGGACAGCACGGTGTCGTTCACAACGGTTCCTCCAGCAGGAAGTTCAGGCCCTGGCGGCGTTCGCCACGACGGCGTCGACGATCCGTTCCCACGCGAACTCGGGCAGGTCGTGTCCCATGCCGGGGATCACCGTCAGCTCCGCACCGGGGACAGCGGCCGCCACGGCACGCCCTCCGCTCACGTTCACCAGGGGGTCGTCCTCGCCGTGGATGACGGCCGTGGGGACCCGCACCGTGCGCAACGCCTCGGTGCGGTCGGGCGCGGTCGCGTTGGCGGCGAGCTGGCGGAACATGCCCGCCGGGTGGTGGGCGCGGTCGTGGGCGACGGTGGCGCGGCGGGTCAGTTCCTCGTCGCTCGTCTCACCGCCGGGCGACCCGATGACGCGGTGCAGGCGTGCCTCCGCGGCGATCGCCGTGGCGCGGTCGGCACCGGGCGGGACGGCGAGGGCGGCGGGGTCTTCGAGGGTGGACTGGCCGACCGAGCGGTCGCTCGTCGTCGACATGATCGACGCGAGGCTGCGGACGAGTTCCGGGCTGTCGACGGCGAGCTGCTGGGAGATGCCGGCGCCCATCGACGCCCCGACGAGGTGCACCGGTGCCAGCCCGAGGGCGCCGATCAGGCCGGCGAGGTCGTCGACCATGTCGGAGAGCCGGTAGCGGACGGTGGAGAGGTCGCCGCTCATGAGGCCGGGCAGGTCGACGTCGCCGAGGTCGTCGAGCCACTGCGACAGGCCGACGTCGCGGTTGTCGAAGCGGATGACGTGGAAGCCGCGTCCGGCGAGGAGCTCGCAGAACTCCTCCGGCCACCCGAGGAGCTGCGCCCCCAGCCCCATGACCATCACCATCGGCGGAGCGTCGGGGTCGCCGAACGAGTCGTGGTAGAGCCTGATCCCGTTGGACTGGACGAAGGGCACACCGGCCCCTTTCTGTTGAAGATGACGGGGTTCGGTGCTCTAGGGCCTGTGTCGAAGTCCGGTCCGCGACAGCCGGGCCCGAGGCGGCCCCTGGCGGCACGGCCGGAACGACCACGTACAACACCGGTACGCGGCCGTCCCGGCCGCACCACCAGGAACCACCTCAAGCGCGACTCTCATCGAACCGGACTTCGACACAGGCCCTAGATCTTCTGCACGGTGCGCACCGCGAGGTCGAGCACGACGGCCGCCGCGTGCCTGGAGTCACCGCCCGGCCGGTCGGGGTAGGTGGTGCCCGCCCGGTTCCACCGGTCGGCGTGGGCGTACCAGTCGACGGGGGTCGTCGTGCCCCCGGTCAGCGTCAGCCGCACCTCACCGAGCCAGAGCACCCAGCGGGAGCGGTAGTAGTCGCCCACCAGGCCGGCCCACGAGCGGGTCGCGTACTCGGTCAGGACGGTCGTGTCCTCGTAGCCCCACGACGTCAGCAGGCGCTTGGCCTCCTCGGCTAGGTAGTCGCGCTCGTCGTCGTCCCCGCCCCACGCGCGGGCGTCGGCGAGCCACCGGCCGAGCAGGAAGTGCTCGTTCGTGGCGAGGACGGCGTCCTGCGCGTCGATCAGGTCGAGCAGCTGCTGCGCGGCGGCGTCGTAGGCCTCGACGTCACGAGCCCGCGCGGCGGCGGCGATCTTGCGCAGCGCGGTGCGGGCCGCGTCGTCCGCGACCTGACGGGCGAGGTCGACGAGGTCGTGGGACAGGCCGGGCGAGTCCAGCCGTCCGGCGGCGTCGAGCAACGCCCGCAGCGCCGGGATCAGGGCACCACCGGGGTAGCCGAGCGCACGCGGGCCCATCAGGCTCGCCTGGTTCGCGTCGAGGCTCGGCACGGACGCGATCACCGAGTCGGTGACGGCGTAGGGCGACGAGTTCTCGGACATCGCGGTCTCCAGCGCGCCGAGCGACGCCGCGAGCTCCGGCACGCCCCGCACCTCCGCCGCGTCGACCGGGAGTCCGGCGAGCGCCTGCACGGTCTCGGCGGGCAGACCGCCCTTCCCGTCGTGCCGCCACGGCCCGTAGGCCGTGCGCAGGAGGATCCGCCACGCCTCGTGGGCCCGGTCGTCCGCGGCGCCGTACCGCGACACCGTCCACTCCCGGAGCCACGCGCCGAGGTCGACAGGCGCGCCGGCCCAGGTGAGGTCGTGGAAGAGGTCCCACAGCACGGGGTTGTTCGCGACGCCCTCGGCCATGTCGGTGATGCGGGAGAGTCCGGGCAGCCGGTGCTCGCCCTGCCAGCGGCGCGGCAGCGAGGCCACGTGCGCGAGATCGCCGTAGAGGGCGGTCCGGCCGCCGTAGTTGGGCAGGATCCCGAGCACCCACTCGGGACCGCCGAACCCGTCCTCGCGGTGGTCCTCGCCGGTGAGGTCGAGGACGACGACGCGGCCGGTGTCGACCGCCCCGACCAGTTCGCGGCGGGGGTTCCCGGCCCAGGCCTGCATGACCCAGGTGGAGTCGGGGTCCGCCGCCGTCATGGCCTTCTGGACACCCCTGGCCGCCTCGCCGAGGTCGGTGCCCCCGGTGTCGCCACCCTCGTGGACCAGGTCCACGGCCCACAGCCCGGTCATGCCGAACGCGGCCCGTTGCTCGGCGTAGAACATCTCCGCCACGGCCGCGTAGGCGTCGGTGGTGGTGTCGAGCCAGTCCGGCCGCACGGGACCGACGACGTCCTTGAACCAGCGCCCCTGCGGGACCGTGCGGGCGTCGGGCCGGTGGCCGGTGAAACCGGGCGGGACCGTGCCGCTGAACCCCGGCAGGATCGGGACGACGTCCAGCTCCCGCATCCGTTCAATGACCCTGCGGGCCAGCGCCGCGCGGTCGTCGACGAGGTTCCTGCTGGTGCCGCGACCGAAGTTCTGGATGTTGTTGAGCCACAGCCACGGCTGGTGCGACGGCGGCCCCAGCCACCGCAGGAGCTCCTCCTCGCCGTACCCGCAGCGCAGGAAGGTGGTGAGGTGGACGAGTTCCTGGCCGAGGGTGAGGTGCGCGGCGGTCACCCCGCTCGCCGCCAGCAGGTCGATCTCGTGCTCCCACCGCGCCCAGTCGTAGAACGGGGTCGTGTACCCGGCGACGGTGAGGTTGTAGGCGACCCGGCGGCCGATGGTCGCGTCGCCGGAGACCTCCGCGCCCTCCGGCAGGGCGCGGTCGACCGGCCGGGTGCCGATGCGCGAGACGTGGCCGACGCCCGTCCTGCGGGCGAACGCGGCGTACCCGGCGACGGCCGCGCCGGCACCGGACGCCGTGACGGTCAGGACTCCCCCGGCGGACCGCGCCCGGAAGCCGTCCTCGACGTCCGCCGTGAGATCGACCCGGACGGCGCCGCCCGGCAACCCGCTGAGCCGGCGGATCGCGGCCTCGGCGTGCTCGTTCACTCGCTCTCCCAACGGGTCTGGTGCTCGGACACGGCCTGCGGGCGCACGCGCAGCACCGCGAAGGAACCGATCAGCGCGATGGCGCCGCCGACGAGGAACAGCGCCGGATACCCGCCGAGCGTCGTCACCGCGAGCGACGCGACGAACGGGGCGATGACCTGGGGTGCGGTCAGCGCGATGTGGAACACGCCGAGGTCGCGTCCGGCGTCACCGGCCTTCGGCAGCACGAGCGTCGCCAGGGCCAGGTCCACCCCGAGGTAGAGGCCGAGCGCGAACCCGCCGAGCGCGGTGCTGACCAGGAACGCGGACCACGTCGGCCACAGCAGCGGCACGAACAGCGCGGCGGAGAGCAGGACCGACGACACGAACACGAACCCGCGATGCCGTCCGAGGCGGTCGACCAGAGGCCCGGCGACCGCGGTGCCCACCGTCACGAACACCAGGCTGAGCGTCAGCGAGGTGGCGACACCGTCCGCGGCCGTCGTGCCGGCAGGGGGTTCGATGAAGTCCTGCAACAGGTACAGCGTGAACCCGTTGATCATGTTGTAGCCGAGGTAGAGCACGGCACGGGAGACGAAGACCCAGCGGTAGTCGCGGAAGCGCAGGCTGCCGAACATCCGCCGCAGCTCCCCCGCGACGTCGCGCTCGCCCGGAGCGTGTTGTCGTGCCTCCCGCACGAGCCACGCCGAGAGCGCGGAGGCGAGCGCGAAGGCCGCGGCCAGCACCGCGTACCCGAGCAGCGCGGAGTCCACGAAGAGCGCGCCGAGCTGCACACCGACGACGCTGCCGACGGGCAGCCCCAGGCCCTGCACGGTGCTGGCGAGGCCGTGCCGGTGCGGCGGGATCCGGTCGGGGATCGTCGCCAGCACCACGTTGAGCCCGACGTTCACGGTGCCCTGGACCAGGAACCAGCCGGCGAGCAGCCCGGCGACCGACCCGGACGCGCCGAGCACCAGCAGCGAGGCGGCCGTGGCGAGCCCGCCGAACAGGATCCACGGCGTCCGCCGCCCCCACCTGCTCCGGGTGCGGTCGGACAGCAGCCCCACCACGGGCGGCACGGCGAGGGAGGCGATCGCGCTGACGCCCGTCACCAGGGCCAGCGCCGAAGGTGCGGCATCCCCGGCGGCGAGCCGGACCTGCGTCGGCAGCAAAACGGACAGCACACCACCGATGGCCGCGTAGCCGGCGACGTTGATCAGGAACATCGACGCCAGCACCGGCCAGACGCGGCGCGTCCCCGCGTGGACCAGGCCGCGCATCAGCGCGACTCGACCACGGCCTGCGTCTGCACGACGTGCAGGCAAAGCGCGCCGTCCGCGTCGGTCACGTCGACCACGACGACGACCAACCGCCGCCCGACCCGCAACGGACGTGCGGTGGCACGGGCCGTGCCGGTGAGCGGGCGGAGGAAGTGCGAGGTCGCGTCCGCCGTCGTGGTCACCGAGCCGGCGTTCAGGACCGAGCAGACCGTCGCGGTCATGTCCGCGAGCGCCATCAGCGCGCCGCCGTGCATCCCGCCGCCGATGGTCGAGACGGCGTGACCGCCCTCCAGCTCCGCGACCGTCTCGTGCGGTTCCAGTCGCACGAACTTCACGCCCAGCGTTTTCACGTAGGGCGCCATGCCCTCGACCATCTCTTGGGTGACGTCCATGTGCCACAACCCATCCAGCGTCAAGACCGAACGTTCTATCGCTCGACGATAGCAGGTGTTGTAGCGAACGCTACAGAGGGATCGTCAGGGGCCGGCCGCCACCGCCGAACCCCCAGCCTCACGACACCGCAGCCGCCTCCCCGGCAGCCGCCTCCCCGGCAGCCGCCCTCTCCCCCGCCCGCCGCGAAGACGTCCCCAACTCCAGCGTGGGCGCGAGCCGGTTCCGCCGCACGGCCCCACCGCCCCCGTCGATCCGCCCGAGCAGGAACCCCACCGCCTCCGCCGCGATCGACGACACCGGCTGCACCACGGTCGTGATGCTCGGCCAGAACACCCGAGCCAGCTCGCTCCCGTCGAACCCGGTCACCAGAACGTCCCGAGGCACGTCATGACCGAGCTCGCGCAGCTTCGAGATGACCCCGACCGCGATCTGGTCCGAGCCGCAGACGATCGCGTCGGGCAGCGGCCCGGAACGGACGATGTGCTCGGCGGACGCCGCGCCGCACGGGATGCTGAACTCGCCGCGATAAGTCGCGCGCACGTCCATGCCGTGCCTGCGGGCCAGGCCGTGGAAGCCCTCCCACCGCTCGACGCCGTCGCTCGTGGTGTCGTCCGAGCCGGCGAACGCCACGCTGCTGACACCTTGGGCGGCGAGGTGCTCGAAGACGAGTTCCATGCCCACCGCGTTGTCGACGCCGACGAAGTCCGCCACCGGGCGGTCGGTGGCCCGGTCGATCTCGACGATCGGGAGTCCTTCCGGGACGTTCGCGAACGACTGGGCGGTGGCCGCGCGGTCGGAGGCGATGATGAAGATGCCGTCGACCCTGCGTTCGCTGAACACCCTGAGGCGGCGGACTTCCTCCTCCACGAAACCGTGCGAGTCGGCGAGCAGCAGTTCGAACCCGGCGCGGTTGAGCTCCTCCTCGACGGCGTCGACCAGCTGGGCGAAGAACGGGATGCCGATCACCGGCACGATCATCCCGACGAGCCTGGACGAGCCCTGGCGCAGCGCGCGGGCCACCGGGTCGACGCGGTAGCCCATCTCCTCGGCGACCACGCGGACGCGTTCCATCGCCTCCCGCGAGACGCGCGGCTTGCCCGCCAGTGCCCGTGAGGCGGTCGCGATCGACACGCCGGCCCGCGCCGCGACGTCGGCCAGCGTGACCGTGGCCTTCATAGGTGGCCCCTTTCGTCCCGGCTCACGTTAGTTGCACCGGCGCGGCCGCCGCACCAGCACCGGCAGGCCGCATAACGACTCGGCAACACCCTTGACAGCGCCTTCACCTGCGGGTTCTATGTTCCAAAATCTGTGGAATCGATTCCACTTCTCTTCCACAGCTTCCACGGACAGCTGGGCACCACCCAGCTCGACACCGACGTCGCGCCGAAGGGCAGACACCGTGAAGAAGATCATTTTGGATTGCGACCCCGGGCACGACGACGCGATCGCGATCCTGCTGGCGGCCGGCAGTCCGGACGTCGAACTGCTCGGCATCACGACGGTCGCGGGCAACCACACGATCGACAACGTCACCCGCAACGCCCTGTCGGTGTGCGCGGCGTACGGCATCGAGGTGCCCGTCGCACGGGGCGCCGCGTGGCCCCTCGTCGGCCCCCAGGTGCTGGCCAAGGAGGTCCACGGCGAGACGGGGCTGGACGGCCCGCCGCTGCCGGAGGCCGCGTTCGACCTCGACGAACGGCACGCCGTCGACTTCATCATCGACACCGTCATGGCCCACGAGCCCGGCACCGTGACGCTCGTGCCGGTCGGCCCGTTCACCAACATCGCGCTGGCGCTGCGCAAGGAACCGCGCATCGCCGAGCGGGTGGAGTCCGTGGTCGTGATGGGCGGGAGCTTCACGCGCGGCAACGTGACCCCGACCTCCGAGTTCAACGTCTACGCCGATCCCGAGGCCGCCGAGGTCGTGTTCCGGGCTCCCTGGAACGTCACGATGGTCGGCCTCGACCTCACGCACCAGGCGCTGGCCACCCGCGAACTGCAGGACCGGGTGCGCGCGGTCGGCGGTCCCATCAGCGAGTTCGTGCTCGGTGTGTGGGAGTGGGTGGCGACGCGGTTCGAGAGCCTCCAGCAGATCGAGGCACCGGTCGTGCACGACGCCTGCTGCGTCGCCGCCGTCATCGACCCCACCGTCTTCACCGTCGAGAAGGCCGACGTGCGGGTCGAGCTCACCGGGACGTGGACCAGGGGCATGACCGTCGCCAACTTCGAGTCCGCGCCCGGCAAGAACCACTTCGGCTCCGCGACCGAGCAGGGCGACTACCGCACGGACGTCGCGATGACGCTCGACTGGCCCCGGTTCGCGGACCTGATCACCGACGCGCTCCAGCACCTCACCAGAGTCCGGAAAGGACAGTCATGAACAGCAAGCGATGCCGCCACATCGCCCTGACCGCCGTTCTCGCCGTCGGCCTCGCCGCGTGCGGCGGCGGTACCGGCGCCCAGAGCGGTGGCACGGACGGGAAGTCGATCGCGAACGTCGTCCCCGGCGCTCTCGGCGACCAGAGCTTCTACGACGACGCGGAAAGCGGCGTCACGACCCTCAAGTCGTCCGGCTACAAGACGAGCACGCTGCAGGCCGACGCGAGCAATCCCGCGCAGTGGAAGGCGAACCTGCAGTCCGTCTCGACAGGACAGTTCGGACTCGTCGTGATGGGCAGCTCGACCGCCGCCGACACGATGACCGAGACGGCGCCGAAGTTCCCCGACCAGAAGTACGTCTTCTACGACGGTGAGATCAAGGCGCCGAACGTCGCGTCCCTCACCTACAAGCAGAACGAGGGATCGTTCCTCGCCGGTGTCCTGGCCGCTCTGGTCACCACGGAGAACAAGGACTTCCCGCTCGCGTCCGGCAGCAAGACCATCGGGCTCGTGGGCGGCATGGACATCCCGGTGATCCACGACTTCGCCGAGGGCTTCAAGGCCGGCGCCAAGGCCGTGTCCCCGGACGTCAAGGTGCTCACCAGCTTCGTCGGGTCCTTCTCGGACTCCGCCAAGGGCTACGACCAGGCCAAGGCGATGTTCGACCAGAAGGCGGACGTCGTCTACCAGGTCGCCGGCGGCGCCGGGGTCGGCGTGCTGCAGGCCGCGAAGGACGCCGGCAAGTACGCGATCGGCGTCGACAGCAACCAGAACGAGGTGCAGGCGGGGCACGTCCTCGCGTCGATGCTGAAGCACGTCGGCGCCTCGATCGTCCAGGTGGCCAAGGAGAACGAGAAGGGCGCGCTACCCGTCGGGAAGACCACGTCGTTCGGCCTCGCCAACGACGGTGTGGGCCTCACCTACGACGACAACGGCGGCATCGTGCCGCAGGCCGTGATCGCCAAGGTCGACGAGTACAAGCAGAAGGTCGTCAGCGGCGAGATCAAGGTCCCGACCGTGCTGGGCTGATCCGGGGCGTGGCGGTGGAGGTGACCCCTCCACCGCCTGCTCCGCCGTTCGTGAGGAAGAGGCCAATGGATCACCCACTGCTCGAGTTCCGCGGCATCACCAAGACGTTCGGGCCGAAGGTCGCCAACGACGACATCTCGCTCTCCATCGGGCGGGGCACGATCCACGCGATCGTCGGGGAGAACGGCGCCGGCAAGTCCACCCTGATGAACATGCTCTCCGGGAACCTCCAGCCCGACTCCGGGGAGATCCTCGTCGAGGGCGCGCCCGTGGTGGTCGGCAGTCCGAAGAAGGCGGACTCGCTGGGCATCGGCATGGTGCACCAGCACTTCAAGCTCGTGCCGTCGCTGACCGTCGCGGCGAACATCTTCCTGGGCAGGGAGACGACGACCGGCTTCGGCGCGCTCGACCGGCGCGCGATGGAGGACAGGGTCCGCGCGCTGTCCGCGGAGTTCGGCCTCCCGGTCGACCCGCGGGACAGGGTCGGGGACCTGTCCGTCGGCGAACGGCAGCGGGTCGAGATCGTCAAGGCGCTCTCCCACGACACGCGCCTGCTGATCCTCGACGAGCCGACCGCCGTGCTCACATCGGCCGAGACAGACGAGCTGTTCGTCGTGCTGCGCCGGCTCGCCGCGCAGGGCTGTTCGGTCGTCTTCATCTCCCACAAGCTCGGCGAGGTGCTCGCGGTCGCCGACGAGATCACCGTCATCCGCGACGGCAGGGTGATCGACAGCCGGCCGGCGCAGGGGCTCACGCAGACCGACATCGCGTCGATGATGGTCGGGCGCGACGTGCTGCTCCGGATCCAGCACACGCCGGCGCGGCCGACGGAAGAGGTGTTGCGCGTCGACGGGCTCTACGCCGTCGACCAGCGCGGGGCGATCGCCGTCAACGACCTGAGCCTGCGCGTCCGCCGGGGTGAGATCGTCGGCGTCGCCGGGGTCGAGGGCAACGGCCAGGCCGAGCTCGCGGCCGCCATCGCCGGCATGAGCCTGCCGCCGCGCGGAACCGTGACGATCGCCGGTCACGACGTGACCAGGGCACCGGTCGCGGACCGCCGCGCACGCGGGCTCGCCTACATCCCCGAGGACCGGCACGAGGAGGGCGCCGCGCCCTCGCTCAGCATCGCCGAGAACATCGCCGCCGGGCACCTGACGCCACCGATCGCACGCCGTGGCTGGCTCTCGGCCACGGCGATCCACCGCTACGCCCGCGAGCTGATCGCGAAGTTCGACATCCGCGGCGCCGCACCGGACACCACGATCGGCTCGCTGTCCGGCGGCAACATGCAGAAGGTCGTCATCGCGCGGGAGTTCGAGTCGGGGCCCGACCTGCTGATGGTGTCGCAGCCGACCCGCGGCGTGGACGTGGGCGCGATGGAGTTCGTCCACAACTCCCTCGTCCGCATCAGGGACGAGGGCGCGGGCGTCCTGCTCTTCTCCGCCGATCTCAACGAGGTGATGAGCCTCTCCGACCGCCTGCTGGTGCTCTACCGCGGCACGGTCGTCGCCGAGTTCACCCAGGCGACCATGTCCGAGCTCGCGGTCGGTCTCGCGATGGCCGGTGTCACGCCGACCGCGGAGGCGCTCGCCGAGGCGGAGGCCGAGCACGCGCGCGTCGCCGCCGAACTGGAGGCGAGCGGCACGCGCGTGGAGGACGGGTCCGCCCAGGTCGAAGTGGTCGACACGGCACCGGAACCGCTCCCCCGCGCGGAGGTCACCGAGCCCGCGGGCCGGGAGTGGCGGGCGGGACTGGCGGAGTTCGCCGGCCGGGCGCTGACGAGTGCCGTGCAGCCTCTCGTCGCCGTGCTCATCGCGCTGGTGGTCGGCGCCGTGATCATCCTCGCGATCGGCCAGAACCCGGTCACCGCGTACGTCGAGCTCTTCGCGTCGCCGTGGCGCACGCCGTTCGGCATCGCCAGCGTCATCGCGATGTTCGTCCCGCTGACGATCATGGCCGGGGGAACGATCATCTCCTTCCGGGCCGGGTTCTTCAACGTCGGCGGCGAGGGTCAGCTCTACCTGGGCGCGTTCTTCGGCGCCTTCGCCGGGTTCACGTTCCACGGCCTGCCGCCGCTGGTCCACATAGGACTGGTCCTGCTGGCCGGGACGCTCGCCGGCGGGCTGTGGGGGCTCGTCCCCGGCGCCCTCACCGCGTTCCTGCGCGTCGACATCGTCGTGGTGACGCTGCTGATGTCCCAGGTGGCACTGCTGATCACGAACTTCTTCGTCACCGGTCCGTTCCGCGATCCCCGCGCGACCGTGGCCGGCTCGCCCAGGATCGACGCGTCCGCGGTGCTGCCCGTGTTCGACCCCGCCCACGGTCTCGGTCCCGACCTCGTCATCGCGCTGGTGATCGCGATCGCGCTGGGGCTCGTGCTCACCAGAACGTCGTGGGGCCTGCGGGTCAGGGAGATGGGCGAGCTCAACCGGTTCGCCGACTACGTCGGCACGTCCACGAAGAGCATGGCGATGCAGGTGATGGCGCTCAGCGGCGCGGTCGCCGGGTTCGCAGGGGCGCTGTTCGTGATCGGCCCGAACGGCGGCCGGTTCCTGCAGCAGTTCTCCCCCGGCCTCGGTTTCCTCGCGATCACCGTCGCGCTGCTCGCGCGGCTCAACCCGTGGGCGTCGCTGGTGGCGGCCCTCTTCTACGCGACGATGATGGCCGGTGGCACCGGGATCCAGGCCGTCGGCGTGCCGTTCCCGATGATCAGCGTCCTGCAGGGGCTCATCGTCATCGCGATCACCGCCACGTTCTTCCTCAACCGGCGCAGGAGGAAGAGGAAGTCCACAGTGGACGCCAATCCCGATTCGGCCCTCCCCAAGGCGGTGTCAGCGTGAACGCGATCCTCCAGCAGATCCTGACGGCCGGGACGCTCGCCGTCGTCCTCGCCAAGAGCACTCCCATCCTGCTCGCCGCGATCGGCGGTGGCTTCACGCAGGTCGGCGGCATCCTCAACATCGGCCTCGAAGGCATGATGCTGATGAGCGCGTTCACCGGGATCGCCGTCGGCGCCGTCACGAACCCGTTCCTCGGCGTGATCGCCGCGGTCGGCGGCGCGGTGCTCCTCGCGCTCGTGTACGCGGTCGCGAACCTGGTGTTCAAGGCGGACAACATCGTCGTCGGCATCGGGATCAACCTGCTCGCCGCCGGGATCACGGTCCTGTTCCTCACCGTGCTGTACGGCAACGCGGGCGCGACGCCCGGCGATGTGAAGTCGATCCTGCCGCCGATCGACCTCGGTCTCGTCGGTGACCTGCCGGTCGTCGGCGCGCTGCTGAACCGCCAGACCGCGTTGGTGTGGCTCGCGTTGCTGCTCGTGCCGGTGTACTGGTTCGTGCTGTACCGCACCCGCTACGGCGTCCACCTGCGCGCGGTCGGCGAGGACGAACCAGCGGCGCTCGCGGCCGGTGTCCCCGTGCTCAGGGTCAAGTTCGTCTCGATCATCGCCTCCGGCGCGCTGTGCGGCTTGGCCGGCGCGCAGCTCGCGATGGCGTCGGTCGGCTCGTTCACCGCGAACATGACGTCGGGGCGCGGTTTCATCGCCGTCGCGGCGATCATCTTCGCCCGCGGCCGTCCGGTGCCCACCCTGATCGCCTGTCTCGTCTTCGGCGCCGCGGACGCGATCGCCGACCGGCTGGCGCTCGGGGGCGTGAACTCTTCGCTGTCGTTGCTGACGCCGTACGTCATCACGATCGTCGCGCTGACCATCGCGGCGTACCGGGTGCTGGCGGCGGCGAGGACGCGCACGAGGAAGGGGTTGCAGCAGGCAGGAGCCTGAGTATAACGTTCCGTTCCGTATCGGAACGTTATTGGGAGGTTGTCGTGCTCGCTGCGGTCGTGCGGGAGTCGGGGAAGCTGGAGACCGTCGAGGTGCCGGATCCCGTGCCGGGACCTGGTCAGGTGCTCGTGGACGTCGAGGCGATCGGCGCTGGCTACGTCGACGTGATGATCAGCCGGGGCCAGTACCCGGGAGCCACCGGCGGCGCGGGCACGGTGCCGGGGGTGGAGGTCGTCGGCAGGGTCCGGGACGGCGACCTCGCGGGCCGGCGCGTGCTGGCGTTCGCCGGCGACGGCGGGTACGCGGAGCAGTTCGTCACCGGCGCGAGCGCGGTCCTGCCGGTGCCGGAGGACGCCGACGCCACCGAGGTGGCCGCGCTGGGGATGAACGCCCTGGTCGCGCACCTGGCGTTGCGCCGGGCCTCGGCGGCGGCAGGCGACAGCGTGCTCATCCGCGGCGCCGGCGGTGGGATCGGTGTGCTGACGACACAACTCGCGCGTGCCATCGGAGCGGACGTCACCGCGGTCACCTCCTCGCAGGCCCGCGGTGAGCGTCTGCGGGAGCTGGGTGCCTCGCGCATCTTCGACCGCACGACCGCGGAGGTCCCCGCCGAGTCGTACGACGTGGTGATCGACACCGTCGCCGGGCCGGGCACCGCGAGCTACCTGGGGCTTCTGGGCGGCAACGGGCGGTACGTGCTCGCCGGCGCGGCCGGTGGCATGCCGTCCGACGACGTCGTCGCGACCCTGCTGCGCGACTTCCACCGGTCGCCGTCGCTGTTCGCGTTCAGCCTGAACTCGGTGGCCGCGCCGGACCTGCTGCGGGCGTGGGAGGAGGTCACCGCGCTGTGGCAGCGGGGTGAGCTGACACCGGTGATCCACGACCGGCTGAAGCTCGGCGAGGCCGCGCACGCCATCGAGCTGGTGGAACGCGGTACGCCGTTCGGCAAGGTGGTTCTGCTGCCTCGTTAAGCTGGGCGGGACCAGGAGGTGCAATGGCACGCCGACGCGACGAGCGCATCGACCACGCCGTGCTGGACGCGGTCTCCGCGCTCGTGCGCGAGGTGGGCTACCCGGCGCTGACGATGGAGGCCATCGCCGCCAGGGCGGGCACCACCAAGCCCGCCATCCGCCGCCGCTGGCAGAGCCGTCAGCAACTGGTCGTCGCGGCCATGGCGCGCGACCGCGTCGGCCTGACGGAGATCGACACCGGCTGCCTGCACTGCGACATCACCGGACATCTGGAGGCCCTGCGCGCCGGCATGGAGGACGCCGCGCTCGGTCCCGTGATCCCGGCGCTGCTGGCCGATCTCGCCGGCGATCCCGGACTGCACGAGGAGTTCCTCGACGTGCTTTGGGAACCCCGGCGGCAGGCGTGCGTGGCCACCCTCCGCAAGGCGCAGGAGCGGGGAGAGCTGGAGCAGACCGCCGACGTCGACCTCGTGCTGGACCTGTTCGCCGCTCCGATCGTCTTCCGCGCGTTGTTCCGGCACGCGGCGATGGGACCCGACTTCGCGGAACTGGTCACCTGTGCGGTGCTCGCCGGTGTGGGCGGTGCCGCGGGACGCGAGTGCGCCCGTGCGGCGTCAGCGTCCGGCCGCCGCTGACGCCGGCATCGCGTTCCTGACGCGCGGCACCACTTCCCGGGCGAACAGGGCCATCGCCCGGTCCGCCTCCGCCGCGGGGAGACCGGGCACCTGGAACGACACGTCGAGCGCGTCGAGCCGGCAGTCCTCCGCGTAGGCGGCGAGCGTGCGGGCGACCGCGTCGGGGCCGCCCACGACCCAGCCGAGCTGCGCGCAGATGTCCTCCACGCGCCATTCCCCCTGTCTGGCACGCACTTTCTCGCGCCAACCAGGAGACGGCGGGGTGAAGTGGGCCCAGAAGTACCGCGCGACGGCCTCCATCCGTTGATGCGCGGTCCTGTCGTCGTCGGCGACGAACACGAGACGGGCGGCGCGAACGGGACCGCGACCACCGTGCTCGCGGAAGTCCTGTGTCAGCAGGGGATGTCGTTGCCCGCCGAACATGCCGACGAAGTACCCGAGCCCCTCCCGCGCGGCGAACGCCCTCGACTGATCGTCGGCGGACGCCACGAGAACGCGCGCCGACAGGTCGCGGACGCTCAGACCGGACTCGTGACCGCCCGCACCGCGCAGGATCCCGAGCAGGTCGCGCGCCCGTTCCCGGAACGCGGCCCGGCGACGCGCGCGCCCGGTCTGCCCGAGCGCCGGATCACCCTGTCCCGCACCGATTCCGTACCAGGCGCGGCCGGCGGTCAGCAGGTCCAGCGTCGTCAGTTCCTCGGCGAGCTGCCGCGGGTCCGCCTCGGTGATCAACCGGACCGCCGTGCCGAGCCCGATGCGGTCCGTCTCCCCCGCCAGTCGCGCGACGAGCAGCTGGGGAGCCGCGATCCTGCCCGAGATCCCACCGAACATCGGGGCGTGCTGCTCGGTGAACCACGCGACGTCGAACCCGAGCCGGTCCGCGAGCACCGCGGACCGGCAGGCGTCGCGCAGCACCGCCGCGTCGTCCCGTTCCGCGGTCGCCCAGCCGTGGAACAGCACGCCGAACCGCGGCGGCGTCACAACTTCCCGAGCGCTCGGAGGACCCTCTCCGGGGTGAGCGGCAGGTCGAGGATGTGCACGCCGATCGCGTTGGCGACCGCGTTCACGACCGCGCTGGCGCCGTCGTTGTTCGCGGACTCGCCGATGCCCTTCGCCCCGAACGGGCCGGTGTCCTCGAACGTGTCCGCGAAGAACACGTCGAAGTCGCGGCAGGCGTCCCGCGAGGTGAAGATCTTGTAGTTCAGGTAGTCGGGGTTGAGCGTCCGCCCGGTCTCCCGGTCGACCTGGATCTCCTCCAGCAGCGCGTACCCGAACGCCTGCGCGGCGCCGCCGTGGATCTGGCCCTCGACCAGCACCGGGTTGATCACCTGGCCCACGTCGGACCCGGCGACGACCCTGTCGATCGTCACGTGCCCGGTCTCGGTGTCCACGGACACCTCGACGAACTTGCACGTGAAGTGGGACGCCGTCGTCACCGCGCGCTTGCTCTCCTCGGCCATGATCGTGCCCCACTGGCGCATCTGGGCGGTCCGCGCGACCTCCTCGATCGTCACGGAGGCACCGGAGCCGTCCAGGACGCTGGCGCGGCCACCGCCGAGGACGACGTTCTCCGGTTCCGTCTCCAGGACCCTGGCCGCCATCCCGATCAGGATGTCGCGCACCTTCTCCGCCGCGAGCTTGGCGACCATGCCGGACACGTAGGTGCTGCGGCTCGCGTGGGTGACCACGTCGTAGGGCGAGGAGTCGGTGTCGGTGTTGGTGACGACCACGTCCTCGGCGCGCAGGCCGAGGACCTCGGCCACGATCTGGGCGTGTCCCATCAGGTTGCCGGTGCCCATGTCGATGAGCGCGGTCGTGAGGCTCGCGGTGCCGTCCTCGTTGATCTTCACGATGCTGCCCGCGTACTCGAGGATGTCCGAGACCTCGTTCGCCTGGCCGCAGCCCGACGTGTGGAACGCGCGGCCGAGCCCGATGCCCTTGCGGATCTTCTTGTCGCCCTGCCGCGCGAACTCCGCCCTGCGCTCCCAGCCGATCCGCTTCGCGCCGGAGGTGAGGATCTCCTCGACGCCGCAGCTCTTGACGTGGTCGATCACGTTGGGGCCCTGGGCGTAGTAGACGTCGCCCTCGCGGATGTAGTTGCGCAGCCGCAGGTCCACCGCGTCCATACCCAGCTTCTCGGCGAGGATGTCCATGTGGCTCTCCACCGGCACGTTCGCCTGGGGGTTGCCGAAACCGCGGAAACCCGCGGCGGGCGGGGTGTTGGTGTAGATCACGTGACCGGTGAACTTCTGGTTCGGCACGCGGTACATGGACATGAACCAGCCGCCCATGCACTTGGTGACCCACTCGCCGGAGCAGGCGTAGGCGCCGGTGTCGACGTGCGCCTCCATCTGGTGCGCCACCAGGGTTCCGTCCCGCTTCACCCCCGTCTTGAGCCGCACCGTCGCCGGGTGCCTGCTCGTCGACATCATGTCCTCCTCGCGGGTGAGCTGGAGCCTCACCGGCTGACGCGCCTTCATCGCCAGCAGCGCCGCGATCGGTTCGTCGACGTTCATGTCGAGACGGGCGCCGAAGGCACCGCCGAGGAAGGTCTGGTGGACGTTGATGCGGTTGTAGGGGATGCCCAGCGCGCGGGCGAGGTTGTGGCGCAGTCCGTGGATCGACTGCGTCGTGCACCAGACCTCCAGCCGGCCGTCCGGCAGCGGGTCCACGACGATGCAACGCCGTTCCATGGGGCTCTGCTGCTGTTTCGGGACGGTGAAGGTGTTCTCGATGACGATGTCGGCCTCGGCGAAGCCCTTTCCGACGTCGCCCACCTCCATCTCGATGGTGCGCAGGACGTTGCCGGTGAGGTGGTCCGCCTCCTCGCCCCACAGCACGGTGTCGTGGATCTGAGCGGCGTTCGGCTTGATGGCGGAGAACGGGTCGAGTGACGCCGGGAGCTTCTCGTACTCCACCTCGATCGCGGCGACGGCCTGTGCCGCGACGTCCGCCGAGGTGGCCGCCACCGCCGCCACCACGTCACCCACGTACCGCGCCTTGTCCGGGATGACGAAGTTGTCGCGGGGCATGTACTCGGGCGGCAGCGCGAACTCCCGGCCGTAGGGGTGCGACGGCGCGTCCTCGTGCGTGATGATCGCCTTGACGCCGGGGATCGCCAGCGCCTTCGAGGTGTCGATCCTGGTGATCCTCGCGTGCGGGTGCGGGCTGCGGAGGATCTTGATCTCCAGCATCCGCGGCAGCTTCCGGTCCCCCACGAACTCGAGGTGCCCGGTCACCTTGTGGACCGCGTCGAACTTGGGGACCCTCCTGCCGATGTTGCGGTACTCGTCGGACACACCGGGCGACTCCCGCAGCGCCTCAGACATCGCGTTCTCCCCGGATCTCGGTGCGGGCGGAGGCCACAGCCTCGATCAGCTTGACGTAACCGGTGCAGCGGCAGAGGTTCCCGGCGAGCTCCTCCGCCAGGTCGTCGGCCGTCGCGTCGGGGTTCTCCGCGTAGATCGCGAGGGTCGCCATCACGACACCGGGCGTGCAGTATCCACATTGGACACCGCCGCCGTCGACGAGCGCCTTCTGCACGGGGTGGAGCTCACCGCCGCGCGACACGCCCTCGATGGTGGACACGGTCCTGCCCTCCGCGCGCAACGCGGGGTACATGCAGGAGTAGACCGCCTGCCCGTCGACCTGGACCGTGCAGGTGCCGCACCCGCCCGTGTCGCAGCCGCGCTTCGTGCCGGTCAGGCCGAGCCGCTCGCGCAGCACCGCGTTGAGGCTCTCGTAGGCGCCGACCGCGACGGTCGTCGGATCTCCGTTCACCTCCAGGTTCAGGATCCTGCTGCTGGTGGCCGGCGATCCGGCTGCGGGGTTGGTACCGCGGGTCATGGGGCGGCCCTCCTGGTCGCCTGCGTGAGGCATCGGGTGAGGTAGACCTTGAGAAGGTGGTTGCGGAAGTCCGCGGAGCCGCGGAAGTCGCTGAAGGCGCGGACGTCCTCGGTGACGTGCCGGGCGGCCCGCTCGATCTCGTCGGTGGTGGCCGGCCGTCCGAGCAGGGCCTGCTCCGCGGTGACCGCGCGGGTGACCTTGCGGCCGATGCCACCGCCGAGCGCGATCCGGACGCCGGTGAACCGGTCGCCCCTCACCTCGACCTGGACGCCGATGCTGATCAGCGCCCAGTCGACCGAGTTCGACTCGAACTTCTGGAACGAGCCGCCCGTGCCGGGTCCCGGCACCGGGAACTCGACCTCGGTGAGCACCTCGCCGAACTTCAGGTCGGGCAGGAAGAAGTCCCAGAAGAAGTCCTCGATCGGCCGTGTCCTGGCCGCCGTGCCCACGCCGCGGGTCGTCACCGACGCGCCCAGCGCCACGAACGCGGCGGGCAGGTCGAAGAAGGGCAGACTGGAGCAGATGCTGCCGCCGACGGTGCCCATGTTGCGGATCTGCATGGGGCGGATGCCCGCGATCGCGTCCGTGATCACCGCCAGCCGGCGTGGCGCGGTGTTGCGGGCGTACGCGGCCAGTTCCGTGAACGTCACGGTGGCTCCGACGCGGAGGTCCCCGTCGTGCTGGGAGATCCGTCCCCAGGGGAGTCTGGTCACGTCCACCAGGGTGCGCACGTCGCCCATCCCCTTGCGGTAGGCGAGCTCGTGGATCGTCGTGCCGCCGGCGATGATCTGGGCCGTGTCACCGTGCCGGTCGAGGATTTCGAGGAGTTCGTCGACTGTGGACGGGAACAGGTAGTCCTTGGGGCGGAACAGGAGTACGGGCACTCGACCTCACCTCGCCAGAACGATCTTCGCGGACTTCTTCAGGACGCCGAAGAAACGGGGGTGGTGGTCCTGCACCCGTTCGCCCAGCACCCGGAACCTGGTCGCGTCCGGCGGCGGTCCGTGCACCTCGTACTTCTTGTTCACGTACGCCTGGTCGGCGAGCGCCGGGTCGAGCATCATCCGCAGGAACAGCGCAGCGGGTGCCTCGAAGACGACGTCCGGGTTCCTCGCCGGCTCACCGGCGACGCGGGCCCTGCCGTTCTCGAACACCAGGTGGAACGGCCGTTCGCCCTCCAGGCGGAACTCGAACGTCCGGTCCCAGCGGTCGAGCATGTCCCGCAGCTGCGGGGTCCTGTTCAGGAAGTGGGCGAAGACCCTGATCGCGAGCTGGCATTTCACAGTGGTTCTTCCTCGGGTCGAACGGATCGCTTCGTGGCGGGCGGCGGCGAGGAACGAGGGGCTGGCGGCGGCGCACTCGCAGCAGATCGGGTGGTGCCCGGTGGACGGGTCGCGGTCCATCTCCTGGGCCACGTAGGACAGTCCGCAGGTGTGGCAGCGGATGCGCGACTCCCACGCGTCGGCCACCTCGCCCCGCGGGTCGTGGGGGCGGGACAGCACGTGCCCGCTGCGTGCCACGAGAAGAGCGCCCAGGTAGACGAAGAACGAGATCAGGAACGTGGCCGGGGCGTTCCAGGTGGACCCGAAGGAGTTGCCGAGGTTGAGCAGCACGACCCCGGCGACCGTTCCGGTGGTCCAGGCGACGACGCCGGGCCAGTTCACCGGCGGCACCCTGCCGGGGCGGTACTCGACGTGCTCGGGGCTGATCCCCATCACCTTGGCCCACAGCATGTAGGCCAGCACGACCCCGACCCACGCCACCGTGATGATGGCGCTGTACTCCAGGGCGATCTGCAGCTTGCTGATCACGTTCTGCAGCATCAGCACGTACACGATCACGCCGACCGCGACGACCCAGAACCAGCGCGGGATGCTCCGGCGCACCAGCCGTCCCGCGAGGTTCGCGAAGTTGCTGGAGGCGACGTAGTAGTTGGCCGTGTTGATCCGCGTCTGCGTGACCCAGATGAACACCACGGCCCAGCCGCCCATCAACGCGATCATGCCGTCCACGGCGGAGAGTTCGGTGAGCTGACCCTGGACGAGGTGCTCGGCCAGGAAGATGCCGACCAGCGCGTTCACGAACAGGGTGAGGCCGTGGAACACCGGGCCGAACGTGAACCACCGGTGGAAGCGCATGTCCTCGACCCTGGCGTGGCGCGCCATGTCCCCGGTGAACATCATCAGGACCCACACGCCCATGTAGAGCGTGAAGGAGTAGAGCCAGCCGGGGCCGGCGACGTCCGCCGTCCCGCCGCCCGCGCGGAGCCAGTCGGCCTGGTAGCCCTTGTCGGCGACCGTCCACACGACGGCGACGGCCATGCCGATGATGTAGACGGGCAGCAGGAAGCCGTTGAACTTGTCGAGGAAGGCGCGGACACCGCCGATGGCCAGCGGCACGCTGTAGGCCACGACGACCAGGTACCAGAACCAGAGCGGCGGGCCGTCGGTGGTGAGGTCGAAGGCGTGGGCGACGACCGAGCCCTCGAAGGTGGCGTAGAAGGTCGCGATGAGGAACAGCACGAGCGTCGCGATGGAGCCGCCGCGCAGGCCGAACAGCATGCGGGAGAACAGGTTGATGCTCGTTCCGGTGCGTGCCGCGTAGTTCGCCATCGCGGCGCAGAACACGCTGTAGGCGATCACCGACAGCCCCGCGCCGACGAGCGCGTTCAGCGGTCCGACCGCGACCGCGGCCACTCCGGCCGTGATCAGCCAGGCCATCGCGCTGGCCAGCGCGTACCAGGCCATGGCCATCGACCACCGGCTGCTGCGCGCGGACTTGGGCACCACGTGGGCGGCGTAGTCCTCGGTCGCCGCACGCCGGACGACCCGCGGATCGTCCTGTGTGGACTCTTCGAGCGGCGGTAACGCCATCGCTGTGTTCGTCATTCGAAACCCCTTCGCTGCAAGGGAATTCAGGGGAGAACGCACCCGGAGGCGCTGGTGTCCCGACTGCGTGACGGCTTACGCGAACGATTGCGCAACATCGTGCGACCGGACGCGGCCCGATGTCAACGGTTTGGGCGCCCAAACTTGGTTGGTTGGTGACACATCTTCGCGAATACGGGTTTCTGGCCGCGTTGGAATCGCAGATGCGGATGGCTTCGGTTCGCTTGCGGGTGAGTTGACCGGCTTGTAACAATCGATCGAGGTCGTGGTTGATCGATGAGGATGGGTCTGGTGGGAAGTGTCACCGGGATGCCGGCGGAGCCGAAGGCCTTCGCCGCCGTCCGCGACGATGCCGTCGACGGCATCCGCGAGATGATCATCGACGGCCGGTTGCGCCCCGGTGACCGGATCGTCGAACGGGATCTCGCCGACCGGCTGGAGGTGTCCAGGTACTCGGTGCGCGAGGCGGTCAGGGCCCTGAAGTACGAGGGCTTCCTGGTGGCCGAGTCGCCCCGGCGGATCGTCGTCCGCCGTCTGTCCAAACGCGACGTCGAGGAGCTGTTCGACGTCCGCGAGGGACTGGAGATGCTGGCGACGGGACTGGCAGCGCGCCAGGCGAGCCCCGCCGACGTCGCCCGCCTGGAGAAGCTGCTCGCGGACACCGAGGCCGCGACCGACGACGCGACGCTGCACACCCTCAACGCCGACTTCCACCTGATCATGACGGAGATCGCCGGGAACAGCCTGCTGCGCGCGATGGCGTTCCCGCTGGAAGGCCGCCTGCGCTGGCTCTACCAGCACAACAGCGACTGGGACCGGCTCCTGCACGACCACCGCGCCCTCCTGCGGGCGGTCATCGCCGGCGACGAGGACCGCGCCCGCGCCCTGGCCGTCGACCACGCCCGCACCAGCCGGGAACACACCCTCGCGAGCCTGTTCCCCGAAGAGTGAGATCCGCGCGCGATCAGGCAAACTGCCTCCATGGCGGCACGACGCAGCGGTGAAGGCAAGTCCCGGGTGACCCTCGAACAGCTCGCGCGCGAGGCCGGCGTGCACGTGTCCACGGCGTCGCGCGCGCTCAACCCCGACCCGGTGGGCGTCGGACCCGAGATGGTCACCCGCATCCGCGAGCTCGCCGCCCAGCTCGGCTACCGCCGCGACTCCGCGGCACACGCGCTGCGCACCGGTCACAGCAGGACCATCGGCGTCCTGGTCCCCCGGCTCACCGACGTCGCGATGGCGACGATCTTCGACGGCATCGACGAGACCGCCAGGAGCAGGGGCTACGAGACCGTCGTCGCCAACACCCACGACGACCCCCAGGAGCGGCGCAGCAGGATCGAGTCGATGCTGTCGATGCGCGTGGCCGGCCTGATCCTCGCGGACTCGCGCTCCGGCACCGACGTCCTGACGCAGCTCCGCCACGCCTCCGTCCCGTACGTGCTGGTGATGCGCAGGCTGCCCAAGCAGGTCTCGGTGACCACGGACGACGGCCTCGGCGGCCGCCTGGCAGCCGAACACCTGCTGGAACGAGGACACCGGCGGGTAGCCGTCGTAGCGGGCGACCAGGCCACCAGCACGGGCGCCGAACGCACCCGCGGCTTCTGCGACGCCTTCGCCCAGGCCGGCCACCCCGTACCTGCGGACCACGTGGTGGCGTCGGGCTTCGGCGTCGCCGACGGCCGCCGCGCCGCGGAACAGATCCTCGACCTGCCACACCGCCCGACGGCGATCTTCGCGGCCAACGACTTCACCGCCCTGGGCGCGATGGGGGCGATCCGCGACGCGGGCCTGCGCGTCGGCCAGGACGTCTCGCTGGTCGGGTACAACGACCTGGACCTGGCGGCCGAACTGCCGGTCCCGCTGACGTCGGTCCGCTCACCGCTGGCCGAGATGGGGCGGGTCAGCGCCCAGAAGCTGCTCGACCTGCTGGAGGGGCGGCGGATCGTGTCGAAGCGGTTCGTTCCGACGTTGAGCGTCCGGGAGTCGAGCCTGGGGGACGTGGGTTCCGGGGTGGGTTCTGGTTCTGCAGCGGGCAGGGCGTCGCGCCGGAAATGATGCCGCTCCGGGGCCGGTTGGCAGGCGAGCCACACGCCAGGCTGACGGCACCTCCGTGCACGTGCCTGCGTCCGAAGACGGCGGCGTGACGGTTCTGTTCCAGCGCCGAAACGCGCGCTCCTGCGGCCTGGCCCGGCCGGAAACCGTTGTCTTGACTTTGCGCAAACGTTAGTTCAGGCTCCAACGCAAACGTTTGAGCAACCTCGGGTCCGCCCCGAGGGACACGCTCGCCGCGTCAGAGCCGACGTCGAGGTGACTCCGCTCGTGCCCTCGCCGAACCCTCACCCCGGGAGGCGCCCCATGTCCACATCGGACCCGCTCGCCACCGCAACTCTCCCGCCCGCCGGGTCCTCGCCCACCCCCGGCACAGCACCGGACCCGCTGACCACCGCACACCTCAGCCCCCGCCTCTACAACGAGGACCTGGCCCCACGCCGCCCCTCCACCATCTGGCGCACCTGGGACCTGTTCTGCGTCTGGATGTCGGCCGTCCACAGCCTGGGCGGGTACACCTTCGCCGTAGGCCTGCTGGTCCTGGGCCTGAACGGCTGGCAGATGGTGCTCGCCATGGTCGGCGGCGTAGCGATCGTCCACCTGGGCTGCAACCTGATGGGCGTCGCCGGTCAGCGGCTCGGGGTGCCGTTCCCCGTGTTCGCCCGCGTGAGCTTCGGCGTGTTCGGGGCCAACGTGCCCGCTCTGCTGCGGGCTGTGGTCGCGATCTTCTGGTACGCGATCCAGACCTACCTCGCGTCGGCCGCCGTGATGATCCTGGTGCTGAAGCTGGTTCCCGCCGCCGCGGACTGGACGCGCTCGTCGTTCCTCGGGCTGTCCGGTCTGGGGTGGCTGTGCTTCCTCGGGCTGTGGCTGGTCCAGCTCGTCGTGCTGCACCGCGGCATGGAGACCGTGCGCAGGCTGTCCGACCTGGCGGGGCCGGTGATCTGGGTCGCGATGCTGGCGCTCGCGGTCTGGGTGCTGGCGCGGGCCGGCTGGCACCTCGACTGGGGTTACCACGAGGGCACCGGTATGACGACGGGGAACGTCGTGGTGGCGGTGCTGAGCGGGATCTTCCTGACCGTCTCCTACTTCGCGGGGCCGATGCTCAACTACGCCGACTTCGCGAGGTTCGCGCCCGACGAGCGCACGGTGTTGCGGGGCAACCGGTTGGGCCTCCCGCTCAACGCGTCGGCGTTCTGCCTGGTGTCGGTGATCATCGCGCTCGGGACGGTCCAGTTGTACGGCAAGGCGATCAGCGATCCCGTGCAGCTCGTCGCCGAGGTGGACAGCACCGCGGTGCTGTTGCTGGGCACCGTCGCGTTCGCGCTGGCGACCGTGGGTGTGAACATCGTCCTGAACTTCGTCTCGCCCGCCTACGACCTGGCGAACACGTTCCCGAAGCGGATCAGCTTCAAGACCGGCGGGTTGATCACCGCGTTGCTGGCGCTCGTGGTGCTGCCGTGGCAGATCTACTCGAACCCCGTCGCCGTCAACTACTTCCTCGGCGGGGTCGGCGCGTTGATGGGGCCGCTCTTCGGCATCCTGCTGGCCGACTACTACCTGGTCCGCAGGGCGAAGGTCGACGTCGCGCAGCTCTACACCGACGCCGCGTCTGGGGCCTACCACTACCGCCGGGGCACGAACCTGCGCGCGGTGGCGGCGCTCGCCGCGTCGGGCTCGGTCACGCTGGTCGTCGCGCTCGTCCCCGCACTAACGCACCTCGCGCCGTACGCGTGGCCCATCGGGGTCGCGCTGGGCGTGGTGTCCTGCCTGGCCTTCCACAGTGGACGGACCGCGTCCGTCGTGAACAGCTGACCTGAGGAGTTCGCATGTCCTACCTGCTGCTGACCGGTGGCCGGGTCGTCAACAGCTCCGGCACCGTCGACGCCGACGTCCTCGTGAAGGACGGCCGCGTCGAGGCGATCGGCCGGCTCGGCGACCTCCCGATCGCGGAGGCCGAGCGCGTGGACGTGTCCGGCAGGCTGCTCCTGCCGGGCGGCGTCGACGTCCACACCCACATCGACTCGCCGATGATGGGCACCACGACGTCCGACGACTTCGAGACCGGCACCCGTGCCGCGGCGTGCGGCGGGACGACGACGCTGGTCGACTTCGCCATGCAGCCGCCGGGGCAGTCGCTGACGAAGGCGCTGGCGGACCACCACGCCAAGGCCGACGGCAAGGCCGTCATCGACTACGGCTTCCACATGTGCGTCACCGACCTGTACCAGGGCGCGACCGGCGAGTTCGCCGAGATCGTCCAGTCCGGTGTCAGCAGCTTCAAGGTCTTCATGGCCTACCGCGGCAGCATCATGCTGCACGACGGCGACCTCTTCGAGGTGTTGCGCACGGCGGGCGGGCTCGGCGGGCAGGTGTGCGTGCACGCGGAGAACGGCGACGTGATCGACCGGCTCAGCGCGGACCTGGTCGCGGCGGGCAGGACGGGGCCCGGTTCGCACGAGATCTCCCGGCCGCCCTCCACTGAGGTCGAGGCGGTGCAGCGGGCCATCAAGATCGCCCGCATGGCCGACTCACCGCTGTACTTCGTGCACCTGTCCACCGAGGGTGCCGTCGAGGCCGTGGCCGAGGCGCGGTCGAAGGAGTGGGCCGTCGCCGGCGAGACCTGCACCCACTACCTGACCCTGGACCGCGCGCTCTACGACGCGCCCGGCTTCGAGGCGGCGAAGGTCGTGCTGACACCGCCGTTGCGCACGCAGGAGCACCGCGACGCGCTGTGGCGCGGGTTGCGCGCGGGCACGCTCGGCGTGGTGAGCTCGGACCACTGCCCGTTCTGCCTGGAGGAGAAGCGGCGCCTGGGCGAGGCGGACTTCCGGGCGATCCCCAACGGCGGTCCGGGCGTGGAGCACCGGTTCATCGTGATGTACGCCGAGGGCGTGCGGCAGGGGCGGCTCTCGCTGGAGAAGTTCGTCGACCTCGTCGCCACGGCTCCCGCGCGCCAGTTCGGCCTGCCGTCCAAGGGCGTGATCGCGACCGGTGCGGACGCCGACATCGTCGTGCTCGATCCCGGCGGCACCACGACGATCACCGCCGCCACGCAGAACCAGCGGATGGACTACACGCCCTACGAGGGGTGGGTGCTGCCCGGTGCGATCGAGTCGGTCTACTCCCGCGGCGAACTCGTCGCGAGCGGCGGCCGGTACGTCGGTGCCGCCGGTCGCGGCCGCTTCCTGCCCCGCGCCACGCAGTAGCTTCGGGACGGAGAGCAGATGACCGACATCAAGACGCTGGACCCGGTGGCCGAACGCGTCCAGCAGGACCTGGACTCGCTGGCAGAGATCCGTGATCCGGGCGCCGCGGGCTGGACCCGCACGGTGTTCTCGGAGCCCTACCGGGCTTCCCGGGACTGGGTGCGGCGGCGGATGACCGAGGCCGGCCTGACCGTGCACGCCGACGGCGCGGGAAACCTGGTCGGCGTGCTGCCGGGGCGCAACCCGTCGGCACCGGCGCTGGTCACCGGTTCGCACACCGACACCGTCGAGGGCGGCGGCCGGTTCGACGGCATCGTGGGCGTTCTCGGCTCGCTGGAGGTCGTCCGTCAGCTGCGCGAACACGACCTCGGCCTCAACCGGGACCTCCTCGTCGTGGACTTCCTCGGCGAGGAGTCCAACGACTACGGCCTCAGCTGTCTCGGCAGCCGTTCCCTGGCAGGCGAACTGACCACTGAGGACCTCGACCGGCGTGACCTGCGCGGGGTGAGCCTGGCCGAGCGCTACCTCGGTTTCGGGCTCGACCCCTCGGAGGTGCTCGCCTCCGCCGCCCGCTTCGCGCGACGCGACCTGCACCGGTACGTGGAGCTGCACGTCGAGCAGGGACCGGTGCTGGAGGAACGCGGCGCCGCCATCGGCGTGGTCACGGCGATCGCGGCGATCCGCAGGCTGGTGGCGACCTTCACCGGACGACCGGACCACGCGGGCACCAGGCCGATGGGAGACCGGCACGACGCACTGGTCGCCGCGGCCGAGGCGGTGCTCGCCGTCCGCCAGGAAGGTTGCGGCGCGCCGGTGCACGGCGTCGCCACGACGTCGCGGATCGACTCCGATCCCGGCTCCCCCAACGTGGTGCCCGGCCTGGTGCGGATGTACGCGGAGATGCGCAGCGTCGACACCGGCTGGCTCACCGACGCGCAGCGGCGGCTCGCCACCGAGATCGAACGCAAGGCGGCCGGCCACGGCGTGGACGTGGACCTGACGTGGTCGCTGGACAACGAGAGGGTCGGCACGAGCCAGAGCGTGCACGAGGTCGTCGGGCACGCCGCCGACGCGATCGGCGCCACGTGGGAACCGGTGCCCAGCGGCGCCACCCACGACGCGGTGCACATCGCCCGGCTGTGCCCGATGGGGATGATCTTCGTGCCGTCCAGGGACGGGCGGAGCCACTGCCCGGAGGAGTGGACCGACATCGCCGACGTCGTGACGGGGATCCAGGTCCACGCCGCGACGCTGATCGCGCTGGACCGCCTGCCGGACGACGCCGCCTGACCCGGTGACGAGGAACGGCCGGACGTCCCGGCCGTTCCTCCTGGTGTCACCGGCGGTAGACGCCGAGCTCGTAGAGCGAGTACCCCCAGCCGGTTCCGCGCTGGGTGGCGTGCAACCGCACGTAGCGGCCGGTCGCGGTCACGTCGATCGAGTCCACCCCGCCGTTGCCGGTCGTGGTGCCGTAGACGGAACGCCAGTTGTTGCCGTCGTCGGACACCTGGATCTCGTACGCGCGGCCGTAAGCGCCCTCCCACACCAGTTGCACGTGCTGGAAGGTCGTCACCGCGCCGAGGTCGACCCGGAGCCACTGCGGGTCCGCCCAGTCGGTGGCCCAGCGGGAGCCGGCGTTGCCGTCCACCGCGTTGGACGGCGGGTACGGCGCGCCGTCACCGACCTGCTGGTACGACGACGCCGTGGTGGGCTTGTTCAGCGCCACGTTCGTACCGGCCGGCTGCGGAGCCACGACCCGCACCGACTTCGTCTCGATGCCGATGTTGCCGCGGCCGTCCTCGGCCATCACGTACACCTTCCACACACCGAGCCGGTCGGGTGCGGTGACGGTGAGCCGGTTCCCGTTGACCTGCACGGGAGCGTTGGCGAGCCCGCCGCTGTTGTCGATGTACTTGCTGTTGAACGCCGCCGACCACGCGATGGCGTCACCGTTCGGATCGGACGCGGCCACGTCGATGTTCAACTGGGCGCCCGCCGCGATCGTCTGCGGCAGGTTCATCGCGGTGATCACCGGCGGCGTGTTGGCCGGGGTGGCGCCGCCGAACGCCCGCTGCACCGAGTAGAACGACAGCCGCTTCTTGCCCGCGGGCGTCAGGTTGAACCAGACAGCGCCGAAGTCGTACTCGGTGCCGTAGTGGAACAACGTGCCGCCGAAGGACACCCCGCGGTGGCCGACGATGCAGTTCCAGGCCTGGGTGTAGCCGTCGCGCTTCTGCACGTCCGTGGGCTCGTTCGGCACACCGTTGGCGTCGTTGGGAACCTCCCACTCACCGGCGGGTCCGGCCTCGGTCAGGATGTACGGCTTGGTGTAGCCGCCGTCGATCCAGTCCTGGCGCACCTTGCAGACGTTGCCGTACGAGTTGACCGAGTACAGGTCGAGGTCGGGCGTGTGGGCCTTGAGGTACACCCACGCACCGGTCCACGCGTCGGTGTTGGTCACCGGGTGGTTCGTGTCGATCGCGTGGATCGCCTGCGCCGCCTCGTTGATGTACTTCGCGTACGCCACGCGCTGGTTCTCCAGCTCCGTGCCGGAGTAGCAGTTCTGCAGGCCGAGGATGGACTCGTTGCCGACGTTCCACATCAGCACGCCGGGGTGGTCCTTGTAGGTCGTGACCCACTGGCGGATCTGCCCGAGCATGTCGGCCTTGTAGGCGCCGTCCGTCACGTAGTTCACGCAACCGCCGGAACCGGGACCACCGCCGGGCTGCAACCAGAACCCGTTGATCACCCGCAGTCCGTTCGCCGCGGCGGCGTCGAGCAGCGGCCGCGTGGAGGCGTCCGTGCCCCAGGTGCGCAACGTGTTGACGCCCATGGACTTCAGCTCGGGCATGTACCGCGCCGCGTCGGCGGCGGGCGGACCCCAGGTGAGGCCCTTGACGGTCCACGGCTGGCCGTCGACGGTGAGCTGCCAGTTGCCCTGGGAGCCCGTGACGCGCACGCCGGTGCCGGGCTGCGGGTTCGAGCCGCCCTGCTCGCCGTAGACGCGGAACTCCCACAGCGAGATGCCGTAGCCGTTGGCGCGCTGGGTCGAGTGGACGCGGACGTACCGGCCGGTGCCGGTGACGTCGAAGCCCTGCCGGCCGCCGGTGCCCCCGGTGATGGAGCGGATCGACGTCCAGCTGTCGCCGTTGCCCGAGACCTGGATCTCGAACGCCGTGGCGTAGGCGGACTCCCAGTCGAGTTCGACGCGGGTCACGGTCGAGGTGGCGCCGAGGTCGACCCGCAGCCACTGCGGGTCGCTCCACGTGCTGGACCACCGGGTGCCGGCGTCGCCGTCGACCGCGGCCGAGGCGGGGGTGCCCGCGCCCTCGGTGGACGACGCTGTAGCGGGTTTGCCTTGGGAGAGCAGCGAGGGCGCGGCGCTGACCGTGCCCGGTACCACTGCTAGTCCCACGAGCACGGCGAGCACCGTGCCGACGGAGCGGAGGCGGAACATTGCGTCTCCTGCAGGGTCGAGTGAGGGGTGAAATGCGGGAGAGCGCTCTCACAACCCTGGCGGCGAATGTTACGAACACACCACGCTCATGTCAACGAACCCCTTGACATCGTCCCGACACGAGCGGGACATTACTTGGGAGAGCGCTCTCCCAGCCGGTTTCCCCACGTCGGCAGGAGGACACAGTTGTCCCGAAAACTCAGCGCGCTGGCCCTGGCGGCCGGCCTGGTCGCGGCGGTGCTCGCGGTGGTCACGAGCTCGGCGCAGGCCGATGACTACGTGAGCCACCACGAGTTCCAGGCGAACTGCGCGTTCACCGCGGACCGCCCGGACGACCCGATCGTCTTCCCCGGCCTGCCCGGCGCGTCGCACCTGCACACGTTCATCGGCAACCACTCGACCAACGCGAACAGCACCAACGACTCCCTCAAGCAGGCCACCACGAACTGCGTCACGCCGGACGACAAGTCGGCGTACTGGTTCCCGTCCGTGCTGAACGGCGACCAGGTCGTGCGGCCGGACGGCAACCAGGTCGTCTACTACAAGTCCGGCATCCTGAGGTACCAGGACGTCGTGCCGTTCCCGGCCGGCATGCGGTTCGTGGTGGGCAGCCCGACCGCGACGCAGGACGAGTTCCGCAACTCCCCCGGCGCCATCGAGGGCTGGGAGTGCGGCGACAGCTACAAGAACTGGGACATCCCGTCCTGGTGCATGCCCGGCAGCCAGCTCACCGTCCGCTTCCAGGCGCCGAGCTGCTGGAACGGCCGCGATCTCGACTCGGCGGACCACAAGGCGCACATGGCCTACCCGGACCGCGCGACGCTGGTCTGCCCGCCGTCGCACCCGGTCGCGGTGCCGATGATCGAGTTCAAGATGGCGTTCCCGGTGTCCGGGGACATGTCCCGCGTCAGGCTTTCCAGTGGTCGCGGGTACACGTGGCACTACGACTTCATGAACGCCTGGGACGCACCGACCCAGGCCGCGCTCGTGAAGCACTGCGTCAACGGCGGGCTGCAGTGCGACCCGCGCGGGTACGACCAGTACAAGCCGCATCGAGGCGCCGCGCTCGGACCGGACTACCGGTTGCCGCGCTAGAGACACGACATCCCAGGGCGCGTGTGTGCGCCCTGGGATGTCGTGCGTTCCGGACCGGTTACGCGGCAGGCACCAGCACGATGGCATTGATCTGCGGCTGGTCCGCCGCACCGCGCACCAGGTCGACGCGCACCTCACCGTTCGCGTCGGCGGTGACGGCGAGGTCCTTCTCCACGCCGAACGCGGTGAGAGGGGCGTCCGCGCCCGCGGCGACGGCGGTCCCGATGATGTCGAAGTCGCTCAGCACGCGCTGACCGTTCACGTCGACGTCGAAGATCCGCTGGCCGGGGCGGGTGAAGTACCAGTCGAGGAAGTACAGCCGCAGCTCGTACGACGCTCCCGCGGTCAGGCCGGTGAGCGCGTAGGACGACTCCAGGTACCGCGAGGTGTTCCAGAGCGCGCTGTCGATCCGGTTCGTGACGGTGCGGCTGAAGACCACGTTCGACCGCTTGTCCGCGGGCTTGGTGTCCGTCAGCCCGCCGACGCCGATGTCACCGGCACCTCCCGCGTCCACCACGACCGGGTCGGCCGCCAGCGAGACCTGCGCCGTGCCGAGCAGGAGGGCGGCCGCCGCCGCGGTCGCCGTGATCACTCGAATGAATTTGCGCATGCGTGTAGAACACCACCTTGTTCATTGTTCAACGGGAATGCGAACTCGACGCGGGTGCCGCCAAGGTCGTGCCTTCCACGAACTCGCACGCCAGCAGCACCTGGGAACGCTTCTGCGGCAGCCGCGCCAGCAGGTGCACGGCACGCCGGCCGGTCTCCCACCGCGGCACGCGCAGGCCGGTGAGACCCAGCAGGTCCTGCTCGGACAGGTCGAGCGCCAGCACGGAGAGATCTCCCGGCACGGACAGGTTCCGGCGGCGTGCCGCGCGGACGAGCGCCGCCGCGTCGTCGGAGTGTTCCGCGATCACCGCCGTCACGCCGATGCGCAGCAACTGGTCGAGCCACACCGCCGGCGCGTGCGTCCCCTTGATGCCGAAAGCGCTTGCGGCGGCGCGGAACTCCTGCCGGCGTTCGACCGAGGTGGCGCCGCTCGGCAGTCCGATGTAGACGACGTGACGATGGCCGAGAGCCGCGGTGCGCGCGACCAGGTCGCGCACGCCCGCGGCGTGGTCCACGTCGACGTAGGGGATCTCTCCGACAGCGCTGTCCCGTCTGCCTATCGAGACGAACGGGATCGCGTGGTCGGCCAGGCGGGACAGGTCTCGGTCGTCGGCCGTGCGGTCGAGCAGGACGCAGCCGCTGAGGGCCACGTCCCTGGTGTCGACGAAGTCGAGATCGGCGCACAGGAGCAGGCCGCAGCCCGTCCTGTGCGCCGCGTGCCCGATGCCCGCCAGAGCGGGCGTGCTCTCACCGGGAAGGGTGTCCCGGGAGAGCACGCCGATCAGACTCACGGATAGTTCACCAGGTAACGGACCTGGTTGGCGGTGTTCGCGACACCGCCGATGCCGTTGATCACGTTGGCAATTGTGCCCACCCCGCCGAGCGACACGGTGACCAGGTGCCGGAAACGCACACCGGACCTGTTGGGCGCCTCGAAGCCGTTGTCGGTGACGATGCTCGGGTCGGCCTGGTTGAAGGCGTAGACACCGACACCGAACGCGTCGTGCGTGGTGACGTTGTCGGCGACCTTGTAGCCGGCCCAGCCCCGCTTGGACCCGTTCATCCAGGCTGCCTGGTTGGGCGGGTCGTACGGCAGCTCGTTCTGGTACAGGTACACCTTGCCGCCGTTGCCGTTCCACACCAGGTTGTGCTGCTGGTAGTGCTCGACGAACAACCCGTACGCGATCACGTTGTCGCCGTTGACGACCACGCCGTTCTGACCGGGGTTCGCGGTCCAGCTCACGCCCTCGCCGTGGTCGGCGCGCCACACCCAGGTGTGGTCGATGATCGTGTTGCGGCTGTTCACCCGCATGCTGACCGTCGCCTTGCCGGCCTGGGAGCCACCGACGCGCAGGTACACGTCGTGCAGCGAGGTCGGGTTCGCCGAGTGGTCAGCGGTGCTGGAGTTGCCGATCTCCAGCAGCACCGGGGAGTTCTGCACACCCGCGTCGACCAGGAACCCGGCCAGCTTCACACCGTCCACATCGGACGTCGTGAGCGCGGCCTTGCCCGTGGTCGGCGTCAACGTCGCCAGACCGAGGCCCAGCACCACCGTGTTCGGACGGGTGATCCGGATCGTGTCGTCGAGCTGGTGGATGCCCGGCGTGAGCAGCAGGTGCTTGCCCTGCGTCAGCGCCGCGTTGATCGTCGCGGCCGGCGTGCCCGGCTTGACGATGAAGAAGTCCGCCAGCGACACCGACGAACCGGGGTTGCCGTTCTCCCAGCTCGTGCCGCGCGAGTTCTGCCGCAGCGCGGGCAGGAAGACGCGGTACTCACCGGAGTTGTCGAAGTACAGGTACGGCTTCTCCCGCGTCACGGGCGAGGTGTCGACGGTCGTGTGCGACGGGTTCGGGAAGTTGTCCACGGGTGCGCCCTGCGTGCCGGCGAACACCATGTTCCACACCGAGCCGGACCAGCCGCCCGCCAGGTTGCTGTTGCGGGTGAGGAACTGCTGCTGCGACCCGGAGATGACCGTTCCGTCGATCTTGCTGTCGACGATCAGACCACCGCTGGCCCAGCCGTCGTACCCGTTCCACAGGTGCGCCTGCCCGCGCAGGTGCATCCGCCGGTACGCGGTGGCCTGGGAGACGGCCCAGCGCTCGATCTGGTTGGCGGGAAGGGTGACCGACAGGTTCTCCGCGCCACGCCAGAAGTTCTGCGTCGCGTTGCCCAGGTTGTTCGGGTCGTTGCCCTGCTGCAACCAGTCCGCCTCGACCCGGATGTGCCCGTTGATGTTCACGTCGTCCGGGTGCAGGCCCAGGCCCGCCACCTGCGTGTAGAACCGCAGGTTCACGTCCGCGTTGTAGGTGCCCGGCTTGAACAGCACGGCATGCCGCTGCGGGCCGAACTGGTTCGTCTTCATCTGCGCCGAGATCGAGTCGAGCCTCGACTGCATCTCCGACTGAGACGAACCCGGACCGTAGACGTACACGTTCGGCCCGAAGTCCGGGTTCCGCGGATCCGTCGGGGTCACACCCGGCGTGTCCGGCGTGGTCGCGTAAACACCCAGCTCCCACAACGAATAGCCGTAGCCGGTACCGCGCTGGGTGCCGTACACCCGCAGGTAGCGGCCGGATCCGGAGACGGTGAGCGACTGGTTGCCGCCCGTGCTCGTGGTGGTCGAGTAGACGTCACGCCAGGAGTTCGCGGCCGCGGTGTCGGACACCTGGACCTGGAACGCCTTGCCGTACGCGCCCTCCCAGTTGAGGGAGACGCGGCAGACCTCCTGCGTGGAGCCGAGGTCGACCTGCAGCCACTGCGGGTCGGAGAACTGCGACGACCACCGCGTACCGGCGTTGCCGTCCACGGCGGCGGAAGCAGGGGTCCCACCGTTCTCCGTCGACGACGCGGTCGCAGGGCGGTTGAGAGCGACGTTGGAGGTACCGCACGCGGCGGCACCGGCTTGGGAGGTAACGCTGACGGTTGTCACGAGGCACAGGACGGAGGCCGCGAAGGCAGCCGCCCTGGTCAGGGGAGAGCTCATGATCCTGCCTGACACCTTGGGGCGCGTGAGCCCAGACGATGACGTCCGTGGCACCGGACATCGGGAGAGCGCTCTCCCGTAGATTAACCCGTGGTGACGGACAGGTCAATCAAGCAGACGCCCGAATGACGAGTTCCGGTTCGAAGATGACGGACGTGGGGCGCTGTTCCGGGTCTTCGAGGCTCGTGATCAGCACTTCCGCCATCTTCGCGGCCATCGCCTCGACCGGCTGGCGCACGGTGGTGAGCTGCGGGCGGCACGCCAGTGCGGGCGCGCTGTCGTCGAACCCGACCACCGCGACGTCCCGCGGAACGCGCAGTCCGTGCTCCAGCAACACGTCCACGGCCCCCTGCGCCATCAGGTCGTTCGCCGCGAACACCCCGTCGACCTCCGGGTGCTCGACGAGCAGGCGTCCCATCGCGGCGTGCCCGCTGGCCGCGGTGAAGCCGCCCTCGACGACCGGGACGTACGGGAAACCGTTGCGCGCCATGGCTTCGCGGAACCCCGTGAGCCGGTCCTGGCTGGCGAGCACGTCCAGCGGCCCCGAGATCGCGCCGACGGTCGTGCAGCCGAGCTCCATGAGCCTCGCCGCCGCGAGCCTGCCGCCGGCCTGGTGGTCGAGGTCGACGTAGCTGACCGGCAACGGGCGGCCCGGCCGCGCGTACAGCACGGTGGGCACACCGGCCGCCAGCAGCCTCTCCGGCAACGACTCCGCGGCGTGCGTGGTCACCAGCAACGCGCCGTCCGCGCTCCCCTGCCGCAGGAACTCGACGACGTCGGCCCTGGTGCGGTCCGTGTCCGCGAGCATCAGCACCGGATGCACGCCGCGGGTGCGCAGGAAGTCGACGACACCGGCGGTCACCCGGCCGAAGAAGGGGTCCACGAAGACGTCGGACCCGCCGCCCGCGCCGGAGATGACCAGCGCGACGGTCCCGGTGCGGCGGGTGACGAGCGAGCGAGCGGCGTGGTTGGGCGTGTACCCGGTCTGCTCGATCGCGTTGCGCACCGTCTCCTGGAGGTTCGGGTCGACGTTGCGCGTGCCGTTCACGACGCGGGAGACGGTCGCGCGGGACACGCCCGCGAGCTTCGCGACGTCCTCGAGCGTCGGGCCGACCTTGGTCATGATCCGTTTTACCACGGCAGGAGAGCGTTCTCCCGCTCAAGGCGCAGTGGTGTGTGCCCGGCGTTCGGGCCGGTCAGGACGGTGAACGCACCGGGTTCGACCACCCACTCCCCAGCCCAGTGACTGATGGCCCGCCGCGAGATCCCGACCACCGCCTCCACGCTCTCCCCCGGCCCGGCGGTGACGGCCGCGAAGCCCGCCAGCCACCGCCGCGGTCTGGCGACGGCGCTGTCCGGGCGGGACAGGTAGACCTGCACGACCTCACGCCCGGCCCGTTCGCCGGTGTTGCGCACCCGCACCCTCACCACGTCGCGCTCGACCCGTGCTTCCTCGTAGTGCCAAGTGGTGTAGCCGAGTCCGTGCCCGAACCAGTACGCGGGCGCCACGTCGTTCTTGGCCCACGCCCGGTAGCCGATGTCGAGATCTTCGTCGTACGGCAGCGTTCCCGCGACCGGCAGGTAGTCCTTCACCGGCACGTCGGTCTCCTCGCCGGGCCAGGTCGTCGGCAGCCGCCCGCCGGGTTCGCGGTCGCCGAACAGGACGTCCGCGAGCCCGTTCCCGCACTCCTGCCCGGGAAACCAGGTCAGCAGCACGGCGGCGGCCTGCCCGCGCCACGGCAACAGCACCGGCCCGCCGGAGTTGACCACGACGACGGTGTTCGGGTTCACCGCGCACACGGCGCGGACCAGCGCGTCCTGCTCCCCCGGCAACGCCAGGGTGTGCCGGTCGCGCCCCTCGCTCTCGATGGCGTCGGTGGTGCTGACCACGACCACCGCGACGTCACAGCTCCTCGCCGCCTCGACCGCTTCCGCTTCCCCGTGAACGGCCGGCGGCGGATCGGCGGCCAGCATCGACGCCATGCCGCTGTCCTCCCCCAGCTCCCGCCGCGCGACCACCTCGACCTCGGCCCCTTCCGCGAGCGACACCTCCACGTCGTGGTGCGGCGGCCGAAGGTGCTTCACGGCGGGGTCGTCTGTGTCGAGCGGCTGCACGACGTCCAGCACCCGCACGCCGTCGACGTCGAGGGTCAGCCGCCCGTACCCCGCCACCGCGAGCCGCCACGGCCCGGACTTCGTGACGTGCAGGGCGGTGCTGATCTCCAGAACCTCGGCTCCCGGCACCTCCCGCGTCTCCAGGATGCGGCCGGTCAGCCGGTGCTCGCGGAACAGCACCTCGTCGTCCGCGCCGAGCACGCGCACCAGCACCGGCGCGTTGACCGGGGTCGGCCTGTCGTCGATGCGGGGGCCGGGGGCGTGCACCGTCTCGGTGCGTTGGGTCAGGGCGTCGAGCAGGTTGTTCTCGGCGGACGGGTAGAGGCCTGAGCTGCCGCCGCCCTGCACGCGTGCGGCGGTGGCGCCGGGGCCGATCACCGCGATGCGGAGGCCGGGTGCGAGGGGCAGGATGCCGTTGTTGCGCAACAGGACCGTGCTAGCGGACACCGCCTCGCGCAGCAGGCGCGCATCGCAGTTGGGGTCCGCGTCGGAGCTGGAGTCCGCGTCGGTGTCTGGCCACGCGACGGAACTGGTCCCCTCCACGGCGTCAGGCAACTCCGCGGAGCTTGCCTCCCCCGCCAGGCTCGCCCCCTCCAGCGCCCCCACCCGCGCGGCCAGGCGCAGCAGCCGCAGCACCTTGTCGTCGACCGCGGCCTCCGGCACCTCCCCCGCCTCGACCGCCGCGACCAGCCGCTCACCCCACGGCCCCCACGGTCCCGGCATCGACAGGTCCTGCCCGGACACCGCCGACGCCACGGTCGTCCGCACCGCGCCCCAGTCCGACACGACCGGACCGTCGAAGCCCCACTCGTCCTTCAACGGGCTGGTGAGCAGCGGACTCTCCGACATCGAGTGGCCGTTCACCTGGTTGTAGGCCGACATCACGGCCCACGCGCCCGCCTCAACCACCGCCGTCTCGAACGGCGCCAGGTACAGCTCGCGCAGGGCTCGCTCGCCGACCCGCACGTCGTGGGTGAGGCGGTCGGTCTCGGTCTCGTTGGCGACGAAGTGCTTCGGGGTGGCCGCCACGCCGCCGGCCTGCACACCGCGCACGTACGCGACGCCGAGGCGTGCCGTGAGCAGCGGGTCTTCGGAGAAGCACTCGAAGTGGCGTCCGCCGTAGGGCGTGCGGTGCAGGTTCAGCACCGGTGCGAGCAGCACGTCCACGTCCTTGCGCCGGGCCTCGGCCGCCAGCAGTCCGCCGAGTCGCGCCACGAGATCCTCGTCCCAGGTGGCGCCTAGGGCCGACGGTGACGGGAGGGCCAGTGACGTGCGGCGTTCGTCCCAGCCCGGGCCGCGCACGCCTGCCGGGCCGTCGGAGAACGTCATCGCGCGCAGTCCGATCAGCGGCTCGGCGCAGCTGTGCCAGACCGATCCGCCCGCCAGCAGCCGCACCTTGGCGGGCAGGTCGAGCTTGCCGACCAGGCGGACCAGCTCGTGGTCGTCGTGCACCGGGAAACCTCCTTGGAGAGCGCTCTCCAAAGCGTCGGGGTGCGGGACGCCGCTGTCAATGCGTCGGAAGGCGTCTTCTGGGCGACGGGACGCCGGGCCGCACCCGGTCGAGCGGGGTCCCCTCGCACGAAACACGAGGTCACGCGACGTCAGACCCCGAGGCCCCGCACGGAACGCGGGTCGACCCCCGTCTCCAGCAACGACGCGACCGGCAGCGTCGCCGCACCGACCGCCACCGCGTCCGGACCGGTCCGCCCGAGCTCGATCCGCACCTGCCCGTACGGGTGGCGCAACGCGTGGTCGGCCGTGGCGGCGACGATCTCGTCCAGCTTCCGCGCTCCGAGCGCCAGGCCCGCCCACCCGCCGAGCACGACGCGCTCCGGGTTGAACAGGTTCACGAGGTTGGCGATGCCGGCACCCAGATAGCCCACCGACTCGTCCACCACCCGGCGGGCCACCACCGACCGGGACGAGAGCAGGTCCTCCAGCGCGGCCTGCTGGTCGACGGCGGAGTCCTTGCGGCGCAACGCCTCCCGGTACCGGCCGAGCATGGCCTCCGCCCCCGCGTACGCCTCCAGGCAGCCGCGCACGCCGCACCGGCAGCGCCGCCCGCCGTAGACGATCGTGGTGTGGCCCCACTCCCCCGCGTTGCTGGTCGCGCCCCTGTGCACCACCCCGTCGGTCACCACCGCCACCCCGACACCGGACCCGACCAGCACGATCACCGCGTGCCCCGCCCCGCGGCCGGCGCCGAACCACATCTCCGCCTGACCCTGGGTCTTCGCGCCGTTCTCGACGAACAGGGGCGGCTCGACGCCCGCCTCGCGGATCATCTTCTCCAGCGGGACGGCGTCCCAGCCGATGGTCTGCGCGTGCACGACCGCCGAGGTCCCGCGCTCGACCGTGCCGGGCACGCCGACACCGACGCCGAGCACCGAACCCGGAGTCACGCCCGTCGCGGCCAGGACCTCGCTGACGCCCGAAGCGATCAACTCGCTGACGGCGAACGGCTCCACGAGACCCAGCGGTTGGTCCACTGTGGACAGGCGGGTCATGGCGAGGTCGAACAGCTCCACCTTGATCCCCGTCTCGCCGACGTCGACCCCGATGACGTGCCCGAACGCCGGGTTGACGCGCAGCAGGACGCGCGGCCTGCCGCCGTCCGACTCGACCGAGCCCGCCTCGACCAGCAGGCCCTCGTCCAGCAGTTCTCCGGTGATCGTGCTGGCGGTCGCCGCGCTCAGTCCGGTGCTCGCGCTGAGCTGCTGGCGGCTCAGCGGGCCGTCGAGGAAGAGTGCCGTGAGGAGCACCGAGCGGTTCTGCCTGCGGAGGTCCCGGACGGTCGCCCGTGTACGCACCATGAGCGCCGAGGTTACTTCGAGCCTAAAAATAAGCCTCGGTTCGTGACCTCTTCGTTATTGACTTGCCCTCGATGACAGGCGTCTACTCTACGGCGACCAGAGGGCCTCAACGGCCTCACCCGCGATGGCACGCGCGGTCAACCTCTCCCAGCGCTCACTTGATTCTTCTCGCTTTCGTTGGAGAACAAGGAGTTTCCATGAGAATGAGGCGTGTTTGCGCTGCCGTCGCCGCGACCGCCCTGGCGTTCACCGGCGCCTGTTCGGCGACCAACCCGGGCTCGGGCGGCAACTCCGCCGGGGTGCTCAACGTGGGTATGCCGAACGGTCCGCAAACGGAGAACAACAACCCCTTCCTCAACTCGTCGGCGTCCTCGTCGCTCGGCTACCGCCGGTTGCTCTTCGAACCGCTGGCGATGGTCAACGAGGTCAAGGTGACCGATCAGCCGAAGCCTTGGCTGGCAACGAAGTTCACCTGGTCGGACAACTTCCACAAGCTGTCGCTCACGATTCGTGACGGCGTGACGTGGTCCGACGGCAAGCCGCTGACGGCCGAGGACGTGGCGTACACCTTCGAGCTGCTCAAGAACAACCCAGGGCTGAACATCGAAGGCGTGCCGTACCAGGACATCTCGTTCTCCGGCAGCGAGGTCACCGTCGGCTTCCCGAAGTCGCAGTTCGTCAACCAGAAGAAGATCCTCGAACAGTTCGTGGTGCCCAAGCACCAGTGGTCGACGTTCGCCAACCCGTCGACCGAGACGCTGAAGAGCCCGATCGGCAGCGGCCCGTACACGCTGAAGTCGTTCACGCCGCAGACGGTGACGCTGTCGATCCGGGACAAGTACTGGCAGGAGCTCCCGAAGGTCAAGGAGCTGCGCTACACCTCCTACAGCGACAACAACGCGCAGACCAACGCGCTCGCCACCGGTGCCGCCGAGTGGAGCTTCACGTTCATCCCCAACTACCAGGCCGCGTACACCAGCAAGGACCCGCAGAACCACAAGCTGTGGTTCCCGCCGGTGCTCGGCGTGCACGGTTTGTGGTTCAACACCAAGGCGAAGCCGTGGGACGACCCCGCCCTGCGCCGCGCCGCGAACATGGTGGTGAACCGCGACGACATCTTCATGCAGGGCGAGGCGGGCTACTTCTACCCGAAGGTCGACAACATCACCGGCATCCCGACGCCGGCCGGTGAGTCGTTCATCGCCCCGCAGTTCAAGGACAAGAAGGTGACCGTCGACGTCGAGGGCGCGAAGAAGGCGCTGACCGAGGCCGGCTACACCTTCGACGGGAACACCTTGAAGGGCAAGGACGGCGCGCCCGTCACGATCGTCCTCACCGTGCCGTCCGGCTGGTCGGACTACGTCACCGACCTGGAGATCATCAAGGACAACTTCTCCAAGATCGGCATCGCCGCGACGGTGAACCTGCAGAACGCCGACGCGTGGACCAAGGCACTCGACACCGGTGACTTCGGTGCCGCCATGCACTGGACCAACAACGGCCTGACGCTGTACGACATCTACCAGTCCATCATGGACGGTGCGCTGTACAAGCCGATCGGCCAGGCCGGCGTCAACGGCAACTACGGTCGCTTCGAGAGCCCGGCCGCGACCAAGGCGCTGGACGACTTCGCGAACGCGCCCGACGAGTCGGTGCGCAACGCGGCCCTGCAGGAGCTGCAGAAGATCTTCGTGCAGGAGATGCCGGTCATCATCACCTCCGCCGCGAACGGCGGCGGTCAGTACAGCACGAAGAACTGGACGGGCTGGCCGAGTGAGCAGGACCAGTACGCGCCCGTGCAGCCCACCCTCGAAAACGCCCTCGACATCGTCATGAAGCTGAGGCCTGCCTCGTGACGGCCGAGGTAGTGCCGGCGGTCTCCGGGGCGGTCTCGACAGAGATCGTCCTGGAGGCCGACGGCCTCACCAAGCACTTCCCGATCAGCAGGCCGTTCGCGCGCGACAGGAAGGCCGTGCGCGCGGTCGAGGGCGTGTCACTCCAGCTGCGCAGGGGCAGCGTCACCGCGCTCGTCGGCGAGTCGGGCTCCGGCAAGTCGACGGTCGCGCGGCTGCTCGCGCAGCTGTACCCGCTGACGTCCGGCGAGATCCGGTTGCACGGCGAGAACGTCGCCGTGCAACGAGGTTGGGCACGCGGGCGCAAGTTCCGCGCGTACTGCCGCAAGGTCCAGATGATCTTCCAGGACCCGTTCGCGTCGCTCAACCCCGTGCACACCATCCGCTACCACCTCACCAGGGCGCTCACCATCCACGGCAACCGCGGCGACGACCTGGAGACGTCGCTCGCGGAGCTGCTGACCCGCGTGCACCTGACGCCCGCGGAGCGGTACCTCGACAGGTACCCGCACGAGCTCTCCGGCGGGCAACGGCAGCGCGTGGCGATCGCACGGGCGCTGGCGGCGAGCCCGGAGGTGCTGCTGGCAGACGAACCGGTGTCCATGCTGGACGTGTCCATCCGACTCGGCGTGCTGAACCTGTTGCGAGACCTGAAAGAGCGCCTTCGCCTGTCCATTCTGTACATCACGCACGACATCGCGTCCGCACGCTACTTCGCGGACGAGACGGTCGTGATGTACGCGGGGCAGGTGGTCGAGGGCGGCGACAGCGAGACCGTCACGCAGAAGCCCGCGCACCCGTACACGCAGCTGCTGATCGAGTCCGCACCAGACCCCGACCGCCCGGCTGTGGAGGAGAAGGACGGTGGGGCCGGCGAACCCCCCTCCCTGATCGAACCACCGCCGGGCTGTCGGTTCCACCCGCGCTGCCCGTTCGCGATGGACGTCTGCCGCACGGACGTCCCCGCGCGCTTCGAGCTCGGCGACGGGCACTTCGCGGCGTGCTGGCTGTACCGGGAGGAGGCGTCGTGAGCTACCTCCTCAAGCGCCTCGGCTTCTACCTGCTCACGGTCTGGGCCGCGGTCACGATCAACTTCTTCGTGCCGCGGATGATCCCCGGCGACCCGGTGCAGGCGCTGATCACCAAGCAGCGCGGGCAGATGACGAGCGAGGCAGTCCGGTCGCTGTACGTCCTCTTCGGACTGGACAAGGACGAGAGCCTGGCGAGCCAGTACTTCTCCTACCTGGGCCAGCTCCTGCGCGGTGACCTCGGGATGTCGTTCACGTTCTTCCCGAGCCCCGTCGCGGACGTGATCGGCGACGGCCTGCCGTGGACCGTCGGGCTGGTCGGCATCACGACGGTGATCGGGTTCTTCCTCGGCACCGCCGCGGGCGCCGTCGTGGGCTGGCGGCGCGGCACGTGGGCGGACTCGCTGATCCCGGTCACCACGTTCGTCTCGTCGATCCCGTACTTCTGGCTGGGACTGGTGGCGATCGCGCTGCTCACCGGCCCTGGCAGCTTCTTCCCCGCGTCCGGCGCCTACGAGATCGGCCTGGTGCCGAACTGGGACTGGCAGTTCATCGGCAGCACCGTGCAGCACGGCCTGCTGCCGGGCTTCACGATCCTGGTGTCCTCGGTCAGCGGCTGGATCCTCAGCATGCGCAACATGATGGTGACGGTGTCCTCGGACGACTACGTCACCGTCGCGCACGCCAAGGGCCTGCCCGAACGCCGGGTGATGCTCGCCTACGCCGCCCGCAACGCGTTGCTGCCGAACGTGTCCGGCTTCGCGCTGGCACTCGGGTTCATCGTCGGCGGCACCCTGCTGGTGGAGATCGTGTTCTCCTACCCCGGCCTCGGCCTGCAGCTGTTCCAGGCGGTCGGCGCCAAGGACTACCCGCTGCTGCAGGGCATCTTCCTCATCATCACGCTGTCCGTGCTGCTGGCGAACCTCCTCGCGGACGTCGCCTACCTCGCGCTGGACCCCCGCACCCGCAGGGAGGGCTGATGCGCAACAACCCCAAGGCGCTCACCGGTCTCTTCGCGCTCGGCTTCTTCGCCCTGATGGCCGTCGTCGGTCCGTGGCTCGCGCCGTACGAACCGTCCTCGCGCAGCAACGACCTGTTGCAGCCGCCGTCGTCCGCGCACTGGTTCGGCACCACCCACCTCGGCCAGGACATCTTCAGCCAGGTGCTCGCCGGCACCCGCAGCGTCGTGTTCGTCGGCGCGGTGGCGGGGATCGTGGCGACCGTGCTGTCGGTGCTGGTCGGTGTCACGGCCGGCTACCTCAGCGGATCCGCGGGTGAAGGGCTTTCCGCGCTGTCCAACGTGTTCCTGGTGATCCCGGCGCTGCCGTTGATCGTCATCATCACGTCCTCGCTGCCCGAGACGAGCAACCTCACGATCGCGCTGGTGATCGGCCTGACGTCGTGGGCGTGGAACGCGCGGGTGCTGCGCGCGCAGACGTTGTCGTTGCGCCGCAGGGACTACGTGGAGGCGGCGCGTGCGAACGGCGAGTCGACCTGGCGGATCATCCTGTTCGAGATCATGCCGAACCTGACCGCGGTCATCGCGTCCGGTTTCGTCGGCACCGTGCTGTTCGCGGTGATCTCGGAGATCACGCTGGCGTTCATCGGCGTGTCCGACGCGGGCGGCTGGAACTGGGGCACGGTCCTGTACTGGGCCCAGTCGCAGCAGGCCCTCACCCAGGGCGCGTGGTGGTGGTTCGTCCCCGCCGGTCTCGCGATCGCGTTGCTCGGCACGGCGCTGTCGCTGGTCAACTTCGGCATCGACGAGTACGTCAACCCGCGCCTGCGCACCCGTTCCTCGGCGCGGGGCGTGCGGATGCGCGTCGGCTTCACCCCCGTGCTCGCCAAGGAGTCGTCATGAAGGAACGCATTCTCGAGGTGCGCGGGCTGAACGTCGACTACGGGCTCGGTCCCGAGTCCGTCCGCGCCGTCCGCGACGTCGACCTGACCCTGCACCGCGGCGAGGTCCTAGGCCTGGCAGGGGAATCGGGCAGCGGGAAGTCCACTTTGGCCTACGGCATGACCAGGCTGCTGCCCCCGCCCGGGGTCGTGGCGGGCGGTGAGGTGATCTACCACCTCGACGACGGCTCGACCGTCGACCTGCTGCGGATCCGCGACGCGGACCTGCGGCGGCTGCGCTGGTCCGAGATCGCCATCGTGTTCCAGGGCGCGATCAACTCGCTCAACCCGGTGCAGCGGATCTCGACGCAACTGGCGGACGTGCTCAAGGCGCACTCGGCCCGGTCGACGCCGAAGGCCCGCCAGGACCGCGCCCGCGAGCTGCTGGGTCTGGTCGGCATCGCCGCGGACCGGCTGAACAGCTACCCGCACCAGCTCTCCGGCGGCATGCGGCAGCGCGTGATGATCGCGATGGCGCTCGCGCTGGAACCCCGCGTGGTGATCATGGACGAACCGACCACCGCGCTGGACGTGGTGGTGCAGCGCCAGATCCTGCGCACGCTCGTCGACCTGCGCGAACGCCTCGGGTTCTCGGTCGTGTTCATCACGCACGACCTGTCGCTGCTGGTCGAGTTCTCGGACCGGATCGCGATCATGTACGCGGGCCAGGTCGTCGAGGAGGCGACGTCGGCCGACCTGTACCGCACTCCCCTGCACCCCTACAGCGACGGGTTGCTGCACTCGTTCCCGGCGTTGAAGGGCCCGCGGCGCGAGCTGTCGGGCATCGCCGGGTCGCCGCCGGACCTGCGGTCGATGCCGGACGGGTGCCCGTTCCACCCGCGGTGCGGCCGCGCCATGGACGTCTGCGGGACCCAGGTCCCCGTGCTGGGGCAGAGCAAGGCCGGTCGTTCGGTGGCCTGCTGGCTGCACCCGGTGTCGGTGGGCTGAGCTCAGGCCAGCCGGCTCAGTGCCCGCGCGGACGCCGATCCGGGGTCGGCGGTGATCAGGACCACCTCCTGGTCGTCCTCCGGCACGAGCAGGACGTCGCAGTTCAGGTGCAGGGTGCCGGCCTCCGGGTGCCGCACGGTCTTGGTGCGGTGGCCCGGAGCGTGCACCGGCCGCGTCCGCCAGATCCGCCGGAACTCCTCGCTACCGGCGTGCAGGTCGGCGATCAGGGACGTCAGCCGCGCGTCGTGCGGGTAGCGGTCGGCGGCGCGGCGCAGCCGGGCGACCACGACGTGCCCGAACTCCTCGGCGCTGGTGCTCTCGTACCGGTGCCCCTCGCCGAGGAACCGCCGCCGGGCGAGGTTCGTCCCGACGCCGAGCAACGCCTCGGCCAGCGGGTTCCAGGCGACGACGTCGTACGCGGCGTCCGTGACGATCGCGCCGGTCTGCGGCAGGCGCTCCAGCATCGCGGCCACGTGCGGGCGGACGTTCCGCGTCACGCTGCTGCCGGGCGGCGCGAGCGCTCCGGCCAGGCGGAACAGGTGGCTGCGCTCGGCCGGCGCGAGCCCGAACGCCTGGGACAGGCCCTCCAGGATCGTGGGCGACGGTCGCGGACCCCGCGCCTGCTCCAGCCGCGTGTAGTAGTCGACCGACATGTGCGCCAGCTCCGCCACTTCCTCGCGGCGCAGTCCCGGCGTGCGGCGATCGGCACCCTTCTCCGGCGGGCGCAGCGCGGTGCGGCGGTCCCGCAGGAAACGGGCCAGTTCGTGCCTCGGCATGCCACCTCCCCTGACTGGTACAGGTTATCCCTGGCAGCACCGCGGGACAGCGCGCGACGGTGGTGTCATGAACGAACGCACCGCCCTGGTCACCGGCGCCAACAAGGGCATCGGCAAGCACATCGCCCGGCTCCTCGTCGCCGAGGGCTTCACCGTCCACGTGGGATCCCGCGACCCGGAACGCGGGCGGCTGGCCGCCGAGGAGATCGGCGGCCTCCCGCTCGTCCTCGACGTCACGGACCACGCCGGCATCACCCGTGCCGCGGCGCGGATCGACCGCCTCGACGTGCTGGTCAACAACGCCGGGATCGCGCAGTCGCTCGCGCCGCCCGAGGACACCGACGCCGATGAGCTCCGGCGCACGTTCGAGACCAACGTGTTCGGGGTGGTGGCCGTGACGAACGCCTTCCTGCCGGCCCTGCGCCGCTCGCCGCACCCGCGCGTCGTCAACGTCTCCAGCGGCACGTCGTCGCTGGTCTGGAGCACGAACCCCAACCCGCAGTTCGCGCACGGCCACGGCAGCGGAGCCGCCTACCGGTCGTCGAAGGCGGCGCTCAACGCGCTGACCGTCTTCTACGCCCAGACGCTGCCCGGCTTCAGGGTCAACGCGCTGGCCCCCGGCCTGCGCGCGACCGACCTCACCGCGCGCGCCGCGGCCGGTGGTGACCCGGCGGAGGCCGCGGAGGGCGCCGTCCGCCTCGCCCTGCTACCGGACGACGGCCCCACCGGAGGGTTCTTCTCCTGGGACGGCACGACCGTGCCGTGGTGAGGCCGCGAGGAGGGCCTCCGCCTGGTCGCGAGCGTGCCCGATGGGGTCGGGGAAGGTGCCGAAACCGTTGGCCACCAAGGCACCCTCGTGCAGCAGCAGGAGCGTCCGCCCCAACTGGACGGCGTTCGGCACGACGTCCCGGACCAGGTCGGTGAACAGGGCGAGCATCCACTCCTTCTGCCCGATGATGATCGGGTGCGCGGGGTGGGAGGCGTCGCTGATCTCCGCGTGGGCGTTGACCATGCTGCACCCCTTGGGGCTGAACTCGCCCGCCCACGCTCGGGACGCGTCGAAGACGGCCAGCACACGGGGTTCGGGAGCGGCGTCCAGGTAGTCGGCCAGGAACGCCCGCCAGCGTTCGTCGCGGTCGGCCAGGTACTCCACGACGATCTGCTCCTTGGAGCCGAACCGGTCGTAGAGCGTCTTCTTCGTCACCCCGGCCTCGGCGGCGATCAGGTCGACGCCCACGGCGTGGATGCCGTGCTCGTAGAACAACCGTCCGGCGGCCTCCAGGGCGCGCGAGGCGGCCGGGGTCATCGTGATCCGTCGCAGCACCTCCCCAGTATACCGATCTGTATAGTCGTTGGGTATACAGATCGGTATAGGGAGGTGTGGTGGGTGAACTTCCTGCTCTCGGCCGCGTTCGTGCTCTGCTGGAGCTCCGGGTTCATCGGGGCCAAGCTCGGGGCGGGGAGCGCGTCCGCCGTCACGGTCCTGATGTGGCGCTTTCTGCCGCTCGCACTCGTGCTCGTGGCCTTCGCCGCGCTCCGGAAGTCGTGGCGGGGGCTGGCCGCGCGGGACGTGGGCCGGCAGGCGTTGATCGGAGTGCTGTCGCAGAGCGGCTACCTGCTGACCGTCTACTACGCGATCCAGCTCGGCGTCTCCAGCGGCACCACGGCGCTGATCGACGGGGTCCAGCCGCTCGTAGCCGGGGCGTTGGCCGGGCCGCTGCTGCACCAGTACGTGTCGCGCCGGCAGTGGCTCGGTCTGTGCCTGGGCGTGGGCGGCGTCGTCATCGTCACCGGGGCCGATGCCGCGGCGAGTTCCGGAGTGGAGTGGTGGGCCTACCTCATCCCGTTCCTGGGCATGTTGTCGTTGGTGGCGGCCACTTTTCTCGAAGGCCGGTCACGGACTCAGGTGGCGCCCTCGGTCGCGATGACCACGCACTGCCTCACGAGTGCCGTCGTGTTCACCGCGCTCGCCGTGGGCACCGGCAACGCCGTTCCGCCCGCCGAACCCGCGTTCTGGGGCACGATCGCCTGGCTCGTCGTCCTGTCGACGTTCGGCGGGTACGGGCTCTACTGGATCATCCTGAGGCGCTCCGGGGTCACCCACGTGAACACGCTTATGTTCCTCATGGCGCCGGTCACGGCCGTGTGGGGAGCGTGGATGTTCGGCGAGCACTTCGGGATTCAGACCGCTTTCGGTCTTGCTCTCGGCCTGGCGGCCGTGGTGGTCGTCCAGCGCCGGTCAGTCCCCGCGCACGCGTAGACCGTCGAACGCCACGGTGGCCACCATGTCCGCGAGGTCGGCGGCGCTGAGCCCGCCCTGCGGCCGGTACCACTCGATCACCGAGTTGACCATGCCGAACAGCAGCCTGGTCGTCATCGCGGGGTTGATGTCCTGACGGAGGTCGCCCTCGGCCGCCGCGTCGGCCACCAGCGCCGTGACGATCTGGTCGAACTCGCGCCGGCGGGCCAGCGCCTCGCGTTCGGTCTCGCTGTTGCCGCGCACGCGCAGCAGGAGCGTCACGAACGGCAGTTGCTCGACCAGGACCGTGACGCTGCCGCGGACCAGGTGCGCGAGCCGGTCGACCGCGCGGCCCTCGACCGCGCCGAGCTTGGTCACCTCCGCGAACAGGCCGTCCAGCGCGCGGTCGACGGCCAGCCGCAGCAGGGCCTCCTTGCCGGGAACGTGGTGGTAGATGGCGGACTTCGTGACACCCAGGCGGTTGGCCAGGTCCTGGATGCTGGTGCCGTCGTAGCCGCGTTCGTAGAACAGCTCCGCGGCGGCCGTCAGCAGCGTCTCCAGGTCGTAGCCCGGGCGGCCGCGGCGCCTCGTCCCGCCGTTCTCCGTCGTGGTCATGCCGTGCAGTCTCCCAAACGACGCCACTACGCGACCGGTTCGGCTTCCATCAGCCGCAACGCCGTCCTCGTCGGCAACGCCTTCAGCACGCGCTTGACCCAGCGGTTCTGCGCGCCGGAGATGACGCTGACGGGCGGGTTCTTCTTGTCCAGCGCGGCGAAGGCCGTGTCGACGACCTGGGCGGCGGTCTGGAACCGCACGCCGTTCTCGTGCGTGCCCGACGTGGCGTAGAACTCCGTGCGGGTCGGCCCCGGCGACAGCGCCAGCACGGTGAGCCCCGACCCGCGCAGCTCGTGCGCGAGCGCCTCGGTGAAGTGGACGACGAACGCCTTCGCCGCCGAGTACGCGGCCAGTCCGGGGACGGGCAGGTGCGCGGTCAGGCTGGCGACGTTGACCAGAGCGCCCTGCCCGGACGCCTTCAGCCTCGGTAGGAACGCGTGCGAGATGTCGACCACCGCGTCCACGTTCACCCTGAGCTGCAACCGGATCTCGTCCTCGGTGCTGTCCTCGAAGGACCCGGTCTTCGCCACGCCCGCGCAGTTGACCACGGTGTCGACGCGCCCGACCCGTTCGGCCAGCCTCCGCCCGCTCCTGTCCTCGGTGAGGTCGAACGGCACGACCTGGACGGTCCTGCCGGTCTCGCGGATCTCCGCCGCGAGCGCGTCGAGCACGTCGGCCCGCCGCGCGACGAGGACGAGATCCGCTCCCCTAGCGGCGAACCGGCGGGCGAACTCGGCGCCGATGCCCGAGCTCGCTCCGGTGATGAGCGCTGTGGTGCCCGCGTACCTCATGGTCGACTCCTCGATGTGAGAGCTTCTTACATCAAGCTACGCCGTCAATGTGAGAGACTGCAACATCGGGAGGCGGACATGGCTTATCACCACGGGGACCTGCGCAACGCCCTGCTGGACGCGACCATGGAACTGGTGCGCGAGCACGGCGCGCGGGGCGTCAGCGTGTCCGAAGCGGCACGGCGGGCCGGCGTCTCGAAGGGCGCGCCGTACCGCCACTTCGCCGACCGCGACGCGATGCTCGCGGCCGCAGCGCTGATCGGCTTCCAGGCGCTGGAGGCGCGTTTCGCGGACTTCCCGTCGGGCCAGGCGTTCGACGCCCAGGCGGCGTGGGTCGCCACCGCGTACCTCCGCTTCGCTCAGGAGGACCCGGCGCGGTTCGAGACGATGTTCGCGAGCGGCATCGACAAGTCGCGGCACGAGGACCTGCTGCGGCAGACCGCCGTCGTACAGGACAGGTTCGAGGCGGCACTGCGCCCGTTCCTCGGCGGCGCGGACGTGGCCAGGAGGTCGGCCGAGCTGTGGTCGATCGCGCACGGTGTCGCGACCCTCGCGGTGCAGGGGAACCTCCAGCACGTGGTGGACGCCGACGCGCTGGAGGGGGTGGCGGGGGACGCCGCTCGGGCGTGGGCCGCGGGGTGCGGGGCTGAGGGGTCGGCTGAGGGGCTGGGCTGAGGGGCTGGCCTGTCGGGCGTGCAGGGCCGGGCTGCAGGGGCTGGGCTGTCAGGCGTGCAGGGCCGGGCTGCAGGAGCTGGGCTGTCAGGCACGCAGGGCCGGGCTGTCGGGCTGGGCTGTCAGGCACGCAGGGCCGGGCTTCAAAGCCGCAAGCCCGCGGCACCGGGCTCGCTCTCGCCCAGCCCTACCGCTCCTTCAGCGTGCGGCTGCGGCCGCGGAACTCCGCGATCACCGTGTCGCCGCGCCGGACCGTGACGTCGTAGATGCCGGAACGGCCGCGCAGCACCACTTCCCGCGCCTCGGCGACCAGCACGTCGTCGAGGCGGGCGGGTTCCAGGAAGTCGATCTGGAAGCCCGACGCCACGGTCACGCCGCCGTAGCTGTTGCACGCCACCGCGAACGTGCTGTCGGCCAGCGTGGCGATCAGGCCGCCGTGGCAGATGTCCCAGCCGTTGACCATGTCCTCGCGCACACGCATCGACAGGCGTGCGGTGCCGGGGCCGACGTCGTCGATCGTCATGCCGAGCGCCTTGCTGGCGGTGTCGGTCGACCACATGGCGTCGGCGTGCTGACGTGCGCTCACCACCGGTAGAACCCCTCTCCCGTCTTGCGGCCGAGCTGTCCGGCCGCGACCTTGTCCCGCAGCAACCGGGGTGGCGCGAAGCGCGGGCCGAGTTCGCGTTCGAGGTGCTCGGCGATCGCCAGGCGGACGTCGAGGCCCACGATGTCGGTGGTGCGCAACGGTCCCACCGGGTGGCGGTAGCCGAGGACCATGGCGCTGTCGATGTCCTCGGCGGAGGCGACGCCCTCCTCCACCATCCTCATGGCCTCCAGCGCGATGGCGACGCCCAGGCGGCTGCTCGCGAAACCCGGTGTGTTCCGCACGGTGATCGCGTGCTTGCCGAGACCCCGCACCCACTCCTGCGCCCGCACGACCAGTTCGGCAGAGGTCTTCTCCCCCACCACGACCTCGACGAGGTCGCTTGCAGGCACTGGGTTGAAGAAGTGCAGTCCGATGAGGACGGACGGGTCGGGCAGCGCCCCGGCCAGCACGTCGATCGACAACGAGCTGGTGTTCGTGCCGATCACCGCGTCCGGTGCGGACCGCGCGATGGTCGCGAGCACGGAGTGCTTCAGGTCGACCAGTTCCGGGACGGCCTCGACGACCAGCGGCACCCCGTTGAGCAGTGCCGGATCGGTGACCACGGTGACCACACCAGGAATCTCGACGCCCCTCTCGGCGGCCTTGGCGAGGCTCTTCTCGACGCGGCCACGGGCGGCGTCCGCGGCGGCCTCGGTCTCGACGACCGTCACCGCGCTCCCCGCCACGGCGAACGCGTGGGCGATGCCGGCGCCCATGCGTCCGCCGCCGTACACACCGACAGCTGTGGGAACGGTCATCGGGACTCCTTGCGGCGGTCGAGGAACGCGGTCATGCGATCGGTCTTGTCCTGGGTCTCGAACAGGACTGCCTGGGCGAGGTCGTCGACGAACGGGTGCGCCTCGCGCGGCGCGTGGAAGACGGACTTCGTCAGCCGCACCGCGAGCGGGGCCTGCTTCAGGATCCGGTCCGCCAGGCGGTGACCCGCGGCCTCCAGGTCCTCCGCCACCTCGTTGAGCAGCCGGACTTCCAGGGCCTCCTGGGCGTTCAGGACGCGCCCGGCGAGCAGGATCTCCTTGGCCAGCGGCTCGCCCACCAGTTCCCGCAGCCGCCAGCAGCCCCCTGCGGCGGCGAGGATACCGAGACCCGGTTCCGGGTTGCCGATCTTCGCGGTGGGCGTGCCGATGCGGAAGTCGCAGGCGTAGGCGAGTTCGGCTCCGCCGCCGAGCGCGTAACCGTTCACCAGCGCGATGACCGGCATCGGCAACCGGTGCACGCGGTCGAAGACGCTGGAGTTGATGCCCTGCAACGCGTCGTCGCGGCGCCTCTCGCGCAGCTGCGCGATGTCCGCCCCCGCGGCGAACGTCCCGCCCTCGCCGACGATCAACGCGAGCCGGGGGCGGCGTTCCAGCTCGGCGCAGGCCTCGTGCAGCGCCTGGACCACCGGGAGGTCGATGGCGTTGCGGACGTCCGGGCGGTTGAGCCGGAGCACGACCCGGTCGTCGTGCTCCTCCACCAGCAACGGCGCCGTCACACGCGCTCCAGCAGCAGCGCGGAACCCTGGCCGACGCCGACGCACATGGTCGCGAGGCCGCGGCGGGCACCGGCGCGTTCGAGGCGGCCCAGCAACGTGACGGCGAGGCGCGTGCCCGAGCAGCCCAGCGGGTGCCCCAGTGCGATGGCGCCTCCGTCAGAGTTGACGATCTCCTCGTCGAGCCCGAGGTCCCGCACGCACGCAAGCGATTGCGACGCGAACGCCTCGTTCAGCTCGACCGCGCCGAGGTCCGCGACGGACCAGCCGGCGCGCTCCAAAGCCTTGCGCGTAGCCGGAACCGGCCCGATGCCCATGATCGCCGGAGCGACGCCCGCGTTCGCACCGGCCACGAGCCGTGCCCTCGGTTGGAGGCCGTGGGAGGCCGCATACTGTTCGCTCACCACCACGACGGCCGCGGCGCCGTCGTTCAGCGAGCTGGAGTTGCCCGCGGTGATCACGCCGCCCGGCCCGTGGATCGGCCGCAGCCCGGCGAGCTGCTCCAGGCTGGTGTCCGGGCGCGGCCCCTCGTCCTCGGTGACCTCGCCGACCGCCACGATCTCGGCGGCGAACCGGCCGTTCTTGCGCGCGTCCACGGCCCGCTGGTGCGAGCGGTACGCGAAGGCGTCGAGCTCCTCGCGGGTCAGGTTCCACTGCTGCGCCACGCGTTCGGCGGTCTGCGGCATGGACAGCGTCGTGTCGGCGTCGAACGCCGGGTTGGTGAACCGCCAGCCGATCGACGTGTCGAACGAGGCACCGGGCCGCGACCAGGCCTTGCCGGGCTTCTCCGTCACCCACGGCGCGCGGGTCATCGACTCGACACCGCCGGCGATCACCACGTCCGCGTCACCGGCGGCGATCATCTGGCGTGCCGTGGTGATGGCGGTGAGTCCCGAGGCGCACAGGCGGTTGACGGTGAAGCCGGGCACGGAGTCCGGCAGGCCCGCGAGCAGACCGGCCATGCGGGCGACGTTCCGGTTGTCCTCACCGGCCTGGTTGGCCGCGCCGAACACGATCTCGTCCACATCGGACGGATCGATGCCGGTGCGCTCGACCACGGAGCGCACCACCAGCGCGGCGAGGTCGTCCGGGCGGGTCCTGGCGAGCGCGCCGCCGAACCGGCCGATCGGCGTGCGGACGCCGTCGAGGAGGAAGGCCTCGGTCACGAACTGCTCCTGGTTGTCAGGCGTCGAAGTCGACGGTCACGGTGTCGCTGACGGGGAACGTCTGGCACGTCAGCACGAAGTCCTGGGCGACCTCGGCGGGGTCGAGTGCGTAGTTGCGGACCATCTCTGCCTTGCCGTCGCAGATCCGGGCCCGGCACGTCCCGCACACACCGCCCTTGCAGGCGAACGGCAGGTCGCCGCGCACCTGCTGCGCGGAGTCGAGGATGGTGCTGTCGCGGCGCATCGGCGTGGTGGTCTTGCGGCCGTCGAGCACGACGGTGACCTCGCTCGTGTCGCCCTCGACGACGTTCTCCGCGTGGCGAAGCTGCGGCGGCGGTTCGTCCACGTAGAACAGTTCGAAGTGGACTCGTTCGGCGGGAACGCCCAGCTCGACGAGCACCGCGCGGGCGTCGGTCAGCATCTCGAACGGCCCGCAGAGCCACACGTGGTCCATCGCGGAGACCGGCACCAGCACCGTGAGCAGCTGCCGCAACCGGTCCGCGTCCAACCGGCCGGAGAACAGCTCGACGTCGCGCGGTTCCCGGGACAGCACGTGCACCAGGTCGAACCGGCTGGTGTGCGCGTTCTTCAGGTCCGACAGCTCCTCGGCGAACATCACCGTGTTGGTGGACCTGTTGCCGTACAACAGGGTCACGCGCGCATCCGGGTTGCTCAGCACCGACGACGCGATGGACAGCATCGGCGTGATGCCGGACCCTGCGGCGATGCACAGATGGCGGCCACCGGCGGCGGGGTCGGCGCGGAAGCTGCCGGAGGGCACCTGCACCTCGACGGAGTCGCCCGGCCGCACGTCCCGCACGAGCCACTGGGAGAACAGTCCGCCGGGGATCTCCCGCACGCCGATGCGCGGCGCCTGCCCGACCGGCGCGCAGATCGAGTAGGTGCGGCGGTGCTCCACGCCGTCCACGACCTTGCGCAGGGTCAACGACTGCCCCGCCGCGAACGCGAAGGCATCACGCAGGTCGTCCGGCACGTCGAACGTGATGGCCGCGGCGTCGTCGGTGACCCGGTCGACCGCGGACACGGCCAGCGAGTGGAACGCCATGTCAGATCTCCTTCACGTGGTCGAACGGCTCCAGGCACGCGCGGCAGCGGTACAGCGCCTTGCACGCGGTCGAACCGAACTCCGAGGTCAGCTCCACGTCGCCGGATTCGCAACGAGGACAACGGATCGCGCGGCGGGCGGGCTTGAGCGCGAGCAGCACCGGGCCCTCGCGGCGGGCGGGTCCTGGCGGGGAGATCCCGGCTTCGGCGAGCGCCGACCGGCCGCGTTCGCTGATCCAGTCCGAGGTCCAGGCCGGGCTCAGGGCGACGCGCACCTGGACGTCGGCGAACCCCTCGCGGTGCAGGGCGCGCACGAGGTCGTCGCGCATGGTCGCCATCGCCGGGCAGCCGGAGTAGGTCGGGGTGATGTCGACGACGACGGTGCCGTCGGCGATCGCGACGTCGCGCAGGACGCCGAGGTCGGCCAGCGTGAGCATGGGCAGCTCGGGATCGACGACGGTTTCGGCGACCTCGCGCGCCCGTGTCAGTGCCGGATCAGCGGTCTCCCTCGTGAGCGTGCTCACCAAAGCCCCCTGGGGTGTGCCCGCGCGACGCTCTGCATGTCCGCCAACAGTTCCGTCAACGCCTCGGTGTGCCCACCCTCACGGCCACCATCCTCCGCCGCCGACACCGCAGGCCGCTCGACCCGAGCCGCCGCGAACACCTGCTCCAGCACCACGTCGACCTCGGCAGGCACGTCCAGCGCGGCCCACCACGGCCACAACGCGTCCACCGCCGTCAGCACCCGGCGCCGCGACTCCTCCGTCCCCCTCGCCAGCGTGACGAACCAGCGCGCGGAGAAGTCCCGGTGGTACGAGAGTTCCTTGCGCCCCTTGGCCGCCACGGCCGCCAGCACCGCGTCGGGGTGCGCGACCAGCTGCTCGAACACCTCCAGTCGCCAGGTGCTGAACAACAGCAGTCGCGTGACCGTCTCGGCGAAGTCGCCGTTCGGCAGCTCGGCCAGCACCACGTTGCGGAACTGCCCTGCGTCGCGGAAGAACGCGAGCGCGTCCTCCACGGGCACCGGCGAACCCTCCGGCAGCACCGGCACGAGCGACGGGTCGGCGGCCGCGGCACGGGCGAGCAGGAGCCTGGCCTGACCGAGCAGGTCGAGCGCGATGTTGGACAGCGCGATGTCCTCCTCCAGGTCCGGAGCGCGGCTGCACCACTCCGAAAGCCGTTGGGAGAGCACGAGAGCGTCGTCGCCGAGCATCAGGCAGTAGCGCGCGAGCCCGGCAGCGTCGACGCCTTCCGGCACGGTGGTGTCCACGCCGGCCAGCGGGTCCTCGAAACCGGTGCCGAACGCCCAGTGGGCGTCGTTCACCAGCAGTTCGGCATCGTTGATCATCAAGGCCTCACATGTGCGGGACGTGCTCGGGGATGTCGTAGAACGTGGGGTGCCGGTAGACCTTGTCGCCGCTCGGCGCGAACAGCGGGTCCTTCTCGTCCGGTGACGACGCGGTGATCGCGTCGGCGCGCACGACCCAGATCGACACGCCCTCGTTGCGGCGGGTGTAGACGTCCCGCGCGTGCATCAGGGCGAGCTTGTCGTCCGGCGCGTGCAGCGAACCGACGTGCACGTGGTTGAGTCCGCGCTTGCTGCGCACGAACACCTCGTAGAGCGGCCACTCACTCACAGTTCTTCCTCCAGTCGAGCGAACGCCACCGCTGCCTCGCGCACCCAGGCGCCGTCGTCGTGCGCCTTGCGCCGGTGTTCAAGCCGTTCGGCGTTGCACGGCCCGTCTCCCTTGACCACGGCCCAGAACTCGTCCCAGTCGGGCTGGCCGAAGTCGTACGCCTGGCGTTCGGGGTTCCACTTCAGGTCGGGGTCGGGCAGCGTCACGCCCAGCGCCTCCGCCTGCGGCACGGACATGTCGACGAACTTCTGGCGCAGGTCGTCGTTGGTGTCGCGCTTGATGCCCCACGCCATGGACTGCGCGGTGTTGGGCGAGGCGTCGTCGGGCGGGCCGAACATCATCAGCGCGGGCCACCAGAAGCGGTTCACCGACTCCTGCACCATCTCGCGCTGCTCGTCGGTGCCGCGCATCATCGTCATCAGCAGCTCGTAGCCCTGCCGCTGGTGGAACGACTCCTCCTTGCAGATGCGGATCATCGCGCGGCCGTACGGGCCGAAGGAGGTGCGGCACAACGGCACCTGGTTGCAGATCGCGGCGCCGTCGACGAGCCAGCCGATCGTGCCGACGTCGGCGTAGGACGGCGTGGGGTAGTTGAAGATCGACGAGTACTTCTGCTTGCCGGCCAGCAGCTTGTCCGTCAGCTCACGGCGTGACGTGCCGAGGGTCTCGGCGGCCGAGTACAGGTACAGCCCGTGGCCCGCCTCGTCCTGGACCTTGGCCAGCAGGATCGCCTTGCGCCGCAACGAGGGCGCGCGTGAGATCCAGGCGCCCTCCGGCTGCATCCCGATGATCTCGGAGTGCGCGTGCTGCGCGATCTGCCTGACCAGCGTGCTGCGGTAGGCGTCGGGCATCCAGTCGCGGGGCTCGACCCGGTCACCGCGCTGGATCGTCGCCTCGAAGTACTCCGCGAGCTCCGTCATCAAGCAGCTCCTCAACGATTTACTGACCGAACGGTCTGTTATACAGTGGCACACGAGAGCCGCGAAGTGCAACAGTCTGCGAAGGGACCCGCACAGTGACCGCACTGTTGGAGAGCTACGCCGCCGGCCGGTGGTTCCGCGCCCAGGCCGAGGGAGAACCGCTGCTCGACGCGGTCACCGGCGAGGAGGTCGCGCGGTTGTCGAGCGAGGGCCTCGATCTGCGCCAGATGGCCGACCACGCCCGGCGCGTCGGCGGCCCGGCGATCCGCGAGCTGACGTTCCACCAGCGCGCCCTGCTCATCAAGGAGCTCGCCAAGCACCTCAGCGCCGACAAGGACTCGCTGTACGAGCTGTCGTTCCGCACGGGTGCGACGAAGCGCGACTCGATGGTCGACATCGACGGCGGGTTCGGCACGCTGTTCAGCTTCGCGAGCAAGGGTGTGCGCGAACTCCCGAACGACATCGTCGTGCTGGACGGCGCCCTCGAACGCCTCGGCCGCGAGGGCACGTTCCTCGGCCAGCACATCTACACCTCACGCCCCGGTGTGGCGGTGCAGATCAACGCCTTCAACTTCCCCGTGTGGGGCATGCTGGAGAAGCTCGCGCCCGCGTTCCTGGCCGGCCTGCCGAGCATCGTGAAGCCAGCGTCGCAGACGTCGTACCTCACCGAGGCAGTCGTCCGGCGGATCATCGAGTCCGGCATCCTCCCCGAGGGCTCGCTGCAGCTGCTCTCCGGCAGCCCGCGCGGTCTGCTCGACGTGCTCGACGAGCAGGACTCGGTGGCGTTCACCGGTTCCGCGCACACCGCCGGGATCCTGCGCAACCACCCGAACGTCCAGCACGGCGGCGTGCGCCTGCAGGTCGAGGCGGACTCGCTGAACTGCTCGATCCTCGGCCTCGACGTGCAACCGGACGACCCCGAGTTCGACCTGTTCGTCAAGGGCGTCGTCGCCGAGATGACCGTCAAGGCGGGCCAGAAGTGCACGGCGATCCGGCGCGCGATCGTGCCGGAGCAGATCGCCGGCGAGGTGACCGAGGCGATCGCCGCGCGGCTGGCGAAGATCACCGTCGGCAACCCGGCCGACGAGAGCGTGCGGATGGGCGCGCTGGCGTCGCTCGGGCAGCGCGACGAGGTGCGCAAGGCCGTCGAGTCGCTGCGCAACTCCGCCGAGATCGTGTTCGGCGACCCGAACGACGTGAAGCTCGTCGACGCGGACGGCGAGCGCGGCGCGTTCCTCTCCCCCGTGCTGCTGCGGGCCCGCGCGGACGCTTCGGAACCGCACGACGTCGAGCCGTTCGGCCCGGTCAGCACCGTGATCACCTACCGCACCACCGCCGAGGCCGTGGAGCTCGCGGCCCGCGGCAAGGGCAGCCTGGTCGGCTCGGTCGTCACGCACGACCCCGCCGTGGCCCGTCAGGTCGTGCTCGGTGTCGCGCCGTGGCACGGCCGGATCCTGGTGCTGGACCGCGACGACGCCAAGGAGTCGACCGGCCACGGGTCACCGCTTCCGATGCTGGTGCACGGTGGTCCCGGACGTGCGGGCGGCGGCGAGGAGCTGGGTGGCGTGCGCGGCGTGCTGCACCACATGCAGCGCACCGCGATCCAGGCGTCACCGGACATGCTGACGGCGATCACCGGCCGCTGGACGACCGGCTCGCAGCGCGTGGCGGACGAGGTGCACCCGTTCCGCAAGTCGCTGGCGGAGCTGAGGATCGGTGACTTCGTCGAGTCCGGCACGCGGCAGGTGACGCTCGCCGACATCGACCACTTCGCCGAGTTCACCGGCGACACGTTCTACGCCCACACCGATCCCGAGGCGGCGGCCGCGAACCCGTTGTTCGGCGGGATCGTGGCGCACGGCTACCTGGTGGTGTCGCTGGCGGCGGGGCTGTTCGTGGAGCCGAACCCCGGTCCGGTGCTCGCGAACTTCGGCGTGGACGGACTGCGGTTCCTGACCCCGGTGAAGGCCGGGGACACGATCGCGGTGACGTTGACGGTCAAGCAGATCACTCCGCGTTCGAACGCGGAGTACGGCGAGGTGCGGTGGGACGCCGTGGTGACGAACCAGGACGGGGACCCGGTCGCCACCTACGACGTCCTCACGCTAGTCGCCAAGAACTAGGTCCGCGGCCTTCTCGCCCACCATGATGGCGGGTGCGTTGGTGTTGCAGGACGGGACGACCGGCATGATCGACGCGTCGGCGACCCGGAGTCCTTCCACACCGCGCACCCGCAGTCGTTCGTCCACAACGGACAGTTCGTCGATGCCCATCCGGCACGTGCCGACCTGGTGGTGGTACGTGCCGACGGACCGGCGTGCGAACGCGCGGATGTCGTCACGAGTCTTCGCGTCGGGGCCGGGCGCCACCTCGCGCCTGCGCCACTCGTCGAACGCGCGCTGCCCGCCGACCTCGCGGCTCATCTCGATGGCGTCGCACAACGCTTCCAGGTCGTACGGGTCGGCGAGGATGTTCGGGTCCACCAGCGCGGGCACCGCCGGATCGGCCGAGGCGAGCCTCAACGACCCGCGCGACCTCGGCGCGACGATGCCGGCCGCGATGGTGTAGCCGTGCTCGGGCATCTCGTAACCCTCGGCCGGGTAGACGAGGTGCAGGAACAGCGGCTGCAGGTCCGGCGCGGCCCCCGTCCAGCCGGTGCTGTCGGCGTAGAACTGGGCCTCCAGCAGGTTCGCGCGCCCGGCGGGCAACGGTTTCGTCGACTCGTAGACCACGCTGATCAACGGGTGGTCGTGCAGGTTCTCCCCCACACCGGGCAGATCGGCGACGACGGTGATGCCGAGAGCGCGGAGGTGCGCGGCGTTGCCGATGCCGCTGCGCTGCAGGATCGCGGGAGAGCCGATCGTGCCACCGGAGAGAATCACCTCGGCGTCGGCACGGGCCGTGCGCCGCTCACCGTCCACAAAGTACTCAACCCCGACCGCGCGGCCGTTCTCCACCAGCACTCGGTCGATCAACGCGTTCGTGGTGACGGTCAGGTTCGGGTCGTCCAGCACCGGGCCGACGAAGCTCTGCCAGGCGCTCATCCGGCGGCCGTCGCGCACGGTCATCTCGTTGAACCCGACACCGCGCATGTCGTCGCCGTTGAAGTCCTCGTTGCGCTTGTGCCCGGCGGCGACCGCGGCGTCCACGAAGGCCTGCGCCGCCGGGTGCGGGTGCTCGATCCGGCTCACCGGCAACGGACCGCCCGTGGCGTGGTGTTCACCGGCCCCGGCGAGGTGGTCCTCGGAGCGCAGGAACAGCGGGCGCACGTCGTCCCAGCCCCAGCCGGGAACGCCCCAGCCGTCGTAGTCGCTCGCGTGCCCGCGCATGTAGATCATGCCGTTGAGGGAGCTGCTGCCGCCGAGGACCTTGCCGCGCGGCCAGAACAGCGAGCGGTCGTTCGCGTGCTTCTGCGGCACGGTCATGACGGCCCAGTCCTGCGGCCCCGCCAGCAGCAGCGGCCACCCCTGCGGGCTGTGGATCTCCTCGGCCACGTCAGCCGGTCCCGCCTCCAGCACGTGCACGGTCCTGCCCGCGTCCAGCAGCCGGCGAGCGAGCGCGCTCCCCGCCGATCCGGCGCCGACGATGACGTAGTCGCTGCTCATGGCAACCCTCTCCACTCGGTGACGAGAGCCACTGTGCGACGCGGATGGGCGCGCGAGTTGACGTGCGGCGCACCGGAGTTGCCGTCTCGCGCACCCGCCGCAGAACCCGATCACCGCGTGGGACGATGAAGAGGTGAGTGAGACACCCAGGCGCGGGCGGTGGCAGACCCCCTACACCCCCGAGCGGTTGCTGGAGGTCGCCGTGCGGGTGTTCACCGAACGCGGCTACGACGGCACCAGCTTCCAGCACCTGACTCAGGCGTCCGGGCTGTCCAGGTCCTCGATCTACCACCACGTCGACAGCAAGGAACAGCTGCTGCGCCTGGGCCTCGAACGCGCACTGGAACCGCTGATGGCCAGCACGTGCGAGGAGGGCGCGACCACCGGCCGCGCCCTCGACAGGCTGTCCTACCTGATCAAGCGCAACGTCGAGATCCTCGCCGCCGAGCTGCCGTACGTGAAGCTGCTGCTGAGCGTGCACGGCAACACGGAGACCGAGCGGTGGGCGCTGGAGCAGCGGCGCACGTTCGACAAGGTGATCGCCGGAGTGGTGCAGGAGGCGATCGACGAGGGTGACGTGCGCGCCGACCTCGACGCGCGCACCACCGCCCGGCTGTTGTTCGGCACGATCAACTCGCTGGCCGAGTGGTACAAGCCCGAACGCGGGCGCAAGCCCGGTGAGCTCGCCGACCAGATCTGCGCGATGATCCTGCGCGGCATCCAGACCTAACGGGACACCGCGAACCCCTGCGCCTTCAGGGCCGCGTGCGCCGCGTCCTCGTCCTGCTGCGCGGTGCCGCCGGAGATCCCGAGTCCTCCCACGCACACCCCGCCGTCGAACAGCGGGAACCCGCCGCCCACGGCCATCAGCCGCGGGTGGTGGGCCAGCGGCGCCACCCGCGGGTCGGTGACGAGGGTGTTCCAGGTGTCCGTCGTGAGCCGGAACGCCGCCGCGGTCCACGCCTTGTCGACCGCGACCTCCGCCGCGAGGAACGGGGTTCCGTCCGCGCGTTCGAACGCCACGAGGTGACCGCCGGCGTCGGTGACGGCCGTGGCGACGTCGAAGCCGGCCACAGCGGCTTCCTGGCGCACGGCCTCGATCAGCGCGACCGCCGCGGCACGGCTGATCGAGGGCGCGTCGTGCGTCCGTCCGGTCACCGCAGCCCCGAGATCGCGGTCGGGACGGCCCTGGTGACCTTGATCTGGTCCACCAGCAGGAGCCTGTGCACCTCGGGACCGATCTCCTGTTTCCACCGCTCGTTCTCGTAGACGTTGGCGTACAGGGCGATCCGGTCCTCCTCGTCCTCGAACCGGCGGATCCAGACGTACCCGTCGGGGTCCTCCTCGTCGACGAACGAGGCCGTGACCGACATCCCCTGCGCCACCTGGAAGGGGATGACGACGTCCTCCATGTACCGGACCCAGTCGTCGCGCCGCCCCGGCTGGGTCTGGTAACGGCGGATCTCGTAGAACATCAGGCGCTCCAATGCTTTCAGGAAGTGACGCGGAGGACGAGCTTGCCGCGGGTCCGGTTGGACTCGCCGCGGGTGTGGGCCTGGGCGACCTCGTCGAGCGGGAACGTCTCCTCGACCTCCACCACGACCTCGCCCGCGTCGACGAGCTCGGCGATGCGGGCGAGCGCCGGGCCGTCCGGCTCGACCAGGAACGGCGAGACCCGCACGCCCTTCGCCTCAGCCGCGGCGGCGAGTTCGGGTGACACGCCCGCGGGGACGGCGACGAGCAGCCCGCCGGGCCGCAGCACCTCCAGCGACCGGGTGCTCGTGTCGCCGCCGACGAGGTCGATCACGACGTCCACATCGGACACCGCGTCCTCGAACCGCACGGCGGTGTAGTCGACGACCTCGTCCGCGCCGAGCTTGGTGAGCCAGTCGTGGTTCCGCGCACTGGCGGTGCCGATCACGTGCGCGCCCAGGTGCTTCGCGAACTGGACCGCCAGGTGGCCGACGCCACCCGCGGCGGCGTGGACCAGCACGCGCTGACCGGACGTGACCTGAGCGGTGTCCACCAGTGCCTGCCACGCCGTCAGCGCGGCGAGCGGGACCGCGGCGGCCTGCTCGTGGCTCACGGTGGAGGGCTTGCGGGTGAACTGCCGGGCCGGCGCGGTCACGTACTCGGCGTAGGCACCGGCCGCACGCGGGAACCACGGCATGCCGTAGACCTCGTCGCCCTCCTTCAGCGTCGTGACGCCGAAGCCGACCTTCTCCACGACCCCGGACACGTCCCAGCCGAGGACGAACGGCGGCTCCCCGAGCACGCCGGCCATGCCACCACCCGCGCGGGTCTTCCAGTCGACCGGGTTGATCCCGGCGGCGTGCACCCGCACCCTGACCTCGGTCGGCAACGGCTCCGGTCGCGGCACATCCCGCACCGACAGCACCTCGGGGCCGCCGAGGGCGTCCTGGACGACGGCGCGCATCGATGATTCAGACACTGGGTTCACTCCCTGGATCACACGCTCGGGAGAGGCTTCTGCTGCTCTCTCCCCTGGCTCCAGCAAGGTATCCCCGGGGATATAGTTACCCGCAAGGGCTAGTACTTCCGATTGGGAAGCATGCAGGTGAGAGGCTCGCGATGACCACAGTATGCCTGACGGGGCAGCACTCCGACCACGACGTCTACGCCGCGCAGTGCCCATGCCGGGCGATGCTCGACCTGCTGGCGAACAAGTGGTCCGCACTGGCGATCGGCGCGCTCGAAGAGGGGCCGCAGCGGTTCGGTCAGCTCCAGCGGAGCCTGCAGGGGGTCAGCCCGAAGGTGCTCACGCAGAGCCTGCGCCGCCTGGAGGAGTTCGGCCTCGTCGACCGCACGGTCTACCCGGCGGTGCCGTTGCACGTCGAGTACGCGCTCACCGCGCTCGGGCACAGCGCGGCCGTCCCGCTGCGGATGCTGCGCGTGTGGGTCGAGGACAACATCGACAACGCGGCGAACGCCGGTGTGCCGGAAGCGTCCTGCGCGGCCGACTAGACCCGAGGCGGCACCTGCCGACGGATCGCGCACGGGCGGGGGCAGGTGATCAACTCGATCTCCGCGAACGCGATTTCCCTTGCGGGACAAGCCAAAACAGCCCTGCACGCGCCTCCGTTCGGTCCATGGCCCGCGGATCCCCGCGGAGGGATACTCCGAACCATGGAAGAAACACCTGCATCCAAACGAAGTTCAGAGATCACCGAGACCGGCGAGGCGACCTCGCGGAAATCGGCGGTGGCAGACGGCAAGGCGGCCACGGAGGTCCAGCTGCCGCTCGCGAGCGAGATGGCGGAGCGGATCGCCGCCGACCTCGCCGCCGGCCTCGCGGAGGCCGCGAAGGCCGATCCCGGGCAATGGGCGCAGGTCAGCGAGCAGGACCTGCTGACCTGGATCGCCGAGGACACCAAGGCGGCGCTCGCCGAGCTCGCCGCGGGCGGTTTGACGGAGGAGGGCCGATGACCTCGATGGCGTGGGCACTGCGCCCGCAGCTCCGGTACGTGGTGCGCCAGTCGGTGCGGCAGTCCTTCGCGGCCGCCGCACCCCTCGTTCCCCGCGGACCGGCCTGGGTCCACTGGGCGCAGCACGCGCGCTGGGCGGACTTCCTGACCCGCGCCGTGGTCACGCGGCTGCTGGTCGAGCTCACCAAGCCGACATGGCTTCCCTTGTGGCTCCCCCGGTCCTCCCAGACCGGCGGTGGCGCACCGGCCGGCGCGCCACCGGGTGGCGCGAACAAGCCCGCCGCCGACAGATCAAGACAGCTGTCGGTCGCGGACCTGCTGAGGATGATGATCAACGAGCCCGGGCAGTACCTGGTGCACCGCACCTTCAACCAGGCCGTCGGCGAGCTGTGGGAGGGCACCGTGATCGATGCCCGTTACCCCGCGGGCACGCGCGACCTCAACGCCCCGGCCGGCATCTACGCCGTCCCCGGCCTCGTCGGCGTCCCGTACGGCGACTGGTGCGTGATCTTCAAGAAGAACGGGACGGGCCACCACTTCGGTTCGGTCGCGGCGACCGCGAACGCCCCGAACGCGAACAAGGAGGAAATGGTCTGCCTCCAGAGCATCCCGGTCTCCGCCGCGTTCGGCTGGAGCACGTCCGCGGACGCGGAGGAGGCGAAGAGGCGGTACGACGAGCACAAGAAGACAGCGGGCACGTCGAAGTAGGAGTGACCCGCTCCGGGGTGCTCTCCTGAACCACGAACGTGTCGCGACTCCGGTGTGGTCACCACGGCGATCACACCAGAGCCCTCCGAGCGGGTCCCAGGAGCTCAGCTCGGCCAGACGGGGGCGTCAACGCTCGCCGCGAACTGCGGCACGACCTGCTCCTGCCACACCTCCCGCGGCACGGTGACGTCCGGGTACGTGACCGTCGCGGGCGCGCCGATCACGTACTTGGCGTAGAGCTCGTCGAAGATCGGTGTTCCGCTCATGCAGAGCATGGTGAGCAGACCAGATAACGGATTCCGCAACAACGCCCCTAAACCGCTTGATCAGGTGACAAACGGGCTCACCGGGGCGGCCTGCGGTCCACGATCCGCTTCATCTTGCCGACCGAGCGCTCGATCCCGCCCGGCGCGACGACCTCCACGGCGACCGTGACACCGATGGAGTTCTTCACGAGCTTCTTCAGCTGTGCCCCCGCGTCCGCCGCGACGGCGTCCTCCCGGTGCTCGACCAGAACGGTCAGGTCGTCGAGGTTGCCCGTGCGGCTCAGCACGCACTGGAAGTGCGGCGACAGCGCGGGAACGCGCAGGATCAGCTCCTCGATCTGCGTCGGGAACAGGTTCACGCCGCGCAGGATGATCATGTCGTCGGTGCGGCCGGTGATCTTCTCGATCCGGCGCATCGACCGCGCGGTGCCCGGCAGCAGGCGGGTCAGGTCGCGGGTGCGGTAGCGGATGATCGGCATGGCCTGCTTCGTCAGCGACGTGAAGACGAGTTCGCCCTCCTCGCCGTCGGGCAGCACCTCACCGGTGACCGGGTCGATGACCTCCGGGTAGAAGTGGTCCTCCCACACGTGCAGGCCGTCCTTGGTCTCCACGCACTCGCTCGCCACGCCCGGCCCGATCACCTCGGACAGGCCGTAGATGTCCACGGCGTGCATGTCGAGGCGCCGCTCCATCTCTGCGCGCATGTCGTTGGTCCACGGCTCCGCGCCGAAGATGCCGACCTTCAACGACGTCGAGCGCGGGTCGACGCCCTGGCGCTCCATCTCGTCGATGATCGAGAGCATGTAGGACGGCGTGACCATGATGATGTCGGGCTCGAAGTCGCGGATCAGCTGGACCTGGCGTTCGGTCATGCCGCCGGACACCGGGACGACCGTGCAGCCGAGCTTCTCCGCACCCGCGTGCGCACCCAGTCCGCCGGTGAAGAGCCCGTAGCCGTAGGCGTTGTGCAGGACGTGCCCTGCCCGGCCGCCCGCCGCGCGGATGCTGCGCGCCACCACGGTCGCCCACGTCTCCAGGTCGTCACGCGTGTAGCCGACGACGGTCGGCCGGCCCGTGGTGCCGGACGAGGCGTGCACGCGGACGACTTCCTGCCGCGGCACCGCGAACATGCCGAACGGGTAGTTGTCGCGCAGGTCGGCCTTCGTCGTGAACGGCAGCTTCGCGAGGTCGTCCAGCGTCTTCACGTCGTCGGGGTGCGTGCCCGCCGCGTCGAACGAAGCCCGGTAGTGCGGCACGTTCTCGTACGCGTGCCGGACCGACCACCGCAGCCGTTCGAGCTGCAACGCGCGCAGTTCGTCCACCGACGCGGTCTCGATCGGCTCCAGGTCACCCGGCTGCGGGCTCAGGTCCAGCATCGCGTCCTCCTCGGTCGCCCGTTGGCGGGCAGGGTAGTTGACCGAACGACCATTCGGTAAGTATTGTCCGCCGTGACCGGCGTCTCAGCGAGGAGACCGCAGTGACCGCAGCGACGTTCGAAGCCTGGGAACACAGCATCTGCAACACCTTCGTGCCGCTGCGGGCGCGCTGCGAGTCGGACGTGGCGAGCTTCAGCGGAGACGTCGGTTCCGCGCCGCTGGGCTCGGTCCTGCTGGCCGAGGTGGCCGCCTCGCACGCCGTCGTCGAACGCACCCGGCGGCTGATCCGCCAGGACGACCCGGAGCTGTACAAGTTCGGCCTGCAGGTGAGCGGCACGAGCGTGATCGAGCAGGACGACCGGCGCGCCCGGCTGCTGCCCGGTGACCTCGCCATCTACGACACCTCCCGGCCGTACCGCATCTCGTTCGGCGACGACTTCCGCATGACCATCGCCATGTTCCCCCGCAAGCTCGTCCGGTTGCCAGAGCACCACATGGCCGGGCTGACCGCCGTGCGCCTCGCGGGCGACACCGGGCTGGGCTCGCTCATCGCGCCGTTGATGAAGGGCCTGAGCGCCGAACTGAGCTCCACCAGGCCGGTCATCGCGACGCACCTCGGTGACGCCGTGGTCGACCTGGTGACCGCCGCGTTCGCCCAGCAGATGCAGCAACCGGCCGACGAACCCGCCGCGCACCGCGCCCTGCTGGCCGGCGCCGGCAAGTTCATCAACGACAACCTGCACGACCCCGGTCTGTCGTCCAGGTCCGTCGCCGACGCGCACTTCGTCTCCGTCCGCCACCTGCAGAAGGTCTTCGAGGCGGAGGGCACCTCGGTGTCGGCGATGATCCGCGGCCGCCGCCTGGAGCGCTGCCGCCGCGACCTCGCCGACCCGCGGTGCGCCGACGTCCCGATCGCGAACGTCGGCCACCGCTGGGGTTTCACCGATCCGGCGCACTTCTCGCGGCTGTTCCGCGGCGCGTTCGGGCAGTCGCCGCGCGAGTACCGCAAGAACCGTCCTTAGAGGACGATCGTCACGACCTTCTCCTCGGTGTTGGCGAGGATGCCGGACCAGCCGAGCTCGCGGCCGATGCCGCTGGACTTCATGCCGCCCCACGGCAGAGCGGGGTCGATGGCCGCCCATCCGTTGACCCACACCGCACCCGCGCGCACCTTCGCCGCCATCGTGTGCGCGAGCGAGACGTCCCGCGTCCAGATCGTCGCGGCCAGGCCGTAGTCGGTGTCGTTGGCGATCGCGAGGGCCTCCTCGACCGTGTCGAACGGGATCACCGCGCCGACCGGGCCGAAGATCTCCTCACGGGCGATCGTGGAGGTGTTGTCGACGTCCGCGAAGATCGTGGGGCGCACGAAGAAACCGGGCTCGTCGACCTTGCCGCCGCCGGCGACGAGGCGTGCGCCCTCGGCCTTGCCCTTCTCGATGTAGTCGGTGACGCGCTGCTGCTGGCTCGCGTTGACCAACGCGCCCATCGTGGTCCGCGCGTCGAACGGGTCACCGAGCACCTGCGCCTCGGCGGCCTGGGCGAGCGCGTTCACCACGGTCTCGTAGTGGGCGCGGTGCACCAGGATCCGGGTGCCGGCCGCGCACACCTCGCCCTGGTTGAAGAACAGGCCCATCGCGATGCCCTGGACCGCCGCCTGGACGTCGGCGTCCTCGCACACGATCTGCGGGCTCTTGCCGCCGAGCTCCAGGGTGACGCGCTTGAACGTGTCCGCCGCGGACTTCTGGATCTGCCTGCCGACCTCGGGCGACCCGGTGAAGCTGATCTTGTCGACGTCCGGGTGGGCTACGAGCGCGGCACCCGTCGTCGCGCCGAGCCCTGGCACCACGTTCACCACGCCTGCCGGGAAACCGGCCTCCTCCACCAGCTTCGCGAGGTGCAGAACGGACAGCGGCGCGTCCTCGGCGGGCTTGACCACCACGGTGTTGCCCGCGGCGAGCGCCGGTCCGAGCTTCCAGGCCGCGATCATCAGCGGCGTGTTCCACGGGATGATCGCGCCGATGACGCCGACCGGTTCGCGCACGGTGTAGGAGTGCGTCTTCGCCATGCCGAGGTACCCGGCGGTCGGGATCGTGGCGCCCTGGACCTTGTCGGCCCACCCGGCGAAGTGCCGGAACGTGGCGGCGGCGTTCGGCACGTCGAGCATGCCGGGCTGGGCGAACGGCTTGCCGATGTCCAGCGCCTCCAGCCGTTGCAGGATCTCGCCGTCCCGTTCGACGAGGTCCGCGAGCCTGTTCAGCAGCACACCGCGGGCGACGCCCGGCGTGTCACCCCAGACGCCGTTCAGCGCGGCGCGAGCGGCGCGCACCGCCCGGTCCACGTCCTCGGCGCTGCCGTGCGCGACCGCGGTCAGCACCTCGCCGGTCGCGGGGTTGAGGTCCTCGAACGTCTCCGCCGCGTCCGACCAGGTGCCGTTGATGAACAGGCCGGTGGTGAACCCGGTCCGCGGCTCGGCGGTGAGTGTCATGGCGTCCTCCTGCGTCTCGGTGCTTGCCGCAACGCTCGCAGGACAGGGCTTTGGCGACTTGTGCGTGGACGCACGCGCCTTGACCGTCAGCGCGCGAGCCGGTCGAGCCAGTCGCGCAGCAGGGCCGTCTCGGCAGGGCGCAACGGCAGGTCCGCCTCGTCGGCGATGGCGGCGTCGAGGGCGAGGGCGCTGGACGCGAGGCCGGGTTCGGCGGCGGGCGCGACATCGGTGACGAGAGAGTCGATGAGGACGTCGCGCATCCGCGCGGAGAGCTCCGGATCGCGCTCCTCGGCCGGGGTGCCGATCAGCAGCATGGCCACGCCGGTGGCCGCGGCCGTGGAGAGTTCGGCGGCACGGGCGGGCGGGACCCGCAGGCGTCCGGCGGCGGCGACGCGGTCGATGAAGGCCAGCAGCAGGGCGTGCGCCCGCGCGACGGCGGGCGGGCGGCGTTCGGGGCGGTCGGTGCCGAACATCAGCAGGTAGAGCGCCGGGTGGTTCAGGCCGAAGTCGACGTGCGCGTCCCAGCCGCGCCGCATGTCCTCGACGGGGTCGTCGGTCCGCACCAGCGCGTGCTTCTCGTTCAGATAGAGGTCGAAGGCGTGGTTGGCCAGAGCGGTCAGCAGGCCGTCCTTGTCCCCGAACAGCTGGTACAGCGAGGCGGCGCGGATGCCGGCCGCCGCACCGACCGAGCGCGTGGACACGGCCTGGACGCCGTCCCGTTCCAGGATCTCGGCCGCCACCTCGAGGATCTGCTGCCGGGTCTGTGCCTTCGCGTCGTCCACGGTTGCAATGCTACGGCATTCCGCGTATCACTGAAACAGACACCGATACGCAATCAGCCGTATCGGTGATACAACCAGGGAGAGCAAGTGAATCGCATCGGATACGGCGCCATGCAGCTCGCAGGCCCGAACGTGTGGGGCCTGCCGGACGACCCGGAGTCGGCGCGGCCGGTGCTGCGCCTGGCGGTCGAGCTGGGCGTGACGTTCTTCGACACCGCCAACGCCTACGGGCCGCGCACCGTCAACCGGCTGATCGGCGAGGCGCTGCGGCCGTTCCCGCAGGACGTGATCATCGGCAACAAGGTCGGCGCGGGCCGCGGCGCCGACGGGTCGTGGATCATCACCGACCACCCGGACACGGTCAGGAGCCAGGTCCACGAGTCGTTGACCGACCTGGGCGTCGAGACCAGCGAGCTGACCTACCTGCGGCTCGACGGCGACGGGCCGGGCGTGCACAGCCAGGCGCCGATGGAGGACTCGCTCGGAGTGCTCGCCGAACTGCGCGAGAAGGGCCTGATCCGCCGCATCGGGTTGTCCGGCGCGTCACCGGAGGCGCTGGCCCGCGCGCAGCGGATCACGCCGATCTTCGCCGTGCAGAACCGCTTCAACCTGCTCGACCGCAGCGGCGTGCGGGTACTCGCCGACTGCGAGGCCCAGGGAATCCTGTTCGTGCCGTACTTCCCGCTGGCCGCCGGTCAGCTCGCCGGGTACGACGAGCTGACCGGTCCAGCGGAACGTCTCGGCGTGACGCCGGCCCAGGTGGCGCTGGCCTGGCTGCTGCGCCGCTCCCCCGCCGTGGTGGCCATCCCCGGCACGAAGAACCCCGACCACCTGCGCGCCAACGTCGCGGCGGCCGAGGTCGCGGCGGAGCTGACCGACGCCGAGGTGGCTCGCCTGACCGGTCTCGCCGACGAGTCGGCGGCCGTGCTCGACCAGCCGCACCAGTCCACTGTGGACGCGCACCTGAAGGCCGCGGCCCTCCACCGCGAGCGGCTGTCCCTCGGCTAGTGGCGCGTCACAGAACGTTGGCGAGGTGATCCACGCCCAGCAACGTTCTGCGCCACACCACTAGAGGTCCGCCATCGCCGACTTCGGGTTCTCCACGCAGTCGGCGACGAACCTGATGAACCCGCCCGCCGTGCCCCCGTCGCACACCCGGTGGTCGAACACGAGCGACAGCTGCACGATGTGCCGCACCGCGATCTCGCCGTCGACCACCCACGGCCGGGGCAGGATCCGCCCCATCCCGAGGATCGCGACCTCGGGGTGGTTGATGATCGCGGCGCTGCCGTCGACCCCGAGCACGCCGTAGTTGTTGAGGGTGAACGACCCCGAGCCGAGCTCGGCCGCCGTGGCGTTGCCCTCGCGGGCGGCCGCGGTGAGCCTGCGGATCTCGGTGTCGAGGCCGCGCATGCTCAGCCGGTGCGCGTCCCTGATCGACGGGACGACCAGGCCGCGGTCGGTCTGCGCGGCGAGGCCGAGGTTGACGCCGTCGAGGTGGGTGATCTCGCCGCGTTCGGTGTCGACGCGGGAGTTCAGCTCGGGGAAGCGGGCGAGCCCCGCCACGACGAACCGGGCGACCATCGCCAGGAGTCCCGGTGCCGCACCGGTCTCCTTCAGCTCGGCGCGGAGTTCCAGCAACGCGGTCGCGTCGACGTCCACCCACGTCGTCGCCTCGGGGATCTCGGTGCGGCTGCGGGTCAGCGTGGTGGTGACGGCCTTGCGCATGCCGGTCAACGGCACGCGGGTGCTGATCCGGAGACCGGTGCGCTGGTCCACATCGGACACCACCGCCACCGGTTCCGGCACGACGACCGCGGCTTCGACGTCGCGGCGGGTGATCAGGCCGGCGGGCCCGGTGCCGGTCACCGCGCTGAGGTCGACGCCGTTGTCCTTGGCGAGGCGGCGCACGATCGGCGACTGCACGGCGGGGCGTTCGCCGTTGCGCGCAGGCGTTGGCGCGGAACGGGAAACGGCCTTCCTCCGGCGGCGGGAGGTGGTCGTCTCCGACGTTCCGTAGCCGATCAGGACGTTGCCGGAACCGGCGCGCTCCTCCTCGACGTAGGTGTCGGCGGTGGGCCCGACGGAGATCAGCGGCGAGCCGACCAGGAGGGTCTCGCCCTCCTCGCCGTGCAGCCGCGCGATCACACCGCCGAACGGTGACGGCACCTCGACCATCGCCTTGGCCGTCTCGACCTCGGCCACGGGCTCGTCCACGCCGACGGGGTCCCCGGTCTTGACGAGCCACCGGACCAGCACGGCCTCGGTCAGCCCCTCACCGAGGTCGGGCAGGTCGAACACCTGGGTGCTCATGCGGCGTCCTCCCACTGCAGCGTGTCGACGGCGTCGAGGATCCGGTCCACACCGGGCAGGAAGTGGTGTTCCAGCTTCGGCGGCGGGTAGGGCACGTCGAAACCGGTGACGCGGCGGACCGGCGCCTCCAGGTGGTGGAAGCAGCGCTCCCCCACCCGTGCCGCGATCTCCGAGGCCACCGAGGCGAAGCCGGGCGCCTCCGCGACGACGACCGCACGGCCCGTCTTGCGGACTTCGGCGCACACGGTCTCGTCGTCGAACGGGACGATGGAGCGCAGGTCGACCACGCCCAGGTCCCTGCCCTCGGTCGCGGCCTGCTCGGCGGCGGCCAGCGCCACCGGCACGGAGGGGCCGTACGCGATCAGCGTGGCGTCCTTGCCGGGACGCCGGACCACCGCGCGGCCGATCGGCGGCACCGCCACCGACGTGTCGACCTCTTCCCGTGCGAAGTAGTGCTTCTTGGGCTCCAGGAACACCACCGGGTCGGAACCGGCGATCGCCGCGCGCAGCAGGCCGTAGGCGTCGGCGTTGGTGGCCGGCGCGACGACGGTGAGACCGGGGGTGTGCGCGTAGTAGGCCTCGGACGAGTCGCAGTGGTGCTCCACGCCGCCGATGCCGCCCGCGTAGGGAATGCGGATGACGATCGGCAGCCGCACCTTGCCGCGCGTGCGGTTGCCCAGCTTCGCGACGTGGCTGACGATCTGCTCGAACGCGGGGTACGCGAAGGCGTCGAACTGCATCTCGACGACAGGGCGCATGCCGTTCATGGCCATGCCGACCGCCATGCCGACGATGCCGGACTCGGCCAGCGGGGTGTCGAAGACCCGGTTCTCGCCGAACTCGCCGTGCAGGCCGTCGGTCACGCGGAAGACGCCGCCCAGCTGGGCCACGTCCTCGCCGAACACCACGACGGAGTCGTCCTCCGCGATGGCGTCGCGCAGCGCGGCGTTGATCGCCTGCGCCATCGTCATCTTCTCGGCGCTCATCAGGCCTCCTCGGAGTCGAGCTCGGCCCGCAGCGAGGCGCGCTGCTCCGTCAGCTGGGGCGTGCGGGTGGAGTAGACGTGGGCGAAGAGGTCCTCCGGGTCCACTGCGGACTCGGCACCGACCCCGGCGCGGACCGCGGCCGCCATCTCCTCCGCGGCGGCGGCGATCTCCTGCTCGCGTGCGTCGTCGAGCGCGCCGACCGTCGTGAGGTAGGTCTTCACACGCAGCAAGGGATCGCGCGGGATCCACTCGGTGACCTCGTCGTCGGCGCGGTACCGGCTGGCGTCGTCGGCGTTGGTGTGCGACTCGATGCGGTAGGTGTCGGCCTCGACCAGCGTCGGGCCCTCCCCCGCACGGGCACGGGCGACGGCCTCGCCGAGCACCTTCTCCAGCACCGGCAGGTCGTTGCCGTCGACGCGCACGCCGGGCATGCCGTACCCGATCGCCTTGGCCGCAAGGGAAGGCGCGACCGACTGGCGCGCGAGCGGCACGGAGATCGCGTACTTGTTGTTCTGCACGAAGAAGACCACCGGCGCCTTGAACACGGCGGCGAAGTTGCACGCCTCGTGGAAGTCGCCCTCGCTCGTCGCGCCGTCACCGCACAGCGCCATGACGACCGTGTCCTCGCCCTTGAGACGGGCCGCGTGCGCGACACCGACCGCGTGCAGCAGCTGGGTGGCGAGCGGGGTGGCCTGGGGTGCGACCTTGTGCTCGTTCGGGTCGTAGCCGCAGTGCCAGTCGCCGCGCAGCAACGTGAGCACCTCGACCGGGTCCACGCCGCGGGCCGCGATCGCGGCGGTGTCGCGGTAAGTCGGGAACAGCCAGTCGCCGTCCGAGAGCACCGACGCGCACGCGACCTGGCAGGCCTCCTGCCCCCGCGAGGACGGGTACACGGCCAGCCGTCCCTGCCGGACCAGCGCGCCGCACTGCTCGTTCAGCCGGCGGGCGAACACGAGCTTGCGGTATCCCTCGACCAGGGCCTCGGCGTCGGGTTTCGACGCTCCCCTGACCAGGCGGCCGGTCTCGTCCAGCAACCGGGCCGGGGTGATGGCCGCCTTGAGCTGTCCGGTACTCATCCGCACCTCCACGAGCAGTTACACCAGGCCCGAATGTTGCCTATATTGGTGGCCAATCGGCTAGATCTGAGCGAAAGAGCGAGACGATTGACTTCTCGTTTCGATTCAGCGGGTCCAGTCGGACCGGTACGCCGCCCTTTTGCCCCTGGGAGTGAGACGCGTGGACGCGGAACTGGACGAGATCGACCGGCGGATCCTCGGCGAACTGGAGGCGGACGGCCGGTTGTCGGGGCGCGCGCTGGCCGAACGCGTGACGATCTCGCGCGCGAACGCCTACGCCCGGTTCGAACGTCTCGTGGCGGACGGGGTGATCACCGGCTTCACCGCGCGGGTGGACCCGGTGAAGGTCGGGCTGACGACGTCCGCGTACGTGGCGATGACGGTGCGGCAGAACAACTGGCGGGATCTGCAGGCGCAGTTGCGGGCCATCCGCGAGGTGCGGCACATGGCGCTCATGGGCGGCGAGTTCGACGTGATGCTGCTCGTCAGGGCGGCCGACAACAACGCGCTGCGGCGCGTCGTGCTGGAACAGCTGCAGAACATCCCCGGAGTGCTGTCCACCAAGACGTTCCTGATCTTCGAGGACGTCGAGAACTGAGCTTCGCGTCACATCCGGTAGAAGCTGACACCGGTGTCAACGAATAGCGTCGAACCGTCCACAGGATGACGGTTCGAGGAGTGATCAGCGATGAGCAAGGCGTTGGGGTACAAGGCTTTCGGCGATGCCGGCGAGCAGGTCTTCTTCGACCGGCCCGACCCGGTGCCCGGTCCGGCCGAGGTCCTCGTCCGCGTCTCCGCCACCGGCGTCAACCCGCTCGACCACAAGCTGCGGTCCGGGCACGCCCCGTTCATCAACGGCGACCTGCCGTTCCCCCAGGTGCTGGGCATGGAAGCGGCCGGAACCGTCCTCGCGGTCGGCGCTGACGTGACGGGCCTGTCCGTCGGCGACCGGGTCACCGGGTTCGCGCTGACCGGCGCGGGCACGTACGCGGAGACGACGCTGCTGCTCGGCACGTCCACCGCCCGCATCCCCGACGCGCTGCCGGACACCTGGGCGGCGACCATCCCCGTCGCCGGCACCACCGCCTTGGACGTGCTCGACCAGCTCGACCTGCCCGCCGGATCCTCGTTGCTGGTCAACGGAATCGGGGGCGGCGTCGGCATCGCGCTGGCCCAGCTCGCGCACGACCGCGGACTCGTGGTGACGGGCACCGCCAGCACGGCGAAGCAGGACCTCGTGACGTCGACCGGCGCGACCTTCGTCGACTACACCGGAGGCGACGTCGTGGAACGGCTCCGCGCCCTGGCCCCGGACGGCTTCGACGCCGTGGTCGACAACGTCGGCGGCGACTCGCTGCGCGCGGTGGCCCCGCTGGGCGCGAAGGTCGTCTCCGTCGGGGACCCGTCCGTGACGGAGGTCGGCGGCGCGACGGTCGAGCGGCGGGTGGACCGGGCGGGCCTCGAACGCGTCGCCGAGCTGATGGTCGCGGGAAAGCTCGACCCGCACATCACCGCGACCTACCCGCTCGCGCAGGCGGACGAGGCGCTGGCTCTCGTGGAGTCCCTGCACGCCAAGGGGAAGCTCGTCGTCGACCTGAGCCTCTGACCCGGCTCAGCGCGCCTCGAACCCGCTGCGGAACCGGGTGTTGCCCTCGATCAGCTCGTCGAGCGCGGCCCTCGCCTCGACGAGCCGGGTGATGTCGGCGGTCAGCCGTTCGCGCTCCCCCACCATGGCGGTGAACGCGTCCTCTGCGATCTCCACGTCGGCGGTCTCCACGCACGGCAGCAGGCGGGCGATCACCTTGCTGCCCAGGCCGGCGTCGAACAGCCGCCGGATGACCTCGACGCGCGAGACGTCCGTCGCCGCGTAGTGCCGCTGACCGCCGACGGAGCGCGTGCTGTGCATCAGGCCCTGCTGCTCGTAGTACCGCAGCGAGCGGGCGCTGACCCCGGTCAGGCGGGCGAGCTCACCGATCTTCATCGTCGTGGCGGAGGTGGTCACGCGATCCAGCGTAACCCGGTGTCCCGCACCAGGACGGGACACCGGTTCGACGCCTCAGCGTCCGTAGGCCTCCAGCAGCCGCAGCCACACCTCGCTGACGGTCGGGAACGACGGGACGGCGTGCCACAACCGGTCCAGCGGGACCTCCGCGACGATCGCGATGGTCGCGGCGTGCAGCAGCTCGGCGACGTCCGGGCCGACGAGGGTGAAGCCGACGATCACCTTGCGGTCCTCGTCGACGACCATGCGGGCGTGGCCGCTGTAGCCCTCGGCGTGCAGCGAGGAACCGGCGGTGGCGGCGAGGTCGTAGTCGACGACCCGGACGCGCAGCCCGGCGGCCTCGGCGGCGGCCGCGGTCAGGCCCACCGCGGCGATCTCCGGCTCGGTGAAGACGACCTGCGGCACCGCGCGCTCGTCCGCCGTCGCAGCGTGCCTGCCCCACGGACCGACGTCGACCGTCTCGCCCTTGACGCGCGCCACGAGGCCGTCGCCGAGCGCACGGGCCTGGTACTTGCCCTGGTGCGTCAGCAGAACCCTGCGGTTGACGTCGCCGATCGCGTACAGCCAGCCCTCGCCGAGCGGCGTGCCGTCCTCGCCCAGGACGCGCATCGCGTCGTCGACCGCGAGCCAGGAACCCGGCTTCAGGCCGACGGAGTCGAGGCCGACGTCCTCGGTGTTCGGCGTGCGTCCGATCGCGACGAGCAGTTCGTCCGCCACGACCTCCTCGCCGGTCTTGAGGGTGATGTGGACCGAACCGTCGTCGTCGCGGCGCACCGAGGCGGCCTCGGCACCGACGCGCACCGTCACACCGGCCTCCTGCAAGGCGGCCGTGACGCGCTCGCCGACGAACGGCTCCTGCATGTGCAGCACACCGTCGCGGGCCAGCATCTCGACCGTCGCACCCAGGCTCGAGAACGCGGTCGCCATCTCGGAGGCCACGACACCGCCGCCGATGATGGCCAGCCTGCCGGGAACCTCCTTCGCCGCAACGGTTTCCCGGCTCGTCCACGGCTTCGAGGCACGCAGGCCCTCGATGTCGGGGACCAGGGCGCCGGTGCCGGTCGCGACGACGACGGCGTGCCGCGCGGTCAGCGTCGTGACACCGTTCTCGCCGGTCACCTCGACGACGCGCTCGGCGGTGAGTCGCCCGTGGCCTCGGTACAGCGGAATGCCCGCCGACTCGAGCCAGGCGACCTGGCCGTCGTCCTTCCAGTCCGAGGCGAACGCGTCACGGCGGCGGAGCACCGCGGCCACGTCCAACTCGCCCGTCACGGCCTCCCGTGCGCCAGGAAGCTTCCGCACGGCGCGCAGTGCGGCCGCGCTGCGCAGCAACGCCTTGGTCGGCATGCACGCCCAGTAGGAGCACTCACCGCCGACCAGTTCCCGCTCGACGACGGCGACGCTCAGGCCGCCCTGGACCGCGCGGTCGGCGACGTTCTCGCCCACCGGACCCGCGCCGATGACGACGACGTCGTAAGTTTCCGCAACCATGTCAACGCTCCTGGGAAGTGCGGCGCAAGCGCAGCGCCGAGATGAGGAAGAAGATCCCGCCGAGAACCGCGTAACCGGCCACGTTGGTCAGTGAGGCGTCCGGCGCGCCCGACCCCAGGGCGAATCCCGAACCGGCGAACACCGAGATGCCACCGCTGAGGATCATCGACCACTGGCCGCCCATCTTCAGGCGGGAGATGCCGACCGCCAGCTGGACGAGCCCGGCGATGACGGCCCAGGCACCCCACACGAGCAGGACCGCGGGCACCCCGGAGGGGCCGGCGAAGGCCATGCCGATCGCGGCCGCGAGGCTGATCGCGATGTTGAGGTAGAGGCCGTACGGGAGCTGGGTGGCGCGGGAGGCGCGCACGTCGACCACCGCCGCGGCCACGTCGAACAGCGGGTACAGCACGATCAGGGCGATGCCGAGCGGCCCGAGCTGCCCGCCCGTGGCGAACAACGCGCCCGCCCAGACGAGGGCGAAGGCGAACCGCACGAAGTACAGGCGGCGCAGCGCCTGCGCGGTGTCGCCGACAGCGGGTGAGCCGACGGGCGAGTCGACGGTGGTCATGGCGTTCCTTCCGGGGGTCTTAACGAGACCGAACGTTCTATCGAGATTCAGCATGCTCAGTTCGCCGCGAAGTGTCAAGACCGAACGTTCTATCTGATAGCTTGGACACCATGGAGCGCAGTGAATCCCCGGGGCGACCGTCCGAAGCGCGGTCCCGCCTGCTCGCGACGGCGGCCAGGCTCTTCTACGCGGAGGGGATCCACGCGGTCGGCATCGATCGCGTCGTCGCCGAGGCGCAGGTGACCAGGGCCACCCTGTACCGGCACTTCCCCGGCAAGGAGGACCTCGTCCTCGCCTACCTCACCGATGCCGGCCGGTCCGTGCGGGAACTGGTCGAGGAGGCCGTCGCCGACGGCTCCCCCGCGGCGGACACGGTCCGCGCCATCAGCAGGTCCATCGCCCACGGCATCCAGACCGCCGACTTCCGCGGCTGCGCGTTCCTCAACGCCGTCGCGGAGTACCCAGATCCCCGGCATCCCGTGCACCAGGCCGTGATTGAGCACCGGCAGTGGTTCCTGGAGGTCATGACAGGCCTGCTCGCGCGCATCAGGGACGAGCCGGCCCTGCCCGCCGCCCGGCACTTCGTGATGCTGCGCGACGGCGCCATGACCGCCGGCTGCCTCTACGACCCCGAACTGGTCTGCGAGACGTTCCTGCGCGGGGTCAACGGACTCCTGCAGGCCCACGCGCAGGAGCAGACCGGCAAGTCGGCCTGACCTCCCGCGGCTCGGGTGGAGCACCTCCCCACCCGAGCCCGCACGGGCGTCAGAGGTAGATCGACTTCAGCTGCTGGTAGTTGAGCAGCGCCTCCGGGCCGAACTCGCGGCCCATCCCGCTGGCCTTGACGCCGCCGAACGGCGACGCCGGGTCGACCGTGTAGTGGTTGATCCCGATCGTCCCGGTGCGGATCCGGCGCGCCACCTGAAGTCCGCGCTCCTCGTCGTCCGTCCACACGGAACCGCCGAGGCCGTACTCGGAGTCGTTCGCGATCCGGACCGCGTCGTCCACGTCGTCGTAGGCGACGACGGACAGCACCGGCCCGAAGATCTCCTCGCGGGCGATCAGGTCGGCGTTGTCGACGTCGGCGAACACGGTCGGCTCGACGTAGAAACCCTTGTCCAGCCCCGCGGGACGGGATCCCCCGACGACCAGCCGCGCGCCGTCGGCCCTGCCCTTGGCGATGTAGCCCTCGACCCTCGAACGCTGCCGCGCGCTCGCCATCGGACCGACCTGGGTGTTCGGGTCCAGCGGATCCCCGACCGCCAGCCCACCGACCACAGTGGACACCGCCTCCACGACCTCGTCGTAACGGCTGCGCGGGGCCAGCACGCGCGTGCTGGCGAAGCACGCCTGGCCGTTCGCCAGCAGCGTCGCGTTGACGAACGGCTCACCGATGGCCTTGTCCAGGTCGGCGTCGTCGAGGACGATCGCGGCCGACTTGCCGCCGAGCTCCAGCGTGACGGGCCGCAGCAACGTGCCGCAGGCGGCGGCGATCTGCCTGCCCGCCGCGGTGGAACCGGTGAAGGCGACCTTGTCGACGCCGGGGTGCGACACGAGGTAGGCACCGGCCTCGCGGCCGGCAGGCACGACGTTGACGACGCCAGGAGGCAGGTCCGCCTCCTCGACGGCCTCGGCGAACAGGACCGCGTCGAGCACGGTCTCCGGCGAGGGCTTGAGGACGAACGTGCACCCGGCGGCGAGGCCCGGGGCGTACTTGGTCGCGGACAACAACTGCGGGGCGTTCCAGGGCACGATCGCCGCCACCACGCCGACGGGTTCCTTGCGGATGCGGGTGAAGCCACCGGTCATGGCCTGGCGCAGCTCCTCCCCGGAGTCCTGGCGGACCAGATCGGCGTAGTAGCGCAGCAGCACACCGGGCAGGGCGCCCTCGATCCCCTGGGCGAGCGAGATCGTCATGCCGTTCTGCGCGCTGACCGTGCGGGTGATCTCCGCCGCGCGCTTCTCCAGCGCCTCGGCCAGGCGGTAGAGCGCGTCGGCACGCCGTCCGGGTTCCCAGGTCGCCCACCCGGTGGGGTCGTCGAACGCGGCGCGGGCGGCGTCCACGGCGGCGTCCATGTCCCGTTCGTCGCCGTCAGGAACGCTGCCGAGGACCTCCTCGGTGCTCGACCCGATGACGGTGATCCTCGCGGTGGACCGGGGCGCCACCCATTCGCCGCCGATGAACAGCGCGTCGTGGTGCGGATTCACTTGTCTCCTCAGGATGCCGGGGCGTCGACGCCGGCGCCCGACGGGCAGCAGAGGCGTCGTATGTAACGCTCACTATACTGATCCCGGCTCAGGCTCGCGATCGCGCGATCCCCTGTCCCGCAAGCTCTTCCGCTCGCCTGGTCACCTCGATTCAGTCGCGCAGACCGAAGAAGTCGCCGATCAGCTCCGCGGTGTTGACGTGATGGCTGGTCTTGCCGAGGACGCCGGGCACGGAGGCCGGGCCGGGAATGGTGTGCCCGCCCCGGTGGACGGTGTAGAGCGCGACGGGCGGCCGTCCGTCCTCGCGGTACTCGACGACCTCGACCTCCGTGGGATCACCGGCGGCGGTTCCGGGCAGCCGGGTGGTCGTGGGGGTCGCGGTGATGCCGTTGCGCTCGGCGAAGTACCCGGCGGTGAGCGGCGCGGACAGGCTGAGTCCGCCGACCTTGAAGAACTTCCGCTGCCACCAGGGGAAACCTCCGCCCTCGTAGGAGACGATCGGATCCTTCGTGCCGTGGATGACCACGACCGGCAGCGGCGTGGGATTCGGGTCCGTCGCGATGAAGTTGTCCGGAACGGGCATGGTCGCGGCGATCACGGCCGCGCCGGCGAGCAGGTCCGGCGCCTCGTGGACCAGCCGGATGACCATCTGGCCGCCGTTGGAGTAGCCGGCCGCGAACACCCTGCTCCTGTCGATCCGCCGCTGACCGCTCAGGGCGTCGACGACCGCGCGGGCGAACCCCACGTCGTCGATCCCGTCCTTGCGGGCGGGGAAGTAGCTCTCCTTCCTGGCGTCGTTCCAGTTGCCGCGATGACCGTCCAAATAGGCCACCACGGCCTGCCCCGACTCCGCGAGGGCGTCGAACATCGAGCCGGTGAACGAGCGGTGGACGGCACCGGTCTGGCGCGATCCGTGGAAGACCAGCAGGAGCGGTGGCGCGGCGCCGGGACCGGCGGCCTCGACGACGGTGAAGGTCCGGGTCTTCCCTGCGACGTCCACGCTCTCGCGCGTCATGGTTGCGGCGGAGGACATGAGGCTCACGATCCTTTGCGGACACCAAAGCGGATGTGCTATCCGTTTCAACGTAGCACATCCGGATAGCCCATCCGCTTGCGGTGTGAGCGCGGGCACCCGGACCGGTCACCCACGGGACGAGCCCACCCTCTGGTCCGCCGCGAACACGATCAGAACGGGTACGATCGCCATGCGCGCCGCGATTCGTAATACGCAGGCGCCGGACGCGTTTCGTCATGAACGACGCGCCACCTCCCCCTTTCCGCACCCAGGCGACGTGAATCGCCCGGCACGCTTTCCGGAGCAATGCGACGATGGCAATCATCCTGATCACCGGAGCATCCCGCGGCATCGGTTTCGAAACCGCGCGGGCACTCGTCACCGAAGGCCACACCGTCTGGATGGGCTGCCGCGACGAAAGCCGCGGCCGGCAGGCCGCCACGACGGCCGGCGGCCGGTTCGTCCACCTCGACGTCACCGCCGACGAGTCCGTCCGAGCAGCGGCGACCGCCGTGGGAGCCCTGGACGTGCTGATCAACAACGCCGGTGTCCTGGAGCCGGACGTTCCGCTTCCGGACGTGACGACCTCGCACCTGACGGCCATCTTCGACACCAACGTGTTCGGCGCCGTCCGCACGACCAACGCATTCCTGCCCGCGCTGCTCCAATCCTCTTCCGCAGCGGTGCTGAACGTCACCAGCAGCATTGGTTCGCTGACGAAGTCGGCGGATTTCACCGACGAGTTCACGGCCTATCCGCAGGACGTGTACCGGGCGTCCAAAGCGGCGCTGAACATGTTCACGGTGCAATACGCGAAGGCGTACCCGGCCCTGCGGGTCAACTGCGTGGATCCCGGCCTGACCGGGACGGACATGATGAACGGCTTCGGACAGCCGCCGGCCGTGGCCGCGGCGACGATCGTCCGGATCGCCACCGCCGGACCCGACGGCCCGACCGGGCGGTTCCTCGGCGCGGACGGGGTGGTCCCCTGGTAGTTCCGCCTCAACCACGCGAGGACAGGACGTCGCTGACGGCGGGAGCGGCGCGGGAGTCGTCCGGGCACCGCGCCGCTCAGTCCACAGTGGACGTCGTCACCCCAGTGCGAACACCGGCTCCAGCGCCGTCAGCCGGGGCAGCGGAACACCGAGCCGCCGCGCGTCGGCCAGCACGTCCCTGGCGTAGATCCCTGCCGCCTCACGGGTCATGTGCCCCGTGCGTTCCGTCTGTTCCATGATGAAGCTGAAGAGGTTGTCGCCGCCGAGGAGCTTCCTCAGCACGAAGCCGAGCAGTCCCGCCGGGACGCGCGAGACGACGGCGGCGCCCAGACGCGGTGTCCCGCCCTTGGCCTTCAGCAGCGGGATCATCTCCCGCATGAGCAGGACAGCGTCCCGTGCCGCACGGCTCGACCGGACCAGGCCCGGCTGCCCGCCCACCGCCAGGCCCTGGGCGAGCAGACCGGCGTCCATGATGAAGTGGAGCCACAGCCAGCCGCGGAAGTCCTCGCTCTGCGACACCGAGAAGCCCGCGCGTTCGAACAGGCCGTGCACCGCCCGGTACCGCTCGCCGCGGTTCGAGTCGTCGCAGAACCCGAGGAACACGTTCTTCACCATGCCGCCGTGCAGCGCGGATCCGACGAACCCTCCGCCGCCGCCGGGGAATCCCCAGACGATCTGGTCGGCGGGTAGCGCGGAGACGACCGCCGCGGGGTCCTCCCACACGTTGCCGAACATCAGCACGGTGGCGTCGCCGACGTGGCCGCGCAACACCTCGACCGCGCCGTCCAGCTGGTCGTGGTTGACGCTCAGGACGATCAGGTCGTACGTGCCGTCCAGGTCCTCGCGCATCGTCACCGGCCACCGCTCGGCGACCTCGGCACCGCGGGCGCGGCCGTCCCTGATCCGCAGGTCGATCTCGGGCGGGAGCTGCGCCGCCCGTCCCGGGCGGACGTAGAACTCCACCTGGTGACCCGCCCTCTCGAACGCCCACCCGTACAGCGTCGCGATCGTGCCGCGGCCGAACATCAGAATTCTCATCGGCTTTTCTCCCGGTTCCGGAAAAAAGGAATCACCAGGTCACCGGAAGCGCGACGAGGCCGTACACGGCGCTCAGGGCGCGGAACTGGACCTGGTCTTCCGGAACCGCCAGGGCGAGGGCGGGGAAACGGCGCAGGAGCGCGGGAAAGGCGACGCGCATTTCGAGCCGCGCGAGTGGTGCGCCGAGGCAGTGGTGCACGCCGTGGCCGAAGCCGAGGTGGCCGACCTCGCCGCGGGAGATGTCGAGCGTGCCGGGGTCGGAGATGAAGCCGGGGTCGTGGTTCGCGGTGTGCAGGCCCACGAGCACGAGGTCGCCGGCGCGGATCGTCTCGCCGGCGAGGTCCACGTCGGTGGTGGCGACGCGCGGCACGCCGTTGTGCACGATCGACAGCCACCGCATCAGTTCCTCGACCGCGGGTTCCACGGCCTCGGGGTCGTCGCGGACCGCGGCGAGCTGCTCGGGGTGGCCGAGCAGGGCCAGTGTTCCCATCGCCAGCATGTTCGCGGTGGTCTCGTGCCCGGCGACGAGGAGCAGCACCCCGAGCCCTGCGGCCTCCGCGGTCGACAGCTCGTCACCGTGGTCGCGCACGAGCATGCCGAACAGGTCGTCGCCCGGCGCCTCGCGGATCCTGGTCACGAGGCCGGCCAGGTAGGCGTGGATCTCGCGCTGGGCCAGGGCGCGTTCACCGTCGGACAGCCTGAGGTCCAGCATCCTGGCGCTGCGCTCCTTGAACTCGCCGCGGTCCTCCCACGGCACGCCGAGGAGCTCGCAGATCACCAGGGAGGGCACGGGCAGCGCGAAGTCGGCGACGAGGTCGGCCACCGGCCCCGACCGCTCCATCGCGTCGAGGTGCTCCTCGACGATGCGCTCCACGAGCGGGGCGAGGTGCCGCATCCGCCGCTGGGTGAACTGACCGGTGAGCATCCGGCGCAGGCGGTGGTGGTCCGGCGGGTCCAGGAGCAGCAGGTTGCCCGCGTTCTCCTCGCCCTCGGCGAAGCCGTGCTCCAGCGGGACGTTGCTGAACCGGGCCGTGTCGGACAGGACCGCCTTGACGTCGGCCTGGCGCGTCACCAGCCACGCCGATCCACCGGCGGGCCACGGGACCCGCCTGACGCGGTCGTCCGTCAGCAGTTCGGCGGGCGGAGCGAATCCCTCCCTCCGCATGAACAGCGGAACGTCCGCCGGAGCCGGAACGGTGCTGGTCTCTGCCACGAGAGTTCTCTCCTCCACATTTCAGCGACCATTCCAGCCGCCTCCGAATTCGACTGTAGGGCCGCAAGTGGAAACCCAGGTCCACTTGCCCGCAAGTGATATCAACGCCCTCGGGAGCGACTCACTTCCGCTTCTCCCATCAACTGGAAATGCATTTCCGGTTGGGGTTCACTGAGCGGGTGACCACATCACCGAGCAGCCTGCGCGCGGACGCGGCCCGCAACCGGGGCCTGATCGTCGAGGCGGCCCGCGACCTCTTCCGCACCCGCGGCATCAACGTCCCGCTGAGCGCGGTCGCCCGGCGCGCCGGGGTGGGCGTGGCAACGCTGTTCCGCCGCTTCCCCACCCGCGAGTCGCTCGTGAGCGAGGTGTTCGCGGAGCAGATCGAGCGCTGCGAGGCCGTGCTGGAGGAGGCCGTCTCCGATCCGGACCCGTGGCGCGGGTTCCGGCGGCTGGTCGAGTTCGCCTGCGCCGAGCAACGGGAGGACCGCGGCTTCACCGAGGCGTTCCTCGCGACGTTCACCAACGACCACGACGAGCGGCGCGAACAGGCCGAGACGGCGTTCGACACGCTCGTGCTCCGGGCGCAGGAGTGCGGCCGGCTGCGGCCCGACTTCGCCGCGAGCGACCTCGTCATGCTGCTGATGGCCAACAACGGCCTGCGTGCCGCGCCCGCCGAGCACGCTGACGTCCTGTCGCGCAGGCTCGTCGCCTATCTCCTGCAGGCCTTCGAGACCACGACGGGGCCGGGGGAAGGGGCACTTCCCCCGGCCAGTCCGCTCAGGCTGCACCACGCCCAGGGACAGCCGTGACGCGTCTCAGTTCCAGGCGCGGTAGTCGTCGTGCGGCAGCGGGTGGTCCACCGGGACGACCCTGGAGTTGACCGCGGTCAGGCAGCCGGGGCAGAGCAGCTGGCGGAACACGATCTCCGCGTCGACGTACTCCGACGGGTCGTGCCAGATGTGCGGTCCCGCCTCGGTCGGCGCCGTCTCGCGGCGGGCGAGGGAGTCGACGAACGCGCCTCCCGCCACGGGCCCGATCCGCGTGCCGCAGTGCACGCACACGACCGTGGAGTCCACGACGGCGAGGTTGTCGTCGAGCCGGCGGGCCTCGGTCAGGTCCGCGGCGCTGATCTCCTCGGTGCGCAGGCCCTTCACGCCAGCGTCGGTCGCACGCCTCTGGCGGAGCTTCAGGCGGGCCGCCGCCGTGGCGTCCGCGTTCACCTCGCCGTCCTCCAGGAGCACGACGCCGTAGACGTCCCGTGCGGCTTCGGCCGACACGCGGGCCTGCCGCACGTCCTCGCCGACGCTGTTCTCCTCGCGCAGCAACGGGTCGCCGTAGCCGCCTCCCGCCTGCCAGTGCAGGTAGAGCGCGTCGCCGGGACCGAGGTCCGACTCACCCTCCGCGGGCAGCACCTCGACCTGTCCGCCGAGCTCGTCGAGGTCCGCGGGGATCGACGCCACGCCGGCGAGCTGCGGCCCGTCGATGCCGCGCACCACGAGGTCGAGCTGCGAGTTGCCGGGGTAGCCGCCCGCCAGGCCGACGTTCTGGTTCGCCACCTTGCCGTTGCCGGAGACGACCAGCGACATCCGTCCACTTTGGTCCGGGTGCTGGACGTAGCAGACCGACCCGCTCATGCCGCCGCGCTGCCTGCCGGGACCGCCCGAGTCCGTCTGCTCCCGCCGCCACAGCGCGACGAGGGGGTAGAGGTACTCGGTCATCTCGACGTCGGGTGCCCGTGCGGAGGGGATGATGAGGCGGCCGCCGGTGTCGACGCCGTCGTGGCTCACCTGGGCGCCGTAGCCGCCGGCCATGACGTCGAAGATGGGCGACACGAAGCGCTTGCTCGCCCCGCCGCGAACATCCACACCGGACACGACGCAGAGGTCCGTGGTGCCGTTGCAGATCGACTGCACGTCGCCGCGGTGCTCGGGTTCCGCGTCGAGCATCCTCGCGATCACCTCGGCGACCAGGTTGCCCGCACCCCACGCCGGGCCGAACGGGCCCTTGCCGACGGCGGCGGGGAACGACGCGTTGGTGATGGTGTCCTCGTCGGTGATGATCTCGAAGCAGCGCATCAGACCGCCTGCGGCCCAGGGGATGTCGCCCGCCAGCAGCGGCAGCATCGTGAACACGATCCCCGCCCGCAGGCCGGGGTACGGGCAGTTGATGATGCCGGTCTGGCCCGTGGTGCCGCGGAAGTCGAAGACGAGCCTGTCGGCCTCCTTGGTCATGGAGACCTTGATGGCGTGCAGGTTGCGGTCGCCGGTGCCCGACTGCTCCTGGTAACCGACGGCGGTCCAGGTGCCGTCCGGCAGGTTCGCGAGCTTGGCCCTCAGCCGGTGCTCGGCGTCGTTCATCATGCGGCGCATCACCGCCTTGACGGTGTCGGCGCCGTACTTGGTGATGAGCCGCAGGATCTGCTCGCCGGCGTTCTTGTTGGCGGCGATCTTGGCGCGCAGGTCGAGTCCGACGAGGTGCGGCAGCCGCGACCGGCGCACCCAGGCGTCGGCGATGTCGCGTTGCAGCACGCCTTCGCGCACGACCTTCATCGGCGGTGTGGGAACGGCCTCGCCGAAGACGTCCTGCGCCGACGGGCTGAACGAGCCGGGGCGCGGCCCGCCGAGGTCGACCTGGTGGGCGATCGCGGTGGTCCAGCCGAACAGCCTGCCTTCGTGGAAGATCGGCGCGAGGATCGCGGCGTCGTTCTGGTGCAGGCCACCGCCGATCCACGGGTCGTTGCACAGGAACATGTCGCCCTCGGCGATGCCGGGGTTGTCGCTGCGGTTGCGCAACGTCCAGGTGATCGCCAGGTCCATCGAGCCGATGAGGCCGATGTTGTAGGTGCCGACCTGGACCTGCTCGCCGAGCTCGTCGCAGATGGAGAAGTTGAAGTCGTTGGACTCGGTGACGACGTGCGAGCCCGACATCCGCCGCAGCGTCTCGCCCATCTCCTGGGTGATCGCCCACAGGCGGTGCCGCACGACCTCGTAGGTCAGCGCGTCGACCTGGTCGTGGTCGTCGCCGATCTGGTGCAGCGCCAGGGAAGGGGAGATCTGCCGGAGCAGCTCCTCCCTCGGCATCGGGCGGCTGGTGAACTCGTCGGCGCCGGGGATCCTGGATGTCATGAAGGCTGTCCTCCCTGGTAGCGCAGCACGAGGTTGCCGAGGTGGTCGACGGTGCCGGTGACGCCGTCAGGGACGACGACGACCGTGGTGGGGACCTCGACGATCGCCGGGCCCTGCAGGACGTGGCCCGCGCGCAGCCCGGAGTAGTCGTAGACGGGGGTGGTCACGAAGCCGAGCCGCGAGTCGAGGCAGACGCTCCGCTCGCCGAGCAGCGCCTGCGAGGGGTCCTCGCCGTCGCCCTGCGCAACACGCGGCAGCTCGACGGGGAAACCGAGGCCCGCCTTGGCGCGCATGCGGTAGGTGATGGCCTGCACGCCGGCCTCGCGGAATCCGGAGCCGCTGCCGTTGATGCGCTCGTACTGCTCCTCGAAGCGTTCGAGGATCTCGTCACCGGTGCTCTCGGTGAAGGTCTCGTCCGGCACGGCCGTCGACAGCTCGGTGACCTGCATCGAGTACCGCAGGTCGACCTCGCGCTCCAGCACGACGTCGTGGAACTTGACCTTCTGCCGGTCCAGCGCTCGCTGCAGATCGGCTTCGAGCCGCGCGTAGTGGGACTCCAGCACGGTGTGCTCGACCGGGAACGCGGAGGGGTCGGACAGCTCCGCGCTCAGCGAGACGTCGGAGGCGGCGAGCCCGTAGGCCGAGAACGCGGACGCCACGGGGCCGAGCGGGACGACGACCTCGCGCACGCCGAGGTCCTGGCAGTAGCCGGCGCAGTGGGCGGGTCCCGCCCCGCCGAACGCGTAGGCGACGAAGTCACGCGGGTCGTACCCCGCCTGCACGACCGAGCGGCGCAGGAGGTCGCCCGCCTGGGCGTTCTGCACCTCGTGGATCGCGATGGCCGCCTGCTCGACGGTGAGGCCGAGCGGCTCCGCCACGTGCACCCGGATCGCCTCGCGCGCCAGGTCCAGCCGCAACGGCTTGCGGCCGCCGAGCAGACCGCGTTCGCTGAGGATTCCCAGCACCAGGTTGGCGTCGGTGTTGGTGGGGCGCGTGCCGCCGTTGCCGTAGCAGGCCGGTCCCGGCACGGCCTCGGCGCTCTGCGGGCCGAGGCGGAGGTTGCCGCCCGCGTCCACCGACGCGAGGGCGCCGCCGCCGGAACCGATCGTGTGCACGCGGATCGTGGCCGCGTTGATCGGGAACTGGTTCACGATCGAACCGGGCGCCATGACGGGTTCGCCGTCGACGATCAGCCCGGCGAGGAACGTCGTGCCGCCGACGTCCGTGGTGATGACGTTGCGGTGCCCCAGTTGTTCGGCCAGTCGCTTGCCGCCGATCACTCCGCCGGACAGCACGGAGCCGATCGTGGTGATGGCGTGCTCGGGGGCGCGGTCGGCGGTGATCGTGCCGCCCTCGCTCTGCATGACCAGCAGCGGTCCCCTGAGGCCGCCTTCTTCGAGCTGCTTCTGCAACGGCAGCAGGTAGGTGCGCAGCTTCGGGCCCACCTGGGCGTTCATGATCGTCGTGGAGGTGCGCGAGAACTCGCGGATGCGCGGGCTCACCTCCGACGACAGCGTCACGTACAGGTCCGGTGCGATCTCGTGGATCAGCTGCCGGACGCGCTGTTCGTGCGCGGGGTTCTTGAACGACCACAGCAGGCAGACGGCGATGGCCTCCACACCTTGGTCCACAAGGGACTGTGCGACGCGGCGGACCTCGTCCTCGTCCAGCGGCACCAGGACGTTGCCCGTGTAGTCCATCCGCTCGGTGACTTCGAGCGCACGGTACTTCGGGATCAGCGGCGCGGGCTTGCGCTGCCGCAGGGTGTCCTGGATCTCGTGCGCCGACCGGCCGAGCGTGCGGCCCTCGGCGTTCATGATGTAGATCGCGTCCCGGTGCCCCTTGGTGGCGATGAGACCGACGTCGGCCACCTCGCCCTGCACGAGGGCGTTGATCGACGCCGTCGTGCCGTGGGCGATGTAGTCGGTCTGCGCGAGGAGCTCGCCGACACCGATGCCGAGCTCGGCGGCGAGGTCCTCGATCGCCTTCATGACACCGACCTCGCGGTTCGGCGGTGTCGTCGGGGTCTTGGCCGAGACGATCCGCCCGGCCCCGTCGGACGCGACGGCATCGGTGAACGTGCCGCCCACGTCGATGCCCAGTGCGTAAGGCATGTGCGTTCTCCTGGTGGTTCTCAGTGCTGGTGGGCGGTGACGCGTCCGGTCGCGGTGTGCAGGAGCTCGTCGGGAAGGGCGTCCGCGCCGCCCATCCAGGCGACGTGCTGGTCAGGGCGCACGAGCAGGAGTGCCGCGGGATACCGGTCCGCGTGCTCCGCGAGCAGGTCGTCGGGCAGGTCGGCGACGACCAGCGGCACGCCGGTCTCCCCCGCCGCCCAGACCCACGGTGTCGTGTCGGCCCTCTTGTCGGTGCGCAGCAGGGTGAAACCGGGCCCGAGCAGGTCGAGCACCGACCTGCCGTCGTCGAGCCAGGTGTGCGGCAACCGGAACCCCGGCTGGGCGCGGTCGGAGTAGCCGCCCATGCTGATGGCGTCCTGCTGCTCGCCACCGATCACGAGCGGGGAGTCCGCGTAGTGGTAGCCGAAGCTGAAGCCGTCCGGCGAGTAGCGCGACGGTTCGGTGACGGCGAGTCGTTCGGCGAACTCGGCGCGGGCGCGCACGCCGTCGTCGCCGGGGAGGTGGATGTCGGGTGAGAAGCCGGCGAGCGACTTGCGGGCCTTCGCGCCCACGGCCGCGGCGAACTGCTCCCCCACGGGCTTGCGCTCCAGCTCGTAGGCCGCGAGCAGGTCCGGCGGCGCCCACCCCTGGTGCACGGCCGCGAGCATCCAGGCCAGTGCCGCCGCGTCCTGGATGCCCGCGTTCATGCCGAAACCGCCGACGGGAATCCAGATGTGGGCGGCGTCCCCTGCCAGGAACACCCGGCCGTCCCGGTAGCGCTGGGCCACGAGCTGGCGCCCGGTCCAGCGGACGACCCCGAGCACCTCGTGCTCGACGTCGGCGCCGACGGCCTCGCGCAGGAGCTGCTCGGGGTCCTCGGTGTCGGTGTCGGAGTCCGGGGTGAACGCGACGTGGTTGAGCCACAGCTCGTCCCCGTCGATGGCGATGATCGAGGCCTGCCGACGGCCGTGCGTCCAGTAGGTCCAGGCACGGTCGCGTGCGGCGATCGCGCCCAGCTCCGGTGAGCGGACGAACGTCGACACGAACTTCTGGATCGCCTCGACGCCCTCGTAGCGGATGCCCAGCTGGCGGCGGACGGCGCTGTGCGCACCATCGCAGCCCACCACGTACGCGGCGCGGAGAACCCGTTGCGCGCCTTCGGTTTCCACGACGGCCTCGACGTGGTCGTCGTGCTGCCGCAGCTCGACCAGCCGGGTGCCGCGCTCGACGGTCACCTCGGGCAGGCCGCTCGCGTGCCGTTCGAGAAGAGGTTCGAGGTACAGCTGCGAGACGCGGTGCTGCGGTTCCGGTGTCGGCCAGTCCATCATGCCGGCGCCGGAGAGCACCTCCTGCGCCGACGGCAGGTCGATGCGGAAGATCTCCTCGCCGACGAGCGTCGTGCGGTACTGGATCGACGTCGGGTAGGAGGACGGCAGTCCCGCGCGCCGGATGTCGTCGGCGATCCCGAGCCGGCGGAAGATCTCCATCGACCGGGCGGAGGTCGTGTTGCAGCGCGGGTTCTCCGCGCGTTGTTCCGACGCTTCGACGACGTGGCACCGCACGCCGCGCCCGGCGAGGTCGATCGCGAGCGTCAGCCCTGTGGGGCCGGCTCCGACGACGAGGACGTCGAGCAGTTCGTCGCTGCTGTTGTGCTGTGTCATGAGCTGATGAACTCCTCTACCAGGCGGCAGAACTCGTCCGGCCGGTCGACGTGGATCCAGTGTCCCGCTCCCGCCACCACTTCGAGGCGGCCGTGCGGCAGTGCGGCGACGAGGCGTTCGGACACCCCGGGCGGTGAGACCCGGTCGCGCTCCCCGTGCAGGGCGAGCACCGGGGTGGTGATCGTCGTGAGGTCGACCGGGGGCTCGTCCACGGCGGTGAACATCGACCGGAAGGCCTCCTCGGCACCGGGACGCAGTGCCTGCCGCAGCCGGAGGTCCGCGAGGTCGTCGAGCAGTGCGCCGTGGACGGTCTCGTCGGCGACCAGGCGGCCGAGGACGGCGCGCATGCTCTCCTTCGTCGGCTCGTCGTAGAACGGCACCCTCGCGGGCAGCGGTCCGGTGCCCGCACCGCCCATGACGACCACGCGGCCGACCCTGTTCGGTGCGACGGCCAGGAGGGCCAGCGCCGCGGCACCACCGGCGGCGGAGTTGCCGACGAGGTCCACCCTCTCCAGCCCTTCGCGGTCGAGCAGGTCGAGGACCTGCCGTGCGCGGGCCTCCGCCCACGCCCGCGGACCGCGCAGGCCCGGACCGGCGGCGGTCCGCGTGCCGAACCCGAGGAGGTCGGGCGCGAGACAGCGGAACCCGGCCTGGAGGCGGGCCGTGACCGCCGTCCAGTTGCTGACGGCGTCAACGCCCGGTCCACCACCGTGGAGCAGCACAAGTGGACGGTCGGACACCTGAAGCCTCCTCGACTGTGAGAACTGCACCATCACCCGCGAACCCGCCGCCCGCACGTCAAGCCGTCACGCCACCGCGTTCTCGACGACCCCGGACTTGACCGGCGCGCTGCCAGAACGACCGAACCGCGTGAGGAGCAGGACCGCCGCGCCACCGATCAGCGCGGGGATCGTGAACACCTGGTACATCGAACTCGGCTGCCAGCCCGCCTGCACCAGGTAGCCGGCGAACAGCGGTGCCAGCACGGCGCCGAGCCTGCTCACGGCGACCGCCATGCCCAGTGCCGTCGCGCGGGACTCCGCCGGGTAGATCTGCGGGACGATGACGTTGATGCCCGAGATCGTCCCGTTCAGGAAGAGCCCCAGGACGACGGCGAAGACCAGTGCGATCGCCAGGGTCCCGAGGGACAGCGAGAAGAGCACGAGCATCAGCGCGGCGAGGCCGAAGTACGCGGCGGTGAGCCTGCGTGCCTCCACTTTGGACACCAGCAGGCCGAGCAGCGCCGCACCCGTGATGCCGCCGAGGCTGAACAGGATGCCGCCGCTGATGCCCTGCTGGTTGGACATGCCCGCCTTCAGCAGCAGGGTGGGCGTCCAGGAGCTCGCGAAGTAGAACGCCGTCTGCGCCGCGGTGAACGCGAGCCAGACCAGCACGGTGCGCACGGCGTTGCCGCCCTGGAACAGCGACTCCAGCGCGACCTTGCGCGACCCCGTGTCGTGCGGGGGCAGCTCGTCGACCGGCTGGCGGCCGATCGAGACGAGGATCTTGTTGAACCTCTGCAGCGCGTTGGGCGGGCGCTTCGCGACGAGGTAGTCCATCGACTCCGGCAGGAACCGCAGGCCCACCAGGAAGAGCAGGGCGGTCGCCACGGCGCCGAAGACGAACACGGAGCGCCAGCCCATGGAGCCGACCAGCACGCTCGTCGAGAGTCCCGCGATGACCGCGCCGATGCCGTAGCCCGTCGTGATCAGCGCCACGGCCAGACCCTTGCGCTTGTTGTTCGCGTACTCGGAGGTGAGCACCGGCAGGCTCGCGGCCATGGTGCCCACCGCCACGCCCGTGACGACCCTGGCGGCGAGGAGCTGCCCGAGGTCCTGGGTGAAGGCGGCCGCCAGCATGCCGAGCGATGCCAGCGCCAGGCTGCCGAGCGTGATCCTGCGGCGGCCGATGCGGTCGGCGAACGGCGCCAGGAAGAGCGCGCCGATCGCCATGCCGGCCAGGCCACCGCTGAGCAGCACGCCCACCGACGACGGGGACAGCCCCCACTCGCGGGTGATCGCGGGACCGACGAAGGACGTGACCAGTAGATCGAAACCGTCGACCACGTTCATGACCAGGCAGAGGGCGACTGCCTGGACCTGAGCGCGGCTCATCGGTGAGTTTCTTACCTGCTCGAGAACGTTCACGGGAAACCTCGCTTCGTTGCGACGGTCGTTCAGGCCCCCGAAAAGCCCGGCCCGGCACTGTGGTGCCGTCCCGGAGCCCACCCTCTGTATGTAACGCTCACTCTACAACTTCGGGCAGGCGTTGGCCAGCACTCACTTCGCGACTGCGGCCGTGCGACAACCCTCGGTCGGTGAGCCCCACCTGGACGATCTTCGGTGGACAGAAGGGCCACACCGGCCGTGGCGCCCGAAAAACCTTGTCACGTCTGAACAAACGCCGAACGAACAGCGACCACCGCCTGCGGGGCGCCGGGCGGGGGCTCGATCGAGCCCCACCACCCGCGCGTCACCGCATCGAGGTCAGGACGAACCGCCTCAAGCGGCGACGGGGGCCTTCTTCGCGGCGGAACCGAGGCGGATCGCCGACACCAGGAAGAAGATGCCACCGAGCGCGGCGTAGCCGGCCACCGAGGTGAGCGCGGCGTTCGGCTGCGAGGCCATCAGAATGAACGAGGTACCGGCACCCACGGACAGGCCACCGCTGAGGATCATGGGCCACTGACCGCCCATCTTGCGACGGCCGACGCCGACGACGAGCTGGACGAGACCGGAGACGATGGCCCACGCACCCCACACCTGGAGGATGCCCGGGATGCCGGTCGTGCCGCTGGCGACGGCGATGCCGACGGCCGCGAGCGTGCTGACGGCGACGTTGACGTAGAGACCCAGCACGTTCTGGGACTGCTTCGACGCGCGGGCGTCGACGATGGCGGCGGCCACGTCGAACAGCGGGTAGAGGATGACGAGGGTGATGACGATCGGCCCGAGCGTCGATCCGGTCACGCCCACCAGGACGGCCCAGACGAGCGCGAACGCGGCACGGATGAAGTACAACCGCCGCAAGGACGACGCGGCAGGACTGGTGGCAGTCACAGAATTTCCTTCGGTTCGATGTGGACGGCCTGGCTCATCGTGTGCGCCACGGCCGGGGTTCCGGCCCCCGCGCCCGGAGAGATGGACGGCGAGGCGGTGTATAGAACGATCACTACATCGGTACTGTAGCGACGGCACGTGATGGCGTCAAGACCGAACGTTCTATCTCATTCAACAGAGTGACGACGACCGGATGACGGGGAGCCCGGTCGGGCTCCCGTCCCCGCAGCGGGGCCGCCCGGCCGCCGCCGTCTTCCGTTGCCGCAGCAGAGCCAGCCGGCCGACGCCGTCTCTCCACCGCTGCGATGGAGTCGACCGAAGAGCCGACCTGCCGGTGGCCGCCCAGGATGCGGGAGCCCGCTTTCCCCTGCGCGGCAACGATGTTCACCTTCCGCATCGTCCACCCCTCCCCCGTCGGGCGCAGCGGGCCGTTCCGCCGCCCGGAACGATTCACCGAACCAGGCACCGAACGACGGAACCTCCGCACTGAAGCTATCGTTACATACAAGCATACAGAACGTTCGGTCTCACCCATCCCCCAGGAGGACTCCCGTGCCCGTTCACGCCGACGACCGGAGGCGGTCAGCGGAAGCAGCCCAGCGCGCACTGCGGAACCACCTGCCCGACGAGCAGGTCCACGTGTCCGGCGCGCGGTACGCCGACGCCATCGCGCTGTGGAACGGCGCCGTGAAGCACCGCCCCGCCATCGTGCTGAGCTGCGCCTCCGTCGACGACGTCGTGCTGGGTGTCCGTACGGCGCGCGAGTTCGGCCTGCCGCTGTCGGTCCGCGGCGGTGGTCACGACTTCGCCGGGCGCGCACTGTCCGACGGAGGCCTGACCCTGGATCTGAGGTCCCTGCGCGGTGTCCGGGTCCTCGCCGGCGCACGGATCGCCGAGGTCGGTGGTGGCGCGGTGACGAACGACCTGCTGGCGGCCGCCGGCGAGCACGGCCTGGTGGCCGCCACCGGCACCGTCGGCTCGGTCGGGGTCGCCGGACTCACCCTCGGCGGCGGCTACGGCCCGCTGGCCGGGCGGGTGGGCCTGGCCGCGGACAACCTCCTCGCGGCCGAGGTCGTCCTGGCCGACGGGTCGGTCGTGCGCACGGACTCCGGCAGTGATCCGGACCTGCTCTGGGCGCTGCGCGGCGGTGGTGGCAACTTCGGGGTCGTCACGTCGATGACGGTGCGGCTGCACGCGGTGCCCGCGGTCGTGACCGGCATGGTGCTCTACCCGTGGCACCAGGCGGAGCAGGTGCTCGAACGGGTGCGCGAGGCTCAGGAGGAAGCTCCCGACGAGCTGACGATCCAGGTCGGTGCGATCGGGGCACCGGACGGCTCCCCGGCGTTGCTGGTGCTCCCGACCTGGTCCGGCGACGTCCGGGCAGGAGGGGACCCCTCAGGTCCGGTGATGGCGCTCGGCCGGCTCGGTGATCCGCTCCTGGTGCAACTGGGGCCCGAGACCGTCGCGGCCGCGACGGCCGGCAGGGACGCGCTGTTCCCCGCCGGCCGGCACGTCACGATCCGGACCCGCTCGGTCCCTGGGCTCGGGGAGGGCGTCGCGGGTGTCGTCGAACGGTTCGGCGGCGCGCTGCCGACGCCGTTCTCCGGCATCTCGCTGCACCACTTCCACGGCGCCGCGGCCAGGGTCTCCCCCGGCGACACCGCGTTCGCGCTGCGCCGCCCCCACCTCATGACCGAGGTCATCGGCATCTGGCAGCCGTCGGACTCGGGAGAGCACGTCCACGGCTGGGCCGACGCGGCCTCCGAGGCGCTGGCCGGGCACGCGTTCCCCGGCGGGTACGCGAACCTCCTCGGCCCGGACGCGGCCGACCAGATCCCCCACGTCCACGGCGGCAACCTGCCGCGGCTGCAACGGATCAAGGCGGCCGTGGACCCGGAGGGTGTCTTCTCGGCAACCGCGTTGCCGATGCCCTGACCGCCGTCAGGAGGCGCTCCAGCCCCCGTCGAGGATCATCTCGGTGCCGGTGACGGACCTCGTCTCAGGTGAGCAGAGGTACGCCACCGCACCGGCCACCTCGCCGGGTTCGATCAGGCGCTTCACGGCGGACTTCGCCAGCAGCACCTTCGAGAGCACCTCGTCCGTGCTCAGGTCGTGCGCCTTCGCCTGGTCCGCCAGCTGGTTCTCCACCAGCGGGGTGCGCACGTAACCGGGGCACACACAGTTGCTCGTGACCCCCTTGGCGGCGCCTTCGAGCGCGATCACCTTCGACAGCCCCAGCAGGCCGTGCTTCGCGCTGACGTAGGCGGACTTGTACGCGCTGGCCCTCAGCCCGTGGACGCTCGCGATGTGCACGATCCGTCCCCAGCCGCGTTCGTACATCCCCGGCAGGACGGCACGGCTCAGCAGGAACGGCGCCTCCAGCATCAGCCGCAGCATGAACGAGAACCGCTCCGGCGCGAACTCGTCGACCGGCGACACGTGCTGGATGCCGGCGTTGTTCACGAGGATGTCAGCGTCGAACCGCTTCTCCCGCAAGCCTTTGGTGTCACTCAGGTCGAGCGGCAGCGCCTCGCCACCGATCTGCTCCGCCACCCGCGCCGCGCCGTCGGCGTCGATGTCGCACACCACGACGTGGGCGCCGAGTCCGGCGAGCCGCGTGGCGACGGCGGCACCGATCCCGCTCGCCGCACCCGTGACGAGGGCGCGGCGGCCGGCGAGGTCGCCCGTCACGACGTGGTCCCGGCGAAGGGGTTGGTGTCGGTGTGGTGGTGTCCCCAGACGCTGGCGCGGCCGAAGTCGTGGGGGATCCAGTCGTGGGGAACGGTGATGCCGCCGCAGCCGATTTCGAGGTGGAAGCCGCTGGGGTTCTTGACGTAGAAGGAGAGGGCTTTGTCGTTCATGTGGCGGCCGAGGCTGATGGAGATGGGGACCTTGTTGGCCTGGGCGCGATCGTGCGCGCGGCCGACGTCGTCGATACCGGCGTGCTCGAACTCCAGGTGGTGGATCGACGCCGTCTCCGCCGTGCCCAGCGCGATGCTGTGGTGGGTGGAGTTGCAGCGCAGGAAGAACAAGCCCGGTGCCCGGTAATCGGTCAGCTCGAACCCCAGCACCACCTCGTACAACTCACGCAACTCGGCGAGTCTCGGGCTGGCCAGCACCAGATGCCCCAACCCCGTCACCCCAGACCCGCCCACGGGGCGTTCCGCGGCGACACGGGCCTTGAACTCCCCGACGGCGAGCTCCACGCGGAACCCGACGGGATCGGTGAACCAGCGCAGGTGTGTGGCGCCGCGCAGATCACGTTCCTCGTCGGTACCTTCCGCCACGACGTAGCCGGCGGCGGTCAGACGCTGTGTGAGCCGGTCCAACTCAGCGAGGGTGTCGACCAGCCAGCCGATCTCACGCGGCGAGTCCACCGCGGAGGGGTAGAGCGCGAGGCGGTACTTGAACTCGTCCATCTCCGCCAACGCGATCGTGTCCATACCCGACTTCGCATCCGTCACACCGACACCCAGCGTGCGCCACAGCAGATCGGTCCATGCGTCCACATCGGTCACGTTCAACCCGACATAGCCCAACTTCCTGATGCCCACGATGTGCCATCCCTCTGGCGCGCGTCTTGTATGTAACGACCACTACAATACAGACGAAGGCCGGGCTGACAACATACGTCAGCCCGGCCGTGGAGAGACGAAACCGGCGTTCCCCCGTCGGCTCGCCGCAAGAATCAGGCGACGGTCGCGTCCACGGCGACCGGGATGTTGCCGCGCGTGGCGTTGGAGTACGGGCAGATCTGGTGGGCGGCCTCGACGAGCTCGTCCGCCAGGGCCTGGTCCACACCGGACAGTTCGACGTGCAGCGCGGCACTCAGGCTGAACCCGCCCTCGGGCGTCGGGAGCACCTGCACCTCGGCGACGACGGCGGAGTCGGTGACCTTGACGGTCCGCTGCGCCGCGACGGCCTTGAGCGCCGAGTGGAAGCACGAGGCCCAGCCGGCCGCGAACAGCTGCTCCGGGTTCGTGGCGCCGCCGGGGCCACCCATCTCCTTGGGGATCGCCAGGGAGATGTCGAGCAGGCCGTCGTCGGACCTGGCCTGGCCTCCGGCCCTGCCGTCACCGGTCGAGGTGGCGATGCCGGTGTACAGAGGAGTGCTCATGGCGGATCCCTTTCACGATCGCGGACCGATCCGCGATACCGAACGTTCTATCGCTCTCGATCCTGCAGGCCGCTGAACGAGTTGTCAAGACCGAACGTTCTATCCAATCTTGTGTAGAGTGATCACTACACCCGAGCCGCAGGAAAGGCCGACCCGTGACACGGCACCGCTGGTCCTTCGACGACATCCCCGAGCAGCACGGCCGCACCGCCGTCGTGACCGGTGCCAGCACCGGACTCGGGTTCGCGATCGCCGACGCGCTCGCGCGGCGCGGTGCCGACGTGGTGCTGGCCTGCCGCGACGCCGGGCGGGCCGCCGCGGCCGCCGACCGGATCTGGGCCGGCTCCCCCGGCGCCGTCGTGCGCACGGTGCCGCTGGACCTCGCCTCGCTCGCGTCGGTCCACACGGCGTCCCAGCGGCTGCACGACGAGTACGGCCACATAGACCTGCTGGTCAACAACGCCGGCGGCCTGCGCAGGTACTACTCGCTCACCGAGGACGGGTTCGAGTCGACCATCGGCGTCAACCACCTCGGTCCGTTCGCGTTCACCGGTCTGGTCCTCGACCTGCTGACCGGCACGCCGGGCGCGCGGGTGGTGACGGTCGGCAGCAACGGCCACCGCAACGGCACGATCGACCCCTCCGACCTCGACCCCGAACCGGGCCGCGAGTACCGGTTCGCGAAGGCCTACAACCGCGCGAAGCTCGCCAACCTGCTCTTCGCCCACGAACTCGACCGGCGGCTGCGGGCGACCGGCACACCGGCCGTCTCCGTGGCGGGCCATCCCGGGCTCGCGCGGACCGAGGGCGGCCGCGAGATGAGCCGGCTGGTCCGGACCGTGCTCGACCCCAGGGTGAACCCGCTGATGTGGACGCTCACCCAGAGCGCGGAGATGGGAGCGCTCGGCCCGCTGCGCGCCGCCACCGACCCGCTCGCGCGCGGCGGCGACTACTACGGCCCGCCCGGCCGCACGGGCCATCCCGAACGGGCGACCTCCTCCGATCTTTCCCACGACGCGGACTTGCGGCGCCGGCTGTGGGAGGAGTCCGAAAGACTGACGAGCGTCACCTACCTGCCAGACCGATCACCCAAGAGTGAGGCGAACAGTTGAGCAAGAGGACCCGTCGCATCGCGGTCACCGCCCTGACGGTGGCCGGCGCGATGTCGCTGACCGTCCCCCAGGCCACGGCCGCGGCCCCGACGACCGAGACCACGAGCAGCGCGGTCACGACAGCCGGGTCGTTCGGCAGGCTCGGCCCGCTGACCGACCTCGTCGTCGAGCGCCTCCTCGTGAGCGACGACGTGGCGGCGTCCAAGTTCGGCACCACGTCGCCGATCGAGGACCCCGTCCGCGAGGCGCAGGTGCTCGAGCAGGTGCGCAAGCAGGCCGTCGGCGCCGGGGTGGACCCGGAGGCCGCCGCGGTGTTCTTCCGCGACCAGATCACGGCGAGCAAGGTCGTGCAGAAGGGCCTGTTCGACCGCTGGACGGCGCACCCGGACGAGGCCCCCACCACGCGGCCGGACCTGGCGGAGATCCGCGTCCGGCTCGACCGGCTGACCACGGCGCTGCTCGGGCAGCTCAAGGCCACCGAGGGCGTGCGCGCCCGGCACGTCCCGTGCACCGTCCAGCTCGCGCTGGCCACCACGTCGGCGACCGTGCTGCGGGACCTCGACGGCCTGCACCGCGAGGCCCTCGGCTCGGCGGTGCGGTCCACCTGCGCCCCGCGCCAGTGACGCACCACCCGGTCAGCGCGCGGGTTCGACGTCGGACACGTGGTCGAACCCCAGCTTCCGGTTGAGCACGGCCCCCAGCGCGGCGGCGCGACGGCGTGGCAGCACCCGGCCGGCCCACGTCTGCACCCGGTAGAACCACGAGCCGGGGTAGGAGGCGTGCCGGCCCCTGGCGAAGTCGTCGAGCGTCCGCGCGGCGATCGTCGCGGGCGAGTCGGCCGCGTGGCTGATCTTCGCGGTCGTGCCGTCGAGGAAGCCGGTCGCGACGGCACCGGGGTGAGCGGCCATCACCCTCACCCCGGTGCCGGCCAGCTCCTCGGCCAGCGCCTCGCTGAACGACAGGACGAACGCCTTCGTCGCCGCGTAGACGGCCTGGTAGGCCAGGGGCTGGAAGGCGGCCGTCGACGAGAGGTTGATGATCCCGCCGCCGCCCCGCTCCCGCATCCGGGCGCCGAGGCGGTGGGTGAGCGTCACCAGGCCGGTGATGTTGAGGTCCACGTTCGCCAGCTGCGCGTCGAACGGCCGCTCGAAGAACGGGCCGATCGAGCCGGCGCCCGCGTTGTTGACCAGCAGGTCGACCTCGATCCCGCGGCGCCGCAGCTCGTCGTCGACCTGGCACGGCCCGTCGCGGTCCGAGAGGTCCGCGGCGATCACCTCCACCCGCACGCCGTGGGCGCTCCGGAGCTCTTCCGCCAGCCGTTCCAACGTGTCGGCCGACCGGGCGACGAGAACCACGTCGGCTCCCCTGCTCGCCAGCTCACGGGCATAGGCCGCGCCGATCCCCTTCGACGCGCCGGTGACCAGCGCGGTACTTCCCGCGAACGACATGACGCCTCCGTTTTGCTTCAAGTCTTGAAGTATCTCCCGAGCGTAGCAACTTCAAGACTTGAAGCAAATGGGTAGACTGCCGCGATGGACGACGCGGAGCTGGAGCGGGCTGTTCGCCTCAACCACGAGATCTTCATGCTCACCAGTGACCGGATCGCGGACGTCCTCGCCGGGCACGGACTCACCCACGCGACCGCGCAGGTGCTCTGGGCGATCGACCCGGCGCGGCCCCCGGCGTCGATGAAGGAACTGGCCGCGCAGCTGTTCTGCAACGCGTCGAACCTGACCTTCATGGCGGGGCAGCTCGCCGACCGAGGCCTGGTCGAACGCACCGCCGACCGGGCAGACCGGCGGTCCCGCGTGCTCGTGCTCACCGAGGAGGGCGTCCGTGTCCGAGCCGCGGTGATGCGCGCGACCCTCGCTCTCAGTCCGCTGGCCGGACTCGACACCGGTCAGCTCACGACGATCCTGACGCTGTTCGAGGCCGCGCTCACCGACCGCGAGTAGTCCCTCCACAGTGGACCATCCCCGCTGAGGGGGTGCGGCACACCCTTCCGCCGCGCCGCCGACGGCCTACCGTTGGTTTCATGAAGCGCGAGAACGAGTTGGGCGACTTCCTGCGGGCTCGCCGCGACGCCGTCACGCCCGCCGCGGCAGGGCTGCCGGACGACGGCGAGCGCCGGGTGCCCGGCCTGCGCCGCGACGAGGTGGCGCTGCTCGCCGGGGTCAGCACCGACTACTACACGCGGCTGGAGCAGGGCAGGGAACGCCGTCCGTCCGAACAGGCCCTGCGCGCGATCGCCAGGGCGCTGCGCCTGAACGAGGCCGCCGCCGGTCACCTGTTCCGCCTCGCCATGCCGAAGCTCGCGACGGAGACCGAGGCGGTGACGGAGGTCGGCAGGGACCTGCGGCTGCTGATGGAGAACGTGCGGGACCTGCCCGCGTTCGTGGTCGGGCCCGCGCAGGACGTGCTCGCGGCCAACCCGGTGGCCGAGGCGCTGTACTCCGGGTTCGCACGCTTCGACAACCTGCTGCGGATGATCTTCCTGGACCCGTTCGCGCGCGAGTTCTACGTCGACTGGGACAGGGCGGCCGAGGTCGCGGTGGGCAACCTGCGCGCGTCGTCGGCCCGATTCCCCGGCGACCTGCGCGTCGAGGCGGTGCTGGGGTCCCTCAGCGCGCGCAGCCCGGCGTTCGCGTCGCTGTGGGCGCGCTACGAGGTCCGTCCGCGCACCCACGAGGACAAGCGGTTCCGGCACCCCGGGGTGGGTCTGCTGCACCTGCACTTCGAGGCGCTGGCCGCGACCAGCGCACCGGGACAGCACCTGTCCGTCTACACCGCGGCGCCCGGCAGCCCCACCGAGGACGCGCTGGTGCTCCTGCGCCGGCTGGCCGCGACTTCGGTCAACACTGAAATCATCGACTCGACTGGAAACGAGAGCACGCACCGATGACCGCGACGTTCGAGATCGCCGGAAAACCCGTCGCCCGCCTGGGTTTCGGCGCGATGCGGCTGACCGGCGCCGGGATCTGGGGCGAGCCGGACGACCGGCAGGAGTGCGTCCGCGTGGTCCGCCGCGCGATCGAACTGGGCGTCCAGTTCATCGACACCGCCGACTCCTACGGCCCGCACGTCAGCGAGGAGATCATCCGCGAGGCCGCGCACCCGTACCCGTCCGACGTCCTGATCGCCACGAAGGCGGGCCTGACCCGCACCGGCCCCGACGTGGTCGACACCCCGCAGGGCAGGGTCCGGCTGGGACCGAAGGCGTGGCCGCCCGTGGGCAGGCCGGAGTACCTGCGCGCCCAGGTGCTGCTGAGCCTGCGCCGGCTGGGACTGGACCAGATCGACCTGCTCCAGCTGCACAGGGTCGACCCGCAGGTCCCGCTGGAGGACCAGGTCGGCGAGCTGAAGGCGTTGCGGGACGAGGGGAAGATAGTCGCGATCGGACTGTCCCAGGTGGACGTCGAGCAGATCGAACGCGCCAGGGCCGTCGTCGAGATCAGCACCGTGCAGAACCGCTTCAACCTCACCGACCGCCACTCGGAGGCGGTGCTGGACCACTGCGCCCGCGAGGGGATCGGCTTCATCCCCTGGGCTCCCGTCGCCCAGGGCGGGCTGGTGACGAACGGCGCCGTCGACCGGATCGCGCGGGCCCACGACGCGACGCCCGCGCAGATCGCGCTCGCGTGGCTGCTGGCACGGTCCCCGGTGGTCCTGCCGATCCCCGGCACGTCGAAGGTGGCGCACCTGGAGGAGAACCTGGCAGCGGCCCGGATTCGCCTGACCGCCGCCGAGGTCGACGAACTGTCCGGGGCGTGAGGGGAATGCTGCTCCCCCACGACGAACTCGGCAGCGGACGCCCGGTGGTCCTGCTGCACGCCCGGCCCGCCGACCGGACGATGTGGCGCGGGCACCTGCCGCTGCTCGCCGCGGCCGGGTTCCGCGCGATCGCCCTGGACCTGCCGGGCCACGGCGCCGCGGTGCCGCCCGCGCACCACAGCGCCCCACCGGCCGAGGACGTGCTGGAGACCCTCGGGCACCTCGGGATCGACCGGTTCGACGTGGTGGGGAACTCGCTGGGAGCGCTGGTGGCGCTCCAGATCGCGGTCGCGGCGCCGGACAGGGTGCGGTCGCTCGTGGCGATCGGCTACCGCCGGCACGACCAGCCCCGGACCGACGCGTTCGCCGCGGCGTTGCGCCGCGAACGGGACAGGCTCGGCGCGGGCGACCTCGACGGCGCCGTCCAGGCCGGTGTGGAGGCGTGGGTGTCGCCTGACGCGCCGGCCTCGGTGAAGGACCACGCCGCCGCGATGCTGCGCGGAAACCTGGAACTGCGCCGGGTGCACGGCGAGCCGCCCAGGGCCGCCGACCCGGACCCGCTGGAGCTGCGGCCGCTGGCCGCGCGGATGCTGGTCGTGGTGGGAGAGCAGGACTTCCCGGACTTCGTCACCGGTGGAGAGGCGTTGCTGGAGGGCGCCGGCGGACTCGTGGTCGCGCCGGGCGCCGCCCACCTGGTGCCGCTCGACCAGCCGGAGTGGACGTGCGGCCTGCTGCAGGGCTTCCTGCGCGATCGACCGGCCGGTCACAGAGTCCGGGCCGACCGCACGGCCTGAACGAACGACTTCATCGCCAGGGCGGACTGCCGGACACCACGGCCGAAACTCCCCAGGTTCAGCAGCAACGCGTGCCGCAGACCGTGGTCGCGCCAGTCCGCGAGCCGGTCGCGGATCTCACCGGGGGTGCCCGCCAGGCAGTACTCCCTGACCAGCGACGGCGGGACCTGGTCGACGTAGGACATCGCCGTGTCGTGGTCGATCAGGTGCGGCAGGAGGTCCTGCAGGCCCGAGAAGTCCGGGCCGAGCGGGTGTTCGACGCCGTGCCGCGCCCACATGGCCGCCGGTACGCACAGGCCGAACGCCCGCACCCCCACCGAGTTCGTGATCTCGTCGATCATCCCCTGGCTGGGCGCGGCGAGCACGAGCAGCACGGCGGCCGGGGTCACCGCGTCCGGGTCGCGGCCCGCGTTGACGGCCGCGGTGCGGACGACGTCCAGCCCCCTGAGGTAGTCCTTCGGCTGCTGGCCGAACGACATCGGGCACCAGGCGTCGCCGTGCTGTCCGGTGATGCGGAGCATGCGCGGGCCCTGGCCGCCGATCCACATCTCCGGCCGCGTGCCCCGGTACGGCGGCACGGTGAAGATCGCGTCGCGGAGCGGGAAGAACTCGGAGTCGCGGTTCACCAGTTCGCCACCGGAGTTCCACAACGCGCGGATCGTCGCGACCGCCTCCTCGAACCGCGCGACGGGACGGTCCCATGCCACGCCGAACGGTTCGTTGTTCTCCCGTTCCCCCGGTCCCAGGCCGAGGATCGCCCTGCCTCGGGTGAGCACGTGGAGGGTGGCGGCGGCCTGCGCGGTGACGGCCGGGTTGCGGCGCCCCGCGTCGGTGACCGCCACCCCGAACCGCATCCGCGTGCGCGGGTACCTCCCCGCCAGGTAGCCGAGCAGGTTCCAGCACTCCATGTGCGCGTTGACGTCCGGGATCACGCGGGACGCCGCGATGTACTTCGGCTGCCACAGCGACGGCGGCAGCGCGCCGATGAGGTGGTCCGCCACGAAGAACGTGTCGATCCCCGCCGCCGCGGCCGTCCAGCGGCTCGCGCGCAACGCCAGGTCGGGCCGGCCGGCCGAGGGCAGTCCGAAGTCGACGACGCCGGTGCGGAACCTCGCCTTCCTCCTCACGCGCGCCGCTCCTTCGCCGCCACGGCCAGGGACAGGTCCGTCACGTCCCCGGTGTAGAACTGGCCCGCCCACCGCCGGTACCTGCCGATCGGTCCGTCGCCCTGCACGAGCACGGGGTGCGGGAGGTAGGTCTTGTTCTGCCAGATCGGGAAGTCGCGGGCGATGTCCGTGCCGAACGCCGTCAGGGCGAGCACGCCGACGGCCCTCATCAGCCAGCGCGGGACGCGTTCTCCCCTTCTTCCCATCCGCTCGATCGCGAGCGGCACCCGGAAGTCGAGGTGCAGCGGGTCGACGGGCGTGGGGAGGGCCCAGGTCTGGAAGACCGCGCCGAGCTTCGGAACCGAGATCCGGCTGTGCACGAAGCCCAGGCCGTGCACCTCGCTGTCGAAGTGCACGTGCAGCGAGCTCATCAACCCGAACAGGTTCCTGCTGTTCGGAACCAGGTCGACCGAGAGGGAGACCGACGTGCCGTTGAACGAGCAGTCGTACTTCTCGATGTTCGTGTGGTGGACGTGCTCGAAGTGCCCTACGTCGAAGGCGTTCTCCACGACGTCCTGCGGAATGTCCACGAGGGTGTAGGTGCGGCTGAACCGCGGCCGCAACTCCCGCGGCACGCTGTCCGGGACCTCCCAGCCGGGCGGTTCGCCGAGGGAGTGGTGCCACACCAGGACGATCCCGTCCACCTCGCGGACCTCGTGCGTGGCCAGCTTCAGCTTGGACGACGGCGGTGTGCCGTACCCGCTGCGGACGCACTGCCCGGAACCGTCGAAGGCGAACTTGTGGAACGGGCACACGACGCACTCGCCGTCCACCACACCGCCGTAGCCCAGATGCGCACCCAGATGCGGGCAATACGCCCCGACCACGCGCGCGACACCGGAAGCCGTCCGGTAGACCACTATCTCCTCACCCATGAAACGGCGGCGGAGAACAGCACCGGGCCGCAGCTCCGCCGAAACGCACACCGCGAACCAGCCGTTCGGATACGGCCTCTTCACCGGTTCCGCCGGAAAATCGCGCAAACCCGTGTGCAGCCCGGCTTTCGACCACGAACCAATGGATTTGAACTTCTGCATGTCGATCCCGATTCGGCCGTTGCGAAAACTGATGAGGTTCACCGACCGTGAATGGCGACCGTGCGATCGAGGGTCATCATCCACCGGGCCGACAGCTTTCCGTCCCAGATCCAGCCGGGCCCGTGGTAGCGCGTGGCGGACATGCCCCAGCGCATGTTCCCGCCGATCAGGTGCTCCAGGCTCCGGACCCACCGCCGCACCTCGGGCAGTTCCCCTGCAGCGCCCGCGAGCACGGCGTCGCGGCGCGCGAACCACTCCGACTCGAGCTCGTGGAGGCGGTCGATCTGGACCGCGACGGCGGAGCCCAGGTTCTCCGCCCGTCCCCTGGCCAGCACCCACACCGAGTTGTGGCCTTCCTTGACCAGCACCTCCTGGCGCAGCGAGTGGATGTCGTTGGCGAGGGTGACGTGCCAGACGGTGGTCTCCTCCAGCTCCGCCAGCGCGGGGTGGGCGCGCAGCAGCGGCGCCATGTCGAGCCCCAGGCCGTACTCGCCGAGCGCGATCGCCCACGCGATGCCGCCCGCCCAGTAGCGCACGGGGAGGAACTCCTCCAGCTCGGGCAGTCCGTCCCGGTCGCCCGCCACCCACTCGGCCTCGCGGCGCCAGTTGACCATCATCCGGTCGAAGTAGTCGGTGGCCCGGTCCCGCAGACCGGGAGGCATGTCGCCGGTGATCTCCCGCCAGGTGTCCAGGGTGACCCGCCACAGCGGCGACAGGCCGTCGCCGTCGGAGCCACCGGTGAGCGCCCCGCGGAAGAGGTCGTAGTCGTTCATGGCGTCCGCGGCGGTGCGGGCCGTGATGAGCGCGTGCACGTTGTCCGCGAGGAAGATCCAGTTGAAGATCCGCGCCGAGAGCACGCACCTCCGCACGTCCCCGTCCGGCTGGGTGAACGAGGTCCACCGGGAGTGGTCCTGCTCGATGAAACCCTCCAGGGGCACCGGATCGAAGATGCCGGTCGCCACGCGCCGCATCCACGAGTCGACGCCCTCCCGGACCTGCTCCCCGAGCGGGTGGCAGCGGAACTCGAACGGCTCCCCCACCGCCGGCAGGTCGATCACCACTCCGTCAAGACCGCTCAACGCCGCCACCCCGGCTTCCCGCTCCCAGAGCCTCCGCGGAACCGTTGCGCGAACCCGGTTCCTCCCGTTCACCGCGCGCGGAGGAACCCAGCGTGTCCTCGGTGTAGAACTGGTCCGCCCACCTGCGGAACTTGTAGATCGGCCCGTCGCCCTTGGCCAGGTGCGGGCGTTCGACGTAGGTCTTGTTCTGCCACACCGGGAAGTCGCGGGTCAGGTCGGTGCCGAACGCGACCAGGGCGACGCGCCCGATGAGCCCGATCAGCCAGTTGGGCACCTTCTTCCTGCCGTTGATCCGGTCGATCGACAGCGGTACCCGGAACTCGGAGTGGTGGGGGTCGATCGGCGTCGGCAGCGCCCAGGTCTGGAAGACCGTGTCGAACCGGGGCACCGAGATCTGGCTGTGCACGAAGCCGAGCCCGTACATCTCGCTGTCGAAGTGCAGGTGCAGCGAGCTCATCAGCCCGAACAGCCGGATGTCGACCGGGACGAAGTCCACGGCGAACGACACCTTGTTGCCGTCCATCGAGTAGTCGTAGTCGGCGATCTTCGTGTGGTGCACGGGTTCGAAGTGGCCGAGGTCGAAGGCGTTCTCGTAGATGTCCTGCGGGGTGTCCACCAGCGTGTAGGTGTGGTTGAACCGCGGCCACAGCTCCTCCGGCACGCTCTGCGGCAGCTCCCAGTCCGGCGGCGTGCCGAGCGTGTGGTGCCAGACGACCACGATCCCGTCCACCTCGCGGACCTCACGCGTGGCCAGCTTCAGCTTCGGGGACGGCGGCGTGCCGTACCCGGTCCGGACGCACTGCCCGGAACCGTCGTAGGCGAACTTGTGGAACGGGCACACGATGCAGTCGCCCTCCACCGCACCCCCGTAGCCCAGGTGCGCGCCGAGGTGCGGGCAGTAGGCACCGACCGCCCGGACGACACCGGACGCGGTCCGGTAGACCACGACCTCCTCACCCATGAGCCGGCGGCGCAGAACCGTGCCCGGCCGCAGTTCCGCCGAAAGGCACACCGCGAACCAGCCGTTCGGATAGGGCCTTTTCGGCGGCACCGACGGAAATTCGGGCACTCGGGTGTGCAGACCTGCTTTCGACCACGATCCGATGGATTAGAACCTCTGCATGCCAACTCCAGCCGACTGTTGCGAGATCAATGACGAGCATCCCAACGGAATAGCCCGCTACCCACCTGCCTTTCCTGCCGACTCAGTGAAGTGGACCTGTTCTCCGGTTGTCAACAGCCTCCACGGAGACGCACGACATAATTCAACGAAGAAGGCGCATTGATTGTCCTCAGTGATATATCGATTCATCGATTGCCGCGATGTACCGGTCTGCGTAGCCTCGAAACCGTCGACCACGAACCGACTTCTGACCTTCCGAGGTCCGGTGCGCGGCAAGGAAAGGCGGGCCTGAATGGCGACCACCCGGAGTTCCGCGATTTCGGGCACCGAGGTCCTGCGTCGCGGCGCCGAGGAGGTGGACGGCCCGTTGCGCGCGGCCGTGGCCCGGCTGCCCGGCTCACTGCGCGCGGGAGCGGGCTTCCACTTCGGCTGGCTGGACGCGGCGGGCACCGAGATCTCCGCCGCGCCGGGCAAGAGGGTCCGTCCCGCGTTCGTGCTGGCCGCGGCCCGCGCCGTCGGCGGCGGGAGCGACTCGGCGGTGCGAGCGGGCGTCGCCGTCGAACTGGTGCACAACTTCTCCCTGGTGCACGACGACGTGATGGACGCCGACCGGACGCGCCGCGGCCGCCCGACGGTGTGGGCGCAGTACGGCGTGCCGTACGCGATCCTCCTCGGTGACGCGATGCTCGCACTGGCGAACCGCGTGCTGACGCAGGACGGACTCCCCGGCGCCGCGGCCCTGTGCGCCGAACTGAACTCCGCCGTCGTCGCGTTGTGCCTCGGCCAGCGCCTGGACATGGACTTCGAGGAACACCTGCTCATCTCTCCGGACGACTACCTGGAGATGGCGTCGGGCAAGACCGCCGCCCTGCTGTCGGGCTCGTGCGTGCTCGGCGCGATGGCCAGCGGCGCCGGGTCTGGCCGGCTGGCGGCGTTGCGCCGGTTCGGGCACCACGTGGGGCTGGCGTTCCAGCTCGTCGACGACGTGCTGGGGATCTTCGGCGACCCCAAGGTGACGGGCAAGCCGGCCGGCGCGGACCTGTTGCGCTACAAGAAGAGCATGCCCGTGCTGGCCGCGACGGGATCCGGTTCGGCCGCGGGCGAACAGGTGGCGGAGCTGTACCGCACCAGGACGATCACGCACGACCGGCTGGGCCACGCGGCGGACCTGGTCGCGCGGGCGGGTGGGCGCGAGTGGACCGAGGCCGAGGCGAGGCGTCAGCTCCGGTCGGCCCTGCGGTGCCTGGACGAGGCGGGCGTGGACCCGGACGGCGAACTGGGCGCGCTGGCGGACCTGGTGGCGAACCGGAACAGGTGACGGGAGCGGCGCGAGGACGGTCCGGCGGGGTCCGCTCCACCGCCTGATCGCGCGGGTTTCCGGCCGCTGCCCAGCAGTTGTCTCGCCGGCTGCATTGCAGCCATCCCGCAGGTGACTTGCCCACTGCCCGGCGAGCGTCCCGCGGCACCCGGCGCTGTTCGCGCCCCTCCGTTTGACGGTCAAGGTCTTCACCTGAACGGCGAACCCGGCTCCACCCGGGCTCCCCTGTCGTCAATTTTGTATGGAACGTTACATCCACGACTGGCATGATCGAACTGACACCGCCGTCTCGCGACCGCGCCCTCTCACCGCGCCCTTCCACCACGCCCCCAGGAGGAACCCCCGTGAAGACCAAGGTCGAACTGAGGCACCTGAGGTACTTCGCCGCCGTCGCCGAGACCTGCCACTTCGGCGAGGCGGCCAAGCGGCTGAAGATCGCCCAGTCGGCGCTGTCCCAGGCGGTGCGGCAGCTGGAGGACGACCTCGGGGTGTGCCTGCTCGCCAGGACGACCCGCCGGGTCGAGCTCACCGCCGCGGGCAGGTTCTTCCTCGACAAGACCCAGCACGCGCTGAACCGGATCGACTCCACCATCCGCGAGACCCGATTACTGGGCACCGGGCAGCCCGGGCTGGTGCACATCGGTCTCGTCGACGCGGCGACGTTCTCGCACATGTCCCCGCTGGTCCGTTCGATCACGAAGAAGATGCCGGGACTGGAGTTCAAGGTGCACACCGGTCTGTCCACTCAGGACCAGTGCGAGAGGCTGAAGGACGAGACCCTCGACATCGGGGTGGTGTACGCGCCGCTCGAACACGACGACGACGTGAGCGTGAGGATCATCAGCAGCGAGCCCCTCGTTCTCGTGACGGCCTCGAACCACCCGCTCGCCCGCAAGGGCTCGATCACCGTTCCCGACCTGCGCGGCGAGCCCTTCATCACCTGCACGGAACCCGTCATCGCCCACTCGCTGACGCGGCTCTGCCTGGAAGCCGGGTTCACCCCGCGGGCGACCCACGAGGCGACCAGCCCGCCCTCGCTCCTCGCGCTGGTGGCGGCGGGACTGGGGATCGGAGTGGTCCCGGCGTCGGCGCGGACCGTGTCGGTGCCCGGCACGAGGTTCCACAGCCTGCCCAGGGCCGCGCACGTGCGGGTGGCTCTCGCGTGGAACAAGGCGCATCGTTCGCCACTCGTGTCGAGCCTGCTGGACGTGCTCGAAGAGGATCTGTCCGAGGACGTGCGCACGCGGGGCGTCACGTACGAAGGACCGGATCCCGCGCCGGACCAGCTCCTCGCGGTGCCGCGGTCGCGCCGGTCCTGAGCGCCACACTCCCGGCGGGTTCAGGCCACGGGGACGGGCGGGAGGTCGAGGAGGCTCCGTTCGCCATCGGCTCCGTGTGCCAGCGCGGCCGCCACGTCCTCGTGGGGCGTGCCCAGCCGGATCGCGCTGACCTCGTCCAACAGCCGGTAGTGCCCGTCGCTGAGCTCGACCTCCAGGGCGCCCAGGTAGTCCCGCAGCTGATCCAGAGTGCGGGGGCCGACGATGGGGATCATCGAGGTCCGCGCGCGGGCGGCGCGGTGGCGCAACCAGGCCAGCGCCACCCCGACCGCGCCCGTTCCCGTCTCGTCGGCGACGGTGAGGACGGCGTCGAGCACGGCGGCCCGTTGCGCGGTGTCCCCGGCTCCCCTGGTGGTGAGCCGTCCCTGCTCGCCGCGCCGGTACTTGCCCGTCAGCAGGCCCGCCGCCAGTGGCGCGTACGTGACGACGCCGAGACCGTGGGCCTCCGCCATCGGGATCAGCTCCCGCTCGGCGGAGCGCTCGGCGAGGCTGTACTCGGTCTGGATGCCCACGATCGGCGGTCTCCCGCCCAGTTCGGAGCGGACGGCGGCGCCCGCGACGCGCCACGCCGGGAAGTTCGACAGGCCGCCGTAGCGGATCTTGCCCGCGCGGATCAGGTCCTCGAAGCCGGCCAGGATCTCGGCCGTCGGGGTCACGCCGTCGGGGAAGTGGGGCATGAGGACGTCGACGTGGTCGGTCTTCAACCGCCGCAGGCTCTCCTCCAGCGAACGGACCATGGTCCTGCGGCTGTTGCCGGTGGTGCCGGGCTTCACGCCGGCCTGCCGGGTGCCGCTGTACTTGGTGATCACCACGAAGTCGTCGCGGTCGCGGCCCAGGAGATCGCCGAGCACCGTCTCGGCCTCGCCGTTTTGATAGATGTTCGAGGTGTCGACGGTGGTGCCGCCGGCCGCGGCGAACGCCTCGAAGATCGCTCTGGCACCCGCCACGCCCGCGGCGCCGGGAGCGGAGCCGAAGTTGGCCGTGCCCAGCACGTACTCCGAGACCCGCAGTCCGCTGCGCCGCCCGAAGATCTGATAACGCACGAAGTTCTCCCTAGGACCGGCTGATGGGGTACCTTCACGACGTTACTACAGAAAAACGAATGGTCGTTCTTTATGCCGAAGGTCACCCAGGCCCACCTCGACGCACGCCGTCAGCAGATCATCGACGCGGCCCGCGCGCGCTTCGCGAGCCACGGGTTCGCGCGCACGTCGATGCCCGACCTCGTCGAGGCCTCCGGCCTCTCCACCGGAGCGATCTACCGGTACTTCAGGAGCAAGGACGAGATCGTCGCCGCGATCTGCGAGCAGACGAGCCACACGCTGCCCGACGAGCTGACCGCCGCCTCCGCCCGCGACTTCCTCGGGCACGTCCGCACGGCGGCGCTGGAGCACGACCACGCGCGGCTGGTCGCCCAGATCTACGCCGAGGCCGCTGTCTCCCCCGCGCTCGCCACCGTCGTCCGGCAGCAGCTCGACGACCTGCGCGCGGCCGTCGCCGCACTGCTGCCCGACCGCACCCCGGCCGACGCGGAACGGATCGCCGAGGCGTTCGTGGCCCTGTGCCACGGCTACACGCAGCAGCTCGCCGTGCGCGGCGACGTCGACCCGGGCCCGTTCGCCGCGGCGCTCACGGCCATCGTCGAGAGCTGAACCCGTGTAGAGTGATCGTTACACACACCGGCCACGAAGAGGACTCTTCCCTTGCCCGACAACGGAAACCCGCTGAACCTCTACGAGGAGTCGCTCCGGACGTTCGACCGGCTGGTGCGCCAGGTCCGCGACGACCAGTGGGACGCCCCCACGCCGTGCACCGAGTGGACCGTGCGGGACGTGGTCAACCACCTCGTCGCCGAGCAGCTGTGGGTGCCGCACGTCCTCGCCGGCCAGACCATGGCCGTGGTCGGTGACCGCTACGACGGCGACGTGCTCGGCGACGACCCGGTCGGCGCGTGGGAGCAGGCGTCCGGGGAGGCGCTCGCGGCCTGGACCGTTCCCGGTGCGACGAACTGGACGGTGCACCTCTCCTTCGGGGAGACGCCCGCGGTCCACTACTGCTGGCAGATGGCGTGCGACCTGGCGGTGCACGCGTGGGACCTCGCCAGCGGAATCGGTGCGGCCCAACCGATCCCCGAGACCACCGCGGAGGTCATGGTCTCCCTGCTGGCACCGCGGCTGCGTTCCGTGCAGGGCAGCGCCATCATCGGCGCCGGGGTGCCGATGCCGGACGACGCGCCGGCCGTCGACCGGCTGCTCGGGCTCACCGGCCGTGATCCGCGGGGCGGTCAGGCGTCGATCCCCGCGATGCGCAACCACACCACCTGACAGGTCTCGCACGCCTCGTCGAGCGCCTCGGGAGACACCGCCGAGGCGTGGTGGAAGCTCCGCTCGACCATCCAGCACAGGGCACGCGCGAGGGCCCGCGCGCCGTCCGGCCCGTCGTGCGCGGCGACACCGGCGCGCACCAGGATCTTCGTGATGGCGTTGATGAAGATGTCCGCGGTCTCCGTCCACAGAGCACTCAGCTCGGGGATGGACGAGGACTGGTCGATCGCGACGCGCATGATGAGGCCGTGCTCGTGCCAGCGGTCGCGGGTGCGCCGCATGGCCGTCGCGATCGCCTCCCGCGGCTCGGCGGGATCGTCCGCGGCCGCGCGGGACTTCTCCCGCAGTGCCTCGACGGTCCGCGCGAAGAGCGCGACCAGCGCCTCCTGCTTGGAGTTGAAGTAGAAGTACATCGAGCCGCGGGAGAGCCCGGCGCGTTCGGCTATGTCGGCGGTCGTGAGCGCGTCGAAACCCTTGACCGCCAGCAGGTCCCCGAGCACCGCGAGGATCTTGAGCTCGCGCAGGTCCCCTTTGGACGGCGCGGCGGAACGGCGGCGGCCCGCCCTGACCGGTTCGGGCATCGCCCGTCCACCTCCGGAATCGCTCGGCATCGCCGTTCAGGATGTCACGCGGTCAGTTCGACGCGATCTGGTGGCCGTCCGGGAAGTCCGTCGACCGCGAGAGCTCCGCCCACGCCTCGATGTCCGCCGTCACGGCGGCGCGGCCGCTCGCCAGGAGCCGCAACGCGTCCGAGCCGAGCACGAGGTGCACCGGCGGGTTCTCCGCGTCGAGCACCTTCAGGACGGCCTCGGCGGCCTTGGCGGGATCACCCAGCTGGTTGCCGCTGGCGGCCTGACGGGCCTCGCGGATCGGCGCGAAGATCTCGTCGTAGTCGGTGATCGTCCGTTCGCTGCGGACCATCGAGCGCCCGGCCCACGCCGTGCGGAACGAGCCGGGTTCGATGACGGTCACGCGCACGCCGAGACCCGCGACCTCCTTGGCCAGCGACTCGAGCATGCCCACCACCGCGTACTTGCTGCCGCAGTAGTAGGACAGGCCGGGAAAGGCCATGAGCCCGCCCATGGAGCTGACGGCGAAGATGTGCCCCGACCGCCGCTCGCGCATGCCGGGGAGCACCGCGTGGACGGTGGCGGCGACACCGAACACGTTGGCCTCGAACTGCGCGCGCAGCTCGGCCATCGGCGACTCCTCGAACACGCCCTCGTGGCCGTAGCCGGCGTTCGCGATCAGCACGTCGATCGGGCCGACGGTCCGCTCGACCTCTCCCACCACGGCGAAGACGGCCTCGTCGTCGGTCACGTCGAGCTGCCGCGCGTGGGCGCGTCCGGGAGCGAGGGCCTCGAACGCGCCGAGGTCCTCGGCCCTGCGCACGGTGCCGACGACGGTGTGCCCGGCGTCGAGCGTGCCCTGCGCGAAGGCCCTGCCGAGGCCGCTGCTCACTCCGGTGATCAGAAACGTTCGTGTGGTCATGGCACCGAATCTACACTGTGCAGATAAAAATCTGCACAGTGTCGACTATCACGGGTCGCCGCCCCGCGAGCGTCTCACCGCTCACAACGCGCTTGCCGAAACCGAGTGCCGGCGGGTAAACCTGGCACCGTGCCCCTCACCGTCCGTCTCGCCCGTGGCCGTCGGCCGCGTGGCTGTCGCGCGCCCGCACGGCGCGTGCTCGGACGCAGGGTTCGGTACGTGATCGGCTCCGAGGCGGGCCAGGTCAACGGGATGCGATGGCGTCGTGCGCCGCGCGTCGCGCGGGATCGCTGACTCCCAGACCACTCACGACACCACCCGGGACGGACGTTCCGGGTCAGGAGCACATCGCCATGGAGCACGACTTCTTCTTCCCCGCCGCGCCGGAAGGCCTCCCGAATCCCGACGGGTACTTCGGCGCGTTCGGCGGCCGGTTCGTCCCGCAGGCCCTCGTCGCGGCCATCGACCAGGTCGCCGCCGAGTACGAACGGGCGAAGGCGGATCCCGCGTTCGTCGCCCGGTTCGAGGACCTGCTCGCCCACTACGTCGGCAGGCCGAGCGCGCTCACCGAGGTGCCTCGGTTCGCCGAACACGCCGGCGGCGCGCGGGTCTTCCTCAAACGCGAGGACCTCAACCACACCGGCTCGCACAAGGTGAACAACGCACTCGGCCAAGCCCTTCTGGCACAACGGATGGGCAAGACCCGCGTGATCGCGGAGACCGGCGCCGGCTCGCACGGCGTCGCGACCGCCACGGCGTGCGCACTGACCGGACTCTCCTGCACCGTCTACATGGGAGAGACGGACATGCGGCGCCAGGCCGTCAACGTGGCGCGGATGGAGCTGCTCGGCGCCGAGGTCGTCCCGGTGACGTCAGGGTCCCGCACCCTCAAGGACGCCATCAACGAGACGTTCCGCGACTGGGTCGCCCGCACCGAGGACACGCACTACCTCTTCGGCACGGTCGCCGGGCCGCACCCGTTTCCCGCCATGATCCGCGACTTCCAGCGCGTCATCGGCGTCGAGGCCCGGCGCCAGCTCCTCGAACGGACCGGGCGGCTGCCCGACGCGGCGATCGCGTGCGTCGGAGGCGGTTCTAACGCGATCGGCCTGTTCCACGCGTTCCTCGACGACCCGGTGCGGCTGATCGGCTGCGAGGCCGCCGGGCGCGGGGTGGACAGCGGCGAGCACGCGGCGTCGTTGACCGCGGGCGAACCCGGAGTCCTGCACGGCTCCCGTTCCTACGTCCTGCAGGACGACGAGGGGCAGATCATCGAGGCCTGGTCGATCTCGGCCGGGCTCGACTACCCCGGCGTCGGGCCCGAACACGCGCACCTGCACTCGTCCGGCCGCGCGGAGTACCGCCCGGTCACCGACGACGAGGCGATGCGGGCGTTCCGGCTGCTCGCCACGACCGAGGGCATCGTCCCCGCGATCGAGAGCGCGCACGCGCTGGCCGGCGCGCTCCAGGTCGGCGCCGAGCTCGGCCCGAACGCCCTCCTGCTCGTGAACCTCTCCGGCCGCGGCGACAAGGACATGGACACGGCGTCCGTCCACTTCGGACTGGAGGCGGCCCGATGAGCGGGAACCTGAAGCTCCTCACCGACACGCTCGCCCAGGCCCGGCAGGACGGCCGCGCGGCGCTCGTCACCTACCACCCTGCCGGGTTTCCCACGGTGGACGGGGGAATCGCCGCGATCCTGGCGACCCTCGACGCCGGCGCGGACGTCGTCGAGGTCGGCCTGCCGCACAGCGACCCGGTGCTGGACGGCCCGGTGATCCAGACGGCGGACGACATCGCGTTGCGCGGCGGGGTGCGGATCGCCGACGTGCTGCGCACGGTGCGCGAGGTGCACGCCGCCACGGGCAAACCGGTGCTCGTCATGTCGTACTGGAACCCCGTGTCCCGCTACGGCGTCGAGCGGTTCGCACGGGAACTGGCCGAGGCGGGCGGCGCGGGCTGCGTGCTGCCGGACCTGCCGGTGGCCGAGTCGGCCGAATGGCGCCGGCAGGCCGCGGAGCACGACCTGGCCACCGTCTTCGTGGTCGCGCCGAGCAGCACGGACGCCCGCCTCGCGGACACCGTCGCGGCCGGAACCGGCTTCGTCTACGCGTCCGCGCTGATGGGCGTCACCGGGGCGCGCGAGTCCGTCGACGAGGCCGCCGCCGTCCTGACCTCGCGGCTGCGCGCGATCACCGACCTTCCGGTGTGCGTCGGCATGGGCGTCGCGAACGCCCGGCAGGCGGCCGACGTGGCCGGGTTCGCCGACGGCGTGATCGTCGGATCCGCTTTGGTGTCAACACTTCTGGACACCGGGGACCTGGGCGCCCTCGCCCGGCTCACCGGGCAGCTGGCCGCCGGGGTGCGTTCGGGCTGAGGCGCTACCCCGCCAGTGCCGTGCCGAGGTTCTCGACCGCGAGGTAGGGGTTGAGGTGCGGGTGCCGGCTGCCCACGGCGACGTCGCGCCAGAAGCGCTGGAGCGGGTTCGACACGTCGAACCCGCTCGCGCCGTGCAGGTCGAGCATCAGGTCGACCGCGGCACGGCAGTCCCGCCCGGCGTCCGCGAGCGCCCTGCGCAGCCGTGGACCGTCCACAGGGGACAGTTCACCCGCGCTCGCCTCGCGGGCGACGGCGAGCATCGTCGTCTCGGCGCGCTGTACGAGGTACGAGGCGTCCGCCAGCCAGTGCCGGGCGCCCGGAGACTCTCCCATGCGCGAATAGGAGGTCATGAACGGCTTGCGGTCCGAAGCGAACATCGCGGTCACGACGTCGAGCGCGCCCTGGGCCGCGCCCACCACCGGGCCGAGCACCGTCATCGCGAACAGCATCATGTCGTTCAGCGCGAACGGCGCCGCCGCGACGATCCGGCCGGCCGGCACCAGGACGCCGTCGGCGACCAGGGTGTGGCTGCCGGTCCCGCGCATGCCCGCCATCGTCCAGGTCCGCTCGACGGCGAGGTCCGCGGTCGGCACCAGCGCGAAGGAGAACGCGCCGTCGGCCATCACCGCGACCAACGCCCAGTCCGCGTCCTCGCAGCCGGAGACGTTCGCCCAGCGACCCGTGACGCGCACGCCTTCCGCCACCCGCTCACCACGGCCGCCGGGCACCCCCGAACCGCAGAAGAGCGCGTCCGGGTCGGCGAAGAACTCGGGCTTCTCCTCGGCGACGAAGGCGCGGCCGGCGAGGTTCTTGCTCGTGACGCACGTCCCCGCCACCCATGCGGTGGACGGACAGGCACGCCCCAAGCCGGTCAGCTCGCGCGCAATCGTTTCCGCATCAGCCCAGGCACCGCCGTACGCCTCCGGCGTGCGCAACGCGAACACGCCGTTCTCACGCAACGCGGCCAAGCCCTCGGGGGCGGGCCGCTCGTTCTGTTCCACTGCCGCGGCATGAGCGCGCAGGACTTCGTTGATCACTCCACCGAGCCAAGCAGCGCGCGGGGTCCGGGTGCCATGCGCGAACGCCACCGGTTCATACGCGTCACTACGATCGACGGCATGGACCTGATCAGCGAGGTGATCCGCACGGTGCGGGTCGGCGCCGCGCACGCCCGCCTGATCAGGCCGGACGGTCCGGGCGTCCGCTTCCCCGAGTTCGACGGCAGCGGGTTCCACATCCTCCTGCACGGCGTCTGCTGGCTCGTCGGCGACGGCGACCCGGTCTTCCTGCGCCCCGGCGACATCGTGCTGACGACCTCCGGCGGCGCGCACGGCCTCAGCGAGACCCCCTGCGGGTTGCAGGACCTGCCGATGGTGGAGATGAGCGACCGCCCACCGCCGCCCGGCCCCACGCCGTTCGAGTTCCTGTGCGGCTCCTACCGCCTCGAACACAGCCGCACGCCCCAGTACCTCCGCACCCTGCCCGGCCTCATCACCGTGTCGCCGGACCAGGAGCGCCACCCGGAGACGCGGTCGCTGATCTCCCTGCTGGCAGCACACGTCACCGCGCCCCGACCGGGCTCCAACGCGACGTTGCGGGCACTTCTGGACCTCGTGCTCGTGCAGGTGCTGCGCCAATGGCACGAGCAGAACGCCACCCCGGCGTGGCCGGAGGTCTCCCACCCCGGCCTCGCCGCCGCACTGCGCGAGATCCACGAGAACCCGCACCGCCCGTGGACGGTCGGCCGTCTGAGCGAGGTGGCGCGGATGCCCCGCGCGGCGTTCTCCCGGCACTTCACCAGCGCGGTCGGCCAGCCCCCGATGACCTACCTCACCGGCTGGCGGCTCAGCCGCACCGCCCAGCTGCTGCGCGAGACCGACGCCTCGCTGGCGCGGATCGCGCCGCAGGTCGGGTATTCGACGGAGTTCGCGCTGTCGGCGGCGTTCCGGCGGGAGTACGGGGTGTCGCCGGGGCGGTTCCGCGGTGGCGCATCAGGTGGGAGCGCGAACGGGTCGACCGACGCCTGAGAAGCCGTGGCGAGCCCGCATCGCGCGGTGTCGTCCCGCGCGGGGACGCGATCCGGTCAGCAACGCCTCCGCTGGGGCGCGTGCCACAGGCTGCTGACGTGCCCGCAAGCTTTGCTGTCGCGTCGCGCTTTCCGTGACCATCCGTCACCCTCGGTGGCCAAGCCGGCCCTGTTGACACACCCACCCGGCGAGTGGAATCGTTTCCGCAATCCAGTGGAAACGATTCCACTCCTCCACGAGGAGCACCAAGGAGCACCATGCCGACTCCCGTCATCATCGACTGCGACCCCGGACACGACGACGTCTTCGCCCTCTGGCTGGCCGCGGGGAACCCGGCGATCACCCTGCTCGGCGTCACGACGGTCGGGGGCAACGGCCGCCTGGAGCACACGACGTTCAACGCGCGGGTCGCCCTGACCGTGGCCGGCGTCGAGGGCGTGCCCGTCGCCGCGGGCGCCGACAAGCCGTTGCGGCGTGAGCTCACGCCGGCGACCTGGATCCACGGGAACAACGCGCTCGGTGGCCCCGAGCTGCCCGAACCGACGGTGCCGCTGGACGGGCGGGGTGCGATCGAGCTGATCTCGGACCTGCTGGAGGCCTCGCAGGAGCCCGTCACGCTGATCCCGACTGGACCGCTCACCAACATCGCGATGCTGCTGGAGCAGCGGCCGGATCTCCGCGACAAGATCAAGGAGATCATCTGGATGGGCGGCTCTACGGGCCGCGGCAACGTCGGCGCCTACCCCGAGTTCAACGCCTGGGTCGACCCCGAGGCCGTCGACCTGGTCTTCAAGGCCGGTCTGCCGCTCACGATGGTCGGGCTCAACATCTCGCACCAGGCCCTGATCACCGAGCAGGTGATCGAGTCGATCGGCGCGATCGGCAACGAGACCAGCGCGTTCGGCGTCGAGCTGCTCCGCTTCTTCTGCAGCACCTACGACGCGGTCGAGAGCATGCCCGAGGGGCCGTTGCACGACCCCATCACGGTGGCGATCGCCATCGACCGGGCGGTGGCGACGGTGCAACGCAGCCACGTCGACGTCGAGACGAAGGGCGAGTTCACGTCCGGCGCCACGGCGGTCGACCTGCACGACATGCTCGGCAAGGAGCCGAACGCGGACATCGCGATCACGCTGGACGTGCCGAGGTTCTGGCAGCTGGTCCGCGAGGCCGTCGCCAACCTCAAGTGAGCGGGGTGCGCTCCGTCGAACCGCCGGGGCGCAGCGTCGTGTGCAGCCGGACGTGGGAACCGGTGTCCTCGGCGTCCTCGATCTGGCGGGTGAGCTGGGCGATCGCGACCTCCGCGATCTTCGCCATCGGCTGCCGCACGGTCGTGAGGGTCGGGTTGCAGATGTCGGAGAGGATCGTGCCGTCGAAGCCGGTGACCATCACGTCGCCCGGCACGGAGCGCCCGTGGCGGGCGAACCCGGCGAGCAGGCCGGTCGCGATCAGGTCGTCGCCCGCGATCACCGCGTCCGGCAGCGCGGACCGGCGCAGCAGCTGGGCCGCGGCGGAGAGGCCGAACTCGAAGAGGTACCGGTCGATGATCGGGCGCTGCGCCACGAGACCGAGCCGCTCCACGCCCGCCGCGAACGCGCGTTCCCGTTCCCTGCCGACCGACGTCCTGTCGTCGGCGCCGACGAACACGACCGTCGTGGCGCCCCGGTCGCGGACGTGGCGCAGGGCCTGGTCGACGCCGTCCGCGTTGTCGACGCCGACGTAGCTCAACGCCGAATCGTCCTCGACCCGGCGGTCGACCTGCACGAGCGGGAGCCGGCGCGCGATTTTCGTGATGACGGGACTCGACCGGTCGAAATAGGCCGGAACGGCGAAAATTCCGCGCACGCGGCGGCTGGCCAACGCTTCTAGACGTTCGGTCTCACGATCGAGCTCACCGTGCGAGTCGGCGATGAGCAATTTCAGACCGAGGTTCGACAACTGGTCCTCGAACTCGTGGACCAGTGATGCGTAGAAGGGATTGCTGACCATGGGAACGACGATTCCGACGACCCCGTCCGAACCTTCACGAAGAGCCTTGCCCAGCGCGTTGACCTGGTAACCGAGGCGGTCCGCTGCTTCACGGACGGCCCGGATCGCCTCTGCCGAGGCCGGTCCCTTTCCGCCCAGCGCGCGCGAGGCGGTCGCAATCGAGACCCCTGCGGCCTCTGCAACGTCCCGTAGCGAAACCGCCATTGCCCCACCGTCGACCGAAAACCAACAGGATTCGCGAGTCTACCACCGCCCTGATCCCACCAGAAAGCACCCGCGACAATGTCAGTGAACCGCACCCGGCCTGATTCTTCGGTCACCGTCCTGATGGTGGCGTTCCTTTCCGCGTGTCTCGCCTTCCAGCTCAACGCGAGCATGCTCAGTCCCGCGCTCGTGTCGATCGAACAACAGCTCGGCGTGAGCGCGGGCGCCGTGGCCACCACGCAGACCGCGTTCTTCACGTCGGCCGCGTTGTTCGCGCTCTTCCTCCCGAGACTGGCCGACATCGCGGGACGGCGACGGGTCCTGTGCGTCGCCCTGGTGCTGATGACGGCCGGCTGCGTGATCGCGGCCCTCGCGACGAACGTCGAGATGCTCTTCGCCGGCCGGGTCGTCCAGGGCGCGTCCGGGCCCGTGATCCCGATCGTGCTGGTGATGCTGCGCGACGAGGTCCCCGAGCCGAGGAAGTACGGGACGCTCATGGGGGTGGTGACCGCGGTCAACGGTGGCATCGCCGGGGTGGACGCCCTGCTCGGCGGCTACCTCGTGACGAACCACGGTTTCCAGTCCATCTTCTGGACGATGGCGGCGGTGGCCGTCGGCGCCGCCGTCCTGGTGCGCCTGCTGACGCGCGAGTCGTTCGCGCAGGACCGCAGGCGGCTGGACGTGAGCGGAACGGTGCTCCTCGTCGTCGCGGTGGGCGCGGCCCTGGTGTCCATCAACGAGATGGGCGAGTTCGGCGACGCGAACTGGGCGCTCGCCGCCGGAACCGCCGCGCTCGCCGTCGTCGCCTTCGTGGCGTTCTGGGTCGTCGAGGGACGAGTGCCCGCGCCACTGGTCCCGAACAGCCAGCTGCGCGAACGGTCCACGTGGGCCCTGATCACCACGACCGCGCTGGTGCTGTGCGGCGTCTTCGCCGTGATGAACGGACTTCTCCCGGCACTCGCCCAGGACGCGGCGCTCGGCTACGGCCTCGACGCCGAAGCCGTGTCGGCGCTGGTCCTCACGCCGTACGCCGTCGCCGGACTGCTGGTCGGGCCGCTGTCGGGACGGCTCGCCGCCGGGTTCGGCTACCTGAACGTGCTGCGGCTGGGGCTCGTCGGCGCGATGCTCGGCATGATCGCCCTGGCCTTCGGCGTGCACGGCAGTTCCACGGCGTTCCTGTTCGTCACGGCCGTGTGGGTCGGCGTCACGTACGCGGGCATGGCCAACATCATGCTCAACGGACTCGGCGTCGTGCTGAGCCCGCGGGACCGGCCGGGCTCCCTTCCCGGACTGTCCGCGGGGGCGTTCAACATCGGCGCCGGCGTCAGCTTCCTCGTCCTGTACGCGATCCAGGCCGCGGCCACGTCCTCCCCCGATGAGCCCGCCTCCGGGTACGTCGCCGCCGTCCTCGGCAGCGTCGTCCTGCTGGCCGCCGCCCTCGCCCTGTCGTTCGCGATCCCCCGTCCCGTGTCCGCGGAGACGGCGGGCCTGAAGCTCGGAGGTGTCCATTGAGGACCGGTCGAATCGTCAGCGCGGGGTCGGTGAACCTCGACCACTCCGCTCGCGTTCCGTCCATCGCCAAGCCCGGCGAGACCCTCCTCGCGGAGTCGGTGCTCACCAGCGCGGGCGGCAAGTCGTTCAACCAGGCCGTCGCCGCCCGCCTGCTCGGCGGTGAGGTCGAGCTCGTCGCGATGGTGGGCGACGACAGCGCGGGGCGTGCCGTGCTCGACGACCTCCGCGAGCTCGGGATCGGGGCGGACCGGGTCCTCGTGAGCCGCGAGGTCCCGACAGGATCGGCGTTCATCAGCGTGGACGCCGCCGGGGAGAACGCGATCGTCGTCGCCCAGGGCGCCAACGCCCGGCTGACCGCGACGGACGAGGTGGTCGCCGCGGTCTCGGAGGCGGACGTCGTCCTGCTGGCACTGGAGGTTCCGCTCGGCACGGTCGCCGCCTGCGCTCGTGCCGGAGCGGCGAACGGCGCGAAGGTCGTGCTCAACCTGTCGCCTTATCAGCGGGTGCCGGCGGAGCTGCTGCACGACTGCTTCGTGGTGATCGTCAACGACCACGAGCTGACGAACCTGTTGTCGGACAACGGTTCCATCAACGTCGCCGGCAACTGGGCGGAGACAGCGGCCACCCTCCAGTACATGGGCGTCGACCGCGCGATCGTGACGCTCGGAGCGCGCGGGTCCGTGCTCTTCGAACGCGGCGAGTACACCCGCGTTCCCGCCGTGCCGATCACGCCCGTCGACACGACCGGCAGCGGTGACGCGTTCGCGGGAGCCGTCGGCTACGCCCTCTCCCGCGGTCTCGACCTGGTCGACGCGGTCAGGCTGGGGTCGGAGGTGGGAGCGCTGGCGGCGACCCGGCCGGGAGCCCGGTCGTCGTACCCGACCCTGCGGGAGTTGGAGGTCTGGCGTTGCGTGCCGAACGCGTGGACCGTCCCCTATAGACAGTAGGCTTGAACCTACATGCTGTAGTCTGGGTTCATGCGCTCTCCACTCAGTGCCGCCGTCGTGATCGCCGACGCCGCGGCGCTCGCGGACGAGGCGGGGTTCGAGAAGGTGACCCTGTCGGCGGTCGCGAGGCGTCTCGGTGTGCAGGCGCCCAGCCTGTACTCGCACGTCCGCGACCTGGAGGCGTTGCGGGACGGGATGACCGCGCTCGCGCTCGGCGAGCTGGCCGACCTGGTCGCGACGGCGATCGCCGGGCGTTCCGGCCTGTCCGCGCTGCGGGCGTACGCGGCGGCCTACCGGACCTACGCGCTGGAGTCGCCGGGGCGATGGCAGTCGATGCAACGCCGTGCGGGCGAGGCCGTCGTGCGCTCGGACGCCGCGCGGAACATGTCCACGCAGGCGGGCGCGGTGCTCAGGGGCTACCCGGTGCCGCCGGACGAGCACGTCCACGCGGTGCGGCTGCTGGGCAGCACGATCAACGGCTTCCTGGCTCTCGAACGCACCGGCAACTTCGACCACAGCTCCCCCGCGCCCGAGGTGACGTGGGACAGGACAGTGGTCGCTCTCGACGCGCTGCTGCGGGCGTGGCCCGTGCACTCCGGAACGGACAGCTCATGATCACCACGCCCCTGACCGACGCGCTGGTGCGCGGTGCCGCCGAACTGGAGGACACCGGCCGCGGGCTGCGCGCGCACCGCCTGCCCGCCTGGGTGCGCACCCGATTCCCCGACCCCCAGCTGCTGGCCGCGCAGAGCCAGCCCTCCGGCGTGCGCGTGGTGATGGCGACCGGCGCGCGCACCGTCGAGCTGGACCTCCACCCGACCCGCGTCTCGTACCGCGGCACCTCACGCCCGCGCGGCAGCGTCGACCTGGTCGTCGACGGCGACCTGTTCGGCAGCACCCAGGTCGACGGCGGCGACCACGTCGAGATCGACCTCGCCACCGGCACGCCGGAGTTCCACGCGGGAACGGCGGGCACGATCCGGTTCGACGGCCTTCCGGCGGGCGACAAGGTCGTCGAGATCTGGTTGCCCCACAACGAGGGTCTGGAGATCGTCGCGCTGCGCACGGACGCGCCGGTCCGGCCCGTCGCGGCGGACAAGCGGATCTGGCTGCACCACGGCAGCTCGATCAGCCACGGCTCGAACGCGACCTCGCCGACCAGGACCTGGCCCGCCGTCGCGGCGCGTCTCGGCGACGTCGAGCTGCACAACCTCGGGTTCGGCGGCAGCGCGCTCGCCGACCAGTTCGTCGCGCGGGTCATCCGCGACCGGCCGGCCGACCTGATCAGCGTGAAGCTCGGCATCAACGTGGTGAACCTGGACGTGATGCGGCTGCGCGCCTTCGTGCCCGCCGTGCACGGGTTCCTGGACACGATCCGCGACGGTCACCCGACCACGCCGCTCGTGCTGATGTCGCCGATCTTCTGCGGCACCCACGAGGACACGCCGGGCCCCGGCGCGATGCACACCGACGCCCAGGGCACCGTCACGTTCTCCGCCACCGGCCCGCACGGACCGGCACCGCAGCTGACCCTGCGGATCATCCGCGACGCGCTGAAGTCGCTGGCCGAACGCCGGGCGGACGACCCGAACCTGCACCACCTCGACGGCACCCGGCTCTACGGCGAACAGGACGCGCTCACGCACCCGCTGCCCGACGCCCTGCACCCGGACACGGCGACGCACGGGCTGATCGGTGAGCGGTTCGCGCGGTACGCCTTCGAGGCGGGCGGACCGTTCGCAGCGGGCAGCGCGCCCTAAGCGGTGCCGGACCGGTAGGTCAGCAGCCCGTTGACCCCGGCGAGGAACGTGGCGCCGACCGCCTCCGGGTCCGTCAGGCATCCCGCCGCCATGGCGCCGTCGCGGAGCATGACGAAGTGCCGGGCCGCCGCGGGAGCCGACTTCTCGTCGATCTGCGCGAACAGGTCGGTGATGGTCTGCAGGAACCACGCGCGGTGGTCGAGCACGGCGTTCAGCACGGGGTGCGAGCGGTCGGGGAACTCGGCCGCGGCGTTGAGGAAGGCACAGCCCCGGAAGCCGGTGGACTCGATGCCGGCGGCGATGCCCTGGGCGACGGCGCGCAGCGCCTGGTCCGCGGGGAGGCCGCTGCCGAGGGCCTGCTCGACCTGGTCGCGGTCCATCTGGGCGACGGTCTGGAGGTAGGCGACGACCAGCTCGTCCTTGCTGGCGAAGTGCCGGTACAACGTCGCGCGGGTCACCTTCGCCTCCGCGACGATCCGGTCGATTCCGACGGAGTGGAGGCCCTCGGAGTAGAAGATCCGCGTCGCCGTGGCGAGCAGGCGCGACCGCGCTTCGGAGACCTGACCTCGAACGTTCTGCACCATTGACGCAAGGTTACCAGATAGAACGGTCAGTCTTCGGGTTCGGGCGAGCGGCGCCACCTGCGCGAACGCTTCGTGACGGAGGTGTCCTGCCGGCTGGTCTCTCAACCGCCAGGACGGGCCGTCATCGGCTCATGCCGCGGGTACCGCGCCGAGCCTGCGGTGAGACGAGACGATGACGCCGCACGTGTGGGCCGCCGAACGCAGACGCGTCGTCAGCGACTCCAGGCGTGCCGGGGACGCCGGCACCAGCGCGGACAACGCGGCCACGACGCGGCGGTCGGAGTCGAGGACCGGCACGACGACGGCGCTGAAGCCGAGGGTGCCCGTCAGGGGCTCGACGGCCACGCCCTCCCTCTTCACGCGGTCCAGCGGAAGGCGGGCGAACTCGCCGGTCCCCGCCTCGGCGGCCGCGCAGCCCGGTGCGCCGAAGGCCAGCATCACGCTGCCGACCACGCTGCGGTGCGCGGGCACGTCGTCGGGAAACGCCTGCGCCAGAACACCTTGCCGCATGCCGTGCACCTTCTCGACGCACCGCACGAGTCCTCCCTCCACCACCGACAGCGACACCGGGGCACCGGTCGCCTGGTGGAAGTCGATCAGGCAGGGCAGCAGCAGGGTCCGCAGCGCGGTCACCGACCGCGTCACGGCGGAACCACCCAGCCTCGCGGCCTGGTCGCTCAACTGGTAGCCGGACGGCAGCTGGTGCACGAATCCCGAGTCGACCAGAACCCGGAGAACGCGGTGAACCGTCGACTTCGGGAACGACAGTCTTCGCGCCAACTGCGAAACACCGATCACTTCCGTCCTGCACTCGAAAGCCCCGAGCACCAGCAGCGCCTTTGCCGCCGCGCCCACCTGGGGCAGATCCTCATGATCCTTCGAAACACGTGTGAGCTCGTGCACGGTATTACCTCCGCTCGCGGAAAACGTGAGGAATTGCGCTGAGCGTAGGAGCGTTTCCAGGTGGACCTCCTAGGGCAATCCCCTAATCCTCACCGCGAACCGGGACCGGCGACCGGGCCCAATTAGTCCAGGCGGGGGACATCGAGAGCGCTTCGTCGACCGTCCAACCCGCGGGTGCTAGCGTGGCCAGCTGACCTGACCAGGGATGACACCGGACAGACCCGTCGCGGCGCGGGCATTGGAGCGACCACGTGCGAGGTCCATCACCATCGCCTGGCGCGTCAACGCACCTGGCTCCGGCATGACGAGTCACGAGTCTCTTCTGCAGCAGGTGCTCGACAACGTGAAGGCGTCGGCGGTCCTCATGATCTCCAATCCTTCCGGCGAGGATTTGGGCCGGTGCGCCGACGATCTCGAACACAGCGTCAAACTGCTGGAATCACTGGAAGCGCCTTCCGCCGCGTCCCCACAGGCAACGCGCGGAACGTTCGGAACCGTTCAACACCGGCTTCGTGACACCGCCTCCGCGGAGTTCGCCGTGTTTCGGGAACTGCAATGTGCGCTGGGGCTGTCCGCTGATCGCAGCGGCGCGTTGTTCGACGCGATCAACGTGCTGGTGGCGGACCGCGGGGCCTCGCTCGGTGACGTTCTCGCGGGCAGGGTCGAGTGCGAACCCGTCCAGCGCGTCGCGGCGGCCGCGCTGAACCTGGCCGAGGTGGCGTGGCGGTGTCACACCGACCAGCTGCGCGCTCCGCCGCCGAACTGGATCTGACGACCACGAACACGTCCTTTTAGGACTTCGGCGCCACCGTTCTCCGCCCGCAAGCCGTTCTGCGAGCCGGAACGACGCGTCGCGTCGTCGTGCGCCACTCCCCTAGCGTCCTGCCTGATCTTGCCGGCAAGCGCACTCAGAGGAGTGGGTTCCGTGACTCTCACCGACTCAGCGACGACCCCCGCCGCCGACGCGTTGCGCCTCACCGCGCAACAGGTCGGCCGGCGGCTCAGGTCGGCGCTCTCGGAGCTTCCCCAGCCACTGCGCGCGGGCGCGGGTTTCCACTTCGGGTTCTCCGACGCCCAGGGCACGCCGATCATGGCCTCGCCGGGGAAGATGGTGCGTTCCGCGTTCGTGTTCGCCGCCTCTCGGGCTGTCAACGGCGGCGCGATCACCCCCTCGACGCCGCACGCCGGGGCCGCGGTCGAACTCGCCCACAACTTCTCGCTCGTCCACGACGACGTGATGGACCAGGACCGCGTGCGCCGCGGCCGGCCGACCGTGTGGGCCCAGTTCGGCGTCCCCTACGCGATCCTGCTGGGCGACGCGATGGTGTCGCTGGCCAACCGGATCTTGTTGCGGTCCGGCGGCGAGAACGCGGCGACGATGAGCGCCGAGCTCAGCTCCGTCGTGATCGACCTCTGCGTGGGCCAGCTCCAGGACATGACCTTCGAGCAGGCACCGGAGGTCACTCCGGAGGAGTACCTGGAGATGGCGGCCGGCAAGACCGCCGCCCTGCTGGCCGGTTCCTGCGCTCTCGGCGCACTGGCGGGAGGTGCCGGCGCGCGTCAGGTGTCGGCGCTGCGCAAGTTCGGTCACCACGTCGGTCTCGCGTTCCAGCTGGTCGACGACCTGCTCGGGATCTTCGGCGACCCGGAGGTCACCGGGAAGCCGGTCGGCGCGGATCTGTTGCGGTACAAGAAGAGCATGCCCGTGCTGGCCGCCGTGCGGTCCGGCACGGCGGCCGGGGACGAGCTCGGCGAGCTCTACCGCACCCGGTCGATCACCGCCGGGAACCTCGGCCACGCGGTGGCTCTGGTGGACCGGGCCGGCGGCCGGGAGCGGACCCGCGTCGAAGCACGACGCCAGCACGACCTGGCCGTCGCGACCCTCGGCGAGGTCGGCGGCGAGCCAGGAGCCGTGGCGGAGCTCGGGGCGCTCGCCCTCTACATGGTCAGCAGGAGCAAGTGAGCAGAAGGGGAAACACCTTGCCGTCCTTGAACATCGACGACGTCGACCTGCCGTTGATCTACTGCCCGGTCGAGGGTGAGCTCAACCCGGCGACCGCGCGTGTGGAGGCCCGATCGGTCGAGTGGATCGACGAACACCGCCTGTACGAGACCGAGCAGGAACGCGCCTGGCTGCTGGCGACGAAGAGCGCCGACTTCTGCGGCCGGTACTACCCCGAGGCCGACGAGGAACGCCTGCTGGCCACCGCGCTCTGGACGTACTGGGCGTTCGCCTTCGACGACAACTACTGCGACAACGGCGAAACGTGCGACCAGCCAGCGAAGTTCGCGGAGGTCGCGGGATACGTCCAGCGGGCGTGGGAGGTGCCGACCCTGCTGAAGTCGGGTGACCCGCGGCTCGACCACTACCTCGCGGCGATGCAGGACGTCTCCGCGCGCTTCCACCGGCTCGGCACTCCCACGCAGTTGCAGCGCATGGACGCCGCGCACTGCTCGTACCTGTTCGGAGTGCAGTGGCAGGTGAGCAACCGCAGCAGGAACGTCTTCCCAGGGCTGGACGGGTATCTCCTGATGCGGCGCGGCGCCGTCGGTGTCGGGCCGCTGATCGCGGCTCTGGAGTTCGCGCACCGCAACGAGGTCCCCGCGCACGAGTGGGACTCCGCCGCCGTGCGGGCGCTCACCGAGATGGTGATCGTGATCGTGGCCCTCGACAACGACCGGCAGTCGATCGTCAAGGAGCTGCGCCTGGGGCAGACCGAGCAGAACGTCTTCACCGCGCTCATGGGCGAGGGTCTGTCGCTGCCGGAGGCCATCGCGGAGGCGACGGCGTTGCGTGATCGCGTGTTCTGCCGCTTCGTGGAGGTGGAGGAGCGGACGAGGCGGGGCGGCAGTGCGGCGTTGCTGCGGTACCTGCAGGGCCTGCGGTGGGCGATCCGCGGCAACGCGGAGTGGGGGCTGACGATCCCCCGCTACCTGAGTGACGGTCCCCTCCCGGAGACCGCGGGTTCCCCCGTCGACGTCGACTGGGCGAAGCAGCCCGCCGGTCACGACGGCCGGCCGGTACCGCCGAGCATCGCGTGGTGGTGGGAGGACTTCTCCTGATCTGAGAACCCGGTCAGGCAACAGTTCACTTCCGGTGACCAGACTCGTCGAACCACTCATTGTGCAATGGGACGCTGCACGGGTGGGGGAATTCCTCGTTCGTCGCGTCGCACCTGTTCCTGGACGTTCACGATGACGTCCTGGATCTCTGCTCGAAACATCTCACGACACCGACCTGTCCGCACTTTCCCGGTTCCGGGAAAGTGAACACCGGAACACCCGAGCGGCCCGCCCCCGGCACGAAGCCGGAGCGGGCCGCTCGGTCGTGTCTCCGGTTCGCCGGCCGGCGATCACGCCCCCGCGACGCCGCGGGACTTCGCCAGGCCGCGGATCAGCGAGAGGAACGCGCCGACCTCCGCTCCGTAGGCGAGCCGGTCGAAGCTGTTCGACACCGCGAGGCCGTCCGTGAGCGCTCGCCCGAGCACCGCCAGCTCCGCCACCAGCGCTTTGTCCGCCTTGGCACCGTCAGGCGCGAAGATCGGGGTGAGCGCGTTCACCCAGGACCCGTGGGCGTTGTCCCGGATGCGGCGCACGGTCGGCTGGACCGCCTCGGCGTCCTTCTGCGGGCCGACGGCGACGGCGACCAGGAGCCTGAGGTAGTCCGGCCGCTCGTCCAGCGACGTGCACGCGGCGGAGAACCAGGCCTCCAGGCGCTCGATCGGCGCCAGGTGGTCGAACGCGGACGGGCTGGGGAACAGGGCGTGCAGTTCCTCGAACGTGCGCTCCAGAAGAGCGGCGAGCACGCCGAGCTTGTTTCCGAAGTGGTAGTAGATCGAGCTCGCCGGAAGGCCCGACTTCGCGCACAGATCCGAGATGGCCATGCCGTCATAGCCCTTTTCGCCGATGAGAGCACGAGCCGCGTTCAGAATGTCGTCGCGACTGCTCAGACCCGCGGCAGTCGGCGCGGAGCCGGATTCCCTCACCATGAGTTCATATTAAGTGGACCTTGCCGACCGTCTGTCAACGGGCGACCGGAGTGTCGGCCCTGATCCCCACATCCTAGAGTGATCACTACATACAAGAGAACGGGCATCCGGCCGGAACCATCCACAACGGACCCCGGCCGCAGCCAGCCTCCTCCCTGAGCCATGACCTCCCATCAGCTCTGGATACGATCTTCCCACCGATGTAGAGTGAGCGTTACATACACACGATGGGAACCGCACCATGACGAGCACAGTGGATGTCGGAGACGCGGAACTGGCCTACACCGACATCGGTACCGGCCATCCGGTCGTGTGGCTGCACGGCTCCGGGCCGGGCGCCACCGGGATGAGCAACTTCGGCGGGAACCTGCCCGCGTTCGCGGACTTCCGCAGCATCGTGGTCGACCTGCCCGGCTGGGGCAGCTCCAAGCGGCCGGAGAGCGACGAACCGCTGATCTTCCACGCGGCGGACCGCGTCGTGCGCGCACTGAAGACCCTCGGGATCGAGCGGACCCACCTGGTCGGCAACTCCTACGGCGGCGCCGTCGCGATGCGGATCGCCATGAAGTACCCCGAGCTCGTGGACCGGGTCGTCCTCATGGCGCCGGGCGGTGTGCTGCCGACGGACGCGCCGCCGTGGCCCGTCGGACTTGAGCACCTCTTCGGCTACATGGCCGCGAAGGACCCGTCCCGTGACGAGATGGCCAAGTTCGTGCGCCTCATGGTCTTCGACGAGACGCTGGCGACCGAGGAGCTCATCGACGAGCGGTACGAGTCGAGCCTGCGCGCGCACCCCGAACTGCCGATCCCGCCGAACTTCGGCGACCTGACGCCCGACCTCCGGCTCATCAGCGCGCCGGTGCTGCTGGTGTGGGGACGTGACGACCAGACCGTCCCGCTGTCCTGGGCGCCCAGGATCCTGCACGGCATCCCGAACGCGGAGCTCCGCGTCCTGCCCGACTGCCGCCACTGGGTCCAGTACGAGCGCGCGCCCGAGTTCAACCACATCGTTCGCGAGTTCCTCGAAGGCGGCGTGACCGCAGCGGCGAAGGGGTGACGTCGTGGGTATCAGGAAGCTGGGCTATGTCGGGTTGAACGTGACCGACGTGGACGCGTGGACCGATCTGCTGTGGCGCACGCTGGGTGTGGGTGTCACTGATGCGAAGTCGGGTACGGACACGATCGCGTTGGCGGAGATGGACGAGTTCAAGTACCGCCTCGCGCTCTACCCGTCCGCGGTGGACTCGCCGCGTGAGATCGGCTGGCTCGTGGACACTCCCGCGGAGTTGGACCGGCTCACCGGCCGCCTGACCGGCGCCGGTTACGTCGTCGCGGAGGGCACCGACGAGGAGCGTGATCTGCGGGGTGCGACGCATCTGCGGTGGTTCACCGATCCGGTCGGGTTCCGCGTGGAGTTGGCGGTCGGGGAGTTCAAGGCCCGCGTCGCCGCCGAACGCCCCGCGGGTGGTCCGGGGGTGACGGGGTTGGGGCATCTGGTGCTGGCCAGCCCGAAACTCGCCGAGTTGCGTGAGTTGTACGAGGTGGTGCTGGGGTTCGAGCTCACCGACTACCGGTCACCGGGCTTGTTCTTCCTGCGCTGCAACTCCACCCACCACAGCATCGCCCTGGGCACGGCGGAGACGGCGTCGATCCACCACCTGGAGTTCGAACACGCCGGCATCGACGACGTCGGCCGCGCCCACGACCGCGCCCAGGCCAACAAGGTCCCCATCTCCATCAGCCTCGGCCGCCACATGAACGACAAAGCCCTCTCGTTCTACGTCAAGAACCCCAGCGGCTTCCACCTCGAAATCGGCTGCGGCGGCATCACCGTCCCCCACGACTGGACCCCCCACGACTTCGGCCGCGCCAGCGTCTGGGGACACCACCACACCGACACCAACCCCTTCGCCGTCACGGACCAGTAGCGACACCCCAACCCCCAGACCCCGCCGCCGTCACGCCGCACCCGAGCGGTGTGACGAGCGGCGGCACCAACGAGGCGTGGTGACTGGATCATGAACCGCGGAAGCTCCCCGCTGAAGCTCAAACGGAACGCGGCACTCCTGCGGCTGAACGAGATCATGCGGTCGGGAACGTCCCGGCTGGTGCTGGTCGTGGACCAGCCCGGCCCCGGACGGTCCACCGTGGTCGACGACTGGCTCGACGCCAGCTCGCCGCTTCCCCTGGTGTTCAACGCCCGCTGTCCCGTCCCCACCGCGGGCAGGACGTTCGCCGCGCTCAGCCTGCTGCTGAGCGGCATGCCCCGCCTGTACCTCGACGGCCTGCCGCTGCTGCGCGACCTGTCACCGGGCGCGGATCCCGTCGGTGTGGCGGAACAGCTGACCGTGCTCGCGGGGAGGCTGAGGTCGGCGGGCCCGGCAGTGCTCGTCGTCGACGACGCCCAGTGGGTGGACGTGGCCTCGATGCGCGCCCTGGGTCTCCTGGTGCGCGAACTGGGCATCGCCCCCGTGATGACCGCGCTGGTCCTGCGCTCGGACGACACCAGCCCCGCGGTGGCGGCCGAACTGTCCGGGTTGCTGGCGGAGGTCGACGGCACGAGGCTTGAGCTGACCTCAGGCCACGACCGGCCGATGCCCGTCCGGCGGAGCCCGGCGGTACCGGCGTCCGCGTGCGGCTCGGAGTCCGTGCTCGACGGCGTTCCCGGTTCGCTGGAACTCATGGTGTACCAGCAGTTGCTGCGTCTTCCCGCCGACGCGAGGAGCCTCGTCGAGGCCGTGGCCGTCGTGGACCGCCGCGGTCCGCTCGACGTCGTCGCGGCGATCGGCAGGGTCGAGGACCCGGTCCGCGCGCTGGCGGACCTCGTGCGGGCCGGGCTCGTGGAGTGGTGGCCCTCCGACAGGACGACGCCCGTCGCCGTGCGGCACTCCTCCCAGCGCGACGCGGTGCTCGCGATGATCACGCCGAAGCGACTGCGGCAGCTGCACGAGGCGGCGGCCGAGGCGACCTGCGGCGACACGTCGTGGCGCCACCGGATCGCCGTGCGCTCCACCGGACCGTCCGAACGGCTGGCGGACGAGGTCGAGCAGGCCGCGCACGTCCACCGGCGCGCTGGGCGCCTGAACCGGGCGAGCACCCTGCTGTTGTGGGCGTCCAAGCTGTCCGAGAGCCAGTGGACCAGGGAGTGCCGTCTGCTGACGGCGGCCGCCTACAGCATGTGGATCGACGACTGCTCCAAGGTCACCGCGCTGCTGCCCCAGGTCCGCGACTGCGCGCCGAGCCCGTTGAAGGATCTGGTGCTGGGCGCGCACGGCGTGATGAACGGGACCGCCGGTGACGTGGAAGGCCTGCTGTTCCGCGCGATGGCGACCACCGAGGGCGTCGAGGGCATGGAGTGGGTGTTCATGATGGCCGGCACGTGGCTCGGCCTGGAGCTCCTGAACTCCGACTGCGAGCGCTCGTTCCCGGTGCTGGACCGTGTGCTGTCCGGTCCGGTCTCCGACCTCTGGCTCACGGCCCGCGCGCGGGCGCTGGCCGGCATGGGGGTGGCGTTCTGCGAGGGACCCCGCGCGGGCATCAACGCGATGGCGGGGACGAGCCGCCAGGACGCCGGGCCGAGCCCGTTCGGCGCCTACCTCCTGACGGCCTCCGGCATGTTGCACGTGTGGGACGGGGACCTGACGGCCGGCAGACGCGAGCTCGACGCGGTGCCGGGAGGTCTCGCTCTCGCGTGCTCCTCGGCCGCCTCGTACCTGCTGGGAGACTGGGACACCGCCCTCGACAGCGCGACCAGGGCCGTCTCGGCCGTGACGGCGGACGACAGGTCGTGGGCGGTCTCCTTCGTCTTCGCGATCGCCTCCTGGGTCCCGGCGGGCAGGGGCGACCACGAACAGGCGGAGGCGATGCTGCAGACCGCCGAACGCGCTCTCACCGGTCTCTCCGCGGGCTTCCTGAGGTTCTCGCTCCCGGTCGTCGCGCTGAGCCGGGCGCTGCTCGCCCAGGCCAAGGGCGACAGCGAAAGGATGCTGAGGGCGTTGTCCTCGGTGACGATGCTGCCCGATCGGGGCATGAAACGGGCGTCGGCCGCCTGGTGGTTGCCGGTGTACGTCGAGGCCCTGATCGACACCGGTGACCTCGACAGGGCCGAGGAGGCGCTCGCCGACCTCGGAGACCTCGCCGGGAGGATCGACTACCTCCGGCTCGTCCACGCGTGGCTCGAAGGACGTCTGCTGGAGGCGGCCGGGGACCCGTCCAAAGCCGTCCTGGCCTACCGGTCGGGCCTGGAGCAGGCACCGGGGGTCGACGAGGTGCCGCTGCACCGGGCCCGTCTCGAACACTCCCTGGCCGTCGCGCGGAACCCGGCGGGCGAGGACTCCTGGGCGTTGCTGCGGTCCGCCGCGCAACGCCTGGACGCTCTGGGCGCGACCGCGCTGGCCCACCAGTTCCTCCCGTCCCCCGTGCAGGCGCCGCCCGGTCCCGTGCCGCCCGCCCCGGTGCCGCCCGCGCCGGAGACCGGCACGCTCGCGCTGCGCGGCCGTGAGCACACCATCGCGCTGCTGGTCGGCCGCGGGCTGACGAACCGGGAGATCGCGGGCGAGCTGTTCGTCAGCACCAAGACCGTCGAGTACCACCTGAGCAACATCTACGCGCGCCTGAACCTGCCGAACCGGCGCCACCTCCGCGACCACGTTCAGCAGCACACGCGGAGCGAGTAGAGCTGGCTCGGCGGTCTTCAGCCGGCGGACGGTCACGCCCGGCGCGCGTACCGGGCCGTGGACGCGATCAGCTCTTCGAGGGCGTCGATCGCGCTCGTCATCTCGCTGACCACGCCGCGCAGACGGTCCCGTTCGCGCACCATGACGGCCTCGGCGTCCCGCGCGACCTGTGCGGACGGGGCGGTGGCGAGGCAGGGCAGCAGTTCGGCCACGGTCGCGCTGGTCAGTCCCGCGGCGAAGAAGGTCTGGATCAGGCGCACGAGCCGCACGTGCTCGTCCTCGTAGAACCGCTGCCCGCTGGGCGATCTGGTCGACACGAACAGGCCCTGCTGCTCGTAGTACCGCAACGACCGGCGGCTCACCCCGGTACGAGCAGCAAGCTCACCGATGCGCACGTGGCCCTCATCTCACCGCTTGACCCTGACATTGATGTCACTGTTTAGCGTAGCGAGCGCACGACTCAGAACCCTTGCCGCGAAAGGCTTTCCGTGATCAAGCTCGCCTTCCTGGTCAACCGCGTCCCCGGCATGAGCGCCGAGGACTTCCAGCGCCACCACCGCGAGGTCCACGCACCGCTGTTCACCTCCATCCCGGAGGCCGACCGGTACGTGCGCCGGTACACCGTCTCGCACCCGGTCGCCGCGGAGAACTACCCGGAGCCCGCGCACGACGGGCTTACCGAGATCTGGTTCGACACCTGGGCCGACCACGACGCGTTCTTCGCGTCGGAGAACTACCTGAGCAAGGTGCGGCCCGACGAGCCGAACTTCATCGACTTCTCGACCGTCGGTGTCATGGTCACCCACGAGACCGTCGTCAAGTGACGGGTGTGAGGCCCCGTCCAGGGCCTCACACCCGTCACCTCACACGGCTCCGCTCCAGGGCGAGCGGAGCGGGTCGAAGGGGCGGAGCTCGGGCAGCGCGGACCCCGTCATCACCTGCTGTGCCAGCAGTTTGCCGGTGACGGGCCCGAGGGTCAGGCCCCACATGCCGTGGCCGCCGGCGACGTGCACACCGTCCATTGCGGACTGACCGATCAACGGCAGCCCGTCCGGCGTCAGCGGCCGTGCGCCCACCCACGGGTCCCGGACGTCGCTCCAGTCGGCGCCGTCGACCAGGGGGTGGATCGAGCGCAGGATCGCGTCGAGCCGGCCGCGGTGGAACGGCGCGTCGCGGTCGGCGATCTCCATCGTGCCCGCCACGCGGACGCGGTCCCCGTACGGCGTCAGGGCGACGCGGACACCGGGCAGGTAGACCGGAGCGGCGAGCGGTTCCGCGAGCGCGATGCTGCACGAGTAACCGCGTCCCGCCTGGACCGGGACCCGCACCCCGAGCCGGCGGCCGAGTTCCGGCAGCCACGCGCCGGTGGCCAGGACGACGGCGTCGGCGTGGTGGGCCGGTCCGGTCCACGTCTCGACCTGCAGGCCGCGCGGCCCGTACCCGGTGGACCGCACGTGGGCGCCTTCGACGATCTCGCCGCCCCGCTTGCGCACGGAGTCGGCGAGCGCCTCGGCGAACGGACCGGGTGCCACGAAGCGCTGGCCTTCGAGGTGCAGGACCCGTTCCACCCTGGAGGAGAACGGCCGCTCGTGTCCGTGGGTGTACCGGTAGTCCACGGTCTGCCCTGCCGCGCGGGACGCGGCCAGCTCGTGTTCCAGGCCGGAGGGGTCCTCGCCGGCCTGGAACCCGATGCGGATGTCTCCCTCGTGGACGTCGGCCGCGACGCCTCCGTCGACGAGTTCGCCGAACGCGCCGAGGCTGCCGACGCACAACGGTCCCAGCGCGATCATCCCCCGCCGCCACCGCGACGCCGTCGAGTTCCGGGTGAAGCCCGCCATGAACGCCAGGGTCGAGGCGGACAGCCGCCTCGACACCGCGACCGGCGAGCCGGGGCTGAGCAGACCGCGCACTCCCTCGCGCAGCAACGCGGGTTCCGGCAGCGGTGCCGTCATCGCCGGCGTGAGGTAGCCGGCGTTGCCCCACGAGGCGCCCGCCGCGACGCCGGAGCGGTCGAGGACGGTGACGTCGGCGCCGTGCTCCTGCAGGTACCAGGCGCACGAGAGCCCCACGGCCCCGGCGCCGACCACCACTACTCGCTGCGGCGGGGAGTGCTTCTTCATGGTGTGTCTCCTAAAGATGGTTCAGCTCGCGCTGGTTCAGTTCGCGCTGCGACCGCGCGGCAGGGCCGCCGCGCTGACCAAGGCGACGACCGCGATCACGGCCGTGATGGCGAGGGCGGTGACGAAGCCGCTCCAGGCGGAGACCCCGAGCTCGGGCAGGACCGCGATGGTGAGGAGGCTTCCCGTCACCTGCGCGCCCAGCGTGCCGCCGACGCCCCGCATCACGTAGGCCGTGCCGCTCGCGCTGCCGATGCGTTCGGCCGGCACGTTCGCCATGACGACGTTCATCGCCTGCGCAAAACCGAGCCCGGTGCCGATGCCGATCAACGCGGACGCGGTGGCGAGCTGACCGAAACCGGGCTGCCCCGCCAGGAGGACGGCCGGCGCCGCGACCAGCGGCACGCACGACACCACGAGCAGGTTCCGCGCGCCCACCAGTCGTTCCAGCGGAGCCGCGAGCGGTGCGGAGAGCCCGCCGAACAACCCGAGCACGGTCAGCAGGAGACCGGTCATCAACGGACTTTCGCCGAGACCGTAACCGGAGGCCAGCGGGGCGGCGACGATCAGCGGCAGCACCACGAACGTCGCGGAGTTCACCCAGCCGGACGTGAAGCCGACGACGTAGGTGATGATCACCGGCCGCCCACCGGCCCTGAGGTCGACCAGCGGCTGCGCGATCCGCCGTTCGAGGACGAAGAACGCGGTCAGCAGCACCACGGCGGCCGCGAGCAGGAGCAGCACCAGCGGGGAACCCCACCCGGCGCTGGGCACGAAGGTGACGCCCAGCAGCAGCGCGATCAGTCCTCCTGCCAGCAGCGCCGCGCCCGCCCAGTCGATCCGTTGCCCGGTGTCCGGCCTCGTGTCCGGCAGGAAGAGCACCATGGCCAGTCCGGTGAGGACCAGCACGCCGAGCGGGATCCAGTAGATGAAGTGGTAGGACAACGCGGCGAGCAGCGGACCGGCCAGCAGGCCGCCCGCGATGGTGCCGAGTCCGGCCATGGCGATGACGAGACCGACGCCGCCCTTGCCCGACGACCCCTCCCGCAGCCTGCTCAGCGCGGTGATGGACAGGGGCACGAACCCCACCCCGACGCCCTGCAACGCCTGGCCGAGCGCGAGCAGCACGATCGAGTCCGCCAGCGCGGCGCACACGACACCGAGGCTGGTGATGGTCAGCACGCCGAGCAGGACCCGCTTCGGCCCGTACACGTCGGACAGCCGCCCGACCAGCGGCACCGAGACCGTGCCGGTCAGGAGAAGACCGGTGAACACCCAGGCGATGGCGGCGGTGGACGCGCCCACGGCCTGCTGCAGGATCGGCAGCGCGGGCGCGACCATGCCCTCCAGGGTGGCGTAGGTCAGCGCGGCCACGCACAGAACCACGACGGACGCGGTGGGGTGCTTCGTCGTTCGTGTTCTGTCGATTGCCACTTCGGTCGACATCGGCTACCTCCTGGCGGAAGAGGGCGCGCCGTCACCGGCGGTGAGGTGAACGGTGCTGGGGTGGGCTGGGGTTCCGAGCCGTGACTCCTGCGCGAAGCCCTGGACCGTCCTCTGTGGACATGTCGCCGAACCGGGCCCCGTGCCTTGACCGAGAAGCATCGGCGGTGCGACGCCGTCGCGCCCCTGACAGTTGTCAAGCGTCGGGTCACCACAACGCGACATCTGTCACTCGCCGGCCCGCCGCCGCGCGCCTACGTTTCGCAGGAGGACAGCACCGCGGTCGGGAGAGCCATGGAAGACGACGTCCGGTACAGCGCGACCTGGCGTGGGGTCACCGAGTTCTTCACGCTCGCGCACTCCCCCGGCCGGGTCAGGGCGTCCGACTTCACCGAGGTGTCTGGCCGTTCCTCCCGGCAGGACGTGGTCGCCACGGCCACCGTGTGCGACTCGTTCGACGAGCCGTTGCGCCGGGTCGTCGTCCGCATCCGCGACGGTGAGATCTCATTGCTGAGCGACGGCAAGGCCGACGCCCACTCGGCCACCTGGTCCGCGGACGGCGCGTGGATCGCCTACCTGGCGGCGAAGGACCCCGGCCGCTGCCACCACGTGTTGCACGTCGAGGGCCTGCACGGCTACCAGCAGATCCTGCTGCCGGGTGTGGCCGAGCAGTACGCGTGGTCGCCGTCGGGGCACTCGATCCTGGCCGGGGTCGCCGATCCCGGTGCCGAGGTCGCGGGAGCGGAGGGCTCGGGCCAGCGCCCCGGTACCGCCGGCTCGGTCCACTGGCTGCCGTCCGTCGACACCGCCACCAGCAGGGCGCCGGGACGGACGCTCTGGCTCGTGGACGCCAGGAAGGGCACCAGCCGCCGCGTTCCGACCGGCAGCACGGTGTGGGAGGCCGGCTGGGCCGGACCGAACCGGGCGGTCGTCGTCGAGTCCGACGGCGCCACCGAGAGCGACTGGTACGTCGCCCGTCTCGCCGTCGTCGACCTCGCCACCGGCGTCACCACCGAACTCCATCGCGGAGACCGCCAGCTCGGTCGTCCCGCGGGGTCCCCGAACGGCCGCTGGGTCGCCGTCGTCGAGGCGGACTGCTCGGATCGCGACGTCATCGCGGGCGACCTCCTGCTGTTCGACCGCGACGGTCGCGCGCGGACGGTCGACACCCTGCGGGTCGACGTCACCTCCGTCCGCTGGCTCGACGACCGCCGGCTGAGCTTCACCGGCGTGCGCGGGCTGCACAGCGTCGTCGGCGTCCACAACGTCATGAGCGGCCAGTCCAAGGAGCTCTGGGCGACCGAGGCAGGTCTCGGCGGTCTGCACAGGGCGGACGCCTACGTGCGGCCCGACGAGACGGTCGTCGCCGCCGTGCAGGAGTACCGGCGACCGCCGTCGATCGTGCGGCGGTCCGCGACCGGCAGCGAGGTGCTGGCCACCGCCGCCGACGCCAGGACCGAGGTGCTCAGGAACCAGATCGGGAACTGCACCGCGATCTCGTGGGAGGCACCGGACGGCGAGACGGTCGAGGGGCTCCTCGTGACCCCGGACCGCGACGGGCCGCATCCGCTGGTCGTCTTGCTGCACGGCGGGCCCGTCTTCGGGTTCCGCCCGCGGTGGCTCGGCCACACCCCGCTCGTCGCCCTGCTCGCGAGCCGCGGGTACGCCGTGCTCTGTCCCAACCCGCGCGGATCCTCCGGCCGCGGCAGGGAGTTCACGGCGGCCGTCTTCGAGGACGTCGGCGGTGGCGACGGCGCCGACGTGCTGGCGGGCATCGACCACCTCACCGGCCTGGGCCTCGTGGACCCGGACCGGATCGGGGTGACGGGCGACTGCTACGGCGGTTACCTGACCTCGTGGCTCGTGACGCAGGACGACCGCTTCAAGGCGGCGGTCCCCGTCGCCCCGGCGACGCACTGGCGGACGATCTACTCCTCCAGCAACATCCCGCGGTTCGTCACCAACGTCCTGCGCGCCAAGCCGGGACCGTCGGGCGACCTGTACGACAGCCGCAGTCCGCTCACCCACGTCGCGAACGTGCGCACACCGTGCCTGAACGTCGCCGGCGCGCTGGACCTGTGCACCCCCGCCGCCGAGGCCAGGCAGTTCCACCGCGCCCTGCTCGACCACGGCGTCGAGTCGGCGCTCGTCGTCTACCCGGCCGAGGGGCACGGCATCCGCACGTTCCCGGCCGTGGTCGACCACTGCACGCGCGTGCTCGACTGGTTCGGCCGGTTCATGCCCGCAGGCGACCGCTGAACCTCAGCCCATCACCGTTCCCGAGTTGGCGGTGTTCACGCCGCGCCGCCGGGAGAACGCGCCGAGGTCGATCTCCAGCCCGGTGCGCGGCGCGAGGAACCGCACGGGTCGCGCGTCGTGGTCGGCGCCGTTCTCGACCTCGCCGACCAGCTTGGCCATCAGCTGCCCGACGACGGGCGCGTTCTTGAACTGGTTGCCGCTGGTGCCGATGGCGACGTAGAAGCCGTCGAGCTCGGTGCGGTCGTAGATCGGCGTCCAGTCGTCGGCCACGTCGTAGACACCCACGACGCCGCGCGGCCGGTTCGGCACGGCGAGGTTCGGCAGCCGCCGGGCGGCCCGCGTCACCTGGGCCTCGAACACGGCGGCCGTCGGGTGGACGTCGACGCCGTCCGGGTCGTCCGTCCACTGCAGAGGGTCGCACTCCGGTTCGGTTCCGCCGACGAGCAGGCCGCCGCCCACCTCACCGCGGAAGTAGGTGCCCAGGTCCATGTCGGCCACCGCCGGGCCCTCGTAGCCCTGCGCGACCGGCACGTGCGCGACCTCCTGCCGCATCGGGCGCACGCCGACGGTGAAGTCGGACCCCACGCCCGCCAGCCGGTTCAGGGCGCCCGACCACGGCCCGGCCGCGTTCACGACCACCGCGCAGGGCACGAGGGTTCCGTCCGCCAACCGCACCCCGGTCACCCGTCCACCGGACTTGTCGACGGCGACCACGGTGCTGCGGAACCGGAACTCCGCGCCGTGCGCGACCGCCGCGGCCGCGAGGTTGACCGCGGCGAGGCCGGGGTCGGAGACGTATCCCGCGTCCGGTGTGTACACGCCGCCGAGCGAGCGCTCGGAGTCCTCCCAGAACGCCTCGTCGTCGAGCCGCTTCGGCGGCCAGTAGCGACCGGTGTCGACACCGGGGAGGCGTTCGGCCAGCGTCGCGCTGTCCCACTCCTCGTAGGGCACGCCGATCTGGTCGAACAACGACAACCAGGCCCCGCGGGGAGCGGCGTCGACGTCCAGCATCACCAGCCCGGTCCTGCGGAACGCCGCCAGGTCACCGACGTCGTGCCCGAGGTGCCCCGCCCAGTCGAGCCAGCACCGGTACGACTCCCAGGCCGTCGCGACCCCGGAGTGGGTCGAGAAGTTGAACCGCACGATCGCGCTCGACGCCGACGTCGAACCCTGCCCCGCCCCCGGCGCCCGGTCCAGCACGACCACCCTGCGTCCCGCGCGTGCCAGTTCGAGCGCGATCGACGAGCCGATCACGCCGGCCCCGATCACGACCACGTCGGTCCCCATGCGCGTCTCCGTCCGTCAGGCAGCCGAAACCCGCTGCTCAGTCTCGTGGTGGAGCCTGCCGGGCACAGCCGACCGATGTCGTGCGTTCCGGCTGGTGGGAACGACATCTGTCGGCGCCCGCCGGCTCAACCCCGAGCCCGGCGGGCGATACCGTCGATCGCGTCCGCGAACAGCGCGAGGAGCTGCGGCGGCAGGTCGTGGCCCATCCCGGGCACGAGCAGCAGTTCCGCACCGGGAATGGCGGCGGCCGTGTCCCGCCCGCACTCCGGTGGGACGAGCGGGTCCTCCTCGCCGTGGATGACGAGCGCGGGCACCGCGACGCCCTTCAGCTTCGGGCGGCGATCCGCGGCGGCCACGATCGCCTCGTGGTGGCGGACGAGCCCGGCCGGGTGGTGGGCGCGCCGGTAGTCGCCGGCGAACTGCTCTCGCAACGACCGCTCGTCGGCCGGGTAGGCAGGGGACTGCGTCCGCCGGGCGTTCGCCACCGAGTGGTCGAGGAAGACCTCCAGGTCCTCGCCGGGGTCCGGAGGTGCGGTCAGGAACGCGGCCACCAGTTCCGGTGGCGTACCGGGAAGCTCCGGGTTCGCCGTCGTCGACATGATCGACGTGAGCGACAGGACCCGGTCCGGGTGGTCGGTGGCGAGGAGCTGGGCGACCATGCCTCCCATGGACACGCCGACTACGTGCGCCGCGGGTACCTCCACCGCGTCCAGCAGTCCGGCCGCGTCGGCTGCCATGTCTCCCAGCCCGTACGCGGAGTCCACCCTCTCCGACAGCCCCACGTCGCGGGCGTCGTACGTGACGACGCGGAAACCCTTGTCCACCAACAGGTCCAGGAGCCCCTGCGGCCACAGGGTCAGCTGTCCTCCCGCCCCCATGACGAGCAGCACCACCTCACCGCCGGCGGGGCCCTGGATCTCGTACTCGAACGTCATTCCACTGACATCAGCGCGCGGCATCGAAGTCCTTGAGTCGTAACGGAAGTAGATCAGCCGTAGAGCTGCGCCGGGTCGCCGGCGAGCGCGGCCTTGACGAAGCGGCTGGGGTCGTCGGCGAGCACCTCGATCAGGTCGTCCCGCACGCCGTCGAGGCTCGCCCGCGCGACGTCCGCCGGGGCGATCTTGGGCGCGTCGCTGCCGGCCATCATGTCGGTGTCGGCCGCGCCCAGGTGCACGCCCTGGACGAGGACCTTCCTGCCGGCGAGCTCGACGCGCACGCCGTTGGTCATGTTCCACTCGGCGGCCTTGGCCACCGAGTACGACCCCGAACCCTGGGGCGTGGCGGCCCAGGACAGCACCGACAGCAGGTTCACGATCGCTCCCCCGCCCGCGGTCAGCGCCGGGACGAAGGCGCGGATGACGCGCAACGTGCCGAAGAGGTGCGTCTCCAGGTCCCGCCTGACCTCGGCCAGGTCACCGGTCAGCAGGCCCGCGCCGGTCGCGATGCCTGCGTTGTTCACCAGCAGCGTGACGTCCGGTGCCGCGGCGGCGGCCGCCTCGATCGACCTCTCGTCCAGCAGGTCGAGGTGCAGCGGCGTGACCCTCGGGTCGGTGACCTCGACCAGCTCCGGGCGCCGGGCCGCGGCGTAGACCCGGGAGGCACCGCGGGCCAGCAGCTCGTCGACGAAAGCGCGCCCGATGCCGCGGTTGGCCCCGGTGACCAGCGCGGTGGAACCAGCGACGTCCATTCTCATTCCCTTCCTCGGACGGGAGGGCGTTCCCTCCCGCTCTGCGTCGCCTACGCTAAAACTTGACGTTGACGTCAAGGGCAAGCCGCGGAGACGAGGAGCACAGTGCGGATCGGAGAACTGGCCGAGCAGGTCAACGTGAGCACGCGCGCCCTGCGGTACTACGAGGAACAGGGCCTGCTGCAGTCCGAACGGACCGCCAGCGGCCAGCGCGTCTACCCGCAGTCGGCGGTGGACCGCGTGCGGCTCATCCAGGAGCTGTACACCGCCGGGCTCAGCAGCCGCCTCATCGTCACGCTGCTGCCGGCCATCGACGCCCGCCGCATCGGCCCCGACCTGCTCGACCGCCTGACCACCGAGCGCGCCAACCTCGACGCGAAGCTCGCCGAACTCCAGGCCGCGGGCCGCAGGCTCGACCTGCTGATCGAGCTCGCCACCCACCCGGACGCGGCGTCGTGCCCGTCCTCGCTGGAGCAGGCGGTCACCACGTCCGTCTGATGTGGACGGTGTGGCTCAGCCCGCCTCGGCTGCCCGGTAGGCGCCGGGGGTCTGGCCCGTCGTGCGGGCGAACGTGTCCACGAACGCGCTCGTCGTCGCCCAGCCGCAGCGGTGCGCCGTCTCGGTGACGGTGGCGCCGCCGCTGAGCTCGATCATCGCCTGGAACACCCGGACCCCGGTGCGCCACTGCGGATACGTGGTACCGAACTCGGAGCGGAACAGCCGGGCCAGGTGGCGGTCGCTGGTGCCGGTGCGCGCGGCGAGCCACGTGATCGTGCGCGGCCGGCTCAGGTCGTCGGTGACCAACCGGCAGGCGTCCACGAGTCGCGGGTCGCGGGCGGCCGGCAGCGTCAGCGGTGCCAGGTCGGCGCGGCGGACCCGGTCGCGGATCACCGCGCGCAGGCGGCGGGCCTCCGGTTCGGGCAGGCCGGGTTCGGTGCAGGCCATCAGCAGTTCGCGCAGCAGGCCCGGCACCGCGATCATCGTGGGCCGGTCGCCGGGGAACAGGGCCTCGCCAGGCGGGAAGCGGAACAGGTGCACCAGGGCGTGGCCGTAGACGCGGTGCTCGTGCCACGTCTGGGCCGGGGTCCAGATCGCCCTCTGCGCGCTGGCGACCCACGTGCCGTGCTCGGTGGTCGTCGCGAAGATGCCGTTGCTGACGTAGAGCAGCTGGTGCTCACCGTCATGCCGGTGCGCCTCGATGACGGAGCCAGCGCCTACCTCATGGCGGTATTGCGACACGAGAGGGCAGTTTATCGGAAGTCTTCCGGCCTCGGATCGATCATCGTGGACGGCATGGCAAGGTTCTTCGCCGACACCCGGCCGCTGTCGATCCCCGCGTACCGGCGGGTCTTCCTCGGACAGGGCACCGCGGTCGTCGGCATGATGATCACCGCGGTGACGGTGCCGGTGCAGCTCTACGAACTGACGCGGTCGTCACTGGCCGTGGGACTCAGCGGCGTCGTGGGACTGATACCGGTCGTGGTGTTCGGCCTCTACGGCGGCGCGGTCGCGGACGCGGTCGACCGGCGCAAGCTCGTCCTGGTCTCGTCCGCGGTCTCGTGGGTCGTGACGCTCGCGCTGCTCACGCAGAGCATCGCGGACGTGCGCTCGCCGGTGCTGATCCTCGGGCTGGTCGCCGTGCAGTCCGGCAGCTTCGCGGTGTCGGCGTCGGGACGGGGTGCGATCCTGCCGTTGCTGGTGCCGGCCGAACTGGTGCCGGCCGCGAACGCGTTGAGCTACACGGTGTCCACGCTGAGCCAGGTGCTCGGCCCGCTGCTGGCGGGTGTCCTGGTGCAGCTGCCAGGAGGGTTCGCCTACGCCTACGCCACCGACGCCGTGCTGTTCACCGCCTCGCTCTATGCCACAGCAAGACTACCCTCGTTCGCCGTGGCGGACCGCATCGGACGCCCCGGCCTGAAGTCCATTGTGGAGGGTCTGAGGTTCCTGGGCGGCAACCCGGTGCTGATGATGTCGTTCGCCGTCGACATCGCCGCGATGGTGCTGGCGACGCCGGAGGCGTTGTTCCCGCAGGCCGCCGCGACCCGGTTCGACGGCGGTGTGGGCCCGCTCTACTCGGCGATCGCGGCCGGGTCGATCCTGGCGGGGCTGCTGAGCGGCTGGATCGGCGGCGTGCGCAGGCAGGGCGTCGCGCTGACGCTCGCCGTGGTGGTGTGGTCGGCCGCCGTCGCCGTCGCCGGGTTCGCCCACAGCCTCTGGGTGGCCGTGGGCCTGCTGGTCGTCGCGGGCGCGGCGGACTTCGTCAGCGCGGTCTACCGCCAGGCGATCCTGCAGACCTTCGTGCCGGACCGGCTGCGAGGGCGCCTGCAGGGCGTGTTCACCGTCGTGGTCAACGGAGGCCCGCGCCTGGGCGACCTGCGCGCCGGTTTCATGGCGGCGGCCACGACCTTCACGCTGGCGTGGTCCGGCGCCGCGCTGCTCTGCATCGCGGTCGTCCTCGTCGCCGCGGTGTGCGTGCGGCCGTTCTGGCGCTACGACACCCGCGAGCACCAACTCGCGGAGTCGAGCGCCTGACCGGTCAGCCGTGCTCCGCCAGCGCGCGCTCGGACGCGGCCTTCACGTGCGAGAGCATTTCCCGTGCCGCGACAACGGGATCACCCGCGGCCAGCGCGTCCAGGATGCGCTGGTGCTCGTCCGCGGCCTGACCGGCGTGCGCGTGCCCGGCCTTCATGAACAACCGGAACCGCTGCACGTGCCCGCTGAGCGCGTGGAAGGCGCTTTCGAGGAACGGGTTGTCGGCCTGCGCCGCGATCAGGCTGTGGAACCGGGCGTCCGAGCTCCAGTACAGGCGGAACGCGTCGGAGTCGGTGTCGGCGCTCGCCCCGGACCCGGCCAGCTCGTCGATGGTGACGGCGAGCTCGGCCAGGAACTCCGGCGTGCGCCGCAGCGCGCTCTCGGCCGCGATGGCCGGCTCGATCAGCTCGCGGGCGGCGGCGAGCTTCGTCATCTCGCGCTTGGTGAACACGGGCGCCACGAAGTAGCCGCGCAGGGCCTCTCGCTGCACGAGTCCGGAGTGCTCCAGGCGCGCGAGCGCTTCCCGCAGGGGTGTCTGGCTGACCTCGAGCTCACGGCTGATCGCGCCGATGTTGAGCGGTTCGCCCGGCTTGCGCGTCCCGTCCATCAACTGCGTCAGCAGCACCTCGTACATCCGGTCTGCCAACGGGACCTTGGCCAAGGATCCACCCCCATCGCCTCGTCGACGGCTCGTGGCGTGCCGTCCCGCACGACACCGACAGGTTACATCGGTGTCACATATTTACTATACTATCTGCCGCAATCGTACGTTCTACGGGCCCGTACCACGCGAAATCAGGCCTCCAGATCGGCGGCGACGGCAGCGGCGGTGGCCAGCAACGCCGTGTCCGTCCCGCGCGACGAGAACAGCTGCACTCCCCACGGATTCGGTCCGCCGTGCGCACCCGGCAGCGAGATCGCCGGTGCGCCGATCAGGTTCTGCAGTCGTGTGTTGCGCATGAGCATGCGCCTCACGTCCGGCCGCACCGCGGCTTCGACGCTCGGCGCGGCCACGGGAATGGTCGCGTTCACCAGGGCGTCGTAGGGCGCGGCGAGCGCCGACACCTCCTCCCGCACCCGGTCCACCTCCTGCAGGGCGGCTTCGTACTGCGCACGTGTGACGCGGGAACCGTCGTCGAGCCGTTCGCGCACATCGGCTCCGATGAGCTCCGGCGTCTTCTCGAACCGCTCCTTGTTCACGCGGTAGGCCTCGTAGGCCATGATCGTCGTGGACACGTCCATGACGTCGAACCCGGCCGGCGCCGTCACGGACTCGACCTCCCAGCCGCGGTCCGACAGCGCGTCCAGGGTGGCGCGCAGGGCTTTCGCGATCGCGGGGTCCACCTCCAGGCCGGGATCCTCGAACGCGGCGAGCCTGCGTCCGGCGGCCCGCCCGTCGAGGAAACCGTTGCCCGCGAACACGCTCATCACGATCCGCAGGTCCTCCACCGAGGCGCCGAGGAAGCCGAGGTGGTCGAGCGTCGGGGCGGTCGGGTGGACACCGCCGGTCGGCAGCAGGCCGTAACTCGGCTTGAAGCCGTGGATCCCGCACAGTGACGCGGGTGCCCGGATCGACCCTCCCGTGTCGGAACCGAAGGCGATGGGCGAGAGGCCCGCCGCCACGGCCGCCGCGGAACCACTGCTGGAACCGCCGGGGATGATCCCCGGATAGCGCGGGTTGCGCGCGCCCCCGTCGAAGTCGTTCAGGCCGGAGGGGCCGTACGCCAGCTCGTGCATCCTGGTCGTGCCCAGGACGATCCCGCCGGCCGCGAGCAGCCGCGCGATGATCGGCGAGTCCTCCTCCGGGACGATGTCGACGGCCCGGGAGCCGGCCGACATCCTCCGCCCGCGGATGCCGATGATGTCCTTGACGGCGAACGGGATGCCGTCGACGGCCGAGAGAGGACCGCCCGCGCGGCGCCGCCCGTCGCTCTCCTCCGCCTGCCTGCGCGCGTCGGCGGCGAAGACCTCCACGAACGCGCTGACCGACTCGGCCGTCGCGTCGATCTCACGCAGGTAGTGGTCCACCAGGCCGACCGCCGTGCACCGGCCGTCCGCGAGTCCGTCGCGCAGTTCCCGCACGGTGTGCGCCGCCGCTCCGCCCCGCGAGTGAGTAAAAGTAGTCACAACAGGAAAGTACTACAGCGTTTGACTGAATGCTATAGTATTGCCTCATGGCAGACATCGAGCACATCCGCGCCGGAGTCAGGGCGAGCCTGCCCGAGCTGGCGGACTTCGCCGACCAGGACCTCGCGGCCAGAGTCGTGGAGGCGTGGGCGCTTTCCCTGAGCCAGACCGAGTTCGAGTCCATTGAGGACATGCCGGGGTCGGCCAACCCGGACTCCCCCGCGCTGCGCGACGGAACGCAGGCCACGCACGTCCGGGGAGTCGGGCTGCTGACCGTCGCCCTGGGCGAGGAACTGCAGCGGGTGCTCGGTCCGCTCGGCCTCGACCGCGACACGCTCTACGCCGCGGGAGTCCTGCACGACCTCGGCAAGCCGTTCGAGAACAGCCCTGCCAACCAGGCGCGGTGGAAGAAGGATCCCGGCAGGGCGGGCTTCCCCGCGATCCGCCACTCCGTCTACGGAGTCCACATCGCACTGACGGTGGGACTGCCCGAAGAGCTCGCGCACGTCTGCGGCACACATTCGGGGGAAGGCGAACTCGTTTACCGCAGCACCCTGAACAGCATCGTGCACCATGCCGACCACGCCTTCTGGGCGGCGGCCGAGAAGGGCGGGCTCCTCGACATGGACCCCGCCGACCGGTGGGCGAAGAAGGGCTGAGCCCCTTTCGCTCCCCGGCCCACGACCACCTCGCACAGGAACAGTCACAGAGGAGAAGAACCGGCATGATCAAGGAAATCCCCAACTCCGGCATCGCCCCGCTCGAGGTCCCGCTCACCCACGTGGTGCGCGCCGGCGACTACGTCTACCTGTCCGGCCAGATCGCGGTCAGGGCGGACGGCTCGCTGGTCACCAACGACTTCCCGGCCGAGACGCGGGCGGTGCTGGACAACATCAAGGCGGGCGTCGAGTCGGCGGGCGGCACGCTCGCGGACGTGTGCAAGACGACCGTGTTCCTGTTGAACGCCACGCTGTTCGACCCGATGAACGTCGTCTACCGCGAGTACTTCTCGAAGCCGTTCCCGGCGCGTTCGACGATCGTCGCGCCACTGTCCAACCCGGACCTGCGGATCGAGATCGAGGCTGTCGCGTACATCCCCGAGAACCGCTGATCGTGGCGCACGAGGAAAACAGCACCACGCCGCGGCACCGCACGGTCCACGCGAGCGGCCTGCGCTGGCACGTCGTCGAGGCGGGCAGCGGGCCGGTCGTCGTGCTCGTCGCCGGCTTCCCGCAGAACCTCCACGCCTGGCGGCACGTGATCCCGCTGCTGGCGCGGGACTGGCACGTCGTCGCCGTCGACCTGCCCGGTCTCGGCGACTCGGAGGTGCCGCAGGACGGGTTCGACACGTGGACGACGGCCGAGCGCCTGCACGACCTGCTCGCGGAGCTCGGTCACGAGCGCTATCTGCTCGTGGGGCACGACATCGGGTCGTGGGTGAGCTACCCGTTCGCCCACCGGTACCCCGAGTCGCTGACCGGCGTCGTGTTCGTCGACGGCAACATCGCCGGGCTCTCGCTGCCCGAGGTGGTGCCGGTCGGCCCGGACGGCTGGCGCAGCTGGCACTTCCTGTTCAACGCGATCCCGGACCTCCCGGAGGCCCTGGTCGCGGGCCGCGAACGGATCCTCATCGAGTGGTTCTTCGCCAGGAAGACCGCGAGCTGGCGCGAGACGTTCACGGCGGAGGACATCTCGGAGTACGAACGCACGCTGGCCGCTCCCGGTGGTCTGCGCGGAAGTCTCGGGTACTACCGCGCGGTCAAGGAGAACACCGAGCGCAACAAGGAGTTGCGCGAGGCGCTGATCCAGGTGCCGGTGCTGGCCATCGGCGGTGAGCTCGGTTCCGCGCCGGCGCTGTTCGACGACATGCGCCCGCTCGGCACCGACGTCAGCGGCACGACCATTCGCGGCACCGGTCACTACGTACCGGAGGAGAAACCCCGCGAGCTGGTCGACGAGATCACGTCGTTCGCGGAGCGGCTGTCCCGCTGACACGGAGGAACGGAGCGCGAGATGGGCCGGAACCGAGTGCTGGTCACGACGTCGTGGCTGGCTGAGGAAGATCATGTGCACCGCATGCTCACCGGCGCCGGACACGACGTCGTGTTCGGGCGGCCGGCCGATCTCGCGCACCGGGGGTGGTCGCTCGCGGACGTCGTGAAGGACGCCGACGCGATCATCGCCGGTGTCGAACCGTGCGACGCGCGTGTCCTGAACACCGCGTCACGGCTGAAGGTCGTGGCCCGCACCGGCGTCGGCCACGACAACGTCGACGTGGCGACGGCGACCGCGCTCGGCGTCGCGGTCTGCGCGACGCCGGGCGTGAACCGCCTGTCGGTGGCCGAGTTCACCATCGCCGCACTCCTCAACCTGGTGCGCCACGTCCCGGAACTGGGCGCCGCGGTGCAGCGCGGGGAGTGGCCGCAGGCGGGCGGGCGGGAGCTGCACGGCAAGACGCTCGGGGTGATCGGCCTGGGAACGATCGGCCGCAGCGTCGCGGAACTCGCGCGGGCGTTCGGCATGACGGTGCTCGCGCACGACCCCCACGTCGGCTCGGCGCTCGCCGGGGTGCCGCTCGTCGAGCTGCCGGAACTGCTCGCACGCGCCGATGCCGTGACGGTGCACGTCTTCCTCGACGACAGCACACGCCATCTGATCAACGCCCGCGCCTTGTCCCTGATGAAGCCGGGAGCCGTGCTCGTCAACGCCGCCCGCGGCGGTGTCGTCGACGAGTCCGCCCTGGTCGGCGCCCTGCATTCCGGCGCGCTCGCCGGCGCCGCGCTCGACACCTTCGAACACGAACCGCTGCCCGCGGACAGCCCGTTGCGCGGTGTCGCGAACCTCCTTCTCACCCCGCACGTCGCCGGAGCCACGGTGGAGGGCCGTCTCCGTTCGGGGACGTCGGCGGCGGAGTCCGTCCTCGCGGCGCTCTCCGGCGAGATCCCCCCGGCCGCCGTCAACGGCCGCGCGATCGCGCACCACGCTCGTCTGAAGGCGCGAAACGCCGCGCCACCAACAGAAACAGCCCGACCGTCGAGATAGGACAAACGACTGTGTCAGACCGATCCATTGTCATGATGAGCGGGTTGGCGACGCGCAAAGCGTTCGACGACCACCTGTTCGCCGCGTTCACCGAGCGCACCGGGGTCGGGGTCGTCCCCGTCTACGACCCCACCGTCCAGCTGCTGCGGCGCCTCGACGCCGGTGAGCACTTCGACGTGATGATCGCGGCCACCCCGTCGTTCGACGCCCTGATCGCGAGCGGTGTCGTCGCCGCAGGACCCCGGCCGATCGTGCGCACCGGGATCGGGCTCGCCGTCGCGCGCGGCGCGGACCACCCGGCGATCGACACGACGGACGACCTCGTGAAGACGCTGAGCACCGCCCGTTCGGTCGCGTACTCGCGGACGGGTCAGAGCGGCATCTACTTCGTGGACCTGGTGAAGCGCCTCGGTCTCGGGGAGGTCGTGCTGCCGAGGGCCACCGTGTTGGAGAAGGGTTTCACGGCGACCGCGCTGGAGAGCGGCGAGGCCGATCTCGCCGTGCAGCAGCTCAGCGAGCTCCTCTACGTGGACGGCGCCGACATCGTCGGCCCCCTGCCGGAGGACGTGCAGAAGTGGACCGAGTTCTCGGCGGGCACCGCCGCGTTCTCGGCGGGCAACCCCGACGTGGCGGCGTTCGTCGAGTTCATCAGCGGTCCCGAGGCGGCACGGGCGTACCGCCTCACCGCTCTCGAGCCCGTGTCCTGAGGGCACCGCGATGACGAACCTGCGGTTCGCCGCGAACCTCAAGTGGCTCTTCACCGAACTGCCGTTCGTGGAGCGGTTCGACGCCGCCGCCCGAGCCGGTTTCGCCGCCGTCGAGTACGCGTCCCCCTACGAGTACGAGGCACGGCGGCTGCGGGCGCTGCTCGACGACGCCGGGCTCGAGCAGATCCTCATCAACACCCCGATGGGTCCGGCGGGATCCCCGACCAGGTCCGGGTACGCGTGCTTTCCCGACCTGGCCGGGGAGTACCGCGACGGCGTGCTCCACGGGCTGGAGTACGCCACCGTCCTGGGCGCGAGGTTCCTGCACGTGGTCGGCGGCATCGTGCCGGAGGGGGTGAGCGCCGAACGCGCCTTCGCGCGGTACGTGGCCAACATCGCCTGGGCCGCGGAACAGGCCAGGGGCACCGGCGTCTGGCTGCTGCTCGAAGCGCAGAACAAGCGCGACGCGCCCGGCTTCGTGCTGCGGTCGCAGGCGCACGCCGCCGCGGTCGTCGAGGCCGTCGGCGACGACGTCGTCGGGCAGTTGATGGACTTCTACCACGTCCAGATCGACGAAGGTGACCTCGTGCGCACCTTCGAGACGCACTACGACACGACCCTGCACCTGCAGATCGCCGACGTGCCGGGGCGTCACGAGCCCGGCACCGGGGAGATCGCCTACGCCACCCTGTTCCGCGCCGTCGAGGCCTCCGGGTACGACGGGTGGATCGGGTGCGAGTACCAGCCCGCCACCGGCACCACGGACGGGCTCACCTGGATGAAGGAGCTCGCGGGATGAGCACCACCCCGAAGATCGCACTGATCAGTGCCGTGGCGGCGGCCGTCGCGCCCGCGGAGGCGGCACTGCGCGACGCGCTGCCCGGCGCCGTCGTGTGGAACGTCCTCGACGACCGGCTCCTCGCCGACGCGGACGATCGCGGCGGCCTGGACGACGCCCTGCGCCGCCGCATGGAGCGGCTCATCGAGCACGCCCTGGCGGAGGAGGCGAACGGCGTGCTGCTCACCTGCTCGCTGTACGGCCCCGTCGCACAGGCGACCCGTGCCGGTGTACCGGTGCTGGCGCCCGACGAGGCCGCCTTCGCCGACATCGCCGCGGCGGGCTGGGCGTCGGTGCTCGTGCTCGCCTCGTTCGACGCGGCGCGGGACGACTCCGTGCGGCGCCTGGAAACGGCGCTGCGGGAGGCGGGGGTGAGCACCCGCGTCGCCGGTCTCTCCGCGCCCGCCGCGATGGACGCGGTCAAGGCCGGTGACCACGCCGCCCTGGTGACGGCGCTCGCGGACGCGTGCGCGGTGCGGCCCGCCGGCGTCGAGGCCGTCCTCCTCGCCCAGTACTCCCTCGCTCCCGCGGGCGACGCGCTGCAGGAGGCCGTGGGGCTTCCGGTCGTCTCCGGTCCGAAGAGCGCGGCGGCCGCCCTGCGCCGGCTCGTGCCCGGCGGGGCCGAGCGATGATCGGTGTCATCGCCGACGACGTCACGGGCGCCACGGACGTCGCCGTGGCGTTCCGCCGCGGCGGGATGCGGTGCGGCGTCTACTTCGGCACCCCCGATCCGTCCACTGTGGAGTCCGGCCTGGACGTCGTCGTGATCGCACTCAAGTCCCGGACCGTTCCCGCGCGCGACGCGGTGGCGTGGTCGCTCGGCGCCGCCACCGCGTTGCGGACCATCGGCGCACGGCAGCTCTACTTCAAGTACTGCTCGACTTTCGACTCCACCGAGCACGGGAACATCGGGCCGGTCCTCGACGCCCTCGCCGGCCTGGTCCAGGCCGGCACGGTGGTGACGACACCGGCGACTCCCGAGCACGGGCGCACGACGTTCAACGGCCATCTGTTCGTGAACGGCGATCTGCTGTCCGAGTCGTCCATGCGCCACCACCCGCTCACGCCGATGCGCGACTCGGCGCTGACCCGGCTCATGGACGCGCAGTCCGGACGCCGCAGCGCCGTTGTGAGCCACGAGGTCGTGAGCCGCGGCCCGGAGGCGATCCGGAAGCACCTGCACGGCACCAGGTACCTGTTCCCCGACGCCGCAACCGAAAGCGATCTGCTGTCGATCGCGCAGGCCGTTCTGGACGAGCCTCTCGTCGCCGGCGCCGCCGGGCTCGCGGGAGCGATCGCACGCGCGCGAACCCCGGACCACGCGGCACGCCCTGCCGCGAACGAGAGCGCACCGAGCGGCCGTGCCGTCGTCCTGGCGGGAAGCTGTTCCCGGCGCACGCTGGAACAGGTCGGCCGGATGCTGGAGGCGGACCGCCCCGCGCACCGCCTGGACGCGCTCGCGTCGGACGACCCGGAGGTGCTCGCGCGGCGCGCACTCGGTTGGTACGACGCGCTTCCGCCCGGCCCGGCACCGTTGATCTACTCGTCGTTGCCTCCCGCCGAGCTCCGCGAGGTGCAGGACGCGCTCGGCGTCGAGCGTTCGGCGGAGATCCTCGAAGCGGCCGTCGGCAGGGTGGCGGGAGGACTGCGCGAACGCGGGGTCACCCGATTCGTCGCCGCCGGCGGTGAGACGTCGGGTTCGGTCGTCGCCGCCCTCGGTGTCCGCGGAGGAATCGTCGGATCGGAGGCAGCCAGGGGTGTGCCGTGGATCCACACGGACCAGAAGCTCGACGTGCTGCTCAAGTCGGGCAACTTCGGCGAGCCCGACCTCCTGCTCACCGCCTCGGACGACAGCCCGTGACGGCCGCCGAGGACATCGTCGGCACGGCTCGCTCGCTCTTCGGCCGAGGCCTGACCCACGGCCGCACGGGGAACATCTCCGTGCGGACCGCGGACGGCATCCTCGTCACCCCCACCGGGTCGAGCCTCGGCACCGTGCAAGCGGCCGACCTGTCGCTCGTCGACGAACGCGGTGCGCACCTGTCCGGCCCGACACCGTCGAAGGAGGCGTTCCTGCACGCCGCCGTCCTGCGCGCCCGCCCGAGCGCGCAGGCCGTCGTGCACACGCATTCCTCTTACAGCGCGGCGATCTCCTGCCTGCGCGGCCTCGACCCCGACAACGTCCTGCCCCCGCTCACCGCGTACTACGCGATGCGCGTGGGTCGCCTTCCCCTTCTCCCGTACCACGCTCCCGGTGACGCGAGCCTGGAGTCCCTCGCCGAGGCGACGGCGGCCACCCGGCACGCGATGCTCCTGAGCAACCACGGCCCGGTCGTCGCCGGAGCGGACCTCACCGCCGCCGTGGACGCCCTCGAAGAACTGGAGGAGACGGCGAAGCTCTTCCTCCTGCTGCGCGGACTGCCGACCGCTCCCCTGACCGAGGAGCAGGCCGCCGCGCTCGCCTGACCGCCTGCACATGCCACCATCCGGCGGTCCTCATCGAGGACCGCCGGATCGTCGCATGTGGACGGCAAGTCAGACGAAGTTCGTCAGCGACCTGCCCGCCGTCTCCTTGTTGAGGTAGGCGGCGATCGCGGTCCCGAGCGCCGACAGCGCGACGAAGAACGCCGGCAGGAGCAGGTTGCCCGACGAGATGTACAGGGCGCTCAGGATGAGCGGGGCCGCGCCGCCGAGCAACGCCGTCGTGACGTTGTAGCCCAATGAGTACGCGGTCGTGCGCATGTGCGAGGGGAACAGCTCCAGCATCATCGGGTGGATGACCGAGTAGTTGCCGGCGAAGGCGAGGCCGAGCACACCGCCGGCGACGACGGCGAGCGTCATGCCACCCGCACCGAGCAGCAGGTAACACGGCACGGACAACACCATGATGGCGACGCACGACGTGAGCATCACCGGCCGGCGCCCGATGCGGTCGGAAACGCGCGCGAAGAACGGGATCGCGACGGTCGCGCACGCCAGCGCCACCGCGCTCACGATGAGCCCGTCCGGCCGGCTGTACCCCAGCTGACTCGTCAGGTAGGTCGGCATGAAGACGAAGAGCACGAAGAACCCCGCGCTGTTCAGCATCGGCAGCACGAACGCCAGACCCAGCTGCCTGCGGTTGTCCTTGCTGAACACGTCGCGCAGCGGGTTGCGGGCGATCATCCCTTCTTCCTGCAACGCCATGAAGGCGGGCGTGTCCTCCAGCCTGCGCCGGATGTAGAAGCCGATGAGCCCCATCGGTGCCGCGACGAGGAACGGGATGCGCCAGCCCCAACTCTCCATCGCCGCGGGCGGAAGTGCCCACGTCAGAAGGAAAGCCGACGCGTTGCCCGCGAGGTTCGCGAGAGTGCTGCCCGCCTGCGGGAACGACATGAGGAAGGCCCTGCGCTTCGGCGGCGCGTGCTCGCCGACGAACGACATGGCCGCCGACACCTCACCACCCACGGACACGCCCTGGACGATGCGCATGAGCAGCAACAACAACACGGAGGCGACGCCCCAGGACGAGTACCCCGGCAGCAGACCGATCACGGTCGTGGCCCCGGCCATCATCGTCAGCGCGAGCACCATGGCGGGACGCCGGCCGACCCGGTCCGACATGATCCCGAGCAGCACACCTCCCACCGGCCGGAAGACGAACGACGCCGCGAAGATGCCGAACGTGAAGAGCAACGCGGCCGCCTCGGCCCCCGCGGGGAAGAAGGCGATGGCGATGATGCCGGCGAGGAAGCCGTAGACGGAGTTGTCGTAGTTCTCGACGAAGAACCCGATCGCCCCGGCCACGGTGACCTTCCGGGTCTCGGCCGAGGTCGGGGCGCTCGGCAGCGCCGGGGATTCAGCAGATGTCACCAGGGATCCTTTCGACGGACGTTCATCGGGCGGCAACCCTGCGCGAAGGATCCGCGCTGGAGCGATACTATAGTATCTAAGCGTTGGATATAACAGAGTCGCGTTTGCTCGATTATTGGTGACGCTCAGGCACGGCCTCGCACAGGGCGTGACGCGACGGGCTTGGGGCGGATGGGGCGAGTGCCGGGCCGATCAGTGTCCTTTGTGGAGGGGGTGGCTCGGCGCTACGCGCTGGCTCGGACGCCGCGCGTCTCCCACGCATGTGACGCCGCCGTCACGACGACACCGCACGCACCGCGCGTTCCCCACACACGCCACGCCACCCCGACACAGCGCGCCACACACACGGCACACCCCACACACACGGCACGTCGCCGGCATCGCACCGTACGCGCCACGCGTGTCCCCCACACGCCACGCCACCCCGCCACCACAACACCTCACGCGCCGCGCGTCCCCACACACGCCACGCCACCGCAACACCGCACGCACCGCGCGTCCCCACAGACCAACAGCACTCCCCCGCCGCCCCCACCGGCGAGCGCCAGCCCCTACCGGCGCCGCCGACCCTCGTGCAGCACACCAAGAAGGCGCAGCTTCTCGGCCTCCGCGGTACCCGGCTCGGCGGTGTACACCATCACCACGGGCCCCGGACTGCCCGGCAACGGGTAAGTGGCCCAGTCGAGCGTGATCTCGCCGATCTCCCGGTGCCGGAACACCTTCGTGCCCTGCACGGGCGCGCGCACGTCGTACCGGTCCCACAGCCGCCGGAACTCCGTGCTGCGGATGCTCAGCTCACCGACGATGGCCGTGCCGCGCGGGTGGGACGGGTTCGCGGCCACCGTCGCCCGCAGCATGCCGATGTACTCCGCGGCGGTGCTTTCCCAGTCGGCGCAACGGAAGCGCACCTCGGGGTTCAGGAACAGCTCCATCAGCAGGTTGCGTTGTGCGGGACGGGTGTCGCCGGGGTCGCCGAGCAGCGCCTCCGCCATCGTGTTCCAGGCCAGCACGTCGAGGTGCCTGCCCACGACGTACGCGGGTGTGGTCATGGTGTGCAGCAGGTGCCGGGTGGCGGCCGGGACGTCCTCCTCGTCGCCGTGGGACTCCGGCGTGCCTCGCCGCACCGCGTCGGCGAGAGCGAAGAGGTGGCGGCGTTCCTCCTCGTCCAGCTTCAGCGCCGTGGCGAGGGCGTCGAGCAGGTCGTCCGAGGGCCGCACCTCCCTGCCCTGCTCCATGCGCTGGTAGTAGTCGGTGCTGAGGCCCGCGAGCAGCGCGAGTTCCTCGCGGCGCAGACCGGCGACCTTGCGCCTGCCGCCGGGCTCCAGGCCGACGTCCTGCGGGCGCAGCCTGTTGCGGCGCGCTCGCAGGAAGATGCCGAGTTCGCGGGCGTGCAGGCGGTGGTCGGGCATGGGCGCAGTCTGCCAGCGCTCAACGCCGCGAAGGTAGGACTGGGATTCCCAGGGAACGGCAGGACCGAAGTGTTCCTGGATTCGTGGTCGAATGCGGCCAGGAGCACTGGCCGAGCTCCCGCCCAGAACGGCGCATCAACGCCGTGACCAGCGCGAACTCCGGCACGAGACACGAGTCGAGCTCGGCCCGCGAGCCACCGCGGAAATCAGGGAATCGGCACCACAAGCCGAACTCGAAGAGCGCCGGCTTGATCTGACATCACTCGATTCGGTGAAAGAAATCGCGGGGCGCGCGGCCCGTCCCCAGGAGACCAGGCGGCGCCGAGACCACGCGCTTCCCCTCCCGAGCACCGTTCCTCCACGTGGAACGCCTTGTGGCAGCCCAAGATCCCCGCCCGGTACGACTGGTCACGCACACCAGACGACAGGTCGCGGATGGACGGTCCGGGCCCCGGCGAACCGTGGAGTGACGAGTGCACAGGTCATTGTTGCGTGAACGCGCCGAACCGGACGGTGTCGCGTTCGGTTCGGGGCGTGCCCACGCCAAAGCCATCCTGTTCGGCGAGCACGCGGTCCTGCACGGCTCCCCCGCGCTCGCCATCCCGGTGCCGGCGCTGGAGGTGACGGCGCACGCCACGCGGTTCGCGGAGGCGGGCGGGATCTCGTTCCTGCTGGCGACTCCTCCGGGACCGGTGCCCCATCCCTGCGAGGGGCTGCGGCACCTCGGCGAGGCGCTGGCCGGGGACGACCGGCGCGTCGAAGTGCTGCTGCGGTGCGACATCCCGGCCGGCAGGGGCCTCGGTTCCAGTGCCGCGTGCGCCAGAGCCGCCGCGGTCGCGCTCGCCGACCTGTTCGGACTGCGGCTCGACGAGCGCGAGGTCTACGAGCTGGTGCAGATCGCCGAGACCGTCAACCACGGGCGCGCGAGCGGCGTGGACGCGATGACCACCGGCGCCTCGGTCCCGTTGCTCTTCCGCGACGGCGTCGCGGAGGAGGTGCGGCTCGGGTTCGACGGCTGTTTCGTGATCGCGGACAGCGGTGTGCCGGGGCGGACCAGGGACGCCGTCCGGCTGGTGGCCGAGGCCTTCGAGGAACGGCCGGGCTATCGGGAACGGTTCGTGGGCGCGGTGACGGAGCTGATCCGATCGTCCACTTCGGACCTGAAGGACGCGGTGGGCTTCGGACGCTCGATGACCGAGTGCCACGGGGAGTTGCGCGAGCTCGGGTTGAGCAGTCCCCTGCTCGACGCGATGGCTGACGCGGCCACGTCGGCGGGTGCGGCCGGGGCGAAGCTCAGCGGCGGCGGGCTTGGCGGCTGCGTCGTCGCGCTGGCCGGCACGCCGGAGCTCGCCCTGGCCGTGAGCCGGGCGCTGTGCGACGCCGGTGCCGTGCAGACCTGGACGGTGCCCGTGGGGAGGTTCTCGAACCATGACCGGTGAAACCACGGCGACCGCGGTCGCCCACGTGAACGTCGCCCTGGTCAAGTACTGGGGCAAGCGGGACGCGGAGCTGGTGATCCCGTGGACCTCCAGCCTGTCGATGACCCTCGACGCCTTCCGCACCACCACGACGGTCCGCTTCCTCTCTGCGGAGGGCGAGGACGAGGTCGTGCTCGACGGCGAACCGGTGACCGGCGTGGCCCGTCAGCGCGTCAACGCGTTCCTCGACCTGGTCCGCGCACGAGCGGGTCGTGTTGGAAAGGCGTTGGTGGACAGCGAGAACGCGGTGCCGACCGGCGCCGGGCTGGCGTCGTCGTCCAGCGGTTTCGCCGCGCTGGCGCTCGCCGCCTCGTCGGCCTGCGGGCTCGAACTGGACGCCACGGCGCTGTCGCGGCTCGCCCGGCGGGGCTCCGGGTCTGCCTCGCGCAGCGTCTTCGGCGGGTTCGCGCTGTGGCACGCGGGTCACGACGACAAGAGCTCCTACGCGGAACCGTTGGAGTCCAAGGGTTTCGACCCGGTGATGGTGGTCGCGCTGGTCGACACCGCCCACAAGTCGGTCAACAGCAGGGACGCCATGCGGCGCACGGTCGAGACCTCGCCCCTCTTCCAGCCGTGGGCAGGCTCCGCCGCGGCCGACCTGAAGGAGATGCGGGCCGCGGTGGAACGCGCCGACCTCGACGCCGTCGGTGAGGTCGCCGAACGCAACGCGCTGGGGATGCACGCCACGATGCTGGCGGCACGTCCGGCCGTGCGGTACTTCGCCCCCGCCACGGTCGCCGCGCTCGACGCCGTGCTCGCGCTGAGGCGGGCGGGGATCTCCGCGTACGCCACGATGGACGCCGGGCCGAACGTCAAGATCCTGTGCCACCGCGCCGACGCGGACGCGGTCGCCGAGGCCGTGCGCGCGGCGGCGGGCTGCCCCACGGCGGTGGCCGGCACAGGGCCCGCGGCCAGGCTGGTGACGCCGTCATGAGCAGGACGACGGTCCGCGCCGCCCCGGGAAAGCTGTTCGTGGCGGGCGAATACGCCGTGCTGGAGCCGGGTTCTCCCGCTGTGCTGGCCTCGGTCGAACGGGAGGTCGTCGTCAGCGTCAGCCCGGCGGACGACGACCTGGTGATCGTCTCGGACCTGTCGGACCGGGTGACGCGCCTGTCCCGCGCGGCAGGCGGGTTCTCCACGGAGGCCGGGCCTGCTCCCGTGGTCGCCGCGGTGAACGCGGTGGACGCGCTGCTGACCGAGTGGGGTCTTGCCCTCCCGCGGGTCGAGCTGTCCATCCGAAGTGGACTGCACAGCGACGGCACCAAGTTCGGCCTGGGTTCGAGCGGAGCGGTCGCGGTGGCGACGATCGACGCACTGCTCGCGCACTGCGCGGTGTCGCTCGGCACCGAGGAGCGCTTCCGCCTGGCACTGCTGGCCGCCGCCGGGATCGACCCGCGCGCGTCCGGGGGTGATCTCGCGGCGAGCACCTGGGGCGGCTGGATCCTGTACCGCGCGCCGGACCGCGCGGCCGTGCTCGACCTCGCCCGCCGCAGGGGTGTCCGGCACGCGCTGGAGGCACCCTGGCCCGGTTTCGAGGTGAGGAGGCTGCCACCACCGCGCGAGCTCGTGGTGTCGGTCGGCTGGACCGGTCGTCCCGCGTCCACGTCGGACCGGGTGGCGAGCGGTTCGGTGCGGACCTGGCGCGGCGGTGACGCCCACCGCGAGTTCGTGCGCTGCAGCGACGCCTGCGTCACCGCGCTGGCGGACGCGCTGGAACGAGGCGACGACGCGCTGGTGCTCAAGGAGATCCGCTTCGCGCGGCGGCTCCTCGCCCACGTCGACGAACGGCACGGGCTGGGCATCTTCACCGGCGGCCTGACGGCCCTGTGCGACGCGGCCGAGGAGGCGGGCGGAGCCGGCAAACCGTCGGGTGCGGGCGGCGGCGACTGCGGAATCGCGCTGCTCGAACCCGGTGAGAACGCTCTCGGCCGCATGCGGGCCCACTGGCTCGCTGCGGGTGTCGTCCCGCTGCCGATCCACACCGCCCTACCGGAGAGGACCCGCGCAGGTGATCGCTGACCGCAAGAACGACCACGTCCGGCTGGCCGCCGAACAGCACCGGCCCTGTGACGCCAACGAGTTCGACGACGTGACGTTCCTCCACCACGCCCTCGCCGGGATCGACAGGGCGGACGTGTCGCTCGCGACCGGGTTCGCGGGCATCGGCTGGAGCGTCCCGCTCTACGTCAACGCGATGACCGGCGGCAGCGCCAGGACCGGTGACATCAACCGGGACCTGGCGATCGTCGCGCGGGAGACCGGGGTTCCCATCGCGAGCGGGTCGATGAGCGCCTTCCTCAGGGACCCGTCGACGGCGAGCACGTTCCGCGTGCTGCGCGACGAGAACCCGCACGGGTTCGTCATGGCGAACGTCAACGCGAACGCGACCGCCGCGCAGGCCCGGCAGGCCGTCGACCTGCTGGAGGCCGACGCGCTGCAGATCCACCTCAACACCGTCCAGGAGATCGTGATGCCGGAGGGCGACCGGTCGTTCGGGGCGTGGGGACCGCGGATCGAGGAGATCGTCGCGGACGCCGGCGTGCCCGTCTTCGTCAAGGAGGTCGGGTTCGGGCTCAGCAGGGAGACCGTGCTGTGCCTGCGCAAGACGGGCGTCACCGTCGCGGACGTCGGTGGCCGCGGCGGCACGAACTTCGCCCGGATCGAGAACGGCAGGCGCGCCGGCGGTGACTACGCCTTCCTCGACGGCTGGGGCCAGTCCGCGCCGGCCTGCCTGCTCGACGCCTCCGACACCGGCATGCCGCTGTTCGCCTCCGGAGGTGTGCGGCACCCGCTCGACGTCGTGCGGGGACTGGCTCTCGGCGCGAGCGCGGTCGGCGTCGCCGGCACCTTCCTCAGGACCGTGCTCGACGGTGGGCCGGACGCGCTGATCGGGCAGATCACCACGTGGCTCGACCAGATCACGTCGCTCATGACCGTGCTCGGCGCCCGCACGCCCGCCGACCTCTCCCGCTGCGAGGTGCGCATCCGCGGTGAGCTGCGCGAGTTCTGCGCCGACCGCGGCATCGACGTGCACCGCTTCGCCCGCCCCTTCCCCACTGTGCCGTAGGAACGAGGAGAACCAGCTGATGACCGAAGAGCACGCGATCGCCGGCGTTCCGATGAGATGGGTGGGGCCGCTGCGCGTCACCGGCAACGTCGCCGACGTCGAGACCCAAGTCCCCCTGGCCACCTACGAGTCGCCGCTGTGGCCCTCCGTGCGGCGCGGCGCCCGTCTGTCCACAATGGTCCCGGACGGGATCGTGGCGACCCTGGTCGACGAACGGATGACGCGGTCCGTCCTCGTGGAGGCGACGGACGCGCAGACCGCGTACTCCACGGCGCGGCAGATCGACGCGAGGTTCGCCGAGCTGCGCGACGTCGTGCGCACGTGCAGCCGTTTCGCCGAACTGGTGGCCGTACGCCACGAGATCACCGCCAACCTGCTGTTCCTGCGGTTCGAGTTCACCACCGGCGACGCCTCCGGGCACAACATGGCGACGCTGGCGGCCGACAGGCTCCTCACCCACCTGCTGGGGACGCTGCCCGGCATCAGCTACGGGTCGATCTCGGCCAACTACTGCACCGACAAGAAGGCGACCGCGATCAACGGGATCCTCGGCAGGGGCAAGAACGTCGTCACCGAACTGACGCTGCCGCGCGACGTCGTCCGCGACCGGCTGCACACCACCGCCAGGAAGATCGCGGAGCTGAACGTCCGCAAGAACCTGATCGGAACGCTGCTCGCGGGCGGCATCCGGTCCGCGAACGCCCACTACGCCAACATGCTGCTGGCGTTCTACCTCGCGACCGGGCAGGACGCGGCCAACATCATCGAGGGCTCGCAGGGCGTCACCGTCGCGGAGGACCTCGACGGCGACCTCTACTTCTCCTGCACGCTCCCGAACCTCATCGTCGGCACGGTCGGCAACGGCAAGGACCTCCCGTTCGTGGAGACGAACCTGACCCGCCTGGGCTGCCGCGCCGACCGCGAACCCGGTGAGAACGCGCGCCGGCTCGCCGTGCTGGCCGCGGCGACGGTGCTGTGCGGCGAGCTCTCCCTGCTGGCGGCGCAGACGAACCTGGGCGAGCTGATGCGCGCGCACGTCCACCTGGAACGCTCGACCGAGACGATCGGGAGCCACTCGTGAACATCGGGATCCACGACCTGTCCTTCGCCAGCACCGAGTTCGTGCTGCCGCACACCGAACTCGCCGCGCACACCGGCACCGACATCGGGAAGTACCACCTGGGCATCGGTCAGCGGGCGATGAGCATCCCCGCGGCGGACGAGGACGTCGTCACCATGGCCGCGGCCGCCGCCGCACCCGTGGTCGAACGCTGGGGCGCGGACCGGATCAGGACCGTCGTCCTCGCCACCGAGACGTCGGTCGACCAGTCCAAGGCGGCGGGCATCTACGTCCACTCGCTGCTGAACCTGCCGCCGTCGACGAGGGTCGTCGAGCTGAAGCAGGCCTGCTACTCGGGCACCGCGGCACTGCAGTTCGCCGCCGGGCTCGTCCACCGCGACCCGTCGCAGCAGGTCCTCGTGATCGCCACCGACATCTCGCGCTACGACCTCGACAGCCCCGGCGAGGCCACCCAGGGCGCCGCCGCGGTCGCGATGCTGGTCGGCGCGGACCCCGCGCTGATCCGCATGGAGGACCCCTCCGGACTGCACACCGCGGACGTCATGGACTTCTGGCGCCCCAACTACCGCAGCACCGCGCTCGTCGCGGGCCAGGAGTCCGTCGCCGCCTACCTCCAGGCGCTGGAGGGCACCTGGAAGGACTACACCGAGCAGGGCGGCAGGGACCTGCGGGAGTTCGCCGCGTTCTGCTACCACCAGCCGTTCACGAAGATGGCGTTCAAGGCGCACCGGCACCTGTTCAGCACCACGGGCCACGACGTCGACGAGAACCTGATGACGTCGATGCTGAGGCAGACCACCGCGTACAACGAGGTGCTGGGCAACTCCTACACGGCCTCGATGTACGTGGCGCTCGCGTCCCTGCTCGACCACGCCGGCGACCTCACCGACCAGCCGGTCGCGTTCGCCAGCTACGGCTCGGGCTGCGTCGCGGAGTTCTTCTGCGGCACCGTCGTCCCCGGCTACCTCGAACACGTGCGCACCGACGGCCACCGCGCGGTCGTCGGACGGCGCCGGCCGATCGACCTCGCCACCTACCGCGAACTGCACGAGCGGTCGCTGCCGCAGGACGGCGGGCACCACCTGACGCCGCGGCAGACCACCGGCCCGTTCCGCTTCGCGGGCCTGTCCGGGCACAAGCGCCTCTACGAGCACAGCTGACCCGCTGCTCCGGGAAAGGGGTTTCCATGAGCCACCAGATCGGCGTCATCGGGACCGGCAGCTACCTGCCGTCCGGTTCGGTCGGCAACGCCGAGGTCGCCGCGCGGACCGGTGTCACCGACGAGTGGATCGTGCGCAAGACGGGGATCCGGTCGCGGCGGCGAGCGGCGCCGCACGAAGCGACGTCCGACCTCGCCGCCGCGGCCGCGAAAGCCGCGTTGGCACAGGCGGGGGTCGCACCGGAGCGGGTGTCGTACATCGTCGTGGCGACGTCGACACCGGACCACCCCCAGCCCGCCACCGCCACGATCGTCCAGCACCTGATCGGCGCCACGAACGCGGCGGCGTTCGACGTGAACTCGGTCTGCAGCGGCTTCGTCTTCGCCCTGTCGGTCGCGAACGGCCTGCTGCGCGACCGTCCCGGTGGCCTCGCGCTCGTCATCGGCGCGGACGTCTACTCGCGCATCCTCGACCACTCCCACCGCGGCACGGCGATCCTCTTCGGCGACGGGGCCGGCGCCGTGCTGCTCGGCCCGGTACCGGCCGGTCAGGGGTTGCTCGGCGCGCGGCTCACCACACGGGGAGACCGGCACGAGCTGATCAGCGTTCCGGCGGGCGGCAGCAGGAACCCGGCGTCCACGGCCACCCTGGCGAACGGGCAGCACTTCTTCACGATGAACGGCCGCGGGGTGCGGGACTTCGTCGCGGACAGCCTCGGCGGGGAGGTCACCGCGGTGCTGCGGGACGCCTCGGTGGCGCCGGGGGACGTCCGGCACTTCGTGCCGCACCAGGCGAACGGCACCATGCTCGGCGACGTGTGGCCGACGCTCGGCCTGTCCGCCGCCACGTGCCACCTCGCGCTGGAGCACTACGGCAACACCGGCGCCGCCTCCATCCCGATCACGCTGGACGTCGTGCACCGCAAGCGGTTGCTCGCCGAGGACGACCTCGTGCTGCTGTGCGGGTTCGGCGGGGGCATGTCGGTCGGGTCCTCGCTGCTGGCGTGGTCGGGCACCAGGTACGCGCGGCCCCACCGCGAGAGGATGCCCGCGCTGGCGTTGCACGGATGAGGAAAAGTTCCGCGGTCACGGTGATATCGTCGTTCGTAACGAACGTTCTGTATACCTGACCAGTGAGAACGGATCTCATGGACGAGCCTCGCCCCACGGCGCCGGTGACCCTTCGCCCGATCTCCGCGCTGATCGAGGAGAACGCCCGCCTGCGTGGCGACCGGGCCGCCTACAGCGACGAGAACCGGACGATCACCTGGGCGGAGCTCGCGACCGGCACCGCACGGCTCGCGGCGGGGCTGGGGGTCGGGCGGGGCGCGCGGGTGGCGGTGCTGCTCGACGACGGGGTGGACCTGGTGGAGGCGGTGCTCGCCACCACCAGGGCGGCGGCCGTCGGCGTGCTGCTGAGCCCGCACGCCACCGAGGCCGAGTTGCGGCAGGTGCTCGCCGACTGCCGGCCGGAGCTGCTGATCACCGACGAGCGGCGACGAGCGGAGTTGCTCATCACCGACGAACGACCGCAGCCCGAGCCACCCATCACCGACGAGCGGCGGGAGGAGCTGAGCGGACCGCTGCCCCGCGTGGCGACGCTCGACGAGCTCCGGTCCGACGGCCCGCCACGCGACGACCTCGGGCTGGACGAGCCCGCCTGGATGCTCTACACCTCCGGCACCACGGGAGCGCCGAAGGCCGCGGTGAGCACGCAACGCGCGGCCCTGTGGGCACCGGTGGCCTGCTACGAGGGCCTGCTCGGACTGTCCGAACAGGACAGGGTGCTGTGGCCGCTGCCCATGTCGCACAGCTTCGCGCACTCGTTCTGCCTGCTCGGGGTGCTGGTGGCGGGAGCACACGCGCACATCTGCGGCCGGACCGGTCCGGTGGAGCTGAAGCGGTTGCTGGGCGAGTTCGAGCCGACCGTGCTCACCGGGGTGCCGACGACGTACCGCCTGCTGCTGGAGACGGATCCGCCGCCGGTCCCGTCGCTGCGCTTCTCCCTCACCGCGGGGGCGCCGAGCGATGTCAGGCTGCGATCGGACGTGGGCGCGGCGCTCGGCGCACCGCTGCGAGACCTGTACGGCGCGACCGAGACGTGCGGCGCGATCACCATCGACCTGGGTGACGGCACGAACGGGCCGCCGAGTCCCGGTGTGTCCCTGCGGATCGTCGACGCGATCACCGGCGAGGAGGCGGCCGAGGGCGAGGTCTGGGTCGGCGGGCCCGGCCTGTTCTCGGGCTACTTCGAGAAACCCGGCGCGACGGCGGAGGTCCTGCTGGACGGCTGGTACCGCACCGGCGACCTGGGCCGGATCGACGGCAACGGCAGTCTCACCGTCACCGGCCGGGTCGGCGACCTGATCATCTGCGGCGGCCACAACGTCGACCCCGTCGAGGTGGAGACGGTGCTGCTCGGGCTTCCCGGCGTGCGCGACGCCGCCGTGGTCGCACGACAGGACGCCGTGCTGGGCGAGGTTCCGGTGGCGTTCGTCGTGCCCGCCGACGACACCGTGGACGGGATCTCGCTCCTGCGCGGTTGCGCGGAGTCGTTGTCGCCGTACAAGGTTCCCGAGGAGGTGCGGTTCATCCCGTCCGTTCCGCGCACCGCTTCCGGCAAGGCACGGCGGAACGTGCTCCGGGAGCGCCTCCACGACCGGCCGCGCGTCGGCCTCGCGGACCGTTTCGCCGGGCTGTCCGCGTGGGAGCGCCTCGCCGCGCTCGAAGACCTCGTCCTCGCCGAGGTCACGGCCGTGCGGGGCGAGCGGGTCAGCGTCACGACCTCGTTCGCCGACAACGGGATGACCTCGCTGGACGCCACGGCGTTGCGGCACCGGCTCGACGTGCTGACCGGCCTGAGCCTGCCCGCCACCCTGGCGTGGGACCACCCGACACCGGCGGCCGTCGCGCGCTACCTCGACGCCCGGCTGCACGGCGGCACCGCGCTTCCGGCCGAGGTGCCCGGAACCGGGAGCGAGCCCATCGCCGTCGTCGCCGTGGGCTGCCGGTTCCCCGGTGGCATTGGCTCGCCGGACGACCTGTGGGACCTGGTGTCGAACGGCGTGGACGCCACCGGCGACTTCCCGGCGGACCGCGACTGGGACACCGCAGGGCTGTACGACCCGGAACCGGACCAGGCGGGCAGGACGTACGTGCGGCGCGGCGGTTTCCTGCAGGACGCGGCCGACTTCGACGCTGCCTTCTTCGGCATCTCGCCGCGCGAGGCGATCACCATGGACCCGCAGCAGCGACTGCTGCTGGAGGTCGCGTGGGAGACCGTCGAACGCGCCGGGATCGCCCCGACCTCGTTGCACGGCAGCGACACCGCGGTGTTCACCGGCCTGATGCACAACGACCACGCGGCCCGCGTCGACCCGCACGGCATCGAGTCGCACCTGGCCCTCGGCTCGACGGGCAGCGTCGCGTCCGGCCGGATCTCGTACGTGCTGGGCCTGCGCGGCCCGTCCATGACGATCGACACGGCCTGCTCCTCGTCCCTGGTCGCGATGCACCTCGCCGCGAAGTCGCTGCGCGACGGCGAGTGCTCGCTCGCGCTGGCGGGCGGGGTGACCGTGATGGCGACCCCGATGCCGTTCGTCGCGTTCAGCCAGCAACACGCGCTCTCCCCGGACGGGCGCTGCCGGTCGTTCTCCGCCGGCGCCGACGGGACGGTGTGGGCGGAGGGTGTGGGCCTGGTGCTGCTCGAACGGCTCTCCGACGCCCAGCGCAACGGTCACCCGGTCCTCGCGGTGCTGCGCGGTTCCGCCGTGAACTCCGACGGCGCGTCGAACGGCCTGAGCGCCCCGAACGGGCTGGCCCAGCAGGAGGTGATCCGGCGGGCGCTGGCCGACGCGGGCGTGCGTCCGTCCGATGTGGACGTCGTGGAGGGCCACGGGACCGGCACCGCGCTCGGCGACCCGATCGAGGCCTCCGCCCTGGTCGCCACCTACGGCACCGCCAGGGAACGGCCTCTGCTGCTCGGGTCCGTCAAGTCGAACCTCGGCCACACGCAGGCGGCCTCCGGGATCGCGTCGCTGATCAAGGTGATCTGGGCGATGCGGCACGGGACGGTGCCGAAGTCGTTGTACGCGGAGCAGCCCTCACCGCACGTCGACTGGACGGGCGTCGAGCTGGTCGCGGAGCCGGCGGCCTGGCCGGAGGGAGACGTGAAGCGGGCGGGGATCTCGTCCTTCGGCATCAGCGGCACCAACGCCCACGTCATCGTGGAGGAACCGCCGCAGCCGGAGCTTCCGGGCCCCAGCCGGCCGATCGCCGCGCCGTGGCTGGTGAGCGGTGACGACGAGGAGGGTCTGCGCGCTCATGCCGCCGTGCTCGCCGGCGCACTCACCGAAGAGTCCTCTGTGGACTTCGCCTGGTCGCTCGCCACGACCAGGGCGCACCTCGGCCGCCGGGCGGCCGTGCTCAGCGGTGGCGACATGATCGGCGCCCTGCGGGACCTGGCGCGGGGCGAGGACAACCCCGCTGTCCGGCGGGCGACCCCGGCGCGCGACCCGCGACCGGCGTTCCTGTTCACCGGCCAGGGTTCCCAGCGCGCCGGGATGGGCAGTGACCTGGCCGAGGAGTTCCCGGTCTTCCGCGAGACGTTCCAGGCGGTGTGCGACGAGTTCACGCTCGACGTCCCGCTGGGCGAGGCCGTCGCCGGCCCGCTGGTGCACCGCACCGACTACGCCCAGCCCGCGCTGTTCGCCTTTGAGGTGGCGCTGTGCGCGTTGCTGGCTTCACAAGGCGTGAGACCGGGTCACGTCGTCGGCCATTCGATCGGGGAACTCGCCGCCGCACACGTCGCGGGGGTGCTGTCGCTGCCGGACGCGGCACGTCTGGTCCAGGCCCGCGGCAGGCTCATGGCGACGACGCCGGAAGGCGCGATGATCGCGGTCCGCACCTCGCTGCCTCGCGCGCGCCAGATCGCCGCGGAGTTCGGCGTCTCGATCGCCGCGGTCAACGGACCGGACTCCGTGGTGTTCTCCGGACTCGAAAGCGCGGTGAGCGAGGCCGCTGCCGCCGTCGGTGGCGGCCACACCCGGCTGCCCGGCCGGTACGGCTTCCACTCCGCACTGCTCGACGACGTCCTCGGCGAGTTCCGCGAGGTCGCGGAGTCCCTTTCCTACCACCGCCCCGGCGTCCCGTTCGTCTCCACGCTGACCGGGCGCCGGGAGTCCGAGGCGCTCACCCGGCCCGAGTACTGGGTGCGCCAGGCCAGGGACACCGTGCTCTTCGCCGACGCGCTGCAGGACCTCGACACCGGCCTGTTCGTCGAGGTGGGCCCGGCGGCCACGCTCACCGCGCTGGGCCAGGAGTCCAGGGACGCGGCTTTCGTACCGATGTCGCGCGGTGTGCTCAACGGGCTGGCGACGCTGCACGTCCACGGCGTCGAAGTCGACTGGCACGCCGCGTACTCGGGCACCGGCGCCCGCCGCCGCGACCTCCCGGTCTACCCCTTCCAGCGCGAGCGCTACTGGCTGAAGCCCAAGGCCACGACCGCGGACCGCCCGTTCCTCGGCGAGCCCGTGCCGGCCGCCGACCGGCAGGAGGTCCGCCACACCAGCGTTCTCTCGATCGGACGCCTGCCCTGGCTGGCCGACCACCGCGTCGGTGAGAACGTCGTCGTCCCCGCGACGGCGTTCGTCGAGATGGCGTGGCAGGCGACCGGTCGTCACCTCGACGAGCTCGTGGTCCACGAACCGCTGGTGCTCGACGGCGAGGCGCACGTCCAAGTCGTCGTCGAGGCGGACGCCGTCACGATCTGGGCGCGTCCGAGCGACGCCGACGCGTGGACGCGACACGTCACCGCCTCCACAACGGCGAGCACGGAACCTGAAGTGGCACAGGAGTCCTGGCCTCCCGCGGGAGCCGAACCGGTGTCGGTGGACTACCCCGGACTCGCGGCGCTCGGACACCACTACGGACCCGCTTTCCAGGCCGTGACGGCGTTGTGGCGCCGCGGCGACGACCTGTTCGCCGATCTGCGGCTACCGGTCGCCGACGCCTCCTACGGCCTGCACCCGTGCCTGCTCGACGCGGCCCTGCACGCGGCGCTGCTCGCCGAACCGCCCGGTGACGTCATCAGGGTTCCGTTCGCGTTCAACGGGATCGAGCTGCACCGGCGCGGCGCCGAGACGGCCAGGGCGCACCTGACCCGCCAGGGCGACGGGCTGCGGGTCCTGCTGACCGACCAGGCAGGACGCCCGGTGGTCCGCGTCGGGTCGGTGGTGACCCGTCCGCTGCGGATCGCCTCCACCGCGCTCGCCTCCCGTGCGCTGCACCGGATCGACTGGGTCCCGGTGCCGGAGCGGACCGGCGATCCGTTCGAGATCTTCGACACCGCGACGGTCCCGGCCGCCGGCGAGGCGCCGCAACGCACCAGGGAGCTGACCTCCGCCGCTCTCCGCGCGATTCAGGAATGGCTTGCCGCGCCACGACACGAGCGACTCGTCGTGGTCACGCACGACGCCACCGGTGACGACCCGGACCTCGCCGCGGCCGCGGTGTGGGGCCTGGTGAGCAGCGCCCAGGCGGAACACCCCGGCATCGCGCTGGTCGACCTGCGCGGCGACGCCACCCTGAGGACGTCCGCCGAGCCGCGGACCGCCGTGCGGGACGACGTCCTGCTCGCACCGGTGCTCGTGCCCGCCGGGGAACCGGACGGCGAACGACCGGTGCTCGACGGCACCGTGCTGATCACGGGCGGCACGAGCGCGCTCGCCGAAGCGCTGGCCCGCACTCTCGCACCGGACGCCCACCACCTCGTGCTGGCGAGCCGCCGGGGCACGAGGCCGGACTGGGCGGACGACCTGCCGTGCGCGGTCACCGCCGTGGCGTGCGACGTGAGCGACCGGACGGCGGTGGACCACCTGGTGAAGTCGTGCGATCCCGCGCTGCGAGCGGTGTTCCACCTCGCCGGTGTGCTCGACGACGGCGTGGTCGCCGCGATGACACCGCAGCGGTTCGACGCGGTGCTGGCGCCGAAGGCCGATGGCGCCTGGCACCTGCACGAGGCGACCGCGCACCTCGACCTGTCCGCGTTCGTGCTGTACTCCTCCGCTACCGGTGTGCTGGGCAGGCCGGGGCAGTCGAACTACACCGCCGCGAACGCGTTCCTCGACGCCCTCGCCCGCCACCGGGTGGCCAGGGGCCTGCGCGCCCAGTCGCTCGCGTGGGGTCTCTGGGCGGACGGCATGGGCGCGGACCTCCCCGCCGACGGCGTGATCGCGATGAGCGCGGAGACGGGCACCGCGGCCCTGGAACGGGCGTTGCGGACCAGCAACCCCGTCCTGGTACCGGTTCTGCTCAAGCCTCCCCCGCCGAAGACCACGTGGAACGACATCGGTGAGAGCCTCCGTGCCGAGCTCGCCGCCGTGCTCGGGTACCAGGATCCGGCGTCCCTGCCGGAGGACAGGGAGTTCGGCGAGCTCGGCTTCGACTCGCTCACCGCCCTGCAGCTGCGCAACCGCGTCAACGCGGCCACCGGCCTCAAACTGGGCGTGAGCGCCATCTTCGACCACCCGACGCTGCCCGCGCTCACGGCTCACGTCGAGGCGGCACTGGCCACGACGGCGCCGGCACCGTCGCGTCCCCAGCGGTTCGCCACGCTCTACCACCGGGTGCTCAGGGAGAAGGGCGCGCTGGAGGCGATGGCGATGCGCTTCCTGGCCTCGTACGCGTTGCCTTCCACCACGACCCCGGTCGCGATCCCGCCGGCACGACTCGCCTCCGGCCACGGCACCGCGTTCGTGTTCGTCCCCAGCTACCTCACCCCTGGCGACCCGGCACCCCGGTCACTGGCCCGGCGGCTCGACGGCGAGCACGACCTGTTCCTGCTGCGCCACCCCGGTTTCGGCACCGACCCGGCGATCCCCGCCGACGTCGAGGCGCTCGTCCAGTCGCACGTGGACGCGATCCGCCCGTTCACCGACGGCAGGCAAACCGTCCTCATAGGACACTGCCTGGGAGGCCTGGTGGCCCACGCCGTCGGGGCGCGGCTGGGTGCCGCCGGGGTCGTCATGGTCGAGACGGACGCCGACGCCTCGGACAGGAACGACCCGCGCGCGTTCGCACTGGTGGAAGGCGAGGCGAGACTGCCGGAGGAGGACTACGAACACGTGGTCAGCGACGCCGCGCTACTCGCGGGCGGCGGGTACGTCCGGATCTTCGACGGCTGGCGGCCACCGCCGTCCCCGGTGCCCGCGCTGCTGCTCCAGGCGGGCCCCACACCGGAGATGCTCGCCGCCGATCCCGGCAGGGACTGGCGCCCGCGCTGGCCGCTGCCCCACGACGTCGCGACGGTCCCCGGCGACCACGACACGGTGCTCACCGACCACGCCGACGCGGTCGTCGCGGCGATCACCGACTGGATGGAGGGACTCGCACGACGAACCCCGGCGCGGCCGTGAGCCAGTTCGCCGAACGGTTCGCGGCGGTGTCGAGCCCTCCGGACCGTCCACTCTAGACGGCCGCGGCCTCGATGACGCTCGTGCTCGACGACCCCATCGGCAGCACGCGCCGGACGCGGAACCCCGCCGCGTCCAGCAGCGCGTCGAACTGCTCGCGCGTGCGCTCCTGGCCTCCGTTGAGCACGAGCATGACCATGTCGAGGATCTTGCTGGGCGCCGGGTCGTCGCCCGGCTCGATCACCGACTCGACGACGAGCAGCGTGCCGCCCGCGGGCATCGCCGCGCGCACGCTCTTCAGGATCTCGACGGACTTCTCGTCGCTCCAGTCGTGCAGCACCCACTTGAGCACGTACACGTCGCCGCCTTCCGGCACCGACTCGAAGAAGTCGCCGCCGACGACCTCCGCGCGGTCGGTGAGGCCGGCCGAGCGCAGGACGGCGTCGGTGACCACGTGCGGCTGGTCGAAGACGACTCCGCGCAGGCCGGGGTTGCCAGCGAGCACGCCCGCGACGAGCGCGCCCTCCCCGCCGCCGATGTCGACCAGGGTGCGGAACGGGCTGAAGTCGTAGGAGGCGACCAGGTCGCCGGTCATGTTCTCGGACTCCCGCGACATCACCTGGTTGATCAGGTCGTTCGCGTCGGGCCGGGTGGCGTGGTACTGCCAGACCGGTTCGCCGAACGCCTTGGTGAACGCCTCCTCGCCGGTGCGGATCGAGTGCGCCATCTCGCCCCACGCCGGGTAGAGGACGCCGAGCGTGTGCAGCACGAAGGGCCGCAGCGAGCCGGGGATGTCCGAGCGCAGCGCGTTCGACTTCGGTGTGGTGGCGAACGTGCGCGGCGCGGTCTCGGTGAACAGGCCGACGCTCGCGAGCAGCCGCAGCAACCGGTGCAGCGACGGTTCGTGCGTACCGGTGGCCTCGGCCAGGCCGGCGGTGGAGACGGGTCCGGCGGCGAGGTGGTCGGGGATCTTCAGCTCCACGGCCACGTGCAGGGCTCTGGAGGTGAGCAGTTCCAGTGCCATGTCGAACATTCCGGCGCGGTCGATGGGAAGGTCACTCACGGAGAGGCTCCTGGGTCGCGGGGGGTGAACGCGCGTGCCAGCTCGGCACGCAGGGCGGTGGCGAACGCGTGGACGTGCCGCGGGCCGATCATGGTGTAGTGCTCGCCCGGCACGTCGACGTAGCGGACGGGCTCCGCGGTGTGCTCGTCCCAGCGCCGCAGCTCCTTCCCGACCCAGTCGGAACGGTTGCCGCGCAACGGGTCGGCGCAGAACACGGTCATCGTCCGCACCTCGCCCACCGGGTGGTAGCCGCGCCCCAGAGAGGTCAGCCCGTGCGCGAGGTCCGCCCACGCGGTGAGCTTCGGCAGGTCGAGGTCCAGCTCGTCGAGCCTGCCGGGCGGAGCGAGGTCCAGCAACGCCGCGATCTGCCCGGCTTTCGGCAGCGGTGCCAGCCGTGACGGCAGCCGTTCGGCCTCGGCGGGATCCACGAGTTCCAGGAACATCGCGAGGTTCACGGCGGTCTCGATGAAACCGAGCTCGTCCATGCGGTACTTGATGTGCGGTGGGAGGTTGAAGCTGCCGAGGAACGCCACGGTCTCGCCGTCCGCCTCCAGCACCTTGGCGATCTCGAACGCGACCGCCGCGCCGAAGGAGTACCCGGCGAGCGCGTACGGTCCATGCGGCTGGACGCGGCGGATGGCCTCGACGTAGGTGCCGGTCACGTCGGCGAAGCTGCCGAACGGCGTCTCGCCGGGGCCGAAGCCGCGGGCGCGCAGTGCGTGGAACGGCCGTTCGCCCGCGAAGTGCTTGGCGAGGTTGACGAACACGAGCACCTCACCGACACCGGGGTGCACGCAGAACAACGGAACACCGTCGCCACCGGCCTGCAGCGTCACCACGGGGTCGTAACCCTGCCGCGGCGGTGCTCCCACGATTCGGGCCAGCTCCCGCACGGTCGGCGCGCGCAGCACGTCGAGCACCGGCAGGTCGGCGCCGAGCCGTTCCCGCACACCTCTCGTCAGCCGCAGCACGTCGAGCGAGGTCCCGCCCAGGTCGAAGAAACCGGCCGTGGCGCTGACCTGGGGAACGCCGAAGAGTTCGGCGTAGAGGTCGGCGAGCGCGGTCTCGACCGGGCCCTCGGGCTCAACATGGCGTGCGGCCGGCGCGGCGCTCGACTTCTCGTGCTCCGCGTAGACACCGGCTTCCAGCCGAGTGCGCAGCACACCGCGCCGCACCTTGCCCAGACTGGTCTTCGGGAACTCCTCGCGCGGCAGGGCGAGCACGACCGCGGGCCGGAACCCCCAGTGCAGCACCACCCGGTCCCGGACTCGGGCGACCACGCGGTGCGGGTCGTCCGGGACCGCGGCGGCGAACAGGACCGCGAGTTGCTCGGTGTCACTGCCGGGCGGCCGGACCGGAAAGGCGGCGACGAACGACGGCGCCACGCCGTCCACCTCCGCCAGAACGGCTTCGAGGTCGTGGCTGTAGTGGTTGACACCGTTGACGATGACGCTGTCCTTGCTCCGCCCGACGAGCGTCAGCCTGCCGTCGTCGAGCGCACCCAGGTCGCCGGTGCGCAGCCAGCCGTCCGGCGTGACCGCGGCGGTGGTGTCGCGGTGGTAGCCGCTCGTCACCATCGGACCGCGCAACCACACCTCCTGGTCGACGATCCGCACCTCCAGGCCCGTCACCGGGCGGCCGACGGACGCGAACTCGGCGCCCGTGTCGGCATCGGGGAACTCGCGGTTGTACAGCGAGCCCGCGCAGGTCTCGGTCATGCCGAACGCGGGCCACAACGCGGTGCGGGCGAGCCCGTGCGGTGCGAGCAGGTCGAGGAACCGCACGCCGGTCGCGACAGGATTCGCCTCGCCGCCGGAGATGATCCGATCCACTGTGGACAGGTCGAGGTCTCCGAGAGGCCTCGCCCCGAGCTCGGCGTTGACCAGCCCCAGCAGGAAGTTCGGCGTGAACGTGGCGGTGACCCGGTGGGCGGCCAGCACGCGGAGGAACACCAGCGGGTCGGCCAGCACCGGTTCCGGGGACACGTGCAGCTGCGTCGCACCACTGGCGACCGGCAGCAGGTGGCCCTCCAGCAGTGCCGCGACGTGGTCGTAGGACACCCAGTTGAACGTCACGTCGTCCGGGGTGGCGCGATGGGCCTCGATCTTCGCCCGCATCGAGGCGACCAGGTTGGCGTGGGTGAGCCGCACGGCCTTCGCCGTTCCGGTCGATCCGGACGTCAGGACCAGCAGCGCCAGGTCCTCCGGCCGCACCGCAACGTCCACAGAGGACTTATCATCGCTGCCGAGTTCGGCGATGTCCACGACGTCGAGCCCGGCGACTTCCGGCAGGCGGGCGCGCAACTCCGTCGTGGTCAGCACGAGCGGGTCGTCGAGCAGGTCGGCGACGTGCCGCAGCTGCGCGGCCCACCGCCGCGGATCCTCGCGCAGCGGCTTCACCGGGCAGGCCACGAGTCCGCCGAGCAGGCATGCCCACAGCGCGGGCAGGAAGTCGCGCGGCTCTTCGAGCAGCAGTGCCACCGCCCTACCGGGACGCACTCCCCTGTGCCGCAACGCGTTCAGCAGTCCGTTGGCCTCGGCCCGCAGGTCCGGATAGGACAGAAGTGACGGCGCGGCTTCGGGATCATCGCCGAGACAGCCGATCCCGTGTCCGGGGTGCTCCTCGGCTGCGCGGCGCAGCAGGTCCGCGGCGGTGCTCACGCTCCCAGCCCCGGCACGAACACGATGCGGCGCGCGGACTCCGGGGCGTCCCGCCACGCTAGCGTCACGTCGGACAGCGCGCGCACCTCGGCCTCCACGGCCAGTTCTCCTGCCGCGACCGGAACCGCGAGCTCCGCGAGCCCGGCGACGATCTCTCCCGCGCCCAGCGATCCCTTGCCACTGCCGACGATCTCGATCCGGCACGAGCGCAGCGCGGCCGAGGGCAGCACGGCATCAGGACCGGCGACCGAGCCGATCTCGACCCAGGTGAGCGTGCGACGCGGATCGGTGCGACGGGCGGCGATTCCCGCCATGACAGCGGCGGTCGGCGGTCCCCACACGTAGTCGAGCACGACGTCGACGTCCGCCGCCGTGCCGGCGAGCAGGTCGACGTCGTCCAGCGGCACCACGTCCGTCGCGCCGAGCGCGGGCAGCGCCGCGAGCCTGCCGGGATCACGCCCCGCGGCGACCACCCGCCGTGCGCCGAGCAGCGCCGCGATCCGCACGGCCATGCGTCCCGAACTACCGGTGGCACCGAGAACGAGCACGTCCCGGCCCCGTTCCACCCTCGTCCGCACCCGCAACGCGAGCCACGCGGACATGGCGGGGTTCATGGTGGCGGCCACAGTGACCAGGTCGGCGCCGGAGGGCAGCGGCACGGTGTGCCGGGCGTCCACGACGACCTGCTCGGCCATCGCCCCGCCGCCCGCACCGAGCAGCACGAAGTAGCGGAGCCCTCCCGCGGCATCCTTGCCGACGCCGTCGATTCCCGGCACGAACGGCAGAGCGCGGGTGCTGGTGTAGTGCGTCCCGTCCGCCTGCGCGCGCACGACCGGATGCAGGCCCGCGGCGAGCACGTCGAGCAGCAGGTCGTGCTCGTTCACGACGGACGGCGCGGGCAGGTCGACGAGCTCGGGAGGCGAGCCGGGCGAGGTGACTGCGGCAGCCTTCATCACATCTCTTGCCTTCGGATCCACTTCGTGTATGTAACGATCATTCTACGCTGCTCAAGTAGCGGCGATCGAGGAAGTCGGCATGGTCACAAAGCCCGTCCATCCACTTGAGACGGTTCAGGCGCGGACGACCTCGGCGGCCAGCGCCCCTGCCGCCGCCAGGACCGCGACGACGACCCCGAACACAGCGGTGGCGGCGGTCAGGCCGACCGCGTCGCTCAGGTACCCGGCGACCACCGGGAGTCCTCCCGCCAGGAGGTATCCCCCGGCCGTGAACGCGGAGTCCGCCTCCGCCAGGCGCGCGGACGGCACCTCGGCGGCCAGCGTCGCGAGCCCGCCGAGCTGCGCGGACCCCTGGCCGCACCCGGCCAGCACCGCCGCGACCAGCAGGAGGGGAACCGAGTCGGCCGCCACCGCGGCGACCAGCGCCACCATTCCCACGACCGTCAGCCCCGCCCCCAGCCGGAACTGCACCGGCACCCGGAGCCCCCGCACCCCGAACTGCACCGCCGTGGCCGCGGCGAACAGCAGGGAGATCAGGCCGCCGGACAGCAGCGGGTCGTCACCGCCGAGGAGCCTGCCGAGCAGCGACGGACCCAGGCTCAGCACGAACCCGCTGGCGGTGAACGCCGGCGCGAAGACCGCGAGGCTCACCAGCAGCGCGCGGCGGTTCGCCGCCGGCACGGAGGGAATCCGCAGCAGCCGGCCGTTCACAGCGGAGTCCTCCCTGCCGCGCAACGGCATCCGCACCACCACGGCGAGCGCCACCAGCAGCAGGACGACCTGCACCACGAACACCGTGACCGTGGGATGGGGCAGAGCCCGGGAGAGCACGCCGGTGAGCAATGGCCCGACGGCGGCGCCGGTGACCATTGACGTCGACGCGACCAGTCCGCCCAGCTTCTTCCTGCCATCGGGCGCGAGGTCCGACACGGCCGCCATGCCCGCCGACAGGGCCGCGCCCACCGCGATGCCGCTGAGCAGGCGGGCCAGCCCCAGGAGCGCCACCGAGTCGGCGACGGTGAACAGCACCGACGCCACCAGCCCGATCGCGAGACCGGGGAGCAGCACCGGCCGGCGCCCGTACCGGTCGGACAGCGTGCCGGAGAAGGACAACGACACCAGCAACCCGGCGAAGTACCCGGCGTAGATCAACGTGAGCGTGGCGTCGGGGAAGCCGAGCCGGTCCTGCCACAGCACGTACAGCGGCGCCGGCTCGTTCGACAGGGCCATGGCCGCGATGACCGGCCACGCCGCGAGCAGCATCCAGCGTCGCGTGTGCGGCGAGGTGGGCTCCCGCGCGTCGTTCGTCTTCGGGGTCGTCACGAACTCCATGCCCCGCCACTCCTCACACCTTGATCGGGTTGTATGGAGTGTTCATTCTATTCTTGGAAGACCCAGGCGCCTTCCGATCGTGAGACACGAGACATGTCGCCGAGGACGCGCAAGGGATAGCGGCTCACGGCCGCACCGAACGCAGGAAGGCCTCGACGAGCTCACGGGCGTCGAGGTCGGCGGGATCGCGGCCGCTCGCCGCCCAGAAGAAGACAGGCCCGATGAACGACGCGAGGACCCTGTCGCCGACAGCACCCGGCAGGGCGCGTTCCAGCACCGGCCGCGAGGTGTCGCCGAGGACGTCCCTGGAACTGAACAGCTCCGCGACGGCGGCGTCGCCCCGAGCCTCGGTGAGCAGCACGCGATAGGCGATCCCGGCCGGCGAACGCGACAGGAACACCGCCAGCGCGTCCAGGTACGCGACGAGATCGGCCCGCGGGTCACCGGAGGCCTCGATCGTCAACTCCTTCACGGAGTCGAGCGCGCTGGCCTCGAAGAGGACCTCGGCCTTCGTCGACCACCACCGGTACACGGTCGCGCGGGACACCTTCGCCCGGTCCGCGATGCTCTTCATCGTCATGGCCGAGTAGCCGACTTCGAGCAGCAGGTCGTCCACGGCGTGTAGCACCGCGAGCCGAGCCTCTTCACTGCGTGGACGCCCACCCGTGTTCATTCACCCATCATAACTGGACACGGTGTTTCGTAACCTGCTACCGTTTCGATACACACTGACTCGAAACAGGAGCTTTCCGTGTCCCAGAACCACAGGACCGCCCTCGTCGTCGGCGCCTCGCGCTCCCTCGGCCTCGCGCTGGCCGCCGAACTGCTGCGCCGCGACTGGCACGTCATCGGCACCGTGCGCGGCGAGCAGCGCACCGGCCTGCACGACCTGGCCGACTCCTCGGAGGGCCGCCTCACCGTCGAACGCCTCGACATCACCGCGCCGGAGCAGACCTCCGCGCTGCGCGACCGCCTCGCCGGACACGATCTCGACCTGCTGTTCGTCAACGCGGGCGTCGCCCACGCGAACATCCCGGTCAGCGAGGTCACCACCGAGTCGTTCACCGAGGTCATGGTCACCAACGCCCTCAGCCCGCTGCGCGTCGTCGAGACGCTGGGCCCGCTGGTCACCGAGACCGGCACGATCGCCGTCATGTCGTCCAGGCAGGGCAGCATCTCGATGAACACCAACGGCGGCAACGAGGTCTACCGCGCCAGCAAGTCCGCGCTCAACCAGCTCATGCGCGGTTACGCGGCCCGGCGCGCCGACGACAAGCGAACGCTGCTCCTGCTCAACCCGGGCTGGGTGCGGACGGGACTCGGCGGGCCCGGCGCGTTGCTGGAGATCGAGGAGAGCATTCCCGGCGTGGTGGACACCGTGGAGGCCCGCGCGGGCGAGGGCGGGCTGCACTTCGTGGACTACCAGAACCAGCCACTCCCCTGGTGAGACCCCCGTGGCGAGCGCCACACCCGCGGAAGACCTCTCCTGTGTGACACTTTGTCCACGAAATGACATTTCGTCCAGGAGGGAGTAGGTCGTGTCAGACACCACCGCGGACGCGGTGTTCGCCGCGCTGGTCCCGGTCGTCGAGGGCATCGCGGCCACCTTCGGCCGCAGCTGCGAGGTCGTGCTGCACGACTACCGCGACCAGGAACGGTCGGTCGTCGCGGTCGCCGGGCACGTCACGGGCCGGGCCGTCGGGGATGCGATGAGCGAGATCGGCCTGCGCGTCCTCGCCGCCGGGGACGACGCCCGCAACGAGGTCGGCTACGTCACCCGCGCGCAGGACGGCAAGGTGCTCAAGTGCACGACGCTGCCGTTGCGCGACGTGGACGGGACGTTGATCGGCGCGCTGTGCGTCAACATCGACGTCTCGGCCATCACCCGCGCGACCGGTGTGCTGTCGGACCTGCTCGGGCTGTCCGCGCTGGAGGAGCCCGCCGCGACGACGAACTTCTCCGGTGACCTGGACCAGGTGGTCGAGTCGCTGGTCGAACGCGCCGAGCGGACGCACGCGGTGCCCGTGGCGGCGTTGGGCAGGGACGAGCGTCTGGTCCTCGTCCGGTCGCTGAACGAGGCCGGCGTGTTCGCGTTGCGCGGCGCGCCGGGCCGCGTCGCTCAACGGCTGGGCATCTCCAGGACCGGTCTGTACAACGACCTCGCCGAGCTGAAGAAGGACACCCCATGAGCGACAGCCCCGCCTTCGTCAGCGAGTCCGAGTCGGCGGCGCTGGTCGACGACGACCTCGCGCTGGCCGCCGCGCGGGAGGCGTTCCTCGCCACCGCGGACGGAGCGACGTTCCCCGTCGTGATCGGGAGTTCGTCCACGCCGGGCACCAGGTTCACGCTCAAGTCGGGGTCCGCCGGCGACCTCGTGGGCGTGAAGATCGGCAGTTTCTGGCCGGACAACACCGAACTGCCCCGGCACAGCTCCACGATCGTGCTGCTCGACCCCGCCACGGGCAGGTTGAGGGCCGTGGTCGAGGCGGCCGCCGCCAACGCCTACCGCACGGCCGCCGCCGACGCGCTCGCCGTGGACACGTTGGCCCGCAAGGACTCCCGCACGCTGACCGTGATCGGCACCGGCCACCAGGCACTGCACGAGGCCCGCGCGGTCAGCCGGGTGCGGCCGATCGAACGGATCCTCGTCGTCGGCAGACGTGCTGACGCGGCAAGGCGGTTCGCGGCCGAGGTGAGCGCCGTGACAGGCCTCGGAGCCGAACCGGTCGACGTCCGGGCCGGGGTCGAAGCGGCGGACGTGCTCGTCACGGCCACAACCGCCCGCGAACCGCTGTTCGACGCGAGCTGGGTCCGGCCGGGCACGCACGTCTCCGCCATGGGCACCGACGGGCCGGGCAAGCAGGAGCTCCCACCGGGGCTCTACGCCGGGGCGAGGCTCTTCTGCGACCTGCCGGAGCAGTCCACCACCATCGGCGAGTTCCAGCACGCGCCGTCCGCCGTGCCCGTCGCACTCGGAGCCGTGCTGTCCGGCGCCGCTCAGGGCCGCACCTCACCGGAGGACGTGACGGTGTCGACAGCTCCGGGTTCGCCCTGCAGGACCTCACCCTCGCCGCCGCGTTGCTGCGCCGCCGCACCACCGTCGCAGGAGGCGTCGAATGACCACTGTGGACACTCCAGACACGCCGTTCGCCGTGATCGACGCCGACCGGCTGGACCGCAACGCCGCACGGTTGCGCGCGCACCTGGACGGGCTCGGCGTCCCGCTGCGCCTGCACGTCAAGACGTGCAAGTCCGTCGAGGTGGCCGAACGCGTCCACGCGGGTGGGCCCATCACGGTGTCCACGCTCGCCGAGGCGGAGCACTTCGCCGACGCCGGCCACACCGACGTCCTCTACGCCGTCGGCATCGACCCGCACAAGCTGCCGCGCGTCGCCGCTCTGCTGCGCCGGGGCGTGACCCTCACCGTCCTGCTCGACTCGATCGCGCAGGCGCAGGCGGTGGCCCGGTTCGCGCAGGAGGAGGACCTCCGGATCCCGGCCCTGGTCGAGATCGACTGCGACGGGCACCGAGGCGGTGTCACCCCCGCCGACCCGGCACTCGTCCACATCGGACAGTCGCTCGGCGACAACCTCGCGGGCGTGCTCACCCACGCGGGCGAGTCGTACTTCGCTTACACGCCAGAGGCTTTGCACGAGTCCGCGCAGAACGAAAGGAACGTCGCCGTCACGGCCGCCGAGGTCCTGCGCGCCGCCGGTCTGCCCTGCCCGGTCGTCAGCGTCGGCTCGACCCCGACCGCACACGCGGCGACGGACCTGAGCGGCGTCACCGAGGTCCGCGCGGGCAACTACGTCTTCTTCGACCTCGTCATGGCGGGCATCGGCGTCTGCTCCACCGACGACCTCGCGCTGTCCGTCGTCGTCACCGTGATCGGTCATCAGACAGAGAAGAACTGGGTGCTCACCGACGGCGGCTGGATGGCCACCTCACGGGACAGGGGCACGCAGGCGCAGGCCGTCGACCAGGGTTACGGACTCGTCGCGGACCTGACAGGAGCCCTGATCCCGGGCCTGCTCATGACCGGAGCGAGCCAGGAGCACGGCGTCCTGAGCACCCGTGACGGCGAGCCCGTCCCCGATCTGCCCATCGGCACGCGTCTGCGGATCCTGCCCAACCACGCGTGCGCCACCGCCGCGCAGCACGACCGCTACCACGTGGTCAGCGGCGCGAACCCGGCCGTCGAGGCGACCTGGTCCCGCCTGCGCGGCTGGTGAAAAGTCAGGCGGGTGGCCAGTTCCGCAGCGCGGTGCCGGCCACCTGCTGGAGCTCCTCGCGCGTCGCGCCGCCCGCCGCCTGCACGGACAGGCCGTTCGAGATCGTCATCAGGTATCGGGCGATGAGGTCCGGATCGGCGGCGGCGGGCAGGTCGCCCTCGTCCACCGCGCGCTGGAACCGGTCGCGCAGGAGCCCCTGCCCCATCGCCCGCCACGCCACCAGCGTGTCGCGCGCGACGACGCCGGTCGCCCCGACCGCCAGCGCACCCTGCACCCCCAGGCAGCCCGCGGGACATCCCGGTCGCGTGTTGGCGACGACCGAGCCGTTGAGGAACGTCGTCGCCACCTCGATCGCGGTCGCCGCCCGCAACGCCTCGAAGACGTAGGCGGCCTGCATCTCGGTGTAGCGCTCCAGCGCCTTGCGGAAGAGCTGCTCCTTGTTGCCGAAGGCCGCGTACATGCTCTTGCGCGAGATGCCCATGCGTTCGGTCAGGTCGGTGAGGCTCGCGCCGTCGTAGCCCTGCTGCCAGAAGACCACCATCGCCTTCTGCAGCGCCTCGTCGGCGTCGAACTCCCTCGGCCGGCCCACCTGCACCTTCTCCACGACCCCATCCTACGCCTTGTGCACCGATCGGTGCACAAGTGCTACGGTCGAAATATGCACCGATCGGTGCACAAAAATGTGGAGGTTGTGGGATGCGCAGGCTGGAAGGCAAGACGGCGGTCATCACCGGTGGCGGCACGCGGGGCATCGGCAGGGCGACCGCCGCGCGCCTGGTGGCGGAGGGCGCGCACGTGTTCATCACCGGCCGCCGCAAGACGGAGCTGGACGAGGCGGTCGAGGCGATCGGCCAGAACGTCACGGCGGTGCCGGGTGACATCACGAACCCGGACGACCTGGACAACCTCTACGAGGTCGTCGCCGCCCGCGGTCAGGGCCTGGACGTGCTGTTCGCCAACTCGGCCACGGCGTCGTTCGCGACCATCGAGACGATCACCGCCGAGGACTTCGACGCCGTCTTCGGCGTCAACGTCAAGGGCACGATGTTCACCGTGCAGAAGGCGATCCCGCTGCTCAACAAGGGCGCCTCGGTGATCATCAACGCGTCCACGGCCGCCGACCGCGGCACGGCGGGGTTCGGCGCCTACGCCGCGTCCAAGGCGGCGCTGCGGACGTTCACGCGCTCCTGGGCGAACGAGCTCAAGGACCGCGGCATCCGCGTGAACGCCATCTCCCCCGGCCCCACGGACACCTCCGGCATCACGGAGCTCGTCGGCGAGGACAACGCGGCGGCGTTCAAGGCGGGCGAGGCGGGCAGGATCGCCATCGGCCGGATGGGGCACGTGGACGAGGTCGCCGCCGCGGTGGCGTTCCTGGCGTCCCCGGACAGCAGCTTCATGCTGGGCGCCAACGTGTACGTCGACGGCGGCGAGAACCAGATCTGATCAGTCGGCGAACGCGTCCACATAGGACCGGACGCACACGGCGGGGGTCGCGCGGGCCGTGACGAGGTGCCCGTCGACGGCCAGGGGCGGGTCGAGCGGCACCGACACGTGCCGCTCGGCCCGGTGGCCGGAGACGAGCTCGGCGGGCATCAGCGTCCACGCGACCGGGTCACGCCCGACCTCGAACAGCAGGTTGAGCAGGTCCCCCGCAGGCGGCGCCACCGGCGGCACCGGCACCGCGGCCAGGATCGCGTCGTACATCGGCGGGTCGACCTCGCGGGCCAGCAGCCGCAGGCCGCGTGGGTCGAGGTCGAGCAGGCTGATCACGGACTTCCCCGCGGCGGCGTGGTCGGCCGGCAGCACCGCGAGCAACGGCTCCGACCAGGCACGTTCGACGGTCAGCGTCTCGTCGGCGACAGCGCCGCGGACCAGCGCGAGGTCCAACTCACCGTCGCGGACGGCGGCCAGCCGGTCGGTCACGGGCAGGTCCACCAGCTCCGGCAGCGCGGGCCGGGCACCCTCCCGCAGGCGCACCAGCGCGCGGTCCAGGCGGGGCGTCACGCACGACGCCACCCCGATCCGCAGCGCGGCGGCGTGCTCCCCCGCCACCACCCTGACCCGTGCCGCGGCGGCCAGCGTCTCCCGCGCCGCGGTCAGCACGCGCTCGCCCGCGGACGTGAGCCGCACCGTGCGCGAGGTGCGTTCCAGCAACCGCACGCCCAGCTCCCGTTCGAGACGGGCGACCTGCTGGCTCACCGCGGGCTGCACGATCCGCAGCCGTTCGGCGGCCCGTCCGAAATGAAGCTCCTCGGCGACCGCGACGAAGTACTGCAACGCCCTGAGTTCCACTCCCCACATCTATCACGAACTGTGATCGGTGCACGGCGGAGTCGGTCGTTGATGGTCTTGCGGAACCGGGATGGGATGGCGGTGACCTCAGGAAACGGAGACTTCCAGTGACCACACCCGTTCTCGGCATCATCGGCACCGGCATGGTCGGCGCCGGGGCGGCCAGGCTCGCCACCGACGCCGGACTCGACGTCGTGCTCAGCAACTCACGCGGCCCGCAGACGCTGACCGGCCTCGTCGCGGCACTCGGCCGTCGTGCCCGCGCGGCCACCACCGCCGAGGCCGCACAGGCCGCGGACATCGTCCTCGTGGCCGTTCCCCTGTCCGCGCACGAACGGCTGCCGCGCGCCGAGCTCACCGGCAAGATCGTGATCGACCCGACCAACTACGTGCCCACGCCGCAGTGGCGCTCACCGGAGCTGGACTCCGACGAGCTGACCTCCAGCGAGCTGGTGCAGCGCCACCTCGCCGGTTCCCAGGTCGTGAAGGCGTTGCACAACATCGGGCCCCGGCACCTGCTGGACCTGCACCGCCCGGCGGGCGCCGACCGCACGGCGTTGCCGGTGCACGGGGACGACGAGGCCGCCAAGAAGGCGGTGGCCGACCTGTTCGACGTCCTCGGTTTCGACACCGTCGACCTCGGCCCGCTCTCCGGGAGCTGGCGCAGCGAGCCCAACACGCCGCTCTACGCGTTCCCGTACGTCGGCGAACCGCCGGCCGGTCTCTCCGTGCCCGAACTGGTCGGGTGGGTGCAGGGAGCGCCGGGCGTTCCAGTACCCGCCGCCCGTGTCACCGAGCTCGCGGCGGCCGCCGTGCGCGGTCCCGCCGGGTTCCAGTTCTAGATGCCGAACAGCGCCGATGCGTTGCCCGACATGAACTTCTCGCGGTCGGCGTCCGCCGCGAACTCGTCCAGGAACGCGGTGATCTGCTCGCGCGTGGGGTGCTGGAACGGGTAGTCGGTGGAGAAGATCAACCGGTCCGCGGTGGTCACCGACAGGGCGTGCCGCAGCAGTGCGGGGTTGAGCATGCCGGAGGTCGTGATGTGGAAGTTCGACCTCAGGTAGTCCGACACCGACCGCTCCAGGCCGGCGACACGGGCGAGGCTGTCCGCGCGGTCGACCCAGAAGAGCAGCACCTCGCCCCAGTGACCCAACACGACCTGGAGATCCGGGTGCCGGTCGAAGGTGCCGCGCAGGATCAGCCGCAGCGCGGCGAGCCCTGCGTCGACGTGCCAGCCCCAGCCGAACGTCGCGAGGGCCAGGTCGGTCATGGGGTCGAAGCCGCGGTAGGAGGCGTCGCGCAGGGCGTTCGACGGCAGCTGCGGGTGCAGGAAGACCGGCTGCCGCAACGCTTCCGCGGCGGTGAGGAAGTCGTCGTAGACGGGGTCGTCGAGCAGGAGATCACCCGACCTGCCGTAGACCATGGTGCCCACGTGGCCGAGGTCGGCGGCGCGCTTGAGCTCGTCGGCGACCTCGTGCGGCGCCGACATCGGCAACGTCGACAGCGCGCGGAACCGGGTGGGGTGGCGGGACACGGCCCGCGCCGCGACGTCGTTCGCGACGCGGCTGAGCCGGACCGCCTCCCCCGCGGGCAGCGCCTGGGTTCCTGGTGGTGTCTGCGCGAGCACGGCGATGTCGATGCCCTGCTCGTCCATCGTGGCGATCCGGCCCTCACCGAGGTCCTGCAGGCGTTCCTGGTGGTCGCCCAGGTCGTTGAACGCGAGGCTGTCGTCTCGCCCCGCCAGCGCCGCGGTGAGCTCCGGCAGGACCCAGTGCTCTTCGATTCCGATCAGCATCGTGGTCTCCTCAGTTCGATCCCGCGAGCGAACCGGCGGGCTCGGGAGCGACGACATCGTTGTCCCGCACCGTGATCAGCCGGGACATGCCGACCGCGATGCTCGCGAGCACGGCGATGATGATCGCCATCGGCAGTGCCGAATGGCCGCTGCCCACGCTCACGAGCGGCGAGACCGCCGCGCCGAGCCCGAACTGCGAGGCGCCCAGCACGGCCGATCCGGTGCCGGCGGCTCCGGGAACCGCGTCGAGGGCCAGCGCGGTGGCCGGGCCGAGGACGAAGCCGAGCGACGCGATCGCGAAGAAGATCGGCACGATCAGCCAGGCGGCGCTGATCGGCAGGAGCGCGAGGACCAGCAGCACCACGGCCGCCGTGAACAACCAGGTGGTGCCGATGGCGAGAACCCTGCGCGGTTCGCTGCGGCGCAGCAGCCGCGACGCGAGCGCGTTGCTCGTGACCAGCCCGAGCGCGTTGAGCGCGAACAGCAGGCCGTACGCGACCGGGCCCATCCCGATGACCACCTGGTACAGGAACGGCGACGCCGAGATGTAGGCCATCAGCACGGCGAACGAGAAGACGAACGTGGCTACGGAGGTGAGGTAGGCACGCCGGCCGAGCAGGCGGAAGCCGCCCACCTTCCCGGTGCCACGGCGTTGCCGCGGCAGGGTCTCCGGAACGACGGTGGCCGACCCGGCGAGCATCGCGACCGCCAGTCCTGCCAGGACCAGCAGCACGCCGCGCCACCCGATCCCGTCGACCACCAGGCTGCCGAGCAGCGGCGCGACCACCGGCGCGACACCGCCCACGATCATCATGAGGCTGAACGCCCGTGCGGCGGCGCGTCCGGTGGCGAGGTCGGCGATGACCGCGCGCCCGATGACCATGCCTGCCGCCGCGGTCAGCCCCTGCACGAGACGCGCGGCCAGCAGGACCTCGATCGTGGGCGCGACGGCGGCGAGCACGCTGACGGCCACGAACACGGCCGAGCCGGCCAGCAACGGCCCGCGCCTGCCCCACCGGTCCGAGATCGGTCCGAAGACCAGCTGCCCGGCGGCCAGGCCGAGCAGGAACATCGTGAGCGTGAGCTGGATGGCCGTGTCGCTCGTCTCCAGTTCGACGGCCATGCGCGGGAACGCGGGCAGGTAGAGGTCGATGCCGAACGGAGCCACGCTCGCCAGCAGGGCGAGCACGAGCAGCAGCGGCACGGGGATGGTGCTGCGGGACGGCGTGTCCACCGCATCTCCTATCGGGTGATAGCTATCAACTGACAGGAAAAGTACCATGGTCGCGTGGACGAGGCCCAGAAAGCGCGGTTGTTCGAGCTCGCCGACCTCATCGGGGCGGTCGGCCGCCAGATCCACGCCTCCAAGGAAGGCATGACCACGGAGTCGTGGACCGCCCTGGAGATCGCCGTGATGCGGTACATCGACCGCAACCCCGGCACGTCCGCCCGCGCCGCCGCCGACGCCACGCAACAGATCTCCAGCAACTTCAGCCGCGCGCTGAGAGGCTTGGAGCGCAGGGGTTTCGTGCACCGCGAGACCGACCAGGAGGACGCCCGCCGCGTCCGCCTCTACCCCACCACCCGCGCCCAGGAGAACCTGCGTCGGCTGCACGACCTGTGGAGCGACCTGCTGGACGGCGTCGTGTCCGACGACGACGAAGTCGACGCGATGATCGGGACGCTGCGGCGCATGGAGACCGGCCTGGCCGCGAAAGCGCGGAAGTGGCGCGACTCACCCGAATCCGCGCCGCGAAAGGCTTGAATCTGACGTCGGCGTCAAATTCTAACTTGGACGAATGAAGCATCTACTCGTCCTCGCAACCGCTCTCCTGGCCCTCTCGACGTCGGTGGCCTCCGCCTCGGCAGGGCCCTACGCCCCCGTGAACCGCCCAGGCCCACGCCTCTCGGTACCGGTCGCCCAGCTCCAGTCCGCCGTGAAGTGCACGCCGTCGGCGTACGGCTCACACCGCGAGGTCGCCCTCTTCGTCCCCGGAACCGGCGTCGGACCCGCCGAGGCGTTCTCCTGGAACTGGTTCCGCGCCCTCGACGCCATCGGCCACCCGTACTGCTCGGTCACGCTGCCCGGCAGCTCCGTCGGCGACGTGCAGATCTCCGCCGAGTACGTGGTGCACGCCATCAGGCACACCCGCGCGATCAGCCGGGCCAAGATCGCCGTGATCGGCCACAGCCAGGGCGGCGTCAGCTCCCGCTTCGCGCTGCGCTTCTGGCCCGACACCCGAGCCATGGTCGCCGACCACGTCGGCCTCGCCGCGGTCAACCACGGCAGCGACCAGAACGACGCCCTCTACCCACAGGGCAACGGCCCCGCCTTCGCCCTGCAGCTGAAGAGGTCGGCTGCGTTCGTCGAGGCGGTGAACTCCAGGCAGGAGACCTTCGCCGGCATCGCCTACACGTCCCTGTCCACCGCCCACGACCAGTTCGTCACCCCCGCCGGCACGACCGACGTGCGCGGCCCCTCCGACCGCGTCGCCAACATCTCGTTGCAGGACGTCTGCCCCGCCAACAAGGCCGACCACATCACCATCGGCACCAGCGACGCCCTCGCCTACGCGCTCACCCTGAACGCCATCACCCGCCGCGGACCGGCGAACCCGGCAGACCTCCCCACCTCGATCTGCGCGCAGGAGACCATGCCCGGCGCCGACCCGACCACCGTCGCCGACGACCTGGCGGCGTTCCTCAAGATCGCCACCGACCGCATCGCCGCCGCCCCGCTCTCGGCCGTCGAACCCGCGCCGAAGCCGTACGTGTTCGCCCGCCGCTAGGCTCGAAGTTCGACGATTCGGGGGCGAGCATGCGCATCGGTGACCTGTCGGCACGCACCGGGGCCAGCACCCGCGCCCTGCGGTACTACGAGGACCAGAGCCTGCTGACCAGCACCCGCAGCGCGGGCGGCCACCGCCGCTACACCGAGTCGGACGTCGACCGCGTGCGCTACCTGCAGCGGCTCTACCTGGCGGGCCTGAGCAGCCAGACGATCCTCACGCTGCTCCCCTGGTGCCTGAACACGCCCACCCCCGACAACACCGATGCCGCGTACACCCGCATGAGCGAGGAACGGGAGAAGCTCGACGCCCACATCGCCGAGCTCTCCCGCACCCGCGACTCGCTCGACGAGCTGATCGCGAGCAACCGCGCGTTCCGCGAGTCACACGCCTGGTGAGCCGGTCTCGTTAGCGGCGGTCTCGTTAGCGGCGGTCTCGACGCGCCGGTCTCGTGGTGGCGTTCAGCCGACGAGCTTCGCCAGCTTCGCCGGGGCCAGCTTGCGGTAGCTCTCGGCCAGCAGCTCCCCCACCTCCGCCCAGTCGGCGTCGGCCAGCACCTTCATGCCGACGACGTCATGCCCCCACGCAGCGCGGAAGAACGGCTCACCGCCGCCGACCAGGGCGTCCAGCTCCTCCGGCTGGGCGCGGAAGGTCATGATCACCGTCGGCTCGGTGAGCTCTGCGGCGCGGCTGTAGGTGCCGTCCTGGCCGGGGTGGGCCGTGAAGACGTGCACGAAGGTGCGGTTGCGGATGCGCCAGCGCGTGCCGACCCACGCCGCTTCCTCGCGGCTCTCCGGCAGACCAGCGCAGATCTCCCTCAGCTCGGCCAGCACCTCGTCGGGCACGTCCGCGCGGTCGGTCATGACACTCCCCCCGTTCAGGCTGTGCCGACGAGGACAGTTCCTCGCCGGCACTGCGGCTAGTCGCGTTCGACCAGGTGCCCGATCACGTCCGGACCGGGGTGCGCGTGGCCCGAACCGTCGCGCCGCGGGTCGACGGCGGGCAACTCCACCGGGCTGCCCTTGTCGTCGGCACCCGCCGGGCGCGAGCCGATCCACGCGAGCACCAGGTGCGTCTCGCCCTTGAGGAAGCGCTGCGACCGCACACCACCCGTGGCGCGGCCCTTGGCCGGGTACTCGCTGAACGGCGTGACCTTGACGCTCTGACCGGACGAGGTGACGACCATCGGCTCACCGTGTTCGTCGTCGTCGGTGCGGATCGCGCCGAAGAAGACCACGTACGCGTCACCGCTCACGTTGATGCCAGCCATACCGCCGCCCTTGAGGCCCTGGGGCCGCACGAGCTTCGCGTCGTAGCGCAGCAGCGACGAGTCGGAGCTGATGAACGCGAGCGTCTCGCTGCCGTCGGTGAGCCAGGTGCAGCCGACGATCTCGTCTCCGTCCTTGAGCGTGATGACCTCGAACTCGTCCGAGCGGACCGGCCACTCCGGCACGCACACCTTGACGGTGCCGAGCTTCGTGCCGAGCGCCATGCCGGGCGAGTCCTTCGGGTCGATGGGCGCGATGCCGACGACCTTCTCGCCCTTGTTCAGCGGCACCAGCTCGCTCGCCGCCATGCCTCCGCGGAGGCTCACCGTGCCGCTCTGCTCCGGCAGCACGGGCAACGGCAGCACGTCCGTCTTGAACGCGCGGCCCAGGTTCGTGATCAGGACGACCTGCCCGCGCGCCGTGGAGTGCGCGGTGGCCAGCACTGCGTCGTGCTTCACCCGGCCCGCACGCCGTTTGCCCTCGCTCACCTCCTCCGACTCCGCCGCGGTGCGCGCGACGAGACCCGTGGCACTGAGGATCACCTGGCACGGATCGTCCGCCACCTCCAGCGGCCCGGCGGGCTTCGACGCCGCCAGCACCTCCTTGAGGTCGCCGTCGATGAGGCTCGTCCTGCGCTCGCCGCCGAGCTCCTTGGCCACCGCGCCCAGCTCGGTCGACACGAGCTTCTTCAGCACGCTCTCGTCGTCCAGGATCGCGCTGAGCTCGGCGATCTCCTTGCGCAGCTTGTCCTGCTCGTTCTCCAGTTCGAGCTTGTCGAACTTGGTGAGGCGGCGCAGCGGCGTGTCGAGGATGTAGGAGGCCTGGATCTCCGACAGCTTGAACGACTTCATCAGGCCGTCCTTGGCGGCCTGCGCGTTCTCGCTGCCCCGGATCAGCTTGATGACCTTGTCGATGTCCAGCAGCGCCAGCAGCAGACCCTCGACGAGGTGCAACCGCTCCTCGCGCTTGCGGCGCCGGAACTTCGTGCGCCGCGTGACGACCTCGTACCGGTGCTGGAGGAAGACCTCCAGCAGCTCCTTGAGGCCGAGCGTCTGCGGCTGCCCGTTCACCAGCACCAGGTTGTTGATGCCGAACGACTGCTCCATGGGCGTCAGCCGGTAGAGGTCCGCGAGCAGCGCCTGCGGGTTCACGCCGACCTTGCACTCGATGACGAGCCGGATGCCGTTCTCGCGGTCCGTGAGGTCCTTGACGTCCGCGATGCCCGTGAGGCGCTTGGACTTGTTGACCTCGTCGGTGATCTTCTCGACGATCCGCTCCGAGCCCACGCCGTACGGGAGCTCCGTGACGGTGATGGCCTGGCGTCCCCTGCTGCCTTCCAGCGGGCCGATCTCGACTTTGGCGCGCATGCGCACGACACCGCGGCCGGTCTCGTACGCCTTCCGGACCTCGTCGAGGCCGAGCAGGATGCCGCCGGTCGGCAGGTCCGGCCCCGGCACGAACTCCATGAGCTTGTCGAGGGTCGCGGTGGGGTGGTTGATCAGCCAGCGCGCCGCGCCCACGACCTCGCGCAGGTTGTGCGGGATCATGTTCGTGGCCATGCCGACCGCGATGCCGGAGGTGCCGTTGACCAGCAGGTTCGGGAACGCCGCCGGGAGCACCGTCGGCTCTTCGAGCGAGCCGTCGTAGTTCGGCCTGAAGTCGACTGTGTCCTCGTTCAACTCACCGACGAGATGCATCGCCGCGTGCGACATGCGCGCTTCGGTGTTGTGGTTGACGAACCCACCGGCGAGGAACGAGTGGTCTTCCGAGACGACCCTGACGGAGTAGACCTCGGCCGGTTCGGCAGCCACGACCGTGGTCACGTGTTCGAAGCGGTAGCCGGAGTCCATGATCGGCAGGATCGTCGCGAGGACCTCCTGATCCTTGATCCGATCGATGATCCTCAGACGTTCGGTCTCCCAGCGCTCGATGCGGTCGAAGTTGTGCTGGGTCAGCCACTTCCGGCCGCTGCCTCGACGGTCGAAGTCAAGCGCGTTCCGCACGTAGTCCGCGACGAACGGCACAGAGTCCTGGCTCAGCCGGTGCGGCCGCAGCGGCGAGTGCCGAAGCAGGTCCTTGAGCTTCGCCTGCTTCGTCTTGAGGAAGCCGACACGCTCAGCGAACGCCGTCACGTTGCGCAGGCCTGAAACCACCAGTCGGTGCTCCACCGAACCGCTCGGGCGCGTGTACTGGCGATGCGCGGCGACGACACCGAACTCCGCGAGCAGTTCCTGCATCTCGGTGGTCAGCCGCTCGCTGTACGAGGTGTACTGAATCGTGAAGCCGTCCTTCGCGGCCCGGCAGCCGCCATCGCCTTCGAAGGCCGCCATCAGGAACGCGCGCTTGACGCCCCAGCCGCCACGCCAGACGCACTCCGGTACGAACTTGTCCCGTGCCTGGTGGCCGATGAGCTCCGCCAGGGGACCCGCTCGAAACGCGTCCATGCCGCCCGAGCTCTCCTGGACGTCGAGCTCCCAGATCTTCTTCCGGTCCCGGCGTGTCTCCCGTTCAGCGACATAACGCTGACCGCCGATCACCTGGTCGTAGGCGTGCAGTACCTCGCGGAAGAAGTGCTCGTCGGTGTTGTTGAACCCGGCCCTGCTCTCGGAGGCCCAGCCTTCCGACACCCACGCACCGGCAAGAACGCCGAGCACGTACTCCTGCGCGGTGGGAACGATCTGAGACCACGCGTTCCGGGCTACCGCCACAACCGCACCCGGCTTGAGCTCGTCGAGGCGGCGCCACTGGAACAGCGGCACACCCATCGGCGCCTCAAGGCACAGCACCAGGTGGTTCTCGCTGCCGCGGATCGAGAAGCCCGACTTGGTGGTCATCCGGAGAGTCGGATGCACACCGGAGTTGAAGACCTTGTCGACCTGAACCGTCTTGCCGTCCTTGTCGAGCACCTCGAAGTCGGCGTCAGCCTCGGAATCCGCAGGCAGGTTGACGAGGTCGTCCATGCGCACGCTGGATCCGTCGGCAAGACGGATGCGGGTGTCTCCAACCACGCAGTACCGGCTCGCGGCCGGTCCATCATCTGGTGACCCGAAGTTGCCGTGCCCGTCGATCAGCGGCTCGTTGAGGCTGAAGTCCTGCGCGAGCCGGACCAGCGCGTCATAGATCGCTGTGTCACCGTGTGGGTGATAGCGACCCATCGTGTCGCCGACCACGCGTGACGACTTCACGTAGGGCGACGTAGGTCGCTGACCGTTGTCGTGCATCGAGTACAGGATGCGGCGGTGCACCGGCTTGAGGCCGTCCCGTGCGTCCGGCAGCGCCCGCGAGTGGATGACCGAGTACGCGTACTCGAGGTACGAGTCCTCGATCTCCGTCTTCAGCGAGTTGTCGAGCACCTTGGCGCCGGCCCGGTCGAAGGCGGCGGGGTCGACCTTGGTCGTGGGTCCCTTGCGGCGTGCCATGACTGTGTTCCAGCTCTTTCTGTCTGAAGGCTCAGAGGTCGATGGCCGACTGGTCGACCCGTGCGGCGGACTCGACGAGCCAGTTGCGTCGCGGCTCGACCTTCTCGCCCATCAGCAGTTCGAGGGCTTCTTCCGCGGCTTCGACGTCGGTCATCGTGATGCGCCGGACGGAGCGGGTGGACGGGTTCATCGTGGTGTCCCACAACTCGTCCGCGTCCATCTCGCCCAGGCCCTTGAACCGCGGTACGGGCGTGACGACCTGCTTGCCGGCCTTCTCCAGCGACGCGACCTTCTGCTCCATCTGGCGCTGGGTGAAGGTGAAGTGCGTCTCGGCGTTGCGGCCGCGGGTCATGACCTTGTGCAACGGGGGCATGGCGGCGTAGAGGCGGCCGTCCTCGATCACGGGGCGCATGTACTTGGCGAACAACGTGATCAGCAACGTGCGGATGTGGCTGCCGTCGACGTCCGCGTCGGCCATCAGGATGACGCGGCCGTACCGCATCTGGGAGAGCTCGAAGGTGCGGCCGGTGCCGGCGCCCAGGACCTGGACGATGGAGGCGATCTCGGCGTTGCGCAGGGTGTCGGCCAGTGAGGCCTTCTGGACGTTGAGGATCTTGCCGCGCAAGGGAAGCAGCGCCTGGTACTCGGAGACGCGGGCCATTCTGGCCGAGCCGAGGGCGCTGTCGCCTTCCACGAGAAAAAGTTCGCTACGCGAAACACCTGTGGTGCGGCAGTCGACCAGCTTGGCCGGCATCGCCGCGCCCTCCAGGGCCGTCTTGCGCCGCGCCGCGTCCTTCTGCTGCTTCTGCGTGAGCCGGACGCGGGAGGCGTCGACGACCTTCTGCAGGACGGTCTTGGCCTCCATCTTGGTCTTGCGGTCCTCGGTCCACGCGCGGACCTGCGCGTCGACGATGCCCTGCAGCACCTTGGTGATGCCGGCGGTGGAGAGCTCGTCCTTGGTCTGCGAGGTGAACTGCGGTTCGGGGATGCGGACGTGGATGACGGCCGTCATGCCTTCGAGCACGTCGTCGAGGGTCGGCATCTCCTCCTTGGGCTTCAGGAGCCCTCGGGTCTTGGAGATGGCGTCCTGCACGGACTTCACGACGGCGCGGTCGAAGCCGCGGCGGTGGGTGCCGCCGTGCATGTTGCGGATCGTGTTGGTGAAGCACTCGACGGTGCGTTCGTAGCCGGTGCCCCAGCGGAGTGCGACCTCGATCTCGGCCTGACGCTCCACTTTGGACCGCATCACGCCGTTCTCGTCGGCGGCGTTCTCGAAGTAGGTGCCGGAGCCGGTGATGACCAGGGTGCCGGAGACGGCCCGGTCGCCGGACGGGGCCAGGAAGTCGACCATGTCGGTGAGGCCGTGCGGGTACTGGAAGACCTCTTCGGAGATCGAGTCTTCGAGCGCGGTCCGCAGCACGTAGGTGACGCCGGGGACGAGGAACGCCGTGTTGCGCAGCTTCTGGCGCACGACCTCGACGTCGAGCGTGGCGCCGTTCTCGAAGTAGCGGGCGTCGTACCAGTAGCGGGTGGAGGTGCCGGTCGACTCGTTGCGCTTCATCTTGCCGACGACCTGCAGGCCGGCCTGGCGGGTGAACTTCGCCTTGGGGCCCGGGCCTTCGAAGACACCGGGGACGCCGTGGGCGAACGACATCGAGTGGACCTTGCCGCCGCGGCGGACGGTGACGTCGTAGCGGTGCGACAGGGCGTTGACGGCGGAGGCGCCGACGCCGTGCAGGCCGCCGGAGGTCTTGTAGCCGGAGCCGCCGAACTTGCCGCCCGCGTGCAGCTTGGTGAGCACGAGTTCCACACCGGACAGACCGGACTTCGCGTGCACGTCGGTCGGGATGCCGCGGCCGTCGTCGTCGACCTGGACGCTGCCGTCGGCGTGCAGCGTGACGACGATCCTGGTCGCGTGGCCGGCGACGCCCTCGTCGGTCGAGTTGTCGACGATCTCGCTGAAGAGGTGGTTGATGCCCCTGCTGTCGGTCGACCCGATGTACATGCCCGGCCGTTTGCGAACGGCCTCGAGACCTTCCAGGTGGGTGAGGTCGTCGGCCCCGTACAGGGTCTCTGCGGTCACGGGTACTGCTCCCTGATTGTGTGCGGACTGCCAGCAGGGTATCTGCACCGACTGACAATTCTTCGCAGGACGCCCGTCATGGAAGTGGAAATCGCCCTGAACGGTGCGTCACATCCGGTTCCGCAGCCCTGCTGACCTGCAGAAACGGCCATCTCTGCCCCAAACGAGACCACTTGCGCCACATCGCGCGCGCGAGCGGGGCTCAAGGCCGGATACCCGAGCACGTGCGCGGCCAACCCGCGGGCTCGGATCAGCGCGGTTCAACAGTCCTTTGTGGACTCAAGCGGGCCAGGCGGGCAGGTCGGCGGCGCGGACGGCGGAGGTTGCGCGCGAGACCGTTCCGAGACCTTCCCGAAACGGACCCGTGAACCGTGGTGAACAACGGCACGTATGCCCCGGTGTCGGAAACGGACCGAGGGACGGAGTGATCGCGTGCGGCATGGTGTGGACTCGGGTCTCTTCCAGCAGACCGCGCACAGCCCGTCCTACTTCGAGCTGTCGCGGACGGGTGCGGGTGAGCTCGTGGACTTCTGCATCCCGTGCAACCCGTACTTCCCGACGCCGCAGATGTTCGAGGAGCTGTCGAAGAACCTCGAAGCGGTCCTGAAGTTCTACCCCAGCGACTCGACGAAGATCGCGGCGCAGCTGAGCAGCGTGCTGGGGCTCAACCCGGCGACGATCGCGATGTCGAACGGCAGCACCGAGCTCATCACGTGGATGGACCACATGTGGATCCACGAGAGCGTCGCGATCCCGATCCCGACCTTCGGCCGCTGGACCGACCAGCCGATGGAGAGCAACAAGCGCGTCGACATGTTCCTGCTCCAGGAGAGCAACAACTTCGAGCTGGACGTCGACGAGTACATCAAGTTCATCCGCGCCCGCGGCTCCAAGGTGGCCGTGATCTGCAACCCGAACAATCCCGACGGCGGGTACCTGCCGCGCAGGGAGATCATCCGCTTCATGGACGAGCTGTCCGACCTGGACCTGATCGTCATCGACGAGTCGTTCATCGACTTCGTCGAGGTCGAGCGGGTTCCGTCGGTCGCGGCCGAGGCGTCCATCCGGCCCAACGTGGTCGTGCTGAAGAGCCTCGGCAAGAACTTCGGCCTGCACGGCATCCGGTTCGGCTACCTGGTCGCGAATCCCGGTCTGGCCGGGAAGATGCGCCAGATCCTGCCGAAGTGGAACCTCAACTCCCTGGCGGAGACCGTCGTGTTCATGCTGGCCGAGCACGAGGGCGAGTACGCCGAAAGCCTGCGTCTGCTGTCACGGGACCGGTACCGGATGGGCATGGAGCTCTCGCGCGTCCCCGACCTCACCGTCTACTCCTCGCAGGCCAACTTCCTGCTGGTCAAGCTCGGCGGCGGCATCGACGGCCGCGAGCTGCGGGACCACCTGCTGTCCCGCCACCAGGTCTTCATCCGCGAGTGCGGCAACAAGCTCGGCATGACCAGCAAGTTCGCGCGCCTGGTGGTGCGGCCGGAACACGACGTGGACCGGCTCGTCGAGGGCATCCGCGACTTCACCCAGGCGAGGTGGACCAACGATCACCCGTCCCATTCGAGCCACTCCAGCGAACCGTCGCTGCTGATGCACAGCGCCTGACAGCGACCGAACCACTTCTCCGAAAGGTTGCCCAGAGATGTCATCACCGCACGCCCTCAGCGGTCGGCGCGGCCAGGTGGCTGCGGCCGCGCTGGTGGCCGCCACACTGCTGAACGCGGCCATGTTCGGCGGCAACGGCGCCACGGCGTCTTCGCACCGCGAGGCTCCGCTCATCGCGGGTGACCCGGCCGTGGACAACACGGACCTGTACGCGTTCGTGAGTCCCGACCACAAGGACACCGTCACGCTGGTCGGCAACTGGTCCGGTTTCCAGGAGCCCAACGGCGGCCCCAACTTCTTCCCGTGGGCCGAGGACGCGCAGTACGACTTCAACGTCGACAGCGACGGTGACGCGAAGCCGGACATCACGCTGCGGTTCACGTTCGAGACCGACGACCGGCGCAAGAACGACACGTTCCTGTACGCCAACGGTGTCGTGGACTCGCTCGACGACGAGAACCTGCTGTTCCGGCAGCGCTACAACCTCGAAGCGATCTACCAGAACGGCCAGAAGGTCAAGCTGGTGAACAACGCCCCGGTCGCGCCGTCGCCGAACGGCCCGGCGTCGATGCCGGACTTCAAGAAGCTGCGCGACCAGGCGATCACGCAGATCGCCGGTGGCGGCAAGGTCTACGTGGGCCCGTCGGAGGACTCGTTCTTCGCCGACCTGCGGGTGTTCGACCTGCTCTACGGCGGCAACCTGAGCGAGGTCGGCCAGGACACGCTGCGCGGCTACAACGTCAACACCATCGCGATCCAGCTCCCCAAGAACGCGCTGGCGCTGCGCAACGACAACCACCGCAACCCGAACATCGGCATCTGGAGCACGACGCAGAAGCGCAGCCTGAAGCTCTCGCCTGGCAAGGCGGAGCCGACCGGTGACTTCGTGCAGGTCTCGCGTCTGGGCAACCCGCTGGTGAACGAGGTCGTGGCGCCCGCGGGTCTCAAGGACGCGTTCAACGGCCTGCGTCCCGAGCAGGACGCGAACGTGAAGGAGCTCGTGGACCGGGTCGTGAACCCGGAGCTGCCGAAGCTCGTCGAGGCGATCTACAAGATCCCGGCGCCGAAGGGTCAGCGCGACGACCTGGCCGAGATCTTCCTGACCGGCGTCACGAAGAAGCTGGGCGCGCAGATCAACGCGGACCTGAACTCGCAGGTCGACAACAAGGACGCGGACGCGCGGAAGTTCCGGCCGGCGGAGATGCTGCGGCTGAACATGATGATCGACGTGAACCCCAACCCGAACCGGCTGGGCCTGCTCGCGGGTGACACGCAGGGCTTCCCGAACGGCCGCCGGCTGACCGACGACGTGGTGGACATCGCCGTGCAGGCGATGGAGGGTGCGGCGGCGTCCGGCAAGCTCGTCGACGCGCTCGCCACCGGTGACAAGGTCGACGCGAACGACCAGCCGTTCGAGGCGAACTTCCCGTACGTGGGCCTGCCCCGCAACGGCACGGCGGTCAACGCGAGCGGCACCACGGCCGAGGTCGCGGTCAACCCGGTCGGCAAGATCGGGAACATCGACCCGATGGCCATGACGACGGCGGTCGGTTCTGCGGTCGTGTTCGGTGCCGGTTTCCTCTTCTGGCGCAAGCGTCAGCAGCAGATCCGCAAGTACGGGTCCCACTCGAAGTGAAGTACCAACAACGGCAGGTCGTCGCGGTGGTTCTCCTGGTCACCGCGGCGATCGCCTACCTAGCCGCCTCCGGTCCTGCCGACAGCAGGGCCGGGGGCGCGCCCCCTGTTCCGGCCGTGGCGCAGCAGAACCAGATGCACAAGGTGGTGCACCAGCTGCAGCAGCGGCTGCACGAGCTGCCGGGGGACAAGGACTCCTGGGCACGGCTCGGTTCGTCCTATGTGGAGCTGGCACGGGTCACGGCAGACCCGGCGTACTACGCGAAGGCCGAAGGTGCTTTGAAGAACGCGGGTGACACGGGCCTGGCCGCCATCGGCACGGGCACGCTGGCCAACGCCCGCCACGACTTCCACGCGGCCCGTGACTGGGGCCTGAAGGCGATCGCCGCACTGCCGTCCTCCGCGGAGGCCCACGGCGTGCTGGCCGACGCGTTGACGCAGCTCGGCGACGACGCGGGCGCGCAGGACGCGGTGCAGAAGATGCTGGACCTCAAGCCGAACACGGCGTCGTTCGCCCGCGCTTCCTTCCACTTCGAGCTCCACGGTGACGTCGACGGTGCCCGCGACGCGATGCAACGCGCGCTCAAGGCCTCGACGACGCCCGAGGAGATCGCGTTCTGCCGTTACCGGCTGGGCGAACTCGCCTTCGACCACAACCGGTTGGACGAAGCCGCTGACCACTACCAGCACGGGCTGGCGGCGAGAGGAGACGACATGACTCTCACTCAGGGCATGGCCAAGGTCGCGGCGGCACGGGGCGACGTCCCGGTGGCGCTCGACTCGTACCGCAGGCTGGTGGCCCGCGCTCCCCTGCCGCAGTACCTGCAGGAGTACGCGGAGCTGCTGGAGGCAGGCGGCCACGGCGACGAGGCCGCGCGGCAGTACGGCGTGCTCACCGAACAGCAGCGACTGATGGAGTCCCAGGGTGCTTCCGACGATCTGGCCGCGGCCCTCGTCGCCGCCGACCGAGGTGATGGCATGCAGGCACTGCGCCGTGCGGAAGCCGAGTGGAGCCGCCGGCAGAGCGTCTTCGTGGCCGACGCGATGGCCTGGGCCCTGCACGTCAACGGACGGGACGCCGAGGCGTTGAGCTACTCCGACCGCGCCGTCGCGATGGGCTGGCAGAACGCCACTTTCTCCTACCACCGCGGCATGATCCTGGCCGCGCTCGGCCGGGTCGCCGAGGCCCAGGAGGCACTGGTGCGGGCGCTCACCCTGAACGCGAACTTCTCCCCGCTGCAGTCCCTCAAGGCCGGCCGCAAGCTCGCGGAGCTTCGAGGCGACAGGTGAGCCTGTCGGGTTGGGTGGTGCGACCGGTTCTCGTGGTCGCGTTGCTGCTCGCCGGGATCTTCTTCATCACCGGCGAGGCGTCCGCCCACCCGCTGGGCAACTTCAGCGTCAACCACTACCACGGGCTGCACCTGCACCCCGACCGGATCGACCTGAGATCCGTGGTCGACGTGGCGGAGATCCCGACGCTGCAGGAGAACCTGAAGACCCGCGACGCGAGGCAGTGGTGCGACGAGGTGTCCCGCACCGACAGCTCCACCGTGGACGGGCGGCGGATCTCCTGGACGCTCTCCAGCTCCGCCAAGCAGCACCCGGTCGGTCAGGCCGACCTCCTCACGACCCGGCTGGTCTGCGAGTTCACCGCCAAGGTGGACCTCGACCGGCCGGCCAGGCTCGAGTTCCGCGACGAGTCGAACGCGGACCGCGTCGGCTGGCGTGAGATCACCGCCGCCGGCACGGGCGTCAGGATCGCCGGTTCGCCGGTGCCGACCGAGAGCACCAGCGACGAGCTGCGCACCTACCCGGAAGATCTGCTGAGCAGCCCGATGGACGTCCGTTCGGTCACGTTCACCGCCGAACCGGGCAGCGGGTCCGAGCCGAAGCAGGCCTCCGGCTCCCCCGTCCAGTCGTTCAGCGTCACGGCGGCCAAGCTCAACGACATCCTGGGCAGCGACGACCTCACGCCGTGGCTCGGGTTCCTGGCCCTGCTGCTGTCGTTGGTGCTCGGCGCCTCGCACGCCGCGTTGCCCGGTCACGGCAAGACGCTCATCGCGGCCTATCTGGCCGGGCGTCAGGGCACGCCGAAGGACGCGTTCATCGTCGGTGCGTCGGTCACGGCCACGCACACCGGTGGCGTGCTGGTCCTCGGCCTGGTCATCAGCGCCTCCAGCGCGCTGGCCGGTGAGGAGGTGCTGCGCTGGCTCGGACTGGTCAGCGGCGTGCTGATCGCGGTGATCGGCGTGATGCTGCTGCGCTCGGCCCTGTCGTCGACCCGCGAACCCGCGCTCGCCGGAGCCCTGACGGGACACGGTCACGGTCACGGCCACGGACGTGGGCACGGTCATGGCCACGGACACGGTCATGGGCACGGCCACGGCTACAGCCGCGCGAGCCTCGTCGGCATGGGCGCCGCCAACGGCCTGGTCCCCTCCCCGTCCGCGCTCGTGGTCCTGCTCGGTGCGATGGCGCTGGGCCGCACGTGGTTCGGAGTGCTGCTGGTGTTCGGCTACGGAATCGGCATGGCCGGCACGCTCACCGCGGTCGGACTGCTGCTCGTGAAGGCGCGGGAACGCGTCGAGAAAATCCTGGACGGCCGTGCCACCCGCCTGCTGTCGCATTACGCACCTGTCGGCACGGCCGCGACGGTCATCGTCGTCGGCGCGTGGCTGACATTGCAGGCCGTTTAATTACATCGACGTAAGACAGACGTAAGACGAAGGGCCCGGATTCGGTCAGAATCCGGGCCCTTCTTCGTTTCCGTCCTCACAGGTTCGCGATGACGAACGTCTTGCCTTCCGCGTTCTCGACCGCGATCGACTTCACCTTGTCCGGCGAGACGCTGACCATGGCCTGCGGCCGGGAGCCGTCTGCCGTCTGCTTGTCGGTCGTCGTCCAGGCGAAGGCCTCGGTCTTCGTGCCGTCCGTGCCCACCACCATCAGCTTGCACTTCTGGGCGACGGGCAACCCGCTGATCTCCGCGGACACCAGGTAGCGGTCCTGCGACGACGGCTCGATCTTGGCCACCATCTTGATCCCGCCCGCAGTCCCCTCGCCCGTGCGGGTCGAGGCGACGCTGGTACCCGGCGCCTGGTTCTGCATGAACACCGCAGCGCCCCCGAACGCGACCACCGCGGCGACTGCCGCGGCGGCGAGATAGCCCGGCCAGCGCCGGGGCTTGGCGTGCTGAGGTGCCGGAAGCTCCTCCTCCGCCGGTGGCGGACTGGCTCTCAGGCGTGGGGCGGCCTCCCGCTGCTGCGGGATGACCGACTCCTGCCTGATCTGCCGCAGCGTGCGCTGCAGCAGCAGGTCCGACGGCATGGGCAGGTCGTCCTCGAGCTCGTGCAGAAATGCCTCACGAGGCACGTCGTCAAGTGCTGTTCGGATCCGATGGAAGTCGGCGACCTGCGCACGGCAGGACGGACAGCCCCGGAGGTGCTGCTCCACGCCAAAGCTCTCGTTCGCGTCCAGAACGCCGAGCGCGTAGCAGCCAAGGGTGACCGCGTCGTGCGCGCCAGCTGTCATACGACCTCCTCGTCGTCCCGATTCGACCCCCGCGGCGAAACGGTGTCACAAGTGAAAACGGGCAGATAGGAGTGGTCGGTTCAGCGTTCGAACGAGTTCATTCTGATATCGCATAACAATGGCATTACGTGACCGCGCAACTACGTTCCACGCCCTGCCTGAGCTGTGCTTTTCACTCGATCGGACGACTCAAGTCGTCTCAAATGACTACAGGCACGTAGATCGACGAACTGACGGTCGCTCCTCGGCTTCGACGAACGTCACGAGGCCGTCGAGAACGCGTGCGAGACCGAACTCGAACTCGTCCAGCTGGCGGTCGAAGCCGCCCGAGTTCCAGATGTGGGTCATCATCGGCAGCCGCTCCGGCGTGAAGTGCTCCCACAGCGAGTCGGTGGTGCCCCACCACTCCTCGTCGGACACGCCGGACTCCCGTTCGGCCTTCACCCGGTCCGCCATCGTGCGGCCGACGCCGTCGACGAAGTGACTGACCGCCGTGACGACCGCGACGATCTCCTCGGTCTCCAGACCCAGGTCGGACACGACGGCGAACGCGGCGTCCTGACGCGTCATGGCCTGCGGGCCGGGCATCCGGCGCGAGGTGGTGAGCTGCAGCATCCACGGGTGCGCGCGGTACATCCCCCACATCTGCCGCGCGAAGAACTCCAGCCCGTCACGCCACGGGCCCTTCGGGGTGTGCTCGGTCTCGCCCCACGCCGCGTCGACCATGAGGTCCAGCAGCTCGGACTTGCCCGGCACGTGCCGGTAGAGCGACATCGCGGTGCTGCCCAGCGCCTCGGCGACCCGGCGCATGGTGAGCGCGTCCACGCCGTCGGCGTCGGCCACCTTCATGGCGGCCTCGACCACCCGTGACTGGCTCAGCGCGGCCTTCGGTCCCCTGGTCGGCTCGGCCGGCGGCTCCCACAGCAGCCGCACGCTCCGGTCACGATCGCTCTTCACCAAGCCCCCTTCACAAACTCCTTGCATGTGAATCCTAGAACCGTGTACAACGTACACCTAGTTTACTTTGTACGCAGTTAAGCCACGGGGGTGAAGTCGTGGGACACGCTGTGCTGGCGGAAGGCCTGCGCAAGAGGTTCGACAAGAAGTGGGCGCTCGACGGGTTCGACCTGTCCGTACCGGCGGGAACGGTCTGCGGGCTGCTCGGCCCGAACGGCGCCGGCAAGACCACGGCGGTGCGCATCCTGGCCACGTTGCTGCGCCTGGACGGCGGCCGCGCCGAGGTCGCGGGCCACGACGTGGCGCGGGAGGCTCCGGCCGTGCGGCGCCAGGTGGCGTTGAACGGCCAGCAGTCCACGGTCGACGACGTGCTGACCGGCAGGGAGAACCTGGTCATGTGGGGACGGCTCTACCACCTGTCCCAGCGCCAGGCAGGGCTCAGGGCGGACGAGCTGCTGGAGCAGTTCGGGCTCACGGACGCGGCGGACAAGAGGGCCAAGCACTACTCGGGCGGCATGCGGCGGCGCCTGGACCTGGCGTCGAGCTTCATCATGCGGCCGTCCGTGCTGTTCCTGGACGAGCCGACCACCGGCCTCGACCCGCGCAACCGCGGCGAGGTGTGGCGGGAGGTGAAGCGGGTCGTCGCGGAGGGGACGACGGTCCTGCTGACCACGCAGTACCTGGACGAGGCCGACCAGCTCGCCGACCAGATCGTCGTGCTGGACACCGGCAGGGTCGCCGCGCAGGGCACGCCCGACCAGCTCAAGTCCCGGCTCGGCGGCGACCGGATCGAGGTCGTGGTCCGCGACGCCGGCGAACTGCCGCTCGTGGCGGAGGTGCTCGGCGACGGCGCCGAGGTCGACCACGACGCGTTCCGGGTGAGCGCGGCAGTGGCGGACAGGGTCGCGGCGCTGACGAGGGTGACGTCGGCACTGGCCGCCAAGGGCGTCGAGGCCGAGGACATCGCGTTGCGACGCCCGACGCTCGACGACGCGTTCCTCGCCATCACCGGACACAAGGCAGTCACGGAGGTGCGGGCGTGAACGCGGTCAAGTACGCGGCGGTCGACTCGTGGATCGTCGCCAAGCGGGACCTGATCCACTGGGTGCGCGAGCCGGTCAGGGTGTTCGCGAACCTCGCCTACCCGATCATCTCGGTGCTGATCTTCGGCCTGGTGTTCGGCAGCGCGATGAACGTCTTCGGCGGTGGCGACTACATCGAGTTCCTGCTGCCGGGCATGTTCGGCCAGACCATCGCGTTCGGAGTCAGTTCGACGCTGATGATGGTGTCGATGGACGCCGACCGGGGCGTCACGGACCGGTTCCGCGCCTCGCCGATGTCGCAGACCGGTGTCGTGGCCGGGCGCAGCATCGCGGACCTCGTGAACTCGTCGCTCGAACTGCTGGTGCTCGCGCTGTGCGGCCTGGTGATCGGCTGGTCGTTCCGCGACGGGCTGCTCAACGCGCTGGTGGCGTTCGCGCTGTTCCTGTGGCTGCGGTTCGCGCTGGTGTGGATCGGCATCTACCTCGGCCTGCTGGTCAAGCCCGAAGCGGCGCAGGCGTCGTGGATGTTCTTGTTCCCGCTGACGATGTTCGCGAACACGTTCGTCTCGCCGGAGCTGATGCCGGGCTGGCTGCGGGTGGTCGCGGAGTGGAACCCGCTGTCGTCCACGGTGGCGGCGGCGCGTGAGCTGTTCGGCAACCCCGGTGTCGGCGGCGACTCGTGGGCCGCGCAGAACTCGCTGCTACTGGCTGTGCTGTGGCCTGCGGTGTTCGTGGCGATCTTCTGGCCGCTGTCGGTGTGGAAGTACCGCAACCTCAGCCGCTAGTGCGGTGACCACCAACCCTTGCCGGGTTGTGCGCGGTCCAGGGCGATGCATCGTGGTGCCTCCCCCACGTCCTCGTACTGGTTGTACGGGGGCGTGGGGGAGGTGCCGCGAGGCGTCCACCTGGGCCGTGCACAACCCGGCGAGGATTGTGGTCACCGCGCTAGGAAGTCAGTCCGGAACTGGTCGGCGAGCCAGCGCGTGAGCAGCCGCCGCCAGTTCCGGACCCTGGCGAGGTGTTCGGGCCTCAGCGTCGGGTCGGCCTCCCACTCCCGCCAGTCCTCGCTCGCCAGCCAGCCGATGCAGCCCGCGATCCGGTGCACGCGCAACAGCACCGGGTCGGGCTGCGAGCCGTAGCCGTCCCAGAACGCCTGCGGCAGAACGGTTCCATGCAGGTAGAGGTGCTCCTCGAACGCCGCGAGCTCGTCGAGCGGGTTGCCCTGGCCGGGATTGTCCCAGTCGATCAGAGTGGCTTTCCCCTCCCCCACGATGATGTTGTGGAGGTTCACGTCGTTGTGCAGCAGCCCGACGCTGTGGACCTTGTGGAACGCCAGGCCGATGCCGCGCCAGACCTCGTCGGACACGGGCAGCGCGTCCGCGAGCGTCCTGCCCTCGACGTACTCGACCAGCACGTCGCCGCGGCCGTTGTGCGCGAGGATCTCGGGTGCGCCGGGCACGACGAACTTCGGCAGGTCGCGCGCCACCTTGGGTTGCCGCAGCACGGCTTTGCGCCCGTCGGCGAGGGTCACCAGGTGCAGGACGTTGGTGAGCCCCTCTCCCTCCAGGGGTTCGACGTGGACGGCGGTCCGCAGCTGCGGGAACAAACACCTACCTCCAAGCGGTGTGGCACAGGACGCTTCGGACGAGAGGCACGCCGGGGAATGCCTTCTGCGGCGATGTACGCACGGAGGCCCACCGATGGTTCAACGTTCTACCACTCGCCGACGGCGTGCGCGATCTTCTAGCTGGCCCACAGATCGCACCGATGATCAACCGGCGCGACCGGCCGCGTCGCGAAGATCTGGAGGTCCTGACGTGCCCAGCCGGGGCGTCCGGTCCGTGCGAACCGCGTCCACGCCCGCACCATCTCGTCCGACAGCCCGAGCTGCTCCCCCGCCGGTTCGACTCCGGCGTACCGGAGCAGGAACGGCAGCTCCGAGCCGTGGTAGGCGCCGTACGGGAACTCCGGCAGGCCCGGGAAGATCATCGGCGGGTCCGGTTCGGCGAACTCGTACCCGTACGCCCCGGTCTGCGCGCGCAGCTCCGCCGTCGTGCAGTACGAGGTCATGTCGGTCAACGCGGCCGAGAGCGCCACGCGTTCGTCGCCACCTCGTGGTGGGTAGGCGGCGAGGATCCGCCTGGCCTTGGCGGCACCGAACCCGTCGGCCAGCGCCTGTTCGTAGCCGGCGGCGTCGAGTGGCGGGTAGTACATCGCCACGAACACCGTCTGTTCGTCGCGGTTGGTGCCCGCGAGCACGGGGACCCGGTGGAATCGACCCTCCCGCAACGCCGTGACCGGGTTCTCCGGCAACGCTTCCGTGCCGTAAGCGGGTGACGAGAACTGCGGTGTCAGCGCCTGCACCTGCTCGAACGTGAGCCGCCGCAGACACGCGACGTCCGCACAGCCCGATGCCTGCGCACCGGCGCTTTCGACATCAGAGCGCGCGGCCCAGACGTGCTGGACGCGGCCCTCCCCTGCGGGCAGGCCGAGCTGGCACGGTCCACTTTGGATGATCGCCCGGTGGAACAGGCCGCGTGCGCGGGGAGAGGTCAGCTGGGCGCACGTGGAGAGTCCGCCCGCGGACGACCCGAACAACGTGACGTTGCGCGGGTCGCCACCGAACTGCCTGATGTTGCGCTGGACCCATTCGAGCGCGGCCTGCTGGTCGCGCAGCCCGAACGCGCCGGAGCCGGCGAGTCCGGGGAAGCCGAAGTACCCGAAGGCACCGAGGCGGTAGTTGATCGTGACGACGACGGACCCGTTGCGCACCAACTGGTCCACGCCGTAGTCGGCACCGGCGCCGCTGGTGAAGCCACCGCCGTGGATCCAGACCAGAACGGGCCGGTTCCTAGCTTTCGGTGGCCTGGTGACGTTGAGGTAGAGGCAGTCCTCGGCCTCGTCACAGCGAGGACCGGGCTCGTCGGCCTTCAGAACGCCCCGCCAGGGCTGGACGGGCTGCGGATCGCGCCAGCGGTTCTCCCCGGTCGGCGGCGCGGCGAACGGGATGCCCTGGAAGGACGTGGTTCCCGACACGAATCCGGTGTCGGTGCGGACGGTTCCCGCGGCATGGGCGGGAACGGCGGTTGCGGCAACTAGAACGGCCGCCATCAAAATGGTTGTGGTTGAACGCATGTCACGATCAACCTAGCGACGGCCGCAAGCGCTTTAGACGGCGGTCTTGTTGCGGGACAACAACCGCGCCGCCACGGCCGCCGGCAGGTACATCAGCACCCCGTACACGGCGGGCGGGATCGCCATCGTCTCGTCGTTGAGCACCGTCAGCGCCAGCGTGATCGCGATGGTCGCGTTGTGGATGCCGATCTCCATCGCGCTCGCGATCGCCTGCTTGCGCTCGATCTTGAACGCCTTGGGCACGTAGTAGCCGATCAGCAGGCTGAAGATGCTCAGCAGCAACGCCACCGGGCCGAGCGTGCCGATGTTGTCGATCAGCTGCTGGTAGGCCTGCGCGATCGCGGCGATGATGACGAGCACCAGCACCACGACGGACGCGATGCGCACGGTGTCGTTCATGCGCAGCGCCCAGGCCTCGAACTTGCGGCGCACCAGCATGCCGATCGCGACGGGCACCAGCACGATCGCGAACACCTGCACGAACTTCGCCGGCTGCAACCCGACCTCGGCGCTGTCGGCCATGAAGTGCGCCATGCTCAGGCCGACCACCAGCGGCAGCGTGAACACCGCCAGCACCGAGTTGATGGCCGTGAGCGTGATGTTGAGGGCGACGTCGCCGCCCGCGAGGTGGCTGAACAGGTTCGCCGACGTGCCGCCCGGTGACGCGACGAGCAGCATCATGCCAACGGCGAGCACACCTTTGAGCCCGAACGCGAGCACCAGCCCGAGGCAGACCGCGGGCAGGACGACCACCTGGCAGACGAGCGCGATGACGGCGGCCTTCGGGTACTTGGCGACCCTGGCGAAGTCGTCGGTGGTGAGGGTGAGGCCGAGGCCGAACATGACGAGGCCCAGCGCCAGCGGCAGGAAGATCTGTACGACTAGCACGGCGGCCTCCGCGGATGTCCAGCTTGTGCAGTTTGATCTGTTCGGAAGATCCTGGCGTTACGCCCGCGCCGATGGAATCGGCCAGGTGGCGGCACCCGCGCCTGTGATAGTTCTGTAGAAAACCTTCTGGGGGCGGAAATGATTGCTGTGGTGCTCGGGGCGACCGGCAAGCAGGGCGGTGCCGTGGCGCGGCACCTCGTCGAGGCGGGGTGGGACGTCCGCGCGGTCACCCGCGACCCCGCCGCACTGGTACCGGGCGCGTCGACCGTCGTCGCGGACCAGGACTCGCCGGAGTCGCTGAAGCACGCCTTCACCGGTGCCGACGCGGTGTTCAGCGTGCAGCCCGCGCCGCACGACCCGAGGTCACCGCAGGGCTACTCCCCCGCCGCCGAGACGCGCTGGGGCCGCAACGTCGCCGACGCCGCGCTCACCGCCGGCGTCGCGCACCTCGTGTACGCGTCGCTGGTCGAGGCGGCGGCCGAGACGGGCGTGGCGTCGTTCGACAGCAAGTGGGAGGTCGAACGGCACATCGCGGACCTCGGCCTGCCGGCGACGATCCTGCGGCCGACGACGTTCATGGACGGCCTGTACGCGCCGGACCTGCCGAAGCTGACGCACCTGCTGCACCCGGACGTCCGCTACCACCTGGTCGCGGTGGACGACATCGGCGCGATCGCGGCACGGGTGTTCACGGACCCCGGCCGGTTCGCCGGAACGTCGCTGACGCTGGCGGGCGACCTGCTGACGCCGGTGGAGATCGCCGGGCTGATGGGGCTCGGGTACGAACAGTTCCAGGTGGACGATCCCGAGCTGCTCAAGGTGTTCGGCAGTGACGCCGAGCCGGACGTCGACATCAACGCCCTGCGCGCCCTGCATCCCGGCCTGCGCACCTTCTCGGCGTTCCTGGCGGACACTGAACGTCGTGCAGATCGGCGTCTTCACTGCGGGTGACCTCGAACCGGCCGGGATCGTCGCGCTCGCGGTCGCGGCCGACGAGGCGGGACTGGACGTCTTCGCGGTCGGCGAGCACCACAACCCGCCGTACAACTCCTCGTCCCCCACCACGCTCCTGGCCCACATCGCGGCCAGGACGACCCTGCGCCTGTCCACCGCCACCACGCTGATCACCACGAACGACCCGGCCAGGCTCGCCGCCGAGTACGCCACGCTCGCCCTCCTCGCCCCGGACCGCACGGACCTGGTGCTCGGGCGCGGCAACACAGCGAAGGTGTTCGGCTGGTTCGGCGAGGAGATCGAGTACGGCCTGCCGCTGACGATCGAGCACTACGCGGCGTTCAAGGCCCTCTGGCGGGGCACGTACGTCTGGCACGCCTGCACTCGGTCGCCCGAGATCGCGGACCTGGCGGCGGAGCACGACGACGGGCTGTTCGTGTTCGCCGGACAGACCGAGCACGTGAGCAGGTACCGCGACCAGGTCGCGCACCCCAGGATCGGCGTGCTGGCGAACGATCTCGACGAAGGTCTCGCCCACGACCCCGACCGGCTGCTCGTGAAGGTCGGCAGCCCTGCCGACGTCGAAGAGCTGGGGTCGGCAGTGTGTTCAGCCTGGCCGGACCGCCGCTCTTCGAGAGACGAACGCCGTCCACGGCGCGCGCTTCCTCACTGACGCCGCACCACCAGCGCGATGACCAGGATGAACACACCGATGGCGACAGCCGAGCCGAGCACCCACAGTCCGTAGATCGCGAACGCCACGAACTCCGACCCGATCGCGGCCACGGACGTGACCGTCGCACGGGCGTCGGACTCGATCCTGTGCTGCAGCTCGGTTTCCACGTGCACCAGCACGAACCGGTACAGGCCGTAGAACAGTCCCAGCAGGACGATCGCGAGCGGCACGGCCAGCAGTGCCGCCACGACCAGCAGCACACCCGACGCGAACAGCACCCAGCCGCGGAACGGCAACCGGCCCGCCAGGTGCGCGCCGGCCGCGCCCATCAGCGGCACGCCGATCGTCGCCATCGGCACCCAGATCGTCGGCACGTGCCAGTCCTGGGCGAGCAGCGTGAAGTACTCCTCGAACGCGTCGATGGCGTACACCAGGGCCACTGCCAGCACGGCGCGTTTGATCGGCACGGACGCGCGCAGGCCGCTCACCAGGGTCGCGAAGTACCCGGGTTCGTCCTCGTCTTCGCCTCGCTCGGGTTCCGGGAACCGCAATGCGATCACCGACGACGCGAGGCACATGGCGACCGAGATCCAGCCGGCCAGCTGGTAGCCGCCGAGCGAGAACAGCGCGGTGGCCACGACCGCAACCGGCACCTGGGCGATCAGCTCGATGGTGTCGACACGGGCGTTGAGCCGCCCGTACTGGTCCTCGTCGCCGTTGGCCGCCAAGCCGTCGTACAGCAGGGCCTCGAACGCGCCCGACTGCAGCGTGCCGCCCAGTCCCCACAGCACGAACCCGGCCGCGAAGCCCCAGAACGACGGGAACACCACCCAGGCCGCGTACCCGAAGGCCTGCAGCACACCGGAGGCGACCAGCGAGCTGCGCCGCGAGAACCGGTCGGCGATGGCGCCCGAGGGCACCTCGAAGACCACCGCGGTGAGCGACCAGATGGCGAGCAGCACCGAGATCTGGGCGTCCGACAGCCCGCTGTCGGCGAAGAGCAACGCGTACAGCGCGTAGATCGGGATGAGGTGCGAGCACCACGCCCACGCCGTCGCGGTTCGTGATAGATCAGTTGAAGATCAATGTCGTCGACGCATGGCACAAGGGTAAGCCGCCAGCGCCACCGATTAAATGGCGCTGACGGCTCGTGGTCGTGCAGGTACCGCGGGTGATCAGAAGCCGGCGGTGATCTTCGAGAAGGCCAGCTCGGACTGCCCGATACCGGAACAGCTCGCCGACACCTGGCCGTCGCAGCCGCCGCGGTCGCGGTTGACCGACCAGAAGGCCAGTCGCCCGAGGCCGTTGGACTTCGACCAGTCGCGGATCGCGGTCCAGTCGTCGACCGTGGTCAGCTCGCGCTGGTCCGACAGGCCGTTCATGCCCGAGATGCCGACGTGCTTGAACGCCTCGGCGTCGCTCCAGCCGAAGGTCGACTTGAGCTTGTTCTTGAGCCCGGTGGCCGCGCCGATGGTGTCGGTGCGGATGTTCGAGCTGCCGAAGTCGAACGGCATGATCGTGAACACGTCGATGTTCGCGTTCAGCGCCTTGGCCTGGTCGATCAGGCGAGCGCCGTAGAAGTTCGGTCCGGTGGTGCCGGTGCCGAACGTGACGATCGTCTGGATGCCGGGGTTGTTCTGCTTGACGATCTTCAGCGCGGTCAGGATCCGGTCCTGGACCGTCGTGTTCTCGAACTCGTCGGAGTTCTCGATGTCGATGTCGATCGCCTTGAGCCCGTAGGCGTTGATGACCTGCTGGTACGCGCCGGCCAGCGCCTCGGGGGTCGAGCAGTTCGGGCCCAGCTTGTTGCCGCTCCAGCCACCGAACGACGGCACGATGTCACCACCGGCCGCGCGGATGGCGTTGATCGTCTGCTGGTCGACGCCACCGGTCAGCGGACGCGAGCTGTCCCACGAGGGGTTGCAGCCGCCGCTGGACAGCACGAACGCCAGCGTGAACCACTTGACGCCGGTCGCGCTCATGACCTGCGTCGCGCTCTGCGGGTTGCCCCAGCCCAGGTACAGGTAGGGCGCGCCGCGGCCGGTGCCGGGCACCGGCGGGTTCGACGTGGTCGTCGTCGTGGTGGTGGTCGTGGTCGTCGGCGGCTGTCCGTTGCCGTCGCACGAACCGCCGTTGACCTTGCAGTTGGAGGGGCTCGCGCCGGAACCCCTCACGGTGAAGCCGAAACTGACGCTGCCACCGACGGGAACGCTGCCGTTCCACGTGTTGCGCACGGTGATGTTCTGGCCGTTGGCGGCGTAGCTGCCGTCCCACAGCGACGCGATCGACTGCCCGCTCGGCAGCGTGAACTCGACGGTCCACGACGAGAGCGAGGACGCGCCGCTGTTGGAGATCGTGTACTTGGCCTCGTAGCCGCTGCCCCAGTCCGACGTCTTCGTGAACGCCGCCGTCACGCCCGACGCGCCACTCGCGGGCGCGGCGAGAACGCCTCCGACCACGGTGGCCATCGCCAGACCTGCGGCCAGGATCTGCCAGCGAAACTTCTTCATGGTGCTCCATTCACGTGCAGGGGGTACGTGATGACGGGCACGTTAACTGGTCTAAACCATTGGTTCAAGGGGATGAAACGGACATCGTAACCGCACGTCAGAGCGTTGTGCGAGAACGCTCTCACGCTCAGTCCACTTGACATGGTTGTCAGTTGACCACTGACGAAAGCCCTGACGTGGGTGAAACCGGTACCGCGACCGGTACGCGCTCTTTTACGCTGCGGACATATGGATGCTCACGAAATCGCTCGCCTCATGGCGACTTCCAGTCTTGATCCGGACATTCAGGCAACCCAGACCGCTTACCGTTACCGATTGGCCCGTTCCTGGCAGATCCCCCAGGGCGCGCGGGTCTTGGAGATCGGGTGCGGCCAGGGCGACATGACCGCGGTGCTCGCCGACCAGGTGGGTCCTCACGGGACGGTCGTCGGGACGGACGTCGCGTCACCCGGCTACGGGGCACCGGTCACGGTCGGCCAGTCCGCACAGCACCTGCTCGACGGTCCCCTCGGTTCTCGCATCACCATGCGCTTCGAGACGGACGTGCTCACCGACGACATCGGAACCGGGTACGACCTCGTCGTGCTCGCGCACTGCTCCTGGTACTTCGCCTCCGCCGGCCTGCTCGAACGCACGCTGGGCAAGGCGCGCGAACTCGGCTCCCGGCTGTGCTTCGCCGAGTGGGACCCGCAGCCCGAGCGGCCGGACCAGGTCCCGCACCTGCTGGCCGTGCTCGCCCAGGACCGGATCACCGGCGAGTCAGACCTCAACGTGCGGGCCCCGATCACGCGCGGGACGCTGCTGGACGCGCTCGGCCGCACGGGCTGGCAGGTCGAGCAGGTGTCCACGGTGGACACCAGCGCGTTGCAGGACGCCGACTGGGAGATCGACATCGCGCTGCGGGAGGCACCGGAGGGACTGGCGAAGGAACTGCTGCGCCAGACCGCGCAGGCACGCGGCAACGTTCCGCTGCCCGCCTACGCGCTCACAGCACGCTAGTGCGCTCCGCGGCCCCTTCAACCGCTCGCAGCCGTTCGCGGTCGCGCTCCTCCAGCAGCTGCAACAACGCGTACGTGGTCTGCCGTTGCTCCTCCAGGAGCTTCGTCAGCCACGACCCGAAGTAGAGGAACCCTCCGACCCCGATCAGCCCGACCCCGAGGATCCCGCCGGACACCACGTACGGGATCTGCTCGAACGTGTACCCGGTGTGCGCGACGCCCCACCAGGCGAAGAGGATCGCCGCGATGCCCGCGGTCATCAGCATCGTGCCGACGAGGCCCAACCCGCTGCGCATCCGGGCGCGGCGCCGGTCCTGGATCGTCATGGGTTCACCCTCAGGTCGGGGACACCGGTCGGGTGCCCGGAGGGACAGGGGGCGCCGCCCAGCAGGAAGGTGCCGAACGACTTCATGCCGAACGCTCCCGCCGCCGCGACGCCGAGGCCGGTGAGCACCAGCAACGCCGGTACGCCTGGGAAGTCGAGCAGCGACCGGGGCCTGGTGCGGGCCGAGGCGACCGGTGTGACGGTCTTGGGCGGCACGACTCCCGCGACGGGCGGCACGGCGCCCAGCGCGGGCGGTGGCGCGTCGGCGACCGGGGGCACGGGTGCGAGCGGTGCCGGTGCGTCGGGTGGGGTCAGCGGTGCCGACGCGGAGGCGTTGGCGACGGCCTCGGTGTCGCCGACGATCACGACCATCTTGCGCAGCGGGTTGAGCAGCGGCGCGAGCTCCTTGGGCAGCAACGGGGCCAGGACGCCGTCCAGGATGCCGCCGATGCCGAGCTTGGTGCGCAACGCCAGCACGTCGACGGTCAGGGTGAGGCCGCGGCTGGTCGCGGTCGCCGACGTGCCTTCGAGCTTGGTGGACGACGTGGGCCAGGTCAGCGTGACTCCCAGTGGTTCCAAAGCTTTCAACAGCCCGTCCGGTGGCGCGTCCGGGGCCTTGACCGGGAACTTCTGGTTCAGCACGGTGATCTCGGCGACCGAGAACGTGCTGGTGCCGCTGCCCTTGGCGCCGTCGCTCACGGCGACGGACTCGAAGCGGACCCCCGACAGCACGACCAGCCCCGCGAGCACCGAGATCGTCTGCGCGGACGTGACGGCGCTGGACTTCGCCTCGGACGCGCCGACCGAACTGACGCTGCTCGACGACAGGCCGTCCGCAGTCAGCAGGAACGGGACCTCCTGCTTGGCGCCCGCGTACGACTCGGCCTTGGCGGCGCCGGCCGCGGCGCGCATCCCCGGCTGCGTCTGGTCGGCGGGGCCACCGGGGTGCGCGGCGTTGGCCTGCACCGGGTACGCGAACCCGAGCAGCTGCGGCAGGCCGGTGCCGACGGCCGCGCCGGGCCACAGCGAGCTGGCGAGCGAGCGGCCGATCGGGCCGGAGCCCAGTTCGGTCTGGGTGTAGGACAGGTGCACCTCGCCCTGAGGTTCGGCGGGCACCGGGATGAGATCGGTGTGCAGCAGCACGGAGACGGGCGCGGCGCGGGCGGACAGCGTGAAGCCGCCGATGTCCGCCCGCGCCGGTGCCGGGGACAGCAGGAGGAGCAGCAGGACGAGCGCGTACCTCATGACGTCCCTCCGAAGTAGACGGTGGCGAGGTCCTCGCCGGCCGAGATCTCGCCGTGCTTCATCACGACGACCTGGTCGGCGACGGCGGAGGCGGTCTCGGCGAACTGCTCCACGATCAGCATCGTGACGCCGGTCCGGGCCAGTTCCGCGACGACCTCGTACAGCTCGGCGACGATCACCGGTGCGAGCCCCATCGACAGCTCGTCGATCACCAGCACGGCCGGGTCGGTGATCAACGCGCGCGAGAACGCGAGCATCTGCTGCTCACCTCCGGACATGGAGCCGGCGAGCTGCTTCTGACGTGCCTTGAGCTTCGGGAACCGCGCGTAGACCACCTCGGCGTCGCCCCGCATCAGCCGGAGGTTCTCCGCGACGGTCAGGTTCGGGAAGATCGCACGGCCTTCCGGGACCGTGCACAGACCGGCCCGTGCGAGCTCGTCGGGCGCGGCGCCGTTGACGTGCACGCCGCCCAGGTGGACGTGCCCGGAGGTGGCCCTGATCTGTCCACTGAGGACTTTGACCAGGGTCGACTTGCCGGCGCCGTTCGGGCCGAGCAACGCGGTCACGCTCCCGCGCGGCACGTTCAGCGACACCCCGCGCAGCACCTCGATGCGGCCGTAGCCGGCGTGGACGTCCATCAGGTCGATCATCCGAGGTACGCCTCCCGGACACCTTCGTCGGCACGGACCACGTCAGGCGTGCCGGAGACCAGCAGCCGTCCCAGGTTCAGCACGTGCACGTGGTCGCAGTAGCCCATGACGAGGTCCATGTCGTGCTCGACCAGCACGACCGAACGGCCCTCCGCGCTCAGTTGCCGCAGCAGCTCGCCGAACGCGTCGGTCTCCGCGCGGTCGAGCCCGGACGACGGTTCGTCCAGCAGCAGCAACACCGGGTCGGTGGCGAGCGCGCGGGCCAGTTCGAGCAGCCGTGCCGCCCCGGTGGGCACGGTGTCGGCCTGGTTGCCGGCGAACTCGGCGATGCCGACCCGTTCCAGCAGCTCGGTGGCGAGCTTCGCGGACCGGCGGCGGCTCTCCAGCGCCACCACGACGTTCTCCCACACCGTCAGCGACCCGAAGACCTCCAGCCGCTGGAACGTCCGCGCGACGCCCATCCTGGACCGCTGGTGCGGCCCCTTGGACGTGATGTCCTCCTCGTCCAGCAGCACCTGCCCTGCGGACGGCCTGCGCAGGCCGCTGATGACGTCGAACAACGTCGTCTTGCCCGCGCCGTTGGGCCCGATCAGGCCGGTGACACCGGGTGTGACGGTGAGCGTCACGTCGTTGACCGCGGTCACCTCGCCGAAGCGGACCGTCACGCCCTCCACCCGCAACGTGCTCATGCGCGCCGCCAGGACCAGGCCCGGAAACCCCAGCCGGCGAGCCCGTTCGGCTCCCGCGCGAGCCCGGCCGCCGCCACACCGAGCAGCACGACCGCCACGCCCGCGAACGCCGGGAAACCGCTCTGCAGCACGGGAAGCAGCATCAGCAGCACCCCGCCGAGCAACGCCCCCGACACCGACGTGACACCCGCGATCACCGCGAACAGCAGCAACGGCAGGTTGTTGAACAGCTGGAAGTCGCTCGCCGCGACGGTTTCCCGCAGCTGCGCGAACAACCCGCCCGCCAGCCCCGCGATCGCCGCCGACAGCGAGAACACCCACACCCGGATCCACCGCACGTTCAACCCCAGGGTCGCGCACGCCGCCGAGCTGTCCTTGACCGCGATCATCCGCCGCCCGAGCCGTCCGCGCCGGATCGCCAGCACCCCGGCGCCCACCAGGACGAACGTGCCCGCCGCCAGCAGCAGCTGCCCGCTCGCCGACTCGACGAGCTTCGGCACCTGCAGACTCCCCCGCACCCCGAACGCGATCGGCGACTGCAGCACCAGCTTGTCCATGAGCTGCGCGAACCCCAGCGTCGCCAGCGCCAGGTACAGCCCGCTCACCCGCAACGCCGTCAACGCGATCAGCGCCCCGACCACCGCCGCGACCCCGGCTCCGATCAGCAGGCTCACCGGCGAGGAGCTGCCGAGCCGCGCCACCGTCACCGCGCCCACGCCGACGAACGTGAACTGCCCCAGCGACACCACCCCGCCGTACCCGGTGAGCAGCACCATCGACAGCATCACGATCCCGAACACCAGCGCCAGCGCGAGCTGCCCGGCCACCACCGGGTCGACCAGCAACGCCAGCACGACCACCACCGCGGCGAACAACCCGCCGGCCACCCCGGTCGTCAGGGCCGTGGGCGTGGCCACCCCGCGCGATCCTCTGACACCACCGATTCGCAACGGCGACTGCGGCATCACCAGCAACACCACGAACAGCAACAGCGCCGGAATCGCTGCCCGGAACGAGATCCAGCCCGGCGACGACGGCAGGTACGCCACCGCGTACGACTGCACGAGACCGAGCCCCAGCGCCCCCACGAACGTCCACGGCAGACTCCGCAGCCGCCCGACCAGCGCGGCCGTGTACGCGGTGATCACGAGCAACGTCATCGTCACGTAGTCGAGCTGCACCACCGGCGTCAGCAGGATCCCGCCCAGCGCCGCCAGCGCGGACCCGATCGCCCAGCTCAACGCCGACAGCCGGCTCGGCCGCGTGCCGTAGAGCGCGGCCAGTTCCGGCGCGTCCACGCACGCCCGCATCGCGAGCCCGGTCCGCGTCCGGTTCAGCAGCACGTACAGCCCGCCCGCCACGAGCACCGCGCAGGCCAGCGTCACCAGGTCGTGCCCGCTGACGAAGGACTGTCCGATGTGGACGCCGAGCTGATCGAGGAACGGCCGCACCGGCCGCGCCATCGGCGGCCAGATCACCTGCGCCACGCCGATCAGCCCGACCAGCACGCCGACCCCGGCCACCAGTGTGATGCCGACGGGCGCACCCGCCAGCCGTCGCATGATGAACCGCTCGACGACCAGGCCGAACAGCGGCGCGCACACTCCGACCACGAGCAGCAGGGCGAGCCACTGCGGGAGGCCGCGGTTCTCGGCGAGCTCCCAGTAGAGGAACGCCATGACCATGCCGATGGCGCCGTGGCCGACGTTGAACACCTTGGAGGTGCTGTAGGTGAGGACGAGGCCGCCGGCGACGACGGCGTAGGCGCCGCCGGTGACGAGGCCGAAGATGGTGTAGGCCAGGAGGGCGGTCATGCGCCGCTCCCGGTCGTGAGACGGGAGGCGGGGTGGGCGGCCAGGCGCGGCATCGCGGCAGCAGCACCCGACGTCCCCACGGCCACGCGCAGCACCGCGGCAGCCGCACCCCACGTCCCCACGCTCACCCGCCGCCTCCCGGCGGTGGTCCCCGGCGCCACCAGCACGCCCGTCATCCGCCCACCCCCGTGTCGATCAACGACCCGCACGAGTACCCGGACGCCGGCGCCAGCCGCGACCACGCCCCACCCTTCAGCTTCACCAGCGTCATGCACGCCGAAGTCCGCTTCCCCCCGACGTCCTGCGGCGCCACCAGCCCCTCGGCCGTGAAGTCGTGCACCCCGCGCACCGCGTCCAGCATCGCCTTGCGCGTGAGCTGCGGCCCCACCTTCGCCGCCGTCGTGACGAACAGGCGCGCCGCCGCCCACGCGAACATCCCGAAGTACGACGGCGCCGCACCGGGCGCCACCCTGCCGAGCCACTGCTTGTACAGCGCCATCTGCGCGTTGGACTCCTCGAACAGCGCGCCGTTGGTGTAGACGACGGTGCCGTCGACGGCCGCGCCGCCCTGCTTCACGTAGGCCGGGTCGTAGGCGGACGGGTCCGTGATGAACGCCTCCGGCGTGTACCCCTGCTGCCGCATGGCCTGCTGCAGCCGCACCGCGTACTGGGCAGAGCCGATCCAGTAGACGATCTTGGTGCCGGTCTCCTTGAGCTTCGCCACGTACGGCGCGTAGTTGACGTCCGTGATGTCGATGGCCTGCGAGTACACGAACTTGATGCCGCGCGCCTCCGCCGCCTTCTGCATGCTGCGAGCGTTCTGCGCGCTCGCGTCGGCGTTCAGGTACAGGTAGGCCGCGGCGCCGACGGCGCCGGGGAAACTCGACTTGACCAGGTCCGGGCCCGCGGACGACACGAGGTTCACGACGTTCGACGCGACACCGAAGCTGACGGGTGTGCGCTGGCGTTGCGCGGTGACGGTCGAGGCGCGCAGGTCGGGGATTCCGCAGCCGGTCGCGGCCGGTCCGCCGCCCTGGTCGAACGCCGACATCGACCCCACCAGCGCGAAGGCCTGTTCGCAGGCCTGGGAGGTGGCCTGCTGGTCGCCGCCGCTGTCGGTGCGGGAGTCGAACGAGACGAGCTTGAGCTTGCGCCCGCACACCGAGCCCTGGGTGGCGTTGAAGTACTCGACGAACGCCTTGGTCGCCTGCTGCGCCGACTGGAAGATGCCGGGCACCGGGCCGCTGATGTCGGAGATGTTGGCGATGGTGATCTCGCCGGCCGTGACGCCCTTGTCCGTGGCGCCGCCGGTGCCCTGGCACCCGCCCGCGATGCTGCCGGGCGGGACCGGTTTCTTGTCCGCCTCCTGCGGGTTCGCGGCGCCCGGTTGCTCCGCGGTGCCCTCGGACGCGGCGGCGTCCTCGCCGGTCGCCGCGCCGTCCTGCACCCCGGCCGAGCCGCCCTGGGGCACGACGAGTGCCGCGCGTTGCTCGTCGGTGAGCCTGCTCCCGCATCCGGCGACCAACGCGCAGATCGTCAGGGCGATCAGTGCGTTCCTGCCTCGCATGCGAACCAACGCTAGGGATCTGCATGCATCCAGACCCAAGTCGATTCTAGAACGCGTTCTACATGCAAAGAATCACGGAGAAACCCGTCACCAAAACGCGGACCACTCGTTATGGAACGCCACGAGGAACACGTTCTACTTTACGAGGGTGGCAGCAGCTCCGGGCGGCGCGGCCGGATCACGTCACCGGACGACTCGCCGCGCACCCGTCGCATCACCCACGGCACGACGTGCTCGCGCGCCCACTTCCAGTCCTCCGCGCGCCGGGCGCGGCGGTCTACCAGAGGCGCGACGCCGAGCAGGGTCCGCTCCAGCGCGTGGTCGACACCGAGACCTTCCAGCACCGAGACGGCGACCTCGGTGTGCCCCAGCGAGTTCAGGTGCAGCCGGTCGTGCGACCACATGCGACGGTCACGCAGCTGACGCATGTTCCACATGTCGACGAGCACGCACGAGTGTTCGACGGCGATCGTGCGCACGTGCTCGTTGTAGATGGCGACGCGTCCACGCATCTTGCGGAACACCGGGTCGTCGGCACCGTCCACGCCCGTGAAGAGGATTACGCGCGCGCCCGCGTTGACGAGCCGTGCGACAGCCGCGCGGTAGCGGCGCATCAACGCGTCGATGTCCACCTTGGGTCGCATGAGGTCGTTGCCGCCCGCGTAGAGCGAGACGAGATCGGGCTTCATCGCGAGCGCGCGGTCAAGCTGCTCGCCGAGCACCTGCGGCATCAAGCGGCCGCGCACGGCCAGGTTGGCGTAGGCGAACTCGGGATCCAGCGCGCCCAGCACGTCGGCCACGCGATCCGCCCAGCCGCGCACACCATTGGGACGGCCGGCGTCCTCATCGCCCACGCCCTCGGTGAACGAGTCCCCCAACGCCACAAAACGCTTGCTCATGCTCGCGACCCTATGTCGGGCATTTGGAGCAGATTCGGCCGGGGTTGCGGCGAGATTGATAACGTTTCGATAACGGCGACGTCTCGAACTGAGGCGGACTCCCACTTCTGGCCGTATCCCCGGTCGTGCGACTCCCCTTGGACATGGCGAAGCCGACGCGACTGATGGTCGCGCTGGCCGGCTGCGCGCTGGCGGTGCTCCTCAACACCGGGACCGCCGACGGCCAGCCCAGCACGACGCCGTCCACCCCCATCTCGACGCCGCCGCCCGACAGCGGCGGCAAGGGCGACGAGGTCGTCCAGACGCAGTGGGGGCCGCTCGGACCGGCTGACCGGGACTTCATGAACCGGGTCAAGCAGGCCGGGCTCTGGGAGAAGCCCGCGGGCGAGAAGGGCCAGGCCAAGCGAGCCGACCAGCCCAAGATCCAAGAGGCCTGCAAGCACCTCATCGAGGGGCACACGCTCCTGGACAACGTGGTGAACAGGGCGGGCGTGCTGCTCGGCCACACGTTGCCCACCGAGGCGTCGGACGAGCAGAAGGGCTGGCTCGCCGAGATGGACGCGGCGACCGGCGACGAGTTCGACGCCGTCTTCGCCAACAGGCTCCGGGCAGCGCACGGCAAGGTCTACGCCTACGCCGCGCAGATCCGGGCGGGCACCAAGAACGAGCTCATCCGCATCCTCTCCACGCAAGCGATGATCACCGTCTTCGACCACATGAAGGTGCTCGAGGAGACGGGCCGCGTCGACTTCGCCGGACTGGAGTCACCGCAACCGCTCGCGCCTCCCCCACCCGCGGACAACTCCGGAGCACCGGACGCGAACGGTGACCAGGCGGCAGGGCAGACGGCCAACCCGACCGACGGCGTGGTCCCGACCGTGCCGGAGGGCACCAGGTTCACCCGCACCGCCGAACAGGGCGTGTTCGGGGACAACAACGGTGTCTTCTTCGGCGCCATCGCGGTGCTCGCGCTCGCGCTGGTGGGGATGAGAATGATTTCCCGGTCGAAGAAATCACGGCGCAAATCCCGTTCTTTCTGACAGCAAAAAAGCACACCCAGGTTCATCCAGAAGATAGCGGCCCCATACCGCCGCCGACTTCACCATGCCGTTTTACCGGACTACCACGAGGTGGCAAATGGCTATTCACCGGAGGAAATCCACGATCTGGCTCACCGCCGCTGCGGCGGCGATGGCCGTGGTCGCGGGCGGTGCCGCGGTGGTGGCCATCAGTTCTTCTGATGGCTCCGCGCTCGCCGATGGTGCGGACAAGAGCTTGTTCGTCGACATCACCAAGGTGAAGCCGAACGTCAAGAAACCAAAGCAACAGAACAACGCCACCACAGGCACGTTCACCGTGAACTGCGGGCGGAACGAGAACGGGCACTTCAACCCGGACAACTTCATCGCGCAGCCCGGTGTCCGCAACGGTGCCCAGCACCTGCACGACTACGTCGGCAACCTGTCCACCAACGCGGACTCGAACAACCAGTCGCTTCAGGCGGCCGGCACGACCTGCAAGAACGGCGACAAGTCCGCCTACTTCTGGCCCGTCGTGCGCATCATCGACGAGGAGCCGGACGAGGCCGCGCCGCCCGCCGAGCAGGCCCCGCCGAAGAAGGACGACAAGGCCCAGCAGGACAAGGACAAGGCGGCGAAGGAAGCGGCCCAGCTGGAGTGCCCGGACGCCGCGTCGCTGCTGCCGGAGGACGTGCCGGACGCGGCCCAGGCGGAGATCGACAAGGAGCTCGAGAACCTCGAGAACGTGACCGCCGAGGCCGAGAAGAAGGTCGCCTCGACCAAGGCCCAGGACCGTGACAACGTCATCGTCGGCCCGACGCGCGAGAAGCGCGCCGCCATCCTCAACCGGATGATGCTGGCGTTCAGCCGCCAGGGCGTGCAGGCCCCCGACCTGAACCCGGCCGCCGCCTGTGCCGTGAAGGACAAGGCGCAGGGCGAGCAGGGCCTCGACAACGGCGGCGAGAACAGCGACGACGCCCAGGCCGAGGGCACCGAGCAGAAGAAGCAGCAGGCCAACCCCGAAGAGGGCGCCGACAACGAGCTCGAGGGCAACGAGGGCAAGATCCAGCGCCCGGCCGTCGTCGACCTCACCTTCCGCGGCTCGCCCGTCGGCAAGGTCACCGCGATGCCCAAGTTCCTCCGCGTGCTCTACGGCGACGCGAAGGCCGGCCAGAACGGCCCGAAGAACGCCAAGGCGTCCTGGACCTGCACCGGCTTCGAGGACAAGGTCCTGATGGACAAGTACCCGATCTGCCCGCAGGGCTCGAAGGTCAAGCGCGTGCACGACTTCCCGAGCTGCTGGGACGGCAAGAACATCGACTCGGCGAACCACCGCGACCACATCGTGTTCCCGGACGCCAACGGCAAGTGCAAGCAGGGCTTCAAGGCCGTGCCGCAGCTGCGCATCTCGCTGACCTACAACATCCCGCTGGACGTCCAGAAGGACGGTCGCTACCTGGTCGACTCCTTCCCGGAGGAGGAGCACAACCCGCTCACCGACCACGACGACTTCGCCAACGTGATGTCGCAGAAGATCATGAACCGCCTGGTCAACTGCGTGAACTCCGGCAAGAAGTGCCGCGAGTGACGCTCTGACCACGCAGTTCAGATAGACGAAATCCCCCGGTGCACCTCCCGCGCACCGGGGGATTTTCCTTGTGCCCCTTCAGGTTGTTCACCACCGTGAACCTTGTTCCGGAATCATTGACCCGATAGGTATAGACCACTAACACTGGCCGCATGGTCACCCGCTCCTGCACGGTGCTGATCGCACTGCTCGCGTCCCTTCTGGTCCCGGTCACCGCCCCAGCGCAGGCGGCGCCCGCGACGTTCGTCCACCCGGGAGTCGTGGTCTCCCGGCCACAGCTGGACTTCATGCGCACCAAGGTCCTGGCCGGCGCGCAGCCGTGGAAGCTCGCCTACGACCGCATGCTGGCGTCGAAGTACGCCGACCTGAACCGCACGCCGAAGCCGCGCGCCGTGGTGGAGTGCGGGCCCGTCAGCAACCCCAACAACGGCTGCACCGACGAACGCGAGGACGCGCTCGCCGCCTACACCCTGTCGCTCGCCTGGTACGTCACGCGCGACGCCCGGTACGCGACCAAGGCGATCCAGATCATGGACGCCTGGTCGAACACGATCCGCGACCACACCAACTCCAACGCCCCGCTGCAGACGGCGTGGTCGGCGAGCAGCTGGCCCAAGGCCGCCGAGATCATCAAGCACGTCTACGGCACCTGGCCGAACAGCGCCCGGTTCGGCACCATGCTGCGCAACGTCTACCTGCCCGAGATCCAGAACGGCCGCGCGAACACCAACGGCAACTGGGAACTCAGCATGATGGAGGCGTCGATCGGCATCGCGGTGTTCCTGGAGGACAGGGCCGCCTACGACAAGGCGATCAGCATCTTCCGGACGCGCATCCAGGCGTTCATCTACCTGACCACCGACGGCGCGCTGCCGAAGACGCCGCCCGGCAGCGGCATCGACACCAGGGCCGAGATCATCTCCTACTGGCACAACCAGTCCACGTTCGTCGACGGCCTCACCCAGGAGACCTGCCGGGACTTCGCGCACACGGCGTACGGGCTGTCCGCGGCCTCCCACCTCGCCGAGACCGCGCACATCCAGGGTCAGGACATCTGGGGTGAGATCAAGGACCGCATGCGGCACGCGTGGGGCCTGCACTCGAAGTACCAGAACGGCGAGCCCGTGCCGTCCTGGCTGTGCGGCGGGAGCTACTCCCGCGAGCTCGGGCCGACGCCGGAGGTCAGCTACAACGCGCTGAACACCCGGATGGGCATCGCGATGGCCAACACGAAGATCTACACCGAGTCGAACCGTCCACACGCGACCGACAACCTCTTCATCGCCTGGGAGACGCTGACTCACGCGGCAAACCCCTCGTAGGAGCGACTAGCGTGCTCTCATGACCGAGACACCGGACGTGAAGCCACGCAGCCGCGACGTGACCGACGGCCTGGAGCGCACCGCCGCGCGCGGCATGCTCCGGGCCGTCGGCATGGGTGACGAGGACTGGGAGAAGCCGCAGATCGGCGTCGCCTCGTCGTGGAACGAGATCACGCCCTGCAACCTGCCGCTGGACCGCCTCGCGAAGGCGTCGAAGGACGGTGTGCACGCGGCGGGCGGGTATCCGCTGGAGTTCGGCACGATCTCGGTGTCGGACGGCATCTCGATGGGCCACGAGGGCATGCACTTCTCGCTGGTCTCGCGCGAGGTGATCGCGGACAGCGTCGAGACCGTGATGATGGCCGAGCGCCTCGACGGTTCGGTGCTGCTCGCGGGGTGCGACAAGTCGTTGCCCGGCATGCTGATGGCGGCGGCGCGGCTCGACCTGGCCAGCGTGTTCCTCTACGCGGGCTCGATCCTGCCCGGCCGGGTCACGCTCAGCGACGGCACCGAAAAAGAAGTCACGATCATCGACGCGTTCGAGGCCGTGGGCGCGTGTTCCCGGGGCCTGATGAGCCGCGCGGACGTCGACCTGATCGAACGCGCGATCTGCCCCGGTGAGGGCGCGTGCGGCGGCATGTACACCGCGAACACCATGGCCAGCGCGGCCGAGGCCCTCGGCATGTCGCTGCCCGGCAGTGCCGCTCCCCCGGCCACCGACCGCCGCCGCGACGGGTTCGCGCGCCGGTCCGGCCAGGCCGTGGTCGAGATGCTGCGCAAGGGGATCACGGCGCGGCAGATCATGACGCGCGAGGCGTTCGAGAACGCGATCTCCGTCGTGATGGCGTTCGGCGGCTCGACCAACGCCGTGCTGCACCTGCTGGCCATCGCGCACGAGGCCGGCGTGGAACTGTCGCTGGACGACTTCAGCCGCATCGGCGCGCGCGTGCCGCACCTCGCGGACGTGAAGCCGTTCGGGCGGCACGTGATGACGGACGTCGACCGCATCGGCGGTGTGCCCGTGGTGATGAAGGCGTTGCTGGACGCCGGACTGCTGCACGGCGACTGCCTCACCGTCACCGGCCGCACGGTCGCCGAGAACCTCGCCGACATCGCCCCGCCCGACCCCGACGGCCTGGTGCTGCGCGCGCTCGACAAGCCCATCCACCACACCGGCGGCATCACGATCCTCAAGGGCTCGCTCGCCCCGGAGGGCGCCGTGGTCAAGTCCGCGGGCTTCGACTCGGACGTCTTCACCGGCACCGCGCGCGTGTTCGACCGCGAGCGCGCCGCGATGGACGCGCTGGAGGACGGCACCATCACCGCCGGCGACGTCGTGGTGATCCGCTACGAGGGCCCCAAGGGCGGGCCGGGCATGCGGGAGATGCTCGCGATCACCGCGGCGATCAAGGGCGCGGGCCTCGGCAAGGACGTCCTGCTGCTCACCGACGGCCGGTTCTCCGGTGGCACGACAGGACTGTGCGTCGGGCACGTGGCACCGGAGGCGGTCGACGGCGGGCCCATCGCGTTCGTGCGGGACGGGGATCAGATCACGCTGAACGTCGCCGACGGCACGCTCGACGTGGACGCCGACCTGGAGAGCCGTCGCGAGGGCTGGGCGCCGCTGCCTCCGCGTTACGAACGCGGTGTGCTCGCCAAGTACGCGAAGCTGGTCGGCTCGGCCTCACGCGGAGCCGTCTGCGACTAGTGCGGTGGCCACGAACCCTTGCCGGGTTGTGCGCGGTCCAGGGCGATGCATCGTGGTGCCTCCCCCACGTCCTCGTACTGGTTGTACGGGGGCGTGGGGGAGGTGCCGCGAGGCGTCCACCTGGGCCG
>NZ_JBHXLF010000006.1:0-326601 GCF_042721515.1 Lentzea sp. NPDC058436
TGCCTCAAAGGAACTACCTCGACGAGGAGGTAATTCATATATTACTGGCTGTGTTTCGGCACGCTGTTGAGTTCTCAAAGAACACGCGCTCACCGCAGCTCATCTCAGAGGAGAGTCACTTCCGGGGCTGTGTCAGGCTTAGAAGTCTTGTGCCGCACTCCGTTCCGGCTGTGTTTCCCGGCCCGTTCCGTGCTGACATGGAGAAATTTACACGGGCCCTGTACGAGATCCAAATCGGGGGTCACGTACGGAGTAACCGCAGGTCAGACAGCACGCGGACGGCCCAAACCCGCCAAGATCGACGCACAGTGTGACCGGGGCCACGCGAAGAATCTTGTATCCAGCGCTACTGGGGTGCGCTCGGCAGGTGCACGGTGACCGACAGACCACCGGTCGGCACGGCCACTGCCTGCGCAAACCCGCCGTGGGCGGCCACCGCGGCACGCACGATCGAGAGCCCGAGACCCGTGCCGGACTGGCTCGTCCGGTCCTTGACCCCGCGGCGGAACGGCTCGAACAGCTCCTCCACGCGGTCCGGCGGGATCACCGGCCCCGACGACGACACCCGCAGGACCGACCACTGCGGGCCCGTCTCCACCACGGTCTCGATCCACCCGCCGACGTGGTTGTGGCGGACGGCGTTCTCCAGCAGGTTGCCGGCGATGCGCTCCAGCAGGGCGGGGTCGCCGACCGCGAGCGCCGGCACGCACCGGAACACGGTGCGCAGGTTCCGTGCCTCGGCCTCGGCGCGTGCGGCCCTCCACGCGGACTCGACCACGGCGGACAGGTCGACCGGCTCACGGACAGCGAGCCCGATCCCGTCCGTGCGCGCGAGCAGCAGCAGCGCGGACACCAGCTGTTCGGCACGCTCCCCAGCGGCACGCACGACGCCGGCCATGCGGCGCAGCTCTTCGACGTCGGCATCCGGGTCGGACAGAGTCACGTCCAGCTCCGTGCGCACCACCGAGAGAGGAGTGCGCAGTTCGTGCGACGCGTTCGCCACGAACCGGCGCTGCGAGTCGAAGGCGGCTTCGAGCCGGTCGAGCATCGTGTCGAACGTGTCCGCGAGCTCCGCGACCTCGTCACGCGGCCCTTCCAGCCGCAACCGCGACCCGAGCGACTCGGCCGACAGCTGACGCGCGGCACCCGTGACGTCGTGGAGAGGTTTCAGCACACGGCCGGTGAACGTCCACGCGAGTACGGCGGCGGCCACCACCATGCACGCGAACGCGATGAGGCCCGCGCGCAGCAAGTCCTGCCGGGCGGCCACCGTCAACGCGTCGGTCAACGTCTTCACGGTGACGGTGACCCCGTCCACCGTGACCTGGCTGTCGGAGGGGAACGACGGCGACGAGTCGAAGACCCGTCCGACCAGCGTCCACCCGAGGAACAGCAGAACAGCGCTCACCACGGCGACGAGCGCGGTGGTGAGCAGCGTGATCCGCAGACGCAGTCCCGGCCCGCGCCTTCGCATGGGTTCAGTCCTCAGCAGAGCCGTTCGAAGCACTGGGGACCCGGTAGCCCGAGCCCACGACGGTGTCGATGATGCCCGGCTCGCCCAGCTTTTTGCGCAACGTCATCACGGTGACGCGCACGGTCGTGGTGAACGGATCGGCGTTCTCGTCCCACACGCGCTCAAGCAGCTCCTCGCTGCTGACGACCGACCCCTTGGCCGCGAGCAGCACTTCGAGGACGCCGAACTCCTTGCGGGTCAGCTCGATGGGCTGCCCACCGCGCGACACGGTGCGCCGCGCCGGGTCGAGTTCCACGTCCTGCGCGGCGAGCACGGGCGGCGTGGCGGGCGTGGCGCGCCGGGCCAGTGCCCGCACGCGCGCGACCAGTTCGGGGAACGCGAACGGCTTCGCGAGGTAGTCGTCCGCGCCGAGCGACAGCCCGGACACGCGGTCCTCGATCGACCCGCTCGCGGTCAGCATCATGACCCTGGTGAGCGCGCCGGAGCTGAGGATCTCCTTGCACAGCTCGTCGCCGGACATCCCCGGCAGGTCGCGGTCGAGCACCACCACGTCGTACCGCGTGACGGTCGACTTCTCGTGCCCGGTCTCGCCGTCGTAGGCGACGTCCACGGCCATGCCTTCACGCCTCAGGCCACGAGCGATCGCGTCGGCCAGAGGTGCCTCGTCCTCGACTACCAGAATCCGCACGCCGTCAAAGGTGCCACACACACCTGAGAAGGCGCTTAACGACACCTTCACAAGGCCTGTCGGCAACGGCCCCCGGTCGGCGGAGCGACCGGGGGCCGTGACGTTCGGAGCAGAGGAACTACTTCTCGGCGGGCGCGTCGATCTCGACGGGCAGGCACTCCAGGCGGGCGGCCCACTCCGTCACGCGGCGCGCCACGTCCTGCGCGGTGATGCCGCACAACGAGAGCACCTCACCACGCGAGCCGTGGTCGTGGAACTGCTGCGGCAGCGCGATGTCCCGCAACGGCACGTCGACGTCCGCGTCTCGCAGCGCGGCCGCGAGAGAGGAGCCGAAGCCACCGTGGCGGCCACCGTCCTCGACGGTGACGACGAGCTTGTGCGACGCGGCCATCTCCACGAGGTCGGTCGACATCGGGTAGATCCACCGCGGGTCGACGACCGTCACGCCGATGCCCTGGTCCTCCAGCCGTTGCGCGGCGTCGAGCCCGAGCTCGCCCAACGCGCCGACCGTCACCAGCAGCACGTCGTTGCCCGACCGCCGGAGGACGTCCACGGAACCCACGCGCTCCAACGCGGGCAGGTCCGGGCCGACCGAGGCCTTCGGGTAGCGGATGACGGAGGGCGCGTCCGAGATCTCCACGGCCTCGCGGAGCTCCTCGACCAGCGAGCCCGCGTCACGCGGCGCCGCCACGTGGACACCGGGGATGACGCCGAGGATCGACATGTCCCACATGCCGTGGTGCGACGCGCCGTCCGGGCCGGTGACGCCGGCACGGTCCAGCACGACGGTGACGCCCTGCTTGTGCAGCGCCACGTCCATCAGGAGCTGGTCGAACGCCCGGTTGAGGAACGTCGCGTAGACGGCCACGACCGGGTGCAGACCGCCGATGGCGAGACCGGCGGCGGACGTCAGCGCGTGCTGCTCCGCGATGCCGACGTCGAAGAAGCGCTCCGGGAACGCCTTGGCGAACGGGTCGAGGCCGGTGGGCCCCTGCATCGCGGCGGTGATCGCCACGACGTCGGACCTCTCGCGGCCGACGTCCACGAGCGCGTCGGAGAACACGTGCGTCCAGGTGCGGCTGGCCGGCTTCACGTCCTCGCCCGTGATCGGGTCGATGACGCCGGTGGCGTGCATCTGGTCGGCCTGGTGGTTCTCGGCCGGCGCGAACCCCATGCCCTTGCGGGTGACGGCGTGCACGATCACCGGGCCGCCGAACGACTTGGCGCGCTGCAGAGCGGACTCCAGCGTCGCCATGTCGTGGCCGTCGACCGGGCCGATGTACTTGAGACCGAGGTCCTCGAACATCGCCTGCGGCGCCAGCGCGTCCTTGATGCCGCGCTTGGCGGCGTGCAGGGCGGCGTAGAGCGGCTTGCCGAAGAACGGCGTCTGCTCCAGGACGCTCTTGCCCTTCTCCAGCACGCGCTCGTAGCCGGGGCGCAGCCGCAGCGACGACAGGTGGTCGGCGAGACCACCGATCGTCGGCGAGTAGGAGCGGCCGTTGTCGTTGACGACGATCACGACCGGGCGGTTCCTGTCCGACGCGATGTTGTTGAGCGCCTCCCAGCACATGCCGCCGGTCAGCGCGCCGTCGCCGACGACCGCGACCACGTGGCCGTGGGCGCCGTTGATCTGCTTCGCCTTCGCCAGTCCGTCCGCGTAGGACAGCGCCGAGGAGGCGTGCGAGCTCTCCTGCACGTCGTGCTCGGACTCCGACCGCGACGGGTAGCCCGACATGCCGCCCTGCTGGCGGAGCCGGTCGAAGCCGTCGCGGCGGCCCGTGACGATCTTGTGCACGTACGACTGGTGACCGGTGTCGAACACGATCGGGTCCTGCGGCGAGTCGAAGACCCGGTGCAGTGCCACGGTCAGCTCGACGACACCCAAGTTGGGTCCCAGGTGCCCGCCCGTCTTGGACACCTTGTCGACCAGGAAACGCCGGATCTCCTCGCACAGCTGCTTCAGCTGCGCCTCGTCCATCCGTTTCAGATCAGCTGGTCCGTGCACGGACTCCAGCAGGGTCACCACGCCCACCTCACTCCTGAAGACTTCGGCTCAGTCTACGGAGACGCGACTGAGACGCATGGTCACCGTGTCTCAGGCACGAGCAGGGCGATGCACTCCACGTGGTGCGTCATCGGGAACGCGTCGAACGCCCGCAGCTCCGCGAGCCGGTACCCCTGAACTGTGAATTCGGCCAGGTCACGGGCCAGTGCAGCGGGGTCGCAGGCGACGTAGACGACCCGCTGCGGACGGCGTCGTGCGACTTCAGCCACAACGACCTTGCCCGCCCCCTTACGAGGGGGATCCAGCACCACGACGTGAGGGTCCTCAACGGGCATGCGGCGCGTCACGGCACGCTCCACCTTGTCCGCGACCCACTCCACCTGGGACATGCGGCGGAGGTTGCGCCGGCCGTCTTCCACGGCACCGGGAAACGACTCCACGACCAGCACGGATCCGGTCTCGCCGACCTGCCTGCCGAGCACCGACGCGAAGAGTCCCGCGCCGCCGTAGAGGTCCCACGCGCGTTGCCCCGGCTCGGCCGCGGTCCACTGCCCCACGACGGTCGCGAACGTGTCCGCGGCGGCCGGGTGGACCTGCCAGAAGCCGTCCGCGGAAATTCGCCACTTTCGGCTGGCGGCGGTCTCGACGGCCGTACCGGTTCCGGCGCGGCGGGCGGTGTGTCGGCCGCGCACCTCACCCACATGACGGTTGCCGTCACCGTCCTGGACGATCGTGACCTCCTGCGCCCGCCACTTTCGGTCCGCCACGGCCTCGACCATGCCCGGCCGGGAGATCACGCAGTGGTCGATCGGGATCACATCGTGGGAACGGGTGCCGCGGAAACCGGGTCGCCCGTCGCGATCGACGGCCATCCGGATGCGGGTGCGCCACTCCAGCGGACCGCCCGGCAGCGCCTCGACGACCACGTCCCGTTCGATCTTCGCCAGGCGGCTCAGCTGCTCGCGCACGACCTGGGCCTTGAGCTCCCGCTGCGCGTCCCACGAGACGTGCTGGAAGTCGCAGCCACCGCACATCCCCGGCCCGCTGAACGGGCACGGCGCCTCGACGCGGTCCGGTGATGGCTCCAGGACCTCCACGGCATCCGCACGGCAGAACGAGCCGCCGTTGTCCTCGTACACAGACACCACGACACGCTCGCCAGGCAGTGCGTGACGCACGAACAGAACGCGTCCCTCGTGCCGTGCAACGAAATGCCCGCCGTGCGCGACAGGGCCTACCTCTACCTCGAACTTGCGTCCGGTCCAGTCTTCCTTGGTCGTGCTCATCGGTCGTCAAGTCCCCTTCGGACAGCGCCGGGCGCGATGACGTCCTTGTCCTTGACCTTCACCGAGGACTCCAGCTGCCACGGGACGCTGGTCACCATCACACCCGGCTGGAAAAGCAGCCTTCCCTTGAGCCGCAACGCGCTCTGGTTGTGCAGGAGCTGCTCCCACCAGTGGCCGACCACGTACTCGGGGATGAACACCGTAACAACGTCGCGCGGGTTGTCCGTCTTGACTCTCTTGACGTAGTCGAGAACGGGCTTGGTGATCTCCCGGTAGGGCGACTCGATGACCTTGAGCGGGATCTTGAAGTTCTCCTTCTCCCACTCCTGCACGAGCCTGCGGGTGTCGCCGTCGTCGACGTTGACCGTGACGGCCTCCAGCACGTCCGGGCGCGTGGCCTTGGCGTAGGACAACGCGCGCAGCGTCGGCATGTGCAGTTTGGACACCAGCACCATGCAGTGGTTGCGCGCGGGCATCGTGCGCACGCGCTCCTGCTTGCGCAGCTCCTCGGCGACGGTGTCGTAGTGCTTGCGGATCGCCGTCATCAACGCGTAGATGGCGGCCATCGCGGCGATGGCGATCCACGCGCCCTTGGTGAACTTGGTGATCAGCACGATGATCAGCACGGTCGCGGTCAGCGCGAGGCCGAACGTGTTGATGGCCTGCGAGCGCCGCATCCTGGTGCGCGCCTGGGCGTCGGTCTCGGTCTTGAGCAGCCGCTGCCAGTGCTTGATCATGCCGAGCTGGCTCAGCGTGAACGACACGAACACACCGACGATGTAGAGCTGGATCAGCCGGGTGACCTCGGCGTCGAACGCGATCACCAGCACGACCGCGAAGCCCGCGAGGAACAGGATGCCGTTGGAGAACGCCAGCCGGTCGCCGCGGGTGTGCAACTGACGCGGCAGATAGCGGTCCTGGGCGAGGATCGAGCCGAGCACGGGGAAGCCGTTGAACGCCGTGTTGGCGGCCAGCACGAGGATCAGCGCGGTGACGCCGGCGATGAAGTAGAAGCCGGGCGGGAAGCTGTCGAAGACGGCGTGCGCGATCTGCGCCACCATCGTCTTCTGCTCGTAGCCCGCGGGCGCGTTGGTGATCTGCTGCTGGGGGAACTCGGCCATCCGCACGTCGGTGAGCTGGGCGAGGATGATCAGGCCCATCAGCATGACCACCGAGATGGTGCCCATCAGCAGCAGCGTCGTGGCGGCGTTGCGGGACTTGGGCTTGCGGAACGCGGGCACGCCGTTGCTGATCGCCTCGACGCCCGTGAGCGCCGCACAGCCCGATGAGAACGCACGCAGCACCAGGAAGACGAACGCGAGTCCCATCAGGTGGTCGGACTCGGCGTGGATCTCCAGGCCCGAGCTCTCGGCGCGCATGTCGTCGCCCAGGACGAAGCCGCGGAACAGGCCGTAGCCGATCAGGCCGAAGACGCCGATCATGAACGCGTAGACGGGGACGGCGAACGCGCTGCCGGACTCGCGGATGCCGCGCAGGTTCACGGCCGTCAGCAGCACGATGGCCGCGACCGCGAACTCCGCCTTGTGGGTCGCGACGAACGGGATCGCGGACCCGATGTTCGCCGCGGCCGCCGAGATCGACACGGCGACCGTGAGGATGTAGTCGACGAGCAGCGCGCTCGCCACGGTGAGTCCCGCTCTGCGTCCGAGGTTGACCGTGGCCACCTCGTAGTCGCCGCCGCCGGACGGGTACGCGTGCACGTTCTGGCGGTAGCTGGCGACCACGGTCAGCATGACCACGATGACCGCGACACCCACCCACGGCGCCATCGCGTACGCGCTCAGGCCCGCCACCGACAGCATCAGGAAGATCTCTTCCGGCGCGTACGCGACCGACGACATGGCGTCGGAGGCGAAGACCGGCAAGGCGATGCGTTTGGGCAGCAGGGTGTGAGCGAGGCGATCGCTGCGGAACGGCCGTCCGACCAGAAGGCGTTTGGCGGCGGTGGCGAGCTTGGACACGGCCAGAGCGTAAGGGGTCCGCTCACCGGGACGGGCTAATGCTCGGTAGGTTCTGCGCAGAGTTCGCCTGAGGAGGCATGTCGTGCACGTGGTGATCATGGGGTGTGGCCGGGTGGGAGCCTCCCTGGCCAGGGCCCTGGAGCGACTCGACCACCAGGTCGCCGTGATCGACAAGGACCCGCAGTCGTTCCGCAGGCTGGGCAGCGACTTCCACGGGCAGCAGGTCGTCGGCAACGGTTTCGACCGCAATGTCCTGATCGAGGCCGGTGTCGAGCGCGCGGGCGCGTTCGCGGCGGTCTCCAGCGGCGACAACTCCAACATCATCTCGGCGCGGGTCGCGCGCGAGACGTTCGGTGTCGAGCACGTCGTCGCGCGCATCTACGACCACAAGCGCGCGGCCGTGTACGAGCGCTTGGGCATCCCGACCGTGGCCACCGTGCCGTGGTCGACCGACCGGTTCCTGCGGATGCTGTTGCCCGAAGGGGCGGCGACCGCGTGGCGCGACCCGTCCGGAACCGTGGCCGTGCTGCCGATCGAGGTCGCCGAGTCGTGGGTCGGACGGCCGGTGCGCGAGCTGGAGGAGGCGATCGGCGCGCGCGTGGCGTTCGTGATGCGCTTCGGCACGGGTGTGCTGCCGGAGCACTCGACCGTCGTGCAGGCCGACGACACCATCTACGTGGCGGCGCTGTCCGGCACGATCACCGACGTCGCGGCCGCGGCGCTGCAGGCACCGGAGGAGAGCTGATGCGGGTCGCTATCGCCGGCGCGGGAGCGGTGGGCCGGTCCATCGCGCAGGAGCTCGTCTCGGACGGGCACCAGGTGATGCTGATCGAGCGGGACCGGGCGCACTTCGACCCGAACTCGGTCGAGCAGGCCGAGTGGGTGCAGGCCGACGCGTGCGAATTGTCCTCTTTGGAGGACGCGGGCATGCAGCTGTGCGACGTGGTGATCGCCGCGACCGGTGACGACAAGGTCAACCTCGTGGTGTCGCTTCTGGCCAAGACGGAGTTCGCGGTGCGGCGCGTCATCGCGCGCGTGAACGACCCGACGAACGAATGGCTGTTCACCGAGTCGTGGGGTGTCGACGTGGCCGTGTCGACGCCACGGCTGCTGGCCGCCATGGTCGAGGAGTCCGTGACGATCGGTGACGTCGTGCGGCTCATGACGTTGCGGCAGGGGCAGGCGAACCTCGTGGAGATCACGCTCGACGAGTCGACGCCGTTCGCCGGCCGCGCGGTCTCGGAGCTGACGCTGCCGCGCGACGCCGCCCTCGTGACGATCCTGCGCGGCGGGCGGGTCATCGTGCCGCAGCCGGACGACACCCTGGAGGGCGGGGACGAGCTGCTGTTCGTCACGACCGCCGCCGTCGAGCAGGACATCAAGACGGCTCTGGGGTACTGACCGCTCTCACACGGATGCCCGGCAGGCTCGGCCTGCCGGGCATCGGCGCATTCTGGGAGCGGTCAGTCTCTGGACCTGTCGCGGGACTCGGCGTCGACGACGCGCTTGAGCTCGTCCATGTCCGGGGTCATCAGGTCGTCGGCCGTGCGCGTGAGCACGCCCTCCGCCTCGGCCTCCGACTTGGCCTTCGCCTCGGCGGCCTCCTCGGCCGCCTTGAGCCGCTTGTCCGCGCGGCGGACCGCCCAGACCGTGGCGAGCAGGGCGATGGCCATCAGCGGGTAGCCCATGCCGAGGCGGGCGACGGCGAGCCAGCCGACCTGGTCCTCGTCGTAGAGCCAGCGCTGGACCACGAAGCGGGCGAAGAAGACCAGTGCCCACACGAAGGTCGCGATGTCGTAGTCGCGGACCGTGGCCTTGTCCTCGCGCCAGGAGCGGTCTCTGCCGTTGAGGAACGTCCAGAGCACGCCGGCGAGCGGCCAGCGCACGATGATCGACAGCAGGAACGCGCTGCCGTACACGATGCTCTGCCAGATGCCGAAGAGGAAGAAACCCTTGGCCTCGCCTGTCTTGTAGGCGATGAAGGCCGCGATGCCGACGCCGAAGACGGCGGAGATCGCGGGCTGGATGGTTCCCTTGCGCACGGCCAGTACCGCGCCGATGACGACGGCGGCGGCGAGGGAGCTGATGATCGCGGCCATCAGGTTCTTGGTCGCGAAGTTGATGATCACGAAGACGAGGACGGGCAGCGAGGAGTAGAGCATCCCGCTCACCCCGCCCATCTGCTCGAGGACGGTGGGCTGCTTTTCTTCGGTCTTGGCTGAAGTCATGAAGCGTTCTGCAACTCGTAGTAGGGGTTGTAGAGCACCTTGCGCCCGTCGCGCACGGCGATGCGGCCTCGTGCCTTGATCGTCCGACCAGGCTCGATTCCCGCGATGCGACGGCGGCCGAGCCAGACGAGGGTGACGCCCTCGGTGCCGTCGTAGAGCTCGGCTTCCAGGGTGGCGGCCGCGTCCCGGGGGCAGAGCTCCACGCTGCGGAGCCTTCCGAGGACGGTGACCTCCTCACCGGACTTGCAGTCGCAGGCCTTCACCGCGCCGACGGCCTCCGCTTTTCGCGACAGGTCGTCCGCGTCGAGCTCGGCGACGTCGCTGGTCAAGCGACGCACCAAGCGGCGCCAATAGCCGCTCATCCCCGACTCCCGCAGTGCTCTGGTGGCCCCGTGGTGTGGGCCGTCTGACAGTGAGGGTACGCAGAGGCGACGACAATCCCGGGCGTGCCTGCCGAGACCGTGGTCCTGCTGCCCGGAACCGCCTCAGACGAGGTGTTCGTCCGATCTGTGTTCACCGAGCCGTTGTCGCAGGTAGGTGCCGTTCTCCACGCACCACGCGTTCGCACGCTCCGTGAACGGTTGACGGCCCTCGAAAATGCCCCGGCAAGCCACCCGATCGTGGTGGGTGGTGTCTCACTGGGCGCGCACGTCGCCGCGAGGTGGGCGGTGGCCAACCCCGGCCGGTGCGCGGGGCTCGTCCTGGCGTTGCCGGCGTGGACCGGCGCGCCTGGAGGGGCTCCGGCGGCGCTCGCGGCCAGGGCGAGCGCGGACGTCGTCAGGACGCAGGGCCTCACGACGGCGCTGTCCGGCACGACCGGCTGGCTGCACGACGAGCTGTCCAGGGCCTGGCACGGCTACGGGGACCAGCTCGTGCCGCACCTCGAAGAAGCCGCGGACTCGCTCGCGCCGACGCTCGACGAGCTGAAGGCGCTCGACGTGCCGACGGGGATCGTCGGGTGCACCGATGACCCGGTGCACCCGATCTCGGTGGCACGCGCGTGGGCGGAAGCCCTCCCACGCGCCGTGCTCGTCACAACGACACTGGACGCCTATCCGCACGCGTTGGGGCGTGCGGTGCAGGCGTGGCAGCAGGCTCGTTAGCCCTGCTGCTGCTGGATGTGGCGAGCGATCGCCTCAGGCAGTTCGACCGGCAACGGCGTGCGGGGCGGCATCGGCTGCTCACCGCGCACGACCACCGTTCCGCGCAGCATCTCGCGCAGCGCCTCGGCGTTCTGCTCGAAGTGCTCCTCGGGGCCGGCCGCGACACCGCGCAGCATCCAGCGCGGCCGGTCGATGCCGACGAAGAGGATCTTCACGCCCTGGTTGCGCGCGGTGATCTCCTCGCCCCACTCGCCGTTCTCGCGGTTGATGCGGGCGCCGTCCTCCTTGAGGCCGTCGATCAGCTCGGCGCCGACCTCCTTCCAGAGGTCACCCGACTTCGGCGCGGCGAACGCGCTGACCGTCAGCTGCCCGACCGGCGTGAGGATGTGCACCGCGCGCACCGCGTTGGTCTGCTGGTCCATCTCGACCTGCAGCTGGGCCTCGTCCGGCATCGGCAGCAGCACCGAGCCCAGGTCGAGCCGGTCCACGTCGTCCTGAGGCGCCACGGCCGAGTCCCACGGGCCCTCGACGTCGTCGAAGTCCTCGTCGTGCTCCGGACCGGTGTCGACCGCGCCCGAGGAGTGACGACCGCGCTTGCGGCGCCTTCCGAACATTGCCCTACCCCTCCGCCTTCATCCTGGCGAGCACCACGTGCCCGCCGGTCGAGCCATAGCCTCCCGCACCGCGTTCCGTCTCCGGCAACTCGGTGACCTCGCGGAACACCGCGTGCTCGACGCGCTGCACGACGAGCTGGGCGATCCGGTCGCCGCGTGACAGCGCGATCGGCTCACGAAGATCATGGTTCACGAGGCAAACGCGGATCTCACCGCGGTAGCCGGAGTCGATCGTGCCGGGCGTGTTCACCACGCTCAACCCGACCCTCGCGGCCAGACCGGAACGCGGGTGCACGAACCCGGCGAAACCGTCGGGAAGCGCGATCGCGACACCGGTGCCGACCACGGCGCGCTCGCCTGGTGGAATGACCACGTCCGACGTGGTGACCAGATCAGCGCCCGCGTCGCCATGACGGGCGTAGGCGGGCACCGGAACCCCCGGATCGAGCCGGGTCAGCAACACCTCGACGCTGGACACGGCGGCCGAGATTACCCTGACGACGTGAGTGAGACTGCCGTGACCGCCACTACGACCTTCCGCGAGCGCCTGTACGTGACGTGGTGGATCTGGCCGCTGCCGCTGCTCGCGGCCGCGCTGCTGGCCGCCGAGGTGCACATGGGCTTCCCCGGCGTCCGGTCCTGGCTGCCGTACGTGATCCTGCTGCCGCTGACGGTCCTGCTGATCGTCCGGCTGGGTTCGACGAAGGTCGAGGTCGCCGGCGGTGAGCTGCGCGCGGGTGACGCGCACATCCCGCTGGAGCTGCTCGGCGAGGTCGAGGTGATCTCGCAGGAGGACCGCCGCCGGACCATGGGCCGCGACCTCGACCCCGCGGCGTTCGTCGTGCACCGGGGCTGGGTCAAGCCGCTCGTGCGGGTGCGGGTGAACGACCCGGAGGACCCGACCCCCTACTGGGTGATCAGCACGCGGCGGCCGGACGAGCTCGCCGCCGCGATCAAGTCCTGAAGTCCTGGAAGTCCCGAAGAACACAACTGGGCGCCACCCGTGAGGGTGAGCGCCCAGTTCTTTCTTCTGCTCCTGCGGACTCCGGCTGATGCGGATCAGGCGCAGTCGCGGCAGATGTACGTGCCGCCGTTGTCCTCGGCGAGCCTGCTGCGGTGGTGCACCAGGAAGCACTTCGAGCACGTGAACTCGTCGGCCTGCTTGGGCAGGACCTTGAACGTGAGCTCCTCACCGGACAGGTCGGCGCCCGGCAGCTCGAAGTTCTCCGCGCTCGCGTCCTCGTCGACGTCGACGACGCCGGACTGCGTCTCGTTCCGCCGGGCCTTCAACTCCTCGAGGGAGTCCTCAGCGAGTTCGTCCGCCTCGCTGCGACGCGGCGCGTCGTAGTCGGTCGCCATCTTCTTCACCCCTGCGGTCTACGGAGACTGTTCGTGTCGCTGGTTAACGCTCCAGCGACCTCATTTGTGCCCCACGTCAAGGTGACGTAGGTCTCCCACACCCGGCGGGCAAGCCAACCCCCTTGACGTGACCGTCGGCTTGATCGAAATGTGTGCGGAGCGCGCAGAGGGTAGCTCATTGCCCGAGTGACTCGACATCGGGTTACCCCCTACCGACCGGACGGGTGACACAACCTTTCTACGCTGGACCGATAGGCTGTGCGGGAGCACATGCGTCTCGGCGTGCAACCTGGCGCCGGACCGGTACCGTCCTGACTGTGAGCAATGGGACCGGTGCAGTGGGTCACGCCCTTCCGGGCGCGCAACAGCCGGGCAAGGCCTAGGCTGATCTCAGGGGACGGATCACGGGGAGGACTTCGAACGTGGGATCCGCATCGGGAAGCTTGACGCCTTACAAGAGGCGTCGGCCCGTGCCCGCGCTCGTCCTGTTCGCGGTGCTGTTGGTCAGTTCCGTGTTCGTGTGGGTGAAGGTGCTCGGCAACGCAAGCGACGTGGACGCGGCCATCAGGTGCAACGCGCCCGGCAACGTGACGGCGTCCTCCTCCGCCACCGCGGGGGCCGACCCCGCCGCCGGCGAGACGCCCACGGCGCCCCCGCCCGCGCTGGGCACCGTCCTGGAGCACGACGCGCTCGACCGCACCAACCCGGTGCCGGTCGGCGAGGTCAGCTTCAAGGTCGTCAACGCCTCGACGCAGCGCAACCACGCCAAGGCCGTCGCGACGATGTTCACCGAGCTCGGCCTGAAGCAGGCGGCCGATCCCGGCAACGACGTCGTCTACCCGGCGGGCGACATGGGCTGCCGCGGCCAGCTCCGCTTCGGCGCCCCCGGCGCGTCCGCGGCCAGGACGCTGTCGCTGCTGGAGCCGTGCCTGGAGCTCGTGCGCGACGAGCGCCAGGACGCCACCGTCGACGTGGCGATCGGCAAGAAGTTCGACGAGGTCAAGCCGAACAGCAACGCCCGCAAGGTGCTCGACCAGCTCAGCGAGTGGGCGGCGCAGCAGCCGGAGCAGCAGGGGGGCCAGGTGGCCGCCGCCGCACCGCCGACGCTGAACGCCGACAACCTCACCGGCGCGCGCGACGTGAGCTGCTGACCGTTCTTCCGGCCCGAAGGCCGAGCAACAGTTGTTAGACCCTCTTACGAACGGCGCCGCCCCTGCTGCAGGGGAGGCGCCGTTTCGCATGTCCGCCTCAGGCTCGTCCAGTCAACGTTGACTGGACGAGCCGCGGATCAACGTTGACTGGCCGCATCAATGTTGAGTCAACGTTGATGCGACGTGGGATCAACGTTGATCCGGCCTGCTCAAGTACAGCGGCACCGACGCGTCAACATTGATCCGCGACATTGACCCCGCAACGTTGATCCGCAACATCGATCTGCGGCTCAGACCTTGCCGAAGCCGCACTCGGCCAGGGCCCCGTACAGGGCGTCGGCGATGCCGGGCGCTGCGGCGAACGTCGCGTCCTCCCCCAGTTCGGGCGAGGATCCCGGCAGCCGCACCACCGCGCCGGCCTCCGCCGCGATCAGCCCGCCGGCCGCCCAGTCCCAGCGGCCGAGCCCGTGCTCGGCGTAGGCGTCGAGCCGTCCGGCCGCCACCGAGCACAGGTCCAGCGACGCCGCGCCCGCCCGGCGGAGGTCGCGCACCCGCGTGGCCATGCCCGCCCACGCGTCGGCCTGCCGCTGACGGCGTTCCGGCCGGTACGCGAACCCGTAGCCGAGCAGGGACAGCGACAGGTCGGTCGTCGCGGACACGCTCAGCGGCGCGCCGTCCAGGAACGAGCCGTACCCGCGTGCCGCGGTCCACATGCGGCCGGTCGCGGGTTCGAACACGGCCCCCGCGACGGACTCGCCGTCGAGCTGCGCCGCGATCGACACGGAGTACCAGGGGATTCCGTAGAGGTAGTTGACGGTGCCGTCGATGGGGTCGACGACCCACGTCAGGCCCTCGACGACGGTTCCGCCCTCCTCCTCTCCGAGGACGGGTTCGCCGGGCCGCAACTCGGACAGACGCGTCCGGACGAGTTGTTCCGAGGCGCGGTCCGCGGCGGTGACCACGTCCGTCGATGTGCTCTTGGTGTCGAACGAGACGACGGCGGAAGCACGCATGCGCTGAACAAGAGCGCCCGCTTCCCGTCCGATGGCCGTCGCGATGTCAACGAGTGGCCGGGGATCGAACACGACCGGTTCCCTCCTGCGTCACTAGCACGGGACTATCGGACAAGGTCAGGCTAGTGTCTGCGCACCACGGTTACTGAATCGAACGAGTAGGAAGGACCACGGGGAATGGGCATCACCCGCGGGTTCGGTGTGGACATCGGCGGCTCCGGCGTCAAGGGCGGCCTGGTCGACCTCGAGGCAGGAGCACTGGACGGCGAACGCATGCGGATCCCCACGCCCCAGCCTTCGACACCGGAGGCGGTGGCGGAGGTGGTCGCGGAGATCGTCGAGAAGTTCCAGTGGGACGGACCTGTCGGCGTCACGCTCCCGTGCGTGGTCAAGCACGGTGTCGCCCTCAGCGCGGCGAACGTCGACAAGGGCTGGATCAACTGCGACGCCCAGACGCTCTTCGCCCAGCGTCTCAAGCGCAGGCCCGAGGACATCGTCGTGATGAACGACGCGGACGCGGCCGGCATCGCGGAGATGTCGTTCGGCGCGGGCGTGGGCAAGAACGGGACCGTGGTGCTGCTGACGTTCGGCACGGGCATCGGCAGCGCGGTGTTCCTCGACGGCAAGCTGGTCCCGAACACCGAGTTCGGCCACCTGCAGGTCGACGGGCACGACGCCGAGAAGCGCGCGGCCGCCTCCGTGAAGGAGGAGAAGGACCTGTCCTGGGAGGAGTGGACGCCCAGGGTCAGCCGGTACGTCAACGTGCTGGAGGACCTCATCTGGCCCGACCTCGTCATCGCCGGTGGTGGCGTGAGCAAGAAGGCGCACAAGTGGTTGCCGTTGCTCGAGGTCCGCACCGAGGTGGTCGCCGCCGCGCTGAAGAACGACGCGGGCATCGTGGGCGCGGCCTGGGCCGCCGCACACGGCGTCAGGCCCTAGTGCGGTGACCACAATCCTCACCGGGTTGCGCACGGCCCAGGTGGACGCCTCGTGGTGCCCTGGACCGCGCACAACCCGGCAAGGGTTGGTGGTCACCGCACTGCAGAGCGTTCGACACCGAAACGTGTCCGACTCGATCTAGCTGCGAAAACGCAGGTGAGCGCGCCTCGAAGCACCTCGGGGCGCAACACCGCGTCACCGACGTCGTTACAATGGAACGCACACCCGCCAAGCAAGATCGGCGGGGAGATCCCCCGAACTCTGGCGACCGAGGTTTCGCGCCCTCCGGTCCGCTTGAACGACCGTCGCGAAAGGGCGTACGTGGCAGCCGCAGAAACCGCAACCCGACGCTCCAGCTCCGCCGCGAGCGCCGCCAAGACGACCAAGGCGACCGCGGCCGGCGAGGCCGAGGAGAAGCCGAAGCGCAAGACGACCGCTGCGGCAGCGAAGAAGCCCGCCGCCGCCAAGGCCCCGCGCAAGACGGCCGGCAAGGCCGATCCTGCCGCGAAGGGCACCGCCAAGAACGGCGAAGACCCCGAGGACATGGAAGGCGCTCCGGGCGCCGAGGACCTGGAGGACGTCGAGATCGTCGACGAGCCGGTCGTCGACGAGCCCGAGCAGGCGGAGGACCCCAAGCAGGACGGGGACTTCGTCTGGGACGAGGAGGAGTCCGAGGCCCTGCGCCAGGCGCGCAAGGACGCGGAGCTCACCGCCTCCGCCGACTCGGTCCGCGCCTACCTCAAGCAGATCGGCAAGGTCGCCCTCCTCAACGCCGAGGAGGAGGTCGAGCTCGCCAAGCGCATCGAGGCGGGTCTCTACGCCGCCGAGCGCGTGCGCCGCTCCGAGGAGGAAGCGGAGAAGCTCACGCCGCAGCTGCGCCGCGACCTGCGCTGGATCGTCCGTGACGGCGAGCGCGCCAAGAACCACCTGCTCGAGGCGAACCTCCGTCTCGTCGTGTCGCTGGCCAAGCGCTACACCGGCCGCGGCATGGCGTTCCTGGACCTGATCCAGGAGGGCAACCTGGGTCTGATCCGCGCCGTCGAGAAGTTCGACTACACCAAGGGCTACAAGTTCTCCACGTACGCCACCTGGTGGATCCGTCAGGCGATCACCCGCGCGATGGCCGACCAGGCCCGCACCATCCGCATCCCGGTGCACATGGTCGAGGTCATCAACAAGCTCGGTCGCATCCAGCGCGAACTGCTCCAGGACCTGGGCCGCGAGCCCACCCCGGAGGAGCTCGCCAAGGAAATGGACATCACGCCCGAGAAGGTGCTGGAGATCCAGCAGTACGCGCGTGAGCCCATCTCGCTGGACCAGACGATCGGCGACGAGGGCGACAGCCAGCTCGGCGACTTCATCGAGGACTCCGAGGCCGTCGTCGCGGTCGACGCCGTCTCGTTCACGCTGCTGCAGGACCAGCTGCAGTCCGTGCTCGCGACGCTGTCCGAGCGCGAGGCTGGCGTCGTGCGGCTCCGCTTCGGTCTCACCGACGGCCAGCCGCGCACGCTGGACGAGATCGGTCAGGTCTACGGCGTCACGCGTGAGCGCATCCGCCAGATCGAGTCCAAGACGATGTCGAAGCTGCGGCACCCGTCCCGTTCGCAGGTTCTCCGGGACTACCTCGACTAGGTCTTACCGAGTCATACGCACGCGGCCCCGCACCGGTTCGGTGCGGGGCCGACGTGTTTCGAAAAGGAATCGGAAGCGCCACTTGATCACGGTCCCGCGTCCGAATCGTGGGACGTTCGTGACCTGTTCGCTGCGGGCGGACAAGCGCAACCGATATCACACTCTCGGTGGCACGCAACCGACCGAACGGCCCGAACATGCTGCTCCACCAGCGGGTTTCCGGTCGCTCAGCGTGCGTGTCAAGACGGTGAACCGGTGGCGAACGCAGGTGTAATCCTGCTGCAGCCGGGTAAATCGCATAGTGACGCGAGTCGCCACGTACACGGGAACACTGACTATCGCCGAAACGTCTGTCAGAGTGGAGCCAGCGAGCACCGCGCACCAATCCAGGGGCGCCGTGGTCGCAGCTTGGTAAGAGGGCACCGCAACACTCAGTTCCGGTGCCGGGACGGAGGGAGATTCATCATGACTGCAGCACTCACCCGCCCCGAGTTGACCGCTGCCGACCGCTGCGACCGCTGCGGGGCTGCTGCCCAGGTTCGCGCCTTGCTCCCGTCCGGGGGCGAGCTGCTGTTCTGCGGGCACCACGCTCGCGCGCACAGTGAGAAGTTGCGCGAACTCGCTGCTGAGATTCAGCAGGGCTGACTTCCACCCCACCTAGCCGCTCGGGGCGGAGATCCGCGAGGATCTCCGCCCCCTTCGCTTTTCCTGGCTTCTCAGAGGGTGTCGAGGACGGGCTCGAAGGCCAGTTCCGCTGCTCCGACGAGCTTCGCGTCGCGTCCCAGGGGTGACGTCACGACCTGGGTCCCGCCGACCGCGCGGGAGACGAGACTGCGCGTCTGCACGGCCGCGCTCACCGCGTCCACCACGGACGCCGGCAGTGCCGTGTAGAGGTCGCCCAGCACCACCAGTTCAGGGCCGAGCACGTTGACGATGTTCGCGAGCCCCAGTGCGAGCCAGCCGGCGAACTCGTCGAGCACCGCCGGGTCGTCCAGCGCCCGCAGCGCCGCGACCACGGCACCGCGCGGAGCGTCGTCGGGAAGACCCAGCGCCCGGCACAGCGCCGGTTCGCCCACCTCGGTCTCCCAGCAGCCGTCACAGCCGCAGTAGCAGCGCCGTCCGCGCGGGTTGACCACCATGTGCCCGAGCTCGCCGACGTAGCCGCCCGAGCCGCGCAACGGCTGTCCGGACAGGATCACTCCCCCGCCGACGCCGACGTCCGCGGAGATGTAGACCATGTCCGAGGACTCCCGCGCGGCACCGCGGACGTGTTCGGCGAGAGCGCCGAGTTCCGCGTCGTTGCCGACCAGGACCGGCAGCTTCAGCACCGCCTCCAGGCGTTTGCCGAGCGCCACACCGGTCCAGTGCAGGTTGGGTGCCTCGTGGACGTGCCCGTCGGCGCGCCGCACGACGCCGGGCACCGAGATGCCCACCCCGACCGCGGTGGCGTCGAGGTCGTCGGCCATGAGGCGCGCCGACTCGACGATGTGCGTGATGACCTCTCCCGGATCACGCGTCCGGTGCAGGTTCCAGCTGTCCCTGCCGAGGATCTCCCCTCCGAGGCCGACGAACCCCATCGCCACGTGCTCGACGCGGACGTCGATCGCGATGACGACGGCGGCGTGCGGCTGGGGAAGCACCAGGAGGGACGGGCGGCCCGCTCCGCTGCGCAGAGCGGGCACGCGTTCAGCGACCACACCGGCTTCGGCGAGGCCGTCCACCAGGGCCTTGATCGTGCTGCGGTTGAGGCCGAGCTCAGCCGCGAGCGACGCCCTGGTGGACGGTCCGTCGACGTGCAGGCGGCGCAGCAGCGCCGTCCTGTTGTGCCTGCGGATCTCGTCGGGACGGGTGCCGGACGTGGGGCCGGTCACCGCGTCATCGAGCCGCGGTGGCCGCCCGGCGGCGGGACAACGCGTCGACGCTCGCGGCGAGCAGCAGGACCAGACCCGTCACGATGAACACGACGGCGGCGGGCTGACGGAGCAGGCCCATGCCGTTCTGGATGATCGCGAGCACCGCGCCACCGATCACCGCGTCGCGCAGCCGGCCCTTGCCGCCGAACAGCGACGTGCCACCGATGACGGCCGCACCGACCGACAGCAGCAGCGTGTTGCCGCCACCGGCGTTCGGGTCGACCGAGCCGACCTTCGACGAGTAGACGATGGCGCCGATCGCGGCCGCCGAGGAGGCGATCACGAACACGCTCATGCGGATCCGCTCGACGTTGATGCCGGCGCGGCGCGCGGCCTCCTTGTTGCCGCCCACCGCGTAGATGTGGCGGCCGTAGGAGGTGCGGTCGAGCACGAACGTGCCGACCACCAGCAGCACGAGGACCAGCGGCACCACGTACGGCACGCCCTCGATGACGATCAGGTCGCTCGGCGCCCGGTTCAGCGACAGCGCGTAGGTGATCACCGCGGCCAGCACCGCGAGGGCACCGATCTTGGCCAGCACCAGCGAGGTCGGCTGAGCCACCAGGCCCTTGCGCAGGCGGGAGAAGTGCCGGGTGAGCACGACCGCCGCGTAGCCGCCGACCGCGATGATGAACAGGGCCCAGGAGCCCACGAAGTTCAGGTTGCCGTTGGCGACGTTGAAGATCGTGTCGTCGCGCAGGCCGAGCGTGCCGCCCTGGCCGATGAGCTGCAGCACGACACCGCCCCACACGAGGAACAGCGCCAGGGTCACGACGAACGACGGGATGCCGACCTTCGCGACCAGGAAGCCGGTGATGGAGCCGATGGCCGCGCCGACGCAGACCGCGAGCAGCATCTCCAGCCAGGCGTTCGCGGGGATGCCGACGGCGGCGATGACCAGCGCGACGGCCGACAGGGCTGCGCCGGCCCAGATCTTCATCAGCACCGAGAGCACGATCGCGAGGATCAGCAGGCCGCAGAACACGTAGAAGACCGTGTCGCCCATGCCGCCGAGCAGGTTGCCGTTGTGGATCAGGTGCAACGCCATGACCGAGGCCGTCACACCGGACGCGGTACCGGCGGCCAGGTCGATCTCGCCGAGCAGCAGCACGAACACCAGGCCCATCGCGATGATGGTGATGCTGGCGCCCTGCTGGAGCAGGTTGGCGAGGTTGCCGAGCGTGAAGAACGTGTCGGACAGCGAGCTGAAGACGATCAGCAGCACGACGAGTCCGAGCAGAGCGGGCAGGGAGCCGAGCTCGCCGCTGCGGACCCTGGCCCAGTAGTCGCGGACCGCCTCGCCGGTGGACTGGGAGGTCGTGTCGATGCCGAAGTCCGAGATGGCGCCCTGTTGGGGCGTCTCCTGCTCGTGAGTTTCGGTGGTGTCGGTCATGCTCGCCTCTTCGGAACTCATCAGATCGTCGCCGCCTCGGGGCGGGCGATGCCCAGGTCACCGGAACGCCCGGCGGTGATCAGCTCGACCACCTGGCCGTGCGTGACGTCCTTGGTCGACACGACCGCGGCCATGCGTCCGAGGTAGAGGCACGCGATCTTGTCGGCGACCTCGAAGACGTCGTTCATGTTGTGGCTGATCAGCACGACGCCCAGGCCCTGCTCCGCGAGCCGGCGGACCAGGTCGAGCACCTGGCGCGTCTGCGCGACGCCGAGGGCGGCGGTGGGCTCGTCGAGCAGCACGACCTTGCTGTTCCACAGCACGGCCTTGGCGATCGCCACGGTCTGGCGCTGACCACCGGACAGCGACGCGACCTGCGTGCGGACCGACTTCACCGTGCGCACCGACAGCGAGGCCAGCGTCTTGCGCGCGGCCTGTTCCATGTCGGTCTCGTCGAGCAGCCCGCCTTTGGTGCGCTCGCGGCCGAGGAACATGTTCTGGACGATGTCGAGGTTGTCGGCAAGCGCGAGGTCCTGGTACACGACCTCGATGCCGAGCTCCGCGGCGTCGCGGGGGCCCTTGATGTGCACGGGCTGACCGCCGAAAAGGACCTCACCGGAGTCGGTGGGGTGGATGCCCGCGATGCACTTGACCAGCGTCGACTTGCCCGCGCCGTTGTCGCCGACGAGGGCGGTGACCTCGCCGGGTTGGACGTCGAGGTCGATGTCGTGCAGGACGTGCACGGGACCGAAGCTCTTGTTGATGCCGCGCAGCTCGAGAATCGGCTCGCTCACTGGGTTTCCTCCGTGGTTACCACGCGGCGAGAGGCGGGGTGCGGCAGAACCGCACCCCGCCCTCGTCGCGAGCGGTCCTACTTGATGCCGAGCTCGGTGCAGGCGGCCTGGGTGTCGGCCACGCAGATGTCCGAGGCCTTGACGAAGCCCGCGTCGACGACGGACTTGACCTTGTCCTTGGTGATCAGCTGGGCGGACAGCAGGACGGACTTGACCTTGCGGTTGCCCTTGCTGTCGTCCGTCGAGCCGGACGCGAGCGCGTCGGCGGCGGCGGTGTCGCCCTTGGCGAGCGCGCCGGCCAGCTTGGCGGCGGCCTCGGCCTCGTCCTTGATCGGCTTGAAGACGGTCATGTACTGGTCACCGCGGAGCACGGCCTGCAGGCCGTCCGGGGTGGCGTCCTGACCCGTGACCGGGACCTTGCCGTTGAGGCCGACCTTCTTGAGGATCGTGATCACGGCGCCGGCGAGGCCGTCGTTCGCGGCGACGACGCCGTCGACCTTGCCGCCGTTGGAGGTCAGGATCTGCTCGAAGACCTGGCCACCCTTCTGGTTGTCCCAGTTGTCGATCGGCTGGGACTGGACCAGCTTGAGCTTGCCCGAGTCGTAGAGCGGCTGCAGGACCTTCTTCTGGCCCTGCGTGAAGAGCGTCGCGTTGTTGTCCGTCGGCGCACCCTCGATCTCGATGACCTGGGCGCCCTGCGGCTTCTCCTTCAGCGCGTCCGCGAGGCCCTGGCCCTGCAGCTCGCCGACCTTCACGTTGTCGAACGACACGTAGTACGACGAGGAGCCACCGGTGTTCAGGCGGTCGTAGTCGATGACCTGGATACCCTGGGCCTGCGCCTTCTTGGCGACGGACGCACCGACCTCGCTGTTGGGCGTGGCGATGATCAGGACCTTGACGCCGGAGTTGATCATGCCGTCGGCCAGGGTGCTGAACTTCTGGACGTCGCCCTGAGCGTTCTGGATGTCGGGGCTGAGACCCTCGGCCTTCAGAGCGGCCTCGAGGAGGGGCTTGTCGAAGCCCTCCCAGCGAGCCGAGGTCGCGGTCTCGGGCAGGATCACGCCGACCTTCGCGCCCGTGCCGCTGCCAGCGTTGGATTCCGTGGTGCTGCCTCCGGTGCCGGAGGACGTGTTGGCGCCGCACGCCGAAACCGCCAGGGCGAGGCCCGCGGTCACGGCGATGGAAGCGAGAGTCTTGCTGCGCATCCGCCATCCCTTTCACTGCGCTGTGTCACAGAGAATGTTGTGGCGCACAACGTATGCCTGACATATGCGTGACCGGAACCACACTGAATCGATTAAGTCGCAACGATGCGGTAACCGTGGCGAAATATGGTCACCGAGAGTCGTGAGAGCGTTACCACCGCGCTACCGATCACAACGGCGATATATCGGATATCGCCTCACGGCGAACACACGCCTGTCACCTCCCGGACATCCCTAGGTTGGGTGCATGACCGTCGACAAGGAAGCCCCAAAAGGAGTGACTGATCGGCTGGCGAGGTCGTTCGGCGCCGAGGCCGCCCGCTACGACAGGACCCGGCCGCCGTATCCGGGCGAGTTGGTCGGCAGGCTCGTCGCCACGAGCCCCGGCCCTCGGGTGGTCGAGGTGGGGTGCGGCACGGGCGTCCTGTCACGGCAGTTGCAAGCGGCGGGGCTGGACGTGCTGGGCGTCGAGCACGACGAGCGGATGGCCGGGTTCGCCCGCGGCACCGGTGTGCCCGTCGAGGTGGCGAAGTTCGAGACCTGGGACCCGGCCGGCCGCGAGTTCGACGCCGTCGTCGCCGGGCAGTCGTGGCACTGGGTCGACGCGGAGGAGGGTCCGCTCCAGGCGGCACGGGTGCTGCGGCCCGGCGGGGTCTTCGTGGCGCTCTGGCACGTGTTCGGGACTCCGTCGGCGATCGCCGACGCCTACGTCGCGGCCTACGACAAGTTGGCGGCTCAGATCCCCTACCGCGTCGGCCACTCCTACGACGAGGCGTTCGAGTCCTATCAGGCCGGCTGTGTGCGCACCGGCGACGCGTTCGCCGCCTCGGGTGCGTTCTCGCGCACCGAGCAGTGGCGCGCGGACTGGGAGCGCGTCTACACGACGGCCGAGTACGTCGACCTGATGCGCACCATGAGCCCGATGGCCCTGCTCAGCGCCGAGCAGGGTGCCGCACTGCTCAGCGACGTCGGCGCCGCGATCGACGCGATCGGCGGCGAGTTCACCATGCGCTACAGCACGCTCGCCGTCGCCGTCACCCGGAACTGATATATCGGATATCGGTTTCGGCGAGCTCTACCAGGACCGCAGGGTCGCGATCCGTTCTTCGAGCTGCTCGATGGTGGCCATCGCCGTGGGCGGGCCACCGCAGTACTCGCGCAACGAGTTGTGGATCTTGCCGTGCGGCTTCTTCGTGCGGTGGTGATGCATCGCGACGAGGGTGTTGAGCTCCTTGCGCAGGGCCGTGAGGCGCTCCTGCACACCCACCGGCCGTGCCTCGCGCACAGCGACCTCGGGCTTGGGGCGTTTGGCGGCGATCGCCATCTGCTCCTCCTGCCGCTGCAGCAGCAGGGTGCGCACCTGGTCGGGTTCGAGCAGGCCGGGCAGTCCGAGGTACTCCTGCTCCTCCTCGGAGCCCGCCTGGGTCGGGGCGCCGAACGAGGAGCCGTCGTAGATCACCTGGTCGAGCTCGGCGGTGGTGCCCAGGGCCGTGAAGGCGCGCTCGTCCTCGCCCGGTTCGTCCTTGGCCTGGTTCGCCGCGGCCATGAGCTCGTCGTCCCAGCCGTCCTTCTCCCGGTGCGGCTTGCCCAGGACGTGGTCGCGCTCGGCCTCCAGCTCCGACGCGAGCTGCAACAGCACCGGTACCGAGGGCAGGAACACCGTGGCGGTCTCGCCGGGCTTCCGGTTGCGCACGAAGCGGCCGATGGCCTGCGCGAAGAACAGCGGGGTCGACGACGACGTCGCGTACACGCCGACGGCGAGCCGCGGCACGTCGACGCCCTCGGACACCATGCGGACCGCGATCATCCAGCGCTCGGTCGTCGCGGCGAACTCGGCGATCCTGCCGGACGCCTTCGGGTCGTCCGAGAGCACGAGCGTGGGGATCTGACCGGTGACGCGCTCCAGCACCTGCGCGTAGGCCTTCGCGACGGTCTGGTCGGTGGCGATCACCAGGCCGCCCGCGTCGGGCAGGCCGTTCTGCCGCTTCTGCGTCAGCCGCTGGTCGGCGGCGCGCAGCACCGAGGCCATCCAGTCGCCGGCCGGGTCGAGTGCCGTGCGCCACGCCCGCGTGGTCTGCTCCTGCGTCAGCGGCTCGCCCAGCCGTGCGGTGTACTCCTCGCCCGCGCTGGTCCGCCACGACGCCTCACCCGAGTACGCCAGGAACAGCACGGGCCGCACCACGCCGTCGCGCAGCGCGTCGGAGTACCCGTAAGTGTGATCCGCCTTGGACGTCTTGAAGCCGCCGTTGCTCTCCTCGTACTGGACGAACGGGATCGGCGAGTCGTCCGAGCGGAACGGCGTGCCGGTGAGGCACAGACGGCGCACGGCGGGCGTGAACGCCTCACGGATCGCGTCACCCCACGACTTGGCGTCGCCGCCGTGGTGCACCTCGTCGAGCAGCACGAGCGTCTTGCGGTTCTCGGTGCGCACGCGGTGCAGCGTCGGATGGGCGGCGACCTGCGCGTACGTGACCGCGACACCGTGGTAGTCGCGGGAGGTCATCGCGTTGGTGTTGCGGAAGTTCGAGTCGATGTGGATGCCCTGCTCGGCGGCGGCCTTCGCCCACTGGTGCTTGAGGTGCTCGGTGGGCGTGACGATCGTGACGGCCTCGATCGTCCGGTCGGCCAGCAGCTCGGCGGCGACGCGGAGCCCGAAGGTCGTCTTGCCCGCGCCCGGCGTCGCGACGGCGAGGAAGTCCTTCGGCCTGGCGGCGAGGTACTTGGTCAGCGCGCGACGCTGCCAGGCTCGCAGCGGTCGCATTGCTGCCGGCGTTGCTGCTGGCGCTGTCAAGACGTGTTTCTCCTCATTTGCGCAGGTCAGACATAGCAATACCCTCAGGCGGACCGTGGCCGAGGGCACCGCGACTCTACCTGTTCCGGGCGTCGATGCCGCGAAACGTGGCGGTATGCACCATGCTTGTCACCGCGATGGTTTCGCCTTCCGACAACGACGCACCACGCAGGTCCGGCCGAAAGGGGCCGCTGCGTCTACTCGCGCGCACGCTGTCGAAGGCGTGGCAGGGCAACATCTTCTCAGAAGCGGCGGAGGCCGCGTTCTGGCAGACGCTGTCGTTCCCCCCGCTGCTGCTCGGCGTGCTGGGATCGATGGGCTGGATCGGCACGTGGTTCGGCCCGGAGATCGTCCTGTCCGTCCAGGAGAAGATCATCGGATTCACCCGGACGATCTTCAGCGCGGACGTCGTCAACGGCGTGATCGCGCCGACGGTCGCGGAGATCCTCTCGACCGGCAAGGGCGAGATCGTCTCGATCGGCTTCCTGATATCGCTGTGGGCGGGCTCGTCGGCGATGTCGTCGTTCGTCGACGCGATCACGGTCGCCCACGGCCAGTACGGCGTGCGCAACGAGCTGTGGCAGCGCATCTTCGCCCTGCTGCTCTACATGATCTCGCTGGTCGCCCTGGTGGTCGGCCTGCCGGTCCTGGCGCTCGGCCCGGACGTCCTGCCGCAGTTCTTCCCCACGACCTGGCAGCCGTACATCGAGACGTGGGTGGGCCGCTTCTACTACCCCGGCGTCGGACTGCTGCTCGTGCTCTCGCTGTCGCTGCTCTACAAGGTGGCGCTGCCGAGACGCCTGCCGTACCACCGCGTCCTGCCGGGCGCGGTCCTCGCGATGGCCGTGTTCATCCTGTCGTCCATCGGCCTGCGCCTGTACATCCAGTGGATCACCACCACCGGCTACACCTACGGCGCGCTGGCGACGCCGATCGCGTTCCTGCTGTTCGTGTTCTTCATCGGCCTGGCGATCACGATCGGCGCGTACTTCAACAGCGCCGTCCAGGACATGTGGCCTGCCCGCATGACCCGCCGCCAGCGCCGCCGCTGGCGCAGGCTGGAGATGGAACGCGCGGCGTCCCGCATCCGCGAGGAGAGCGCCAAGCCGCAGGCGGAGACGAACAACGGCTACTCGGCGCCCTCGCCCGCGGACACGCAGCTGACGTCACCGCTGCCGATCCAGAAGCCGTCGCCCGAGGCGGAGGAAGAAAAACAGCGGGGGTAGCCGAAGCCACCCCCGCCGTCGTGGTCGTCCCGATCAGCTCGGGTTGACCGGCGTCGCCCACCTCTGGTTCAAGCCCTGGTGGCAGTCCCCGATGACGATCTGCGTCCCGTCGTCCGGCAGCGCGCCGAAGACGTCCAGGCATCGGTTCGCCAGCGGGTTGACGATCGTGCCGTCGTACCGCGCGGACCAGATCTGCCCGCTGTCACCCCGGCAGCTCGCACCGGCCAGGTTGGTCAGCGCCCCGTTGCCGGTGTGCTGGATGTCGAGGCACTGACCCAGCGCGAACAGGGTGCCGTTGCCGGGAGTCCACCAGTTCTGTGCCGCCGATCCCCCGCACGAGTGCAGGTTGATCTTGCCCGTGGGCACAGCACCGAACACGTCCAGGCACTTCGTCGCGAGACCCACGACCTGACCGACGGACGTGACCTGCGAGCTGAGCCGGAAGCTCTGCGACGGCGTGCCGCCACAGGTGGTGACCGTCATCGGAGAGAAGTCCGCGCTCGCCGACGTCAGGCAGCGACCCGTCAACGGGTTGACCAGCGTTCCGTCGGGCTGTGAGACCCACTGCTGGTGCTGCGCGCCGTTGCACGCCGCCAGGTTCACCGAGCTGCCCTCGCCCGGGGTGTCCGACGCGACGTTGACGCACTTGCCCGAGCCCCGCAGCGTGCCGTCACCGGGCGCGACCCAGGACTGGTTCACACCGCCGTGACACGGACTGATTCCGACCTTGTTCTGCGTCACGTCGGCGTTGAACACGTCCAGGCACTTGCCCAGCTGCGCGGCGACCTGACCGACCTTGCCGCCGTTGCCCGCGGGCAGCGTCCAGGTCTGGGACGTGTTCCCGGGGTCGCAGGGACGCAGTTCGAGCCGTGACTCGTTGGCGCTGCCACGCGGTGTGAGGCACCGCCCGGACGCGCGGTGGACCATCCTGTTGTCCCCGCGCACCACCCACTGCTGGAAGTCGTCACCCGCACAGCCGGCGAGGATCGCCTCGGTGCCGTCGGAGGCGGCCGGCACCCTCAGGCACTTGCCGCCGGCCTGCAGCAGGCCGCCCTGCATCGTCCACACCTGGGCGAAGCTGCTGTTGCAGTCGTGCAGGCTGACGACGCCCAGGTTCGGGTCACCGGTGAACATGTCGAGGCATCGGCCGCTGTTGTTCTTCACCTCGCCCGACAGCACCGGCGTGTCCCGCTTGATCCGCACGTTGCGGAAGCGCACGGGGTCACCGATGTTGTCGTTCTGGAAACCGACGAACGTGTTCTTGCCCGCCGCCGTCGCGTCCGAGAAACCGTGCTCGTTCACCAGCTGACCGTTGAGGTGCACGGTCACTGTGTTCCAGCGGTACCGGAGCTCGAACGTGTTCCACTCGCCGACCGGCTTGACGGCCGACGTGCTGCTCGGCGCCTTGATGCCGACGATCCCGCCGGTCTGCAGCGTTCCCGTCGCGTTCGTGGCGCCGATGTTGACCTCGTACCCGGTCTGGCTCGGCCTTCCCGCGTCCATGCCGGGGTTGGTCATGCCGACGAACACACCCGAGTCGGACGACGCGGACGTGGCCTTCCAGTCGAGCTTGAGCGTGTAGTCGTTGCCGTACGTGTGCGCCGCGTACCAGTTGACGTCGTTCGTGTTGGCGGTGACGGCCTCACACCCGTCGACCGTCGCCTTGGTGCCCGTGGACTGCCAGCCACCGAGGTCGTTCTCGTTGCGCCCGTCGAAGATGCTGGTGAAGCCGTCGGCGTCCGGGGCAGTGACGCAGTTGCCCGCTACAGCCGACGTCGCGACCCTAGAACCACCGACGAAGTACCCGGTGACGTCGGCCGAGAACTTGGTCTGCCCGCGTTCGTTGCGCACGTCGACCTGGCCGCTGTCCCCGAGGGGGACGAGCGCGAGTCCGGACGCGGTCTCCGTCTTGCGCGTGCCCACCTGGCTCGCCGCCAGCCAGCCGACCTCCTTCGCCACCGCGCTCAGCTCGGTGCCGAGGTTGTCGTCCCTCCCGGTCAGCACCACGGCGGCCGTCGTCGCCGAGGACGGAACCCCCGCGACACCGGACACCTGGAACCTGCCGGTCCGCCCGTGCCCGATCGGGGCCTTGGGCAGACCGAGGCCGGTGGCCGTGTCCGCGACCCGGCCGGATTCACCCATCGTCACGTACCTGGCGCCGGCGTCGCCTTCCGCGAACCAGCCGAGGACGTCCAGCGCCACACCGGCGGTGTAGGCGGTGCTGGTGTTGGTCAGCCGGATCTTGCCGTCCGGTCCGATCGGCACCACGACGAGGTTGGTCCGGCGGTCACCGGTGTTCACCACGACGGAGGTCGTCACCGGCTGCGCGGTGCCACCGGCGTGCGCGACCAGGAACTGCTGCGACGTGGCCTCGAACGCGGTGAGGTTCGCGACCACCGAGGTCGCGTTCTGCGGCACGTCCGCGACACCGCGGATCTGCACGTCCACGGTCTTCTCGTTGGTGTTCCCACCGATGAGAGGCGTCTTGCGGGTGTTGCCACCCGTGGTGGTCGCGAAGCCGCGCGTGTCGAGCACGCGAGCAGGCGCGGCCTTCGGAACGTAGGTGTTCGTGCCCTGGGTCGGGTGGAAGTACCCGAGCCGCTCGACCACGACGACCACCGGTCCGTTGCCCCGGTTGCGCAGCTTGATCGACCGGTCGCCGGCGAGCGGCGCGAACAGCGTCAGCGACTGCCACGTCCACTGGTTGTCGCCGCGGGCGTTCAGCGTGGGCACCTTGCCCGCCAGCGCGGCGGGGTCGCCAGGAGCGACCTCGATGCCGAAGTCGCCGATGTCGTTCTGGTCGGCCCTCGCCGACAGGGTGATCGCGACGGCGGTGGAACCAGACGGAAGGCTCGAGAACGGGACCGTCTTGGTCTGACCGGCTTCGAACCGCTCGCCCAGGAGCACCCGCGTCGGCACCGGGTCGATCGTGAACTTGGACCCGGCGGGCGCGGTGGGCACGTCGCTCGGCACGCCCAGGTTGAGCGTCCCGCTGCCCCAGCTGTTCCGGTCCGCGTTCGCCGGCGCCGTCGCCCTGCCCTGCAACGCCGACTGGAGCTGCACCGCGTCGAGCGCCGGGCTGGCCGACTTGAGCAGGGCCGCCGCGCCCGCGACGTGCGCCGCCGCCGCCGAGGTGCCGGTCAGCGTTCCCGTCACCTTGGTCGACACCGCGTCATAGCCCGTGATGTCGGGCTTCGTCCTGCCGTCGACCGTCGGGCCGCGGCCGCTGTAGTCCTGCACCCGGCCCGACGCCGGCTGGGTCGCACCCACCGCGATCACGTGCGGTGAGGTCGCGGGCTCGACGACACTGCCCGCCTCGGTGTACAGCTGCAACTGCTGCCGTTGGCCGGGCCCGTTGACGAAGAGCTCGATCGGCGTGGTGAAGGACGCGTTGTGGTTCTTCACGTAGACCCAGTAGGTCCTCGTGGCGCCCGAGTCGTTGCGGAAGGAGACCGACTCCGTCGGCGCGCGTCCCTCCGGCTCGTCGCGCTGTGAGCGCGTCGACACCGCGACGACGTTCGGGTCGTTCACTCCGGTCGGCGGGTTCTCCGACGTCGTCGAGACGTAGAGGTCCAGGTCCTGCCTCGTCTTCGGCCACGCGTCCCAGCGCAACCCGACGGTGGCGGTCGCACCGGGGTCCAGCGGGAAGCCGTTCTGGCGGGAGATCCCGAAATCGACCCAGCTGTCACCGTTCGAGTCGACGGCCTTGCCGCCGTAGTGCAGCCGCCCCTGATTACCCGCGGCGACGCTCCAGAGGATGCCCGCGGCCTTGCTGCGCTTGACCACCTCGTCCGGGCTGCCGGCGTCACCGGTGCCGTCGCCGCGGCTGCCGGCGGGAGCCAGGAAGCCGACTGCGGAGGAGATCACCTGCACGCCCTGCTGCCGCAGCCACACCTCGGCCTGGTCGAAGGTGAAGGTGTCCTCGATGCACGCGAGGAACAGCTGCGCCTCAGGGGCGACGTCGTGCACGATCTCGGCGATGCCGGTGCCGTGCCGCGACTTCTCCGCCGCGTCGAGGCAGTTGTCGTTGTTGATGGTGAGGCCGGCCGGCAGATCCCCGGAGGCCTGCGCGGACTCCACGTCACCGAACCCGATGTCGATGATGCCGACCTTGACACCGGCGCCCTTCTTGCCGGCGTCGTGCCACAGGTTCGCCTTGGCGGCGCTCACACCCTCGGACGTGATCGCCATCGGCACCGCGCGGTCGGGCAGCCGCACCTCGGACACGCCGGGCTGGCTCGCAACCAGGTCCAGCTTGTCCTCGGGCACGGCGGCCTTGATCCGGCCGTTGCCGGAACCGCTCACCGAACCGCCCGCCTTGACGACTGCCGCGCGGAGCTGGTTCACCTGCGCGCCCTCGACGTAGACGAGCCTGCGGCCCTTCGCGTCCTTGGGCACCGTCTGGCCGGGTCTGGCGTCGTCCGCGGAGTTCACCACGTCCGGTCTGGTGCCGGCGGGCGGCGCTGCCGCCCATCCCGGTGTTGCGACGACAGCCGCCCCCAGCGTGAAACCCACGGCCAAGACGGCCGCACGTCGCAATCTTCTCATTTTATTCCATTCTTCAACGGATAATGCGGCTATCTTTCGAGCACAAGCCAGTAGTGGTGCCCCTGCGACAGGTAGTCCAGCGTTCCGTCGTCCACCACCGCCGACACGATGACGTCGGACTTGACGTCTATCCGGAAGTCGTCATCGCAGCCGTAGTCGCAGTCGACGCAGTTGAGGCCGGTACCGAAGACGGCGACGTGACGCAGCCCCGGCTCACCCCTGTCCAAACTCCCCCACTCCAGGTCGTCCCCTACTCGATATTCCTTCAGAGCCAACGCACCGAAGCCGAACTGGACGTACCTGGTTTTTCCCAGACCGCACTGCGGACATCCTTCGACCTGATCGAGCAGAAGGATGTTGTACATCCCCATCGAAAACCTCCACCGCCAGCTCTACTTGGTTCCCTTTTTGCAGGCTGTCCCGGACACGTTACCGCTACCGGGATGCAGATAGATGTACGGATGTCCGTCGTATCGGAGGTTGGTGCACAACTCGTTGTCACTGGTCATCAGCAGCAAAGTAGGACTGTTCTGCCTCGCGGAGTCATAAACTCGCGCGTCCTCTTCACTCAGCTTCGTCCTGCCTCCCCTATCTTGCGCAGGTCCCCGGTTGACAAGGTCTCGCACCTCGTCCTCACGCTCGTCATGACCTATTCTCGCTCGGTCTTTGACATTTTTGTCGTACCACTTTACCCGATCCGGGTCCTTATTCTTTGTGCCAAGGTAGATGAACTCCTTGTACGCCTGCGGCGAAATTACGATCTCATTTCCCCAGACCGCTGACTCGATTTGGTCCTTGAGATGGCCGTAGTCTCCTTGGCCGTCCTTGTTCCACCAGTAGACCAAGATGTTGGCGTCCAGGCCGATCTGCGGCTTGGGCAGCTTTCCCGGTGGCGGCGAGTTCGGGTTCGACGACGGGTTGCCGGTCGGCTGCGCGTCCGGAGCGTCGTTGCTGTCGTCGTCCTCCGTCGTCTCCGTGGAGTCCTCGGTGTCCTGGCCCGGATCGTCGTTGGTCTGGTCCGCCGGCGGCAGGGTCACGACGTCCGGCGAGCGCGGCACGAGGTTGACGCCGAAGTCCGGGCGCGGCAGGTACCGATGCGCGTCCCTCCACCACTTGGGTGGAGGCGGCGGCCGCGGAGCCACCACGGTCGGGCGCTTTCCGGGGTTCCCCGGCTGGTTCGAGTTCTGCTGCGGCCTGCTGCAGCCACCCACGAAGGTCTTGCAGTCTCCGGGCCGGAGGGCGTCGTCGGGGGTGTAGAGGCCACCGCAGCGGCCGTACTTCTGCACGGACCCGTTCAGACAGGTCATGTAGCCCGGGCAGAGGTTGCCGTAGTCGTCGTAGATGGTCGCGACGCAGGTCCCGGCGGTCTGCGCCAGGCACTTCGACGTGCCGGTCATCTGCTTGAAGAACGACTCCCACGCCTGCACCGCCGGGTTGAGCTTGCGCAGGTCGAGGACGCTGCGCGGGGTGAAGCTCCAGTCCTGCAGGCAGAGCACCGGGATGTTGTCGTGGCCGTCCGGGTCCATGCCGTTGACCGGGTCGTTCCACGTGTAGGCGTACCGGTTGCCGCGCGCGGAAGGCGACGGGTCGAGCGTCCAGTCGTCACGGCTGACGAACTGCCCGGCACCCGGCGCGTACCAGCGCGCGCCCATGTTGACCGAGCCGGTCGCCCCGTCGGTCCAGTCGCCCTGGAACCCGAGCGAGGACCCCGCTCCGGACGAGCTGGTGACGGCGCCGAACGGGTCGAAGGTGCGCAGACCGTCGACGGCTGCTCCGAGGTAGCGGCCGATGATGTCGCCGTGCTGGTCGGCGAACAGCATGCGGCCCTTGACGGTGCTGCCCGCCACCTTGTCGGAGAAGGCGGTGCCGTCGGGCAACCTGCTGATCAGCCTGCTGCCGTCGCTCACGGCGTCGTTGGTCTGGCCCTGGTACTTGAACGCGACGCCGTTGCGGTCGGTGACGCGGTCGAGGCTGTCGTAGCGGTAGCCGACCGCGCCCGAGGAGACCAGGCGGTCGAAGGCGTCGAAGTTCGACGCCGTGGTCTGACCGTTCTGGGTCACCGAGGCACGGGTGCCACGCGGCGAATAGGTGTACGTCGCGCCGCCACCGGACTTGAGCCTGTTGCGTTCGTCGTACTCGAAGGTCACCGCGCCCGCTCCGACGCGGTTGCCCGAGTCGTCCCACCGGTAGGCCGTGGTGCCGGCCGGGCCGGTCCACGAGGTGAGCCTGCCCGCGCCGTCGTAGCCGTAGGTGTTGGCGGCCGAGCCCGACGTGTCGGTGACTTTCTTCGACGTCACCTTGCCGTCGAGGTCGTAGCCGTACTCCGTGCCGACGAGGACGCGCAACCCGCCTTCCACGGTCTCCTGGACCTGGTCGGACGTCTGGCGCCCGAGCGGGTCGTAGGTGAGCCTGCGGGACGTCCACGCGCTCACCGCGCGGTCCGACACCACACCCAGCCGCCCGGCCGAGTCGTAGCCGTAGTCGACCGTGCGGCCCGACAACGGGTCGGCCGCGGAGAGCAGCCTGCCGGCCTTGTCGTAGGTGAACGACGCGTCACCGGTGACGTCCTTGCGGGTGGCGACCGTGCCGTCGCCGTTGTACGTGTAGGTCGCCGATCCGCCCGCCCCGTACGACGTGAGGAGGTTGCCGCGGTCGTCGTAGGTGTAGCCGCTGTCGCCGGCGGGTCCGCCGATCTTGATCATCCGACCGGCGGGGTCGTAGCCGAACGTGCGGTCCGAGGTGGCCGCCTCGCCGCCAGAGCCGCGTTCCAGCTTCACCCGGCCCTGCGCGTCGTACTCCCGGTCGATGGCGACACCACCGGGCTTGAGCTCGCGGGTGATCTGGCCCGCGGCGTCGTACACGGTGGTCCACGTGCGGTCCGCCGCGTTCGGCGTGGCCGTCGTCGCCGGTTCGATCGTCGACTCCGGCAGCCCGCTCGCCGTGTAGGTGTGGACCGTCGCGTTGCCGCGGCCGTCGACGACCCTGCTGCGGTTGCCGAGCTTGTCGTAGCCCAACGACGTGACGATCGACTTGGTCGCGTCGACCTTCTCCGTCTGCGTGAACAGCCGGCCGAGCGCGTCATAGGTGTAACTCGAGACGCGTCCCTGCGGCGAGACCCGCTTCAGCACGTTGCCGGCCGGGTCGTACTCCGTCGTGGCCGCCCGCAGCTCGGTGCCGTTCGCCAGGTTCGCCGACCGGACCGTCCTGCCGAGCAGGTCGTAGGTCTGGCTGGAGACCAGGCCTGACGGATCGGTGCTCGTCGCGACGCGGCCCGCGATGTCGTAGCTGGTCCTCGCCACCCGGTCGGTCGGGTCGGTCGAGGTGAGCGCCTCACCCGCCGCGTTGTAGGTGGCGCTGGACGTGGCGTTCATCGAGTTGGTCACCGACAACGCGTTGCCCGCGAGGTCGTGCTTCGTCGTGGTGGTGAAGTAGAGCGGCGAGCCGGACGAGCGGTCGACCTCGGTGCTGGTGATCCGCCGGCCGAGCTCGTCGTAGGTGAACCGCGTCTCGTTGCCCATCGGGTCGATCCCGGTGAGCAGGTCGCCGGCGCGGTTGTAGCGGGCCCTGATCACGGCAGGCGCCTCGCCCACCTGGGGCAGGGTCGTCGCCGTGACCCGGCCGTAGGGGTCGTGGTCGTAGCTCGTGACCCGGTTCAGGCCGTCGATCGACTTCTTCAGTCTGCCGCCCTGGTCGTACTCCATCCGCCTGCTGTGCACGACCGGCTGACCGCCCGGTGGCGTGTACGCGGGGAGGCTGACCTTGGTGGCGCGCCCCATGGAGTCGTACTCGGTGACCGACACCGCGCCGGCCGCGTCACGGGTGTGCGTCTGCTCCCCGAACACGTTGCGACCCGCGGTGTTCGTGCCGGTGAAGCCCGCTGTGCGCACACCGCCGACCCAGACCTCCGCGGACGGGGAGGTCACGGCGACCTGGTTGCCCGTCGCGTCGTAGCTGAAGGTCGTCGTGTTCAGGCGCCGGTCGGTCACCGACCTCAGCAGCCCGCGCTCGTCGCGGTCGTACCTGGTGGTGAAAGCGGTGTCCGCGTTGAGGTAGGCGTGTTCCGCCTTGATCTGGTTGCTCGTGTCGAACTCGTAGGCCGTGACTTCGACACGAGCGTCGTCGGCGGCACCACGTCGTTCGGTCCTGACCACGTTGCCGTCGGCGTCACGCGTGGTGGTCACCGCGCGCCGCAGCCCGTCCGGGTCGAACGTCGACGTGAGGGGCAACCCTGCCGCGTCGAACGTCTGGGTGGACTTGCGCCCGCCCGCCGAGACGACTGCCACCACGTTGCCGGCGGCGTCGTAGGTGCGTTCCTCGAGCACGACGTCCCGAACGGTGCCGTTGGGATCGTGGTAGCCGTTGCGAGTGGTGGTCGCGAGCAGACCGTCGTCGTAATAGGCGAAGGAGGTCTTGCGGCCCATCGCGTCGTCGGACGACCGCACCTTGCCCGCGGGGTCGTACACGTGGGACTCGACCAGCAGGCCGGCCGCCCCGGGGTCCTCCGGGTCGGCGCCGGGAGTGGTCGCGGTGCGCGACAGCAACAGTCCGCGTTCCTCGAACTGCGAGGTCCACACGACCTTGTTGACGTCGGTCACGGTCTCGGTGAGCCCGTTGTCCGCGTATGCGCGCGTTTCCGTTCCGCCGTCGGGGAACTCCGTGCGCACCAACCGGTCCTGCGCGTCGTACGCCGTCTTCGTGGTGCGCGACGGCGTGCCTCCGTCCGCGACCGCCAGCACGTCGGAGACGGTGGTCTCCAGCATGTTGTCGTTGCCGTCGTAGCGGTACGTCGTCACCTGCTGGTGAGTCTTGCCCGTGATCGTGTTCTGCACCGCGGGCGCGGTCACCTTCGCAACCTTGGACCGGGACGTGTACTCGTAGGTCGTCGTGCCGAAAACACCGCCGCCGGCGTTCCCGGTGGTGACGGACTTCTGCCGCCCGAGAGCGTCGTAGGTGAACCCGGCCTTCAACCCCGACGGGCTGATGACCTCGGCCTGGTCACCGTTCGCGAAGTACGAGAGCGAGGTCACCTGGCCGCGCTTGCCGGTCGACCTGATCGGCAGGCCGGCGGGCACGGTGCCGCCGCCCACCGCGGCCTCACCGCCGGTGGCGTAGGTGACCGACGTGCTCGGCCGCACCGTCACCCCCGCGGGTGCCGGAGACGAGACGCCTGTCGGCCTGCCGGCCGCGTCATAGGTGTAGTCGACGCGGAAGCGGGTGTCGGCGGCGTCGGTCGAGCGAGCGTCCGAAGTGGACTCCAGCTTGTCGCTGCGCGGGTCGAGCGGGTTGAGCGGATCCGCTGCCAGGTAGGTGAAGTAGCTGGTGTTGCAGGAGCCGGCGGCACGACACGTCTTGCGGCTCAGCACGTTTCCGCGGGCGTCCGTGGTCAGCTCAGTGCGCAGACCGCTCTCGTCGACCGTGGCCGAGAGGAAGCCGGCGGAGTTGTACTCGTTGCGCGATGTCACGCCGTCGTGCGTGACCGAGGTGAGCCGGCCGCCGTTGTCGAGGTCGAACGCGTACGACCAGTCACCGAAGTTGCTCGGGCCGCGCAGCACGGCGGTGCGGGTCGCGCCGTTGGTCTTCGGCGTGTCGAGCGACCACGACCGGCCGGTGTGGTCGAGCAGGGTGGCGACCCTGTCGTTGACGTCGTCGTAGGTGAGCTTCGCGTACTGCCGGTCGTCCTGCGGCAGCTTGATCGTGGTCAGCTGGTCGAGTTTGCCCTTGGCCGCGTGGTGCTCCGCGACGGCGAGTGAGCCGAGCGGGTGCAGGTAGACAGCGGCCTCGTCGATCGACCCCGAGAAGTAGAAGTCACCGCCGTTGGTCGCGGGCCAGTCCTTGCCAGAACCCGCGCCGAGCGTGACCCTCGTCTGCTCCCGGTGGTCGATGAGACCGGTGAGAGGCTCGCCGACCTTCCGCCCGTCGAGGTACAGCGTCTGGGTGTCGATGGCGGCGGACAGCACGACGTGGTGCCATTGGTCGTCGTTGACCGCCTGCGGACTGACGATTTGGCGCGGCCCACCGGCGTCGCGGCGGGCGAACCCGCCGTAGAGCAGGCCGTCGGTACCGACGTACAGCACCGGGGTCGACCTTCCCGGCGCCGCCGGGAACTCCTTGTCCGCGTAGCTCAGCAGGGTGCCCTGCGACGTCGTCTTGAACCACAGCTCCACCGCGAGCGACATCGACTCGGACACGAGCTCGTTCGGCAACGTCGCGTAGCTCGAGTTGCCGTCGAACGTCGCGGCCCGGTCCGACGTGCCTTCCAACGCTCCGGTGGTGCCCAGCACGACGTTGCGCGGCTGGGCGGCGTGCTGGCCGTCGCTGCGCGCGGTCACGTTGGCGAAGGTGCTGCCAGTGGTCTCGCCGAGGCGCCAGTAGGCCTTCGGGCGGTCGTCGAGCACCGTGCTGCGGTAGTGCGAACCGTTCACGTACTCCTGCGTCGTGCAGTTCGGCGCGGCACCGGGGACGCAGACGGTCTTGAGCTGGTCGCCGACGTAGGTGTAGGTCCACACCGGTGCCGGAGTGCCCGGCTCAGGTGCCTGCGTGGTCACCGACGAGACGTGGTTGCCCTGCCAGGAAACGGTCAGCGTCCGCTTGCTGGTGTCGCTGGTGATCGTTTTGACGCGGTCGTCGGTGTCGTAGTCGAGTGTCTCGGTGAGACCTGCCGGGTCGACGATCGTGACAAGCCTGCCGAGAGTGTCGAACCTCCACTGGGCACCGGTCGTGTCCCGCAACGTGTAGATGCCGGCGGCAGGGGTGTACACGAAGTCGGCCGTGCTTCCGCTGGGCGAGCCGTACGTGCCGTCCGGGTTGCGGCCGTACCTCACCTGCCGGCCGGTCGGGTGGGTGATCACCACGTTGCCGGAGTGGTCGTCGTCCGCCTTCATCCGCATGTCCAGGCGCGACGACCAGCCAGTGCCGAACGCCGTGTCCTTGCGCGGGTCGAGGCTGTTGTAGGTGCGGCTGATCGTGAGGTCGGGCCCGGCCGTCGGGATCGAGGCGTCGGTGACGACGGTGGAGAAGTTGCCGATGTTGGGGTCGAGACCCGGTCCCTGCGCCGAGTTCGGGCTGCCCGCGAGGTGCGAGGTGATCGCGGGCTGCGGCACGCGCGTGGTGAGGACGTACGGTCCGGCCCAGAAGGGCGTCTCGTCGACCGTGTCGTACGCCTTGATGCCCCAGTAGTAGGTCTTGTTCCACCGGTTCAGCTGCGGGGAGAACGACTGGCCCGCCCACTCGGGAGTCTGCTGGCACTCCTGGGTGAGGGCGGCGTCCGTGCAGATCTTGAACTTGTAGGTGAGTCCGCGGGCGGGCCAGTTGTCCGGGTCGACGCCCCTCACGAACAACGTTGGCCGAAGCGACTCGACCGTCGCACCGGTGCCGGGCTGCTGGTAGTCCGTGGTGGGCGCGCGGTTGGAGACCGTGATCGGCATCCGCCCGTGCGGCACGCCGTGCGCGTCCCGGAAGTCCGTGCCGTCCGGGTTGAACATGGTCAGGAAGACGTCGTAGTCCGCCGGCGCGAGTGCCGGTAGTGGCAGGTCCACGAACTGATGCGTCGCCATCGGCGCAAGGTCGGCGGGAACGCGGAAACCGTTGCGGCGCGCGACTTCGCGGTCACCCTGCTTGATGATGTATCCGAAGTGGACACCACCGGACGAGGGCCAGTTCGACATGCCCAGGTTGGTGACCTTGACGCTGAGCTTGCCTTCCTTGACGTTGCTCGGCAGCGTCACACCGGTGGCCTCGTAGGAGGCCCCTTCCGGGGAGTACCGGACCTCCAGGTACGGCTGGTTCACGGTGCTGGCCGAAGCGAATCGGCGTCCCTCGCGCAGCGACTCGTCGGCCATGCGCACCGACAGGCCGTGTGCCAGCGCGGAACCGTGCGTCCACCGGGTCATCAGGTCGGCATCGAGGGTGAAGGGCACCCACGCCGGGGCCGCACAAGCGGTACCGGACGCACCTCCGTGCGCGAACGTCTGTGAGGACAGCGACTGCCCTACTGCGGCTCCGGGCCACCTCATGGAGGACGACCACGGCTGGGTCACCTCGAACACCGAGACCGGCCGCGGCGTGCAGTTCGTCGAGTAGACGTTGTTGAGCGTCAGCGAAGCGCTGACGACATAGCGATTGCGCAACGCGTTCTGCGCGCCGGAGAAGTGCAGGTAGGTCCGCGAGACCGGGTTGCCCTCGACCTTGCCGGTCTCAAGGCCGCCGTTCGCGCCACCGAAGCCGTTGGAACGCACGAACATGGCGTCGCTGTCGGTGTTGAACCGCTCGGTGCTCGGGTCGAGCGTGACGGGGAACTTGCGGGCGGGATCGCGCAGCCAGGCCTGGTCGGCGTCGACGCGCAGCACCCAGGTGTCGTCGGCGATCTTGTCCAGGCCGTACCTCACCCCGGTCGACCGCACACCGGCCGCGTCGTCCATGACACCGGCGGGAATGGTCGCGACGATCTTGTCGCCGTCCACGAGCTCGATCCCGCCGACGGAGTCGACGCGCGGCGTGAGGCGCTTGAGCTTCAGCGTGAACGAGTAGGAGGACTGCGCCGCCGCGGAGGCGAGCAGCAGGTCCTCCTTCACCCCGCCCCGGGTGGCCGTGAGCCGCAGGTCGGTGCCGGGCCGGACGCCGCGGTAGGTGACCTGCTCGCCCTTGGCCTCGCCGGGCACATCGGTGACGTCGCGCATGCCGTAGCCGATGCTGTGATCGCCGTCGACATCGATCTGGACGAGTGCGCTGTCCGCACTTCTCGTAGCGAAGCTCAGACCCGTCGGGGACACCTTCGGCCTCAGCCTGCCGCCAGCGGCCGCGAGGGTCAGGTCCGCCGGGAGCCAGGACCCGTCCGGCTGCCGGACGTTGGCCGGTCCGGTGTGCAGCCGCAGCGTGCGACTGCCATCCGGGTTGTCGAAGGTCTGGGTGGTCTCGGTGCGGTCCTGAGGACGCTCTACGGCGTCCTTCTCGATAGCGGGAAGAACTGGCTCTTCGACCTCGGGCTTGATCTGCTGGTCTTCTGCTGCCGCGTTCTTCGCCTCGGGCAGCGGGGCGGACTGGTCAGCGACGGCGTTCTTGGGCCTCGGCTGGTCGCGCTGGGGTAGATCGCGTTTGATCCGGGTGGAGTCGGCGGAGGCCTCGTGAGTGGAACCGTCCGCGGCGCCGCTGCGTTGTTCCGGTGCGGAGGTCGACGCCCCTGCGGGCAGAGCGCCGGACCAGCCGTAGGGCGAGTCGGCGCCGGACAGGATCGGAAGCGCCACGAGCAGGACCAGCAGCAAGCTGAACTGTCTGCGCGTGCGTCTGCGCGCACCACTTGACCACGCGTGTCTCAACGCGTTCCCCCCAGAGTTTTCGGTTGTGAGGACCCTTCCCCAGGTCCGGCGTGAACCGTGTCAGGGCTTCAACTGCAGATCAATATGCGGATTTTCACTCGTGTGGGTGTAACGGGCGCGAATGCAACCAGGCGCCGCTCACGTATCGCTCACATGATCACGACAGTGGCCCGGAAAACAGCAGCGCCCGGCGCCTCGATGGGGGGGATCGAGGCGCCGGGCGCTGCTGTCAGTGTGGAGAGGTGTCTTACTCGTCTCCGCCGGGCGGGAGGTTCTCGTAGATCTTCTTGCAGTCCGGGCACACCGGCGAGCCGGGCTTCGGCGACCGCGTGACCGGGAAGACCTCGCCGCACAGCGCGACCACGTGCGTGCCCATCACGGCGCTCTCGGCGATCTTCGCCTTGCGCACGTAGTGGAACATCTTCGGCGTGTCGTCCGAGGACTGGTCGGTCTCGTCCGGCCGTACGTCGACCTCGGGGAGAGTCTGGGTGCTCACGCGCCCAGGGTACCTGGGAAGATGTCCCCTCGTGACCACGCTGCACATCGCTGATGAAGTTGCCGCCGCCCTGGCCGAGAACCGGCCGGTCGTCGCCCTGGAGAGCACGATCCTGTCCCACGGCCTGCCCGCGCCGCGCAACCTGGCCGTCGCCGCACGCCTGGAGAAGGTGGTGCGGGAGGCCGGTGCCGTTCCCGCGACGATCGCCGTGCTCGACGGTGTGCCGCACATCGGCCTCTCCGCTGCCCAGCTCGACCGCGTCTGCAACTCCGGCGACCTCGTGAAGCTCTCGCTGCGCGACCTCGGTGCCGCCTACGCGCTGGGGCGCAGCGGCGCTACGACCGTGGCCTCGACCACGGCGCTGGCGCACCAGGCCGGCATCCGCGTGTTCGCGACCGGTGGCCTTGGCGGTGTGCACCGCGGGGCGCGGGAGACGTGGGACGTGTCCGCCGACCTCGACGTGGTGGCGACGACGCCGGTGCTGATCGTCTGCTCGGGTGTGAAGTCGATCCTCGACATGGGCGCGACGCTGGAGGTCCTGGAGACCCGTTCGGTGCCGGTCGTCGGTTACCGGACGTCCCGCTTCCCCGCCTTCTACCGCCGCGAGTCCGCGTTCGACGTGCCGTGGCGCGTCGAGAACGCCGCCGAGGCCGCCGCCGTGTTCGCGGCCGGTGGTCGCGGCATGCTGCTGGCGAACCCGATCCCCGCCGCGTTCGAGATGGACGCCGGCCTGCACGACCGTCTGCTGGCCGAGGGCCTGCAGAAGCTCGTCGACCAGGACGTGCGCGGCAAGGACGTCAGCCCCGTCCTGCTGGAGCACTTCCACACCGCGAGCGAGGGCGTCAGCCTCGACGCCAACGAGGAGCTCGTCGTCAACAACGCCTCGGTGGCCGCCGCGACCGCGGTCGAGCTGGCCCGATGAGGCCTGTGGTCGTCGTCGGTGACGCGGGCCTCGACGTGGTGGCCCGCCACTCCGGCCCCATCGCCCACGGCGGCGACGTGCGCGCCAAGGTCACCATCGAACCGGGCGGCGCGGGGGCGAACACGGCCGTGTGGCTCGCCGCGTGCGGTGCGTCGCCGGTGTTGGTGGCGCGTGTCGGAGCGGACTCCGCCGGACGTCAGGTCCACGCCGAACTGACCTCCGCGGGCGTGCAGTGCGCGTTCGCGGTCGACCCGGACCTCGCGACCTGCTGCGTCGTGGTGCTCGTGGACGAGAACGGCCAGCGCTCGATGCTGCCCGACCGCGGCGCCAACGCCCGCTTCTCCCCCGCCGACCTCGACCCCGGCCTGCTCGCCGGCACGAACGGCCACCTGCACCTGTCCGGTTACGTGCTGCTCGACGCCACCTCACGTCCTGCGGGCCTCGCCGTGCTGGAGGCCGCCCACGCGGCGGGCTGGACGACGTCCGTCGACCCCCAGGCGGCCGTGCTGATCCACTCGGCCGAGGCGTTCCTGGCCGACGTGCGCGGGGTCGACTTCCTGCTGCCCAACGCCGACGAGCTCCTCGCCCTCACCGGTTCGCCCGAACCGGCCTCGGCGAAGTCGCTGCTGTCGCACGTCGGCGCCGTCGTCGTGACGTCGGGGCCCGACGGTGCGAGCTGGGTGGACCAGGACGAGGTGATCTCGGTCCCCGCTGAAGTCACCGAGTGCGTCGACTCGACGGGCGCGGGCGACGCGTTCGACGCGGGTTTCCTCGCGGCGTGGCTGGCCGGAGGTTCGAAGCGGGACGCCCTGCTCGGTGGTGTCCGTGCGGGTTCTCGCGCGGTCGGCGTCGTCGGCGCCCAGCCACCCCGGTAGGTCTCGGCCTCAGCCGATATATCAGCTGTCAGCTGATATATCGGTGCGGTTCAGCCGCGGGCGAAGCGCTTGCGTCGCGTCAGCCGTCGATGACGGTGGTGCTCTTCGGAGCGATGGCGCGGCGCTCGACCTCGTAGCGGTTCGCCTTCTCGGTCTTGCGCGGCGGCCTGTCGTTCGCGATCAGCACGGCCATCCACGGCAGCGGGACGGACAGCACGATGAAGAACAGCGCGAGCCACCAGGTGTGCGCGAACAACGCCGCGAGGATGAGGCACGGGAAGCGCAGGCTCATCATGATCGCGTACTTCCTGCGCCGGGCGGCGTGCTGTTCTTCGTAGGACGGGGCCGCCTCGGTGATCAACACCGGGGTGTCGTTCCGGTCGGGACTGCTCACGACACCACCTCCACATCTCCTATGGTCCCACGTCCGAGTGACGGCCGGGACGGCCGGTCGGCGGTTAACATCCGCGAGTGGTCGCCCTTGATCGGCTCGTGGACGTGCTCGGCAGCCTGGGCACGCATCTGGCCTGCGCGCCGAGGGGCCGTGACGCCGAACTCCGTGGAGTTGCCCTGCACGACCCGGCGGAAAACACTCCTGCCGCCACAGGTGACGTACTTCTCGGTCTCGGCACGCCCTCGGTCGCCGCGGCGGCACGTCTCGTGTCGGCCACCGCGGCCTCCGCCGTCGTCCTGCACGGCAGGCCCCCGCTCGACGAACGGGTGGTGGCCGCGGCGAAGAAGTCCGGCGCGGCCGTGCTGCTCGTGGACCCGTCGGTGCCGTGGAGCCAGCTCGCGAACGTCACGCAGACGCTCGTCAACGGCGGTACGCGGACCGGGGACCTGTTCGGGTTGGCCGACGTCATCGCGGGCGTGGTCGGCGGGCCGGTGACGATCGAGGACCAGCAGTCCCGCGTGCTCGCGTACTCCTACCGGCAGGAGGACGTCGACCCCGTCCGCGTGCAGACCATCCTCGGGCGGCGGGTGCCGGAAGAAGCGCGGCGGGCACTGGACGAGTTCGGGGTGTTCACGCACCTCGCGTCGTCGGACGAACCGATCTTCGTGCCCAAGCTGACCCCGCAGCTCGGCAACCGGCTCGTCGCCGCCGTGCGCGCCGGTCGTGAGCTGCTCGGATCGGTGTGGGTGGAGGTGACGGGGCCGGTCGACGCGGCGAGGAGCGCCGCGCTGGTCGACGGCGCGCGCACGGCGGCGTTGCACCTGTTGCGGTCGCGGGCGTCGACGGACCTCGAACGGCAGGCCGAGGCGGATCTGGTGATCAGGCTGCTGGAGCACCCGGAGTCCGCCGACGTCGCGCGGCTCGGGCTGCCGTCGGCCGATCTGCGGGTGATCGCCGTCCAGGCCCACGCCGGCGAGGGCGAGCACGGCGCCGCGGTGCTCGCGTTCCAGCGGGCGACCGCGGGTTTCGGGTGGTCGCGGCCGGGACGCAGCGCCCTGTTCGGCAACGTCCTCTACACCGTCATCCCCGCCGCCGACGACGCCGTCGGGTGGGTTCGTTCACTGGTGCGAGAGCTTCCAGCGGAGGCGACGGTGCTGGCGGGCATCGGTGGCCCGGCCGAGGCGACGCAGCTGCCGTCGTCGCGGCAGGAGGCCGATGAATGCCTCGCGCTCTCCACCGGTGCACCGGTTGTATACGACGACGCGTGGGCGCAGGTGCTGCTGCAACGGCTCGCCGCCGTCGCCGACGCCGGGCGTGTGCCCACCCGCGGACCGATATCCAATATATTGCGGTACGACGCCGAGTACGGGACGCAGTACGCGACAACGTTGAGGGCGTGGCTCGCCGCCCAGGGCGACGTGCGGGCGGCGGCGAAGGAGCTCAACGTGCACCCGAACACGTTGAGGTACCGGATGCAGAAGATGTCCGAGGTGACACCGCTCCCCCTCGACGACCCCGACCAGCGGCTCGCGATGGCCATCGCCCTCCGGATCACGCGCTGAACCTCGGGGCGTGAAAGCATCTCCTCCCGTGCACCCCGATCTTTCTGCCGATCTCTGCGCCCGTCTGCGCGAGGCCTTCCTGAACTCCGGCTACACCGCCGACGGCGTCGTCGACGCGCTCGGCCCGCAGGCCCACGCCGCGCTCGGCCGCGGCGAGCCGGAGCCCGCCCGCCGCGCGAGCAGGGACGCCGGGTCGCTCGGCACGCTGATCCGCATGTTCCTGCTCGGCGACGAGGAGCCGGAGAAGGACGTCCGCGCCGCGCTCGCCGGTGTCGACATCGACGACGCCGTCAAGAACGAGATCCTCGCCGTCGACAGGAACGCGGGAGATCTCAGGGCGGGCCTCGACGTCCGGCCGTACGAGGACAACTGGTGGGTCGTCGCCGACCTCGACTCCGATGTGCGCGGCGGAGCGGTCCCCGAGGACCACGTGCTCGGCGTCGGCCACGCGTCGATCAGCCTCGCCCGCGCGACCAAGCGCACCCCGGTCGGCACGCTGCTCGACCTCGGCACCGGCTGCGGCGTCCAGGCGTTGCACGCGAGCAAGCACGCCGAGCGCATCACCGCGACCGACCTGTCCGAGCGCGCGCTCAGGCTCGCGCAGGGCACGTTCCGCCTGAACGAGCTCGACGTCGAGACGCTGCGGGGCGAGTGGTTCGGGCCGGTCGCCAAGCGGCGCTTCGACCACATCGTGTGCAACCCGCCGTTCGTCGTCGGCCCGCCGCGCGTCGACTACGTCTACCGCGACTCCGGCCTGGGCGGCGACGACGCGTCGGCGCTGGTCATCCGGCAGCTGCCCGCGTTCCTCAACGAGGGCGGCGTCGGCCAGCTGCTCGCGTCGTGGGTGCACCGCAGGGGCGAGGACTGGGAGGAGCGCGTCTCGGGCTGGCTGCCCCGCGGCGGCATCGACGCGTGGTTCGTGCAGCGCGACATCGCCGAGCCCGCCCTGTACGTCGGCACGTGGCTCAAGGACGCGGGCGTCGACCCGCGCAGCCCCGAGGGCCGGCAGAAGGCCGCGGCGTGGCTGGACTGGTTCGAGGAGAACGACGTCCAGGGCGTCGGCTTCGGCTACGTGACACTGCGTCGCACCGATGAGATGCACTCACAGGTCATCTGCGAGGACCTGCGCCACGCCTACGACGACCCGCTGGGCCCGGAGGCGGCGCGCTGGCTCGACAACGTCGCGTGGCTGCGCGCGAACCCCGACCTGCTGGGTCAGCGGTTCCGGGTCGCCGACACCGTGCTGCTCGAAGAGGTGTCCGAGCCGGGCGACGAGGGCTGGCGCAAGGTCGTCGCGCGCCTGCACCGCACGGACGGGCCCGGCTGGCAGCACGAGGTCGACGAGGCGACCGCGAAGCTCGTCGCCGGCTGCAACGGCGCGTTGCCGCTGGAGGACCTGCTCTCGCTGCTCGAGTTCGCTTACGGAGAAATCGACACCGAAGCGGCCTTGCCGATCGTTCGTGATCTCATCCGGCACGGAATGTTGATTCCCGCGTGAAAGCCGTTGTGGCGCGCGTCACAGAAGCGAGTGTCGAAGTCGAAGGGAAGATCGTCGGCGCGATCGACGAGCCCGGATTGCTGGTGCTGCTCGGCGTACACCACGACGACACGGACGACCACGCTCGCAAAATGGCGCAGAAGCTGCACGGGCTGCGCATCCTCGACGACGAGCGGTCGTGCGAGTCCACGGGTGCTCCACTGCTGGTCGTCAGCCAGTTCACCCTGTACGGGGACACGCGGAAGGGTCGCCGTCCGTCCTGGACGGCGGCCGCCCGGCCCGAGCACGCGGAACCGTTGGTGAACGCCGTGGTGCAGGAACTACGCCAAAAGGGCGCGCGCGTCGAAACGGGACGATTCAGAGCCGAGATGAAGGTACGGAGCGTGAACGACGGCCCGTTCACGGTGATCGTAGAGCTCTGACTAAAGGGTTCTCAGGCAGTTCTCAGATTAGTCGCGCAACCGCTGTGACAGCGATGACGTCTTCAGGTCATGGAAGTCGGGAACGAATTCGGAATCGTCTTCGTTACCCAGGTATCAGCCAGCTAGCGATGGGATCCCGAGCGGGCCCGCCGCAACCGGCCACCAGGGCGCAGCGCCGCGCCGCCTTGACCGCCACGCGCGACTGTTCGTTCAGGAGCTACAGGCCTGACCGACAGCAGCGTCGCCCGCACCAGGGGGAGGGAGATCCATGACCGTCACGAGGATCTCCGACCGTGAAGTCGGAGAGAACACGCCCACCGTCGTCGAGCACGAACTCGACGCCCAGGGACCAGCAGCCGACCTCGTTCGAGTCTACCTGAACGGAATCGGCAAGACCGCGCTCCTCACGGCCGAGGAGGAGGTGGAACTGGCCAAGCGCATCGAGGCCGGTGTGTTCGCTCAGCACGTCATGGAGACGGCCAAGCGCCTCACCCCCACCCGTCGCGAGGAGATGGGGGCGCTCGTCCGCGACGGCCGCCGCGCCAAGGACCACCTGCTCAAGGCCAACCTGCGTCTCGTCGTGTCGCTGGCCAAGCGCTACACGGGCCGCGGCATGCCGCTGCTGGACCTGATCCAGGAGGGGAACCTGGGTCTGATCCGCGCGGTCGAGAAGTTCGACTACACCAAGGGCTTCAAGTTCTCGACGTACGCGACGTGGTGGATCCGCCAGGCGATCACCCGCGGCATGGCCGACCAGGGCCGCACCATCCGCCTCCCCGTCCACCTCGTCGAGCAGGTGAACAAGCTCGCGCGGATCAAGCGCGACCTGCACCAGACGCTCGGCCGCGAGGCGACGAACGAGGAACTGGCGAAGGAGGCCGGCCTCAACGTCGACAAGGTCGCCGACCTGCTCGACCACGCCCGTGACCCGGTATCGCTCGACATGCCGGTCGGCACGGAGGAGGACGCTCCCCTCGGTGACTTCATCGAGGACTCGGACGCGACCGACGCCGAGAGCGCCGTCATCTCCGGGCTGCTGCAGGACGACCTGCGCCGCGTGCTCGCGACGCTGGAGCCGCGTGAGCAGGCCGTGATCCGGCTGCGCTACGGCCTGGAGGACGGTCAGCCGCGCACGCTCGACCAGATCGGCAAGCGGTTCGGCCTGTCGCGCGAGCGGGTGCGTCAGATCGAGCGCGAGGTCATGTCGAAGCTCCGCCAGGGCGAACGCGCTGCGAAGCTCCGCGCCTACGCCTCGTAGTCCCCGAAGTCGTCACGGTCCGGTTTCACCTGTCCGGCAGTATTGACTTGTGACTCAACTCACGGCACGGTCGGGCGTTACCAGAGCCACGCGACGCCCGTCGTGAGTCGGGTTAGCACGCGAAGGAAGGTCGGGACGGCCGGGGGCCGCCCCGGCCTTCCGCGTATGTGGGCCACGGAACAACGCCGTGGCAGCGGTACGTCCCTTTGGTGGCGGTACGGTTTTCTGATCCGAACTGCACACCGTTGGAGTTGTGTACCCCGTGCCCACCACATTCGAGTACACCGACGTCCTCCCCCTCGCGAAGGACACCGAGACCGAGTACCGCCTCGTCACCTCCGACGGGGTCAAGCTCGTCGAGGCCGGTGACCGCAAGTTCCTGGAGATCGCGCCCGAGACGCTGACGCTGCTCGCGAAGGAAGCGATCCGCGACATCCAGCACCTGCTGCGCCCGTCGCACCTCGCCCAGCTGCGCAAGATCATCGACGACCCCGAGGCGTCCGGCAACGACCGCTTCGTCGCCATGGACCTGCTGCGCAACGCCGCCATCTCGTCCGGCGGCGTGCTTCCGATGTGCCAGGACACCGGCACGGCGATCATCATGGGCAAGCGCTCCGAGACCGTCCTGACCGGCGGTGACGACGAGCAGGCGCTGGCCCGCGGCGTCTACGAGGCCTACCAGGAGCTCAACCTGCGCTACTCGCAGATGGCTCCCGTGACGTTCTGGGACGAGAAGAACACCGGCACGAACCTGCCCGCGCAGATCGAGGTGTTCCACAAGCCCGGCCAGGAGCCCGTGTACGAGTTCCTGTTCATGGCCAAGGGCGGCGGCAGCGCGAACAAGACGTTCCTCTACCAGGAGACGAAGGCGGTGCTGAACCCGAAGCGCCTCGCGACGTTCCTGGACGAGAAGCTGCGTTCGCTCGGCACGGCCGCGTGCCCGCCGTACCACCTCGCGGTCGTCGTCGGCGGCCTGTCCGCGGAGCAGAACCTCAAGGTCGCGAAGCTCGCCTCGGCCCGCTACCTCGACAACCTGCCGTCCGAGGGCTCCGCGGCGGGCCACGCGTTCCGCGACAAGGACCTCGAAGAGCAGGTCCTGGAGCTCACGCGGAACTTCGGCATCGGCGCGCAGTTCGGCGGCAAGTACTTCTGCCACGACGTGCGTGTCATCCGTCTCCCCCGCCACGGCGCCTCGCTGCCGGTTGGCATCGCGGTCTCGTGCTCGGCCGACCGCCAGGCCAAGGCCCGCATCACGGCCGAGGGCGTGTTCCTGGAGCAGATGGAGCGCGACCCCGCGCAGTTCCTGCCCGAGATCGAGGGCGAGGACCTGTCCGACGAGGTCGTCAACATCGACCTGACGCGCCCGATGGCGGAGATCCGCGAGATCCTCACCAAGCTCCCGGTGAAGACCCGCGTCTCGCTGACCGGCCCGCTGGTCGTGGCCCGCGACATCGCGCACGCCAAGATCAAGGAGCGCCTCGACGCAGGCGAGGAGATGCCGCAGTACATGAAGGACCACCCGGTCTACTACGCCGGTCCGGCCAAGACGCCCGAGGGCTACGCCTCCGGGTCGTTCGGTCCGACCACCGCGGGCCGGATGGACTCCTACGTCGAGCAGTTCCAGGCCGCGGGCGGCTCGATGGTGATGCTCGCCAAGGGCAACCGCTCCAAGCAGGTCACCAACGCGTGCGCGACGCACGGCGGCTTCTACCTGGGCTCGATCGGTGGCCCGGCGGCGCGGCTGGCGCAGGACTGCATCCGCAAGGTCGAGGTGCTCGAGTACCCCGAACTGGGCATGGAGGCGGTCTGGAAGATCGAGGTCGAGGACTTCCCCGCGTTCGTCGTCGTCGACGACAAGGGCAACGACTTCTTCGCGGAGACGTCGACCCCGACCCTGCAGATCAGTTTCCGCCGTTAGACCCTCTTACGAAACCTCCGTTTCGGCAGTGCGTTCGTACTGCTGAAACGGAGGTGCGCTTCGGCGTCGAGGTCGTCGCCGTCGCCTGAGTCAGCGCGCCAGCAGCCAGTCGAGGCCGTCCGAGGCGTGGTCGAGAACGGAGATGTGGCCGTCGCCCGGCGTGAGGCGCAACTCCGCACCGGGGATGCGGTCCGCCAGCCACCGGCTGTGCGCCGACGGGTTGATGCCGTCGGCGTCGCCGTGCAGCAGGAGGGTCGGCGCGGTGATGGTCGCCGGGTCGAATCCCCACGGCGCGACGTAGGCGAGGTCGTCGTCGATCAGCGGGCCGGGACCGTCCGGCAGCGCCGGCCCGGCGACTCCGCCGAGCCACGACCACGGCCCCCGCAACGTGGCCAGGTCGGCCTCGGAGAACTCGTGGACGTACTCGACGCCGGACGCCTCGTAGCGCTCCTTCTCCGCACGGCCCGCGGTGGCTGCTCCCAAGGACCCCCTGGCCGAAGCGATCATGCCGGCGAACCAGTCGAGGCCTTCGGCGGTGAACGGCGCCAGCGGGGCGATGGCGAGCACGGCGGTCACGCGGTCCGGCACCAGGGCGGCGCACGCGAGGGCGTGTGGTGCGCCGCCGGAGTGACCGGCCACCGCGAACCGCGCGATGCCGAGCTCGTCGGCGATGTGCGATATATCGGCTGCCGCTGTTCCGACGGGCCGGTCGCCCACGGACGTGGAGCCGCCGTAGCCGGGTCTGTCGTAGGACACCCAGCGCACGCCCGGACGGAACAGCGGCTCAGGAGGCAGTCCCAGGTTGGGTGTTCCGTGGCACCAGAACACCGGGACGCCGGTACCCACGTCGTATACGCGCAGTACGCGGTCGCCATGCGCCAGGTCGACAGGCTCAAGATCCATATATCAGTGTCCCTGTACTGAGGGTCCCGTGCCAGCGACTCACACCAGCGCCCCAGCTCAGTGCCCCAGCTCAGCGCTGCGGCGTCAGCCGGTCTCTTCGCGGGACTCCAACACCAGGCGGCGGTCGCCCAGCGGCGCGTCGAGGCGGACGGTCAGCGGCACCTGGCGGACCTCCTGAGTGCACATGGTGCCGGGAGGCTGCTTGGTGATGGTGACCAGCGTGATCTGAACGACGTCGGCGGACTGGCCGGTGATCTCGGCCCTGGCCTCCTTGCAGCCGCCGCCCACGCCGAAGACCTCGACGTCACGGCCGTCGCCGAAGACGTAGGCCTCGTCGCGGTAGGTGTCTGACAACGATGTCGTGTCGACCTTCTCCTTCGCCACGGGCGTGACGTTCGGAGGGATGACGGGCTTCTCCTCCGAGATCGAGACCGGAGGCTGGGCCGGGGCCGTGGGGTTGGCCCCCGACGACGAACCGGGGGTGCCGCTCGAACCGGGCGCGGTCGTGCCCGTGGGTGCGGTGCCCGGTGAACTGGAGCCGGGCGCGCCGGACTGCGTGCCGGACGAACAGCCGGCGAGCACGACGGCGAGAGCAACGGCAGCGACGGCGTTTCTCATGCGCACCATCCTCGCAAACCGGGACAAGAAGTCCCTGTGAAATGTCCTGCGACCTGTCCGGTCGAATTTTGGCGGAGGTTTCCAGCGCGAAGTCCCCAGCGGGAAGTCTCCGCCGAGAACCCTGGGCCGAGAAGTGTCCGGACAGGACGAAGGTGAGATCGAAGAAGGGGAGATGCCCGGCCGGCGGGGGCAGGTGCCGACCGGGCACCGTGGGGAGGAAGGTCTACTTCTGTTCCTGACGCGACGTCAGCACGACCGTGCGCTCACCGAGGGGTTCGGAGAGCTGCACCGTCAGCGGGGGGAAGCGGATGTCCATGGTGCACATCTGCTTGGTCAGCGGCGTCGTCTCCAGCAGCTCGATCTTCACCGCGTCCGCGGTCTGCTCCAGCACGGACGCGCTGGCCTTGCCGCAGCCGCCCTCCTGGCCGACGACGCCGACGGTCTTCCCGTCACCCACCGTCCACGCGGTGCGCGGCTGGTCCGGCGGCAACGCGTTCGCGTCGAGCTTCGTCACCGGCTTGCCGTCCGGCGGAACTTCACCGGGGGACGTGTTCGGCGGTACCTCGGACGACGGCTCCGCGGATGAGGTGGCGGTGGGCAGCGTTTCGCCACCGCCACCCGCTCCGGGCGCCGCGTTCTGCGCGCTGCCACAGGCCGAGATGACGAGCAGCAGTACGCCAGTGCCAACTACGGTTCCTATGTGCCTCATGTGAGAAGGACGGAACCGCGCTCACAACGGGTTGCAGCGACTTTCTTTCACAGTTACCGGCTAACGGCGGTTACAGCCTCTCGCAAAGCTTCCAGGCGTGCAGCGGACGCTAGACCCCCGTGGTAGAGGTGGAATTCCTCCACACCGGCGTCGAGGTACGCCAGCCATTCCTTGGACAGCGCCGCCCCGTCGGCCGGCTTCGGCGGCAGCCCCAGCACGTACGCGGCGATCCGCGTGTCCGGGGCCGCGGCGCGCAGGGCCTCGATGCCGGGCACGGCGACGTCCGGGCCGGGCCAGCACATCGTCGTCAGGACATCGATGTCAGCGCCGACTCCCCCGGCGACGGTCGCGAACGGCCCGGTGCCCCAGGGGTCCGCCGTCACGTGCATGCCGACCCGCACCGAGGGCGCGGCGGCACGGATCTCGCCCACCAGTCGCTGCCGCAACGAGCGCACGACGCCGGTGCGGACGGCCTGAACGTCGTCCGCGAGCGCTCCCAGCGCTTCCTCGACGGTGAGAGCGCCGCGGTCGACCCCGGCCCGGACCGCGTCACGCAGAGCATCCGGGTCGGCGTACAGGGCGGTGCAGGCCGAGCAGAAGCACAGCGACAACAGCTTCTGCTGCACCGCGTTCCAGTCCGTGCCGTCGGTCTTCTCGTGGTGCCCGCCGTGGAAGAACCCCAGCGGCCCGCAGGCCTCCAGGACGATCCCGTCCGGCGCGCCGAGCTCCAGCACCTCCGACACCAGCACCGACGTGTACTCGACGACGTCGGGCTGCGCGGTGCACAACGCGTACGGGTAGCGGTCCCCGAACGCGTTCACCACCGTCACGTCCGGGTGCAGGTCGCCGAGGCGCGAGTTGTGCGTCAGCACGGTCCACGCGTACACCGGAAGTCCCGCCGCACGAACCAGAGCCGCCGCATCGCCGAACGAGTCCGAACCGTCCACCCAGGACGGTTCGGCGGGTACCAGACGGCCGTACTTCTCCGCACGCACCGGCAGGTAGAACGCCGCGTGCCGTGCGTCGACCAGACGGTGCGACGGGTGGAGCGGCGTCGCGGCCCGCACGGTGTGGTACGACGCTGCCAGGGCGATCGCGTCGACCCCGAGCGCCTGATACCGCGCGACGGCCTCGGGATCTCCGATCAGGTCCCACGGGTAGGCGTGGACAACCGACTTCACCACCGGGGACGCTTCCTCTCGTAGCTCGGGTCGAACTTCTGCATGTAGCCCGTGTCGTCACGAGCCGTGATGCCGCAGCGGACGTAGTTCTCCGCCAGGCGCCCCAACGCGTCGCGGTCCAGCGACACACCGAGCCCCGGTGTCGTCGGGACCGGCACCGCACCATCCACAAAGGACAGAACGCCGGGTTCCACGACCTCGTCGGCCGCGTTCCACGGGTAGTGCGTGTCGCACGCGTAGTTCAGGTTCGGCGTCGCCGCCGCCAGGTGCGTCATCGCGGCCAGCGAGATGCCGAGGTGCGAGTTCGAGTGCATAGACAGGCCGATGCCGAACGTCTGGCAGATCATCCCCAGCTGACGCGACCGCTGCAGACCGCCCCAGTAGTGGTGGTCCGACAACAACACCTGCACCGCGTCCTGCTCCACCGACGGACGCAGGTGCTCGAACGCGACCACGCACATGTTGGTGGCCAACGGCATCGGCGCCTTCGCGGCCACCTCGGCCATCCCGGAGATCTCCGGCGCAGGGTCCTCCAGGTACTCCAGCACGCCGTCGAGCTCGGCGGCCACCCGCAGCGACGTCTCGACCGACCAGGCCGCGTTCGGGTCGAGCCGCAGCGGGTGGTCCGGGAACGCCTCGCGCAGCGCGCGGATCGCCTCGATCTCCTGCTCCGGCGGGAAGACGCCGCCCTTGAGCTTGATCGACCCGAACCCGTACCGCGAGATCATCTTGGAGGCCTGCGCCACGATCCCGGCGGGGTCGACCGCCTCGCCCCACTCGTCCGGCTCGGCGCCGGGATGCCCGTCCCACTTGTAGAACAGGTAGGCGGAGTAGGGCACGGAGGAACGCACCGCGCCGCCCAGCAGGTCGCTCACCGGGCGCCCGAGTGCTTTGCCCTGGACGTCCAGGCACGCGACCTCGAACGGCGAGTACACGCGGTCGACGGTGCTCTCCGCCGTGATCTTGCCGGTCAGCCCGTGCTTGTCCGGCCCGGCCTCGCCGCCGAGTGCGGCGGCGACCCGCGCGTGCATCTCGTTCAACGCGAAGACGTCGAGGCCGATGAGGGAGTCCACAACGGACCGCGAGCGCTCCAGGTGCCCGAGGTCGCCGTAGGTCTCCCCCAGCCCCGAGATGCCCTCGTCGGTGTGCACCTCGACGATCGTGCGCAGCGCCCACGGCTCGTGCACGCCCGCCGAGTTCAGCAGCGGCGGGTCCCGGAACGCGATCGGTGTCAGAACGATCTCGGTGATCTTCATGCCGAACGCCCTCTCAGCTCAGCAGTGCCTTGCCCGCGGCGATGATCTTGTCGAGCGCGACGAGGTGCTCGTCGGTCGGGTCGACCAGCGGCGGCCGCACGCCACCGACCTCGAACCCGTTCGCGCGCACCGCGGCCTTCACCAGCCCGACCGCGTAGCCGGGGACCAGGTCGCGCAGCTCCACCAGCGGCTTGTAGAACTCGTACAGGAACCGGTTCACGAGCTTCGTGTCGCCCGACTGCACGGCGTTGTAGAAGCCGATCGAGATCTCGGGCGCGAAGCAGAACACCGCGGACGAGTAGAGCTCGACGCCGATGGCCCGGTACGCGAGCTGCGTCATCTCCGCGGTGGGCAGGCCGTTGAAGAACTGGAACGGCTTGTCAACGTTGGCACGGACTGACAGCACGATCCGCTGCATCTGGTCGAGGTCGCCGAGGCCGTCCTTGAAGCCGACGACGTTCGGGATCCGCGCGACCTCGACGGCGGTCTCCGGCGTGAACCGCGCGTTGTTGCGCTGGTACACGATGATCGGCAGTTCGGTGCCGGCGGCGGTCTCGGCCACGAACCGCACGAGACCGGCGGCCGGGTTGCTCACCAGGTACGGCGGCAGCAGCAGGATGCCCTGGGCGCCCGCGCGTTCCGCGGCCTTCACGAACTGCTTGGTGGCCACGATCGAGCCGCCCGCGCCGGCGAACACCGGCACCTTGCCGGCGGTCGCCTCGACCGCGACGGCGACCGCCCGTTCGAACTCCTCCAGCCCCAGCGCGTGGAACTCGCCGGTGCCGCACGCGACGAACACCGCGCCCGGCCCGGCGGAGACACCGTGCTTGACGTGCTCGGCGAGCACGTCGTACGCGATGTTCCCCTCGCTGTCGAACGGGGTCACCGGAAAGAACAGCACACCATCGAGTTGCATAACCAGACTCATCCCTTGATCGCTCCGGTGGTGATCCCACGCAGGAAGGACTTCTGCAGCGACAGGTACACGACCAGGCTCGGTACCAGCGCCAGCAACGCACCGGCCAGCACGATGCCCGTTCCGACCTGGTCGTCGGAGCGGAGCGCGAGAAGTGCGACCGTGAGCGTGTAATCGGAGGGGTCAGCGGCGACGATCAGGGGAAGCAGGTACTGCTCCCAAATCATGTTGAAGCCGAACACGGCGATGACGCCGAGCGCGGGTTTGCACAGCGGGAGGATGATCTGCGCGAAGAGGCGCAGCTCCCCCGCACCGTCCACTTTGGCCGCCTCCTCCAGCTCGCCGGGGATCTCCTTCATGAACTCCGTCATGACGAAGATGGAGAAACCCCAGGCCCCCAGCGGGAGGATGACGCCGAGCAGGGTGCCCTTGAGACTCACGTGCACCAGCGGTAGGTCTCCGATCACCAGCGACAGCGGGATCGCGATGACCTCCTCCGGCAACATCATCGTGGCGAGAATGACCAGCAGGGCGATGGCCTGACCGCGGAACTTCTTGCGCGCCAACGCGTACGCGGCGAAAACGCTCACCGACAGCTGCAACAGCAGCGCACCACCGGCGATGACGAGCGAGTTCATCAGGTAGTGCCAGATCTTGTTCTCCGCCGCGACCTGGAAGTTGATCAGCGACGGGCTGTCCGGGATCACCGACAGCTTGGTCGGGTCCGGGTTGTGGTCGAACGCGCCGGAGAAGATGACCAGCAGCGGGCCGCAGAAAAGGATTACAGCGAGGGCGCTGAAGAGGAACCGGACGGTCCTGCCGACCCACGCGTCCGGGCGGGTGGACCAGCCGATGGCGCTGTCGAAGCGACTTGAGTTCACGGTGCTCATCGCGCTTCCCTCCTGCGGCGGTACCACTGCACGCTGACCGTCAGAATCAAGGTAACCAGGAACAACAGCACAGAACCAGCCGACGCGAGTCCGGCTTCGGACTGTTCGAACGCCGTGGTGTAGACGCGGGTCATCCAGACGTCGGTCGAGCCGGCCGGGCCACCGCCGGTGAGCACGTAGACCTCGGTGAAGACGCGCAGGCCGCGGATCGCCGCCAGGGTCAGGAGGATCGTGATGACCGGGCGCAACGCGGGCAGCGTGACGTTCCAGATCCGTTGCGGCGTCGAGGCTCCGTCGATCGCGGCGGCCTCGTACTGCTGGCGGTCGATGCCGGCGAGCCCGGCGAGGATCAGCACCATGTCGTACGGGGCGTGCTTCCAGATGCCCACGAACATGACCGACACCAGCGAGGTGTCCGTGCTGTGGATGTACTCCCACGGCCCGAGGCCGACCCACGAGATCAGCTCGTTGAGGAAGCCCTCCGGCGCCGGGTAGAAGAACAGCCGCCAGATCTCACCGATGACCGCGGTGGCCGCCACGACGGGCAGGAACACCGCGGACCGGACGAACCACAGCGACTTGGTGTGGCCTTCGAGCAGCAACGCCAGGAAGAAGCCGATCACCATCGCGCCGACCGTCTGACCGCCGGCCAGCACGAGGGTGTGCCAGCTGGCGGTCAGGAACTTCTCGTCCCGCAGGATCGTCGCGTAGTTCTGGAACCCGACGAAGACGTCCCCGAGGAACGGCCGGACCTCGAACAGCGAGAGCCGGATGCCCTCCGCCATCGGGATGAACTTGAAGACCAGGAAGATCAGCGCGGCGGGGAGCAGGAAGAGCCACGGGATGAAGGTGGCTCCCGTGAGGCGACGCCGGCGGCGCCGCCTCACGGGGTGGGTTTCGACGGCACCGCCGCCACTAGCCGTCGAGCCCACGTCTCGGGTGTCGCCGAGTGACTGAACAGCCGTCACTTCGACGCCTTCTGGTTGTCGAGCTCCTTCTTGAGCGCGTCCGCGAGCGACTTCAGCTCGGCCGAGGAGTCGGCGGGGCACTTCGCGAAGATGGAGTTGAGGGTCTCCGAGGTCTTCTGCCGGAACGGCGCGAAGTTCGGGACGCTGGGGAACGGCCGCGCCTCACTGGAGTACACGCCCGCGACGGTCGCCCAGCGCGGGTCCTTGTACGTCGCGTTGACGTCGACGGTCTTGTTGACGGGCAGGCGCACGACCGGCTGCGGGTCGCCCTTCATGCCGGCCTGCTGCGCCTCGGGCGTGATCAGGTACTCGGCGAGCTTCTTCTGGTCGGCGGTCTTCGCGGAGCCGGCCATCTGGTAGATGTTCTCGCCCTCACCGAGCACCGTGGCGCCGGCAGGTCCCTTCGGGGACGCGACGACCTCGTACTTGTCCTTGCCGAGCGACTTGTCGAAGCGGCCGATCATGTACGGGCCGGTGAGGTAGATGCCGCTCTTGCCCGACTCGAACAGCGGGTGCGCGTCGTTCGTACCCAGCGTCAGCGAGCCGGGCTGCATGACCTTGTCCTCGCAGAACAACTTGCGCAGCCGGTCGACGGCCCTGGTCGACTCCGGCGAGTCGATGCCGACGCGGAACTTGCCGTCGCCCTCGTCCTCGAGGATGTCGCCGCCGCCCTGCCAGATGTAGCTGGTCGCCCACCACGCGAGGTAGCCGCGGTCGGTCGTGCCCGGCACGAGCATGCCGTAGGTGTCGTTCTGGCCGTTGCCGTCGGGGTCGTTGCGCGTGAACGCCCTCGCGAGGTCGTCGAGCTCCTCCCACGTCGTGGGGATCGGCTTGCCGAGCTTCTCGCGCCAGTCCTTGCGGATCAGCGTGACCATCGCCTGGGTGGAGTACGGGATGGCGTAGTACTTGCCGTCCGCGCCCTTCCCGTTGTTCCACGCGCGGTCGACGATGTCGCCGGCACCCGCGACGTCGTCCTTGGCGACCTCGGTCGTCCAGCCCTGCTTGACGAAGTTGCCGAGCGAGCCGGTGTCGGTGATGACGACGTCGGGGAGGTCCTTCGACGCGGCTCGCTGCTGCACCTGCTTGTCGAAGTCGTTGAAGATCGGCTTGTAGTCGACCTGCACCCCGGTCTTCTCGGTGAAGGACTTGAAGATCTTCTCGTAGACCTTCGCGGTCGCCTCCGTCGAGCGGGTCCACACCTCGAGGGGCTTGTTCGGGTCCTTGTTCGACGCCGCGGTGCTGCCACCGCTGCCGCATCCCGCGAGCAGCGCGGCCACGCCCAGCGTGGCGAGTGTTGTGGCAGTTCTACGGCGCATCGTCGGAGCCCTTCGCGTTCAGATATATGAACCTGGGTCGTACTTGTGAACCTGCTGCAGGACTGTAAGAATCAGCGCAGCAACGTGTCAAGGGCAAGTTGCTTAACTGTTTCGAGGAGGTCAGGTGGCGTCGCCGATCGACAAGGGCACAGCGCGTCCCGGGGCGGTGAAGTCCGCCGACCGCACGGTGGAGCTGCTCGAAGTGCTGTCCGCGTCAGACCGCAGGCTGACGCTCACCGAGCTGCACCGCGAGCTCAGCTATCCCAAGTCCAGCCTGTACATGCTGCTGCAGACGCTGGTGGCGCGCGGCTGGGTGGAGGTCGACTCGGACAGGGGCACGTACGGCATCGGCGTGCGCGCACTGCTCGTCGGTACGTCCTATTTGGACCACGACCCCGTTGTGCGGGCGGCGATCCGCGTGATGGAACAGGTCCGCCAGGACATCAACGAGACGGTCCACCTCGCCCGTCTGGACGGCGCGGACGTCGTCTACCTCGCGAGCCGCGAGTCCGAGCACCACCTGCGCGTCGTCTCGCGCGTCGGCCGCCGGCTGCCCGCGCACTCGACGTCCCTGGGCAAGGCCGTGCTCTCGACGCGCACGCCGGAGGAGGTCGACCAGATCCTCCCCGACGAACTGGCGCCGCTGACGCCCAACACCGTGACGGAGAGGGCCGCGCTGCACGAGCAGCTCGCCGGGTTCCGCAACGCGGGCTTCGCCCACGAACGCGAGGAGAACACGCCCGGCCTGGGCTGTTTCGCGGTGGCACTGCCCTACCGCAACCCCGTGCTGGACGCGATGAGCTGCTCGGTCCCGCTGGGCAGGCTGACCCCGGAGCACGAGCGGCAGGTCATCTCCGCCCTGCTCGACGCCGCCCGCACGATCACCGAGCTCCTCCGCCAGTTCGGCCGCTGAACTTCCCGGTACACCTGAACATCAAGACGGAGGGTTCCAACCCGTGACCGCACGCATCCTGATCACCGGCGCCGGCGGCGGGGTGGGCACGCTCATGCGCACCCGCCTCGCCGCCGACGGCCGTGTCCTGCGGCTGCTGGACATCGCGGAGCTGCCCGCGGCCGCCGAGGGCGAGAACGTCGAGCTCGTCGAGGCGTCGGTGACCGACATGGCCGCGATGGAGGCCGCGTTGCAGGACGTCGACGCGGTGATCCACCTCGGCGGCCACAGCCTCGAAGAGTCGTGGGACAAGATCCTGCGCGTCAACATCGACGGCACGCACACGGTCCTGGAGGCCGCACGGCGTGCGGGCGTCCGCCGGGTGATCCTGGCCAGCTCGAACCACGCCGTCGGCTACGTCGAACAGGCCGACGGCGAGGCCGGTGACTACGCCTTCCCCCGCCCGGACACCTACTACGGCGTGTCCAAGGTGGCGATGGAGGCGCTGGGATCGCTGTACGCCGACCGCTACGGCCTGGACGTGATCGCGATCCGCATCGGGTCGTGCTTCGAGAAGCCGCGCGACGTGCGGATGCTGTCGACGTGGATGTCGCCGGACGACGGCGCGCGCCTGTTCGAGGCGTGCCTTTCCTTTCCCTCACCGGGTTTCCGCCTCGTGTGGGGCATCTCGGCCAACAAGCGCGCCTGGTTCTCGCTGGACGAGGCCCGCGCGCTCGGGTACGAACCTCAGGACGACTCCGAGGTGTACGCGGCCGAGGTTCTGGAAAAGCACGGTGAGCCAGACCCCTCGTCGCCCGCGGTGAGGTACCTGGGCGGGGCCTGGTGCGGCCCCGACTTCGACACGGCAGTCAAGGAGGCAGGGCGTTGAGCCACGGCGTGCAGGGATACAACCCGCGCACCGGTGAGCCGTACGGCGAACCGGTTGCGAAGACCCCCGACAGCGAGGTGGACCGCATCGCGACCGCGGCGGCCACGGCGTTCTCGGCGTGGTCGGTCGTCGCGGCGGCGGACCGGGCCGTGGTGCTGGAGAAGGTCGCGGACGCGCTGGACGCCGAGTCGGCGTTGCTCGTCGAGACGGCCGACGGCGAGACGGCGCTGGGCGTGCCGCGGCTGACGACCGAGCTCAAGCGCACGACGAACCAGCTGCGGCTGTTCGGCGAGGTGCTGCGCGAGGGCAGCTACGTCGAGGCCACTTTGGACTCGGCGAACCCGGACATCATCCCGCCGCGGCCGGTGCTGCGCCGTGTCTTGCGTCCACTCGGGACGGTCGCGGTGTTCTCCGCGTCGAACTTCCCGTTCGCGTTCTCGGTCGCCGGCGGTGACACGGCCTCCGCGCTCGCGTCCGGCTGTTCCGTTGTGGTGAAGGCACATTCGGCGCACCCGTCGACGTCGCGCGAGACCGCGCGGGTCGTGGTGGACGCGCTGCGCGAGGCCGGTGCGCCGGAGGGCGTGTTCGGGATCGTGTACGGCACCGAGTCCGGTGTCGCGCTGGTGAAGCACCCGGCGGTGCGCGCGGTCGGCTTCACCGGGTCGACCGGTGGCGGCCGGGCGTTGTTCGACCTGGCGCAGGGCAGGCCGGACCCGATCCCGTTCTACGGCGAGCTGGGCAGCGTGAACCCGACGGTGATCCTGCCGGGCGCGGCCACGCCGGACATCGCGGCCGGTTTCGCGCAGTCGCTGGTGATGGGCGTCGGGCAGTTCTGCACGAACCCCGGGCTGGTGTTCGCACCCGAGTCGATCGTGCCCGCGCTGGGTGAGGCGGTCGCCGCGTCGTCCGGTGGCGCGATGCTGAACGAGCGGATGTGCGACTCCTACAAGTCGGGCACGGACGCGCTGGCCGCGTCGGACCTCGTCTCCGTGGTGTCCACGGGCACCCGCCCGGACGAGGCGTGGGCCGTGGCGCCGCTGCTGTTCAGCACGTCGGTGAAGGTGTTCGAGGAGAACCTCGAGAAGCTGACCGAGGAGCACTTCGGCCCGGCCGCGCTGGTCGTGACGTACTCGTCGCCGGACGAGCTGCACTCGGTGCTGGCGAAGCTGCCGGGCACGCTTACCGGCACGGTGCACGCCGCCGAGTCGGACCACGCGCAGGCCGGTGAGGTCGCCGAGGTCCTGCGCCGGGTGGCGGGCCGGATCATCTTCAACGCCTGGCCGACCGGTGTCGCGGTGGCGTGGGGCCAGCACCACGGCGGCCCGTGGCCGTCGACGACGAACCCGCTGCACACGTCGGTGGGCGCGACGTCGATCCGCCGCTGGATCGCGCCGGTGACGTACCAGTCGTGGCCGGACGCGTTGCTGCCCGCGGAGCTCCAGGACTCGAACCCGCTCGGCATCCCCCGCCGGGTGGACGGCGTGCTGGGCGTCCACTGAGACCTGTCCCGCGAACGGGGCCGCTGACACGATGTCGGTGGCCCCGTTTTCGTTGGGAGGACATGGGATGGTCGGTCGTCGCGCCTACAACTTCATGTACCGCACCTATGCGCCGTGGGAGGGCGGGGCTCGTTCCGAACTGGTCGAGCTGGTGACGTCGGGACGGATCCCGCCCGGCCGTGCGATCGACCTCGGCTGCGGCAGCGGGGCGAACTCGATCTTCCTGGCGGAGCGCGGTTTCGCCGTGACGGGCGTGGACTTCTCCCCCGTCGGCTTGGAGAAGGCGCGGCGCGCGACGCCTCCGTCGTTGTCGGTCGACTGGCTGCACGGCGACCTGACGGCGCCCGCGATCCCCGGCGTGTCCGGGACGTTCGACCTGCTCGTCGACTACAGCGTGCTGGACGACCTGCGTGGGTCCTCCGTGGACGCGATGGCAGCGACCGTGCACCGCCTGTCGCACCCCGGTTCGGTGTTCCTGATGTGGTGCTTCTACGACGAGATCCCGTGGTGGAAGCGTCGTGGCGGCCGGTTCCCCGGTCTGGGGGCCGGTGCCGAGCAGCGGTTGTTCGGGGAGTCCTTCGAGATCGAGCGGCTCCCGGAACCGAAGCGGGGCAGCGGTTTCGCGTGCTTCCTGATGACCCGCCGCTAGATCTTCGCGGCGATCACCCGCGCGCACTCGACCGCCTCGGCCTTCGCGGTGTCGACCTCGACGTCGTAGGTCATGCCGCGGTGTACGAGGTCGGCCTGCGTCTCGGCCATCCCGGCGACGCGGTCACCGCGGGCGAGCTCACGGCCGGCGGCGACCTCGGCGTCGCACCGCACCCCGACCCACACGACGTCGAGGCCGGTCAGCGCGGTCTCCCACCGCCGCCGCGACTCGGCACCGCCGAGGAACACGTCGTCCACGATCACCCGCGCCCCGGCGCGCACCATGGCGGCGACGCCCGTCATCCACGCGTCCTCCAGCACCCGGAACTCGGCGCCGACGCTGACGTCGCCGTCCGCAAACCCGATGCCTTCGGACCCTAGCCGCAGCCGGGCGGGCATCACGTCGATCAGCGTGTCGACTCCGATGGCCAGCCACGCCTCCGGCAGCACGGCCTGCAGGCAGCGCGCGATCCCGGACTTGCCGGAGCTGGACCCGCCGTTGAGAACGATCACCTGAGCACTAGATGGCACGTTCCGACCGTACCCACGTCCGCCGTTCCTGAAGCAACTCGCGCTGGTAGCCGAGGAAGTCGACCTCCAGCGTGTGCCGCTTCGACTTCACGAACTTGCGCCGCAGCCTCTCCCGGTAGGTGGTGATCTCGGCCTTCATCTCCGGCACCGGCGGCAGGGCGCCCCGGCCAGAAACCAGGTCGGCGATCCACTCGGCCTGGGCCTCGGCCAGCGGCATGATCGCCCCGAGCGGCTGGATGAGCCCGAGGAAGTACAGCCCGGGATGCGCCGGGTCCACGACCCGCCGGTACAGCGACACCTCGTTGTCCGGCGACGAGACGGCCGGGAACTCCGTTTGATCCAGAAACGGGAATTCCACCCTGTAACCGGTGCAATAGACGATCACGTCGACGTCCTCGCGGGACCCGTCGGCGAACACGACACCGGCCCCGTCGAGCCGTTCGACGTTCGGTTTCACGGTGATGTCGCCGTGGCCGAGCCTGGTCAGCAGGTCGTCGGACACCGTCGGGTGCGCGCCGAGGATGCCGTGCGACGGTTCGGGCAGCCCGTAGTCGGAGACCTTGCCCCGTGCCAGCCGCAGCATCACCCCCAGCGACAGGGCCTGCAGCCACGAGGGGGCGAACCGGGCGAGCGGCGACGTCGTCAGGTGGTCCGTCGGCATGCCGAAGAGGTACTTGGGCATGATGTGCGCGCCCCGGCGCATCGCCAGGAACGTCCGCGCGGAGACGCGGGAGGACTCGACCGCGATGTCGCAGGCGGAGTTGCCGATGCCGAGCACCAGGACCTTCTTGCCCGCGAACCGTTCCGGCGTCTTGTAGAAGTGCGCGTGGATCTCCTCGCCGTCGAACGAGCCGGGGAACGCGGGCTCGGGCAGCCGCGGCGACCAGTGGTGCCCGTTCGCGACGATCACCCAGCGGTAGACGGCCGAGGTCTCCTCACCGGTGTCGCGGTCGCGCGTCGTCACGGAGTAGCCCTCCGGCGCGACGGACACCGACGTGACCTCGGTGCGGAACCGGATGCGGTCGCGGAACCCGTGGTGCTTCACGAAGTCGTCGAAGTACTCGGCGATCTGGAAGTGCGACGGGTACGCGGGCAGGTGCGCGGGCATCGGGAAGGACTTGAACTCCATCATCTGCCGCGAGGTGTTGATGTGGAGCGACCGGTAGGCCGACGACATGCCGTTGTCGTTGAGGTAGCGCCAGTTGCCGCCGATCTCCGAGCCGGTCTCGAAGCAGTCGAACTCGATGCCGCGGGCGCCGAGCACCTGACATGCGGCGATGCCGGACGAGCCCGCCCCGATTACGCACACGCGATCCATGCGACCGAAGTATTTTCACGTTCGCGGCGGCTGTCAATCACCGGTCACCGGCCGAAATCGGACGAGAATGTCGGACCGGAGGTTCATGATGCCCGCATGACAGACGCGATCGTGGCTGAAGGCCTGGTCAAACGCTACGGGTCGGTCGTCGCGCTGGGCGGCCTGGACCTGCGGGTTCCCGAAGGCACCATCACGGGTCTGCTGGGCCCCAACGGCGCGGGCAAGACGACGGCGGTGCGGGTGTTCACCACCCTGCTCGAAGCGGACGAGGGGTCGGCGCGCGTCGCCGGGCTCGACGTCCGCGGGCAGGCGGACGAGCTGCGCACGAAGATCGGTCTCTCCGGCCAGTACGCGGCCGTCGACGACAACCTCACCGGCTTCGAGAACCTCGACATGGTCGGCCGTCTGTACCACCTCGGCCGCGTGCGGAGCCGGGAACGAGCCCGCGAGCTGCTCGCCCGGTTCGACCTGGAGGACGCCGCCGACCGTCCGGCGAAGGGGTACTCCGGCGGCATGCGGCGCCGGCTCGACCTCGCGGGCGCGCTCGTCGCGAAGCCGTCCGTGCTGTTCCTCGACGAACCGACGACCGGCCTCGACCCGCGGTCGCGCTTCGGCATGTGGGACGTGATCGAGGAGCTCGTCCAGGGCGGCACCACGGTGCTGCTGACCACCCAGTACCTGGAGGAGGCCGACCGGCTCGCCGACCAGATCGCCGTCATCGACCACGGCGTGGTGATCGCCGAGGGCACCTCCGACCAGCTCAAGGACCAGGTCGGCGGGGAGCGCCTCGAACTGTCCGTCGCCACGCCCTCCGAGCTCGGCACCGCACGGAGCGCGCTGGCCGGTCTCGCCGTCGGGCCGATCGGCGCCGACGACCGCCAGCACCACCTCACCGTGCCGGTCGCGGGCGGGTCCTCGGTGCTGATGGAGGCGATCCGGCTGCTCGACGCGGAGTCGGTGAAGGTGCTCGACATCGGGTTGCGCAGGCCGACGCTCGACGACGTGTTCCTGGCCCTGACCGGCCACCGTGCGGAAGGCGGGGACGAGAAGTGAAGCTGCTGCAAGCGCTTGCGGACGGCGGGGTCGTCGCCAAGCGCAACCTGATCAAGATCAAGCGGGTGCCGGACCTGCTGGTGTTCTCCACCGCGGCGCCGATCATGTTCGTGCTGCTGTTCGCCTACGTGTTCGGCGGCTCGATCCAGATCCCCGGCATGGACTACCGCGAGTTCCTGATGGCGGGCATCTTCACGCAGACGGTGCTGTTCGGCGCGACCATCACCGGCAGCGGTCTCGCGGAGGACATGACCAAGGGCATCATCGACCGGTTCCGCTCGCTGCCGATGGCCCGCTCGGCCGTCCTGGTCGGGCGCACCACGTCCGACCTGGTCAACAACGCGCTGGTCGTCGTCATCATGATGGTCACCGGCCTGATCGTGGGCTGGCGCGTCCACTCGTCGCCGCTGGAGGCCCTGGCCGGGGTCGGGATCCTGCTGCTGTTCGCGTACGCGTTCTCGTGGGCGATGGCGTGGATCGGGCTGCTGGTGCGCAGTCCCGAGGTGTTCAACAACGCGAGCTTCATCTTCCTGTTCCCGATCACCTACATCGCGAACACGTTCGTGCAGTCGGAGAACCTGCCGGCGGGCCTGCGCCACGTCGCGGAGTGGAACCCGGTCTCGGCCGTCACGCTGGCCGCCCGCGAGCTGTTCGGCAACACCTCTCCCCTGCAACCGGCGCCGGACGCGTGGCCATTGCAGCACCCGGTCGTCGCGTCGCTCGCGTGGGTGGTGATCTTCCTGCTGATCTTCGTCCCGCTGGCCAACTACCAGTACAAGCGCGCGGTGGCCCGCTGAGTGGGACGGGGTGCGCCCGACGGGGTTCGCGCCATACGTTGTGCGCCATGCGAAATCTTCTCGTGGCAGTCACGTCGGTACTGGCGGTCGCGGTCTCCGCGGGGACGGCGGCGGGCACCCCGCTGCCGTCCCCGGAGATCTTCGCGACGAACAACACCGCGATCATCACCGATCCCGCCGATCCGCGGCTCCAGGACAGACTGGTGAGGTTCGACCGCGAGGTCCGCGGGATCGTGCGCGCGAACGGCGGCCACACCACGCGGTCGACGTTGCTCGACGGCGTGTTCTGGTCGAGCGACCTGCAGCAGACGACGTTCGAACGCTCGCGCAGGTTCGACGTCACGCTGAACGCGGAGAGCCTGCGGCACACCGCTTCGGCGATCGCGAAGCAGTTCCGGCAGGAGTCGGTGCTCACGTTCCGGTTCCTGCCCGCGAACTCGCCCGCCGTCGACGCCGTGCAGGTCGAGGTCGACGGACTCACCGCACAGCAGGTCCGCACCGGCCTGCTCAACGACGCGGTCGCGCGCGAGAAGCTCGGCGGCGGCAGCGTCACGTTGCAGGGCAAGGCGATCCTCATCGCGTCCGTCGACGACCTGCCCACCGTGCGGGCGTTCGTCACGAACATCGGCGGTGACCTCCGCAAGGCGAAGTTCCGCAAGGGCACGTGGGAGTTCGTCGGCGCGGAAACTCTTTTGTGGAACGGGCGAAGCGCCGCCTAACCTCGTGGGCATGGCAGCAACCCTGGTCCGCGGCCAGAACGTGGACATTCGCATGTGGACTCGACCGGACGAGGTCGAGGAGTTCGCCATGCGGCAGCTGCAGAACATCTCCTCGCTGCCGTGGGCGTTCAAGCACATCGCGGTCATGCCGGACGTGCACTACGGCAAGGGCGCCACGGTGGGTTCGGTGATCGCGTTGCGCGACGCCGTCTCCCCCGCGGCCGTCGGCGTGGACATCGGCTGCGGCATGACCGCCGTGCGCACCTCGCTCACGGCGAGCGACCTGCCGGCGACCCTGCGCGGGCTGCGGTCCCGCATGGAGGCCGTCGTCCCCGTCGGGTTCGGTCAGCACAGGGCGACCGCGTTCACCGAGAGGGACGCGTCCGACTGGGGCACGTTCTGGAAGAAGTTCGACGACCTCACGCCCGTCGTGAAGGCGCGCGCCGACAAGGCGATGCACCAGATGGGCACGCTCGGGGGCGGCAACCACTTCCTGGAGGTCTGCCTGGACGGCGACCAGCAGGTGTGGGTCATGCTGCACTCCGGGTCGCGTGGCATCGGCAACGAGCTGGCGCAGCACCACATCGCGGTGGCGCGCACGCTCGCGCACAACTCCGAGCTGCCGGACCCGGACCTGGCCGTGTTCCTCTCGGGCACGCCCGAGATGGCGTCGTACCGCCACGACCTGTACTGGGCTCAGGACTACGCGCGACGCAACCGCGCGGTCATGCTGCGCCTGGTCTGCGACGTGCTGCGCGCCGAGTTCCCGCAGATCGTCTTCGAGGAGCCGATCTCGGCGCACCATAATTACGTGTCGGAGGAGAACCACTTCGGCGAGGACGTTCTGGTGACGCGCAAGGGTGCGATCCGCGCGGGCCGCGGTGAGCTGGGCATCATCCCGGGTTCCATGGGCACCGGGTCGTACATCGTGCGCGGTCTCGGGAACCCGGACTCGTTCGAGTCGGCGTCGCACGGCGCCGGCCGGAGGATGTCCCGCAACAAGGCCCGCAAGACGTTCACGACGCAGGATCTCGCCGACCAGACAAGTGGTGTCGAGTGCCGCAAGGACTCCGGCGTCGTGGACGAGATTCCGGGCGCCTACAAGGACATCGACACGGTGATGGCGAACCAGTCCGACCTGGTCGAGGTGGTCGCGAAGCTCAAGCAAGTGGTTTGTATCAAGGGTTGATGTTTCCCTTGTGAGTGAACGGGAAAGCCTCCGGACAGCCAGAGAGTTTGCCTGTCTTGGAGGTTTTTCCATGTCAACGGGCGCCATCATCGGCGTTGTGGTCGCGATCGTCGCGGCATTGGTGATCCTCGCGATCGTGCTGAGGCCCGCCATGCAGCGCAAGAAGCTTCGTGACCGCTTCGGCCCTGAATACGACCGCGTGGTCGAGCACAGCGACAACAGATCGGCCGCGGAGAAGGAGCTCGCCGAGCGGGAGCACCGCCACAGCGAGTTCGACCTGAAGCCGCTTTCGCAGACGGCGCAGGAGAGTTACCGCCGGCACTGGGCGACCGTGCAGGCGAAGTTCGTCGACTCGCCGGAGAGCGCCATCTCCGACGCCGACCGCCTCGTGACCGATCTGATGGCCGAGCGCGGGTACCCCACCGAGGGGTACGAGGCGCAGCTGAGCGTTCTGTCCGTCGAGCACGCGCGGACGCTGGAGCACTACCGCAAGGCGCACGACATCTCGGAGCGCCAGGAGATCGGCGAGGCGAGCACCGAGGACCTGCGCACCGCGATGGTGCACTACCGCGAGCTGTTCACCGACCTGCTGGAACACGGCACGACGCCGAGCAAGGAACGAGAAGCCGTGCGGAAGGAGAAGACCGATGTCTGAGGCCCCCACCCACTCCGCCGGGGTTCCGACTCCGGCCCGGCCGCAACAGGCGCAGCGCGCCGACGGCCAGCGCACGGACACCCAGCAGCGCACCGAGGCTCAGCGCACCGACGCTCAGCGCACTGAAGCCCAGCGCACTGAAGCCCAGCGCACGGAAGCCCAGCGCGCCGAGCACCAGCGCACCGAACCGCAGCGCCAGGACCACGAGCGCGGCGAGCACCGTGCCGAGCAGCACCGCGCCGAGCAGCGCCCTGCTGACCAGCGTTCTGCTGACCAGCGCCCTGCCGAGCAGCGCCACACCGAGCCGCAGCGCACGGACCAGCGTTCGGCCGGCAGGCTCGAGGACGAGTGGCAGGCGGTGCAGTACGAGTTCGTCGACGACCCGAAGTCGGCCGTCAGCAAGGCGGACGCGCTCGTGACGCGCGCACTCGAAGAGCTCACCACCCGGCACCGCTCCCTCACCAAGCAGCTCGAGGGAAACAGTGATCCACAGACCGAGGACCTGCGACTGGCCCTCCACCGCTATCGGGAACTGTTCAAGTCGCTGGTCGCCGTCAAATAAGTGCTGGAAGCCCCGGCGCCGCGGCCGTAACAGGTGGCGGCGCCGGCAGGCATGTCCGGACTAGCTGGGAAGTTCGCGGATCTCCATCTCGAGCACGTCGATCTCGTCGCTGATCGCCTCGTCGAGCATGTCGTCCAGCAGCTTGCGGCACTCCGCCGATCCGCATCGCGGCAGCCCCGCGCCGAACCTCGGCACCTGCTCCCACCACACCGCGGGGTTGTTCCAGAACGAGCCGGAACCCTGGTCGACACCTTCGAGGCAGCGCAGCCTCTGATCGGTCTCCGGAAGGGCTCGCACGAACTCGATGAACAACGCGAGTGCGTCGGGATTGCTCACCGGGACAGCGCCGTAGCCGCGCAGACAGTCCTCGAGTTCTGCGAGGAACTCCGCCTTGAAGGACACGGCACACCCCCGCTCCTCCGCACCGTTGCGGACACTGAAGTTCTCACCGTCAACAGTACCTCCGCGCCTTGAGCGGGGAACGAGTGCGAACGGGCGGTATCTTCCTGTTCCCGCACGGGATCCGGTGACCCGCAGTCACGTCACCCGATGGTCACGCGCACCCGTACAACGGGTAACGGAGCCGCGGGAAACCGTTGTACGGCTTGACGATCCGAACGGCGGCCAACCCACCGGCCCGGCCGGTCCCGGACGCACAGCCCGCACGGCCCCGTTCGCCGTCAGCCTCCCGGACGCGCCTGGAGAGTCACTCAAAGTGCGCGGGCTCGTGAGAACGTTTCCGTTGGGGCCCGAAAGGAATCCGCTCCGCGGCCGGCGACCGCGTGCGTTCCGTCCATCTTGGACGGTCGCTTCGACTCCTACCGCTCGGCGTGCAGCCTCGCCACGAAGCTGAACCGGTCACCCCGGTACAGCGATCGGGCGCGTTCGATCGGGTGGCCCTCGACGTCGTAGGAGACGCGGTGCAGCAACAGCATCGGCAGCGCCGGGTTGGTGCCGATCAGCAGTGCCTCGCGGGGCGTGGCGAGCACCGTCTCGACGCGTTCCTCTGCCTCGGCGAAACGCACGCCGAGCCGTTCGGTGAGGCACGCGTAGAGCGACCCGGCGGGGTCGAGCTTCTCCAGCAGGCCGGGGAAGCGGCCGAGGCTCAGGTACGTCGACTCGAGGCCGATGCGCTCGTCGTCGGCGAGCAGGACGCGTTCGAGGTGCACGATCGGGTCGCCGGGCTCGATCGCCAGGTCGCGGGCCAGGCCCTCGTCGGCGCCGAGCTCCTCGACCGTGATGACGGTGCGGTTCGGTTCGACGCCCTGACGGCGCATGCCCTCGGTGTAGCTGACCAGGGACAACGGCTGAACGAGCTTCGGCGGCGCGACGAACGTGCCGCTGCCCTGGCGGCGGATGAGCTTGCCTTCGAGCACGAGTTCGCTGACGGCCTGGCGGAGCGTGACGCGCGAGACGGAGAACCGTTCGGCGAGCTCGCGTTCGGACGGCAGGACGGTGCCTTCGCCGAGGTTCTCGACGAGGTCGAAGAGCTCGGCCTTGACCGCGTAGTAGCGCGGGACTCGGCCGTGTTCTGGGATGCCCGCGCGAACAGGACGATCAGCGCGGTGCGGCGGGACGCGGTTCACGTGGCGTGAGCCTACGTTACGCCCCGTGTGATCACGGGGCCAGCAGCGGCGGGTCGGGGATCTTGTAGCCGGAAGATCCGATGTTGGCCTCCAGCGACTTGCGCCAGGCACCCGTGTCGATCATCTTCTGCAGCGCCGCCTGGACCTTCGCCTTGCTGTTCGGGTCGTCGCGGTGCAGGCCGACGCCGTACTCCTCCTTGCTGAACGGGTCGCCGACGACCCGCAGGAGCTCGGGGTTCTGGGCGGCGTAGCCCGCGAGCAGCACGTCGTCGGTGGTGACGGCGTCGACGTTCTCCGCGAGCAGCGCCGTGACGCAGTCGCTGAACTTCGCGTACTCGACCATCTTCACGTCCTTCGCGAACTGGTCGCGGACGTACTCGGCCGACGTGGACCCGGCGGTGGAGCACAGGCGGAGGGTGGCGTTGAGCGACTTGGGGCCGTCGATGCGGTTCTCGTTCATGCGCACCAGCAGGTCCTGGCCGGCGACGAAGTACGGGCCGACGAACTCGACGATCTGCTTGCGCTTGTCCGTGATCGAGTAGGTGGAGACGACCATGTCGGCCTCACCGCTGGTCAGGAGCGTCTCGCGGTTGCCCGGCTGCGCTTCCCGCCAGGTGATGTTCTGCTCTTTGACGCCCAGTTCGTTCGCGATGTACTTGGCGACGTCGACGTCGAACCCGCGGTAGCTGCCGTCGAGCCTGCGCACCGACAGTCCCGGTTGGTCGTACGACACGGCGATGACCATGCGGTCGTTCGCGCTGACCTTGCTGGCCATGCCGGACCCGCCACCACCCGCGCACGAGGCGAGCAGGAGCACGGCCGCGCTCAAGGTCGCCACCAGGCGGAGAAGTGCTCTCGGCGTCATTCGTCCCTCTACAGCGGTTGCACTACAGCGATATTCCACGGGCATGCGCCTGCGCACCTGGGTCGGCGTGCTCGGCGATGCGGGAAACCTAAGCGGCGGCAGGACGCATGTCCATACCCAGAACCGAATGGAAACAACGGAATCGGTGCGGTAACAGTTCAGTTCAGCGCAAGCGGCGCGGTCCGGCGTCGTGCCGGGACGGCGGCGGTCCGATGACAACGCGCGCGCTGCTCACGAAAGCGCCTGCGGCAGAAGCAAGAACGGGCTCGAGCTTCAGTGACCGCACCTCCGGAAGGTCCTCTGCCAGCGCCGCCAAACGGAGTACCAGTTCCTGAAGTGCTTTCAGGTCCGCGGGTTCGTCGCCGCGGTAACCGGTGAGCAGAGGCGCTGCTTTCGGTGCCGCAACGAGTTCCGCCGCGTCGGTGTCGGTGAGGGGTACCGCCCGGTAGGCCCGGTCGCCGAGCAGGTCGCTGACCAGTCCCGACAGTCCGAACCAGACCAGCGTGCCGAAGCTCGGGTCGTCCTGCAGGCCCAGGACGCAGCTGACTCCCTTGGGCGCCATGCGTTGCACGTACACGCCCGGCTTCCCGGAGAGGGCGGCGAGGTCGTGGTAGGCGGCCATGACCGACTCGCGCTGGGCGATGTCGAGCCTGACGCCGACGAGGTCGGTGCGGTGGCGCAGTCGTTCGCTGGTTGCTTTCATCGCCACTGGATAACCGAGTTCTTCGGCTGCCAGCGCGGCTTCTTCGGCGCTGTGGGCGATGCGGAACGGGACGACGTCGATCCCGTAGCACTCCAGCAGTTCGACGGCCTTGAGGTCGTCGAGCCGGACCTCGACCTCGGGGTTGTCCACAATGGATCGCGCCCGGTCGGCGTCGATGCCTTCAGGACGCACGAAGGTGCCCTGCGGTGCGGCGCGCCAGCGGGCGTAGCGGACGGCGCGGGCCAGGGCGAGCACGGCGCGTTCGGGACTGGCGTAGCTGGGGATCGAGCCCTTGCCGGGCATCCTGAGCTCGTCGGGGATGCCCTCGACCGCGAGGAACGTGCTGACGATCGGTTTCGTGCGGTGTGCGGCCTCCTTGAGCGCGCGGGCGTAGGCGGCGCCGGGGACCGCGATCGGGGGCACGAACACGACGACGAGGGCGTCGGTCTCGGCGCGGTCCAGGGCCTGCTCGACCGCCTTCGCGAACTCCTCAGGGGTGGCCTGGGCGCCGACGTCGACGGGTTCGCCCGCGAGGTCGAGGCCCTGGGCCAGCAGCGTGTCGGCGGCGAGCAGGCCGATGGCGGTGGAGTTGCCGACGACGGCGACGCGCTTGCCGGTGGGCAGGGGCTGGTGGGCCAGCAGGAGCGCGGTGTCGAACAGCTGGGCCAGCGAGTCGACCCTGATCACGCCGGCCTGCTCGAACAGGGCCTGCACGCTCGCCTCGTCGACGTCCGCGGCGGTGGCGGCGAGGCCGGGGACGACGGCGTGCCGGCCGGACTTCACCGCGACGATGGGCTTGGTGCGGCCGAGCCGGCGCGCGAGCCTCGCGAACTTGCGCGGGTTGCCGAACGACTCGAGGTAGAGCAGCACGACGTCGGTGGACGGGTCGGTCTCCCAGTACTGCAGCAGGTCGTTGCCGGAGACGTCGGCGCGGTTGCCCGCCGAGACGAACGTGGACAGGCCGAGGCCCCAGCCGGCGGCGTTGGCGAGGATGGCCGTGCCGAGGGCGCCGGACTGGCAGAAGAAGCCCGCGCGGCCCCGTGACGGCAGCTTCGGGGCGAGGCTCGCGTTGAGGCGGACCTTGGGGTCGAGGTTGAGCACGCCCAGCGCGTTCGGACCGACGACGCGCATGCCGTGCGCTCTGGCCTCCGCCGCGAGCCTGCGTTCGGCCGACAGACCGTCCGGTCCCGTCTCGCCGTAGCCCGAACTGACGACGACGAGCGCCTTCACGCCCTTGGCGAGGCAGCCGTCCATGACCTCGTCGACGCTGGCCGCGGGGACGGCGACGACGGCGAGGTCGACGTCGTCGGGGATGTCGAGCACGGTCGGGTAGGCCCGGACGCCCCTGACCGCGCGGTGCTCGGCGTTGACGGGGTAGACGGGCCCGTTGAAGTCGGCTTCGAGAAGGTTCTTGAGGACCGCGTGCCCGATCTTCGTCGGGTCGGTCGAAGCGCCGATGACGGCGACGCTGCGCGGGTGCAGCAGGTTGTGCACGCTGCGGGCCTCGGCGGCCTGCTCGCGGGCCCTGGCGACGGCGACGGACTCGTCGGTGGGGTCGATCGCGAACTCGAGGTGCAGCACGCCCTCCTCGAACGCCCTGCTGACCTGGTAGCCGGCGTCGCGGAACACCCGGACCATCTGCCCGTTCTCGGCGAGCACCTCGGCCTCGAACCGGGCCAGCCCGACCTCCCTGGCGGCCGCGGCGAGGTGTTCGAGCAGGATGCTGCCCAGCCCGCGCCCCTGGTGACCGTCCTCGACGACGAACGCGACCTCGGCGCTGTCCCCCCGGTGGTGATCACCGTGGAGCCGGTCGAACCGCCCGACCGCGACGATGTCGTCGCCCAGGAGCGCGATGAGCGCCACCCGGTCGTGGTGGTCGACCGTGCTGAACCTCTCCAGATCGCGCTGCGGAATCCGCGGGTAGGGCCCGAAGTAGCGGAAGTACCGCGTCCGCTCGGACAGCCGCCCGTGGAACTCGCGCAGCTCCTCGCCGTCGTCCGGCGTGATGGGCCGCAGGTGGACGGTGCCGCCGTCGCTCAGGACGACGTCCGCCTCCCAGTGCCGGGGGAAGTCGAACGAGTCTCGCGCCCTCGGATCTCTCGCGCTGGAATCACTACCGCTGTCCGGCACCGGTGTCAGTCCCTGGGGTCGTCGGGATCAAGTCCGTGCAAGGGGAACACAGCCCGGCGCGTCTCGCGGATCGCCTTGTCGACCGGCTCCTCCGCGTCCCCGCCCCACGGCTGGTGTCCAGGGTCGCATCCATCGGTCATGGACGCGGGCAAAGGCCACTCGGGTGCGATGCGCGTCGCATGGGCCACCCAGTCCGCCGGCAACGGCCGGTTGGGGTCGACGTCGCGGTCCAGCACGGTCGCCAGCAGGTGCGTCCACGACCGCGGCACGACCCTGAGCAGCTCGTACCCGCCGCCCCCAAGCGCGAGCCACTTGTACCCGTGCTCGTTCACCAGGTCCCGGAACGCCTGGTAGATCGCCCGGTGCCCGTCCACGCTCAGCGACAGGTCCGCGAGCGGGTCCTCCTTGTGCGTGTCGACACCGCACTGCGTGACCAGCACCTGAGGCCGGAACGCCCGCAACAGCGACGGCACGGTCGCGTGGAACGCCCGCATCCACCCACCGTCCCGCGTCCCCGCGGGCAGCGGCACGTTGACCGCGCTCCCCTCGGCCCCGGCGCCGCCGACCTCACCGGCCCACCCGGTACCGGGCCACAGGCTCAGCGGGTGCTGGTGCAGCGAGATCGTCAGCACCCGCGGGTCGTCCCAGAACGCCGTCTGCACCCCGTCCCCGTGATGCACGTCGACATCGACGTACGCGACGCGCTCCACCCCGCTGCGCAACAACCACTCGATAGCCACCGCGCAGTCGTTGTAGACGCAGAACCCGGCCGCGCTGTCCGGCATCGCGTGGTGCAACCCACCGGCGATGTTGACGGCCCGGTCCACCTCACCGGACGCGATGGCCCGAGCCGCCACGAGCGACCCGCCGACCACCAACGCCGAAGCCTCGTGCATCCGCTCGAACACGGGGTTGTCCGCCGTCCCCAGCCCGTGCCCGACGTCCCACCCGGCCGTCGGCGCCGCCTGCACAGCACTCAGGTACCCCGGCTTGTGCACGAACTCGATCTCTTCGTCACTGGCCGCCACCGGCTCCCGCAACTCGACGCCGTCCAGCACCCCGAGCGCCGTCGCGAGCCGGACGGTCAGGTCGAGCCGGACCGGGTTCAGCGGATGGTCGCCACCGAGGTCGTACCCGAGGAAGGACCCGTCCCAGACAACAGCGGCTGGCTTACCCATGCCTTGCAACCTACAGTCGCGGACGCGGAACCGATCTCACCGAACAGGGGTCAGAGGCGACATGCACCTGAGACCAGCGGCCATCCTCCTCGCACTGGGCTTGACCCTCGCCGCCGTCACGGGCTGCGCCGAGCAGGTCAAGGGCAACGCGACAGCCGACACCAACGCGGTCCAAGAACCCGCCGACCCCACCACGACCTCGCGGAAACCCTCCGCCAGCACCCCCGCCTCCAAACCGGCGAGCCCCACCACCGCCCAGAAGCAGGGCGACGTGAAGATCGGCACCAAGAAGAAGGCGACGGGCCTGGAGACCTGCGGCGTCCTCAAGTCGGCGGACATCGAGGCCGCCACCGGCGGCAAGTCCTCGGCGGACGGCGGCTGCATCCACACCACCACCAACCCGTCGACCGTGATCACCCAGATGGTGACGGTCCCGGACGTGGCGGACCAGGAAGGCGACAAGAAGCAGATCGAGATCGGCGGCAACACCGCCTGGCAGGTCAGCGCCTCCAAGGAGGACTGCCAGGTCACCGTCATGCTGACCGACGACCCGAACGTCATCACGCCGGCCTTCTCGGTGAGCGTCCTGGCGATCGACGACCTGGACACCTGCGCCACGGCCCTCAAGCTCGCCACCGAGGGCTTCAACCGCATCCCCAGCGCCTGACTCCCAGCGCCGCGCCTGCCCCGCACCGGCGGCGGCCGTCAGCCGCCGGTAGCGACCTCCCGGTCCAACGCACACCAGTTGGACCACGAGCCGGCGTACAGGGCCGCCGGCTTCTCGGCCGACGTGACCCCCGCGACCTCCAGCGCGAGCACGACGGACGAGGCGGTCACGCCCGACCCGCAGTACGCGCCGACAGCCACACCACCCGACACCCCGAGCCCGGCGAACCGCGCGGCCAACTCCTCCGCCCCGAGCCACCGCCCGTCCGCACCGACGTGCCCGGTGGTCGGCGCGTTGACCGCACCCGGAACGTGCCCGGCCCTGGGATCCACCGGCTCGGTCTCCCCGCGATACCGCGCGGCCGCCCGAGCGTCGAGCAACACGCCGTCCTGAGCGAGCGCCGCCGCACCGTCCGCGTCCAGCACCGGCATCTGCCCAGGCCGCACCACCACGTCCCCAGCGGCGACTCCACCGTCCGCACCGCCGGCAGGCGCAGCCGGCACGTCCGCGGTCACCGGCAACCCGGCGGCCTCCCAGGCGGCGAACCCGCCGTCCAGCACCGCGACCTCGCCGAACCCCACCCACCGCAGCAGCCACCACACCCGAGCGGCGACCGACCCGTCCCCCGCGTCGTAGGCCACAACCCGGCCACCCTCACGCACGCCCGCGCGGCGCAGCACCGCCTGCAACCGCTCCGGATCCGGCAGCGGATGACGGCCCCCGACGCCGGGTGGAGCGGACAACTCGGTGTCCAGATCCACGTACACCGCGCCGGGCACGTGGCTGACCTCGTAGTCTTGGCGTCCGGGTGGTCCACCGAGACGCCACCGGACGTCCAGCACGACGGTGGCCGAACGCGTACCCAGCGCGTCGGCGAGGGCCTCAGGAGTGATCAAGGGATGCACGGCTCACATCCTGCACCCGCGCGGACACCTGTGTCCCCCGGCACGACTACCATTGACGCCATACGAAGGGGAGCGGGTGTGAACGACCTCATCGACACCACGGAGATGTATCTCCGCACGATCTACGAGCTCGAAGAAGAGGGCGTGGTGCCACTGCGCGCCCGCATCGCCGAGCGCCTTGGCCAAAGTGGACCGACGGTGAGCCAGACCGTCGGCCGCATGGAACGCGACGGCCTGGTCGTCGTGGCGGAGGACCGCCACCTCGAACTCACCGAGCAGGGCCGCAACCTCGCGATCGCCGTCATGCGCAAGCACCGGCTCGCCGAGCGCCTCCTCGTGGACATCATCGGGCTCGAGTGGGAGCACGTCCACAGCGAGGCGTGCCGCTGGGAACACGTGATGAGCGAGGCGGTCGAGCGCAAGCTCATCAAGCTGCTCGGCAACCCCACCACCTCGCCCTACGGCAACCCGATCCCCGGTCTCGACAAGCTGGGTGACGGCGAGCCCGCCCCGCCCGCCGAGGCGGACCTGGTGCGCGTGGACGAGGTGGCCCGCCGCGGTGGTGGCCGCGTGGAGATCCGCCGCATCGCCGAGCACGTCCAGCTCGACCCGGACCTCATGGCCGAGTTGAAGGACGCCGGCGTGGTGCCGGGCGGCACCGTGGAGGTCGAGGCGCTCGGTGGCGCCAAGGTCATCCAGGTGCGCGGCGGCAACGGCAACACGGCAGAGCTCGACCCCGCGGTCGCCCACGCCGTCCTGGTGCTCGCCCGGTGACCCAGGCGACGACACCGGCCGCGAAGGCGGCAGAGGCGTTCGAGCGCCTGCACGAACGCGCTCCCGAGGGAGTCTGGTCGGCCCCAGGCCGCGTCAACCTCATCGGCGAGCACACCGACTACAACGACGGCTTCGTGCTGCCGTTCGCGTTGCCTCACCGCATCGCGGTCGCGGCGTCGCCCCGCACCGACGGTGTCATGACCGTCAGCACGATGGGCGACGACGGCGGGCTGCAGGCAGCGGACCCGGTCGTGGTGGCCGACCTAGTCCCCGGCACCGTCAAGGGGTGGGCCGCGTACCCCGGTGGAGTCGCCTGGGCGCTGCGTGAGCAGGGGATCGACGTCATCGCGGGCGCCGACCTCGTCATCGCGGGCGACGTGCCCGCGGGGGCCGGTCTCTCCTCCTCGCACGCCCTGGAGTGCGCTGTCGCGCTCGCCCTGCTCGGCCTCGCCGGCGTCGACGCCGAGCGGCCGGACATCGCGCGCTGGGTGCAGCGCTCCGAGAACGACTTCGTGGGCGCGCCGACCGGCATCCTGGACCAGACGGCATCGCTGTGCTGCGTCGAAGCGCACGCCCTGTTTTACGACGTGCGCTCCGGCAAGTCTGAGCAGGTCGCGTTCGACGCGGCTGCCAGCGGGCTCGAGGTCCTCGTCATCGACACGCGCGCCAGCCACGCGCTCGTCGACGGCGGCTACGGCGCCCGGCGGGCGGGGTGCGAACGCGCGGCCGGAATCCTCGGCATCCCCGCGTTGCGCGACGTCGACATCGCCGAGCTCGACCAGACGCTCGTCCGGCTGCCCGAAGACCTGCGTCCGCTGGTGCGGCACGTCGTGACCGAGAACGACAGGGTCCTGCGCACCGTCGAGCTGCTCCGCAAGGGCGCGCTCGCCGAGGTCGGCCCCCTCCTCTCGGGCTCCCACGCCAGCCTGCGGGACGACTACCGGGTCTCGTGCCCCGAGCTCGACGTCGCCGTCGACTCCGCGATGGCGGCCGGCGCTCTGGGCGCCCGGATGGTCGGTGGCGGTTTCGGTGGCTCGGCCATCGCCCTCGTGCCCGTCGAACGGCACGACGAGGTCGAGCGGTCCGTGCTCGCCGGTTTCTCCTCGCGCTCGCTCACGCGGCCGAGGCTCTTCACGGCGGTTCCGTCCGCGGGTGCGGGCAGGGACCGGTAGCCAAGAACGATCTTGACCAGGAATGCGAGGACTGTGGTGAAGCTGCTCGTCACGGGCGGGGCCGGATACGTCGGCAGCGTGTGCGCTGCCAGGCTGCTCGAAGCCGGGCACGAGGTGGTCGTACTCGACGACCTCTCGACCGGGCACGAGGACGCCGTCCCCGCGGGAGCGCGCTTCATCCGGGGTGACATCGCCGAGGTGATCGGCGATGTCCTCGCGGAAGGATTCGACGGAGTTCTGCACTTCGCGGCGAAGTCCCTCGTCGGCGAGTCCATGCAGGACCCCGGCAAGTATTGGACGGGCAACGTCCTTACCGCGATTCAGCTCCTCGACGCGATGAAGGATCACGGCACGCCGAAGCTCGTCTTCTCCTCGACTGCCGCGACGTACGGCGAGCCGCGCGAGGTACCGATCCCCGAGACCGCCCCGACCGCGCCGACCAACACCTACGGCGCCACCAAGCTGGCCATCGACCACGCGATCACGTCGTACGCCGCCGCGCACGGCCTGGCGGCGACGAGCCTGCGGTACTTCAACGTCGCCGGCGCCTACGGCAGCATCGGCGAGCGGCACGCGACCGAGACCCACCTCATCCCGCTCGTGCTGCAGGTCGCGCTCGGGCAGCGCGAGCACATCTCGATCTACGGCGAGGACTGGCCCACCGAGGACGGCACCTGCGTCCGCGACTACATCCACGTCCTCGACCTCGCCGACGCCCACCTCCTCGCGCTGGAGAACGCCACCGCCGGAGAGCACCGGATCTACAACCTGGGCAACGGCACCGGCTTCTCGGTCAAGCAGGTCATCGACACCTGCCGCGAGGTCACCGGCCACCCCATCCCCGCCGTCGTCGCCCCCCGGCGCGCCGGCGATCCGGCCGTCCTGGTCGCCTCCGCCGAGCGGGCCCGCGCCGACCTCGGCTGGAAGCCCGAGCGCGCCGACATCACCGGCATCGTCCGCGACGCGTGGGAGTTCACCCGCGCCCGGCACGGGGCCTGAGCCGGGATGACCGACTTCGCCTCCTTCGAGAGCTACAACGCCACCCCGCGGCTCGCGTCGCTCGCGCTGTCCCCGGACGGCACCCGGCTCGTCACGGTCGTGTCCACTCTCGCCCCGGACGGCAAGACGTGGCAGGGCGCTCTCTGGGAGGTCGATCCCACCGGGGAACGGGAGGCCGTCCGGCTCACCCGCTCCGCCAAGGGCGACTCCTCCCCCGTGTTCGCACCGGACGGGTCGCTGCTGTTCCTGTCGGCCCGCCCGGACCCGCTCGCGAAGCCGGGCGAGTCCAAGGACAAGAAGGCGCTGTGGCGGCTTCCGGTCCGCGGTGAGGCCGCCGAAGTGCTCCGGCCCGGTGGCGGAGTCGGTCAGGTCCGCGTCGCCGGCGAGACGGTGCTGTTCACGTCGTCCGCGTACCGCTTCACGGAGTTCGGCGACGAGGACGACGCCAAGCGCAAGGCCCGTGAGGATGCAGGCGTGACAGCGATCCTGCACGAGTCGTACCCGATCAGGTACTGGGACGCGGACCTGGGTCCGGCCTACCCGCGCCTGTTCGCGGCTCCTCTCGCCGATGTCTCCGCGGTCACCGCTCTCAGTGAAGACTCCGCGAGCCGGCTCAGCGACGAGGACGTCGAGCTGAGCCCGGACGGCAAGTGGGCTGTCCACGGCCACGCCGTCGACGTCAGCGCCGCTTACGGCCGCCGGACCGAACTGCGGGTCGTGGCCACGAGCGGCGGCGAACCGCGGGTCATCGCCTCCGAGGACGGCTTCTCCTTCCACGGCGCCACTTTCACGCCGGACTCGTCCGCCGTGATCGCGATCCGCACGCGTGAGTCCACTCTGGACTCGCCTTTCCGGCGCGACCTGGTGCGCGTTGAACTGGCGGACGGTTCGATCACGCCACTGGCGCCCGACTTCCAGGAGGCGCCGGACCATCCGGTGGTGAGCCCGGACGGGTCGGCGGTCTTCTTCACCGCGAGCCATCTCGGCCACCAGCCGTTGTGGCGGCTCGACCTCGCGACCGGCGAGATCACGAAGCTGACGGTGTCCGGCTACTACAGCGATCTGGTCGTGAGCCCGGACGGCGAGACGCTGTACGCGCTGCGCAACTCGGTCGACCACCCGCCTCAGCCGGTGCGGCTCTCCGTCACCGGATCCGACCAGGATCCCGAACGGCTTCCCGCGCCCGGCGCTCTCCCGTCGGTGCCTGGCACGCTCACCGAGATCTCCACGGTCGTCGCCGACGGCAGGACCGTCCGCTCGTGGCTCGTGCTGCCGGAAGGCGTGTCCGCCGACTCGCCCGCGCCCCTGCTCCTGTGGGTCCACGGCGGCCCCGTCATGAGCTGGAACGGTTGGACCTGGCGCTGGAACCCGTGGCTCATGGCGGCTCGCGGCTACGCCGTCCTGCTGCCCGACCCCGCACTGTCGACCGGCTACGGACCCGACTTCATCAAGGCCGGCTGGGGCCGCTGGGGCGCTGAGCCCTACACGGACCTCATGGCCATCACGGACGTCGCCGTCGAGCGAGCCGACATCGACGCCACGCGGACCGCCGCGATGGGCGGGTCGTTCGGCGGCTACATGGCCAACTGGATCGCCACCCAGACCGACCGGTTCCGCGCCATCGTCACCCACGCGTCCCTGTGGCACCTCGACGCCTTCTCCGGCGGCACCGACAGCTCCTACTTCTGGATGCGGGAGATGGGCGATCCCCTCACGCATCCGGAGCGGGTCCTGGCCAACTCCCCGCACCTGCGGGTCGCGGACATCAAGACGCCGATGCTCGTCATCCACGGGGACAAGGACTACCGGGTTCCCATCGGTGAGGGGCATCGCCTGTACTTCGACCTCGTCCGACACGGGGTCGAGGCGAAATATCTTTACTACCCAACCGAAAACCACTGGATCCTCACCCCCGGCAACTCTCAGGTCTGGTACGAGACGGTGTGGGCGTTCCTGGCCAAGCACGTCCTGGATCAGGACTGGGAGCGGCCCGAACTGCTCTGAGTGCCGGCGAGCAGCTCATGGGCGCTGGTCAGGTACTTCACGGCCAGCGCCCGCATCTCCGACGGCGGGAAAGCGGCACTGACGGCGGAACGGATCAGCTTGCTCAGCATGTGGCCGGGACAGGCGTCCTCGGCGGCGTCGAGCGCGATCGACGCGATCCCGCCGTCGCCACGCTGGTAGGCGTAAAACGCGAGCAGGCACGCGGGCTCCGCTCGTTCCGGCGCGGGGCAGGCCCTGGCGAGCTCGAGCCACAGGCGTTCGGCGAGCCTGGATCTGGGCTGCACCGCGAACCCCATGCTCGCGTCGCGCACCTCGGGCACCGCCAACGCCCTCGCCAGAGCGACGACGTCCTTGTCCGGCAAGGATCCTTTGCGGTGTTCCACGGCATCGATCGCGTCGCTGACCCGACGTAGTTCGGTTCGCGGGTCGGGGTCGGCCGTGGCCGTCATGAGCTCGTCGAGCAACGTGGACCTGCGTTCCAGCGCGTCAGGCGGGTCCAGCGCGGCGATCGCCGCCATGGCGGCCCGCGACTCGAACGTCACGTTGCCCTCGTGTGCCGACGCTGCGGCGACAGCGGACAGCTGGGGATCCGGCAACGTGCCGTGACAGTCCACGTCGAGGTAGCAGAGCCACTGCGCGTCCTTCTGACACGAGGGCAGCCACACGGCCTCCAGGACGTCGATGCCGACGCCGCCCAGCCGGAGGTTGAGCATGGTGACCAGTGACGCGTGTGGCAGTTCCTCGGGCATGTGCTCTGTTGGCGCGCACACGACCACGAGGATCACTTCTGTCGCGTCCTGTTCGAGCAGCGGACTTTCCAACTGGGCCGCGAGCAGGCCTCTATGTCGTGGGCGTGGAAGGTCGACGCGCATGGTCATGCTGACCAGATGGTCTTTCAGCACCAGCACTATCAGTGAGTCGGCTGGGTGGAAGCCCATCAGGTGCGGGATCGCGGCGTAGAGATCGCCGGCGTCCCGAACCCGGATCGGCTTCGAGAGGGTTGAGGGCATGGGCCCACTGTGGACGGTGGGCGCGGTGGTGAGGCGGGGTGGCCGCGAAGTTGTGGACAACTCGGCGGTTGTGGACAGGTTGAGATCTTGGGCCGCTCGGGAGCGGTGTTCTGTCGGGGGTGGGTGCTAGGTTGCCGCGCTTCGGCCCGGCGGACCGAAGCGCGGCACCACGTCAGAACGTCTGGAGCACGGTGCGCCAGCCGCCGACGACCGGCAGCTCAAGGGAGGTCCGGGTGAGGTCCAGCGACAGGCCGGCACCCGGCTTCGGGCGCAGCGTGTAGTCGTAGTCGCTGGAGATCACGACGAACTCGAGCCGGTGACCGGTCTGCAGAACGTAGTCGTCCGGCACGATCGGCACCTCGACGTCGTAGAACTTGCCGGGCTTGATCGGCGACGTCCTGTCGGGACGCTCCCGGTTCTGCGGGTCGGTCGAGCCACGTGTGATGACGTGCGACCTGCCGTCCGGCGCGCGGTCGACGAGCAACGTCGTCACGTTGGCCGCGGGCCGGTCGAACGCGATCCGCAGGTTCGCCGTCGACTTGCCGGACAACCGCAGCGGCTTCTTCGCCGGCGCCGAGCTGTAGGCGAGGCGGTTCGGCGACGTCGCCAGGTCGATCAGCGACTCAGCGGTCTTGGTCGCGTCGTCGGTCAGCTTCTCGACACCGCGACCGGGCAGAACCCCGAGGCCGCCCTTCTCGGACCCGCCGGCCGAGGGACGCAGTCGCACGTCGGACGTGCCGGGCGCCGGCCAGTCCTTCTCGTCGACCCACGTCTTGTCCTCGCGCTGGATCGTCGCCTTCGGCTCCTTGTCGACACCGTTGCGGTGGCCCCAGAGGTACTGGGTGAACCAACGGTTGAGTGTGCGCCGCCACTCGACCGAACGCAGCGTGTCGGCGTCCGTGTGCCCGGACTGGTGCAGCCAGATCTTGTGCGGCGCGCCGACCTTCTTCAACGCCGAGTACCACTGCTCGACGTGCGTCATCTTGACGTTCCAGTCGTTGAGGCCGTGCACCGCGAGCACGGCCGCGCGGACCTTGCGGACGTCGTTGAGGTAGTTGCGCTTGTCCCAGAACCGGCTGTAGTCACCGGTGACGCGGTCCTGGTCCCTCGCGATCTCGGCGAGGATCGGCTTGCAGATCTCCCGGTCCGCGCGCGTGTAGACGTACTCGGCGAGCACGTCGGCGTCCTCGCCCTGGAAGGTGCCGGGTGCGACGACGGCGCCGTCCGCGCGGTAGTAGTCGTACCAGCTGGAGATCGCGGCGATCGGCACGATGGCTTCGAGGCCGCGCACACCCGTGGAGGCGACGGCGTTGGGCAGCGTTCCGTTGTAGGAGACGCCCATCATTCCGGTCTTGCCGGTGGACCAGGTCGCCTTGATGGCCTCGCCCGTGGCGGTGCGTGCGGACGCACGGCCGTTGAGCCAGTCGACGACGACACGCGCGCCGATCGTCTCGTTGACGTCGCCCGTCGTCGGGCAGCCCGTCGACTTGCCGGTACCAAGGGATTCGGCGTACACGACGGCGTATCCGCGTGCGATGAAGTAGGCCTCGTAACGGCCCGAGGTGATCGGGTTCGGGCCGAGGGCGGCGGTCATGCGCTCGTCGGCGGAGGACTTCAGCAAACGCCCGTTGCGCTTGTCCGGCACGTACAGCTCGACGTCGACGTTGTGGTTGGCAACGTCGTTGCCGCCCGAGAAGTACGGGCTGACCATGTAGACGACGGGGACCTTGAGGCCGCGTTCGGTGGCACGCGGGCGGACGACCTCGGTGTAGACCTCGTCGTCCTTGCCGTCGCGGTCGCTGTCGACCGGCGCCCGGACCCAGAGGCTCTCCTTCACCACGTCCTTCGGATCGAAGACGGGTTGCGCCTCGCCGTCCTGGAACACCGGCCCCTCGGCGGCTTGGGCCGTGGCGGGCAGGAATGGCAGAACCAGCACCGCTGTCAGCAGTGCAACTCTTCGTGCGCCCCTCACGAGGCACCCCCAATGCGGAAGCCAGAGACAGGGATTCGCCTGCACCCTCTCCTTTGACTGCAAGACATGTCACCCGTCGAATGGCCCTTGACCTGAGAGCATGGACCGTGCACATTTCCGACTTCGTCCACGCACTGCCGAAGGCCGAGCTGCACGTCCACCTCGTGGGCGCGGCTTCCGTCGAGACGGTTCTCGCGCTCGCGCGCAACCACCCCGGCGGGCGGGTGCCGGTCGACGAGGCCGCGTTGCGGAAGTTCTACGAGTTCAGGGACTTCCGGCACTTCATCAACGTCTACGGCATCGTCAATGACCTCGTCACGACCGGTGAGGACGTCCGCACGCTCGTCGTCGGATACGCGCGCGACGCCGCACGGACCAACGTCCGCTATGCGGAGCTGACGATCAGCGCGACCAGCCACCTGCGTGCCGGCATCGAGCCCGACGAACTCGTCGCGGCGTTGAAGGCGGGGCGGGACGAGGCCCTCGCCGAGCACGGCGTGGTGCTGCAGTGGATCTTCGACGTTCCCGGTGTGTGGGACCGCGACTGGGGCATGACGAGTGCGCGGTTCGCGACCGGGCACCGGCCGGAGGGGCTGGTCGGGTTCGGGCTGGGCGGGTTCGAGTCGGACTCGCCGAGGTCGAGGTTCCGGGAGGCGTTCGCGGTGGCGCGCGACGCCGGGTTGCACATGGTGCCGCACGCCGGTGAGACCACTCCGCCGAGCGAGATCTGGGCCGCGCTGCGGGATCTGCGTGCCGAACGGATCGGGCACGGCGTGAGCGCGGTGCAGGACCCCAAGCTGGTGCGCTGTCTCGCCGACGAAGGCGTCGTGGTGGAGGTGTGCCCGACGTCGAACATCCGCACGGGCGCGGTGACGTCGCTGGACGAGCACCCGCTGCCGCGGCTCGTGGAGGGCGGGGTGGCGGTGACGATCAGCACCGACGACCCCGGCATGTTCCACACCGATCTCGACCGCGAGTACCTGCTGTGCCACGAGCGTTTCGGGTTCGGCCGCGGCGAGCTCGCCGGCCTCGCGCGAGCGGCGGTGCGGGCGTCGTACGCGCCGGCCGAACTGAAGGACCGACTGTTGAAGGAGATCGACGCGCTGTGAGTGGTGCGAGTGTGGTGACGACGACCGTGGACTCAGCCGAGGTCGCGGAGTCGTTGGCGAAGGGCATCGTCGAGGCCCGGTTGGGCGCTTGCGTGCAGATCGTGCCGATCCGCAGCGTCTACCGGTGGGATGGCGAGGTGCGCGTCGACGCGGAATGGCAGTGCGTCGTGAAGACGTCCACCATCCGCGTCGACGAACTCGTCGCGCACATCAAGGCTCAGCACACCTACGACGTGCCCGAGGTCGTCGTCACCCCCGTGACCGGAGGCAACGACGACTACCTCGCGTGGGTCTCAGAGGAGACCTCGTAGGTGACGCGGCAGCGGTTCGGTGTGCAGGACGCCGAGCCGCTGTGTCGCCCTCGTCAGCGCCACGTAGAGCTCGCTGGGCGACATGCGTTGCGGTTCGACGACGAGGACGACGTCGAACTCCAGTCCTTTCGACGCGCGCGGCGGCATCCAGCCTTCGCCGATGACGGCGATCGTGCGGTCGTCGCCTGAGTTCGCGTGGGCGTCGAGTTCGTCGCGCACTACCGCTGACATGTCGGTGACGCGGCGAGCCCAGGGGCGGACGCCGGCCTCGCGCACCGAGACCGGTGCCGACGCGTCGGGGTCGACGAGCTTCAGGACCGGGGTGGCGACCGCCATGATCTCGCCGGGAGTGCGGTAGTTGACCTCCAGCCTGCGGTAGGTGAACCGCTCGAACACCGATCCCCAGCTCCGCATGCCGCCGGCCGCCTGGCGCTGGGCCAGGTCGCCGACGACCGTCATGGACTTGTTGGGACATCGGCGCAGCAGGACGCGCCAGTCCATCGCGGATAGTTCCTGCGCCTCGTCCACGACGACGTGGCCGTAGGTCCACGTCCGGTCGTCGGCGGCGCGTTCGGCGAGAGTGCGCCGGTCGCGAACCTCGTGCCGGGCCGCCAGGACCTCGGCGTTGACGAAGTCCGTGACGATGTACTCGTCGGAGTCGGCTCGCTTGTCGATCGACAGGACGTCCATGACGCCGCGTGCGTATTCGAGGTGTTCCTCCTCCTCTCGCATCGCAGCGCGCTCCGCGGAGCCGTCAGACCCGAGCAGGTCGGCGAGTTCGTCGAGCAGCGGCACGTCGGACACCGTCCACGCCTCGGCGTCGGGCCGGTACAGCTCCGGTGCGCCGATCCGGAAGCAGCGGCCTCCGTACAGGTCCGCGAGCAGCTGCTGGGGCGTGAGGAGCGGCCACAGCCTGTTGACGGCGTCGAGCAACGCGGAGCTGTGACGGAGCTCGTGGCGGACGTCCTCCTCGATCTCCGGCCAGTCGACACCGATCAGTCGCATCGCCGGCGCGACGAGCTCCTCGGCGAGCGCGAGGAAGAAGTACTTGCGGGCGGCGTTGTGCGGCAGCCCGTAGTAGCGCGTCTTCTCCCGGGCGACGGCGGCGATGTGGGCATCGAGCGGGACGACGACGTCCTCCAGCTCGATCTCGACGGGCTCGTCGGGAAGTTCCTGCCGGTCGGCGACGGCGACGGCGAGCAGGTCCAGAACCGACGTGTGGCCCTTCAGCCGTTGCAACGACGGGGTGTCCTCCACGTCTGTCACGACGCCGGGGTACAGCTCACCGGGAGTCGCGAACACGACGTCGGTCTCGCCCAGCGACGGCAGGACGTCGCCAACGTAGTGGAGGAAGCCGGTGTTCGGGCCGACGATCAGGACACCGTGCCGCGACAGGCGTTCACGACGCGTATACAGCAGGTATGCGACGCGGTGCAGTGCCACGGCGGTCTTGCCCGTGCCCGGTCCGCCCTCGATCACCAGCACACCCGAACCCGAGTAGCGGATGATCTCGTCCTGCTCGGCCTGGATCGTCGAGACGATGTCGCGCATCGTCGCCGTCCGCGGCGCGTTGAGGGCGTCGAGCAGTGCGGTCGCGTCGGTCAGCAGTTCGTCGTCGTGGAAGTCGTGCAACTCCCGGTCACGAACGCGGAAGTGCCGCCGCAGCACGACGCCTTCCCGATTCGCGGCGGTCGCCGTGTAGAACGGCCGTGCCGCCGGAGCGCGCCAGTCCAGCAGCAGCGGCTCGAAGTCGTCGTCGAACAGCCCGACGCGTCCGATGTAGGCGCGGTCGCCCTGCTCCGAGTCGATGCGGCCGAAGCACAGCCCTTCCTCCGCTGCCCGGTACTTGCCGACTTCCCTGGTCAGCACCTCGACGAAGGCCTCGCGGTCCAGCCGCTGGGTGACGGTGTCCCGCAGCGCGGCCGCGAGATCGGCGGCCGCTTTGTTCCGTTCTTTGTCGAGCTTTTCATACAGAGAGGTGATCCGTGCCTGTTCGCTCGCCAACACCTTGCCCCCTGTGATACAATAATTCTGTCTTCCCGGAAAATTCATTCCGAAAATGCAAAGCCATTCTTTGTATCACGCTTCGGTCGCACGCGGAACCCCTCGGGAGATCCCGTGACGAAGCGTGGACCACACCGTCGAGCACGTCTTGATCTGCTACGACGCAGTCTGCGGCATCCGTCGTGCTCATTCCGCGCACAGGCTTGCGTCGATCCGCGAGAGAATCCCGGCAGCTCTGTGGCGCCACCCCGGCAATTCGCCGTTCACCGCACCTGGAAATGTAGGATCGGCGGAGCGGGTCGCACTGCGGAAGAGGGCCGAATGGGCGTGGTCGAGGCATGAAGCTGGTCATCCTGGGCGGGGGCGGCTTCCGCGTACCGCTCGTCTACCGCGCGTTGCTCACGGATCGCTCGCCCGGCCGCGTGACCGAGGTCGTGCTGCACGACGTCGACGCCGCCAGGCTCGCGGCGATCGGTGGTGTGCTCGCCGAGCTCGCGGCCGGTGTGCCGGACGCGCCGGCGGTGTCGTCGTCGACCGACCTCGACGAGGCGTTGCGCGGGGCGGACTTCGTGTTCTCGGCGATCCGCGTCGGCGGGCTCGACGGGCGCGCGGCCGACGAGGGCGTCGCGGCGGGATGCGGTGTGCTCGGCCAGGAGACCGTCGGCGCTGGCGGGGTTGCATACGGGCTGCGTACCGTGCCGGTTGCGCTCGACATCGCACGTCGTATATCAGTGCACGCGCCGGACGCGTGGGTCATCAACTTCACGAACCCGGCCGGCATGGTCACGGAGGCGATGTCGGCGCATCTCGGCAGGCGCGTCATCGGCATCTGCGACTCCCCCGTCGGCCTCGGCAAGCGCGTCGTCCGTGCCGCCGGCGCCGATCCCGAGGACGCCTGGCTCGACTACGCCGGGCTCAATCACCTCGGCTGGCTGCGCGGTGTCCACGTGCGCGGGCGGGACGTGCTGCCGGACCTGCTCGCCGACACCGAGCGGCTCGAGTCGTTCGAGGAGGGCAAGCTCTTCGGCGCGGACTGGCTGCGGACGTTGGGTGCTGTGCCGAACGAGTACCTGCACTACTACTACTTCACGCGTGAGGCGGTGGAGTCCGGCGCGTCGCGCGGGGCGTTCCTGCTGGAACAGCAGAAGCGGTTCTACGCGGCGCCGTCGTGGGAGAGCTGGGAGCGGACCCGCCTCGAACGCGAGCAGACCTACATGGCGGAGACCCGCGACGACGAACGCGACGCCGACGACCTCGACGGCGGCGGCTACGAACGGGTCGCCCTCGATCTCATGCACGCGATCGCGTCCGGCAAGCGGGCCACGCTGATCCTCAACGTGCCGAACGGGACGACGTTGTCGTGCCTCGACGCCGACGCGATCGTCGAGGTGCCGAGCCTTGTCGACGCGAACGGCGCGCGGCCCCTGTCGGTCAGTCAGGTGCCGGACGAGGGCGTCGGGCTCGTCACCGCGCTCAAGGTCGTCGAACGCGCCACGATCAAGGCCGCCATCAGCGGCGAGCGTGCGCACGCGGTGAAGGCGCTCGCGTTGCACCCGCTCGTCGACTCCGTCAGCGTCGCCCGCAAGATCGTTGACTCACATCCGCTCCTGGCGGGAGTCTTCCGCGCTACTTTCTGAGGTCGTGGACACCGACCTGTTGCGGCAGCTCAACGACGACGTCTGGCACCCGTTCGCGCTCGCCTACTCACGACTGGACGCGCCGGCGTTCCTGGCGCTGCACTCGCCGGAGCTGATCCGCGCGGGCGGGCCGGCGAAGCAGCTCATCAGGTTCTCCGAGTACGCGGACCAGATCGAGAAGTGGTTCGCCGAGCTCGCCGGCCGCGGCAGTTCGGTGAGCATCTCGTTCCGGTTCGTCGAGCGGATCGCGGCGGACGACGTCGCGAGCGAGCGGGGTCTCTTCCGGCTCGTGTCGACGCGTGCGGACGGCGACGGGCGCACGTTCTACGGCCGCTTCCACACGTATTCGCGACGCACCGACGGGCGGTGGCGCGTCTTCGTCGACCATGACACCGACGAACGGCCGGCGGCGCTGGAGGAGGACTTTGTGGCGGCGATCGACATCGACGACGTCGACGCGTTCAAGGAGTGACGAGGGTCTGATGCCGAGCGGCGGTGTTCTTAACTACGCTCGACCGCAAATGGACACCACCACCTCTCGCCGCGTGCCACTCGTCATGGGCATCGCCGTGCTCGTGCTGCTGCTGGACCAGGCCACGAAGTTCTGGGCCGAGAGCGCGCTGACCGGCCGCGCGCCCATTCCCGTGCTCGGGGAGTTCCTGCAGTTCAGGCTCCTCTACAACCCCGGTGCCGCGTTCTCGATCGGCGCGGGGTCGACGTGGATCTTCACCATCGTCGCCGCCGTCGCGGTCGTGCTGCTCGCCCGGTACGGCCTGCAGCCGCAGACGAAGCTGAGGGCGGCCGCGCTCGCGTTGATGCTGGGCGGTGCGACGACGCACCTGCTCGACCGGCTGTTCCGGCCGCCGGGCTTCGCGCGCGGGCACGTCGTCGACTTCATCGACTACAACGGCTGGTTCGTCGGCAACGTCGCGGACATCGCGCTCGTCGGCGGCGCCATCCTGCTCGTGCTGATGAGCTTCACCCCGACGAAGCAGCCTGCCGAGTGAGCGTGTCGGCGCGGCGGGTCGTCTCGGGCAGCCGGTAGCGCGGAGCCAGGCGCAGCACTTCGGCGCACGCGCGGTCGAGGTCGACCTTGTGGCCGACCGACACGAAGACGGGCTTCACGCCGTCCTGGGTTCGCAGTGCCCTGCCGACGACGTCGTCGCCGTCGCCTTCCATGACGAGGTCGGTCGTCGATCCTCGGGCGTGGCCGGGCTGTTCGAACGTGCCCATCGCGTTCTTCGCGACGCCGATGCTCGGGATGCCCGTGTGCACGCCGAGGTGACACGCCAGTCCGAACCGGCGCGGGTGCGCGAGCCCTTGGCCGTCCGCGACGAGCAGGTCGGGCGCGACGGTCACGCGATCGAGTGCGCGCAGCAGGACGGGCATCTCGCGGAACGCGAAGAGGCCGGGGATGTAGGGGAAGTCCGTCGTGTCCTCGACGACGACCTCGTCGAGGACGGCCAGCGTCGTCGCGTCGAACACCACGCAGACGCCCACGACGGTGTCGTCGCCGCCGCCGTCGCCACTGTCGTTGTCGCGGTAGCCGACGTCCAGGCCGGCGACGGTGTCGATGCGCAGGTCGGGCGCGCTGGTGGTGATCACCTGGGTGCGCAGGCGTTCTTGCAGTGCGACGGCGTCGTCAACCGTTCTGGGCCACTCCACGGGCGACAGTGTGCCGTGACGCGTCGTGGTGGGCGGCGAGCAGGTCGTCGCCGAAGTCACCTGAATGGCGACGCCAGACCGTGTGGATGTGGTTGGCCTCGTTGGCGGTGTTGTCGTACTCGATGAGCAGATCGGGTCCTTGGACGCGGTAGTAGTGGCCCTCGCCCCGGCGCAGCGAGCCTTCCCACGAGAAGTGCAGTCGTTCTTGGTCGATCTGGGCGAACTCCTCGTCGGCCAGTTCGTAGGCGAGCCGGTCGAGGTAGAGGCGGACGATGTCGACGAGCAGCTCGGCTGCGGGCTTGCCGAGTTGGGCCGGCGTCACGCCGACGGGTTCGGTCGGGCTGATGCGTGGCGCGTTGCCGGTGCGGATGTCGTGCGGGGCGGTGTCGGCGACGACGGCCAGGCGGCGGGCGGTCGGGCCCATGCGGTCGAGGAGTTCGCGGGCGAGTTCCTCTTCCAGTTTCAGCGGCTGGCCGACGACGCGGCCGCGGTAGGTGACGCGGGCGGGGTTCGCGCCCAGGAAGAACGGTGTCGCCGAGACGCGGCCGTTGGCGACGACGACGTTGACGGACAGGTGGTGCCCTTCGATGCGCCATCCCCACGGGTCGTCGCCGCCGGGCTTGCCGAAGAGGACGGTCCAGTAGTCGCCGTTGTGGCGGTCGCGGTTGCCGCCTTCGCGGTGGTCGAGGACGTCCTCCAACGCCATGACCGCCGCGGCCTGCGCATAGGCGTGCGGACTGAGGACGGTCGCGAGCATGCCGTGCACCGCTTTGCGCTGTTCTCGCTGGAGCTCGCCGAGCACGAGTCCAGCGCGTGTACCGGGTGTATACGACCAGCGGTGCCTCAGGTCGTCGTCGGTGACCGCGCGAATCGCCTGTTCGCGCTGGTCACCGGCGAGCAAACTAATATATTGGCGCGTGGCGTCGGCGACGTCGTGCAGCATCGTTCGAACTTATAGGCCTTAACGGCGTGCAGCAGCCGAGAACCGTCACCGGGTGGCGACGACGCCGACCTTCCGCGTCAGAGGCAGTAGCGCCAGCGGGATCAGGACGACGGCGGTCAGCGACACGACGTTGCCGACCTGGTCGACGAACGGCATGTGCGACAGGTGGTTCAGGTGGAAGACCAGGTGCGGGACGGCGAACACGAGGTAGGCGACCAGCGCCGCCTGGGCGAGCCTGCGTTCCATCGTCACCGCGGCGAACACGAACACCGCGCACAACGCGAGGTTGAGGGCGCCGAAGTCCCGGAGCAGGTGCTCGTTGAACGGCGGGAAGTACGCCACCCAGGGGTTCGACGGGAGTGGGAAGTTGTCGTAGAAGCCCTGAGGCGCGAACAGCGGCCACCCGCCCTGCACGGCCTGGACCAGGGCGAGGAACACGAGACCTCCGCGAAGAATGCTCATGTCGCTACGGACGACGTACGGCGTCGACTTGTGACAGGTGCTCGACACGGAGGTCCACGGGTGTTAAAAACCTTACGTAATGAAGTTGCCACATGATGACGACGCCGTCTGGCGCGCCCTCGCGAACCCGCTGAGGCGCGCGATCCTCGACGTCCTGCGCACGGGCCCGCGCACCACGGGCGAGCTGGTCGAGGCGTTGGAGACCAGCCGGCACGTCGTCATGCAGCACCTCGGTGTGCTCCGCGAGGCCGATCTGGTGCTCGTGGAGCCGCGGGGCCGGAAGCGGGTCAACCACCTGAATCCCGTGCCCATCCAGCAGATCCATCAGCGGTGGGTCACGCACTACGAGCAGAACTGGGCAGCGGCGCTGGTCGGCCTGAAGCTGACGGTCGAGGGCGCCGAACAGGAGGATGAGGACGTTGGCTGACCCCGGCACCGAGCTGTTGCACAGCATCGTGATCGCCGCGCCCATCGAGAAGGTGTGGGCGGAGATCACCAGACTCGACGGCAAGCAGCGCGCCATGATGGACGCGATTCTCGACTCCGCGCTCGAACCGGGCGCGCCGCTGTACTACCGGTCGACCGACGGGAAACGGGTCTTCGTCGTCGGCCGCGTCGTCGAGGTCGATCCGCCGCGGCTGCTCTCGCACACGCAGCGGCTCACGATGCGCGACGACCCGTGGACCGTCGTCTCGTGGGAGCTCGAAGAGGTCGACGGTGGCACGCGCGTGACGTTGCGCAACACCGGTTGGCCCGAGGGCGTCAAGCGGCTCGACAAGGTCGACGCGACCTGGAAGGGCATTCTCGCCGCGCTCAAGCAGGTCGTGGAGTCCGGCGACGTCGGCAATGGCCTGAAGGTCCAGTACGCGATGATGCGCACGTTCATGTGGGCGATGCCGGCGGGCACCAAGACGGAGAACGTCCCCGAGCCGCCCGGCATCGACCGGGCCGTCTGACCTGCCCGATCGGCTGGGCAGTCAGAACGGGCCGTCCGAACAGGCAGTCCGAACAGGCAGTCCGAACAGGCAGTCCGAACAGGCAGTCCGAACGGGCCGTCCGAAGAGGACACCGGCGCCACCGAGGCGAGCGACGCGGTCGCGTGCCTCGGTGGACGAGGTGCCGTCCAGAAGAAGATTCACCCGATCCAGCGTCGTGGCGGGTGTGGGTCAGCCCTGGGCGATGTAGGCCTGCAGCTGGTCCTGCGACTGTTCGAGCTGTCCGATCCGGCTCTTCACCACGTCGCCGATGCTGACGATCCCGACCAGTCGCCCGTCGGACAGCACGGGCACGTGGCGGAAGCGCCGTTCGGTCATCACGACGGTGAGGCTGTCGACCGTGTCCGACGGGGAACACGTGAAGACGTCGGCGGTCATGATCGCCGAGACGGGAGAGGACAGCAGGTCGACACCCGTTTCGTGCAGTCGGCGCACGACGTCGCGCTCCGACACGATTCCCTCCACGCCGGCAGGGCCGACGACGACGATGGCGCCGACGTTGTGTTCGGCGAGCGCTCTGAGCAGTTCGGACACCGGGACGTCCGGTGCGATCGTCGCGACCGCCGATCCCTTGGTGCGCAAAACGTCAGTGATCCTCATCTGGCGCCTCCGATCCTGTCGGTCCGGTAGCAACTCAGGCTAGATCGGATTCGGACAGAACGGGAGATCGAACCCACGAAGAGAGCAGGGGACGTGGTCGAAAGACCACGTCCCCTGCTGGTGTCGCGCCTGGTTCGGCGTCGGCTACGCGGTTCCCCCGCGGCGACGGGTCGCGAACTGGCGCGGCTGGACCACCGGCACGCGCTGCTGCGGCAGCTGGAAGTGCGTGTTCTGGTCCTGCTTGCCCCGCTTCTGCGCACGGCGCGCGGCGCGGTTGCCCGGCTCGGGCTGGGTGGTATCGGGCTGGGTGCTGTCAGGCATGCGAAAGCCTCCTCGCGAAGAGGGTGTGCAAAGGGCACGGCGCGACGACGGCCGTGAGAGATTGACCCGCGCGTGGGTCACCCGGAGTGGAGCGCGACGACGAGGTCGCGAGGGCAGCGTCGAGAGCGCTGCAAGGCTTCATCAGATGAAGTACATGCCCGCAACGCTAGCGACGTCGCCGCCTCACGCCAACCGAATTAATCCGGCGACAACTACCCCCGTGCGCGCGCGGCGGCCGCACCGGCACCGAGCATCACGATGATGACGGTGACCATCGCCCACTTGCGGGACTTGGTCATCGGTGTGGTCTCCGGGTCGAGCGCGAGTTCCTGGCGGACCTGGGTCTTCTGCCTCGCGACGCGTGCCGGCACCGGTTGCGGCGAAGCGTCAGGCGGCGTGGGAGTGGCGACCGAAGGCTGCTGCACGACCGACAGAGGCCCCGGCACGGGCGCCGGAGCTGGAGCCGGGGTCGAGCCGGGCGGGGCGGGAGGCGGGGGCGCCGGCACCTCGGGACGCGGGGCGGGAGGTTCGACGCGGGGCGGCATCGGGTTCGGCAGGCAGCCCGCCGCGTCGATCAGGCCCATCTGCGGACCCGTCGACAGCTCGACGGCCGTGGTGCCCGTGACGCGGTAGAAGCGGCTGCTGCCCTGGTAGCCGTTGTTGATGGCGTGGACGGTGCCGACCGCGTCAATCACCACGGCGCCGTAGGTGGACCTGCCGGGCAGTCCGGCGATCTCGGTCCTGCTCCGCACCCGCCCGGTCGACGGGTCGAACGACACGACCTCGGCCGGTCCCCAGCCCGCGGCCGACACCCCGGTCAGCCCTCCCGTCTGGGGGTCGACGGCGAAGTCGTCGAGCGCGAGCGCGGGCCAGTCCAGCACGACGGTCCGCACGATCTTGAGGTACGACGGGCTGGCGGGGTCGATGTCGATGGCGTGCAACCGGGCGTAGTCGCGCACGTAGAAGGTGGTGCCGACGACCGCGCCCGCCGACACGTCGTCGGTGCGGAACCAGTGCGCGTCAACGGGTCCGAGGTCGTTGACCACGCCCTTGGTGTCGATCAGCACGACGTGTGAGGGGTTCTTCCACCAGTGATGCCCCTTCGACGTGATGCCGACCAGCCGGCCCAGCGCGGCCGAGTACCCCAGTGCGTTCACCGCGTAGCCCAGGCGGGCTATTTCTGTCACCCCACCGGATGACGCGTCCACTTTCGTGAACATCGAGAGTTCTCCACGATGGGATGAACGCACTTGATAAGCGTCACAGTTCGGCGCGGCGGCATGAGCAACGGCGCTGGTGAACGGCGCGGAAAGCGCCAGCAGGGACGCGACCCCACCCAGCGCGAACGTATTCCGTCGCAACCGGAATGGAGCAGCCCAATACGACAACCGGGTATTTTTGCCGTCGCCGCGCATTCCCACCTGACCATTGCTCGTTAACCAGACCGTGCTGTACCGGTCACAGTAGACCGTGGTCTAATCCCACACCAGAAAGGAGCCGAATTGAGCATTTACGTCAGCGGCGCACTCTGGGTTCTAGGCGCCGCGGTCATCTCCGCCGTTCTCGTCGTCATCACCCGCCGGTTCGGCTCGGAGGAAGTGGGCGAGAAGAACCTCGGCGCAGGCGGCTCGGTGTTCAGCATCGTCGCCGGCCTGCACGTCGTGCTCGCCGCGTTCATCCTGATCTCCCTGTTCGACGCGGCCAACGGCGCCGAGGAGCAGGTGCAGAAGGAGGCCAACGCGCTGGTCGCGGTCGACTGGGCGTCGGACTCGCTGCCCGAGCCCGCGAAGTCCACCGTCGACGAACTGATCCGCGACTACGTGTCGACCGTCGTGCAGGACGAATGGCCCCGCATGCGTGACGGCGAGAGCGTGGACAACCAGGGCTGGACCACGTTGAACCGGCTCAGGGACACGATCTCGGCGGCGGCGCCGAACGGTGGCTGGCAGGAGGACCGCAAGGCCGAGGCCGCGAACCAGCTCTGGGCGGTCTACCAGGCCAGGCAGGAACGACTGGACGCGGCCGACAACGGCGTCAACCCGGTCGTATGGCTCGCGCTGCTGATCGGGACCGGCCTGTCGCTGCTGTTCCCGTACCTGTTCGGCGGGCCGACCCTGACCTCACAGCTGCTGATCACCGTCACGCTGACCTCGACGCTGGTCCTGCTGCTGTTCGCGATCCATCAGCTGCAGAACCCGTTCGACGGTGGCGTGCTCATCCCGTCGGACGCGTTCAGCTCCGCGCTGGACAGGCTGAGTTAGCGCGAATCGGTCGTTCCGTCCGATTCCTCGATCTGCACGGACAGCACTTCGCCATCGATCACGTTCGGCAAGGGGTTCGTGGAAGTGAAGTAGCGATTTGCGAATGAGCCGACCGCTCTGGTAGAGGCGGCGTCGACGCCACCGCCGATGACGCCGCCCAGCAGCGGAACACCCTTCGCCACGACCGTGCCGAGTTTCTTCGTGCCGTATTTCGTGATGAGCGCCGACGCGGCTTTCTTCGTGAACTGCTTGATGCCGACCTTTTTGAACAGCTCGGTTCCGGCGTTGCCGAGCAGGCACAGCAGGATGGCCATCTGCACCTCGTCGCTGTCCACGTCGTGGCCGCGCAACGACGCGATGGACGCGATGAGGTGCGTCTGGATGACGTAGGTGGCCGCGACGTTGGACGGCAGCGACACCGGCAGCGTGATCAGGCCACCGAGGTTCGTGACGAACCCCTGCGCACCCGCCAGCGCGACGTGCGTGCGGATGAGGTGCTTGATCGCGGCGGTCTCGTCACCCCTCTTGACCAGCGCGTCGGACGCGGACTCGCGGGCGCTCTTGAACGGGCCGAAGCCGTCCACACCGGCGCGCAGCAGGTAGTCGGCGATGCCTTGCTGAACCTTGTTCAGCTCACCCTTGGACTCAGCCACAATCCCGACATTACGCGTCCACCGGGCGCGGTGAGACCTCAACCGGGGAGTCGGGCGTCGTCACCGCGCCCGTGCTGCCGTCGACGGTGATCCGCTCCCCCGTCCTGATCCGGGTCACGGCCTCGCGCACGCCCACGACCGCCGGGATGCCGTACTCCCTGGCCACGACCGCGCCGTGCGAGTTCGCGCCGCCCATCTCCATCACCAGGCCGCCCGCCGTCAGGAACAGCGGTGTCCAGCCGGGGTCCGTCGACGGCGCCACGAGGATCTCGCCGGGTTCGAGGTGCGCGCCGACGGGGTCCATGACGACGCGGGCGATGCCGGTGATCGTGCCCGCCGACGCCGGCGTGCCGACCAGGTCGCCCTCGACCGGCGTGCCGTGGTGCACGGCTTCGGGTTCCGTGCCGTCCGACAGCAGGACGCGCGGGATGTGCCTGCGTCGCATCTCGCGGTCGTAGACCTCACGGCGCCCGGCCACGAGCGTGCGCAGATCTCCTTGCGGGGAGCGCATTTCCTCGAAGTTCAGGAAGAACACGTCGTCCGCGGCATTGAGACGACCGTCTGCGGCGAGCTGGGCGCCGATCTCGGCCAGGCGCTTCCGCAACGCGCCGAACAGGGTGATGATCAGGTACTTCGGGTACTCCCGCAGGCCGGCGAGCAACCTGGTGCGGCGCAACGCGAAGCGCACGAACCAGCCACGTCCCCGCGCACGCCGGGCGAGCGTCTCGATCATCGCCTCGGCTTCGGCGGCGCCGCGTGCGAAGACCGCGTCCGGGTGGGCCTGGTCGTCCTCCAGGCGAAGGAAGTTCTTCACGACGCCGACGACGTGCGCCGGGTCGTCCGACCACCTCGGCAGGCCCAGGTCGATCTCGGCGACGGCGCGGTGGCCCCACCGGGTGAGGAAGCGGTCGAGCGCGGCCGGGCGTTCGCCGTTGCGGAACTGCCGCAGCGCGACCGGGTCGTGCCGGATCTCCTGCGCCAGGTCCCACATCGCCATGTCCATCTCGGTGGTGATGTTGTTCGGCAGGCCGCGCAGGACGGTCTGCAGCTCCCCCGGCTTCGTCCGCACGACCTTGCCGACCAGGCCGAGCATCGCGAACCCGATCAGCGCGGTGGGCGCGAGCCTGGGCAGCACCGGCACGGTGCACTGCCGCAGCGCCTGTTCGATGGAGAGTCCGGCGGACTTCTCCAACACGTCGCGCTCCATCCGCAACGCGGTGCGCACGGCCTTTTCGGGGTTCACCAGTGCCTTCACCGCCGTGACGGGCACGTGGAACCGGCGCGCGAGCCTGAAGACGCGCTTCAACGCGGGTGCGGGCGAGGAGTTCCTGATCGCGAACCTCGGGTCGTCGAACAGACCTCGCAGCACCTCCGACGAGCGCGCCTCCATCACGCCGAGCAGGCGCGTGACGAACTCGCGGCCGACCTTGCTCCGCAACACCTTGGTGACGTCGAAGAAGATGCGCTCGCCGCTCTCCACATAGGACTGGCTCTGCGGGTCGTCGATCACGATCTCGAAGGCGGACTTGGCGATCTCCCGGAACGCGGCGCGTCCCATCGGCGTGATCGGGCGTTCGAGGCCCTGCGCGAGGCTGAAGCAGAAGTACGCGTGAGCGCCACCGTCCACGTTGTCCGGCAACGGGAACAGCGTCGTGATCGGCCTCGTCTGCGTCAGGTGCAGCTCGCCGTCGTCGTCGATCGCCCACTCGGTGTCCTGCGGTGAGCCGTAGTGCCGCTGCACCTTGCGGCCGAGGACGGCGAGCGCGTGGATCTGCCCGTCGGTGAGGCACTGTTCGTCGGACTCCCCGACCTCGAGGTGCTCGGTGCCGCCACCGGGCAGCGAGCGGATGACGAACTTCTTGTCGCCCAGCCGTTTTTCGACGATCTCGCCGCCGTCGACGACGAAGTGGTCGGGGTTGACCGCGCCGGACACGACGGCCTCGCCGAGTCCGGGGCTCGCGTCGATGACGATCTGGTCGCGCGTGCCGGTGACGGGTTCGCCGTGAACATCACGCCGGACACCGCGGACTGCACCATCCGTTGCACGACAACGGCCAGGTAGGTCGTGGTGTGGTCGATGCCGTTGGTCTCGCGGTAGCTGACCGCGCGGTCGGTCCACAGCGAGGCCCAGCACCGGCGCACGGCGTCGACCACCGCGTCCTCGCCGACGACGTTGAGGAACGTGTCCTGCTGGCCCGCGAAGCTCGCGAACGGCAGGTCCTCGGCCGTGGCGCTGGACCGCACGGCGACCGGCGTGTCGTCGCCGAGTGCGCGGTACTCAGCGACGATCGCGTCCCAGATCTCTTGCGGCACAGGGGTTTCCAGCAACGTCCTGCGGGCGTTGTCCGGGGTCGTGCCCGCCAGTTCGTCGGCTTGCGCGACGGCGCGGTAGGCGTCCGTAGTGACGCAGAAGCCCTGCGGCACCGGCAGGCCGGCCCTGGTGAGCTCACCGAGGTTCGCGGCCTTGCCGCCCACGGTGGCGAGCATCGTGCCATCGATGGACTTGAAGCCGATGGTGAGCGCCATGGTTACCCCTCCAGGTTCCGCCTGAAGAGGAGGTTACGAGCGTTCGGCCAAAAACTCAACACGTGATGAATAAATCACTCCGCCGAGTCAAAGAAGCTGATCAGAGCGGCGTGCCCAGTCCGGGAGGGGTTCGCGGGCGCGCCGCCAGTCGTCGGGCGGGCCCGTGACGATGCCGCCGACGATCGCGGCCGTGGTGTCGACGTCTCCCCCGGCCCGGACGCACGCCGTGATCGCCGCTTCGTAGTCGTCCAGGTGATGGGCTGCGACCCAGAGCGTGAACGGCACGGTGTCCTGCGCCGTCACGCGCGAACCGTTGCCGAGCACGTAAGCCGCTTCCTCGGCGTTGCCGATCTTGCGTGCCTTCTCGATCCCCTTGCGCACGAACGAGTCTTCGAGGTGGTCGAGCACGGCGCCGAGCAGGTCACGTGGTGGCCCCGTGGCGGCTTGCCGGCCACGAGGTCGGGCAACGAGCGGCCGACCATGAAGAACTGTGCGCCCAGAGCGTCGCCGACGGAGAGGCCGTCGAGCGAGGCGTATGCGAGGTCCAGGCGCGCACGAGTGTGCAGAACTATGCGCATCACCTGCGATTTTACCGGTTCGGCCTGCGCTGGTCGCGTGGATTTGGACGCGCTGTCTCGTGGTGGACGCGTGCGTTCAGCGCGACAGCCCGGCCGGTGTGAAGACGAAGCTGTCGCGGAATCCGCCGTCGCCGCGCCTCGTCGCCATCAGCCGCATCTCGGGCATGAAGTGGAAGAACACCAGCGACCCCGACCTGTCCGGGTAGCCGAGGGTCTTCGAGTACTTGGGGTTCGTGCCGCCCAGCCACAACGGCGGTTCGCCGTACTCGGCGATCACGTCGTCGAGCAGGCAGTCGTGCTCGCTCAGCACGCCGGGGATGCGGCTGTCCGCGTCGAGGCTGAGCCAGCCCTGCCGGTGCGCGAGATCCGCGTATACCGACGCCATGACGTCCTCGCTGCGGTGGCCGAGCGCCTCGTGCACGGCGCCGCTGACCATGGCCGCGTTCGCCGCGCCGCGCTTGACCAACACCTCGAGCTCGTTCTGCCACCGCTCCGTGCGGTCGTCGGCGAACGCCAGCGCGTCGAGCAACGTGAGGATCACCGCCTCACCGCCGTACATGCCGGGACGCCGGACAGCGGCGTTGAGCTGTCCGAGCAGGTAACGGCGTAAGTCGTCGAACGAAGGCATCTCTCCCCCTTAATGCGAGATGTTCTATCAGTTGCGAGTGGGCGAAACAGAATCGCCTTCACGACCGACAGGGGAGGCAACGACTGGGGAGGACCACTTGAGCATCACCAACCGGCAGATCGTCGCGTACTGGGTCGAGCACGAGGTCGACCTCGTCATCGACTGGAGCACCGCCCACGAACGGTGCTGGCGCTGCGGTTACAGGTCCTCACTGGAGCAACACCTCGTCGTGCCCGCGTCGATGGGTGGCGTTCGCGCCACGGAGAACGTCGTGCTGCTGTGCGGGCGATGCGTCAGCGAGTCGCCGAGCCACGTGGATCCGCAGTACCTGTGGCGCTGGCTGCGCGCGACGTCCGTGGCGGTCAACGACACCTACTGGACGTTGAGGGGCTGGGAGGAGTTCGAGGTCATCTTCGGCCGCAAGCCGCTGGAGTGCTTCCAGGGGGCGCCCGTCGACCACCGCTCGTTGAACGCGGAGTGCCGGGCGCTGGCGGCGGACGAGTTCGCGAAGACCGTCGTCCGTTTCGGGGAGGGGCGGCTCAACCCGTCGACGATCGCGTGCGTGATCGCGGAGATCGAGAAGAAGCTGGCGGTTCGTCACGGCATCACACTGCCGTGACGGACCCCAACTTCTGTTAGAGGGTCTGGCCTCCGAGAACAGGTGGAGCCCCGAACGCACGACGGCGTCGAGGCCCCACCTGTTCTCTCAGAACTCAGCTGCAGCCGGACGTGCTGCCGCAGCCCTCGCACAGGTAGCACGAGCCGGCCGGACGCATCTTCGTGCCGCAGGTCATGCACAGCGGCGCGTCCGCGGCCTTGCCCAGGTGCAGCTCCAGCAGCTCGGTGGAGCTGCCGACGTGCTTCGGCGTCTCGACGGCGGCCTCGACCTGCTTCGGCGCCGACTCCACCGCTTCCACCGACCCGCGCAGACCCTCGAGGTCCACGTCGGACGTCGCCGGGGCGCCGTACTCGCCCGCGACCTGCGCCGAACGCTCGTCGGCGGTGAAGATGCCGAGCTGCGCGCGCTTGTCGTAGGGCAGGTAGTCGAGTGCCAGGCGGCGGAACAGGTAGTCGAGCACGGAGGTCGCGATGCGGACGTCCGGGTCGTCGGTCATGCCCGCCGGCTCGAAGCGCAGGTTCTGGAACTTCGAGACGTAGAACTCCAGCGGGATGCCGTACTGCAGGCCCACGGAGATGGACATGGAGAACGCGTCCATCACGCCGGCGAGCGTGGAGCCCTGCTTGCCCAGCTTGACGAAGATCTCGCCGAGGCCGTTGTCTGGGTAGGAGCCGGCGTGCAGGTAGCCCTCGGCGCCGCCGACCGTGAACGACACGGTCTGCGACGGGCGCTTCTTCGGCAGGCGCTTGCGGACCGGGCGGTACTCGACGACCGTGTCCGAGGCCTTCTTCTCCTCGGTGGCCTTGGCGCCCTTGCCGGCGGACAGCGGCTGGCCGACCTTGCAGTTGTCGCGGTAGATCGCGAGCGCCTTCAGGCCGAGCTTCCAGCCCTGGTAGTAGATCTCCTCGACGTCCTCGACGGTGGCCGTCTCCGGCATGTTGACCGTCTTGGAGATCGCGCCGGACAAGAACGGCTGCGTGGCCGCCATCATCCGCACGTGGCCCATGGGCGCGATGGAGCGCTCGCCCATGGCGCAGTCGAAGACCTCGTAGTGCTCGCGGCGCAGGCCCGGCGCGTCGACGACGTGGCCGTGCTCGCCGATGAACTCGACGATCGCCTCGATCTGCTCGTCCAGGTAGCCGAGGGACTTGAGGGCGCGCGGCACCGTCTGGTTGACGATCTGCATCGAGCCGCCGCCGACGAGCTTCTTGAACTTGACCAGGGCCAGGTCCGGCTCGATACCGGTGGTGTCGCAGTCCATCATCAGGCCGATGGTGCCGGTGGGGGCCAGCACGGACGCCTGGGCGTTGCGCCAGCCGTTCTTCGCGCCGATCTCCAGCGCCTGCTGCCAGGCCTCGGTCGCGACCTTGTGCACCGACGAGTCGTTCGCGTGGTAGGTGCGGATCAGGTCGTTCGCGGCGGCGTGCTTGCGCATGACGCGCTGGTGCGCCGTGGCGTTGCGCTTGTAGCCGTCGTAGGCGCCGACCATGCCCGCGAGCTCGGCGGAACGGCGGTACGAGACACCGGTCATCAGCGAGGTGATGGTCGCGGCGAGCGAGCGGCCGCCCTCGGAGTCGTACGCGTGGCCGGTCGCCATGAGCAGCGCGCCGAGGTTCGCGTAGCCGATGCCGAGCTGGCGGAACTTGCGGGTGGTGTCCGCGATCGGCTCGGTCGGGAAGTCCGCGAAGCAGATCGAGATGTCCATCGCGGTGATGATCAGCTCGACGGCCTTGGCGAACGTGACGGCGTCGAACTTGCCGTCGGTGCCGAGGAACTTCATCAGGTTCAGCGACGCGAGGTTGCAGCTCGAGTTGTCGAGGTGCATGTACTCGGAGCACGGGTTGGACGCGGTGATGCGGCCCGACTCGGGGCAGGTGTGCCAGTCGTTGATCGTGTCGTCGTACTGGATGCCGGGGTCGGCGCAGTCCCACGCGGCCTTGGCGAGCTTGGTGAACAGGCCCTTGGCGTCGACGCGCTCGATGACCTCACCGGTCTGGCGTGCGCGCAGGCCGAAGTCGTTGCCGGCCTCGTAGGCGTGCATGAACTCGTCCGAGACGCGGATCGAGTTGTTCGCGTTCTGGTACTGCACCGACACGATGTCCGCGCCGCCGAGGTCCATGTCGAACCCGGCGTCGCGCAGCGCGCGGATCTTGTTCTCTTCCTTCGCCTTGGTCTCGATGAACTCCTCGACGTCCGGGTGGTCGACGTCGAGGACGACCATCTTGGCCGCGCGGCGGGTGGCGCCACCGGACTTGATGGTGCCCGCGGACGCGTCGGCGCCGCGCATGAACGACACGGGGCCGGACGCGGTGCCGCCGGAGGACAGCAGCTCCTTCGAGGAACGGATGCGCGAGAGGTTGAGGCCGGCGCCGGAGCCGCCCTTGAAGATCAGGCCCTCTTCGCGGTACCAGTTGAGGATCGACTCCATCGTGTCGTCGACCGCGAGGATGAAGCACGCGCTGACCTGCTGCGGCGAGCTGGTGCCGACGTTGAACCACACCGGCGAGTTGAAGCTGAACACCTGGTGCAACAGCATGTAGGTGAGCTCGTGCTCGAAGATCTCGGCGTCGGCGTCACCCGTGAAGTAGCCGTGGTCCTTGCCGGCGCCCACGTAGGTCTTCACGACGCGGTCGATCAGCTGGCGCAGCGACTGCTCGCGCTTGTCGCTGCCGACGGCACCGCGGAAGTACTTGCTGGTGACGATGTTCGTGGCGTTCACCGACCAGGACTCGGGGAACTCGACACCGCGCTGCTCGAAGTTCACCGAGCCGTCGCGCCAGTTCGTCATGACGACGTCGCGGCGCTCCCACGTGACGTCGTCATAGGGGTGGCGGCCTTCGGTGGTGTAGACGCGCTGGACCTTCAGCGCGGCAGGCTTGGCAGCCGCCCGTGCGGCTGTCTTCTTGGCTGAGCCGCCGACGGTCTCGGTCACGGTGGATCTCCCTCGTGCTGGTGCTTAGGAAAAAGAAGGATTGCTTCGCGCGCTTCACGGCACGCGGATCACTGCTCGGCCGGTGCTTCCTCGGCTCTCGCAGTGCGAAGATCAAGAATTTCCTTCTCGAAGTCCTCGACGGACGAGAAGGACCTGTAAACGCTCGCGAAGCGCAGATACGCGACCTCGTCGAGTTCGCGCAGGGGGCCGAGAATGGCGAGCCCCACCTCGTGGCTGGCGATTTCCGCACACCCCGTCGACCGGATCGACTCTTCCACCTGCTGCGCGAGCACCTGGAACGCGTCCTCGTCGACCGGGCGGCCCTGGCACGCCCTGCGCACGCCGACGACCACCTTGTCGCGACTGAAAGGCTCCGTCACTCCGGAGCGCTTGACCACGGCGAGAACCGCTTCTTCGACCGTGGTGAACCTTCGGCTGCAGCTGTTGCAGGAGCGGCGACGACGGATCACCTGACCCTCGTCCACCTCGCGGGAGTCGACCACCCGCGAGTCCGAATGGCGGCAGAACGGACACCGCACGCCACCTCACCCCTTCCCCGCGCAGCATCCATCGCAGCAGCCTCACTGGTCGGGTTACCCACAACCTGTGGACTACTTACAACGGTGCAACCACTAGATGTAGGGGTAGAACCTAGATCGCAACCGACGCCCGGCGCAACTCGACACGGCGCGTCGCGTGTCACCCTGTTGGGCGAACCGCCGACGATCAGCGGTGATTACGCAAAAAAGCCCGCCGGTGACGGAGGGTCCACGTCACGGCGGGCAGCGAAAACACAAGATGCAGGGGCAGACCTACGGGGTGACCCCCGCCTGCTGTAGGTAGAGCACGCCGAGCGCGACCACCGTGAGTGCGCTCAAGACGCCGACCGCGATCAGTTCGAACAACGACTCGCGCTTCGGCCGGACCTCGCACGAACTCGACTCGCGCGTGGCGGGCACGACGACGGGGTGCGGCCTCGTCGCCGGGCGGCGCGGCATGACCCGAGGACCCGAACGGAGCGGACGCCCCGCTGCGACATCCGCATCCTCGACAACGCGCAACCGCTTCTCGACGAGCACCGCCATCACGACCTCCATCGCAGGTCAACCACCTTGATCGAACAGGGGTTCGATCGAACGTCCGTGCGAATTTCTACCAGACCCGCACTCCGAACGCCACAACACGCGCCGAAATACCTCGAACAGGTGTTTGATCTGTGCAGCAAACACGACTACCGTCGAGCACGAAGATCGACGGAGGCCGGAATCCCATTCGAACTGGGGGCGGCGAGGAGGACAGCGACCGTGGCAGGCAAGACGATCGACCCGGATCCCGCTCTTGTGGAGACACAGTTGAATGAGATCGCGGGGAACGCCGGCCTGACCCTGCGTCAGCGCAAGGTGCTCGACGTGATCCGCGACTGGGTCGACCGCTTCGGCTACCCGCCGAGCGTGCGCGAGATCGGCGAGGCCGTGGGCCTCACGTCGACCTCGTCCGTCGCGTACCAGCTGCGCGCGCTGGAGCGGAAGGGCTTCCTGCGCCGCGACCCGAACCGCCCGCGCGCGGTCGGGATGCTGCCCAACGAGATCGACGCCGGTCTCGACCCGATGTCCAAGCCGACGCCCGCGTACGTGCCGATGCTCGGCCGGATCGCGGCCGGTGGCCCGATCCTGGCCGAGGAGTCGATCGAGGACGTGTTCCCGCTGCCGCGCGAGATCGTCGGCGAGGGTGAGCTGTTCCTGCTGCGCGTCGTCGGTGACTCGATGGTCGACGCCGCGATCACCGACGGCGACTGGGTCGTGATCCGCAAGCAGCCCACGGCCGACCAGGGCGAGATCGTCGCCGCCATGATCGACGGCGAGGCGACCGTGAAGACGTTCAAGCGCAAGGACGGGCACGTGTGGCTGATGCCGCACAACCCGGCCTACCAGCCGATCAACGGCGACGAGGCCACCATCCTGGGCAAGGTCGTGACCGTGCTCAGGCGTCTTCCGTAGTTTTCAGCGGCCCGCCGTCCGGCTCGAGTCAGCTGGACGGCGAGCCGTCTCACACGGACGGGAAGGCCTCATAGGTGTTGCCAGCGGGGTCCTGCGCGTAGGCGATCCAGCGGCCGTGGTCCCGTGCGGCCAGACGGGCGCCCAGCGCGACGGCCATGGAGAGCGAGCCCCCGAGGAAGATCGCGTGCTGCCCGGTGCGCGCGTTTTCGTTCAGCGAGGCCCCCTGCCACTCCCGGCAGACCAGGTCCACCACGCCCGCGAGTGCCGACGCGCTCCCGTTCCGCAACGCGGGCGGCGGCGTGATCATCAGCAACAGGCCGATCCCGTCGCGCCTGCACGTGGCCTTGACCTGGTCGAAGTACTGGTCGCCCGCGCCGTGCAGGTCTACCGCGATGGCGACGCGGGTCAGGTCGCCCGTCTCGAGGGGCCTGACCCGGCCGTAATGCGATGTCTCCTCGCTGTCGAAGGTGCGCGGCGACAGCAGCGGAACACTCGCGGAGGTCCCGCCCGGCCCGATCTCGTGCACCACCACCTCGCGGGCGAAGGGGTAGTCCGAGATCTTGGCTCCGAACACGAAGGCGACATTCTCCGCCATCGCCGGGAACAGGTTGATCGCCGTGGCGTCCGGGGCGGCCCATTGCACCCACGCGGAACCCTCCGCGGTCTTGTCGGCGAAGTCGTCCAGCACACCGCGCTCGCCCGCGCTGTCCGGTTCCAGGTCGACGTTGACCTTCAAGGTGTACTCGCACAGCGACTTGCTGACCTTGTCCGCGCGCTGCTCCAACTGACGGATCCGGGCGTGTCCGCCGCGGGGACCGGTCAAGGCCGCCACGATTCCGGTCTGCGTCCGACTGCCCGCCGTCACCCGCTGCCACACGCCGAACAGGAGGATCGCCAGGCCCGCGATCGCGAGCGCCAGGAACCACCAGCGCCCTCCCACCTCACCGGTCACGAAGCACTTGGTGACCTCACCGCCGAAGGTCGCCATCAGGACACCACCCACCGCGATCTGCGTGGTCCCGTCCGCGACCGCGGCCACCGCACTGCTCCACCTGCTCGGCGGCTCGCTGGGCTCTGCCACCGTGAGTCTGGCCCGCACCGGCCGTTTCGCCCTTGTCATCGCATCCACCCCGTCCGCGAACCGAACTCGCCTGGTGATCAGCTTCCGCGTACGGCTGTCGTGCCGTGGCTTGGCGGATCACCACCAGCATAGGTCGTCCTATTCAGGAGTTTCCCAACTGGGAAACCCGCTGCTCATGATGCATACTGGTCCAGGGTGTTGACTTGGACGAGGTGAGCAATGGACACATCAGAGGAGTTCGGGGCCGAGCTTCGGCGTCGCCGCGCCGCCGCCGGCCTGACGGCCACCGAGTTCGCCGCGCGCGTCCGCTACAGCAAGGGCTTCGTGAGCAAGATCGAGACCGGCAAGAAGGCGCCGAGCACCCAGTTCGCGCGGATCGCCGATGCCGTTCTCGAAGCGGACGGGCAGCTCATCGCGCTGCACGAGAAACCTTTCGTGCCGCGAGCCGAACCTCCGGCTTCGCCTCCACCTGGCCGGCCCGTCCCCGAGGACGTTCCGGCCGAGACGCCGCGTCTGCTCGACGACACCGAGGCCGAGCAGACGCTGTCCGCGTTCGAAAGCATGTACGACGAGGTCCGCAAGCTCGGTCAGACGCTCAACCCGTCGGTGGTGGCGAGCATGCTCGTTCCCCACATCGCCGCGCTGGAGTCGCTCGCGGACGCTCTGCACGGGTCAATGCGCAACGACGCCCTGCGGCTGACCGCGCACCTCACCGACTTCGCCGGCTGGATGACCCAGGAGGCGGGAGACGACATCACCGCGCGCGCCTGGATCGACCGCAGCGCGGCACTCGCGCGAGTCGTCGGGGACAACGACATGATCGCCCACGCCTACGTGCGCAAGGCGAACATCTCGCTGTACCAGCAGGACGCCTACGGCACCATCACGGCCGCCCAACAGGCGAGCAGGTTCGCGCGCACTCCGCGCAGGCTCAGTTCCTGCCTGTCCCGCGAGGCCCAGGGGCACGCGCTCGCGGGTGACTTCCGGAGTTTCCGCACCTGCATGGATCGCGCGATCGAGCAGGACGCGCTCGCCGAGAGAGAGCGGCGGGCGAAGAGCGGCCCGGTCGCCGGCCCGACGCGAATCCTGAATCCCCTGAAACTGGCCGAGGGCTGGTCGCTCTACGACCTGGGCATGCCCGCCGAGGCCGTCGAGGTCCTCGCCCCGGAACTGGACGACGACCAGAAGACGAACGGCAGGGCGTGGGCGAAGATCGCCGCCCGTCTCACGCTGGCACTGGCGAGCCTGCGCGAGATCGGTCGCGTCTGCGCCCTGACCGAGGAGATCCTCCAGGTGTCCGCGGTGGCTCACTCCGCGACGATCCGCAGCGATCTGCGCCAGCTGGCCAGGATGCTCAACCGCTGGAACTCGGACCCAGCGGTGCGCGAGCTCGCGCCCAAGTTGTCCGCGGCGCTGGTGCCCACCTCCGGTGGTCCCCTGCCGGGCGCCTCCCCCACCGACCTGAAGAGGCGCTGGTGACGAGCATCTTCCTCTGCTATCGCTCGGCGCACGACGCCTACGTGGCCGCGTACCTCGACGAGAAGCTCTCCCAGCTGTTCGGGCGCGACACCGTGTTCCGGGCGACTCGATCGGTGGCACCGGGCGAGAGCTACGACAAAGCGATCATGGGAGCGCTGGAGAGCTGCCGGGTGATGCTGGTGATCATCGGCCCCACCTGGCGTGACGAGCTCGCGGCCCACGACGACGCCCAGGAGGACTGGGTGCGCACCGAGATCACCAAGGCGCTGGCACACGACAAGAAGGTCATTCCGGTCCTGCTGAGCCGCACTCCCCGGCTGACCACGAGCGAGCTGCCGCCGGACATGATCGGCCTGGCCATGCAGCAGCACGTCACGTTCGAGCACCGAGAGCCGGAGGCGGATCTGGGCCGGCTCGTCGCGGTGCTCGAGCGGGCCCTTGGTCTGCACGACGGCGAGACCAGGCGGTGTATCGGCGATGGCGAGTTCACCGTGCTCCGCGAGCCGGGCGACGACGGCAAGGTGGAGGTGGACGTCGTTCAGCGGAATACCGGCGGGTCGATCGTCGGGCGCCTGACCGGTCGTGTGCGTGCGGCTGACCTGCCCCGGATGGCCGCGTTCCTCGCCGATCTTCCGAAGACTCCCTAGGCGCGTCTGCGGAAGCGCAGACCGATGACGAGGGCGGCGACGAGTATGAGACCGCCCAGGGTCAGTGCCAGGGGCCAGTTCTGCCAGGAGCCGCTCGACGGATCCGCGGGTGCGGACTGCTGCTCGTCGGTGACCGGTGGCGGGGTCGTGGTCGTCGGCGCGGGTGGCTGGGCCAGTGCGGCGGCGCCCGCCACGGCGCGGATCGGGGTGCCGGCGCCTTCGGAGGCGGAGAGCAGGGTGCCGTCCGGGTCGAAGGCGATGGCCTCGCCCTGGGGTTCGTTCGGCAGCGGCACTCGGACCGGGTCGCCGGACAGCGCCTTGACGACGTCGCCGTCGGGGACCGGGTAGAGGTACGCGTCGGTGTAGGTGCGCAGGGCGATGACGGAGCCGTCGGCCGTCGAGGCCGCGCCGGTCACCAGGCGCGAGTCGAGGGTGCCCTCCAGGGGGCCTCCCGGGGTGTCGGTCGACGACAGCGACACGCGGGTGACCTGCTCCAACGGCACCGATATATCAGTTCGCAGCGGAGCCGCCGGGCGATATACCAGTGCGGAACCCAGGGGTTCCTTGGTGATGATGTACGGCGTCCCGGACTTGTCGATCAGCAGCGCCTCGGCGTCGTGCTTGCCGTCCGGGTACGTGACGCGGAACCGCTCCACGGCGCCCGAGGGCGAGACCTTGTGCAGGGCGACCGTGGAGCGGGACTTGTTGTTGTCACCGGTGTCGGACGCCCAGAGGGTGCCGTCCGGTGTCATCGCCAGGTCCTCGACGTCGTACGGGTCGACGGGCGCGGTGATCGTGCGCTTCACGACGCAGTCGCGGCCCATGACCTGGATGCGCAGCGTGCCGTTGTCGCTGTCGCTCACGGCGAAGAGTTCGTTGCCGTTGGACGTGAGCCCGGAGAGCTCCTGCATGGCTACCGGGCACACGTCCACCGGTGGAGGCGGGAGGATCAAGCAGGCGTCCCGTTCGTCGCGAACTCCCCGAGGACGCCGGCGAGGTCCGGGCGCACGCGGGCGCTGAGCAGCGTGCCCGACTCCGTGTGCTTCTCGGACAGCACCTCGCCGTCGCGGTGCACGCGGGCGACGACCTCGCCGCGCGCGTACGGGACGAGGGCCTCGACCACGACCTCGGGCCGTGGCATCAGCTCGGCGATGCGGACCCGCAGTTCCTCGATGCCGAGGCCCGAGTGCGCCGACACGAACTCCGCGTCCGGGAACAGGTGCCGCAGCCGGGCCATGCCCAGGTCGCCCACCGCGTCGATCTTGTTCACGACGAGCAGCTCGCGCGGCATCGGCGTGCCGGACTCGTCGTTGATCTCGGCGAGGACCTCGCGCACGGCCTTGACCTGCTTCTCCGGCATGCCGTCGGAGCCGTCGACCACGTGCACGAGCAGATCGGACTGGCCGACCTCCTCCAGCGTGGAGCGGAACGCCTCGACGAGCTGGTGCGGCAGGTGCCGGACGAAGCCGACCGTGTCGGTCAGCGTGTACGGCAGGCCTTCCGGCGTCAGCGCGCGGCGCGTCGTCGGGTCGAGGGTGGCGAACAGCGCGTCCTCCACCAGGACTCCGGCGCCCGTCAGCGCGTTGAGCAGCGACGACTTGCCCGCGTTGGTGTAGCCGGCGATGGCGATGCTCGGGATCTCGTTCGCCGTGCGGCGGCCCCGCTTGGTCTCGCGGATGACGCCGATCGCGGCGATCTCGCGGCGCAGCTTGGCGATGCGCGCGCGGATCCTGCGGCGGTCGGTCTCGATCTTGGTCTCACCGGGACCGCGCAGACCCACACCGCCGTTGCCGCCTCCGGCACGACCACCGGCCTGCCGTGACAACGTCTCACCCCAGCCGCGCAGGCGCGGCATCAGGTACTGCAGCTGGGCCAGCTCGACCTGCGCCTTGCCCTCCTTGGACCGCGCGTGCTGCGCGAAGATGTCCAGGATGAGCGCGGTGCGGTCGATGACCTTGACCTTGAGCTTCTCCTCCAGCTGACGCAGCTGGCCGGGCGAGAGCTCACCGTCGCAGATCACTGTGTCCGCGCCGGTCGACTGCACGACGTCGCGCAGCTCGGAGACCTTGCCGGAGCCGATGTACGTCGCCGCGTCGGGCTTGTCCCGCCGCTGCACGACACCTTCGAGGACCTCGGAACCCGCGGTCTCGGCGAGGCGCGCGAGCTCGGCCATCGACGCGTCGGAGTCGGCCGCCGTGCCCTCGGTCCACACCCCGACGAGCACGACCCGCTCCAGGCGAAGCTGCCGGTACTCGACCTCGGTGATGTCCTCGAGCTCGGTGGACAACCCCGCGACACGGCGCAATGCGGCGCGTTCGGCGAGTTCGTAGTCACCCGTCGAGAAGTCGTCTTCCCACGACTCGTCGTCGAACTGGGGGTCGAACTCTGTGCTCTGGATGTTTTCCGTCATTTGCCCTTCATCGTCCCACGGACTTGGTCAGTCCCCCGGATACACCGCGAGGTAGATCGCCACACGGGGAACATCCGGATTGACCGGTTGCGCGGCCAGCTCATCCATCAACGCTGCGAGCCGCTGCTTTAGTTCCTCGGGGTCGACGGTGACGACCAGACGGCTCTGATCCACGTCACTGAGCCCGATGTCGGCGACCTCGCCGAGGAAAGCGTGCAGCATCGCCTCGCCGACGGCGAGCGCATTTTCGCTGTTGTCGAGCTGCCAGGACAGCCCTGTCGACCGGTAGGGGATCTCCTTCGCACCCCTGTTGCCCGCGCGGGGAGGCATCGCCTCCAGGAATCCGGCGGCGACGAGCTTGCGCACGTGGTGCAGCGTCGTGGCCGGGTCCTTGCCCAGGCGCTGCGCCAGCTCCTTGTTGGTGAGCGGGCGGTCGAACGTCATGCGGATCATCCGCAGCCGCAGGTCAGAGCTCAGCGCGGCGGCTTCGTCGCTCGTCGCGGGCCGTCGCTTCCTGGGGAGTGACACGAGCCCAGTCTAAGTGATTGACAGTTTCCAATCACTCAGCGCAGACTCCTCGGCATGGCGCTTTGGGGGCACCCCGACTTCCGCAGGCTATGGACGGGCGACACGATCAGCCAGTTCGGCGCGACCGTCGGCATGACGGTCATCCCGCTGCTGGCCGCCGGCGTGCTCGACGCGACACCGTTCGAGATGGGTCTGCTGGCCGCGGCGAGCACGATGGCGTTCCTGGTGATCGGCCTGCCCGCGGGCGTGTGGGTCGACCGGATGCGCCGCAAGCCGCTGATGATCGCCATGGACGTCGTCCGCGCGGCGCTGATGCTGAGCGTGCCGCTCGCGTGGTGGCTGGGTGTGCTCGGACTGACGCAGCTCGTCGTGGTGAGTCTCGCGGTGGGCGTGTGCACGGTGTTCTTCGACGTCGCCTACCAGTCGTACCTGCCGTCGCTGGTCGGCCGCGGCCAGCTCGTCGAGGGCAACTCGAAGCTGCAGGCCAGCCTGTCGGTCGCGGAGGTGTCGGGACCGGCCATCGGCGGCTACGCGGCCCAGTTCCTCGGCGCGGCCAACAGCGTCCTCGCGACCGGGTTGGGCTACCTGAGCTCGGCGTTCTTCCTCGCGCGGATCCGGACGGTGGAGCCCGTGCCGGAACGCCACCCCGACCCGCACCTGCGCCGCGAGATCATGGAGGGCCTGCGGTTCGTCTTCGGCAACACCACGCTGCGTTCGATCGTGGCCTGCACCGGCACGTCGAACTTCTTCCACGGCATCCAGAACGCCGTGATGATCCTGTTCCTGCTGCAGACCGTGGACCTGAGCGAGGGAACCGCGGGCCTGGTGCTCAGCGCGGGCGGGGTCGGCGGCGTGCTGGGCGCGGCGTTCGCGTACCGGATCGGCCTGCTCGTCGGGCAGGCCAGGATGATCTGGCTCATCCCGCTGCTGACCTGGCCGTTCACCCTGGCGCTGCCGTTCATCTCGGACGGCCTGGGGCTGGTGCTCCCGATGGTCGCGCTCGCGGTGACGTCGTTCGGGATCGTCGTCTACAACGTCGGCCAGGTGAGCTACCGGCAGGCGATCTGCCCCGATCACCTGCTCGGCAGGATGAACGCCTCGATCCGCTGGGTGGTGTGGGGCGCGACGCCGCTGGGCGCGCTGCTCGGCGGCGGGCTCGGGTCGTGGATCGGGATCGTGCCGACGCTGTGGGTGTCGCTCGCCGGCTCGGTGGGCGGGATGCTGTGGGTGCTGTTCTCGCCGTTGCGGTCTATGCGCGACCTGCCGACCACGTCTAGCGTCGAGGCCCATGGCTGATACCTCGGTGCTGCGGGACGGTCTCCACTTCGGCGAGGGGCCGCGACGCGGTCCCGACGGCCGCCTCTACTACTCCGACTTCTACGCGGGCGAAGTGCACGCCCTCGACCTCACCAGCGGTGCCGACGAGGTCGTCGCCGCCTTCGACGGCCAGCCCTCCGGTCTCGGCTGGCTGCCCGACGGAACCCTGCTCGTCGTGTCGATGCTCGACCGCACGGTCCGCAAGCTCGTCGGCGACGACCTCGTCGTCCACGCCGATATATCGGATATCGCGACGTTCCACGCCAACGACCTGCTCGTCGACGGCGAGGGCCGCGCGTACGTCGGCAACTTCGGCTTCGACCTGCACGGCCTGATCGACGAGGTCGGCATCCCCCGCCTGCTCGAACCGGACTTCGACCCGCTGGGCGCGTCGCTAGCGCTCGTCGGGCCCGACGGGTCCGTCCGCGTCGTCGCCGAGGACCTCAAGTTCCCGAACGGCATGGCGCTGCTGCCCGACCCGAGCGGCGAGTCCGAGAGCGGCAACGTCCTCGTCGTCGCCGAGACCGTCGCGTTCAAGCTCACCGCGTTCTCGGTCGACCTCGACGGGTCGCTGCGGGGCCGCAGGGTGTGGGCCGACGTCAAGGAGCTCGGCATCGCACCGGACGGCATCGCGGGCGACGGCGACGGCGTGTGGGTGGCGCCGGCGTTGCAGCCCGCCGTGTTCCGGATCGCCGAGGGCGGCAAGGTGACGCACAGGGTCGAGACGACGCAGACGTGCTTCGCCGTCGCCGTCGTCGGCGACAAGCTCGTGTGCCTGACGGCGCCCGACTCGAACCCGTCCGTGGTCAAGCCCGACCGGCTCGGGAAGATCGAGGTCTACGACCTGGGCTGATGTGCCGAACAGCTGATACCGGGCAACTGATATCGGGCAGCTGATATATCGGATATCGGCTGAAGGTCAGACGAGGGCGTCCCACCAGGACTTGTCGAGCTCGCCGCGCGCGACGAGCACGGCAGGTCCGGTGAGCGTCGACGTCGTCGGCTCGATCGTCACGCGCACCCGGCCGCCGAGGACTTCGACGGTGGCCTCGCCGGTCGTGCGCCCCTGGCCGGAGAGCCACGAGGCGACGGACGCGACGGTGCCGGTGCCGCACGACCGGGTCTCACCGACGCCGCGCTCGTAGACGCGCATGCGCAGGGCGTTGTCGCCGATGACGTTGATGAGCTCGACGTTGACGCCGTGCGGGAACATCACCGGGTCGAAGCCGGGCGGCACGGTGAGGTCGAAGCTCTCGACCGGGACGTCGGTGACGCACGCGAGGTGCGGGTTGCCGACGTCGACCGCGAAGCCGCCGATGCCGGCGCCGTCCACCGCCGCGATGGAGGTGCCGGTGACCCGCGCGGGGCCCATGTCGTTCGTGACGGAGCCGTCCGGGTGCGTCGTCACCGTGCGGTCTCCCGCGCGAGTGCCCACGACGAACTCGCCCTGCGGCTGGTGGCCCGCGTCGACCAGGTAGCGGGCGAAGACGCGGAGGCCGTTGCCGCACATCTCGGCGATGGAGCCGTCGGCGTTGCGGTAGTCCATGAACCACTTGCCACCAGAAGGAGTCGCGGTGCGCACGACGCGCAGCACGCCATCGGCGCCGAGGCCGCGCTGCCGGTCGCACAGCGCCTGGACGCGCGCGACGGTCAGGTCCAGCTGGTCATCGAGGTCGGGCAGGACGACGAAGTCGTTCTCCGTGCCGTGCCCCTTCACGAACTCCACGGGACAAGGTTACCGGCGGCGTCCAAGAGATCCGGCCGAGCACCGTCGAGCCAGGTGATGCGCTGGTCACGCCGGAACCACGACCGCTGCCGGCGCACGAACCGGCGGGTGGCGCGCTTGGTCTCCTCGGCGGCGAAGTCGATGGTGCAGGCTCCGTCCATTGCGGACAGCACCTGCTGGTAGCCCAGTGCGCGCGACGCCGTCTTGCCGTCGCGCAGACCGATCCGGACCAGCGCGCGCACCTCGGCCTCAAGCCCCGACGAAAACATCACGTCCACCCGCTGGTCGACGCGCGAGTCCAGTTCGGACACCTCGCGGTCGACACCGATCTGGACGGTGCCGTACCGCGCGGGGCCGGGCTTGGGGAGGTTCGCGGAGAACGGCTGTCCCGTCAGCTCGATGACCTCCAGCGCGCGCACGATGCGGCGGCCGTTGGACGGCAGGATCGCGATCGCGGCGGCCGGGTCGAGCTCCTGCAACCGGCGGTGCAACGCCTCCGGGCCCACCGACGCCAGTTCGGCCTCGAAGCGCTCGCGGACCGCGTCGTCCGTGCCGGGGAACTTCAGGTCGTCGAGCACCGCCTGGACGTAAAGTCCCGAACCTCCGACGAGGACCGGCGGGCGCCCTGCGGCGAGCAGGTCCTCGATCACGGCCCTCGTCTCGCGCTGGTAGGCGGCGACGGAAGCGGTCTCGGTGACCGACAGCACGTCGAACAGGTGGTGGGGCACGCCACGGCGTTCCTGCACGGGCATCTTCGCCGTGCCGATGTCCATGCCGCGGTAGAGCTGCATGGCGTCGGCGTTGACGACCTCTCCCCCGAACCGCTCGGCGAGCGCGACGGCCAGGTCGGACTTGCCGGTAGCAGTAGGTCCGACAACGGCGATGGGCGTGATCACGGGCGCTCCCAGACGGCGACGTGGTAGCCCACGCCGAACGGTGCGAAGAACTCAGCGCCCGAACAGCGCCAAGGGCCGGGTACTCCGGCGAGGACCTGCCACGCCGCACGGCCCTGCGCGCCCAGTTCGCGGGCGAGGCCGGGGTCGAGGTCGAGCAGGCCGTCCACATCGGCGGCGGCCAGCAGACGGTGGACCGAGTCGTCGAAAGGTCCCGAACGCTCGTCGTCGGAACCGGGCGAGCGCGGGCCGTGCCGGGTCGAGCCGTCACCGAGGATCAGCAGGCCGACGTCCCCGGACTCGGCGGCGAGTTGTTGTCCAAACGAGACACAGTCGGAAGTGGGCAGGTCACGGGGGACGAGTTCAACGCGTGACACCTCGACTGCGCAGCGTTCCCGCAGCCACGCGGTGATTAGCACTGGCAACGGAATCGTGGCGTCCGGCGGCAGGTCACCGCCGAGTGACGCGGGCACATCGACCCCATAACCGAGAAAAGTTCCCGACAGCGGCGGCACGAACGTCGAGGGGCCGCTGTCGTCGACCGCCACCGCCAACCACGGACCGGGCAGTTTTCCTGCTGCGGCAAGGGTTGCGGCGCGTACGGGCTCGGTTTCGGCGGCGGCGCCGGAGACCAGTTCCGGCACCAGGAGGGGTGGGTGCGGCACCACCGCAGCGCGGGTGATCACAACGAACGAGGCTACCTATCGTGGACTCCCAGTACCGAGTCGAGCTCTGACCTGTTTGAATGCGCGCGGGGAACTGGGGACGGGAGACCCTCCAGCGCCCGTATTGCATCGGCCCCGCCAACGGCGGGGCGCCCGTGGCAGGCACGGGCGTCAGATGGGAGGAACCGGCGATGTCGGAGCAGGACAGCACACCGCAGACCGCGGCGGAGACCGCACCGGTCGAGGGTGCAGCCGAGGGCGGGGTCGAACAAACGCCGAAGGAGACCGCGGCGCAGGCGACGCCTCCGGCCGTCCCCGTGGCGTCGGACCACCCTGACCGCTGGGGGCGCGTGGACGCCGACGGCACCGTGTACGTGAAGACCGAGGACGGCGAACGCGCTGTCGGGTCGTGGCAGGCGGGCGAGCCGGTCGAGGGTCTCGCGCACTTCGCGCGGCGCTTCGACGACCTGCGCACCGAGGTCGAGCTGCTCGTGTCGCGGCTCAAGTCCGGCGCCGGCGACCCCAAGCACGCCCTGACCAGCGCGAAGCACGTCAAGGAGCAGCTGGCCGAGGCCGCCGTCGTCGGCGACCTGAAGGCGCTGGCCGCCCGTGTCGAGCACGTGCTGGAGCGGGCCGAGGCGGGCATGGAGAAGGCGAAGGAGGCCAAGGAGGCCGCCCGAGCCCAGTCCGTGGCGCGCAAGCAGGCGCTCGTCGACGAGGCCGAGTCGATCGCGAACGAGTCGACCCAGTGGAAGGTCGCGGGCGACCGCCTGCGTCAGATCCTCGACGAGTGGAAGACCATCCGCGGCGTCGACCGCAAGACCGACGAGCAGCTGTGGCGCCGGTTCTCGAAGGCCCGTGACGCGTTCAACCGCCGTCGCGGCTCGCACTTCGCGGACCTCGACCGCCAGCGTTCGGTCGCGAAGTCGTCCAAGCAGTCGCTGGTCGAAGAGGCCGAGAAGCTCATCGACTCCGACGACTGGGGCCCCACGGCCGGTCGCTACAAGGAGCTGATGGTCGAGTGGAAGGCCGCCGGGCGTGCGCCCAAGGAGGCCGACGACGCGCTGTGGCAGCGGTTCCGCGCCGCGCAGGACGCGTTCTTCCAGAAGCGTTCCGAGGCGTTCAGCGAGCGTGACGCCGAGTTCTCGGCCAACGCGAAGCTGAAGGAGGAGCTGCTCGCCGAGGCCGAGGGCATCGACCCGTCGGGCGACCTCGAAGCGGCGCGCAACCACCTCTACAAGATCCAGGAGCGCTGGGACGCGATCGGCAAGGTGCCGCGCGAGCGCATCCGCGAGCTGGAGGGCAAGCTCCGCTCCATCGAGGAGAAGGTCCGCGGCGCGGTCGACGCCCAGTGGCGCCGCTCCGACCCCGAGGCCGAGGCCCGCGTGGCGCAGTTCCGCGAGCGCGTGGAGCAGTTCGAGGCTCAGGCCGCGAAGGCCCGTGCCGCGGGCGACAAGCGCCGCACCGAGCAGGCCGAGGCGCAGGCCGCCCAGTGGCGCGAGTGGCTCGCCGCCGCCGAGCAGGCGCTGGCGACCCGCTAGAGGTTCTAACGTCCAAGAGCACCTCTCCCACCCGGGAGAGGTGCTCTTGGACGTTCCAGGGCGTGTCCCAGATGAACGTCCGGGACACGCCCTAGCGGCTTATGCGCCACTTCTGGTCGTCGCTGCCCGTGCACAGCGAGGCAATCAGCCAGGTGCCGTTGTCGTACGAGCCGTTGGCGGTGCCCAGGCAGCGACCTGAGGCCACGTGCGCGACCTGGCTGGTGTTCACGGTCTGCCACAGCTGCGCGTCGTTGCCCCACGAGCACGCGTTCGCCTTGATGTGCTCGCCGAAGTTCTCCTGGTACACCGGCTCCATGCAGAGATTTCCGCGCTGGTTGCGGATGCGGAAGACGGACGGGTTCGCGTCCGGGAACTCGCGCGCCCAGAACGGCTGGAAGCTGGTGCCGTCGCTCGCCGGGTGCCGTTCCCACATGACGACGTCGTTCCAGCTGTTCTGGTAGAAGTCCGCGGCGCGCTGGGCGTTGCCGGCGGGCACCAGGTAACCCGGTCCGTCGGTCGCGGGCTTCACGGGCGCCGGCTGGGGCGCGGGAGGTGCCGGCTGCGCAACGGTCGTCGGACGCGGCGGCGGTGCGGTGGTGCGCGGAACGCCCGTCGGCACGGTGCCCGTCGTCACGTCCGACGTCGACGTCGGCGGGGACGGCGCCGGGGTGGTCGTGGCGAGCGACGGCGGGGCGGACACCACCGTGGTCGCCGGGGCGGCCGGCTGGTCGTCGTTCTTGAGGTACACGGCGGCGGCGACGGCCACGGTCAGCGCCGCCACCACTCCGAGGACGATGGCGGCGCGGGCCAGGAGTGACGACTTCTTCCCGGAACCGGGCAGGTACACGTCCCGCATCGTCTGCGCCTGCACGGACGTGCCCTTGTTGTCGCCCTGAATGGTGTTCGCGTTGCCGTCCACCGCATCCGTCACGCCCAGCGAATCGAGGGCGCGCCGGAATTCATTACAGCCCGAACGTCAGAGCTGCGGCGGGCGTGAGGCCGCGATCTTCACCCACTTCACCAGCAGGACGACCACCGCGATCACCGCGATGACCAGACCGATGCCGGGGCCGGGCCCGATGGTCTTGTTGCTCGTCGTCGTCTGCTGCGTCCAGATCGACAGGACCCCGATGATCGACCCCGCGAACAGCCCCAGCGAGCACACCCAGGTGAGCACCCAGCGCCGCACCGCGAGCGTGATCCCGGAGCCGGCCACGCCGACGGCGAGGGCCAGGTACGAGAACAGCGTCGGGAGGAACAGCTCCGACTCGCCCAGCACGACCTGCAGGCCCGTGTGCTCGCCGACCCACGGCAGGATCAGCGACACCAGGATCGCGAGCACCGCGATCGAGATCGTCAGCGCTCCCGTGCCGGGATCGATCCTCTTCGCGGCCTGGCGCTCGACCTCGTCCACTTCGTTGCGCAAGAAGTCCTCATCACTCACTGTGCGGCACACCCCGACACGGCGGGCAGCGGCGCGGGTGCTCCGAACGACGGCAGACCGAGGCCGATGCCCGCGGTCTTGGGCTTGATGCCGGCCTCGGAGCGGTCACCGGCCTTGGTGCGGCGCCACGACAGCGGTTCGCCGTCCGCGACGAGGTAGTGCGGGGCCGCGTACGTCACGACGGTCTGCACCACGTCACCGGGACGCGGAACCGTGGCGCCCGGCGTGAAGTGCACGAGCCGGCCGTCGCGGGAACGGCCGCTCATGCGCAGGGTCTCGGCGTCGCGCTTGCCCTCGCCGGTGGCGACGAGGACCTCGACCGTGCGACCGACCTGCTCCTTGTTCAGCGTGTGCGTCATCTCGTTCTGCAGCGCCACGAGCCGGTCGAAGCGCTCCTGCACCACGGCCTTCGGCAGCTGGTCCGGCAGGTCGGCGGCGGGCGTTCCCGGGCGCTTCGAGTACTGGAACGTGAACGCCGACGAGAAACGGGCCTGGCGCACCACGTCGAGCGTGCCCTGGAAGTCCTCTTCGGTCTCGCCGGGGAACCCGACGATGATGTCCGTGGTGATCGCGGCGTCCGGCATGGCGGCGCGGACCTTGTCGATGATCCCCAGGTACTTCTCGGTGCGGTACGAGCGGCGCATCGCCTTGAGCAGCCGGTCCGAACCGGACTGCAGCGGCATGTGCAGGCTGTGGCACACGTTCGGCGTCTCGGCCATGGCGGCGATGACGTCGTCGGTGAAGTCCTTGGGGTGCGGCGAGGTGAAGCGCACGCGCTCCAGGCCGTCGATCTCCCCGGTGGCGCGCAACAGCTTGCCGAACGCGAGCCGGTCGCCGAACTCGACGCCGTAGGAGTTGACGTTCTGGCCCAGCAACGTCACCTCCAGCACGCCCTCGTCCACGAGGGTCTGCACCTCGGCCAGCACGTCGCCGGGACGGCGGTCCTTCTCCTTGCCGCGCAACGACGGCACGATGCAGAACGTGCAGGTGTTGTTGCAGCCCACCGAGATCGACACCCAGCCCGAGTAGGCGGAGTCGCGCGCGGCAGGCAGCGACGACGGGAACGTCTCCAGCGCGTCGAGGATCTCGACCTGCGCCTCCTCGTTGTGGCGCGCGCGTTCGAGCAGCACCGGCAGCGAACCGATGTTGTGCGTGCCGAACACGACGTCCACCCACGGGGCGCGCCGGACGATCTCGCTGCGGTCCTTCTGCGCGAGGCAGCCGCCGACGGCGATCTGCATGCCGGGCCGCGCCGCCTTCTGCGGGGCGAGGTGGCCGAGCGTGCCGTACAGCTTGTTGTCGGCGTTCTCGCGGACCGCGCAGGTGTTGAAGACGACGACGTCGGCCTGCTCGTCACCGGCGGCCCGCTCGTAGCCGGCGTCTTCGAGCAGTCCGGCGAGCCGCTCGGAGTCGTGCACGTTCATCTGACACCCGAACGTGCGGATCTGGAAGCTCTTGCGAACCTGCGCGGTACTCACGCCCAACACGATAACCCCTGGTCAAACGCCCGAGTCGCGCGGACCGGACAAAGCGGCGCCGACGTGCGCCGTGACCAGGCGAGACCTTCGTCGGGTGCAATCACCGCCTGGCCCCGTGGCACGATGCGCTGGTGCTGGGACGAGTGCATGTCGCCGTGAGCCTGCTGACCGCCGCAACGGTCCTGACGGGCTGCGGCAGCACGGTCGAGAACGTCAAGATCACGATGGCCACCGGCAGCGAGGACGGCGTCTACTACGCGCTCGGCAAGGGTCTCGCGGACATCTGGAGCGGGCGGCTCGGCATCACGAAGCCCCAGGTCGTGGCGACGGCCGGCTCCAAGGACAACGTCACCCGGCTGATCAACGACCAGGCCCAGGTCGGTTTCTCGCAGGCCGACGCGCTCGACGGCGTCCCCGGCTCGGACAAGCTGCGCGCGCTGGCCCGCATGCACGACGACTACCTGCAGGTGATCGTCCGCGCCGACCTCCCGATCACGAAGATCTCCCAGCTCTCCGGGTTGCGCGTGTCGATCGGCGGGCGGGAGTCGGGTGTCGAGATCATCGCGAGCGCGCTGCTGAAGTCGGCGGGCGTCACGCCCCAGGCGGTGAACCTCAACCTCAACGACTCCACCCAGGCGATGCGGGAGGGCAGGCTCGACGCGTTCTTCTGGTCGGGAGGCCTGCCGACCAAGGCGATCACGGACCTCACCAAGGGGCTCGGGGTGCGGATGCTCGACCTGAGCGACGTGCTGGCGAAGTTCCGGCAGGAGAAGCCCGTCTACGGCTCGGCGACGCTGCCCGCGTCCACGTACAACCTGCAGTCCGACCCGGTCGGGCCGGTCATCACGCTCGTCGTGCGCAACTTCCTGCTCGTCAACGAGAAGATGCCCGACGACGTGGCCGAGGCGCTGGTGCGGCAGCTGTTCGAGGGGCAGCCGGAACTCGTGAAGGCGCACTCGGCCGCGCGCACCATCGAGCAGCGGTCCGCGATCGAGACGTCACCGGTGCCGCTGCACAACGGGGCGATGCGCTACTACCGCGAGAACAAGGTCTAGCGACCTAAACGGCCGGAAGCTCCACCACGACCTTCAGCCCACCGTCCTCTGGCGACTCCAGCCGCACGACGCCGTCGACGCGTTCGACGACCAGCCGCACGATCGACAGGCCCAGCCCGGATCCCGGCACGTTCTGGTGGGCGGGACTGCGCCAGAACCGGTCGGTGGCCCGTTCGAGCTCGTCGGGCTGCAGACCGGGTCCGTGGTCGGCGACCGAGAGCCGGACGATCCCGTCGGACTTGCGCGCGTCGACCACGATCAGCGTGCCCTCCGCGGTGAACTTCAGCGCGTTGTCCAGCAGGGCGTCCAGGATCGTCTCGACCCCGCGCGGCGGGGCCAGGACCATGCCGACCTTCTGCCCGTCCAGCACGAGGTGCACCTCCTTCGCCGCCGCGGCCGACTGCCACGCCGACAGCCGCGCCGCCACGGACCTGTCGACGTCGACAGGAACCGGATCCACGGAGCTCGACTCCGCGCGCGCCATGGCGAGCAGCTCGTCCAGGATGCGGTTGAGGCGGTCGGTCTCGCTCAACGCCTCGACCTGGTGCACCTCGGCCTCGGAGTCGACGTGACCCTCCAGGTTGGACAGACGGAGTTTCAGCGCGGTCAACGGGTTGCGCAGCTGGTGCGAGGCGTCGGCGACGAAGGCCCGCTGGGACGCGAGCACGTCGCTCACGTTCGCCGCCATCTGGTCGAAGGAACGGCTGAGCTGCCTCAGTTCCGGCGGCCCGCTCTCCGCGCCGACCGGCGGCACCGGCCGGCCCCGCACCACCGCGGCGAGCAGCTTGCCCGTCGCGTCGTCGAGCGCCTGCACCGGGCGCAACGTCCAGCGCACCACCGGCAGCGCCAGCAGGACGGCCAGCGCCAGCACCAGCAGGCTCGCCGCGAGCAGCAGCGCCCACCAGGCGAGCACCTCGAAGCGGGTCTTCGTCGTGGGCGAGAACGTGATCACCGCGCCGCGCACCTCGCCGTCGACCAGGATCGGTTCGGCGAGCACGAGCCGCGACTCGTTCCAGGGCATGAACAGCGGCGGCGCCTCCGGCAACCGCCCGGCCAGTGCCTTGCTGACCAGGTCCTGCACACCGCTCTCGCCGAGCGCGAGGTCGTTGCGGGAAGCCACCAGCGGCACCGTCGGGGCGTCGCGCGCCACGACGGCCACGCCGATGTCGTGGATCTCGTCGTAGCGCTGCAGCTCCGGCCGCAGCAGGTCCGGCTTGTCGTCGATCAGCGGCCGCGCCGCCAGCGAGGCGAACCGGCTCGTGTCGGTGAGCCGGTCGAGGAACATCTCCTGCTGCTCCGCGGCCGCCACGTTGCGGCCCAGGGGCGCGCCCAGACCCACCAGCACCAGCACGACCAGGGCGAGCACCACGCCCAGCAACCGGGACCTCACCGGCCCTCACCCCACCCGATCACGACACGCCGAACCATGATCACCCAATCGAGATCACACCTGCCCCAGCCGGTACCCGACGCCGCGCACCGTCTCCAGCAACGCGGGCCTGCCGAGCTTGGTCCGCAACGTCGCCACGTGCACGTCCAGCGTCCTGTTCGCGCCTGACCACGTGCGTCCCCACACCTCGGCGAGGATCCGCTCGCGCGTGCACACCGCGCCACCGGCCGCCATCACCAGCGCGAGCACCTGGAACTCCTTGCGCGACAGAGCGACCGACTCCCCCGCGACCGTGACCTCGTGACGCCCCAGGTCGACCCGCACGTCGCCGGTCTCGAACACCTCCGTCGACACCGCGCCCACCCCCACGGGATCGGCGCCGCGCCGGCGTCGGACGGCGTGCACGCGGGCGACCAGTTCGCCCACGTCGTACGGCTTGACCAGGTAGTCGTCGGCCCCTGCGTGCAGGCCGAGGATCCGGTCGTCGATCTCACCTCGCGCCGACACCACGATGATCGCGACGTCCGAGGCGGCCCTGATGGCACGGCACAGCGTCACACCGTCCATGTCGGGCAGTCCGAGGTCGAGCAGCACCACGTCGACGCCGGCGAGGCGGTCGAGCGTGCCGCGGCCAGTGGCCTGCCGGTCCACGTGGAAACCCCGCCTGGTCAGGGCGGGGACCAAGGCCTCGGCGACCCTGTCGTCGTCCTCGACGAGCAGCACGCGCACTTTCGCTACCTCCCGGGCAACCGATGTCTGCCTGTGACAGAGTTGAGACCCTAAGTCTTGCTCAATGTCCTGGACTGGTGTGGTGGCGGACACCTAGGTTTCCGCCAACGCCGACGACCCCAAATGGAGGACTGGATGACTGCCGCCTCTGCACCGCCGATGATTCGTGTGGCGGGTGTGGACAAGTTCTTCGGCCCGTTGCACGTGCTCAAGAACGTGCAGCTGGAAGTGCCGAAGGGGCAGGTCGTGGTCGTGCTGGGGCCGTCGGGTTCCGGTAAGTCGACCCTGTGCCGGACCATCAACCGCCTCGAACCGATCGACTCCGGTGTCATCGAGGTCGACGGGCAGCCGCTTCCCGCCGAAGGAAAAGAACTGGCTCGCCTGCGTGCCGACGTCGGCATGGTGTTCCAATCTTTTAACCTCTTCGCACACAAGACCATCGTCGAGAACGTCATGCTCGCGCCGGTGAAGGTCCGCAAGACCCCTGCCGCCGAAGCGCGCAAGACCGCGATGGAACTGCTGGAGCGCGTCGGGATCGCGAACCAGGCCGACAAGTTCCCGGCTCAGCTCTCCGGTGGGCAGCAGCAGCGCGCGGCGATCGCCCGCGCGCTCGCCATGAAGCCCAAGGTGATGCTGTTCGACGAACCGACCTCGGCTCTCGACCCCGAAATGGTCCAGGAGGTCCTGGACGTCATGACGGGCCTGGCCAAGGACGGCATGACGATGCTCGTCGTCACGCACGAGATGGGCTTCGCCCGCAAGGCCGCGGACCGGGTGATCTTCATGTCCGACGGCGAGGTCGTCGAGGACTCGACCCCGGAAGAGTTCTTCTCGGCCCCGAAGTCCAACCGCGCGAAGGACTTCCTTGGCAAGATCCTGACTCACTAGTAGTCAGCCCACTTTCGAACGAATGGCAGGAGAAGGACGATGAGGGTTCGCACCCTTGCGGCGGTGCTGCTCACGGGCGCACTGGCCCTGACCGCGTGTGGCAAGGAGGGCAGCCCGACCGACACGGCGGCGCCCGCCGGCCTGTTCGAGGTCGCCAAGGACGTCAAGGTCGACGGTTCGCCCACGTTCGAGAAGATCAAGACGCGCGGCTCGCTGATCGTCGGTGTCAAGGAGGACCAGCCGGGTCTGGGCTACAAGGACCCGACGACGAACAAGTACAGCGGTTTCGACATCGACATCGCGCGGCTGGTCTCGGCGAAGCTCGGCTTCGACCCCGAGAAGATCCAGTTCAAGACCATCCAGTCCGCCGCCCGCGAGCAGGCGCTGATCAACGGTGACGTCGACTACTACGTCGGCACCTACACGATCAACGCCGGCCGCAAGGAGAAGGTCGCGTTCGCCGGCCCGTACTTCGTCGCCGGTCAGGACCTGCTGGTGAAGAAGGACGAGTCGACGATCACCGGCCCGGAGACCCTCAAGGGCAAGAAGGTCTGCTCGGTCACCGGCTCGACGCCGATCAAGAAGATCCGCGACAACAACTACACCGAGCCCGAGAACATCCTGGAGTTCCAGGGCTACTCGCAGTGCGTCACGAAGCTGCTCAACGGTGAGGTCGACGCGGTCACCACGGACGACGCGATCCTCAAGGGCTACGCGGCCGCCGAGGAGGGCAAGCTGAAGGTCGTCGGCAAGACGTTCTCCAGCGAGCCGTACGGCATCGGCCTGCCCAAGGACGACAAGGCCCTGCGCGACAAGGTGAACGACGTCCTGCAGGCCGCTCTCGACGGTGGCGACTGGCAGAAGATCTACGACGGCACGCTCGGCAAGTCGGGTTCGGCGGCCCAGAAGCCGACGATCGACCGCTACTGACGGCTGATCACGTGGCCGGTGGATCCCGCGTGGGTCCACCGGCCGTTCCTTTGAAGGCGGACGGACGGCAAGGAAACCGATGAGCGTCCTCACCAACAACCTAGATCTCTTCCTGCGGCTCTTTGGCCAGACCCTGCAGCTCTTCGCGATCTCCGCGGTGCTGTCGCTGGTGCTGGGCACGCTCCTCGCCGCCCTGCGGGTCAGCCCCGTTCCGGTCTTCCGGAGCATCGGGGCGACCTACGTGACGGTGCTGCGCAACACGCCGTTGACGCTGGTGTTCGTGTTCTTCCTCTTCGCGTACCCGCTCCTGGAGATCGTGAAGATCGAGCCCTACACCGCGGCCGTGGTCGCGTTGTCGCTCTACACCGCGGCTTTCGTCTGCGAGGTCGTGCGCTCGGGCATCAACACGGTGCCGGTCGGGCAGGCCGAGGCGTCCCGCGCGCTCGGTCTCACGTTCACGCAGATGCTCGGCAACGTCGTGCTGCCGCAGGCGCTGCGCTCGGTGGTGCCGCCCATGACGAGCACCATGATCGCGTTGCTGAAGAACACGACGGTCGCGTCGGGCTTCGCCGTCCCGCAGGCCGGCTCGATCCGCGACGCGCTGTCGGAGCAGGGTGACAACGTCCTGTTCGGACTCCTCTGGGTGGCGATCGGCTTCGTCGTCCTGGTGATGCCGCTGACGTACGTCCAGCAGGTCTTCGAGAAGCGGTGGAGCGTGGCCCGATGAGCATGGTGCTGTTCGACGTCCCGGGCCCGAAGGCCCGCGTCCGTCACAAGATCATGGCCGTCGTCGGCATCGCCGCGGCGCTCGCGGCGATCGCGTACGTGGTCATGCGGTTCGTCGCCACCGACCAGTTCACCGCCCGCAGGCTCGACTGGATCAACTACAAGCAGATCCAGCTCTCGCTCGTCGAGGCGATCGGCAACACGCTGTCGGCGTTCGGCGCAGGCGCCGTGCTGGCGCTCGTGTTCGGCGCGATCTTCGCGGCTGCGCGCCTGTCCGACCACTCGTGGGTGCGCGGTCCCGCGGCGGTGATCGTCGAGATCTTCCGCGCGATCCCGCTCGTGATCATGATGTTCTTCTTCTACTACGGCCTTCCCGTGGCCGGGGTGAAGCTGAGCGCGTTCACGGCGGTCGTGATCAGCCTGATGCTGTACAACGGCTCGGTGCTCGCGGAGATCTTCCGCGCGGGCATCAACTCGCTGCCGAAGGGCCAGAGCGAGGCCGCGTACGCCCTGGGCATGCGCAAGACGCAGGTGATGACGTTCGTGCTGCTGCCGCAGGCGCTGCGGGCCATGCTGCCGACCATCATCAGCCAGCTCGTCGTGCTGCTGAAGGACACCGCGCTCGGCTTCCTCATCACGTTCGAGGAGCTGCTGCGGTGGGGCACGCGCATCGGTGGTGACGCGGTGAACTTCGGTCGGCCGATGATCTCGGTGATGATCGTGGTCGCCCTGATCTACATCGGACTGTGCCTGTTGCTCACGTGGTTCGCGAACTACCTCGAGAAGCGCAACCGCCGCAACAAGAAGGTCATCAAGCTCGACAACGACGACGCCAAGGACGTCCAGCTCGCTCACGCGTCCGGCGCGGGCGGGATCTGAGACCGGCACCGGCTGTCGAACGGGGCGTGTCCACATCGGACACGCCCCGTTCGGCGTTCTCAGACGTTCCAGTCCACGACGCCGCTCCAGTCCTGCCCGGACTCCCCCGCGACGTCGAGGCAGAACGTGGTGCCGGCGGCGAGGCCGGTGCCCAGCAGCCGGCGTGAGCGATCGCCCGCGGGGAACAGCACGAGGCTTCCCCCGCGCTCCCCGGCGCCCGCCCACCGGATCTCCAGATCGGCAGCGCTGTCCGTGACCCGGAGCCAGACTTCCGAGCCGTCGACGGTGATCGTCCGCACGGCGAGCAGGTCGGCCGACGCTGTGTGCATGAAGCGGAACGTAGCGGCGTGAGCGGAACCCGGTCGTCTCACGAAGAGTGGATCTCCCGTCAACTTTCGCGGTACGCTCCTGGTGGGGGAACTTCCGCGGTGACGTCACTGAATGAGGGACGTTGTGGCGCGCGTGCTTGTGGTCGACGACCAGCCGTTGTTCCGTGCGGGCCTGGTCGCGTTGCTGAACGCTTCACCTGATCTGACCGTCGTCGGCGAGGCCGGGGACGGCGACACCGCCTCCGCGCTGGCCGAGTCGTCGCGGCCGGACGTGATCCTGCTGGACATCCGCCTGCCGGGGCTGGCCGCGCTCAAACGCGTGGCGGCGTCCTCGCGGGTGCTGGTGCTGACGACCTTCGACCTGGACGAGCACGTCCACGAGGCGTTGCGGCTGGGCGCGGCCGGGTTCGTGCTGAAGGAGTCCGAGCCCGCCAGGCTGATCGCCGCGATCAACGCCGTCGCGTCCGGGGAGATGCAGTTCAGCCCCACGGTGATGCGCAGGCTCGTGGCGGCCTATCTGAGGGGCGACGCGGACGCCTCGCCGTGGCGTTCGGTCGGGCTGGACGAGCTGACGGACCGCGAACGCGAGGTGCTCAGGCTCGTGGGCACGGGGCTGACGAACACGGCGATCGCGGCCCGGCTGTCGGTCACCGAGGGCACGGTGAAGACGCACCTCAACCGCGTGATGACGAAGCTGCGGCTGACCAGCCGGGCGCAGGCCGTGGTGATGGCCTACGAGTCCCGGCTGGTCGTTCCGCAGGCGGTCGCTAGGACCGCTTGAACAGCTTGTTGCCGAGCCAGACGATCGGGTCGTACTTGCGGTCGGCGACGCGCTCCTTCATGGGGATGAGCGCGTTGTCGGTGATGTGGATGTGCTCGGGGCACACCTCGGTGCAGCACTTGGTGATGTTGCACAGCCCGAGACCGTGCTGGTCCTGCGCCTGGTCGACGCGGTCCGCGGTGTCGAGCGGGTGCATCTCCAGTTCGGCGACCCGCATGAGGAACCGCGGCCCCGAGAACGCCTCCTTGTTCTCCTCGTGGTCACGCACCACGTGGCAGGTGTTCTGGCAGAGGAAGCACTCGATGCACTTGCGGAACTCCTGCGAGCGCTCGACGTCGACCTGCTGCATCCGGTACTCGCCCGGTGCCAGGTCCTTCGGCGGTGTGAACGACGGGACCTCGCGCGCCTTGGTGTAGTTGAAGGACACGTCGGTCACGAGGTCGCGGATGATCGGGAACGTCCGCATCGGCGTGACCGTGATCGTCTCCGCCTCCTGGAAGGTCGACATCCGGGTCATGCACAGCAGGCGCGGGCGGCCGTTGATCTCCGCCGAGCACGAACCGCACTTGCCGGCCTTGCAGTTCCACCGCACCGCGAGGTCCGGCGCCTGCGTGGCCTGCAGCCGGTGGATGATGTCGAGCACGACCTCACCCTCGTTGACCTCGACGGTGAAGTCCTCCAGCGCGCCGCCGGAGTCGTCACCGCGCCACACCCGGAACTTCCCCTGGTAGCTCATGACAACTCCTCCGCGGTGAGGTACTTCTCCAGCTCGGTGCGGTCGAACAGATCCAGCAGGTCGGACCGGATCGGGATCTGCGGCTTCTCCACGACGTCGACGCCCTCGGCGGAAGTCGTGCACACCAGCAGCTTCCGGCGCCACTCCGAGTCCATCACGGGGTGGTCGTCGCGGGTATGACCGCCGCGGGACTCGGTGCGCAGCAACGCCGCCTTCGCCACGCACTCCGACACCAGCAGCATGTTGCGCAGGTCCAGCGCCAGGTGCCAGCCGGGGTTGAACTGCTGGTGGCCCTCGACGGTCAGCGACCGCGCGCGTTCCTTGAGCTTCTCCAGCCGCTGCAACGCCTCTTCCATCTCACCGGCGCGGCGGATGATGCCGACGAGGTCGTTCATCGACTGCTGCAGCTCCATGTGCAGCGTGTACGGGTTCTCGCCGCCCTCTTGCTGGAACGGTTTGAGCGCCGTGGCCCGTGCCTCGGTGACTAGGTCCTCCGAGACGGCGGGACGTTCCTTGAGCGCTCGCACGTACTCCGCGGCTCCGGCGCCCGCTCTGCGCCCGAACACCAGCAGGTCGGACAGCGAGTTGCCGCCCAGCCTGTTCGATCCGTGCATGCCGCCGGAGACCTCACCGGCCGCGTAGAGCCCTGGTACGGAAGAGGATCCGGTGTCCGGGTCGACCTCGACGCCGCCCATCACGTAGTGACAGGTCGGGCCGACCTCCATCGGCTGCGCGGTGATGTCCACGTCGGCCAGTTCCTTGAACTGGTGGTGCATGGACGGCAGCCGACGGCGGATCTCCTCGGCCGGCAGACGCGTGGACACGTCGAGGAAGACGCCGCCATGGGGCGATCCCCTGCCCGCCTTGACCTCGGAGTTGATCGCGCGGGCGACCTCGTCACGCGGCAGCAGCTCCGGTGGGCGCCGGTTGTTCGCCTGGTCGGTGTACCAGCGGTCGGCCTCGTCCTCGTTGTCGGCGTACTTGTCCTTGAACACCTCGGGGATGTAGTCGAACATGAACCGCTTGCCGTCGGAGTTGCGCAGCACGCCACCGTCACCGCGGACGGACTCGGTGACGAGGATGCCCTTCACCGACGGCGGCCAGACCATCCCCGTGGGGTGGAACTGGATGAACTCCATGTTGATCAGCGAGGCTCCCGCGCGCATCGCGAGCGCGTGGCCGTCGCCGGTGTACTCCCAGGAGTTCGAGGTGACCTTGAACGACTTGCCGATGCCGCCGGTCGCGAGGATCACGGCGGGCGCCTCGAAGAGGACGAACCGGCCGGACTCGCGCCAGTAGCCGAACGCGCCGGCCACCCTGTCGCCGTCCTTGGCCAGTTCGGTGACGGTGAACTCCTGGAACACCCGCAGGCGTGCCTCGTAGTCGCCGAACTCCTTGAAGTCGTCCTGCTGCAACGACACGATCTTCTGCTGCAACGTGCGGATCAGTTCGAGGCCGGTGCGGTCGCCGACGTGCGCGAGGCGCGGGTACTCGTGGCCGCCGAAGTTGCGCTGCGAGATCCGGCCGTCCTTGGTGCGGTCGAACAGCGCGCCGTAGGTCTCCAGCTCCCAGACCCGTTGCGGCGCCTCCTGTGCGTGCAGCTCGGCCATGCGCCAGTTGTTGAGGAACTTGCCGCCGCGCATGGTGTCGCGGAAGTGCACCTGCCAGTTGTCGCTCTCGTTCGCGTTGCCCATGGCCGCGGCGATGCCGCCCTCGGCCATGACGGTGTGGGCCTTGCCGAACAACGACTTGCAGAGAACGGCGACGCGCAGGCCGTGCTCACGGGCCTCGATCGCGGCACGCAGACCGGCGCCACCCGCGCCGATCACGAGAACGTCGAACGAATGCCTTTCCAGCTCGGGCAAAACCACTCCTTAGTTGATGAAGCGGAGGTCGGAGATCGTTCCCGAGGCGACCAGCGCGACGTACAGGTCCGTGAGGCAGACGAAGATCAGCGACGCCCAGGCCAGCTGCATGTGCCGGTTGTTGAGCTTCGAGATCTGCGTCCACGTCCAGTACCGGACCGGGTGCTTGGAGAAGTGCTTGAGCCGCCCGCCCGCGATGTGGCGGCACGAGTGGCAGCTCAGCGTGTAGGCGGCGAGCAGGCTCACGTTCACGAGCAGGATGATGTTGCCCAGGCCCAGGCCGGTGCTGAACGCCGAGACCGCGTCGTAGATGTTGACCAGCAACAGCAGCGAGGCCGCGTAGAAGAAGTAGCGGTGCAGGTTCTGCGCGATGAGCGGGAACCTGGTCTCACCGGTGTACTTGCTGTGCGGCTCGGCCACGGCGCACGCGGGCGGCGACGCCCAGGCCGCGCGGTAGTAGGCCTTGCGGTAGTAGTAGCAGGTGATCCGGAATCCCAGCAGGAACGGGATGATCAGCAGCGGCGGTGTCAGGAACCCCGGCAGCGCCGGGAACCACTGGCCGAAGTGACTCGCCGCCGGGACGCACTCCTCGGTGAGGCACGGCGAGTACATCGGTGTGAGGTAGTGGTACTGGTCGACCCAGTAGTAGTTCCCCTGGAACGTGCGGAACGCCGCGTAGATCGAGATGAGCAGCAGGCCGACGAACGTCGTCAGCGGTGGCAGCCACCATCGGTCCGTGCGCAGAGTCCTGGCGGCGATCTCTGCCCTCGCCATTGGTCACCTTTCCGGGGGTCCACGTCGTTGTGGAGGAAACGCGTAACGGCCCCCGCTGACTGCGAGGGCCGTGAGGTAGGGCTGGGTCAGGTCCGGTGCCGGTACCCACCGAGTCCTTCGTCGTCCGCGTCCTTCCAGAGCGACTCGTCGTAGGGCGTGTCGGGCACGACCACGACCTCGCGTTCCACTTGAGGCGCTTCGCGCTGCCTCGGGGTGCTCAGGTCGACGAGTTCGGTGGCGTCGATGTCCATGCGCTCAACGTCGTTGGCCAGCCGTTGCACGGCCGCCACGTCGCCATACCTGGCGCGCAGGTTGCTGACGGCGTGCCGCATCTGACCGATGACCCGGCGCAGCTCGACGATCTCCGTGGAGTTCATGGGACACCTCCGTTCCAAGGTCGTGCCCCGCACTCTGCCCAATCTCAAGCCATGTGACAAGCACCACACGCCAAGATTCAAAACTGGCCACCTCCCAGCTACTGAATCGTTTTTGTGCTTGCGACCAGCCATGACTTACTGTGTGTGGCGTCACGCCCGTCCGTGGGACGCCACCGTTGTCGTCTCGTGAGGGCCCCACCACGGCCCGTGATGACCCGGAGACCCCCATGACCGAACCGCATCCTGTCCTGACCGAGGTGACACGCCGGATCGCCGCCCGGAGCGCCGACTCCCGCCGTGCGTACCTCGAACGAGTGGCGGCCGCCGCACAGGACGGCACGTCCCGGTCCGGCTTCGCGTGCAGCAACCTGGCGCACGGCTTCGCCGGAATCACCGGCGGCGACAAGGCGGCGCTGCGCGCGCTGCGCAAGTCCAACGTCGCGATCGTCTCGTCCTACAACGACATGCTGTCCGCCCACCAGCCGTTCCAGGAGTACCCGGCCTGGATCAAGGACGCCGTGCGCTCCGTCGGCGGCGTGTCCCAGTTCGCGGGCGGAGTGCCCGCCATGTGCGACGGCGTCACGCAGGGCCGTGACGGCATGGAGCTGTCGCTGTTCAGCCGCGACGTCATCGCCATGTCGACCGCTGTGGCCCTGTCGCACGAGATGTTCGACTCCGCCGTGCTGCTGGGCGTGTGCGACAAGATCGTGCCGGGCCTGCTGATCGGCGCGCTGTCGTTCGGGCACCTGCCGTCGATCCTGGTGCCCGCGGGCCCGATGGAGTCGGGCCTGTCGAACAAGGAGAAGGCCCGCGTCCGGCAGCTCTACGCGGAGGGCAAGGCGTCGCGCGACGACCTGCTGGAGGCCGAGGCGGCCTCGTACCACTCCCCCGGCACCTGCACGTTCTACGGCACCGCGAACTCGAACCAGATGGTCGTCGAGGTCATGGGCCTGCACCTGCCCGGCGCCTCGTTCGTCCCGCCGGGGACCTCGCTGCGCCGCGCCCTGACCGAGCACGCCGGCCGCCGCGCCGTCGAGATGGCCAAGGGCGAGGGCTACACGCCGATCGCGCACGTCGTCGACGAGAAGGCCGTGGTCAACGGCGTCGTGGCCCTGCTGGCCACCGGCGGCTCCACGAACCACACGATGCACCTGGTCGCCATCGCCGCCGCCGCGGGCATCGAGCTGAGCTGGGACGACTTCTCGGACCTGTCCGCGATCGTGCCGCTGATCGCGCGGGTCTACCCGAACGGCAGCGCCGACATCAACCACTTCCAGGCGGCGGGCGGCGTCCAGTTCGTCGTCGGCACCCTGCTCGACTCCGGCCTGCTCCACGCCGACGTCACCACCGTGGCCGGCTTCGGCCTCGACCTCTACCGCCAGGAGCCGAAGCTCGTCGAGGGCGAGCTGACCTGGGTCGACGGCCCCGGCCGCTCCCTGGACCTGGAGGTCCTGCGCCCCGCCTCCGACCCGTTCGCCTCCGACGGCGGCCTGCGCATGCTCTCCGGCAACCTCGGCCGCGCGGTCATCAAGGTGTCGGCCGTGGCGTCGGAGAACCACGTCGTCGAGGCCGCCGCCCGCGTCTTCACCACGCAGGAGGCGTTCCAGGAGGCCTTCAAGGCGGGTGAGCTCGACCGCGACGTGGTCGTCGTCGTCCGGCAGCAGGGCCCGCAGGCCAACGGCATGCCCGAACTGCACAAGCTCACCCCGCCGCTCGGCGTGCTGATGGACCGCGGCTACAAGGTCGGCCTCGTCACCGACGGACGCATGTCCGGCGCGTCGGGCAAGATCCCGGCCGCGATCCAGCTCACCCCCGAGGCGGCGGTCGGCGGCCCGCTCGGCCGGGTCCGCGACGGCGACGTCGTGCGTCTGGACGCCACCGCCGGCACCCTGGAGGTCCAGGTGGCCGCGGACGAGCTGGCCGCCCGCCCGCTGGTGGACTTCCCGCCGACGAGCCGCGAGTGGATGGGCACCGGTCGCGAGCTGTTCGCGGCTTTGCGCCGCAGCGTCGGGCCCGCCGACCGCGGGGCGACGGTGTTCGGTCCCATCACCGCCGACCACTTCGCGCCGGTCACACACCACTAGTCCCGGCGGCCACGAGCAATATATTGGCCACCGGAACGACCGCTGAGCCGCACGTGAGCGAGCCCGTCTGACGACGAGGTCGACGGACTCCTCACGCGGCTGCGACGAACTCGTCGCACAGGTGCGGGCGGTTCGACGACGACAGACCTGCACGACGAAGTCGTCGGGCTCGGTGCGACGAAGTCGTCGGGCTCGGTGCGACGAAGTCGTCGGGCTCGGTGCGACGAAGTCGTCGGGCTCGGTGCGACGGACCGCAGCAAGGCCCGCCCAGCAAGGCCCAGGCTGCCGCCCCGAGCGGCCGAGCAGTATGCGATATATCGGTTTTCGATCAAGGAGTTGACCAGTGACCCACGGCGCGACCACCGGAGCCGACCTGCTCGCGCTCTCGCCCGTCATCCCCGTCGTCGTGGTCGACGACGCCGACCACGCGGTGCCGCTCGCCCAGGCGCTGCTGCGCGGTGGCGTCCGCGTCATCGAGCTCACGCTGCGCACGCCCGCCGCGCTCGCCGCGATCGAGAACGTCGCGCGCGAGGTGCCGGAGATCGTGATCGGCGCCGGCACCGTCACGGCGCCGGAGCACGCCGAGCAGGCCGCGAAGGCCGGGGCGGCGTTCCTCGTCACCCCCGGCACGACCGACCGCGTGCTCGACGCCGCCGACGCGACCGGGCTGCCGTACCTGCCGGGCGCGGCCACGGTGTCCGAGGTGATGCGGCTGGCCGAGCGCGGGCTCGACGCGCTCAAGTTCTTCCCGGCCGAGGCGGCGGGTGGGGTCGACTACCTCAAGTCGATCGGCGGGCCGATCCCGCACATCCGGTTCTGCCCGACCGGCGGCATCACGCCGCAGACCGCGGCGAACTACCTCGCGCTGCCGAACGTCGGCTGCGTCGGCGGCTCGTGGCTGGCCCCGAAGGACGCCCTCAAGGCCGGCGACTGGGATCGCATCGAGACGCTCGCCCGCGAGGCGTCCCAGCTCGGCTAGAAACCACAGCTGCTCAAGACCCCAGCTGCTCAGGACCACAGGGCGGCGACGAGCTCGGCGCGTCCCGTGATGCCGAGCTTGCGGTAGGCGCTCGACAGGTGGAGCTCGACGGTCCGCCGGGTGAGGTGCAGGGCTTCGGCGATCTGCCGGTTCGTGAGGCCCTGCGCCGCCATCCGCGCGACCCGGTTCTCCTGCTTGGTCAGGCCCTGCACCTGGTCGTCGCCGTCGCGGACCTCGTCGCCCGCGAGCTTGGCCAGCGGGTGCGCGCTCAGGTGCCGGGCCAGGTCGAACGACTGCCGCAGGTGCCCCGCCGCCTCCTCGGCGCGGCCCTTGCGGCGCAGGTGGTGACCGAGCCAGTACGACGACTGGGCGTGCAGCAGCCGGTGCGGTGTCGAGGCGAGGAGTTGCTCCGCCTCGGCGAGGACGTCGACGTCGTCGGTGCTGATGCCGACGCTCATCAACGCCGTCCCGATCACCCGCGGGGAACCCCACCGCTTGGCCAGGTCGAGCTCCTCGTGCGCGAGCCGTGCCGCGTCGTCGCGGTTGCCCAGTGCCAGGTGGGCGCGCACGGCGTGGTGGCGCCACGGCATCAGCGCGGGGTTGGGCATCTCGCGCGTGGCGAGGCGCCTGCCCGCCTCCAGCAGGTCCTCCAGCCCGCCCTCCGCGTGGCAGGACGCGAGCTTGAGCCGGCCGCGGGCGTAGACGATGTTGATGTGCTGCAACAGGGTGCCGTCCTCGGCGACGAGCGGCGCCGCCTCGTCGAACTGCCCCATCTCGATGCACACCTCGGCCAGCTTCGCGGTCGCGAGCACGACGGCGGGGCAGTCCATGTTGCCGGTCGACACCGGCGGCGTCAGGAACGTGTACGCGCGCGCCAGGTCACCGCCGTTGTGGAACGCGCAGGCGCGGGCGATCATGCTGAGCATCCCGCGGCGCAGGTGCGGGTCGTGCGAGACGGGCGCGGTGCTGTGCGAGAGCCACAACTTGGTGATGTGCTCGGGGTTGTCGCCGAGCACCGGCACCAGGAACGTGAAGAGGTAGGCCTCGCCGAAGACGTCGACCCAGTCGCCTTCGAGTGCTTCGAGCGCGTTCTCGACGGCTTCGGCGTAGGAGTCGCCGCTGCGGGCGTTGCCGACCGCGAGCAACGCCGACCGGGCGCGCTGGAGGTTCGGGTCCCGCGGGGTTTCGCCGACGAGGTCCTCGAAGTACTTGCCGGCGCAGTTGGCCATGCGCGCGTCGCGGTTGGCGGCCAGCAGGTACGTGGTGCAGACGAGGTTCCAGACCGTGTCGCGGTCCTCCGGCAGCAGCCGCGCGACGACCATGATCGCGAGCGACACGGCGAAGTGCGCGTCCGTGCCCGTGCACATGCGCTGGATCAACGCCAGCGCGACGTTCGCGGCGAGCTGCGGGTTCTCGCACCGCATCAGTGCGTCGCGGACCCGATCGCGTCCCGAAGCGCTGTCCTGCAGGTGTTCCGTGTGTCCGAGCTCGACCTCGATCGAGAGCCGGTCCTCTTCGGACAGATGCTCTTCCAGCGCTCGTTCCAGGTGTTCCACGCCGCCGGCCTCGCGCAACAGGCCGACGGACCACGGTAAGCGCACGGATCTGGCCTTCAGCACGTGCTCGGCGACGCGCTCGTCCGGTGCGTCGGAGTCGAACAGCAGCCGGGCGGCGCGGGCGTGCGCGGCGGAGCGGACCGCGATCGGCATGTCGGCGAGAATGCTGTTGCGCACGAACGGATGCCGGAACGTCAGCGGGTCGGTGTCAGCCAGCACGCCGAGCCGGACGAGCATGTCCACGGCGGGCAGCGCGTCGAACCCGGTGAGCGCGGACAGCAGTTCGAGTCCGGCGTCACCGTCCAGAACGGCCGCGGACCGCGCTACCTCCGCAGCGCCCGTGTACTCGCGCAGGCGCATGCCGATCAGCTCGCCGACCGACGCGGAACCCTCGCCCTCCTCGCGCAGCAACGCCTGCAGCAGATAGGGGTTGCCGCCGGTGAGCTCGTGGCAGCGCTGAGGGTCGCGGCCGGGGAGGTTCTCGGTGAGGGCGCCGATGGCGGTGACGTCGAGGCCGTCGAGGTCGAGGCGGTTCGGGTGGGAACCGGCGATCTCGGGCAGCGTGACCTCGTCCGTGGCCAGATATCCCTGGGACGCGCCGAGTGCGATGACCACCGGCATGTGCCGCAGCCGGGGACGCAGGTAGGCGAGCGCGCGCTTGGAGAAGGTGTCGGCGACGTGCACGTCGTCGATGACCATGAGGATCGGCGCCTTGCGGGAGGAGTTCGCGGCGCGCGCGTACAGCTCTTCGAGGTCGTGCACGTTCGCGAGGCACGGCGCGAGCTGGCGCACCACCGCGCCGGGGAGGTGACTTTCGAGGCGGGCGCTCTTGGCCAGGCGCACGGTGAAGCCGCGGTCGCGGGCCTCGGCGGCGAGCGCGTCGAGGACCGCCGTCTTGCCGATGCCGAACCCGCCGGTGACGACGACGCACGAGCCGGTTCCCGCGACCGCGTCGTCGAGCAAGCGTCCGAGAGTCGCGAGTTCCGCGTCCCGGCCGAGTAGTGGAGATGTCACCTCTGTCTACTCCCTGCCTTCGGTACCGAGAGGACCGCAGGCCGGAGGTGCCGGTGTTCCTTCGGTGGCGACCGTAGAGACCTGCGCTTCGTGGTCGGGCAAACTTACCCACAGGTAACGGTCGACGAAACCGTGAGCTGTTCGCGGTCGAAGGGTGAGGGCGAGCGATGATCTTCGCCGGGCTGGTGCGCGCGTGGCTGCGCCTCGCCTGCCTGCTCTCCGCCTCTCACCAGGACTCACCCGCGTTCGAGCAGCGGAAACCACTCGTCGTGGACGGGCGCGGCACGGACGAGGGTGCTGACGTCGACGGGATCGGCGTGCGAGGCCAGCGACTCCACGACCGACAGCACCGCGGCGATGGCCACCACCACGCCCGCCGCCACCACCAGGACGCTGCGAGCGATCGAGCACGGCCGGCGCGTGCCGGGCGGGTTCTCGCGCAGCACCGGCCTCAGCACCGGCGCGAACATGCCGAAGTCGGCCGCGTCCCGCCTGCAGTTCTCACACCCGGCTAGGTGCCGGGAGAAGCCAACGTGCTCCGCCGGGTCGAGCACACCCAGCGCGAACGCCGCCACATCACCGCACGGACCTTCCTGGCCCGTGCGGTTCTCCTGATCTTGGTCCTGCTCCGCGTGCCCGTGATGTGGTTGACGGATCACCATCACTAGCTCCTGTCCTGCAGCGCCCGGCGGATCGTGTGCATCGCCTTGTACAACCGGGACTTGACGGTTCCTTCCGGGACTCCGAGAACGATCGCGGCCTCCTTCACCGTTCGTCCCATGACATACGTTTCGTAGATAGCTGAACGGTGTTCATCACTCAATTGGCGTACTACATCGGTGATGACCATCACCGAAAGTGTTTGTTCGGTGTCGTCCGGAGATTCGGCGATGTCCGGTCGCAACAATTCCACTTCCTGCGGGCGCGCCTGACGACTGCGCCATCCGTCGATCACAATGCGACGAGCCACAGTACAAAGCCAGCCGCGCAACATCCCCGGTTCACGGACGAGATTCGCGGAGTTCTGCCAAGCCCTGATCAACGTCTCCTGGACGACGTCTTCCGTCCACTGGCGGTCGTAGTTGGTCAGGCACAGGACCTGCGAGAACAGCATCCGCTGAAACTGCCCGTAGAGCAGCGCGAGCAATTCTTCGTCCTGATGGGCTTGCGCGACCTTGCCCTGATCACCCATGAAGCTGACGACCTCCCCAGATATCGGCGACGGGTTCGCTTCGGGCGGCAGTCCTAGCGACTCGGTGGCCGAGCGTGGAATCCACCAGATAGTACAGCGCGAACGCGAAAACCTCTCGGGTACGTAAATCGACGACGAATGGTTCGCGGAATGTGCTGTGATCCACATCACATCGACCCGTGCAGAGGTGCCGTGAACCCCGACCCCACCTGCACGTATCACCTTCGAAGGCAGCTCGATCGCGGGGAGGAACGGGCACTATGCGTCACCGTCTGGGCACGCTGGGGCAGCGCGCGGCGCTGTTCACCACCTTGTCTGTCGTATTTCTGGGGGCATTCATCGGAGCCGTGCCGGCCAGTGCACAATCAACTGATCCGCAACCGTCCGACCGTTCTTTTCTGGTCACTTTGCGCCAAGCGAACTCCTGGCTCCTCCCGGTGAGCAAAGAAGTTCCCTCACGCACGACCGACGCGGGCATCAGCAATGCCGGGCGGGACATCTTCGAGGGACATTCCCGGCTCGACGTCGATCTCCGGAAATCCGCTCAGGAACTCGGCGTCGTCATGCCGAACGACGTCAGCGGTGAACACCAGTCACTCATCGACGAGATGGCGGAACGCACCGGTGACAACCACGACCGCGCCTACGCGACGATCGTCCGGCAGGCACAGGGCAGCCTTCTGACAATGGCCGTGCAAACGCGCGCCACAACACAGAACACCGCAATTCGCACGCTTTCCCACCAGACGGTTCAGACGCTGATTCGCACAATGACGGTTCTGGAGAACACCGGCAAGGTCGACCCCTCCGCACTCGAACTCGTGACCGCCAAAGCGCAGGTGAACCCGGTCCGGGTAATCGGTCAGAACGTCGAACCGTCGGACCGGGAATTGCTCGTGCTGCTCACCCAGCATTCTCTGTGGCAGAAACCGGCGAGCCGCGAGAGCTCGGACCGCGCCCGTGACGCGAAGGTCCGCAGGGTCGCGGGCCAGCTCGCCGCCGAGCACACGCAGCTGACCCAGGCGGTCGCGGAGGCCGCCTGGCAGATCGGCGTGGACCTGCCGTCCGAACCGACGACGGAGCAGAAGTCGTGGGCGAACGCCATCTCGTCCAGCTCGGGCGAGGAGCTCGACAGCATGTACGCGAACCTGTCCCGCGCCGCCGACGGCTCGCTCATCACACAGGTCGCCCACGCCCGCGCGACGACCAAGAACCTGCCCTCGCGCATCGCCTCGCAGACCGCCCTGACCCTCCTGCTCAAGCACATGCTCCTGCTGGAGAGCACCGGCCTGGTGAAGGCGAACTCGCTGCAGATGACGAACGTGCCCGCCATCGCGCAGTCGAACCCCGGCGGCAGCCCGCCACCCCAGCCCGACGACTCGTTCACGAGCGTCGGCTTCCTGACCGGCATCGCCGTCCTGGTCGTCGCCGGCGCGGGCACCCTGTGGCTCGTCCGCGCGGTGGGCCACCACGGCGAACACCGCCGTTAGCGGGTCGGAGGTGCCGTGTCCACGCGTTCGACGACGTGCGCCTCGGTGGGGTCGACCGCCTCCCACTTGCCGACGAGCCGGTCGATCACGGCAGTCGGCACCGGTTCCGGGCGGGCGCGGTTGCGGGAGTGGATCACGTTCCTCGGTGCTTCGAGCCCGACCAGGGTGACGCGGGCGTGGTAGTCCGCGGCGAGTCCGATGCAGCGCTCGCGGAGTTGCTGGGAGATGTTGGTCGCGTTCCACACGAACCGCTCCCCCGCCCTCAGCAGCACACGGGCCTCCTCGAACGCGGCGGCGGCCACCGCGCGCTGGTCGCCGTCGGGCGCGATGCCGAGCCGGGACCGCACCGCGTCGAGGCTCACCACCGGCCAGCCCGGCCGGTGGGCGGCGATCCAGTGGTCCTTGCCGACGCCCGGCAGGCCCGACAGGACGGTCACCTCGACGCGCGTGTCGTCGTAGGCGGCGTACTCCGGATCGCGGCCGGGCGTGCGGAAGTACTGGAAGCGGGCGTGGTCGGACGGGAAGGCGCGCGGGCGGTCCAGGCACGACCGTTCGCGGCAGTACTCCTCGAACAGCGCGATGTTCTCCAGCACGGAGTCCGCGTCGCCGCAGATCCGGCCGAGGATGTCGGCGCGGGCGAGGGTCGCCAGGTCGTCGTTGCGCGCGAGCAGGCTCACCCGGAACGCGATGCGGTCGAGGTCGGGCCGTTCCAGCGCCCAGAACGGGACCTGGTGGTGCCGCACCAGCGCGGCGACGTGCTCGCGCCAGGCGATCGGGCTTCCCATCTCCCACAACAGCCTGCGCGCCAGCAGGTCGCCGGCGCGCGAGTGGCCGTGCGCGGTCACACGGCCGTCGGCGATCTGGGTGCGGAACGGCTTCGCGGCGTCGTGCAGCAGCACCGTCGCGAACAACCGCACACGATCCGCGAGAGGACGCGCACGCCATTCAGGCAACGACACCAGGGCCTCGCACGCCATCCGGGTGTGCGTGGCGACGTCACCTTCGGCGTGGTGCACCGGATCCTGTGGCACACCTTCCATCGCCCGCACCCACGGGAACGCCGAACGCACGGCGTCCCAGTCGAGCGTCCACTCCGGACCGGAGGGGCAGAGTCGCTCAAACACGGGCCACCACCTGGTTCGGCAGGATCGGGCGGTCCTGCCAGTGGCTGCCCGAGTCCAGCACGGCGGTGAGGAACGTCGGCCGCACCCACTTGTAGCGCTCGACCGTGCGCCCGTCCTCCTCCACCTTGACGTAGAGGCCTTCCATGTCGTCGTCGGAATCCGTCTCCGCGACAACGACTTCCGGGTCCTGGCCGGCCACACGTGCCGCCTCGACCAGCGCGTCACGCCAGCCGGAGGTGCGGCACGTGGACGGGCCGATCAACGCGGTCAGGTCCTTCAGGCGGCGCAACGGCCCCTCGTGCAGCACCGGCACGGACACCACCGGCGTGCCTTCGAGGAGCCGGCGACGTTCCGGTGTGGACAGGAACTCGCCGGTCGAGCGGTCGAGCACGTCGAACTCGCAGAAGTGGTGCGGCAGCGCGTCGTAGAACACGGTGTGCTTGGCGTACAACCATTCCCCGTACAGCACGTACCGCGTGCCGAGCCTCTCCCACAGCACGCCCTGATGGGTCGCGGCCCACGCCTTCAACGGCGCGAACTGCCGTTCCCGCGGCCCGCCCGCCAGGAAGTGGCCTCGTGACTGGAGTTTCAGCACTCCGCCGGAGTTGAAGCTGATGCCCGAGTTGGCGCCGTCGAGCTTCTCCTCGACGACGAGGTGCCGCCCCGCGATCGCGCGGAACGGCACCTGGTCGAGGTCCTCGTCGCCCGGCTGCAGGCGCGAGCCCTCCAGGTGGGGCGTTCGCGGGTACTTGCGCAACATGCCCCGATTTGTAACCCGTCCGCGCCTCCGCAGGCGAACGGTTTACGCCTGCCCGACGAACGCCGCCTTGTCCGCGTTGAAGGTCGGCTCGAACACGAGCTGCATCTCACCGGGCTGCGCGCCGACCGAGTACGCGATGTGGAACGTGTAGGTCTTGCCCGGCAACACGGTCGCGGAGTCGAACGTGCTGTTGCAGTCGCCGCCGCTGTCGAACACCATGTCGGCCTTGCGCCCGTTGAACTGCGCGTCGGTGCCGATGGACATCAGCGCGGTCTCGAACGCCGCGGTGGTGCCGTTGGTGATGGTGATCTCGAACTTCACCGCGCGGACGATGGACGTCGGCGACGCGAACCGGCCGGGCGTGCACGCGACCGGCGTGGCGACGTCGACCGAGAGGCCGTTCTCCCACGAGTACTTCTTGCCCCAGGTCGGGTTCTCGGCCAGCACGTTCTGCTTGGCGGTCTCAGCGGGGGCGCCGACCTGGCCCTGGTTCACGTCCCCGTTGAGGATCTTGTCGAGCTCCTTCACCGCGGCCTGCTGCGCGACCACCGTCAGCACGATCGCCAGGACGCACAGGGCGACACCGATGATCGCGAGAACCTTGCGGGTGCCGAACAACGCGATGACACCGAGCACGATCCCGACGAACGCGGCGATCGCGGTGAGGTTGTTGAGGAGGATGACCCACGAGCCGACCACGCCGACGATGCCGAGGATCACCGCCGTCCAGGCGAGCGCACCGAATCTCGCTGGCCTCGGCGGCGCGACCGGGGGCTGGGCGTAGACGGGCGGCGGGTAGGTCATCACGGCTCCTGTCGGCGGCGACATGTGACCACCACGTCGACTGGTCCTCTTCACCCGTTAGCACCATCCGACGGCATCACCCGAATGAAGTACATGCCGCCAGGTGGCCGACTGCCGAAGGTAGTTGACTGACTACGATCAGTGCATGGCACGTCGACTCGTCGGAACCCTGCTGGCCGCGATCACCTCTCTCGGTGTGGCAACAGCACCCGCGCAGGCCGCCGTCGACTTCGGCGGCGCGGTGAAACTCAGCAACTGCTCCGGTTCCCTCGTCCGCCTGCCGTCCTCGGCCCCCGCGGACAAGGCGCTCGTGCTCACGAACGGCCACTGCGTCGAGTTGATGAAGCCCGGCCAGGTGCTCGTCGACCAGCCGTCGGACCGCACCTTCACGTTGCTCGGCGGATCCGGTTCGCAGATCGCGACGCTGCGGAGCACCCGCCTCGTCTACGCGACGATGACCGGCACCGACGCCGCGCTCTACCGGCTGGACCAGTCCTACCGGCAGATCCAGGAGAAGCACGGCAGCCGCGCGCTCGAACTCTCGGCCGCACGTCCGGTCGCGAAGTCGGAGATCCGGATCGTCTCCGGCTACTGGAAGAAGATCTACTCCTGCCAGGTCGACGGATTCGTCCACCAGGTCAGGGAAGCGAGCTGGACCTGGCGCGACTCGCTGCGCTACACGCCCTCGTGCAACACGATCGGCGGCACGTCGGGCTCGCCGATCGTCGACGACGCCAGCGGCAAGGTCGTCGGCGTCAACAACACCGGCAACGAGAGCGGCGGCCGCTGCACGATGAACAACCCGTGCGAGGTCGACGCCGCCGGCGGGATCACCGTCCGCAAGGGCGTCAACTACGGCCAGCAGACCTACGGTTTCGTCGCCTGCTTCGGCCCCGGCAGCAGGCTGGACCTGGCGCTTCCCGGCTGCGAGGTCGCGAAGCCCTAGAACGCGAAGGAGCCGGGACGCCCCTGCCCGCGTCCCGGCTCCTCCGTCTTTCCCGACTCCCCTGGGCTTTCCGGCTTCCCTGGCGTTTCCCGACTCCCCAGGTCTTTCCCGACTCCCCTGCTTCCCGACTACCGGGCAGCGCGCACGATCAGGTCGGCCACGGTGTCCGGGTGCGACACCGCCACCGAGTGCGAGGCTCCCCTGACCTCGACGACCGCACGGCCGTGGGCGCGCTCGGCCATCCACTTCTGCGTGGCGATCGGGATGTTCTTGTCCTTGCCCGCCACCACGAAGTACGACGGGATCGTCTTCCACGCGGGCTCGCCGGCCTTCTCGTTGAGCGCGGTGTCGTTGATCGGGCGCTGCGTCGCCGCCGCCAGGGTCGCGTCCTTGCGGGACACGTCGGCCGCGAACTGCTGCCAGAACTTGTCCTGTGCGATCACCAGGTCGGTGGTGCCGTCACCGAGGGCGATGGGCCGCACCGCCTCACCGAGCGTGCTGCCGGGCAGCTTGTTCGACAGTTCGAGGGCGCTCTCGCCCTTCTCCGGCGCGAACGCCGCGACGTAGACGAGCGCCTTCACGTTCGGGTTGCCGAGCGCCGCCTGCGACTGGACCATGCCGCCGTAGGAGTGTCCGGCGAGGACGATCGGGCCGTCGATCGTGGCCAGCACCTGCCTGAGGTAGTTCGCGTCACCGGTCACGGACCTGAGCGGGTTCGCCACCGCGACCACCGGGAACCCCTTGCGCTGCAGGCTTTCCACGACCCCGTTCCAGCTGGACGCGTCCGCGAACGCCCCGTGCACCAGCACGACGGTCGGCTTCTTGGCGCCCTGCTTCCCCGTGTCCTGCTTCTCGGCGTCCTCCGCGGCGCCCGCACCGGACGGAACGACGGCGGCCAGCGCCAGCAGCGTCCCCAGAACCGCGAACACCTTACGAACTCGCATCGGTCTCTCACTCTCTCGTCGGGCACCGTGGCGGTGGTGCATCGTGCTCGATTAGGTCGTTCACGATGTAAATTACCCGACGAGTTACCTCGCGCGCGATGTGTTTCAGGCCACTGGTGGCGGGAGCCGGGAAGCCGCACCGTGGACGTTGCCGCCATCCGCGCTGGTCAGCGGGCCGGATGGCGTTCGTCGCAGGGCGACGGCAGGCCTCAGATGACCGGCGCCGTCACGCCTCGCGCTCGGCGCCGTGCTTCACCCGCTGCAGGGCCTTGCGGAGGATGGCGATCTCCTCCAGCGTCATGCCGAGCGCCGCGCCGAGCTGGTTGAACATCTCGGCGCCGATCCAGCGCAGGTCACGACCCTTGTCGGTGAGCTGGACGAGCACGGACCGCTCGTCGTCGGGGTGCGTCACGCGCACCAGCAGACCGCTCTTCTCCAGCCGCTTGATCAACGGCGAGAGGGTGCTGTATTCGAGGTCCAGCTCGCGCACGAGTTCCCGGATCGGCCGCGAGTCCCGCTCCCACAGCAGCAGCATCACCAGGAACTGCGGGTAGGTGATGCCCGCCTTGTCGAGGATCGGGCGGTAGAAACCGGTGACCGCCCGCGACGTCGTGTAGAGGTCGAAGCAGAGCAGGTCCGAGACCGTGGGGGTCACGGCGGACGGCGCGTCGGGAGTAGTGCTCACGCTTTTCAGGCTACTCGGCGCGCACCCGCGGGACGGCGTGATCGAGCGCGCCACGGCGAACAGGGCCGGCCCTGGCCTACGACCAGGGCTCGTCCAGTGCCGATGCCTCGTCTCCCGCGTCGCGCAGCTCGGCGCGCACCACGCGATAGGCGAGGCCTTCCGCATAACCCTTGCGCGCCAACGCACCCACGAGCCGGCGGATCTTCGTCGTCTCGTCCACGCCGGACAGGGTGCGCAGGCGTTTGCGGACGAGCTCGCGGGCCCGTTCTTCCTCGGCCTCGCCGTCGACCGCGGCGACGGCCTCGGCCACCACCTCGTCCGCCACGCCCTTGCGGCGCAGTTCCATGGCCAGGGCACGACGGCCCAGACCGTTGTACGTGTGCCGGGAACGCACCCACATCTCGGCGAACTGCGCGTCGTCGATCAGGCCGGCGCGGTCGAACTTGCCGAGAACGATCTCGGCGACACCGGCGCTGATCTCCTTGCGCAGCAACGCGTCGTACAGCTCTTGCCGGGACCGGGCCCTGGCGGCGAGCAGCGCGTAGCAGATGTCCCGCGCCTTGCGCTGCTCCTCAGCCTCGTCCAAACCCCACTACCTCTTAGAACTCGACCGGCGCGGCGGGAGCGGCCTCTTCGGCGTCGAGGGTGGCGCCGATGCCGAGCTTGTCCTTGATGCGCTTCTCGATCTCGTTGGCGATGTCCGGGTTGTCCAGCAGGAACTTGCGGGCGTTCTCCTTGCCCTGGCCCAGCTGGTCGCCCTCGTAGGTGTACCAGGCACCGGACTTGCGCAGGATGCCCTGGTCGACGCCCATGTCGATGAGCGAGCCCTCGCGGCTGACGCCCTTGCCGTAGAGGATGTCGAACTCGGCCTGCTTGAACGGCGGCGCGACCTTGTTCTTCACGACCTTGACCCTGGTGCGGTTGCCGACGGGCTCGCCGCCGTCCTTCAGGGTCTCGATGCGGCGCACGTCCAGACGCACGGAGGCGTAGAACTTCAGCGCCTTACCACCGGTCGTGGTCTCCGGGGAGCCGAACATCACGCCGATCTTCTCGCGCAGCTGGTTGATGAAGATCGCGGTCGTGCCGGAGTTGCTGAGCGCACCGGTGATCTTGCGCAGCGCCTGGCTCATCAGGCGGGCCTGCAGACCTACGTGGTTGTCGCCCATCTCGCCCTCGATCTCGGCGCGCGGCACGAGGGCGGCGACCGAGTCGATGACCAGGATGTCGAGCGCGCCGGAGCGGACCAGCATGTCCGCGATCTCGAGCGCCTGCTCACCGGTGTCGGGCTGGGAGACCAGCAGCGCGTCGGTGTCGACGCCCAGCCGCTTCGCGTACTCGGGGTCGAGGGCGTGCTCCGCGTCGATGAACGCGGCGATGCCGCCGGCCTTCTGGGCGTTGGCGACGGCGTGCAGGGCGACGGTGGTCTTACCGGAGGACTCAGGACCGTAGATCTCGATGACGCGACCCCTCGGCAGACCACCGATGCCGAGCGCCACGTCCAGCGCGATCGCGCCGGTCGGGATGACCTCGATCGGGGCACGGCCCTCTTCGCCGAGGCGCATCACGGAGCCCTTGCCGAACTGCTTGTCGATCTGCGCCAGGGCCAGCTCGAGCGCTTTGTCCCGATCGGGTGCTGCGGGTGCCATCTTGGGTCCACCTTTTGTCGTCTGCTGCCGTTGCTTCGTCATGTTGGACCTGACGCTACTGGCGGGGTCTGACAATTCTGCGAAGCCGGGGGTCGCGGCCACTGTAGCCGAACACGTGTTCGAGCACACGTGACACTCCGAACCGCCACTTCAGCGGCGATTTCCGGGAACTTCGAACGCCTCGCAGACCGCGATCCAGACCTCTTTGGCGCCGATTCCGGCCTCCAGTGCCTGGTCGGCGGTGCGGCCGCCGAGCGACGACAGCACGTGGTCGTGGGCGATCATCTCGGCCCTGACCTGGCCGAACTCCCCTGCCATGAGTTTGCGGAACATGGTGATGCGCACCGGCAGACCCTAACGAACGGGCTTGCGCAGCGACGCGAAGAGGCACACCACGAGCAGCGGCAGCGCGGTGAACCCGACGATCAGCCCGAGCGCGGCGTACGACCACGCCGTGACGACGATCCCGGAGACCGCTCCCCCGATGGCGGCGCCGACGTTCATCACCAGGTCCGAGAGTCCCTGCGCGGCGGGGCGGTCGTCCACCGGCACGGACTCCGTCAGCAACGCCGAGCCCGCCACCAGCCCCGCCGACCAGCCGAACCCGAGCAGCGCCAGCCCGACCGCGAGCTGCGGAGCGTCGTGCGAGGGCGCCATCCCCGCGACCCCGGACGCCGCCACCACGAGCGACGCGCCGAGCGCGAGCACCGGCACGCGGCCCAGCCGGTCCGCCATCCACCCGAACAGCGGGCTCGCGGCGTACATCGCGGCGACGTGCAGGCTGATCACGACGCCGACCACGCGCAACGACGACCCGGCGTGGTTCATGTGCACGGGCGTCATCGACATCAGGCCGACCATCGCGGTGTGGCACAACATCACACCAACGAGTGCAAGTCTGGCCATGGGACCGAGCGTTCCCCAGACCTTCAGGCCACCGGGAGTCGCGCCGGACCCGCCCGCGCAGTGCGAAGGTTCAACCGGTCGTGTGCTCTTCACGACGACCAGCGGGTCCGGCCGCAGCCCGAACTGGATCACCAGCACCGCGACGGCGAGCACGACGGCCGCCAGCAGGAACGGCCCCACGCCCGCGGGCAGGCCGAGGGAGGCGGCCACCCGTCCGGCGGGGTCGGCGAGGTTGGGTCCGATGACGGCGCCGATCATGGCCGCCCACACCACGCGCGAGAGCTCACGCGCACGGCGGTGAGGATGCGCCAGATCCGTTGCGGCGTAACGAGCCGCGTAGTTCGCGCTGGACGCCCCTCCGAACAGGAGGAGCCCGACCAGCAGCAGTTGCCACAGGCCGAGGCCCACGGCGACGGCGGCGACCAGAGCGCCGAGTCCGCCCATGCCGTAGCCGAGGACGAGCGCGGGACGGCGTCCGCCGCGTTGCGCGAGGCGGGCACCGGGCAGGGCGAGCACGGCGGCACCGGCGACGGCCGCGGTCTGCGCGAGCCCTCCGACGGCCTCGGACCCGGACAGCGAGGCGGCGATCAGCGTGCTGAACGCGAGGCCGATCGTCACCGCGGCCGACCCCAGCACCTGGGTGCCGGTCAGGACGCGGACGACCTTGCGCTGCACGCGTTCGACCTGCGGCGCGACGGTCACCATGATCGCGATCGTGGCACGGCCGGACCTCGCGCCGACAGGTCCATCAGGGGTGGTTACTCCCCCGGTTGCACGGACTTCTCGAAGAAATCGGCCATTTCGTCGGCCTTGAGCTCGTCCGCGTTCTCCTCGGCGGTCTTGGTGAGGATGCCGAACATGGGACGGTCCTTGGCGGTGAACACGAGCACGCCCGTGCCGCTGGAGGTGGCGACGCGGTAGGCGCCCTGCAGGCCGTTGCCGGTCCAGTCGGCCTCGACGCGGTCGGTCTGGAACGACTTCGCGATGGCGTCGGCGTTGTTCTCCGCGCCCGTGACGCTGTCGGTGAGGATGTACTGCACCGCGTAGCCGTCGCGGATCGTGCAGCTCACGACCGTGCCCTTGATCTCCTCCATGCCGGTGATCTGCGCGGAGTCGGCCTTCTCGCAGCCGCCGCCGTCCGGCACCTGGCCCGCGAGCTGGCGCAGGCACTTCGTGAAGCCCTGGCCGTCCTGCGAGGTGTCGTCCTTGCACTCGTCGGCACTGGGCAGGCTCGGGCCGGACAGCGCGAAGACCGCGCCGACGATGCCCGCCACCACGAGGACCGCCGCGCCGGCACCGATCAGGACCTTCTTGTTGTCCTTCTTCGGCGCCTGCTGCTGCGGGAAGTTCGCGGGGTAGCTGCCGCTGACGTTCGGGTTCGGGTACGGGCTGGTGAGCTGGTAGGTGCCGCTCGCGGAGTAGGCGCCGCTCGGGTACGAACCGCTGGGGTAGGAGCCGCTGGGGTACGACCCGCTCGGGTAGGAGCCGCTGACGTTCGGGTTCACCGGGTGCGGGCCGGTCACGGCGGGGCTGACCGGCGCGGTCACGACCGTGGGCGGCTCGACGAACTTGGGCTTGTCGTCCTCGGCCTTGAGCGTGATCGTCTCCCGGTCCACGACCTGCGCGCCGGTCGCGACGATCGTCTCCGGGTGGTCGGGGTTGGTCGGGACGATGCCGACCTTCTCCGCGATCATCTGCGCGACGAGCGGCATCCGGCAGGAACCGCCGACGAGGTAGACGTGCTCGGGCGTCACCCCTGCCTTGCGGACCGCGGAGATCAGGACCTCGGTGGTGCGGATCAGGCTCGACCGGACCAGCGCCTCCAGCTCGGCGCGGGTGATCACGACCTTCTCGAACGGCTCCGGCATCAGCACCTCGACCTGGGGCAGCTCGGAGAGGTCCTCCTTGGCGAGGCGCAGCTCCTCGCGCAGGCCCAGGCGAGCGCGGTGGTCGTCGACGGTGGTGGGGCGCAGCAGCCGCTGCCAGCCGGCGGGGTCCTTGTGCGAGACCATGCGGCCGAGGTGCTCCAGCAGCGCCTGGTCGACGTCGAGACCGCCGACGTCGCTGAGGCTGCCGTCGGCGAGGATGCGGTGCTCGGAGTCGAGCACGGAGACGTCGAACGTGTCGGCGCCGAAGTCGTAGACGGCGAGCGGGCGGCCGCCGCCGAGCGAGGCCACCGCGATGGCCTCCGGCACGCAGACGAGCTCGCCGGTCATGCCCGCGAGCCTGGCCGAGGACAGCAGCCTGTTGCGCCGCGACGGTCCCCACTCGGCCGGGTGCGTCAGGCGGATCTCGTCGAGGTGCTCGCCCTTCAGCAGCGCCGTGACGGCCTCCATGACGCGCGCGTAGATGGCCGCGAGCGCGTCGTTGGTCGGCAGGTTCTGCTCGCCGAGCTTGATCGTCGGCTTGTCGATGTGGCGCTTGGGGTTCGCCTCGTAGCGCGACGGGTCCTGGCGCGAACGCCGCTCCGCCTCCCTGCCGACGCGCAGTGAGCCGTCCTCGTCGAGGAAGACGGACGAGGGCATCGTCGGCCCTCCGTCCACATCCACGACACCGTGGTCGGACAGCACCGCAACCGTGTTGGCGGTGCCCAGGTCGACGGACAGGACGCGCACCGTGCTCCCCTCGAAGGACGTACCGGGTGATCGTGCCACAGAGGGGTTCGCCGGGTGCTCGGACCTGCGTAATCAGAAATTGTCGGACCCCGGCGTCATGATGGTCGCCATGGACGTGATGGAGGCATTCTCACCGGCGACCAGGCAGTGGTTCGCCGGGGCCTTCGCCGCGCCCACCCAGGCTCAGACAGGTGCGTGGGCGGCCGCGGCGGCGGGCGAGCACGCGCTGGTCATCGCCCCGACGGGCTCGGGCAAGACGCTGGCCGCGTTCCTGTGGGCGCTGGACAAGCTGGCTTCTTCTGACGCGCCGTCGGAGCCGAAGCGGCGGTGCCGCGTGCTGTACGTGTCGCCGCTGAAGGCGCTGGCGGTGGACGTCGAGCGCAACCTGCGCGCGCCGCTGACCGGCATCCGGCAGGCGTCGCAGCGGCTGGGGCTCGCGGAGCCGTCGATCGCGGTCGGCATGAGGACGGGTGACACGTCGCCGGAGGAGCGCAGGGCGTTCGGGCGCACCCCGCCTGACGTGCTGGTGACGACGCCGGAGTCGTTGTTCCTGCTGCTGACGTCGTCGGCGCGGGAGTCGTTGCGCGGTGTGGAGACGGTGATCGTCGACGAGGTGCACGCGGTGGCGGGCACCAAGCGCGGCGCGCACCTGGCGTTGTCACTCGAAAGGCTGGACGCGCTGCTGGAGCGGCCGGCCCAGCGGATCGGGCTGTCGGCGACGGTGCGGCCGGTCGAGGAGATCAGCACGTTCCTGTCCGGCGGGCGGCCGGTGTCGGTGGTGCAGCCGAAGACGCCGAAGGTCATCGAGGTCGAGGTCGAGGTGCCGGTCGAGGACATGGCGCAGCTCGGCCAGCCGACCGGTGAGGTGTCCGGCTCGGCGGCGGGAGCGGAGCAGCGCACGTCGATCTGGCCGTCGGTCGAGGCGCGGGTGCTGGAGCTGGTGCGGGCGCACCGGTCGACGATCGTCTTCGCGAACTCGCGGCGGCTCGCGGAACGGCTGACCGCGCGCCTGAACGAGCTCGCTGAAGAAGCTGTAGAGCTGGAGTCGTTCCCCGCCGAGGCCATCGGCCAGTCGGGGATGACGGTGCAGAAGACCGCGTCCGTCGCCCGTGCCCACCACGGGTCGATGTCGCGCGAGCAGCGCACCTCCGTCGAGGAGGACCTGAAGTCGGGGCGCCTGCCCTGCGTCGTGGCGACGTCGTCGCTGGAGCTCGGCATCGACATGGGCTCGGTCGACCTGGTGGTGCAGGTGGAGGCGCCGCCGTCGGTCGCGTCCGGGCTGCAGCGCGTCGGCCGCGCGGGCCACCAGGTGGGCGCGGTGTCGCGGGGCGTGATGTTCCCGAAGTTCCGCGGCGACCTGGTGTCATGCGCGGTGGTGGCGGAACGGATGCGGGACGGCGCGATCGAGGCCGTCCGGTTCCCGCGCAACCCGCTGGACGTGCTGGCGCAGCACGTCGTCGCGATGGTCGCGATGGAGTCGTGGACGGTCGAGGAGCTGACGGCGCTGGTGCGGCGGGCGGCGCCGTTCGCCGGGCTGCCGGACTCGGCGCTGAACGCGGTGCTCGACATGCTGTCGGGCCGGTACCCGTCCGAGGAGTTCGGCGAGCTGCGGCCGCGGGTCACCTGGGACCGGGTGAACTCCGAGCTGCGCGGCCGGCCGGGTTCGCAGCGGCTGGCGGTCACGTCCGGCGGCACGATCCCCGACCGGGGGATGTACACCGTCATGACGCCGCCGTCGGAGAACGGCCCCGGCTCGCGCGTCGGCGAGCTCGACGAGGAGATGGTCTACGAGTCGCGGGTCGGCGACACGTTCCTGCTGGGCACGTCGTCGTGGCGGGTCGAGGACATCACGCACGACCGGGTGATCGTGGTGCCCGCGCCGGGGCAGCCCGCGCGGATGCCGTTCTGGAAGGGCGACGCTCCCGGCCGTCCGCTGGAACTCGGCCGTGCGATGGGGAAGTTCCTGCGCGAAGTGTCCACGATGGAGGATTCGGCGGCGCGCGAGCGAGCGGTGTCGGCCGGTCTCGACGCGTGGGCGACGGACAACCTGCTCGCGTACCTGGGCGAGCAGCGGGAGGCCACCCGGCACGTGCCGAACGACAGGACCGTTCTGGTGGAGCGGTTCCGCGACGAGCTGGGCGACTGGCGGCTCGTCGTGCACTCCCCGTTCGGCGCCCAGGTGAACGCGCCGTGGGCGTTGGCGATCGCGGCCAGGCTGCGCGAGAAGCGCGGGGTCGAGGTGCAGGCGGCGCACTCCGACGACGGCATCGTGCTGCGGCTGCCCGACGCCCTCGACTACGAGGGCGCGGAGGTGACGGCGGGCGCGGAGGACGTGCTGCTCGACCCCGACGAGGTGGAGCAGATCGTGGTCGCGGAGGTGGGCGGCTCGGCGTTGTTCGCGGCCCGGTTCCGCGAGTGCGCGGCCCGGTCGTTGCTGCTGCCCCGGCGTGACCCGAAGCGGCGCACCCCGTTGTGGCAGCAGCGCCAGAGGTCGGCGCAGCTGCTGTCGGTCGCCGCGAAGTACGAGAGCTTCCCGGTGGTCCTGGAGGCGATGCGCGAGTGCCTGCAGGACGTCTACGACGTGCCCGGCCTCAAGGAGCTGATGGCGGACGTCCGCGCGCGCAAGGTGCGCGTGGTCGAGGTCGAGACGCCGTCACCGTCGCCGTTCGCCCGCAGCCTGCTCTTCGGGTACGTGGGCATGTTCCTCTACGAGGCGGACGCCCCGCTGGCGGAACGGCGCGCGGCGGCGCTGTCGCTCGACTCGACGCTGCTCGCGGAGCTGCTCGGCTCGGAGGCGATCCGCGAGCTGCTCGACCCGGAGGTCGTGGCCGAGGTCGAGCAGAGCCTGCAACGCCTCTCCGAGGACCGCCGCCCGCGCCACGCCGAGGACGCGGCGGACCTGGTGCGGTTCCTGGGAGATCTCTCGGACGCGGAGGCGCTCGAACGCGGTGTTCCCCGCGAGTGGCTGGACGAGCTGCTGGCGCAGCGCCGGGTGATCCGGGTCCGGATCGCCGGCGAGGAACGCACGATCTCGATCGAGGACGCGGGCAAGGTCCGCGACGCGCTCGGTGTCGCCCTCCCGGTCGGCGTGCCGGAGGCGTTCACCGAACCGGTGGCGGATCCGCTGGGCGAACTGCTGAGCCGCTACGCCCGCACGCACGGGCCGTTCCCGGCCTCGGAACCCGCCGCCCGCTTCGGTCTGGGCGTGGCCGTGGTGACGGGTGTGCTCGAACGCATGGCCGCCACGGGCAGGTTGGCGCGCGGTGAGCTCCGTCCCGGCGGCACGCACACCGAGTACTGCGACGCGGACGTGCTGCGCCGCCTGCGCCGGGCCTCGCTGGCGCGGCTGCGGTCCGAGGTGGAGCCGGTCGAACCCGCCGCGCTGGGCCGGTTCCTGCCGCAGTGGCACGGGCTGGGCCGCCGGTTGCGCGCGGCACCGACGGTCGACGACGTGTTCTCGGTCGTGGAGCAGCTCGCCGGAGCACCGCTCCCGGCCAGCGCGCTGGAGTCGCTGCTGCTGCCGTCCCGGCTGCCGGGCTACTACCCGGCACTGCTGGACGAGCTGACGGCGTCCGGCGAGGTGACGTGGACGGGCTGCGGCGCGCTGGCCGGCGGCGACGGCTGGATCGCGCTCGCCCCGACGGACGTGGCCGACCTGCTGCTGCCCGACCTGGTGCCGGAGTCGATCCCGGAGTCACCGCTGCACACGGCGGTACTGGAGGCGTTGTCCGGCGGGGCGTTGTTCTTCCGCCAGGTGGTCGACCGGGCCTCGCTCACCGTGACGTGCACGGACGCCGAGGTCGTCGGCACGCTCTGGGACCTGGTGTGGGCAGGCCTCATCACGAACGACACGCTGTCACCGCTGCGGGCACTCGTGTCCGGTGGCGGCGCGGCCCACAAACCCCGCCGCAGCGCCCCCCGAGGCCGCTACGCCCGCCTGCGCTCCCGCCCGGATATGCCGTCCCGAACAGGCCCGCCGACCGCAGCCGGCCGCTGGTCGCTCGCGGTGACACCGGCCGAGGACCCGACGCGCCGGGCCCACGCGCGAGCCGAGGCCTTCCTGGAACGCCACGGCGTGCTGACCAGAGGTGCCCTCGACACCGAGCGCGTGACGGGCGGGTTCAGCGGCGTCTACAAGGTGCTGCGGGCCATGGAGGAGTCGGGCCAGGTGATCCGCGGCTACGTGGTGGAGGGCCTGGGCGCGGCCCAGTTCGCGGCACGAGGAGCGGTCGACCGCCTGAGGGCGCTGTCCCGCCCACCCGGCCAGCCGTCACAGACCGACCAGGCCGCGGTCGTGCTGGCCGCGGCCGACCCGGCCCAGCCCTACGGAGCCGCACTGGCCTGGCCGGACCCGCTGGGCGAGGGCAAGCACAGACCGGCCCGCAAAGCCGGCGCGCTCGCGGTGCTGGTGGACGGCACCCCGGCGCTCTACGTGGAACGAGGAGGCAAGTCCCTCCTGTCCTTCACCGACGACGACCCGACCCTCCGCACCGCCGCGAACGCCCTGAGCCGAGCCGTCCGCGACGGCTGGCTGGGCCAGCTGGCGGTCCAGCGCGCCGACGGCGAGGTGGCGCTGACCTCGCACCTGGCAACGGTCCTGCAGGAGGCGGGCTTCCGCGCCACCCCGAAGGGCCTGCGCCTGCGGGCGTGACCGGGGCCTTCGGGCCAGGGCAGGGCCACACCGCACCCGGTACGACGGTTCGACGCGACAGATTCGGCACGGCGAACGTGGTGCGGTGGTTCGGCACGGCGAACGTGGTGCGGCGGACTCGGGCGGGACCTGGCCTGGCGGCCACGGCGGACCCGCTCCACTCACCGCGCCAGGCCCGGCGGACTCGACGGGGTGCCCACGCGCCCGACCTGTCAGATCCGCTAGGAGGCGCCTCCGCTGCGAGGCGCCCGTCCCAGCCGCGACATCCAGTCCCGCCACACCCGGTGCGACAGCTCCACCCCAGCGCGCCGAACCGCTGTGCCCCGCGCCCGAACCAGCTCGCCTCGCCGCTCCGCTCCGCCTTCCCCCGTGACTTCCCGCCTTCCCGCAGCTTCCCCGCTTTCCCCGCCTTCCTCGCGCTCCCCCGCCTTCCTTTCCTCTACTGCTCCTCTACTGCGGGAACAGCGAGCTGTAGGCGTTCAGCGCCGGCTGGCCGCCGAGGTGCGCGTAGAGCACCGTGGAGTCGCGGCCGATCTCCCCCGACGACACGAGGTGGATGAGCCCCGCCAGCGACTTCCCCTCGTAGACCGGGTCCGTGATCATGCCTTCGAGGCTCGCGCCCAGGCGCATGGCGTCCACGGTGGACTCGTCGGCGATGCCGTAGGTGCCGGCGTGGAAGCGGTCGTCTAGGAGGATGTCCTCTTCGGACACCGTGACCTCGCGGAGCTTGGCGGTGTTGTGCGCGATGCGGGTGATCTGGTCGAGGGTCTCGGCCGGCTTGGCGGAGGCGTCGATGCCCAGCACGCGGCGGCCGGTGTCGTTCGCGAAGCCGGCGACCATGCCCGCCTGGGTGCTGCCGGTGACCGAGCAGACGATGATCGTGTCGAAGAAGACGCCGAGCTGGGACTCCTGCAGGCGGACCTCGTCGGCCCAGTTCGCGAAGCCCATGCCGCCCAGCGGGTGGTCGGAGGCGCCGGCGGGGATCGGGTAGGGCTTGCCGCCGTTGGCGCGGACCTCCTCGATCGCCTGTTCCCAGGCCGGTTTGACGCCGATGCCGAACTCGGCGCTCACCAGGCGGACGTCGGCTCCCATCATGCGGCTGAGCAGGATGTTGCCGACGCGGTCGCTGCCCACGTCGGCCCAGTCGACCCAGCTCTCCTGCACCAGCACGGCCTTGAGGCCAGCCCTGGCCGCGGCGGCCGCCACCTGGCGGGTGTGGTTGGACTGGATCCCGCCGATCGACACGAGGGTGTCGCAGCCGGTGGCCAGCGCGTCGGCGACCAGGTACTCGAGCTTGCGGGTCTTGTTGCCGCCGTAGGCGAGGCCGGAGTTGCAGTCCTCGCGCTTGGCCCAGACCGCGGCGCCGCCGAGGTGGGTGGTGAGGCGGTCGAGGCGGTGAACCGGTGACGGTCCGAAGAGCAGCGGGAATCTGTTCACAGTTCCTCCTTCAGGGTGCTCCAGTTCTCGTCGACCAGGAGGGTCGCCTGCGCGGCGTCGCCCTTCTCGCAGGCCTCGATGATCTGCTGGTGCTGGGTGACGGAGTGGCGGGCGTTCGGCGACGAGAACCGGCTGTGCTCGGCCCTGCGCACCAGCGGGGTGAAGCGGTCGATGGTCGCGGCGATCGCGAAGTTGCCGCAGCGGTGGACGGCCACGGCGTGGAACTCGTCGTCGGCGGCCAGCGCGGCGACGGCGTCGTTGGCGTCGAGCGCCTTCTTGAAGGCCTTGTTCGCGGCGCGCATCGACGCGATGTCCTCGGCCGACATCTGCGGCGCGGCGATGCCGGCGGCGAGGGCGTGCATGGACTGCACGACGACGAGGGCGTCGCGCACGGGCTCGGCTTCCAGCGCGGTGACACGGGTGTAGGCGTGCGGCTTGGTCTCGACCAGGCCCTCTTCCGTCAGCGTCGCGAGCGCCTCGCGCACCGGGGTACGGGACAGGCCGAGCCGCTCCGCCAGTTCGACGTCCTTGATGGGCGTGCCCGGTTCGAGGTCGCCGCGCACGATCGCCGACCGGATCTCGGCCGCGGCCCGCTCCTTCAGTGACCCATATCCAATATATTGCATATTGGCGAGCGTAGGGGCGAGGTCGGGTGATCGCAACCGTCCACGAACGAAAACGGCCTGCTCGACAGCGTCGAGCAGGCCGGAAGTTCAGCTATGAGATCAGGTGACCGGCAGCGTGCGGCCGAGGACCGCGAACGGGCGTGGGTCGCCGGTGAACTGGTAGTGCCGCAGCACGTCCACGAAGCCGACGCGGCGGTAGAGCTTCCACGCCTTGCTCGGACCCTCGGGCGTGGACAGCAGCACGCGGGAGGACGGCACGCCCTCCATGAGCCCGCGCAGCAGGTCCTCACCGAGCCCACGGCCCTGCGCGCGCGGCAGCACGTGCAGTTCGGTCAGCTCGAAGTAGTCGGTGAGCCACTCGTCGACGACGGTGGGCGGCGACACCTGCATCAGCCCGCGCCGCACCTGCTCGTGCCACCACTGGCCGGCCGCGCCGCGGTAGCCGTAGCCGATGCCGACGAGCTCGTCCTGCTCCCCCAGCGCGACGACGCAGCGCCAGTCCTCACGCATCATGTGCGCGAGCCACATGGGCGCGCGCTGCTCGACGGTGGCGGGCGGGTAGTTCATGGCCGTCACGTACAGCGCGAGCGCCTCGCCCAGCCGCTCGTTCAGTTCCGGGGCCGTCATCTCGACGATGCGCTCCAGGCGCGGCGCGGCCGTCATGACGCCACCGCCGCGACGCGTCCGCCCGTCAGCGCCACCAGGTCTGCGAAGGTCGTGGGGTACACGGCGTGCGGATGGCCCGCGGCCGCCCAGATCTCCTCGTACCCGGACAGCGACTCGTCCACGACGGTCTCGATCGGCGCCGGGTGCCCGACCGGGGACACACCGCCGATGACCTGGCCCGTGTGCTCGCGGACGAACTCGGGGTCGGCGCGCTTGACCGCGTCCGCGCCCACCAGTTCGGCGATCAGCGACGTGTCGGCGCGGTGCGCGCCCGACGTCAGCACCAGCAGCGGGGCCGCCTCGCCGTCGCGCACGGCGGCGAAGACCAGGCTGTTCGCGATCGCGCCGACCTGCACGCCCACCGCCTGCGCCGCGGCCGCCGCGGTCCGCACCGCGTCCGGCAGCACGACGATGCGCGCGGCGGTGGCGGGCGGCAAGGCCTCCGCGACCTTGCGGATTCCGGGGTGTTCGAGCGAGCTCACGTCTCCATCAGACCACGACTCGCGCCCACGTGGTGGGGCGGGTTGAGGAATCCATCGGGCGGGAGCTACGCTAGCGGGGACTCGAACACGTGTTCGAGTCTCACCATGCCTCGGAGGTGGGGTGGGGGAAGCACCCCACCTCCGAGAGCCGCCGGCTTCCCCTCGGCGGTGACGTCGTTCACCGACGCCACGAGGAGGCCGAGATGACAGCCGATCTTTCGAATCCGGCAGCCTTCCCCGTCCCCATCCCGAGTCCGCTGCCACCCGCGTCCGCGCTCGCCCTGCTGCGGCAGGCGCGGGACTCGCTCGCCGAGGCGGAGCGCACACCCGAGCCACCGGAGCGGTTCGCGACCGCCTACCTCGCCGCGTTGCGCGCCGCCGCCGCGGTGCTCGCCCTGCGCGGACGGCCCCATCGCGGGCGGTCGAGGCCGACCAGCGCGTGGGTGCTGCTCGGCGCGATCGCGCCGGAGATGAGTGAGTGGGCCGCCTTCTTCGCGTCGTGGTCGTCCACAAGGGCCGCTGTGCTCGCGGGGATCACCAGGCACGTCAACGCGCGCACGGCAGACGACCTGGTGCGCCAGACCCATCTGTTCGTGACGCTCGTCGACCGCGTGATGAGCGAGGCGAGGCGGTGAACCTGCTCGACGTACTGCGCCGTGAGGCGGACCTGCTCGCCATGTCCGCGATCGGCCAGCCACCGCACAAAGGCGTGCCCGCCTGTCCCGGGCTGAACCTCGGGGAGACCGTGCGGCACGTCGGCGGTGGCTATCGCGGCGCGCTGGCCTGGATCAGGCTCGGCCGCGAACCGGAAGCCGGGGAGTGGAAGGACTACCCGGCGCCGGACGAGGACCCGCTCGCGTTCATGAGGTCGGGCGCGGAGGCCGTGATCGCGGAGCTCGAAGCGCACGACGAGGACGAGCCGTGCGCCACGTGGTGGCCCGACCGGCAGGACTTCGGGTTCTGGCGGCGCAGGCTCGCGCACGAGACGACGGTGCACCGCATGGACGTGCAGGGCGCCGCGGGCATGGAGGTCGGTGCCGTCGACGACGAGATCGCGGTCGACGGCGTCGACGAGGTGCTCACGTTGTGGCTGGGGCACAAGCTCGACGTGCTCGGGGTGCGGGGGTCGCGGGACAGCCTCGTCGCCATCCAGGTCGAGGACCACCTGTGGCTCACGCGCTGCGGCCCGCACGGCGCGTCGGCGTGGCGCGTGGTCGACCCGGAGGACGCGCACGCCGCCGACGCGCAGGTGTCGGCGAGCCCGATGACGATGTACCGCTGGCTGTGGGGACGGCTGCCCGACCGCATGGTCACGACCGTCGGCGACGACGACGCGATCGCGCAGCTGTGGGCCCTACTCCGTCTCGCGACCAAGTAGGACGGACGTGGTCTCCTCGCCCGTCGCCGACAACAACCGGTAGCGGGCGAGGCGGCCGTCGACGTCCAGCAACGCGATGGAGTTCCCGAAGTGCGGGCCGCTGGTCTTGCGCCAGTGCACCAGGTCCTGCGGCACACCGGCCATCGTCGCGAGGCGTCGGAAGATCTTCGACGCCACGCGCGACCACGAGAACCGGAACGCCGGCCGCAGCACCTTCGGCGCCTCGTTGTGGATGGGCGAGCACACGAGCTGCGCGACCACCGCCTTGGTGGGCGTGGGGAACTCGGCCTCGGCGACGTAGCTGTGGTGGACGTCGCCGGACAGCACGCACACCGTCGCGGCGCCGTTGTTGCCCGCCTTCTCGATCATGCGCGAGAGCCGGTCGAACGACTCGCGGAACGCGGGCCAGTGCTCCAGGTCGACCGCCTGCCGGATGCCCTCGGCGGCCTTGCCCTGCCAGCCCGGCTTGTTCGCGCCGATCTCGTTGAGGGACTGGAAGTGGCTGAGCGCGTGCGGCATCAGCCACGGCAGTGACGAGCCGATCAGCAGGTGGTCGTACTCGTCGGCCTGCTCGACGTTCTGCTCGATCCAGTCGAACTCGGCGTCGTTGATCATCTGCCGCTTGCCCTCTTCGAGGATGCGGCCGGAGCGCGTGTCGACCATGAGCAGCCGGATGCGGCCGAACTCGCGGCGGAAGCTCCACCACGTCGACTTGCTGCCCGCGGTCTCCCTGTCCGCCGCCTCGGCGAACTCCAGCAGCATCGGCAGCACGTCCGTGCCCTGCGCCTTCACCTTGGCGTACAAGGAGTTCTTGGCGAGCTCGGCCGGGCTGAGGTTGCCCAGGTGCTGGTAGACCCAGTACGACGAGATGGCGCCGCGGATCCTGTCGCGCCACCACGGCTTCTCCGCCATCTCCGCGCGCCACACCGCGGAGGTGTTCCAGTCGTCGCGCACGTCGTGGTCGTCGAAGATCATCGCCGTCGGCACGACCGACAGCAGCCAGCGGATCTCCGGGTCGCCCCAGGTCTCGTGGTAGAGCCGGGCGTACTCGCCGAAGTGGACGACCTCGCCGTCGGGCTCGTCCGTGTCCTTCCTGCGGTCGCGCAGCCACTCCTTGGTGGACTCGGTGGGTTCGTCGGCGTAGACCTGGTCTCCCAGCAGGATCATCGCCTGCGGCCACTCCTCCTCCGGGACGGCCATGAGCCGTTGCGCGAAGGCGTCGAGCGCGTCGGGGCCGAGCGGCTGGTCCGGGGCGGCGCGGCACGACCCGAAGGCGATCCGGCGGACCTGACCGGTGCGGATCACCGGTGTCGGGAAACGGCTGCCGGGTTCCGGCCAGACCTTCTCGCCGTCGAGTTCGACGTCGTATTCCGTGCGGGGGCCCAGGTTCTCGAGCCGCACGAGCGCGTAGTGCTGGTTGCCGGCCTGGAACGTGCGCGCCGTGTTCCCGGCGATCTTCACCTCGCAGGAGGCGTCCGTCTCGACCCACAACGTCGCGGACGTGTCGTCGACATACCTGAGGAGAGGTCCGAGCACCAGCTTCGCCACGCGCGAGACAGTACCCTCGCACGGGTGGAAATCACGTTCGAGTCGGCAGATCCCCCGGCGCTGGCCGCGTTCTGGTCCGAGTTCGCCGGCGACGAGATCGAGCTGACGTTCGTGTGGAGCGACGCCCCGAAGATCGAGAAGAACCGGGTCCACGTCGACCTGGCCTCGACTTCGCCCGAGCACCAGGCCGACATCGTCGCGCGGGCCTTGAAGCTCGGCGCCGAGCACGCCGACGTCGGCCAGACCGACGTGCCGTGGGTGGTGCTGCGCGACCCGCAGGGCAACGAGTTCTGCGTCCTCGAACCCCGCCCCGAGTACCCAGGTGTGATCGCGGCCGTCGTCGTCGACTCGCGTGACCCGCTGGAGTCGGCCCGCGCGACCGGGCACCCGGTGGTGCGCGGCGACGAGCGGTTCGCGTCGGTCCGCCCCGAACCGGGACCGTGGCTCGAGTTCGTGCGGACCGACGACCCCGAGCCGATCACGCACCGCGTGCGCGTCCGGTGGGCCGATCCGGCGTGACCGCCCGACGGCGGCCACGCCACTGATATCCGATATATCAGCTGCCCGATATATCAGCTGTCTGGCATATCAGCCTGGGGATCAGAGGGCGGCAAGCCGCTCGCGCAGGGTGTCGAGACCCATCGCGCCCATCTCCAGCGCCTCCTTGTGGAAGCGCTTGAGGTCGAAGTCGGCGCCCTTGCGGGCCCGCGCGTCCTCACGGGCGGCGAGCCACAGGCGCTCGCCGATCTTGTACGACGGCGCCTGGCCCGGCCAGCCGAGGTAGCGGTCGATCTCGTCGTGGACGTGCGCGGCCTCGGACAGCGTGCGGGTCAGCATGAACTCGAGGCCGAGCTCGGGGGTCCAGCGCTCGCCGGGGTGGAAGCCGGTGCCGGCCGGGATCTCCAGCTCCAGGTGCATGCCGATGTCGATGATCACGCGGGCCGCGCGGAACAGGTGCGCGTCGAGCATGCCGAGCAGGTCGCCGTCGTCCTCGAGGTAGCCGAGCTCGCGCATGAGGCGTTCCGCGTAGAGCGCCCAGCCCTCGCCGTGGCCCGACACCCAGCACATGAGGCTCTGGAAGTCGTTCAAGGTCCCCGACTGGTGCACGGCCGTGGCGCACTGGAGGTGATGGCCCGGCACGCCCTCGTGGTAGACCGTCGAGGTCTCGCGCCACGTCGGGAACACCGACTTGCCCTCGGCGATCGACCACCACATGCGGCCGGGGCGGGAGAAGTCCGCGGTCGGCGGCGTGTAGTAGGCACCGACGGCACCACCGGGCGGGGCGATCCTGCACTCGAGGTTCATGAGCGCGTCCGGCAGGTCGAAGTGCACGTCGCGCAGGTCGAGCAGGGCCTTGTCGGACAGTTCCTGCATCCACGCCTGCAGGCCGTCCTGGCCGTGCACGTGGTAGCGCGGGTTCTCGTCGAGGAACGCCGCGGTCTCCTTCAGCGAGGCGCCCGGCCTGAGCCGCCCCGCGATCTCCTTCATCTCGGCCTCGATGCCGAGGAACTCCTCCCAGCCCCACGCGTAGGCCTCGGCCAGGTCGAGCTTCGAACCGGTGAAGTAGCGCGAGCCGAGGCGGTAGCGCTCCTCGCCGACCGCGTCCTTCTCCGGTGCCTGCGGAGCCAGGGTCGTGCGCAGGAACGACGCGAAGTCCGCGTACGCGGCGGAAGCGGCGGCGGCACCGGTGTCGAGAGAGGAACGCACGGAGCCGTCGACGTCGGCGGACGCGACGAACGGGCCGAAGAACGTCGTGGCGAACGTGTCGCACTGCTTGGCGACCTTGGTGACCTGACGCAGCGCGGAGACGTTGCCGCGGGAGGCCGCGTGCGAGAGAGAAGCGCGCAGGCCGTCCAGAGCGGCGGGCACGGCGGCGAGGCGGCTGCCGATCGTGGCCCACTGCTCGGGCGTGTCGGTCGGCATCTGGTCGAAGATGTCGCGCACGGACTGGATCGGGCTCGCGATGACGTTCAGCGAGGACTCGGTCTCCCCCGCCTCGTACAGCTCGTGTTCGAGGCCCGTGCGTTCCAGGAAGACGGCGCGCGCCGCCTCCTCCGAGGCATCCGCGGGCTGCGCGGCGGTGATGGCGGCGAGAGCGCGGACGGCAAGTTCGTCGCGCGCCGCGTGCCCTTCCGGCGAGAGGTCGGTCAGCTTGTCGTCGGCTCCCGGGAAGCCGAGACTGGTCGCGACGATGGGGTCCAGCGCGACGTAGTCGCGGACGAAGTTGTTGCTGATGTCGTGCACGGATGCCATGTTTCGTGACGCTACCTCGCGCTTCTCGGCGCCAAAAGGTAGTTAGTCAAGCTCACGACCTTCGGAGGGGACCTGCGTCGTCCGGGCCGTGCTGGCAGGATGTCCGCCGTGCGTCGTTCCCGGGCACTTCTGCTGCCGGTCTTCTTGCTGCTCACCCTGTTCTCGCTGAGCGGCTGCGTTCGCGTCTACGCCGCCATGGCCGTCTCGGAGGACGACAGAATCTCCGGCGAGATCGTCGCGGCCACACCGCCGACGCAGGACAACGACCCTGGCCCGCAGCTCAAGGTGCCGCCGGAGCTGGAGAGCCGCGTCACCACCAAGCCGTACCGGGTGGAGTCGTACGCGGGCACGCAGCTGTTCTTCAACGGCCTGACGTTCGACGAGATGCGGACGCTGTCGATGGCCACGAGCTCGTCGAACAGCCGCTACAGCCTCAACTTCCGCCGGTCGGGTGATCTTGTCACGCTGTCGGGGTCGGTCGACCTGACCCAGGTTCCGGTGGAACGCGCGGACATCCAGATCAAGGTCAGCTTCCCCGGCCAGATCGTGAACAGCAACGGCCGCGAGGAGGAGAACAACACGATCGCGTGGTCTCCGAAGCCCGGTCAGGCGTCGATGCTGCAGGCCACCGTGCAGTACGCGGGCGAGAACTCCCAGTCGTTCTTCGGCTGGGCGCTGCTGGTCGCCGGGCTCACCGGCGGTGCCGCGCTGATCGTCGTCGTGCTCGCCCTCATCGCGCACAAACGCAGTGCACTTGCTTAGGACAGGGCCTAGGCGCGGGTGACCAGACCCAGGCGCCCCAGCACTTCCCGCGTCGCCTTCGCCCTGTTCATCGTGTAGAAGTGCAGCGCGGGAACGCCCTCGTCGAGCAGCCGCTGACACATCTCGGTCGCGATGTCGATGCCGGTCGCCCGGAACCCCGCGACGTCGTCCGCGTACGGCTCCAGCCTGCGCGAGACGTCGAGCGGCAGGTCGGCACCGGACAGCTCCACGATCTTGGACAGGCCGCGCGGCGACAGCATCGGCATGATCCCCGGCAGGATCGCCGCGGGACAGCCCGCCTCCGCCACCCGGTCGCGCATCCGCAGGAACGGCTCCGGCGCGTGGAACAGCTGGGCCACCGCGTAGTCCGCGCCCGCGTTGAGCTTGCGCAGCAGGTACTTCAGGTCCGTGTCGAGGTCGCCGGAGCGCGGGTGCCCGTACGGGAACGCCGCCACGCCGACGCAGAAGTCGCCGAGCTCGCGGACCAGCCGCACCAGCTCGTCGGCGTAACTGAGGCCCTCGGGGTGCGCGACCCACTCGCCCATCGGGTCGCCGGGAGGGTCGCCGCGCAGCGCCAGGACGTTGCGCACGCCGATCGCCGCGTACCAGCCGATGACGTTGCGCAGCTCCGCCACCGAGTGCTCGACGGCGGTGAGGTGCGCGACGGGCAGCAGCGTCGTCTCCTGCGCGATGCGGCCCGTGGCGCGGATCGTGCGGTCGCGGCGCGACCCGCCGGCGCCGTAGGTGATCGACACGAACGCCGGGTCGAGGCCCTCCAGCTCGCGGACGGCCCTCCAGAGGATCTTCTCGTCCTCCGCGTCCCGGGGTGGCAGGAACTCCACCGAGAACTTGGGCGACTCACCCTGGAGCCGTTCGACCACCGACGTCATGGGGCCAAGCCTAGTGGTAGGTCCGCCAGGTGGGACACGCGCTCACCATGTGGTACGGATGCCCCGACATGCGGGTGGCCCCGGACACAGCGGACCATGGACGTGTGTCCCACCACCCGATCGACGTCGCCCTGCCCCAGCACGTCGAAGAAGCTCTGACCGCTTATCTGGCCTCCCGGCGCGCGTCCGGCGAGGCGATGGACCCGAGTTTCGCGAGCGCGGTCGACGCGCTCTCCGACTTCGTGCTGGGCGGGGGCAAGCGCATCCGCCCGACCTACGCGTGGTGGGGCTGGCGCGCGGCCGGGGGTGACCCCGACGGCGAGCTCGCGGACGAGGTGCTCACGGCGGTCAGCTCGCTGGAGCTGATCCAGGCGTGCGCGTTGATCCACGACGACCTGATGGACGCCTCGTCGGTGCGCAGGGGCAAGCCGACCGTGCACATCGCGTTCGGCGCGCGGCACCGCGAGCAGGGCTGGCTGGGCTCGTCGGAGCGGTTCGGCATGTCGGCGGCCGTGCTGATCGGCGACGTCGCGCTGGCGTGGGCGGACGACATGCTCTTCGCCGCCGGGCTGCCGCCGGAGGTGCTGCGGCGGATGAGCGAGCCGTGGCGGGACATGCGCACCGAGATGCTCGCGGGCCAGTACCTCGACGTGCTGACGCAGGCGCGGGGCGACTCGTCCACCGACGCCGCGCTGCGCATCGACCGGCTCAAGACCGCCGCCTACACCGTCGAACGACCGCTGCACATGGGCGCGGCGATGGCGGGCGGCTCCCCCGAGCTCATCGGCGGGCTGCGCGCGTTCGGCGCCGACATCGGCGTCGCGTTCCAGCTGCGCGACGACCTGCTCGGCGTGTTCGGCGACCCCGAGGTCACCGGCAAGCCTGCGGGTGACGACCTCGCCGAGGGCAAGCGCACGCTGCTCGTGGCGCTGGGAATGCAGTTCGGCGCCGATATATTGGATATCGCCCTCGGCAAGCCCGACCTCGACCTCGACACCGTCGAGGAGGTCCGCCGCACGCTCGTGAAGGTCGGCGCCGTCGACGCCGTCGAGGAGCGCATCGAGGAGCTGACGAAGAGCGCGCTGGCCGCTCTCGACGCCGCCCCCGTGGCCGAGCCGGCCGCCACCAAGCTCGCCGACCTCGCGATCAGCTCGACGAAGCGGACCTTCTGAAGTCGATCATCACGCCGGTCGTGACCGCGAGCCCCGCTCCGGGCGCCACTCCCGGTTCCTGAGAGTTGGTTAACTCCTCGTCACCGTGTGGCCCGTTGCCTGCTGACGCTTCCGCGCCTTGTGCAACGATGTTCGGGCGATGTCAGCAACTCCGTCCCTCCCCCGCACGAGCTCCGAGGCGTCGATACAGGAGCTTCAACCAGTCGTGCGCGCGAACACCTACGCCATCCCCATCCGCACGACCATGCTCGGTCTGCTGGGCGTGGCGCTGATCGCGCTCGGGGGCATGGGCGCTGGCGCGATCCTCGAACGCGACCCGCTGCTCGCCCAGGTGGGCCTGAGCTGGCTGCGCTACGGCCACGGCCGCGACCTCGCGAGCATGGTCCTGTACCTGGGGCTGGGCCTCGTCATCTGGGCGTGGATCCGGCTCGGCCGCCTCGTGCGGTGGGGCGAGATCGGCGACTTCGCGGTGCTGGTCGCGGTGACGGTCTGGACGTTGCCGCTGCTGTTCGCACCACCGCTGTTCAGCAAGGACATCTACAGCTACCTGGCACAGGGCCAGCTCGCGCTGAGCGGCTACGACCCGTACACGGTCGGGCCCGCCGTCCTGCAGAGCACGCTGTCCGAGAACGTCAGCTGGGTGTGGCAGCACACGCCGGCGCCGTACGGGCCGTTGTTCATCCTGGTCGCCAAGGCGATCGTGTGGATCACGGACGCGAGCGTCATCCTCGGCGTCGTCGCCATGCGCTTCTCCCTCGCGGGCGGGCTGGTGCTGCTGTGCTGGGCGCTGCCCGGCCTGAGCAGGCACCTGGGCGGCAAGTCGGCGATCGCGTTGTGGCTGGTCGCGGCGAACCCGCTGGTGCTGATCCACCTGATCGGCGGGGCGCACAACGACCTGCTGATGGTCGGGCTGATGGCGGCCGGTGTGCTGCTGGTGCTCGACCGCAGGCACGTGCTCGGGTTCGTGCTGCTCGCCCTCGCGTTCTCGGTGAAGGCGACGGCGGTCGTGGTCGTTCCGTTCCTCGTCTGGATCTGGGCTGCGCGCCTGGACGGCGACAAGCGCGCCCAGTTCCGCAAGGCGCTGCTGCCGGGCCTCGCCGCGTTCCTCGGGACGTTCGCCGTGTGCACCGTGGTCGCCGGGGTGAACCTCGGCTGGATCCCGGCGCTGCGCAGCTCGTCGATGATCATCAACTGGCTGTCGGTGCCGAGCGCGGTCGGCGACTTCGTGCGCATGATCGTGAACTGGTTCGTCTACGTCGACGGCGGCATCTTCATCGGCGTCGCGCGGGCCCTGGGCTCCGTGGTGCTGATCTGGATCGCGTACACGCAGTGGTGGGCGTCGCGTGACGGCGAGGTGCGCGACGCTATCCGGCGTGGCGCGCTGACGATGCTGGCCGTGGCGCTGCTGTCACCCGCCACGCTGCCCTGGTACTTCAGCTGGCCGCTGGCGCTCGCCGCCGGGTTCGCGTGGAGCACGGCCGGTCTGGTCACGATGACGGTCGCGTCGCTGTTCCTGCTGCTGGTGACGTTCCCGAACGGCGACACGGCGCTGTACTCGTGGGGCTACCTGTTCTTCGCGCTGCTGGTGTCGGCACTCGCGGCGCGGTCGCTGGTGAAGCCGGACCCGTTCGGCCTGTCCTCCCGCTACGAATGAGCCCCGCCACAGTGGACCTGGGCTCCGCCTATGCCGCCTGCCGCCGGGTGAACGCCCGGTACGGGCGGACGTTCTTCCTCGCGACGACACTGCTGCGGCCTGATCAGCGGCCTGCGGTGCACGCGCTGTACGCGTTCGCGCGGTGGGCCGACGAGATCGTCGACGCGGCCGGGGTGACCGACCGGGCGGGTGAGCTAGACCGGCTGGAACGGCTCCTGGAGAAGGCGCCGTCGAACCCGATCCTGCACGCGCTGGCGGACACGATGCGCCGCTACGACATCGACAGGGCGCTGTTCGCCGACTTCCTCGCGTCGATGCGGATGGACCTCGACGTCACCGAGTACGCGGACCTCGACGCGCTCGGCGTCTACGTGCACGGCTCGGCGGAGGTCATCGGGCTGCAGATGCTGCCGGTGCTCGGCACCGTCGTGCCCCGCGAGGAGGCCGCACCGCACGCGGCCCGGCTCGGGGTGGCGTTCCAGCTCACGAACTTCCTGCGCGACGTCGGCGAGGACCTCGACCGCGGCCGCGTGTACCTGCCGCAGGACGTCCTCGGCGCGCACGGCGTCGACCGCGACCTCCTGCTGTGGTGCCGGCGTCATCGTCGCGCGGACGACCGGGTGCGGCGGGTGCTCGACGACCTCGTCGCGCACTCATATGCGATATATCAGTCGGCGGAACCGGGCATCGGGATGCTGTCGCCGGCGTCCAGGCCCTGTGTGCGGACCGCATACACGCTGTATCGCGACATCCTCGGGCTCGTCGGCTGCGAGGTGCTGTGGCGGCGTGTGGCCGTGCCGAACGCACGGCGGCTCGCCGTCGCGGTGCCCGGCGCCGGCCGGGCGCTCCTGGCACGCGTGACGACACGGGCGACGGCCCACCGGACGCCCTCGCGGAGGTCCCGCGGGACGTCTTCAGGGATGTCGGGGTGAGCCCCGCCTTAGGGACGCGGAGGGGTTCCCGCCGGACGGGTTCCGGCCGGGAGGTTTCCGCGCTCGCAGGTTCCGGGCTCGCAGGTTCCGGACGCCTCTCACCTGCGGAGACGCCCGGAACCGCTGCTGTCGAGGTCTCAGAAACCCATGGCCTGTGCGCGTCGCTTTACCTCACGCCCACGGTCTCCGCGCAATGCTTCGATCGGAGTGCCAGGGAGGCTTTCGTCCTCCGTGAAGAGCCAGCGCAGAATCTCCTCCGTGGAGAAGTTCTGGTCGCGCAGCACCGTGATGGTGCCGGGAAGACCCTTCACCACGGTTCCGGCGGCGAGGAACGCCTCGGGAACGACGAGAACGCCGTTCCGCCGCTCGGCGAGCAGTTGCCCGTCGCGCAGCATCTGGTGGACCCGGGTGACCGGAAGTCCCATTCGGTCGGCTACCTCGGGGAGAGGAAGAACCTCCAGGTCGGCAGCCAGTACATCCGCAGCGGCAGGAATCGCACTCACAGGGGTCACGATGCCATAACCGAACTGGGAACGCCCTTCCGCCAACCGGGTCATGCTGAGCTTTACCATCTCGCACTGTGGAGAGGTCGGTTTCGAACGTGATGGGTGGACTGCTGGAGCAGCGCTACCGGGTGGACGCCGTGCTCGCGCGTGGCGGCATGTCCACCGTCTATCGAGGTCGTGACACCCGCCTCGATCGCGATGTCGCCATCAAGGTGATGGATCCTCACCTGACCGCCGACCCCGCGTTCGTGGCGCGCTTCGAGCGCGAGGCGCGGGCGGCGGCCCAGTTGCATCACCCGGCCGTGGTGTCCGTGCACGACCAAGGCGTCGACGGTGACCAGGTGTACCTGGTGATGGAGCTGATCGACGGTGGCAACCTCCGTGACCTGCTCAACCAGCGCGGCAAGCTCGCTCCCGCCGTCGCGTTGAGCGTTCTCGGCCCGGTGCTGTCGGCGTTGGGCGCCGCTCACCGCGCCGGGCTCGTGCACAGGGACGTGAAGCCGGAGAACGTGCTGATCGGGCCTGGTGGCCAGGTGAAGGTGGCGGACTTCGGGCTGGCCCGCGCGATCGGCGGGAACGGCGTCACGAGCGACAGCGAGATCCTGGGCACCGTCGCCTATCTGTCACCCGAACAGGTGGAGTCGGGCACGGCGGACGCGCGCAGTGACGTCTACTCGGCCGGCATCGTGCTCTACGAGATGCTGGCGGGTCAGGCGCCCTACCGCGGCGAGACGCCCATCTCGGTGGCCTACCAGCACGTGAACTCGGACGTCCCGTCGGTGCCGGACATCCCGCTGGCGCTCGACACGCTGGTGCGCAAGGCGACGAGACGCGACCCGGTGCTGCGGCCCGCGAACGCCGACGCGTTCCTGGCCGAACTGGAGCGCGTGGGCTCGGAGGTGGGCCTCACGCCGCAGCCGGTGCCCGTTCCCGGTTCGGCGCCCGAGAACGACAGGACGGTCATCATGCGACCGGTTCCCGTCGCCGTCGGCGCCACTCCCCCGTCGGCCGCCGAGCTGACCAGGCCCGTCGTGCCGAAGCCGCCTCTCAACTCGGCGGCGATGACGACGGTCAACACCGGCCCGCCCACGCCTCCTCCCGGCATCCCCGCCTCGGCGACGCGCACGATGCAGCGGCCGGAGCGGCCGCGCCGCCGTCCCGCGCAGAAGCGGAAGACCGAGGCCGAGAAGCTCGAGGAGGAGCGCAGGCGGCGCAAGAAGCTCTTCACCATCTGGGGTTCCGTGGTCGGTGTGGTGGCGGTCCTCGTCGGCGTGTTCGCCTGGTACGTGGGCGCCAACCGCTACACGGAGATGCCCGCGGTGGTGGGCCAGTCCGAGCAGAACGCCCAGGTGCTGCTCTCCCAGGCGAACCTCACCGGCCTGGTCGAGAAGGTGCCGTCCAACGACGTCCCCAACGGCACGGTCATCAGCGCCGACACCGCTCCCGGCTCGGAGCTGCTCAAGAACCAGCAGATCAAGCTCGTCGTGTCCCGGGGCAAGCCGGTGGTGCCGTTCATCACCGCCGGCACCGAGGAGGCCGTGGCGACCAAGGAGATCACGGCCGCGGGCCTGAAGGTGACCAAGGACGCCTCGAAGGACGCGTTCCACGACACGGTGCCCATCGGCAAGGTCGTGGGCATCGACCCGCGTCCCGGTACGGCGCTCAACATCGACTCGCCCGTCACCCTCATCATGAGCAAGGGGCCGCCGCCGCGGCTGCCGGTGCCGAACGTGGCCGGCAAGACGAAGAACGAGGCGGACGCCGAACTGCAGCGCGCCGGTCTGGAGCCGGTCGACGCGGGAGGCGACGAGGCCCCGGAGAACGGCAACTCGCGCGTGGTGCGGACGGACCCGCCTGCCGGCACGGTGCTGGACCCGACCCAGAACAAGAAGGTCACGGTCTTCTACCAGAACAACAGCGAGGTCGAGGTGCCCGACGTCTCCCGCAAGAAGGTGCGCGAGGCGAAGGAGGAGCTCGAACGGGCCGGCCTGAAGGTGAAGGTCGAGTTCAACAAGAGCGGCAACGCGACCGTCGTGAACCAGTCGATCCCGCCGCGCCAGCGGGTGAGGCGAGGTACCGAGATCACGATCGTCGGCCTCTGACCAGGGCAAAGCGAAGGGCCCCGCGTTCTCGACGCGGGGCCGTTCGTTCTTCAGCCGGTCTTCAGGAAACTTACGAGCGCAGCATCTCGGCGACGAGGAACGCGAGCTCCAGCGACTGCTGCGTGTTCAGGCGCGGGTCGCACGCCGTCTCGTAGCGGCCCGCCAGGTCGTCGTCCGAGATCTCCTGGGCGCCGCCGAGGCACTCGGTGACGTCCTCGCCCGTGAGCTCGATGTGGATGCCACCGGGGTGCGTGCCGAGGCGGCGGTGCACCTCGAAGAAGCCCTGGACCTCGTCGACGATGCGGTCGAAGTGCCGGGTCTTGTAGCCGGTCGACGACTCGTGCGTGTTGCCGTGCATCGGGTCGCACTGCCAGATGACCTTGTGGCCGCTGGCCTCGACCTTCTCGATGATGGCGGGCAGCACGTCGCGCACCTTCTGGTTGCCCATGCGCGAGATGAGCGTCAGGCGGCCGGGACGGTTGTGCGGGTCGAGGCGCTCGACGTACTCGACGGCCATCTCCGGCGTCGTCGTCGGGCCGATCTTGAGACCGATCGGGTTCGACAGCATCTCGGCGAACGCGATGTGCGCGCCGTCGAGCTGGCGGGTGCGCTCACCAATCCACACGAAGTGCGACGACAGGTCGTAGAGCCGGGGCTCGTCGCCCGTCGTGTCGAGGCGGAGCAGCGCGCGCTCGTAGTCGAGGAGCAGCGCCTCGTGCGAGGCGAAGATCTCCGTGCCGTGCAGCGACTGGTCGTTCACGCCGCACGCGGACATGAACTTGAGGCCGCGGTCGATCTCGCCGGCCAGTGCCTCGTAGCGCTCACCGGCGGGCGAGGTGCGCACGAAGTCGCGGTTCCAGTCGTGCACGCGGTGCAGATCGGCGAGACCCGCGCCGGTGAGGGCGCGCAGCAGGTTCATGGCCGCGCCGGCGTTCGCGTAGGCGCGGATCATGCGACCGGGGTCGGCGACACGGGCTTCCGGCGTCGCGACCAGGGAGTTGATGATGTCGCCGCGGTAGGACGGCAGGCCGAGGGCGTCGATGCCCGACGAGCGCGGCTTGGCGTACTGGCCGGCGATGCGGCCGACCTTCACCACGGGAAGGCTGGCGCCGTAGGTCAGCACCACGGCCATCTGCAGCAGGGTCCGGATGTTCGCGCGGATGTGCGGCTCGGTGTTGTCAGCGAACGTCTCCGCGCAGTCACCGCCCTGCAGGAGAAATGCCTCACCGTTCGCGACCTGCGCCAGTTGCGTGTGCAGCCGGTCGATCTCGGCGGGCACGGTGATCGGCGGCACGCTCTCGAGCACGGTCCGCACGCGACGCACCTGTTCGGCGTCGGGCCATTCGGGCTGCTGGGCAGCCGGGCGCGACAGGGCGTCGTCCAGGCGCTTGCGCATCTCGGGAGGCAGCGGCGGAAGCTCGGGAAGCGTGTCGATGGGCACGTCCACGGTCCAGTTCACGCTGCTCATCCTAGTTGTCCCACACTGAGAGACCGGGCCGGGCCTGTCAGCGGTTCCAGGGGTGCGGACCAGGCGTCATCCGGCCTAGCGAGCGTTACCCCTGGGCGAGTGAAGTCTGTTACTTGTCAACTATCACCCTCTGCCGTGATGAGAGGGCGCACTGCATGATGTGGGCCATGGACGCCACCCGATTGGATGACGGCACCGCGACCCGGCTGCTGGGCATCGCGATCGACAACATCCAGCGCGACCACCCGGTCCACTGGACGCACGTGATCGACGGAGACCACCGGCTCCTGCCGCAGCGGGTGCTGCACCCGGTGTTCGCCGGGTCGTTCGACTGGCACTCGTGCGTGCACCAGACGTGGCTCGCCGTTCGCCTGCTGCGGCTGCGCCCCTCCCTCACGGGAGCGGACACGGCCCGCAACGCCCTGGACAAGCTCGTCACGCCCGACAACTGCGCCGTCGAGGCGGAGTTCTTCGCCTCCCCCGTCGGACGCTACTGGGAGCGCCCGTACGGGTGGGCGTGGCTGCTGCTGCTCGACGCCGAGCTGCGCACCTCCGACCTGCCGTGGTCGGTGGCGCCCATCGCGGACGTGCTGCGCGACCGGTGGCTGGAGTGGGTCTCGGTCGCGCGCCTGCCGATCCGCACCGGCACGCACAGCAACACCGCGTTCGCCACCAGCCTCGTGTTCGACGCGGCGCAGGCGACCGGCGACACCGAACTGGCCTCCGCGTGCGCCGAGGCGGCACTGCGGTGGCACCGCGGCGAGGCCGGCTACGGCGGCTTCGAACCGGACGCCGCCGACTTCCTGTCGCCCGCGCTGACGACGGCCGACCTGATGCGCCGCGCCCTGGAGCCCGCCGAGTTCGCCGACTGGCTCGACGCCTACCTGCCGGACCTCGAGTCCGAACGGTGGCGCGTGCTGCGCGAGCCGTTCCCGGTCGACGACCCCAGCGACCCCTACGGCTCGCACCTGGCCGGGCTCGCGCTGTCGCGCGCCTGGAACTGGGAGGCGATCGCGGAGGCGCTTCCGGACGGGCACCGGTACGCGTCGCTGGCGCGGACGGCGTCGGCGGCGCACCGCGAGGCCGGGTGGACCTACGTGTTCGGCGGGCACGGGTACATGGCCGACCACTGGCTCGGGACGTTCGGCGCGTACCTCGACGTGAAGGCCTTCTGACCGGCCGCGAAGCGTTTGCGGCCGGAACGACGCGCCACTGATATATCGGATATCAGTGGCCGGTCGTCAGGCTCGCGCGGCGGACCAGGGTGAGCGCGATGCCCGTCGCCGCCGCGTGCACGGACGCGGCGTGCGCGCGGGGGTCGAACCGCGTGGTCGGCCCGGCGACGCTGACCGCCGCCACCGCGGTGCCGTCGTGCCCCAGCACCGGTGACGCCACGCAGGCCAGGCCGACCCGGGACTCCTCGAACTCGTAGGCGATGCCGGTCTGCCGGACCTTCGTCAGCTGGAGCCGGAGCATGCCGGGCGTGACGGCGGTGCGCGGGGTCAGGCGGGCCAGCGGAGAACCCAGCACGTCGCTCCTCAGCGTCGTCGGCGCGTGGGCCAGCAGGGCCTTGCCGATCGCGGTGGCGTGCAGCGGCATGCGGCCGCCGAGGCGGGACGGGGAGGACGCCTGGCGGTGGCCGCCGATCTTGACGGCGTAGACGACCTCGTGACCTTCGAGGAGTCCGAGGTGGACGGTCTCGTGGGTGCGCTCGTAGAGGTCTTCGAGGAACGGGGTGGAGACCTCGACCAGGCGGCGTTCCACCGACGCGCGGATGCCCAGCTGGAACAGGTGGCTGCCCAGGCGGTACCCGCGCCGGCCGCGGTCCAGGAGCCGCACCTCGGCCAGCTCGCCCAGCAGGCGGTGCAGCGTGGCCTTGGGCAGGCCGGTGCGCCTGCCCAGTTCCGCGAAGCCCAGCTCGTCGTCGTCGGGACCGTAGGCGTGCAGCACCGACATCACCTTGCCCAGCAGGGTGTTCGGCACGTCGGTCATGACCCGATCGTGCCACCGGGTTCCGCTCAGCGGAACTCGAAGGTCCCCTGGGAACCGGGAACACCGTCACGATGTGGGCATGAACGAAGTTCGAGTCGCAGCAGAGCGCCTGGCCACGGCGGCGCGGGACAAGATCACGTGCGCGCCCGTGCGGGACGTCATCGGCGACACCGAGGCGTACGCGGTCCAGCAGCACAACATCGCCGCGCGCGTCGCGGAAGGCGCGAAACCGGTCGGCCGCAAGATCGGTCTCACCGCGCCCGCGGTGCGCAGGCAGCTCGGCGTGGACCAGCCGGACTTCGGAGTGCTGCTCGACGACATGGCGTTCAAGGACGGCGACGTGCTGCCGACCGAACGCCTGCTGCAGCCGAAGGTCGAGGCCGAGGTGGCGTTCGTGCTGGCGGAGGACCTCACCGAGGGCCCGTTCGACGAGCGGAAGGTCGCGGCGGCGGTCGCGTACGCCCAGGCGTCGCTGGAGATCGTGGACAGCCGGATCGAGGGCTGGAACATCACCTTCGCCGACACCGTCGCGGACAACGCCTCCTCCGCGCTCTACGTGCTCGGCACCGAGCGCAAGGAGCTGTCCGAGGTCACGCCGCGCGAGGTGACCGGGGTGCTGTCCGTCAACGGCGAGGAGCGCTCGACCGGCACCGGCGCCGACTGCATGGGCGACCCGCTGACCGCCCTCGCCTGGCTCGCCGAGACCGCCGTGCGCCTGGGCGACCCGCTCAGGGCGGGTGACGTCGTGCTCAGCGGCGCGCTCGGTCCCATGGTGCCGGTGAGCGCGGGCGACGAGGTCGAGGCGACCATCACCGGTCTGGGCACGGTCCGGGCCACGTTCGCGAAGGAGGCGTGATGAAGGTCGCGATCATCGGGTCGGGCAACATCGGCACCGACCTCGTCATCAAGGTGCTCAAGCGCTCCTCGGTGCTGGAGGTGGCGGCGCTGGTCGGCATCGACCCCGAGTCGGACGGCCTCGCGAAGGCCCGCGGGCTCGGGGTCGCGACCACCTCGGACGGCATCGAGGGCCTCGTCGCCCTGCCCGGGTTCGACGAGATCGAGATCGTCTTCGACGCGACCTCCGCGGGCGCGCACGCCAAGCACGCGGAGGTCCTCGCGGCGCACGGCAAGAAGGTCATCGACCTCACGCCGGCGGCGATCGGGCCGATGGTGGTGCCGACGGTCAACCTCGACGAGCACCTCGACGCCCCGAACGTCAACATGGTCACCTGCGGCGGTCAGGCCACGATCCCGATCGTCGCCGCGATCAACGCCGTCACCCCCGTGCCGTACGCGGAGATCGTCGCGTCGATCTCGTCGCGCAGCGCGGGTCCCGGCACCAGGGCGAACATCGACGAGTTCACCGAGACGACCGCGCAGGCCATCGCGGACGTGGGCGGCGCGAAGCGGGGCAAGGCCGTCATCGTGCTCAACCCTGCCGACCCGCCCATCACCATGCGCGACACGGTCCTCGCGCTCGTCAACGCGCCGGATCCCGCGACGCACCAGGAGATCCGCGAGTCCGTCGAGCGGATGGTCGGCCAGGTCTGCGCCTACGTCCCCGGCTACCGGCTCAAGCAGACCGTGCAGATCGACCCGGTCGACCAGCCGGCCACCCTCACCGAGGAACCGGTGACGCACCAGGTCACGGTGCTGCTGGAGGTCGAGGGCGCGGCCGACTACCTGCCTGCCTACGCGGGCAATCTGGACATCATGACCAGCGCGGCCGTCCGGGTCGCCGAGACCATGGCGAAGGCGGTGGTGCGCGCGTGAAGCTCTACATCCAGGACGTGACGCTCAGGGACGGCATGCACGCCCTGCGGCACCGCATCGACCCCAAGAAGGTCGCCGAGATCGCGAAGGCGCTGGACCAGGCCGGCGTCGACGCCGTCGAGGTGTCGCACGGCGACGGCCTGAGCGGCGGCTCGCTCGTCTACGGCCCCGGCAGCCACACCGACTGGGAGTGGATCGAGGCAGCCGCCGGTGCGTTGACGGGGGCGAAGCTCACGACGCTGCTGCTGCCGGGCATCGGCACGCTCCACGACCTCAAGCGCGCTCACGACCTCGGTGTGAAGTCGGTGCGCATCGCCACGCACTGCACCGAGGCCGACATCTCGGCGCAGCACATCGCCGGCGCGCGCGACCTCGGCATGGACGTGTCCGGGTTCCTGATGATGAGCCACCTCGCCGAGCCGCAGGAGCTCGCACGTCAGGCGAAGCTGATGGAGTCCTACGGCGCGAACTGCGTCTACGTGACGGACTCCGGCGGTCGCCTGCTCCCCCACGACGTCCGCGACCGGATCCGCGCCTACCGGGACGTTCTCGACGAGCGAACCGAAATAGGCATTCACGCTCATGAGAACCTCTCACTGGCGGTGGCGAACTCCATCACCGCCGTCGAGGAGGGCGCGACCCGCGTCGACGCCTCCCTGGCCGGACTCGGCGCGGGAGCGGGCAACTGCCCGATCGAGCCGTTCGTCGCCGTCGCGAACCTCCAGGAGTGGCAGCACAACGCCGACCTGTTCGCGCTCCAGGACGCCGCCGACGACCTGGTCCGCCCGCTCATGGACCGCCCGGTCCGGGTCGACCGCGAGAGCCTGACCCTGGGCTACGCGGGCGTCTACGGCTCGTTCCTGCGCCACGCCGACACGGCCGCGCAACGCACCGGCGCCGACGTCCGCACCCTCCTCCTGGAAGCGGGACGCCGGCGCCTGGTGGGCGGTCAGGAGGACATGCTCACCGACATCGCCCTGGACCTCACGCGTTAGAGGGCCTCACACGGGGAACGTGGTTCCGATGCCCATGCCCGTGATCCACTCGGGCACGGGCTCGTAGCTCGTCCACACCAGGGGCAGGCCGACGGCGACCTGCCCGATCAGCCAGCAGCGGATCTCGTGCCCGCCGCTGCCGGCGTTGTCCTCCAGCGCCTCGTGCCCGAGGGAGGCGATCTCCCCGGCCTCGCCCGCCACCAGCCGGTCGAGGAACCACTCGTCCCACACCGCGTTGACGCGGGCGTCCGGGTTGCCGCCCATGGCCTTCACCCGAGGCTCGCGCGCGGCGGCGAACTCGTGGACGTAGGCCCTGCCCCTGATCAACGACTCGCGCCGCTCCCCCACCACCGAGGGATCGCGCGGGTCGTTGGACGGCAACCAGTGCGACAGCCCGCCGCTCGCCACGACCAGGACCCGGCCGGGGAACGCCGAGGACCGCAGCGCGGCACCCAGCGCACGTCCCATCTCCACGCAGCGGTCCAGCGACGGCAACGGCGGCGCGGCCGTGTTGACCACCAGCGGCACCAAGGGAAGCGTCGTGCCGCCGGTGATCATCTCGTAGCTCTGCACGATGCCGTGGTCGACGGTCAGCGAGTACGACAGCGACACGTCGAACCCGGCGTCGGCCAGGCCGCCCTGGGCCGCCCACGCCAGCGTCCGCTCCACCGGCAACGGCCCGGAGCTGCTGCCGAAGTCGCCGAACCCCACCGCCTCCTCGACGCCGAGCACGAACGGCGGCATCACGTCGTAGAAGTTGGCGTGGAAGTGGTCCGGCCCGATGACGACGATCGCGTCCGGTTCGAGCTTCTCCACGGCCAGCCGCACCCGGTCCGCGTCCCGCAGGAACACCGAGCCCGGCCCGGCACCGTCCGGCGGCAGCAGGGTCGCGAACGGGCTGTGCGACATCCCGGCGAATCCGACGATCTCGGCCATCAGGACGGGTCCTTTCCGTGCAGCAACCACGCGCGGTGCGTGTCGAGGAACTCGGAGACCTTCTCCCACTGGGGCCAGTGCCCGGCGTCGTCGATGACGTGCAGCCGCGCGTCCGGCAGCCACCCGAGCAGCAGGTCGGCCTCGTCCAGCCCGCCCGTCGGGTCGTGGCTGGTCCACAGCAACAACGTCGGCGCCGCGACCTTCCCCACCCACGCCGGGTCCCACGCGAAGTCCTTGCGCACCACCGGGTCCTGCAGCACGAGCGTGTTGGTGATCGCCTGCACGAACCCCGGCCGCGAGTACACCTGGCGGCGCAGGTTCACCAGCTCGTCGGTGACCATCTCCTTGTGGTGGAACAGGAACTCGACCCGCCGCCGCACGGTCTCCTCGCTCGGGTCGAGCACCGCGGCCATCGTGCTGTCCCGCATGCGTTGCATGACCTCGGGCTTGTTCGCGATGTTGCCGGGGGTGTTCAGCACCAGCCGGTCGACGCGCTCGGGGTAGTGCGCGGCCACCCACGCGGCCACCCAGCCGCCCAGCGACTCACCGGACAGGTGGGCGCGCTCGACGCCCAGGACGTCCAGCAGCCCGACCAGGTGCTCGGACAGCACGTCGGTCGTGTACGGCAGGTCGGGCAGGTCGGACCAGCCGTGGCCGATCATGTCGTAGGCGGTGACGTGGAAGTCCTCCGCCAGCCCCGCGATGTCGCGCGAGTAGGCCTCCAGGTGGCCGCCGGTGCCGTGCAGCAGCACGAGTTCCGGGCCGGAACCGGCCTGCAGGATCCTGGTCCGCACGGTGTGGCCGCGCACCGGGACGTCGACGTGCCGCACGGTGTGGTCCACATGCGACAGTTCGCCCCAGATGCTGACGTGTTCGGGAATCACTGGTCCTCCCCAGAAGAATCGAGCCCAGATGTCGTGTCGAAACGGGCGCGGGCCTCGTCGAAGGTCGCGAGGCCGGCGCTCTGCCTGCGGGCGAGCCCGAAGAGGGCCAGCAGCCGGGAGTTCTCGATCGTGAGGAACTCGACGGGGTGCTCGATGGAGTCGTTGTAGTGGCGGTGCCACGTCCACGGCGGGGTGTAGACGAACGAGCCGGTCGTCCACGACACCGTCTCGTACTTCTCCGGTTCCCCGTCCTGGATCTCGCTGTGGCCCTCGCCGGAGATCACGAAGTGCACGGTCTCGTGGTAGTGCCGCTGCATGTCCGAGCTCTCGCCCGGCGGGATCACCTGCCGGAACAGCTCGAACGTCGACGTCGGCAGCTTCCCCGCGATCCGCAGCGTCGTCGGGTTCGGGACGGCGCCCGGCGGGATCGTCTCCAGCTCGTCGTCGTGCACGACCAGCGGCCGCGCGCCGTCCGGCCGCACGGCGTGCGTGAGCGCCCCGAGGAAGTCGGTCATGGCGAAGTCGGGTCCTGAGGTGGCCAACGTGATCGTCCCTCTCAAACTGGAAACTCGGTGCGGCCGCCGTCGACGGTCAGCACGGTGCCGTTGACGTACGAGGCCTGCGGTGAGGCCAGGAACGCCACGGCGGCGGCGATCTCTCCCGGATCCGCGGACCGCAGGGCCGGGATGTCCGCGAGGTCGGCGGCCGCGGCGGTGTCGTAGTCGACGCCCGCCGCCTCCGCCCTGCGGCGCAGCACCTCCTGCCGCCGGGGCGTCAGGGTCGCGCCGGGGGCGACGCAGTTGACCGTGACGCCGTCCGCCGCGAACTGCCGCGACGCGAGCTTCATCGCCGACGTCACGGCCGCGCGCAGCACCGTGGACGACGCGAGGCCGGGCTGCGGCTGCCGCACGGCCGTCGACGTGATCGCCACGACCCGCCCGAACCCGCGCGCGGCCATCGGCGGCAGCGCCTCCCGCAGCAGCGCGAGCGGACCCAGCAGCAACAGGTCGAGGTCGCGGTGCCACTGGGCGTCCGTGACCTGGAGGATCCCTCCTGGCGACGGACCGCCCGCGTTCACCACCAGCACGTCGAGCGACCCGAACCGGTCGACGACCTCGTCCACGACCGCGGCGGCCTCACCCGGATCGGCCAGGTCGCAGACCACGTGGTCCGCGCCGAGCCCCGCGGCCGTCTCCTTGAGCGTGGCTTCGGTCCGTCCGGCGAGCACGACCCTGTGCCCGCTCCCGACGAGCGCCGCGGCCGTCGCCGCACCGATTCCCCCGGCGCCGCCCCCGACGAGCGCGACCCGCGTGGTGTTTGCGTCCATGAGCTCCTACAGTCGCCGTGTGCGAATGGTTGACCAAGGATGAGTCCCAGTGACCGGGACTCGCAGTCCACCGAGCCGAGCGGTTCACTCGAACGCGCGGCGGCGATCCTGGACGCGTTCGACGTCGCGCACCGCGAGCTGGGCCTCGCCGAACTGGTGCGCAGGTCCGGGCTTCCGCGTTCGACGGTGCACCGCACGGCGGCGCGCATGATCGAGCTCGGCTGGCTCGACAAACCGCACGACCGCTACCGGATCAGCACCGGCCTGTTCAAGCTCTCCAGCCTCGTGCCCGTGCGGCACGAGCTGCGCGAGGCCGTGCTGCCGTTCCTCCAGGACCTCTACGCCGCCGCCCGCGTCACGGTCCAGCTGGGCGTCCTCGACGGCACCCGCGTCCTGGTCGTGGACAAGATCACCGGGCACCGCCCGATGCCGATGCTCGACCAGGTCGGCGGCGTGATCCCTGCGCACTGCTCGGGTCTGGGCCGCGCGATGCTCGCCTACTCCGACACGTCCACTGTGGACGCGGTCATCGCCGCGGGCCTCGAACGCCGCACGCCCCGCACGATCACCAGCCCGACCACGTTGCGCCGTGAGCTCGCCGCCATCCCCGACCGGGGCTGGGCCTACGACCGTGAGGAGGGCATCGTCGGCATCAGCTGCATCGCGGCCCCGATCTTCAGCGCGGGTGGCGCGGTCGCCGCGGCGTTGTCGGTGACGGGCCCGAGCGCGGCCGTGCGCCCGGAACGGATCGGGCCCGCCGTGCGGATGGCCGCGTCGGCGGCGACGCGCGCCTACTCGACCCGGCGCTGGGAGTCCCACTAGCCGGGACTCCCGGTTGGTCGCGACCGAACACGCGCTCCACAGTGTGGTCCGTCACAACCTCACCGAGGAGGCCAAGGATGCGTGTCGCGATCATCGGCGCCGGAGTCGCCGGCCTCACCACCGCCAAGGTGCTGCTGCAGGCAGGCCATGAGGTCGAGGTGTACGACAGGACACCGGACGTCGGCGGCGTGTGGAGCCGCACGAGGCGCTACCCGGGCCTCACCACGCAGAGCCCGAAGGCCCAGTACTCGTTCTCGGACTTCCCGATGCCGAAGGACCTGCCCGAGTGGCCGACCGGCGCGCAGGTGCAGGCGTACCTGGAGGCGTACACGTGGCACTTCGGTGTCGACGCGTGTCTGCGCCTGGAGACGACGGTGACGTCCGTGGTGCCCGTCGACGACGCGTGGGAGCTGACCACGCACACGGGCACGACGTACCGCTACGACCGCGTGGTCGTGGCCAACGGCGTGTTCTGCGAACCCTCCGTTCCTGCGTTCCCCGGCCGCGACGAGTTCGAGGCGGCCGGCGGGAAGGTGCTCGCGGGCACCGAGTTCCTCGACGTCGAGGAGGCGCGCGACAAGCACGCGCTCGTCGTCGGGTACGGCAAGTCGGCGTGCGACGTGACGGTGCCGATCAGCCAGGTCGCCGCGAGCACCGACATCATCGCGCGGCAGCTGCTGTGGAAGGTGCCGCGCAAGATCGCCGGCACCGTGAACTTCAAGATGCTGCTGCTGACCCGCATGGGCGAGGCGCTGTTCCGCTACCGGTTCCTGCGCGGGTTCGAGAAGTTCCTGCACGGCCCCGCGAACGGGATGCGGCGCTCGATGCTCAACTCGCTCGGCTCGGTGTCGGTCAAGCAGTTCGGGCTCGCGAAGCACGACCTGGTGCCGTCCGGGCAGATGGAGGACATCGTCAAGGGCGCGATCGGCCTCGCCACCGAGGGGTTCTTCGAGGGCGTCGACTCCGGCGAGATCCGCGTGCACCGCGACAGGACCATCGCCCGGCTCAAGGCCGGTGGCGCGGAGCTGTCCGACGGCACGGTCCTGCCCGCCGACCTCGTCGTGTGCGCCACCGGGTTCACGCAGGGGGTGCCGTTCCTGCCCGACGCCGTCCAGGAGCGGCTGTTCGACGAGCGCGGGAACTTCGCGCTGTACCGGCAGATCCAGCCGATCGGCGTGCCAGGCCTCTACTTCAACGGCTACAACTCGTCGTTCTTCAGCCCGCTCAACGCGGAGATGGCGGCGTTGTGGATCGCGGCCGATCTCGCGGGAGCGCTCTCGCTGCCGGACGACGCCACGCGCCAGGCCGATGTGACGGCGCAGCTCGCGTTCATGGACGAGGCCACGAACACCCACCACTGCCGCGGCACGAAGATCATCCCGTTCTCGCTGAAGAACGCCGACGAGGTGCTCGCCGACCTCGGCCTGCAGATCAGCAAGCTCACCCGCGCGTCGCACTGGCTCAACCCGGTCGCGCCCTCGGCGTACCGGAAGGTCACGCCCCAGCTGCTCGCCCGGATCAGTCGAAATGAGGTTGGAGACCATGGAAACCCCCGTGAAGAAGCATCACGTCTACCGCAGCGGTGAGGGCACGAACGTCGGCGCGATCGGCCTGGGCATCTACACACGGCTGACCGGGGCGGACACCAAGGGCGCCTACTCGCTGTTCGAGTACGTCGTGCCGCCGAACCTCGGCGGGCCGCCCACCCACATCCACAGCCGTGAGGACGAGCTGTTCACGTGCGTGCACGGCCGGGTCGTCGTCGAGCTGGACGGCGAGGAGCACGTTCTCGGGCCGGGGGACTCGCTGCTGATGCCGCGCGGGGTGCCGCACATGTTCCACAACCCGTTCGACGAGGAGACGCGCGTCGTCGCGGTCGTGTCGCCGCCGGGGCTGGAGAACTACTACCAGGCGTTGTCCGAGCTGCCGCCGGGGCCGCGCGACATGAAGCTGGTCGCGGAGATCATGGTGCAGCACGGCCTCTCGCTGCAGAAGAAGCCGTGAGCCGCGCCGAGGTCGACCGCACCGAGATGGTGCGGCAGATGTGCGCCGCGGTGGACTCCGGTGACGCCGAGGCGTTCGGTGCCTGGTTCGCCGAGGACGCGACCTACGTGTTCGGCAACAACGAGCCGCTCATCGGCCGTGCCGCTGTCGTGGCTGCAACGGCCGGTGCGGCGGGCGCGTTGCCGTGGGTGCGGCACGTGGTCGACCAGGTCGCCGAGGTCGGGGACCAGCTTTTCTGCAGGTTCACCATCGAGACCGAGGCGCCGGACGGGAAGCAGCTCGCACTTCCCTGCGTGACGGTGATCTGGCTGTCCGGTGGGGAGATCGTGGACTACCGCGTGCACATGGACATAGCGCCGGCGATGGCGTGAAGAAGGGGCCCGGTTCGCCGGGCCCCTTTTCTCACGCGGCGCGGACCTGTTGTACGGCCGGGCGTCGCAACGTCCCCAGGAACCGTTGGCAGGCCTCGAAGTCCAGCTCGTCGCAGCGCCACGCGACGTGGCCGTCCGGGCGGATCACGTACAGGGCCTGCGAATCCGGTTCGGTGAGGCCGTAGTGCTCGAAGACCTGCGCGGAGTCGGCGCGGTGCACGCGGGTGTCCTGCCTGGCCTCGACGCGGGCGACGAGGTGGCTCACGGCGTCGAGCCCGGCGAGCGACGCGGTGTGCTCGGTGATCTCGTCGGCGGTGAGGTGCTTGCGGGACAACGCGACCACGTGCAGCCGGTAGTCCTGCAGCAGGTCGAACACCTGCTCGCGGTCGTTGATCCTGGCGTCGGGGACGCGCTGGCCCGCGAGCGGGCCCTTCAGCGAGTGCAACAGCTCGTTGACGTTGATCTCGCTGGGCCGGTAGCCGAGGCTGATCTGCGAGAGCCGGTGGAACGACTTGCGGTGCGGGATCGGCGCCGCCGACATCCGTCCGATCAGGAACGGCCCCGCGGTGTCGCGCAGCCACGCCCGCCAGCCGCGCAGGCCCGCCGCGACCCGGTAGAGGCGGTCGGTGAACTTCAGCAGCCGCACGCCCGCCGGGTGCCGTTCGGCGGAGTAGGTGTCGAGCAGGTCGACGTCCTCGTTGATCGCCGTCGCGAGCTTCCAGGCGAGGTTGGCGGCGTCGTGCAGGCCGGTGTTCATGCCCTGGCCGCCCGCCGGGGAGTGGATGTGGGCCGCGTCGCCGACGAGGAACCCCCTGCCGCGCCGGTAGTCGTCGACGCCGCGCAGGTGGACCTGGTAGCGGCTGGTCCAGATCGGGGCGCTGAGGGTGACGGGCAGCCGCATCGCCTTGCGCAGCTCCTCCTGCAGGTTCTCCAGGTCGAAGTCCGCTCCCGGCTCGCCGAAGTCGGTGACCATCACGCGGGACGTCTCGGCGCCGTGCAGGGGCAGGAACAGGCCGATGCGTTCGCGGTTCATGAACACCCGGAAGTGCGCGTGGTCGAGCGGCCACTCGACCTTGCAGTCGGCGAGGAGGTAGCGCTGGCCGTACTTGTCGCCGTCGAAGCTGAGCCCGAGCTGCTGCCGCACGGTGCTGTGCGCGCCGTCCGCTCCCACGACGTACTGTGCGGTGATCGTGCGCTCCCCGGCCAGTGCGGTGACGGCGTCCTCGGTCTGGTGCAGCTGGGTGAGCCTCGTGTCGCGCCGGACCGTGACGCCGTGCCGCGCGAGGTCGCGGAGCAGCACCTCCTCCACTTCGGACTGCGGCGCCATGAGGATGAACTGGTACGGCGTCGTCGCGGCCTTCGCGCGGTCGAAGTCGAGGCCGCCGACGTGCCTGCCCCGGATGTGGAAGCGGATGCCGGTGGTGACGACCCCGCGTTCGAGCAGCTCGTCCGCGAGTCCGATGCTCCGGAACAGTTCGATCGTGCGGGCCTGGACGGCGAACGCCCTCGACTCCGTGGCGGGCCCGGAGTTCGCGTCGACCACGCACACCCTGACGCCCTGGCGGACCAGCAGCGCCGCGGTCATCAGGCCGCTGGGGCCCGCGCCGACGACGAGGACGTCGCAGTCGTAGCGGGCCAGCCTCGGTCCGGTGGACTTCGGTGGCGCGACCGTCGGTTTCGGACGGTTCCTCGACTTGCCGAGGCCCGCGAGGAACCCGCTGCCGGGGCGGGCGGTGACCTGGGGCAGCGGGTTGCCGGTGAGCCTGCCCCACATCCGGCGGGTGAGCAGGAAGAGCACCGTGACGACGGCGAAGATCAGCAGACCCACGGCTACCTCCCCGCCGGCAGTGCGCTCGACATGCGCAGGAACCGCTGTACCAGCGGTCCCGCGACCAGAGGCTGGATCGCGCGGACGAACTCCTGCACGTACGGCTCGGCGAGGTGCTTCTCCAGGTCCTGCTTCGACCGGAACATCTCGTAGATCACGAACTGCGAGCGGTCCGCGCGGTCGCGGTGGACGTGGAACTCGATCGAGCCCTCCTCCGCGCGCAACGGCTCCACGAGGCCCAGGATCAACGCCTCGACCTCGTCCTCGTGGCCCGGCCTGGCCTGCGCGAAGCCCAGGTGCGCGTACGGACCGGTCTCGTCGGCGTCCGGCTCTGGCAGGACGACTCGCACGTCGCTCATGAGGTCTCCCTTGACTGCTCAACGGTTGGTGAATTCACCTTCGCAGTCAGCGAGAGCCCGGTCACAGCCGGAGTCCCAGCGAGCGGGACTGCGGACCGTCGGCGCACGAGCGGTATACAACGCGGATGCCGGGTGTCGACAGCGCGTCGACACCCGGCATCCGGGCAAAGCAATATCCGATATATCAGGCCCGAAGACCAGGCCCGCGAACACCAGGCCCAGCGATCAGGCCCAGCGATCACGCCCAGAAATCACGCGCCGAAGAAGACCTCGGCCTCTTCGTAGCGCTCGGTCGGAACCGTCTTGAGCTCGGCCGTCGCCTCCGACAGCTTCACGCGGACGATGTCGGTGCCGCGCAGCGCGACCATCGTGCCGAAGTCGCCGGCCGCGACGGCGTCGACGGCGTGCAGGCCGAAGCGGGTCGCGAGCACGCGGTCGTAGGCGGTCGGCGTGCCACCGCGCTGGATGTGGCCGAGGACGGCCGCGCGGGACTCCTTGCCGGTGCGGTCCGCGATCTCCTCCGCGAGCCACTGGCCGACGCCACCGAGGCGGACGTGGCCGAAGGCGTCGCGCTCACCGGAGTGCAGCACCTCGGCGCCGCCCTCGGGGATCGCGCCCTCGGCGACGACGATGATCGGGGCGAACTCGCTCTCGAAGCGGCGCTCGACCCACTCGACGACCTTCTCGACGCTGAACGGGCGCTCCGGGACGAGGATGACGTTCGCGCCACCCGCGAGACCCGAGTGCAGCGCGATCCAGCCCGCGTGGCGGCCCATGACCTCGACGACGAGCGCGCGGTGGTGCGACTCCGCCGTGGTGCGCAGGCGGTCGATGGCCTCGGTCGCGATGTGCACGGCCGTGTCGAAGCCGAACGTGTAGTCCGTGGCGCCGAGGTCGTTGTCGATCGTCTTCGGCACACCGACGACGCCGATGCCGTCGTCCGTCAGGCGCTTCGCGACACCGAGGGTGTCCTCGCCGCCGATCGCGATGATGGCGTCGATGTTGTTCGCCGCGATGGTCTCGCGGATGCGGTCGACACCGCCCTCGACCTTGTAGGGGTTCGTGCGCGACGAGCCCAGGATGGTGCCACCGCGGGTGAGGATCTCCTCGACGTCCGCGAGGCCGATCTCCTTGGTGAGGTTCTCGATCGGGCCCTGCCACCCGTTGCGGAACCCGACGATCTCCCAGCCGTGTGCCTTGATGCCCTTGCGGACCACGGCCCGGATCACGGCGTTCAGACCGGGGCAGTCACCACCGCCAGTGAGCACACCGATGCGCATCTGCTTCCCCATCTCTCGTGTTCTGTGTCACGCAGACTTTCACGAGCTGTATCGGTGCAGCAACGTGGGGTCTCACTCACCGGACGGGAAAGCCGATTTTCCTGCGCTGTTCCTCGATCACCTTCCACCTGGCGAGGTTGTGCCGGGCGTCCGCGAGGGCGTCGTGCGCGTCCGCCGGAGGGGCGGGCAGCTTGGGCCGGCCGACGTCGTCCCAGCGTTGCCGCAGGTCTCGCGTGAACCGCGGCAGGGCGCGCGGCAGAGCCGGCATGGCGCCCCACAGCTGCGCCAGCGCCACGTGGTCGTAGGCGGCGAACCACGCCCACAGCTCGACCTCGTCGCGCGCGGCGTTGCGGGCGCCGAGGAAGTCGAGCAGGTCCTCGCGGATCCGGTCGCGGCTGCGCCACGCCTTGTCCGCGGGCGAGGGCAGCTGGTTGAGGACGTTCTGCCGGACCCACGGACCCGCGCGATCGGGGTCGAACTCGGTGGACACGGCGTAGAACTCGCGGCCTTCCTCGTCGACCACACCGATCGACACCAGGTCGATCGTCAGCCCGTCCTCGATGAACTCACAGTCGTAGAAAAACCGCACCGCGACACCCTAGGGGTGCGGTCAGCTCGCCTTCGTCTCGGGCACCCGGTCGCTCTTCTTGCCCTGTTCCGGCACGTCGGCGGTCTGCTCCTTGGCCTTCGCCGCGTAGACGTCGACGTACTCCTGGCCGGTGAGCTCCATCAACGAGTACATGATCTCGTCGGTGATCGAGCGCAGCACGAACCGGTCGCCGGACAGGCCCTCGTAGCGGGAGAAGTCGAGCGGCTTGCCGATCTTGATGCGGATCGGGGTCGGCTTCCACATGCGGGAGCCGATGGGGTTCGCCTTGTCCGTGCCGAACATCGCCACGGGGATGACCGGCGCGCCGGACTCCAGCGCGATCCACGCGACACCGACCTTGCCCTTGTAGAGGCGGGCGTCGGGCGAGCGCGTGCCCTCGGGGTAGATGCCGAGCAGCTTGCCCTCGCGCACGATGCGCACACCGGTGTCGAGCGCGCCCTGCGCGGCCGAGGCGCTGGACCGGTCGATCGGCACCTGGCCGACGCCGGAGAAGAACCACTTCTGCAGCTTGCCCTTGAGGCCCGTGCCGGTGAAGTACTCGATCTTGGCGGGGAAGGTGACGCGCCGCGACAGCATCAGCGGCAGGAAGAAGGAGTCGGACACGGCGAGGTGGTTGCTCGCCAGGATCGCTCCGCCCTCCTTGGGGATGTTCTCGGCGCCCTCGATGATCTTCGGCTGGAAGAACAGCCGGAGAATCGGTCCCAGGAGGACGTGCTTCATGATCCAGTACAGCACAGCGGGAAGCGCCTCCCTAGACACCGAACCTTGATCCCGCCGACCAGCCTACGGAGCCGACGGCACCTCACACAACGAATCCCGGCTTAAGGCGTCACGCGGACGCTGAGCCGACTGCCGTAACCCGCAACACATCCGGCCCGTGCAACGATGAGGGGTCAGAGGGTTGCGGCACATGGAGAGGCTCTGGATGAACGCCCGGCGCGACTCGACCGACGGCCCCGAGAACGTCGACGAGCTCTTTGCCGAGATCGTCGCGGGTCTCGAGCGGGACGGGGTCGGCAAGGACTGGCTCGACCTCGACGAGGTCGGCCCGGAGGACACCACGCCGGGCGGCGTGAAGGCACGCGACGACGTGGCCGACGACATCCCTCCTGACGTGGAAGAAGAGCCCGAACCGCGCGACCCGGCCGACGAGGACCACTACGTCCCGCCGGAGCCGCCGCCACTGCCCGTGCTGCGCGCGTCGACGTTCGGTGCGCTCGGCCTGTTCGTGCTCGGCATCCTCCTGCTGGTCGCGCCCGGGATCTTCGGACTGCACTCCAGCGTGGGCACGCCGCTGTCGCTGGTGGCGCTCTGCGCGGGCGTCGGCTGGCTCATCCTGCGCATGCGCAACACCCCTCCGCCCGACTCGGGATGGGACGACGGCGCCCAGGTGTGACACGTCACGGCTCGCCGGGTAACGACGTGATAACGGCCACTCAAACCTTCAGATAACGATTCGGTCGTGCTTACCGTGTCGCACATGGACCAGATGCAGCACCTGATGATGGCCCGCGCCATGGCGACCCTCGGCAAGAAGGACGTCGCCAAGCGCCGTCGCCCGCGCATCCTGCGCCTGCTGGGCCGCTAGACCCGGATGTTCGCGGTGGGCGAACAGACCCCCGACAGCGTCCACCGCGAACGTTCACTTCTTCTTCCTCAGCGCTTCCGGCTTGTGGACCGCGTCCCTGCCGCTCTTCGCGCTCTCCACGCGGTACTGGGGCTCGTCCTTCGACGCCTTCACCTTGCGCCCCGCAGCCTCCTTCTCCGTGGTGATCTCCTCCTTGACCTCGCCGTGCGTCGTCGAGCCGTGACTGGACCACTCGACCTCGTCGCCGGGCTTGTAGGGGTGCTTCGTCATGAACCCGGGGTACCCCACTCGGACGAACCAACCCGAGCGGGAGGACCAACGTGAGCGACGACCAGGAGAAGACCCGCGAGGATTTCGGCGACGCGGTCAACATGACGGCCGGAACGCTGGAGAAGTGGCTGGGCACCGACGAGTCGAAGGAGGTCGGTGACAAGGAGTCCGGCGAGTCGACCGGGCACGCGTCAGGCCGGCGGATCGTGACGTTGCTGCGCAAGAAGCGCGACGACCTGACCGCCGACGACCTCAAGCACATGCGCAAGGTCGCCGGCTACGTCCACCGCCACCTCGCCCAACGCCCCGACGGCGACGTCGAGGACAGCCGCTGGCGCTACTCGCTGATGAACTGGGGCCACGACCCCCTCGAGAAGTAGTTCAGGAGCGGCGTGAGTGGTTCCTGGAGCCTCGCGTCGCCAGCTGGGCCGCCATCTCACGGGCCAGCGTCGCCGCGCCCACGATGCCGGCGTCGTCGCCGAGCTGCGCGGTGCGGATCCGGGCCAGCGGCCGGTGGCCCGCCCCCGTGACGACCGAGGCGTAGCGCTCGCGGGCGTCGTCGAGGAACAGCGGCGCCGACGTCGACACCCCTCCCCCGATGACGATCACCTCGGGGTCGTACACGTCCGCGACCAGCGCCAGGCCCTCGCCGAGCCACCGGGCCAGGTCGGCCATCGCGCGCTTGGCCAGCGGGTCGCCGTCGCGCGCCGCGCCCGCCACCCGGCGGCCGGTCACCGCGCGGGAGTCACCGGCGGCCTCACGTGCCAGGACGGTCGAGACGCCGGGGTGCTTGGCCAGCAGTTCGACGGCCGTGGCACTCAGGGCCGTGCCGCTGCAGTAGCGCTCCCAGCAGCCGTTCTTGCCGCACGGGCAGGGGCGGCCGTCCGGGACGACGCGCAGGTGGCCCAGTTCGGGGGCGACGCCGTGCGCGCCGCGGAAGACCTCGCCGTTGAGCAGCAGCGCGGCACCGATGCCCGTGCCGATGGCGACCAGGACGGCGGTCTTCGCACCCCTGGCCGCGCCGAAGCGGTGTTCGGCGAGGGCGGCGGCGTTCGCGTCGTGCTCCAGCACCACCGGCATGCCGAGGCGTTCGCTCATGCGCTCGGCGACGTTCACCTGCCGCCACGCCAGGTGCGGCGCGAACCGGACCGTGCGCCGGTCCGAGGCGATGAAGCCCGCCACCGCGAGGCCGACGGCGGTCACGGTGTGCCGGTTCTTCACCTCGTCGACGGCGGCGACGATGGCGTCCTCCAGCGCGCGTTCACCGGCGGGGGTGGGGGCGCGCGAGGTGTCCAGGACCGAGCCGCGCGGGTCCACGACACCGGCGCGCACGCTGGTCCCGCCGATGTCGACTCCGACGGTGAGCACTAGTCGGACTTCCTGACGACCTTGATGTGCTGCACGCGCTGACCGGCGTCCGGCGCGGGCTCCCCGGCGGACTCCTCCGCGGGCGCGGGCGGGGCACCGGGTTCGCGCAGGGCCGCGCGCAGCACCGCTACCAGGCCCGCCGCGTGTTCGGCCGCCTTCGCGGCCAGCTCCGAGCGGTCGCCGCGCAGCAGCGCCACGCCGTTGCACAACGGGCACCAGCCGCACGTCTCGGGCGTGTGCGCGCCGTCGCCCGCCTCGGCGACGCGCTGCAGCCACGGCTGCATGCGCTCGGCGGCGGTGTCGATGAGCAGCCGCAGCTCCTCGGCGAGCTTGCCGGTGTTGTCCTGGGTCATCTACTGGCTCCTAGCGCGCCGAAATCAACGCCACAGCGAGGGGTCCGGACGGAACCCCACCGTCACGCCACCCGAGTCCATTTCCGCGCCGGTCACGATGCAGCGCCTCAGCAACGACGGCAGCGCCACGAGCCGGCGCCGGCCGTCGACCGTCAGCGCGAGGTCGTCGCCCACGCGCGCGAGGTCCAGCTCCGTGTCGTCGGCCAGCGGCAACGCGATCCGCAGCGAGTACCGGGCGTCGAGGCCGCGTCCGCTGCCCGACACCTCCAGCATCGACTCCGCCACGGCGGCACCCGGCAACGGGTCCGAGTCGCCGTAGAGCTGCTCGGCGACCTCCAGCAGCGCCGCCACGCCCACGGGCTCCGACGCGCGGTGGTCGACCGTGCGGATCTCGCCGATGCCGGTCAGCTCGGCCAGCACCGCGTCCTGTTCCTGGCGGCGGGTGCGCAGCCAGGTGGCGGCGGCACCGCGCGCGGCCCCCGGTGAGGGCACCACCCGGTTCGCGATCACGCTGTCGACCCGGATCCCCTGGAGCGCCAGCGCGGTCAGCGTGCGGCGGGTCTCGGCGGCGACGACGCGTTCGGGCGTCAGCACCAGCCGCACCGAGCACGACGACGCGTCGGCGAGCATCGAGCGCAGCGCGTCCAGCCGTTCGGCGAGACGGCTCAGCGCGTCGGCCGTCGCGTCCCACTTCTCGACGGTCCCGGTGCCCGCGACGCCCGCGAGCAGGCCGCGCACCACCCGCCGGTGGGTCGGGAAGAGCCGTTCGAGGTAGCCAGCGAACGCCTCGGGCAGCGACAGCAGCCGCAACGTCTCGGCGGTCGGCCCGCAGTCGACGACCACGACCTCCCACGGCCCGGACGCGGCGAGCCGCCGCACCTCGGCCAGCGCGAGGAGCTCCTCGACGCCGGGCAGCACGGTCAGCTCCTCGGCGTCGAGCTCGTCGACGCCGGCGCCCGCGAGCACGGTCCGCAGGTGGCCGCGCAGCTCGCCCCACGCCTCGTCGACGAGGCCGCGGGGGTCGATCTGGCACGCGAACAGGCCGCCTGATCCGTCCACTTCGGACGGTTCGGCGCCGAGACGCACGTCGAGCGCGTCGCCCAGCGAGTGCGCGGGATCGGTCGAGACCACGAGCGCCTTGCGGCCGTGCGCGGCCAGCGAGGCGGCCGTGGCGGCCGACAGCGTCGTCTTGCCGACCCCGCCCTTGCCGGTGAAGAGCAGGACCCGGCTCAAGCCGCCTTCTCCGCGCGCTTCTTGAGCTCCTTGAGCGCGGTGTCGAGGATCAGCTTCTCGGCCTTGCGGCGGAACAGCCCGATCATCGGGATCACCAGCTGCACCGACAGCGTGTAGGTGACCTTGGTACCGGTGCCGGAGGGCGCGAGCACGTAGCTGCCCTTCTGCGCCTTCTGCATGGTGCCCTTGACGAGCTCCCACTTGACCGAGAGGCCGTCGGCGGCCCAGTCGTAGGCCAGGGTGTACTCGTCCTTCACGGGACCCTGGTCGATCGCGAAGCGCACCTGCTGGGCACGACCGTCAGGCGCGGTGTCGAGGACCTCGACCTCTTTCATCCCGTTCGCCCAGTCCGGGTACGACGGGAAGTCCGCGATGATCGCCATGATCTTCTCTGGCGGAGCGTCGATGACGATGGACTGAGTGGACTCGTCGGCCATAGACGTGGAGGTTACTCGCGTGGCTACCAGTTCAGGACGTGAGGCTTGCCGCTGCGCTGGAAGTGTCCGACGTTGATGCACTCGGTGTGGCCGACGCGCACGCGCCTGGCCAACGGCTGGTGCACGTGCCCGAACACCGACCAGCGCGGACGTTCGCGGTGGATCTTCTCCAGGGCGGCCCGCGATCCCCACTCGGGACGGCGCGCGACGACGTCGTAGGTCAGGTCCGGGATCAACGGCGGGATGTGCGTGCACAGCACGTCGACCTGCCCCATCCGGTCCAGCGCGGCCGCCATGTCCGCCTCCGTGCGCACGTACGGGAACCACGGCGCGTTCGGGTTCCGGACCACTCCCGGCACCGCCAGGCCGCCGCCCGCGAAGCCGAACCTCAGCCCGCCGATCTCCGCCGCCTCGCCGTCGAGGACGTGCACGCCGTCACCCGCGAACCGCGGCCACAGCTGCGGACTGTCCACATTGCCCGGTGTCGCGTACGTCGGCGCGGACATGGCGCTGAACAACGCGTGGTACTGCTCCAGCACGGCTTCTTCGACGACGGACCGCGCGTCGGCGAGACCGTCCCACAGCGACCGGATGTAGCTCGCGGTGTCCGCGCGCTTGGTGCCACGCCGCAGTTCGGCGAAGATCCCGACCTTCTCCGGTCCGAAGACGCGGCCGAGGATCCCCTTGGAGTGGTCGTGGTAGTCGACGAAGTCGATCAGGTCGCCGAGCACCACGAGGGCGTCGGCCCCGTCACCGGCGCGCGCCAGCGCCTCCGCGTTGCCGTGGACATCCGAAACCACGTGAACCCGCACGGTTCCAACTTAGTTGACGCCGCATGGAGGTGTTCCGCGAGACGGAAGTCGAGCAAGATCACCCTGCCGGCGGGCAGCCGGCCGGGCGACCGTCCTCCAGGCTCAGCTTGAGCCCCAGCGAGACCGACTTCGCGTCGAGCTGGCGTCGTTGCACCTCACGGCGGGCGTTGCGCGGTGAGAGAGACCCGGAGGGCGGATCGGCGCGGAGGAAGTAGTGCAGCACGGTGCCGTCGAGGACGGGCTGGAGCCAGACCTCCATCGTCCCGACGAGCGCGCCGCCGACGGTCCAGCGCAGGCCCTCGTCACCGCGGTTCGCGTAGACGTCCAGTTCCAGATCGGGCCAGAACTCCCGCCACGACGAGGGTGCGGCGAAGGCTGCGGCGACCACGCTGGGTGGTACCGCGAGGAAGGTCTCGTCGACGACGTCCACGCTGGCCATGAGGACAAAAGGTAACGGAAGGGCGTACCGACCTTTGTATCGCCGGAATCACACGCTAAGTTTCCCCACCAGTAACAAATCACCGTACGGAGGTTGACGTGCGCGAGTTCAGCGTCCCCGCCACCGCCGCTGTGGCTCCCGAGGAGAACCTCACCGACATGGTGTGGGCCAACGCGGAGCGCTTCGGCAACGCCGTCAGCTTCCGCAGGCAGGTCGACGGCACCTGGGTCGACATCACCGCGCGTGATTTCGCCGCGCAGGTGATGGCCGTCGCGAAGGGCCTGGTAGCTGCAGGTCTGGAGCTCGGCGACCGGGTCGGCCTGGTGTCCAAGACGCGCTACGAGTGGTCGTTGCTCGACTTCGCCATCTGGGCGGCGGGCGGCGTCGTGGTGCCGATCTACGAGACGTCGTCGGCGGACCAGATCGAGTGGATCCTGTCCGACTCCGGCGCGAAGGCGGTGTTCGTCGAGGCGTCGTCGCACCGCGCGATGGTCGACGACGTCGTCGGCACGCTGCCCGAGCTGCGCCACGTGTGGCAGATCGACGGCTCGGCCGCCGCGGTCGACGAGCTGACCGCGCTCGGCGCCGAGATCACCGACGAGCAGGTGCACGAGCGCCGCGGACAGGTCCAGGCGGACCACACCGCGACGCTGGTCTACACGTCCGGCACCACCGGCCGTCCCAAGGGCTGCACGCTGACGCACCGCAACCTGCTGTCCGAGGTGCGGTCGGCGCTGTCGCGGTTCCCGGAGATCCTCACGGCCGGCAACTCGCTGCTGCTGTTCCTGCCGCTCGCCCACATCCTGGCGCGCGCCCTGTACCTCGCCTGCGTGTACTCGCGGGTGACGCTGGGCCACACCGCCGACGTGAAGAACCTCGTCGAGGACCTCGGCCAGTTCCGCCCGACGTTCGTCGTCGCGGTGCCGCGCGTGTTCGAGAAGGTCTACAACGGCGCGAAGCAGAAGGCGCACGCCGGCGGCAAGGGCAAGATCTTCGACGCCGCCGAGGCCACGTCCGTCGCGTACAGCCAGGCGCTGGACAACGGCGGTCCCGGCATCGGGCTGCGGCTCAAGCACGCGGTGTTCGACAAGCTCGTGTTCTCGAAGCTGCGGGCGGCCCTCGGTGGCCGGGCGATGGCGGCGGTCTCCGGCGGCGCGCCGCTGGGCGACCGGCTGTCGCACTTCTTCCGCGGCGCGGGCGTCCCGGTCTACGAGGGCTACGGCCTGACCGAGACGTCGGCGGCGGCGTGCGTGACGTTCCGCGGCCAGGAGAAGGTCGGCACGGTCGGCCTGCCGGTGCCCGGCACGTCGGTGAAGATCGCCGACGACGGCGAGATCCTCATCAAGGGCGACATCGTCTTCACCGGCTACTGGAACAACGAGGCCGCCACCAAGGAGGCCTTGGAGGACGGCTGGTTCCACACCGGTGACATCGGTGAGCTGGACGGCGACGGCTACCTGAAGATCACGGGCCGCAAGAAGGAGATCATCGTCACCGCCGGTGGCAAGAACGTCTCCCCCGCGCAGCTCGAGGACCGCATCCGGGCGCACCCGCTGATCTCGCAGTGCATGGTCGTCGGCGACAAGCAGCCGTTCATCGGCGCACTGATCACGATCGACCCGGAGTTCTTCCCGTCGTGGAAGGAGTCGCACGGCAAGCCGGCGTCCGCCGAGGTCCCCGACCTGATCGAGGACGCGGACCTGCTCGCCGAGATCCAGACCGTCGTGGACGAGGCGAACAAGTCGGTGTCGAAGGCCGAGGCGATCCGCAAGTTCCGGGTTCTCCCGGTCGACTTCACCGAGGCGGGCGGCGAGATGACGCCGTCGCTGAAGCTGAAGCGTTCCGTCGTGGCGACGACCTACTCGGCGGACATCGACGCGATCTACGCGAAGTAACAGCTGGTGGAAAGCGCGAAAGGCCCAGGAGCTCTGCGAAGCTCCTGGGCCTTTCGACCCCCAGCGATCGTGATCCGCGGAGACCTCCGCGGAACCCGAGAAGTTTGTTGCCCCGGCCCCCCGACCGGGACGTGAAGAACATTGCCTGATGGCGCTGACGTATCGCTGACGCGCCGATGTCACTCGGCGACAGCGCGCTAATAGGCTGTGAGGCGAACGGGGAGAATTCGGCTCGCGCGAGGGGAAGGCGATGGCTTCGGGTCCGCAGTTCCGGCTGCTCGGCCCGATGGAGGTGCGCCTGGGCGGCTCCGCTGTCGTACTGCGAGCGGGCAAGCACAGAGCGTTGCTGGCAGCGCTGCTGCTGCGGCCGAACCGCGTCGTGCCCGTGACGGAACTCGTCGAGCACGTGTGGGGTGACGCGCCTCCCGCACGCACGCGGGGCACGTTGCAGACGTACGTCATGCGGCTGCGGGCGGCCCTCGGTGATCCCTCGCTGATCCAGACCGCGGCCGACGGCTACCGGATGCGCGTGGACCCGCTGGCGGTGGACGCGCACCGGTTCGCTGACGCGGCGGCTCGCGGCCGTGCGTCCACGGACCTGGTGACGGCGCGGAAGGCGTTCGCCGAGGCGTTGGAGCTGTGGCGCGGGCCGGTGCTGTCGGACGTGCCGTCCGAGACGCTGTACTCCGAGCACGCGCCCCGGCTGACCGAGCTGCTGATGACGGTCCACGAGCAGCGGATCGACGTGGAGCTCGCGCTGGGCAACCACGCCGACCTGGTGCCGGAGCTGTTCGGGCTGACGCGGGACCACCCGTTGCGGGAGCGGTTCTGGGCGCAGCTGATGCTCGCGCTGTACCGCAGCAGCAGGCAGGCGGAGGCGCTGGAGGCGTTCCGGCAGCTCGACCGGACCCTGGACGAGCAGCTGGGCATCGACCCGTCCGCCGAGCTGCGGGCGTTGCACCAGTCGATCCTGGTGGGGGCGCCGGAGCTCGCGGCGCCAGTAGTGGCGGCCGTGGTCGCGCGGGAGCCGGCGTCACCGATGCGGCTGCCGGACGACATCGCGGACTTCACCGGTCGTTCCGCGCACGTGGAACGGATCTCCGGGCTGGTCACGGGCTCGGTGCCGATCGTGACGCTGGCGGGGCAGCCGGGGGTGGGCAAGACGACGCTGGCGGTGCACGTGGCGCACCTGCTGCGCGACCGGTTCCCGGACGGTCAGCTCTACGTCGACCTGCGCGGCTACGCCCTGGGCGCGCCCGCGGACGGCGTGGACGTGCTGTCGCGGTTCCTGCGGACGCTGGGCGTGCCGCCGGAGGAGATCCCGCCGGACGCCGACGAGCAGAGCACGATGCTGCGGTCGCTGCTGTCGGGCCGGCGGATGCTGCTGGTGCTCGACAACGCCTCCGCGCCCGACCAGGTGCGGCCGCTGCTGCCGGGGACGGCGTCGTGCCGGGTGATCGTGACGTCGCGGGACGACCTGCGCGGGCTGATCGCGCTGAACGGCGCGCGGACCGTGCCGGTGGACGTGTTCTCGGCGGCGGAGTCGGCGTCGTTGCTGTCGGGGCTGCTCGGACCGGGTGACCACGCGGAGCTGGCGGCGCGGTGCGGGCACCTGCCGCTGGCGTTGCGGGTCGCGGCCGCGTACCTGGCTGGACGCGACGACGTGACGATCTCGGGCTCGCCGATAGAGCTCGCCTACGCCGCGCTGCCTCCCGCGCCGCAGCGGCTGTTCCGGCTGCTCTCGGTGGTGCCGGGCCCGGACTTCACCGCCGAGGCTGCGTCCGCACTGGCCGACGTCGACGCCGAGGCGCTGCTGACGGTGCTGGCGATCGCGCGGCTGGTGGTGTCCCCGGTGCCCGGCCGCTACCGGTTCCACGACGAGCTGGTCCGCTACGCCGCCGCGTTGCGCGAGGAGTCGGACAGCCCGTCCGAGCAGCAGGTGGCGTGGACCGCCCTGCTCAACCACTACCTGCGCGGCGTCGAACGCTGCGCCGAACTGCTCTACCCCGGCATCGTGCGGCTCCCGTCGTCGTCCACGGGCCCGGCGCCGCGGATCTCGAACGCGGCCGAGGCCCTGGCGTGGCTCGACGCGGAACGCCCGAACCTCATCGCCGCCATCCGGCACGCGGCCGAGCACGGCCCGTCCGCGATGGCCTGGCAGCTGGCCGACGCGCTGCGCGGCTACCTCTGGATCGGCCAGCACGTGGGCGAATGGCTCGCGACGGCCCATCAGGCCCTGCAGGCGGCGCAGGCGTCCGCGCACCGCCCGGCCGAGGCCGCGATGCATGCGAACCTCGGCACCCTCTACCTGCGGCTGGGCGAGTACGTGCGCTCCGTCGAGCACCACGACTACGCCGTCGAGCTGTACCGGGCGCTGGGCGACAAGGACGCCGAGGCGGGCGTGCTGAACAACCTGAGCCTGGTGCACCGCCGCTCCGGCGACCTGGTCGCCGCGCGGGACACCCTGCTCCGCTGCCTGGAGATGCTGGCCCCGTCCGCCGCGGACAGCGTCAGCACCGGCCTCTACAACCTGGGCCAGCTCGCCGTGGAACTGGGCGAGCTCGACGGCGCCGTCGAACACTTCTCGCAGGCCCTGGCCCTGGCGCCGAACGCAGACAGCCACACGTACCTCGGCATGGCGCTGCGCCTGCAGGGACGCCTGGACGAGTCCCGCGCCCACCTCGAACGAGCCCTGGAGATCGGCAACGTCCCCGCCGGCGAGGCCGAGGCGCTGGAGAACCTCGCCGCACTGGAACTCGCCTCCGGCAACACCGCGGAGGCCCTGTCCCTGGCGTCGCGCGCCCTGTCGCTGGTGGCGGACGGCGGCGACCAGCAGGTGGCGACGTCGGTCCGCCTCACGCTCGGCGAGACCCGCCGCGCCCTGTCCGACCTCGACTCCGCCGCCGGGCTGTTCGAGCAGGCGCTGGTGACGGCCAGGCGGATCGGCTACGCCTCGGGTGAGGTCCGCGCGCTGATCGACCTGGCCGTGGTGCTGCGCGACCTGGACCGCGACGCCGACGCCCGGTCGGCCGCCGACCAGGCCGCGCGTCGCGGCGCCGAGCTGGGCCTGCGCGCCCTGGAGAACCGGGCCCGCGAACTCGCCTGACGCCCGCCTTCCTGCGGACCACTGATATATCGCTGCCGCGCGGACCCGTCGCCGACGAAGTCGTCAGGCGCGTCGCAACGACGACGTCGTCGTCGCCGTCGCCGTCGCCGTCGCCGTCATTTTCGCCGTCGTTGTCGTCGCCGTCGTCGCCGTCGTCGCCGTCGTTGCCGTCGGAACGGTCTCCCGCCCTCCGATATATCGGATATCGGTCAGCCGATGAGGCCTTCGAGGCGGTGCGCGAGCTGGTCCCAGCGCCAGTGGTCGCTGACCCACTCCCGCCCGACGCGCCCCATCTTCGCGGCCGTCTCGGGATCGGCGAGCAGTGACGCGACGCGCTCGGCGACGTTCTCGACGTCGCGGCCGTCGACGACGTTGCCGGTGATGCCGTCCCGCACGGTCTCGGGAGCGCCGCCGGACCGTCCCGCCACGACGGGCAGACCGGTCGCCGACGCCTCCAGGTAGACGATGCCGAGCCCTTCGACGTCGAGGCCGCGGCCGCGCGTACGGCACGGCATCGCGAAGACGTCGCCGGCGTTGTAGTGCGCGGGCAGTTCCTCCCACGGCACGGAACCGGTCAGCACGATGTCGCGCGAGCCCGCGGCCAGCTTCTCCAGAGTTCCCCGGTACGGCCCTCCGCCGACGATCAGCAGGGCCGCGTCCGGCACCGACCGCTGGATCAGCGGCAGGGCGCGGATCAGGACGTCCTGGCCCTTGCGCGGCACGAGCCGGGACACGCACACGATCACCGGCCGGTCGCCCAGCCCGTAGCGGCGGCGCATCTCGGCGCGGGCGGCCGGGTCCGGTCGGTACTGCTCCGTGTCCACACCGGACGGGAGGTGTTCAAGTGCCGCCATGGGGCCGAAGGCCGCCGAGAACCGCGAGCGGGTGTAGCGGCTGACGTAGGTCACGACGTCCACACCGGACCCGATCGCCCGCAAAGCCTGCCGTGCGACCGGCAACATCGACCAGCCGACCTCGTGCCCGTGCGTGCTCGCCACCGCGCGGCTCAGTCCGAGCGACGGCGCCAGCAACGCGAGCGGTGCCGCCGCGCCGAACCACGCGGCCTCGCACGACTCGGCGCGGGCGATGTCGCGGGCGCGGGACAGCACGTCCGGCGTCGGCAGCATCAGCGACGTGGGGTGCCGCACCACCGGGAACGGCTGCTCGGCGTCGAACTCGTCCGAGCCCTTCCACTTCGGCGCGTAGACGACGAGCGAGTCCTGGGGCAGCCGTGTCGCCAAGGAGTGCAGGTAGGACTGGATGCCACCGGGGCGGGGCGGGAAGTCGTTGGTCACCAGCAAGGTTCGGCGCACGAACCAACGCTATCCGATGCTCGTTCTCAGGAACTCGCGCCAGCCCGCCACGTCGACGGCGCCCGGACCCACCGCGGACGACGACGCGTTCCGCAGGAAGAAGTCCACGACACCGCGTTCCCCGAGCCGCGACTCCAGGTAGACCATGATCGAGTACGCCTGCTGGTACGCCAGGTCGCGGCCCGCGCCGCCGAAGTCGGACGGCAACGCCGACACGTCCGGCGTGAGCAACGGCGCGGCCTGCCGCAGCGACAGCCCCGTGCCGTGGAACGCCACCCAGTCGGCGAACCCCTCCACCAGCCACAGCGGGGCCGCGTCCGACGTCTGGTCGCGCGTCGCGACGTGCGTGATCTCGTGCCGCAGCAGCACGCCCAGCTCCAGGTCGGACAACGCCGCGGCACGCACGCGGTTGATGACGACGCGCTGCCCGGAGCCGTCCCTGATGGCGACGCCGGCCATGTCCGCGAACGCGGGTCCCACGAGCGACACGAGCTCGGTGTCCGACGCGGGGACGACGACGTCGACGCGCCGCACCCAGCTGATATCCAATATATCGGCGACGTCGCCGACGGACGAGTCGAGCAAGCCCGACACCCGCGACGCCAGCTCACCGTCGCAGGAACTGCTGGTCACCTTGCCCGACGACGTCGTCAGCACCGACTCGTCGCACTGGACGGCCGCGGTCGGCGGCACCTCGACCGGCCGCAGCGCGACGCTGACGCCCAGCAGGAACGTCATGGCGACGGTGATCGCCAGCAACGTCCGGAGGTGCCTCACCGGCGCAACGCTAGCCCTCGATGCGCCGGATCACCGCGATGGCCCCGATGGCGTCGATGGGCGCGATCTTCACCGGCTGCCCCTCCGTCGAGGCGTGCACGGCCCGCGCGTTGTCGACGGCCATGGCGACGTGCGACCGGCTCGAGTAGTAGACGATCAGATCGCCCGCGCGGACGTCGTCGCGCGGGACAGCGCGGCCGACTCCGGCCTGTCCGCCGGACGTGCGCGGGATCGCGATCCCGGCCGCCGCGTACGCCTTCATGGTCAGCCCGGCGCAGTCCCACTGGTCGAAGCCCGTGCCGCCGTACCGGTACTCGTCGCCGCGCTGCGCCAGCGCGAAGGTCAGCGCGGTCCCCGCCACCCCGGCCGGCGCGCTGATCGGCGAGCGGTCCCCCGGATCCCGCAACTGGTTCACGACGGGGGCGGGCAGCCGCGTCAGCGCCGTCCTGACCTCGGTGATCTGCGCCTGCAACGCCTGGTTGCGGCCGTCCAGGTCGCTCTTCAGCTTCTCGGCCGCCGCGGTGGTCTCCGCGGCACGGGCACGGGCGTTCTCGGCCACCTGGTGCGCCTGGCGGGCCTTCTCCACAGCGCCGGACAGCCGCGCGAGCGACTCCGCCTTGTCGGAGGCCAGCACCCGCATCATTTCGAGGCGGTTGAGGAAGTCCTGCTGCGAGTCCGCCACGAGCAGCGCCGACAGCTGGTTGAACCGGGCGCCCTCGAACGACGCCTGGGCGATGAGGTCGACCTGCCCCTGGAAGTCGTCCTTGTCGCGCTTGGCCTGCCGTTCGACCTGTTGCGCCGCCGCCACTGTCGCGTTCGCACGGCCGAGTTCGGCCCTGCGCTGGTCGAGGTCCTCCTGCGCGCGCAGGACCTCCTCGTTGAGCTTCGTCGCCTGCGCTGTCAGATCCGCGTACGCGCGCGCCGGATCAGCCGGTTGGGCCGCTAAGGAGACAGCCGGAGCAGCCGACAACAACAGCAGGAGAACCAGAAAACCACGGGTGAAGTTGCGCGACATGAGGTCGCCGATCCCCTTCGCCAGAACCAGACCGTCAAGATCGACGGCGTCAGGCTACCGGGTGATCAAACGCGCCCGAGACGGGCCAGCAACACGGCCGACGGCACCGGGTGCGCGCCACGGCGGCGCACCGAGTCGGCGACCGCGCGATCGGACGTCACCACCACCACGGGCCTGCCCTCGGGCTCCGCGGTGACCAGCGCACGGATCACGTCATCCGCCAGAACACCGGGGTCGCTGAAGAGCACGCGCACACCACGAGGGGCGGCCGCGGGCACGGCCACCACACCGGCGCCGTCGAACACCAACGTCACCTCGGCACCCGTGCGCGCGGCCAGCACCGCGAGCTGGTGCACGAGCCGATCGCGCTGGTCCGACAGCGACAGCTCCGGATAGCCGGTCTTCGTGACGTTGTAGCCGTCCACCACCAGGTGCACCGCGGGCAACGCCAGCAGGCGGTCCAGCGCCGCCGGGTCCTCCACGCGGCCCACGGCCCCCTGCGACGCGCTGGCGCCCCGCACGAGGTCGGCCGGACGCGGCCCGCTGCCGCCCAGGGCCAGCTCGCGGCGCAGTCCCGTCACGGCGCCGTCGAGGGTGTCCACGAGCAACGCCAGGCGCACCTCGTCGGCCTGCCGGGCCTCGCGCGCGGACTGCCGCGCCACCTCGGCGTCGGCGATCGCCCGCTGCGCCTTGCCGCGCTCGGTCTCGGCGCGTTCGCGTTCCCGGTCGCGCTCGGCGGACAGGCGCTTGACCTCGTCCGCGGTGCGTTCCTCGATCTTGTCGACCTCGGCGCCCGCGGCCGCGGCGGCGTCCTTGGCCTCGCGCAGCTTCACGCCCTGTTCGCGCAACCGCTTGCGCAGGCGTTCGAGCTCGACCTCGGCGTCCGCGCGGACGCGTTCGGTGGCACCGTCGAGCTGGGACCGTTCGGCGCGCAGCCGTTCCAGCTCGCCTTCGAGCCGTTCGGCGCGCACGACGGCCGCGTCCCGTTCGGCCCGCAGCGTCGCGTCGCCGACCCGCCGCGACACCAGTTCCACGTAGTGCGGCGCGACGTCGTCACCGGTCAGCACCGCCGCGGCGGCCGCCGTCACCGGGTCCGGCGAGGTCACCTCAAGGGTGGACGGCCTGTTCTTGCGCAACCACTCGACCACGGCGGTGCGGAAGTTCGCAGAGTCCCGCAGCCCCACCACGACCTGCGAACCGCCCAGCCGGGCGCGTTTGGTCGGGGCGAACTTCGCCACCGGCCGCAGGTGCTGCGGCACGTCGACCTTCGCCATCTCCCCCAGCGCGTCCGCACCGAGCTCCGCGAGCCTCATCCGCAACGGTTCCGGCAGGGCCGACCAGTCCACAGTGGATTCGCTTGCGGATTCCTCTGCGGACTCACCTGCCTCTTCGGCAGGCTGGTCGATCTCAGGCTCGGGCACCGGTTCGGACACCCCCACAGGCTAGAGCCCTCGTGGGCGGGCGGCGCACGGACGTGTCCGCCCCGGCAACAACGATCTGGAAAAGATCACCTGAACACCACTCCAATGGAGCAACCGCAGGTCAGAGCCGCCGCGGTGGTCATCACCGAAAATTGTCAGACCCCGTCGCTAACGTCAGCCGCGTGACCGGACAACTGTCCTTCGACGAGCTCGGGACGCCCCTGCGCGACACGACGTTCGTCGTCTTCGACCTGGAGACCACGGGCGGCAGCAACGAGGAGGACGCCGTCACCGAGATCGGCGCGGTGAAGGTGCGCGGCGGCCAGGTCCTCGGTGAGTTCGCCACGCTCGTCGACCCGGAGCGCGGGATCCCGCCGATGGTGGCCCAGCTGACCGGCATCACGCAGCTGATGGTCACGGGGGCGCCGACGATGAAGACGGTGCTGCCAGCGTTCCTCGAGTTCGCGGCCGGGTCCGTGCTGGTGGCGCACAACTCGGGCTTCGACGTCGGCTTCATGAAGGCCGCCTGCGAACGCCACGGCTACCGCTGGCCGAAGCCGTCGGTGGTGTGCACGGTGAAGCTCGCGCGGCGGGTGCTGAGCCGCGACGAGGCGCCGTCGTGCCGTCTGTCGGCGCTCTCGGACCTCTTCGGCACGGAGACCAAGCCGACGCACCGCGCCCTGGCCGACGCCCGCACGACGGTCGAGGTGCTGCACGCGCTGCTGGAGCGCGTCGGCAACGTGGGCGTGCACTCGCTGGAGGAGCTGCTCGCGTACCTGCCGGAGGTGACACCGGAACAACGCCGCAAGCGCTCCCTGGCCGCCCACCTGCCCAGCACACCGGGCGTGTACCTCTTCCGCGGCCCGAAGGAGGAGGTGCTCTACGTCGGCACGGCGTCCGACCTGCGCCGCCGGGTCCGCCAGTACTTCACGGCCAGCGAGGGCCGCCGCAGACTCCGCGAGATGGTCGCTCTCGCCGTCCGCGTCGACGCGGTGGAATGCGCCCACCCGCTGGAGGCGGAGGTGCGCGAGCTGCGGCTCTTACGCGCCCACCGCCCCGCCTACAACCGGCGTTCCAAGAACCCCCACCACGCCTGGTGGCTGACCCTGACCGACGAGCCGTTCCCCCGGATCTCGCTGGTCAAGGTCCCGCGTGACGGCGCGCTGGGCCCGTTCCGTACCCGCAAGGCGGCCGAGTCGGTCGCCGACGCCCTGCTGGACGCCGTGCCCCTGCGCTCCTGCACCATCAAGATCCCGGCGACGAACCAGCGCGCCTCCCCGTGCGCGCTGGCCGAACTCGACCGCTGCCGCGCCCCCTGCGCCGGCAAGCAGTCGGTCGACGAGTACTCCCCCGCCGTCGTGGCGGTGCGCGACCTGGTCGTCGGCCGCAGCGCCGACCCGCTGCGCACGCTCATCACCCAGCTCGGCGGCCTGGCGTCGGCCGAGCGGTTCGAGGAGGCCGCCCGCCGCCGCGACCGTCTGGCAGGCCTGGTCAGGTCCCTGGACCGGGCCCAACGCCTGGCAGCGCTCGCCGCACTCCCCCAGCTGGTGGCCGCGAGACCCGACCGCGAAGGCGGCTGGGAGTTCTCGGTCGTGCGCTACGGCCGCCTCGCCTCGGCAGGGGTCGCCCGCAGGGGCACCCGCCCGATGCCGGTGGTCGACGCCCTCGTCGCCTCGGCCGAGACGGTCGTGCCGACACCCGGCCCGTTGCGAGGCGCGCCCCCGGAGGAGGCGGGCGTCGTCCTGCGCTGGCTCGACCAGCCGGGCACCCGCCTCGTCTACGCGGACGAGCCGTGGTCGTCACCCGCCGGTGCCGCGGCGGCCTGGCTCCCGTGGGCGGAACAGGCCGCGAGCGCCCGTCCCGTGCACGACCACTGGAACTGACCTTTCAGCGGACGTGCCGGCGGAACACGCCGTCGTCGAACGTCAGCCACGCGCCGTCACGGGCCGCGATCACGCCGTACGGGTTGTCGGTGTGCGCGTCGAAGGTGCCCAGCCGGGCACCGGTCCGCACGTCGAGGAGGTGGTGGCGCGACCACGGCTCGTCGCCGTCCGAACCGCCGACGACCACGAAGGCGGTGCCGGCGTCGAGGTAGCCGCCCGCCCACTCCAGGTAGACGTCCCCGTCGTAGCCGAGGTCCGTCACGGGCACCCGGAGGACGACCTCACCGTCCGGGTAGGCGTGGAACGCGACGTCGTCCTGTTCCTGGTGGACGGTCATGAAGTGGTGGCCGCCGGGCGAGAACGCCACCAGCACTCGGTCGTCCCACGGGTACGGGACCACCTCCAGCCCGATGCCGTCGAAGCTCCCCCGGAACAGGAACGACCCGTCCTGCCCCTCGCCCACGTCGATCAGCACGTCGGTGCCGTTGGGGTGGACGTGCTGCACCCCGCCGTGACCGGAGGTGCCCAGGTCGGCGCTGGCGAGCACCGACCCCGTGGCCGCGTCCAGCACGTGCCAGGTGTCGTCGCCGTCGTTCCACTCCCCCATCGAGTCCGGCCGGAAGAACCACACGGCCTTCCCGTCGAGCGAGAAAGCACATCCAGCGCGGACGTTGTAGGTCTTCTCGCGGAACTCGCCGAAAGCGTGCCGCCACCGCACCGCGCCGGCCCTGTCCACGCACACCAGCTCGTTGTCCGTCGTGCAGACCGCGCTCGTGAGGTCCGGTGCGACCGCCTCCTCCCCCGGCTCTGCGGCGACCGGGAAGGTGACTCCGCCCGGAGCGTGGACGGCGCCGTCGTGGTACCTCGCCGGGGTGGTCATGCGCGCACGGTAGCCGGACGGGGCAGGCTCCCGTACGCGGTTCGCGGTCGTTATACGTCCTCACGCCCGTGATCAGGCGGTAGGGCAGACTACGGGTGCTTAAGACACCGGAGCCCAGACACCGAGGAGGACGCCGTGGTCACCGCCATCGTGCTGATCCAGGCCGCCGCCGAACGCATTCCCGAGGCCGCGCAGGAGATCGCCGACATCGACGGAGTCACCGAGGTGTACTCCTGCGCCGGTGACGTCGACCTGATCGCGCTGGTGCGCGTCAGCAAGCACGAGGACCTCGCCGCCCTGGTGCCCGGCAAGATCAGCAAGGTCGCCGGCGTGCTGAACACCGACACGCACATCGCGTTCCGCAGCTACTCCAAGCGCGACGACGAGGCCGCGTTCTCCATCGGCCTGGACGACGCCCAGTAAGAGCCTCTAACTACCGAAAGGCCCCCGTGGAAGTCCACGGGGGCCTTTCGCGTGTCTGTCGAAGATCAGGCCTTCGGGTCGGAAGGCCTGCCCGCGAGCTCGCTCGCCTCGTCCTGGGAGCTGGTGCCCTCAGAAGCGTGGATGTGCTTGCGCGCGTTCTTCAGGGCCACGGTCTCCTCGACCGGGTCCGGCGACAACGTGCTGCCGGCGACCGGGTGACCGGCCGAGCCGAGCTTGTTCATCTTCTTCGGCACCGACGCGCCCTGGTAGGCGAGCGGGATCGGGTGGCCGTGGTCGTCCACCGGGCCGAGCGGCTGGTGGATCTCGATGAACTCGCCGTGCGGCAGGCGCTTGATGATGCCCGTCTCGACGCCGTGCTCGAGCACCTCTCGGTCGCCGCGCTGCAGGCCGATGCAGATCCGGTACGCGACGAAGTACGCGATCGGAGGCAGGACCAGCATGCCGATGCGGCCCATCCACGTCGTCAGGTTCAACGAGATGTCGAACTGGAAGGCGAAGATGTCGTTCGCGCCCATGAGCAGCAGGACCATGAAGTACGTGATCGCCATCCAGCCGAGCGCGGTGCGGACCGGAACGTCACGCGGGCGCTGCAGCAGGTTGTGGTGCGCGTAGTCCTTGGTCATCTTGCGCTCGATCCACGGGTACGCCGCCGCGATGCCGGTCAGCAGCGGCAGACCGAGGATGAACGGCAGGAACGGCGCAGGGATCGTGTAGTTGCCCAGGTAGAACTCCCACGCGGGCCAGATGCGGACCAGGCCGTCGGTCCAGCCCATGTACCAGTCGGGCTGCGAGCCGGCGGAGACCTGCGCGGGGTTGTACGGGCCGATGTTCCAGATCGGGTTGATCTGGAAGACGCCACCCATGATCGCGATGACACCGACGACGATGGCGAAGAAGCCACCGCCCTTGGCCGCGAACACCGGCATGATGCGGACGCCGACGACGTTGGTCTCCTTGCGGCCCACGCCCGGGAACTGCGTGTGCTTCTGGTACCAGACCAGCGCGAGGTGCGCCGCGATCAGACCCAGGATGATCGCCGGGATGATCAGGATGTGCGCGGTGTAGAGCAGCGGGATGATGTCCGTGCCGGGGAACTCCCCGCCGAACATCAGCCAGTTCAGCCACGTGCCGATGACCGGGAACGAGATCAGCAGCGCCGCCATGACGCGGAGGCCGGTGCCCGAGAGCAGGTCGTCCGGCAGCGAGTAGCCGAGGAAGCCCTCGATCGCGCCGAGCATGAACAGCACGATGCCGATGACCCAGTTGATCTCACGCGGCTTGCGGAACGCGCCGGTGAAGAAGATCCGGAACATGTGGACGACGATCGCGCCCATGAACAGCAGTGCCGCCCAGTGGTGCACCTGGCGGACGAACAGACCGCCGCGGGTCTCGAACGAGATGTCGAGCGTGGACGCGAACGCCCGCGACATCTCGATGCCGCGCAGGTTCTCGAACGCGCCGTTGTAGGTGACCTCGGTCATCGACGGGTCGAAGAACAGCGCGAGGTACGTACCCGACAGCAGCAGCACGATGAAGCTGTAGAGCGCGATCTCACCGAGCAGGAACGACCAGTGCGTCGGGAAGACCTTGTTGATCTGCTTGCGGAGCCCGGAGGCCGGGTGGAACCGCTCGTCGGCAGCGTTGGCCGCCGCTCCTGCGACGCGCGCGGCCGCGTTGGCCGGCTTCGTCGGGGTCGTGATGGCACTCATGACTTCCGCTCCCAGAACGCCGGTCCCACAGCCTCGATGAAGTCACTGCGGGCTACCAAGTATCCCTCTTCGTCCACAGTGATCGGAAGCTGCGGAAGAGGACGGGTCGCCGGGCCGAACCGCGGCTTGGCGTATTCGAAGACGTCGAACTGCGACTGGTGGCAGGGGCAGAGCAGCAGACCGGTCTGCTGCTCGAACAGCGACGTCGGGCAACCCAGGTGCGTGCAGATCTTCGAGTACGCGTACAGGTCACCGTAGTTGAAGTCCTCCTGGCCCGCGCGCTTGGTGATCGCCTGGTTCGGGCGCATGCGGATGAGCATGACCGGGGCGTCGGCGCGCTTGAGGGCCGCGACCAGGGCGTGCTCGTCGTCGCGCTCGGACTCGCGGAACGGGAAGACCGTCTCGAAGCCGCCGGGCTCGACGTCCTCGGGACGCACGAGGGAGACCTCGTGGAAGTTGCCGGTGTGACGGCGCAGGTAGACCTTCTCGCCCGGCTTCTCCGGCTTCCAGCCGGTGTGCCAGAGCGAGTTCTTGGTCTCGCTGTCCGAGTGCGGGTTCTTCATCATCGCGCCCAGCGGAACCGCCGCGACGCCGAGACCCAGCACGCCGGCGCCGAGGCCCGCGGTGCGCTTGATCAGGTTGCGGCGGCCGATGCCGCTGCGCTCACCCGCGTCGGCGAGCTCCGCGACCAGGGTGGCGCGGTCCACGGCGGACGACGGGCCGTCGTGGCGCTGCTGCACCGCGAGCTCGTCGGGCAGGAACTTCTTGGTGTAGAGCAGGGCGCCGACGCCCAGGCCCACCACCGACAGGCCCAGGAACAGGCCGATCAGCGGGTTGTACAGGTTGTGCAGGAAGTGCCCGGACTCGTTCGACGGGGACTCGTACTCCCACGGCCAGAACAGGAACACGCCGAGGAACGCCAGTCCCGACAACGCGGAGACCATGAACCACGCGGCGACCGAGCGCTGAGCACGACGCTCCGCGCGGGTGCCGGGAACCGGGAACTTCTCCTCGTAGTGGACGAGCTCGACGCCGTCCATCTTCGTGCCGAGCTTGACGAGGTCGTCCCGGCTCATCTCCGCGAGCTCTGCCTCGCTGGGCAGCTCGATCGGCTTGTCGCCGCTCATGCCTTGGCTCCGATCCAGAGGGTCACGCCGATGAGCGCGGCGATGCCCACGATGAACGCGATCAAGCCCTCGGAGACAGGTCCGAACCCACCCAGGGCGTTGCCGCCGGAGTTGTTGTTCCCGTCGGTGACCGACTTGACGTACGCGATGATGTCTTTCTTCTCTTCCGGCGTGAGCTGGCGCTCGCCGAACTTCGGCATGTTCTGCGGACCGCTCAGCATCGCCGTGTAGATCTGCTCCTCGGTCACACCGTCGAGTGCCGGTGCGAACTTGCCGGAGGACAGCGCGCCACCACGACCCGTGAAGTTGTGGCAGCTGGCGCAGTTGAGGCGGAAGAGCTCGCCACCGCGGGCGGGGTTGTCGCCGCGCAGGGCCTCACCGGACTCGGAGGGCTTCTTCGGACCCTCGCCGCCGTTCACGGTGATGTAGGCCATCAGCGCGTTGATCTGCTCGGGGGTGAGCTTCGCCGGCTTTCGGATGGCCTGCGCCTCCTGCCGCGCCATGGGCATGCGGCCGGAGGAAGTCTGGAAGTACACCGCGGCGTCGCCGACGCCGACGAGGCTAGGTCCGCGGTCCTTCACACCTTCGAGTGCCGCGCCGTGGCAGCTCAGGCAGGTGTTCAGGTAGATCTGCTCGCCCTGGCGGACCAGGGCGTCCTGCTGCTGCGCCTGGGCGGTCTGCGCCTGGGGCGCGAAGGCGGCGAACAGCATGCCGGCGCTCAGCAGGCCGAAGCCCAGTGCGAGCAGTCCGGCGACCCGGCGGCGCAGCTTGGTGCGGGCGCCGCGGGGGCGTTTCGTCGTGGTGGTCATGGTGTGCGGCAACCCTTGCTGTCAGTTCGGGAGCTCGTGGCTTGGCTGCGTGCCGGCTGGGTCAGGGCACGATGTAGATGATGGCGAACAGGCCGATCCACACGACGTCGACGAAGTGCCAGTAGTACGACACGACGATCGCGGAGGTGGCCTGTGCCGGCGTGAACTTGCTGAGCTTCGTCCGGATCAACAGGTAGACGAACGCGATCAGACCACCGATGACGTGCAGGCCGTGGAAGCCCGTCGTCAGGTAGAAGACCGTGCCGTAGGCCGAGGACGGGATCGTGGTGCCGTGCTCGACGAGTTCGACGTACTCACCGGCCTGACCACCCACGAAGATCGCACCCATGATCAGCGTCACGATGTACCAGCGACGCAGACCGAAGACGTCCCCGCGCTCTGCCGCGAACACGCCCCACTGACAGGTGAAGGACGACGCGACCAGGATGATCGTGAAGACCGCCGCGTAGGGGACGTTCAGGTGGGTGGGGGGCGGGGGCCAAGGTCCCTCGTTCTGGGCCTTCACCGTGAAGAACATGGCGAAGAGGCCAGCGAAGAACATGAGCTCACTGGACAGCCAGACGATCGTGCCGACGCTGACCATGTTCGGGCGGTTCAGCGAGTGCACGCGCTGGCCGATTGAAGGCGCTGCCGTGGTCACGCGCAGCATTATTGCTTGCGGAATTTCCGTCCGCCCATCGGGTCCTGCGCGGATCACGGGCCGGACGGGTCACACAGCGGGTGATCGCGAGGAGATCAACGAATGAGCTTGCTGGGCCGAATGCGGGACGGGCTGTCCCGGCTCCTGGGCCGGGAGGAGGAGCAGTCGTTGTCGATCGACGACCCGGCACTCGTCGTGGTGGTCGAGGCGTTCGACATCGCGGAGGCCGATTCGGCCGCTCTGGCCCGTTCGCCGCAGTGGCGCGCCGACGACCTCGCCGTGCTCCGCCACCACGTGCGCATCCCCGCTGACCAGGTAGAACGCGTGCGAGAGCTGCTCACTCCCGACGGCTGGGTGCTCGTGGCCGGTGATATATCGCATATCAGTCGGGTGCAGAAGCTGGACGCGCTGCACTGCGCCCAGGAGCGGTCGCGGATGGCGTCGCTGGCGCAGCGGCTGGGCGGTGAGGCCCTGGGCTGGGACGCCCTGCAGAAGCCGCGCGAGCCCGCCCGATAGCATCGTGGCGACCTTGGTCACTTTCTTCAGGACCGCAGTCGGCAGTCGCAGCGGAGGGCCCAGAGATGAGCACGCAGACCACGAAGATCCTGGTGTTCAGCCACCGTCCCGAGGTGCGTGAGACGATCATCACGGCGGTCGGCCGCCGTCCGGCGCCCGACCTGGCCCGCGTCGACTACGTCGAGGTCGGCACGATCGCGGACGTCCTCTACGAGGTGGACAACGGCACCGTCGACCTGCTGATCCTCGACGGCGAGGCGCAGCCGACCGGTGGCATGGGCCTGTCCCGCCAGCTCAAGGACGAGATCACGAACTGCCCGCCGGTCGTCGTGGCGGTTCGCCGCAAGGACGACAGGTGGCTCGCGACCTGGTCGCAGGCGGACGCGGTGCTGGTGCACCCGCTGGACCCGCTGGCCGCCGCCGAGACCGTGGCCGAGGTGCTGCGGGGCTCGGCTGTGCCCGTCGTCAGGGGCTGATCCCGCCATGAGCCAGCGCACCTGGCCCTCGCTGCTCAACCGCCTGCTCGACGGCGTCGACCTGACGGCCGACGACACCGCCTGGGGAATGGACCAGGTGATGTCGGGCGAGGCGACGGCGGCGCAGATCGCGGCGTTCATCGTCGCGCTGCGCGCCAAGGGCGAGACGCCGGAGGAGGTCGACGGCCTCGCGACGATGATGCTGGAGCACGCGAACCGGTTCACGGTGGACGTGCGGGCGACCGACATCGTGGGCACCGGCGGTGACCACTCCGGTTCGGTCAACATCTCGACGATGGCCGCGATCATCACGGCCGCCGCGGGCGTGCCGGTCGTCAAGCACGGCAACCGCGCGGCGTCGTCGCAGTGCGGCACGGCCGACGTGCTGGAGGCGCTGGGCGTCGCGATCGACCTGCCGGCCGAGGGCGTGCGGCGGACCGTGCGCGAGCTGGGCATCGGCTTCTGCTTCGCACCGGTGTTCCACCCCGGCTTCCGGCACGCGGGCCCGGTGCGGCGCGAGATCGGCATCCCGACGTCGTTCAACCTGCTCGGCCCGCTGACGAACCCCGCGCAACCCACCGTCGGCCTGATCGGCTGCGCGCGGGCGGCCGCGGCACCGCTGATCGCCGGCGTGTTCGCGCGGCGGAACAACACCGCGCTGGTCGTGCGGGGCGACGACGGCCTCGACGAGATCACGACGACCACGACGACGTCCGCCTGGCTCGCCCAGGACGGCGTCGTCCGCACCGAGACCATCGACCCGGTCGTGCTCGGCGTGAAGCCCGCGCGCGAGGAGGACCTGAAGGGCGGCGACCCGTCGGTCAACGCCCAGGTGGTCCGCGACCTCGTCGCCGGCAAGACCGGTTCGGTGCGCGACGCGGTGCTGGTGAACGCGGCCGGGGCCATCGCGGCGCACGGCGGGTTCTCCGACGACCTGCACGCCGACCTGACGGCCTCGCTGAGCCGTGCGGCCGACGCCGTCGACTCGGGTGCCGCGGCGAGCCTGCTGGGCCGCTGGGTGGAGCTCTCACAGGCCATCAAGGGCTAGAGCCCTCGCGGGCGGGGAGACCCGCCCGCGGGTGCGGTGGATTCGGCAACGCCACCGCAACGAACCGCTTCGCCGCGAGTCACCCGATCGCTGACAAAGCGGCGTGCGGATCCGTTCGCACCGACACCGATCGGGCGCGAACCGAGGCCGTTCCACGCCTGTTTCGTCACACGTCGTCGTCGGCACGTGACCCTGCTCGCACGGAAGCCGCATGGGCGTAGTCCGAGCGAGTGATGGGCCCGAGATGCGCCTCACGTGGTAACGCCGTGGCAATCGTCACCTGGAATGCTGGAGTCATGGCCCTCCTCTACCCGGTGATGAAGCACGTCGTCGCGCGCACTGCCCGCCTTGTCTACCGCCCGGTGGTGGAGGGCTTGGAGAACATCCCCACCGACGGCCCCGTCATCCTGGCGGCCAACCACCTCAGCTTCATCGACAGCGTCGTGATCCCCATGGTCGTGCCGCGCCGGGTGTCGTTCCTCGCGAAGGCCGAGTACTTCACGGGCAAGGGCCTCAAGGGCTCGCTGTCGCGCCGGTTCTTCTCGTCGCTGGGCCACGTGCCGGTGCACCGCGGCAAGGGCCGTGACGCCCGCGCCGCCCTCGACACGGCCGCCGAGATCCTCGCGCGCGGAGACGCGTTCGCCATCTACCCGGAGGGCACGCGCTCGCTCGACGGCATGCTGCACCGCGGCCGCACGGGGGTCGCCCGCATGGCGCTGGAGTCCGGTGCCCCGGTCATCCCCGTCGGCATCATCGGCACGGACAAGGTGCAGCCCGTCGGCAGCAGGTTCCCGAAGATCGTCCCGGTGACGGTCCGCTTCGGCGAGCCGCTCGACTTCAGCCGCTACGACGGCATGCAGGAGTCGCTGCCGGTGCTGCGCAGCGTCACCGACGAGATCATCTACCGCATCCTCGACCTGAGCGGCCAGGAGTACGTCGACGCGTACCAGAAGACCCCGGTCGCCGCGGCGGCGTAACCCGCCTCCAGAAACAGCGAAATGGCCCTCTCCGCCACGGCGGGGAGGGCCATTTCGCGCGATATGCGATGTATCACATGCCGGATATCAGCCGAAAACGTCGAGGCCCCCTCCGGAATGGAGAGGGCCTCGACGAAACCTCGCGATATCCGGTATATCGGATATCAGTCGTGGTTCGGACCGGTGTGGTATTCGAACACCAGGCCGCCGACCATGACCAGCACCATGACGATGGCGATCACCAGCAGCCACACGTGCCAGAACGCCACCGCGACACCCGTGGTCGCCGCCGCGGCCGCGAGACCGACCGGCCAGTACGAGCCCGGGCTGAAGAAGCCCAGCTCACCGGCGCCGTCGGACACCTCGGCGTCGGGGTTGTCCTCCGGCCGCACCTCGATGCGGCGGGCGACGAACCGGAAGTAGGTGCCGGTGATGAGGGCCAGGCCGCCGGTCAGCGCGAGCGCCACCGTGCCGGTGGGCTCGACGTGGCCGGTCGCCAGGTGCGTCCAGTAGCCGTAGACGACGGCCATCAGGAACGAGAAGGCCATCACCAGGTCGAATACGCGAGCTTCGATCTTCATCGCGGGGCGTGTCCCTACTTCTGGCCCGCGCCGGAGGCCTCACGGGCCGTCCGGTCGGTGTTGAACGGGGTGGTCGTCGTGGCCAGCGGTGAGCACCACTCGTCACAGTTCACCTGAGACAGGGCCTCGGCCGTGGTGTACGGCTTGCCCGTCTTCTCGTTGATCTCCTTGCGGAGCTCGATGTACCTGTCGAAGTCGGCCTGTTCGAGAGCGCGGACCTCGAAGTTCATCACCGCGTGGTACGAGCCGCAGAGCTCGGCGCAACGGCCGACGAACGCACCGGGACGGTCGATCTGGTCGATCTGGAAGACGTTGTCCTGGTTGTTCTTCTCCGGGTGCGGGAAGACGTCCCGCTTGAAGTGGAACTCCGGCACGAAGAACGAGTGGATGACGTCGGTCGAGCGCAGCGTGAACTGGATGCGCTTGCCGGCCGGCAGCACCATGATCGGGACCTCGCCCGAGGTGCCGACCGTGCTGACGACGTTGCCCTCTTCGGTCTTGTGGTCCGGGTACTGGAACTCCCAGTTCCACTGGAACGCGATCACGTCGACGTTCACGTCGGGCTTGCCCGACTTGTCCGTGACGTAGTTCTGCGTGATGGCGGTGAAGTAGAACAACACCGCCACGATCACCGTCGGCACGACGATGAGCACGATCTCCAGCGGGAGGTTGTACGCCGTCTGACGCGGCAGCTCCTCCGACTTCTTGCGGTGGAACACCACGGACCACAGGATCAGGCCCCACACGATGACGCCGACGACGAGCGCGGCGATCACGGACCAGGTCCAGAGCTCGCGCATCTTCTCGGCCTGCGGCGTGACGGCCTGCGGCCATCCGAAGCGCAGCACCTCGTCCGTGGAGCAACCGGTGGCCCCGATACCGACCAGGCCGACCAGCCCGGCGGTCTTCGCCAGCCGGGATGCCCTGGTGCCCTCCTTCAGGCCCACTGCTCGCCCGCCTCCTCGTTCACAACTACTGGCCATGCCAACGGATCAAGCGGGAGCGTAGCCCAGCGCAACCACGCTCACCCCTTGGGGGCACTGCCGCTGCGGTGCAGTTTCGGTCACACGGAGGCCTTTCGGCATACTGGGGACTTCCCCGTGGTCTTCCCCTTCATGTCTTTTGAGAGGTGCGAGAGCCTTGTGCGGCCTGGCAGGACTTGTTTGCCCCAGCGAGAACGAGGCTGAGAACGCACGTCCGGCGGTGGAGGCGGCGCTGCGCTGCATGCGGCACCGCGGGCCGGACGAGAGCGGGACCCGTCGGGTCGACGAGGTCGTCTTCGGCTTCAACCGGCTCGCCATCATCGACATCGAGCACTCCCACCAGCCGCTGACCTGGGGTCCGGCGGAGTCGCCGAGCCGGTACACGATCAACTTCAACGGCGAGATCTACAACTACCTGGAGCTGCGGGCCGAGCTCACCGAGAAGCACGGCGCGGTCTTCCACACCGACGGCGACACCGAGACGATCGTCGCCGCGTACCACTACTTCGGGCCCGCGGCGATCACGAAGCTGCGCGGCATGTTCGCCTTCATCATCTGGGACTCCGAGCGCGACGTCCTGTTCGGCGGCCGCGACCCGTTCGGCATCAAGCCGCTGTACTGGGCGCAGGGCCAGAGCGGTGTGGCGTTCGCCAGCGAGAAGAAGATCCTGCTGGAGATCGCATCCTCGATCGGCATCGCGCCGAAGATGAACGTCAAGGGCCTGCAGCACTACCTCACGCTGCAGTACGTGCCGGAGCCCGCCTCGCTGCACGACGACATCCAGCGCGTCGAGTCGGGACACTCGTTCACGCTGGCCCCCGGCGAGTCGCCGAGGTTCGAGCGGTACTTCCCGGCGAACTTCAAGGTCCGCACGGTGCGCAGCGAGGGCGAGGCGAACGCGCTGTACGACGAGATCACGGCCGCGCTGCGCGACTCGGTCGCCAAGCACATGCGCGCGGACGTGACGGTCGGCTCGTTCCTGTCCGGCGGCATCGACTCCACCGTGGTCGCGGCGCTGGCCAAGGAGCACAACCCGGACCTGATCACGTTCACCACCGGGTTCGAGCGCCAGGGGTTCTCCGAGGTCGACGTGGCGGCGGAGTCCGCGGCGCTGATCGGCGTGAAGCACGTGGTCCGCACGGTCAGCGCACAGGAGATGATGGACTCGCTGCCGCTGATCACCTGGTACCTCGACGACCCGGTGGCCGACCCGGCGTTGGTGCCGTTGTGGTTCATCGCCCGTGAGGCGCGTCAGCACGTGAAGGTCGTGCTGTCCGGCGAGGGCGCGGACGAGCTGTTCGGCGGCTACACGATCTACCGCGAGCCGTTGTCGCTGGCGGGCTTCGAGAAGGTGCCGGGCGCGCTGCGCAAGGCGATGGGCAAGGTCTCCACGAAGATCCCGCACGGCGTGCGCGGCAAGGACCTGCTGCGTCGTGGCGCTTTGACGCTGGAGGAGCGCTACTACGGCAACGCGCGCATCTTCCTCGACGACCACCTGCGTCAGGTGCTGAAGACGTACGACCCGGCGGTGTCCCACATGGACGCGACGGCCCAGCCGTACCGCGAGTCGGCGGCCTGGGACCCGGTGACGCGCATGCAGCACGTCGACCTGTTCACGTGGCTGCGCGGGGACATCCTGGTCAAGGCCGACAAGATGACCATGGCGAACTCGCTGGAGCTGCGCGTCCCGTTCCTCGACCCCGAGGTCTTCAAGATCGCGTCGCAGATCCCGAGTGAGTTGAAGATCACGAAGGACACGACGAAGTTCGCGCTGCGCAAGGCGATCCGCGACATCGTGCCGGCGCACGTGCTGAACCGCCGCAAGCTCGGCTTCCCCGTGCCGATCCGGCACTGGCTCAAGGACGAGATGCACGACTGGGCCGTCGACGTCGTGCGGTCGTCGCAGACCGACCAGTACATCGACAAGACCGCGGTGCTGCGGCTGATCGAGGAGCACCGCTCGGGCGTGCTCGACCACAGCCGCCGCATCTGGGCACTGCTGGTGTTCATGATCTGGCACGGCATCTTCGTCGAGAGCCGCATCCACCCAGTGGTGCCGGAACCGCACTACCCGGTCAAGCTGTAGGTCGTGGGGCCCCTCTCCGGAGGGGCCCTTTCGCTTCTACCGGCGGCCCTGGCTTACCGACGACCCTGTGTTCACCGACGCCCCTGGGCGCTGCACATCGCGTACGAGCTGACGACGGTCTCCGGGGACGCCATCAGCTCCAGGTAGCGGTCGAACTCGGCGTCGGTGAGCGGGAGCTTCGAGCGCACCAGGCGCGCGGTCGTGGCGAGCAGCCGGCACCCGGCGGACCCGCCCTCCCACTCCCGCACGTCGCGCGAGCCGCTGACGTCGTTCAGCCCGGCGTCGAGCAACGCCCTCTCGATGCGCGCGCCCCACGCCAGTTCGGCGCCTGCCTGGTCCAGCAACGTCAGCAGGGCGTTCTTCACCCGCATGATCAGCTTCGCGTCGTCGGGAGCGGCGGAGAGGACGTCGAGCGGGAGGCAGTCGAACTCCTCCAGCACGAGCCAGCCGCCGGGACGCAGCGAGTCGCGGAGCTTGCGCAGAACGAGCTCGCGGGCGGGGAGGTAGAAGAGCACCAGGCGGGCGTGGACCAGGTCGAACGCGTTGCCCGGCAATATATTGGATACTACGTCGTGCTCCAGGACGGTGACGTTGTCGCGTTCCTCGAGCCGTGTGACGTCGATGTCGGTGACGGTCACGTGCCCGGACGGCGCGACGACGTCGGCCAGCCAGTTCGTCACCGATCCCCCGCCACCTCCGACCTCAAGGCAGCGCCAGCCGTCCGCCACTCCCAGCTGCTCGACGCGGGCGAACGTGCCCGCGTCGAGCAGGGAGCTCAGCGCGTCGAACTTCGGGTCGAGCGACTCACCGGTGTCGCCGAACAGGTACGTCCCCATTGTCCGATCATGGCAGGACGGGGGCGATCTCCTCAGCGGCTTCCGCACCGAACGCGCCACGAATGCGGGCCAGAGCCGCCTCGCGCTCGATGACCCACTCCTGCGTGCCCACGGTCTCCAGCACCTCAACGGCGATGAACGAACCCAGCTGAGCAGCACGTTCGATGCTCAGACCCGCGGTGATGCCCGCCAGGAAGCCCGCGCGGAAGCCGTCGCCGACGCCGGTCGGGTCGGTCTTCGCGACCTCGGGGACGGCGGGGACGTGCAGCGAGAAGCCGTCGCGGTCGACGATCTCGACGCCCTTGGCGCCGAGCGTGGTGACGCGCTTGCCGACGCGGGCGAGGACGTCGGCCTCGGTCCAGCCGGTCTTCTGCAGCAGCAGTTCCCACTCGTAGTCGTTGCTGAAGAGGTACTCGGCGCCCTCGATGAACGCGCGCGCCTGCTCGCCGTCCATGCGGGCGAGCTGCTGCGACGGGTCGACGGCGAACTTGTAGCCGCGCTGACGGCACTCCTCGGCGTGGCGGAGCATGGCGGCGGGGTCGTCCGGGCTGATGACGACGAGTTCGAGGTTCTCGACGCGGCCGGCGATCGGCGCGAGCTCGATGTTGCGCGACTCGGCCATCGCGCCCGCGTAGAACGAGGCGATCTGGCACATGTCGTCGTCCGTCGTGCAGACGAACCGCGCGGTGTGCGCGACCTCGGACACGTACACGCCGGACGTGTCGACACCGTGCCGCTCCAGCCACGAGCGGTAGTCGTCGAAGTCCTTGCCGACGGCGCCGACGAGCACCGGCCTGACCCCGAGCACACCGAGGCCGAACGCGATGTTCGCGCCGATGCCACCGCGACGGACCACGAGGTCGTCGACCAGGAAGCTCAGTGACACGCGGTCGAGACGCTCCGCGACCAGCTGGTCCGCGAATCGACCCGGAAAGTGCATCAGATGGTCGGTCGCGATGCTGCCGCACACGGCTAGGGGCACGTCGGCTCCTCTTTTCTTGTTGCGCTACGTGACTACTCACCCGGACGAGTACCGCGGTGAAGACTACTGTTTGGTAGGGCTACCGCAGGTCAGACAGCCGTCATACGGTCAGAAAGTGACGATCCCAGAGGCGACCACGATGAGTGAACTGATCGAGGACTGCGCGCAGCTCCCCTTCGCTCTCATCCACCCCGAGCACCCCCTCCCCGCCCCGCGCGACGCCGCGCCGTGGCAGGTCGACGAGCGGTGCGCCCACCAGGTCGAAGGCCTCGCCGAGTACGGCGTCTGACCCTCCGGCGACCTGATCCTCAGGATCCGGCCTTCAGCGACCGACCCCTCGTGGTCCGGCCTTCAGCGTCTGTTCCCCGGGCTCCGACCTTCAACGACTGACGTTCAGGTCTGCCCCTTCGTCCCCCGTCCGGGTCTTTCCTGGCAGGGTTTCCAGTGCACACGCGGAAAGGCCGCGTTCCCGTCGATGCGGGAACGCGGCCTCTCGCTTTGTTCGCCTTAGTGGAACGAGTCGCCGCAGGCGCACGACCCGCCGGCGTTCGGGTTGTCGATCGTGAAGCCCTGCTTCTCGATCGTGTCCACGAAGTCGATGACGGCACCTTCGACGTACGGGGCGCTCATGCGGTCGACGGCGACCTTCATGCCGTTGAAGTCGACCATCGCGTCACCGTCGAGCGCACGCTCGTCGAAGAACAGCTGGTAGCGAAGGCCGGCGCAACCACCGGGCTGGACGGCGATGCGCAGGTGCATGTCGTCGCGGCCCTCCTGGTCGAGCAGCGCCTTGGCCTTGACGGCGGCCGCGTCGGTCAGCGTCACGCCGTGGCTGGGCGCCTCGGAGGCGGTCGAAGCGGCATCCTGAGCGGTCGTCATGGCTCTCCTAAGAGGTCCTTTGCGGGCGGTTCACCCATCAACAACACGGGCGTTCCCCGCCTTGTTCCTACTCCCATGGTCCCACAAGGACGCCTCATGTCGACCTAGGTGTCGACTGTCACGTAGACCACCCTCGGGGCAGCCGATATATCAGTGCGCGCCTCGCCAGGTCAGCGCGACCACTGGTTCGCGACGTGCCGGGCCGTCTCGACGAGACTCGCGCGGGCCTCCGCCATCGCCTTCTGCACCGAGCCGACGTGCTCGGACACCGAGTAGGCCTCCTGGACGCCGGCGGCGCCCATCTCGCGCCGGCCGACGCTGACCTGGCCCGCGACGGCGACGCACGGGATGCCGCGTTCGGCGGCGCCCGAGGCGACGGCGGTGATGAGCTTGCCGCGCAGCGACTGCCAGTCGAAGCTGCCTTCGCCGGTGACGACGACGTCGGCGTCGTCGAGGGCGGCGTCGAGGCCGGTGAGTTCGCGGACGAGGCCCGCGCCCGACGTCACCGTCGCGCCCAGGGAGAGGAGAGCGGCGCCCAGGCCGCCTGCCGCTCCGGCGCCCGATATATCGGCTACGGGTTTGAGGACGTCCATGGCGGCGAGCTTCGCTTCGAGGCGTTCGACGGCCTCCGGGGACGCGCCCTTCTGCGGACCGAACGTCCTGGCGGCGCCGTGCGGGCCGAGCAGCGGGTTCTCGACATCGGACGCGACGACCAGCGATGTACCGGTCAGGTCGACGACGCCGTCGTCGGTGTCGGTGTCGACGACGGCGTCGTCGTGAGCGCTGGCGCCGGACAGCGCCGCGAGCATGCCGGCGCCGCCGTCGGTCGTGCCGGAGCCGCCGAGGCCGATGTAGATGACATCGTTGTCAACCGCGGCTGCCCTGATGAGCTCGCCGACGCCTCGCGTCGTCGCCGTCTCGCAGGACTGCGGGCGGAGTTCCGCTGGGATGAGGTGGAGGCCGCACGCCTCCGCCGACTCGATGTATGCAACGCGTCGACCGCCTGCATTGGGACTGTCCACAACGGGACTGGCCGAATCAGGACTGTCCCCATCAAGACTGGCCGTGTGCACGCTGAGCCAGCGCGCCTCCACCGGTTCTCCCAGCGGGCCGGTGACGGTGATATATCGGATATCGCCGTTCAACGCGGCGTGCAGGACGTCGACGAAGCCGGGGCCTCCGTCGGCGAGCGGGCGTTGGGTGACGACGTCGTCGGGCTTGGCTTCGCGCCAGCCGGTGGCGATGGCGTCAGCGGCCTCGCGGGCGGTCAGGGTGCCGCCGAAGCAGTCCGGAGCGATGAGTACGCGCACCTCGCGAAAGGTACAGAAAACCCGCTGCCCTACCCTGATGGTGTGAGGTTCTTGCGCCGAAACGCCGCCGACACCGAAGCCCCGGCCACCGAGGCGACCGACGAGGTCGCCGATTCCGCCCGTTCCGCGGGTAAGGGCCGGCCCACGCCGAAGCGGCGTGAGGCGCAGGGTCGGCGCAGCGGTCCGGTGCCCCCTCCTCCCCGCACGCAGCGCGAGGCGTTCAAGCGCATGCGCGGCAACAAGGTGAGCAAGGAAGAGCGCCGTGCCGCGGCCAACGAGCGTCGTCAGCGCATGATGGCGGGCGAGGACAAGTACCTGCTGCCGCGCGACCGCGGTCCGGTGAAGGCGTACATCCGCGACCTCGTCGACTCGCGCCGCAACCTCATGGGTCTGTTCATGCCGCTCGCGGTCCTGGTGTTCGTGGCGCTGCTGACGCCGTCGCTCGCCGTGCAGCGGTACGCGACGCTCGCGACGACGTTCATGCTGCTCGCGATGGTCATCGAGGGCGTCGTGCTCGGCCGCCTCGTCACCAAGCGGGTGCGGGCGAAGTTCCCGACCGAGCCGATCAAGGGTCTGTCGATCGGCTGGTACTCGTTCATCCGCGCGAGCCAGATCCGCAAGCTGCGCGTGCCCAAGCCACGCGTGAAAGCGGGCGAAGGGATCAAGTAAGCCAGAGTGCGCGCGAAGCCGTTCAAGCTCCAGCTGCCGGAGAAGCTCTGGTGGGACCACAACGCGTGGTACCGCCGGTGGCTGCTCCGGCAGTTGCCGTCACGGGTCCGTTCGGCGCTGGACGTCGGCTGCGGCCACGGCGTGCTGGCGCGGTCGATCCCGGCGGACGAGGTCACGGCCATCGACGCGAGCGAGCGCATGATCGAGCTCGCGAGCGCGACGAACAGCCGGGTGCGGTGGATCCGCGGTGACGTGCTGACCCACGACCTCGGGCGCTACGACGTCGTCACCGCCGAGGCGAGCCTGCACCACCTCCCGCTGCGCGAAGGTCTCGGCCGGCTCGCGGAGTTGACCGCGCCGGGCGGCACGCTGGTGGTCGTCGGGCTGTACCTCACGACGACGCCCGCGGACTGGGCGACGGAGGTGGTGACGTTGCCCGCGAACGCCCTCGTCGGTCTCGCGAAGGCCGTCACCGGCACCGCGGGCAAGCCGTACGACGTCGACATGCCGGTCGTGATGAACGCGCCGACGCTGGCCGAGATCCGCGCGGCGGCGGCCGAGATCGTTCCTGGCGCGCGGATCCGGCGGTGCCTGTTCTGGCGATATTCCATGGTGTGGCACTCACCCGAAGTTCATTAGCAGCACGAACGATCTGGTTTAGGCTGCGGGCATGGAGTTTCGACGTCTCGGCCGTAGCGGCTTGAACATCAGCGCGATCACGTACGGCAACTGGCTCACCCACGGTTCGCAGATCGAGGAGGACGCCGCCACCGCGTGTGTGCGTGCCGCCCTCGAAGCGGGCGTGAGCAGCTACGACACCGCCGACGTGTACGCGAACACAGCGGCGGAATCGGTGCTCGGACGCGCGCTGAAGGGCGAGCGCCGCGAGTCACTCGAAATCTTCACGAAGGTCTACTGGCCGACCGGACCGGGCGGCCCCAACGACCGCGGGCTCGGCCGCAAGCACATCATCGAGTCCGCGAACGCGTCCCTGAAGCGCCTGCAGACCGACTACGTCGACCTCTACCAGGCGCACCGGTGGGACGAGACGGTCCCGCTGGAAGAGACGATGACGGCCTTCGCGGACCTCGTCCGGCAGGGCAAGGTGCTCTACCTCGGTGTGTCGGAGTGGACGGCCGAGCAGATCTCCCGCGGCGCGGCACTCGCCCGTGAGCTGAACGTGCCGCTGGTCTCCCACCAGCCGCAGTACTCGATGTTGTGGCGCGTGATCGAGCCGCAGGTGATCCCTGCTTCCGAGCGTGAGGGGATCTCGCAGATCGTCTTCTCGCCGATCGCCCAGGGCGTCCTGACCGGCAAGTACCTGCCGGGCGCCGACCTCCCGGAGGGCTCGCGGGCGACCGACGAGCGCGGCTCGAAGATGATCGCCCGGTGGATGCGGGACGACGTCCTCACCGCCGTGCAGAACCTGAAGCCGATCGCCGAGGAGGCCGGGCTCACGCTGGCCCAGCTCGCGGTGGCGTGGGTGCTGCAGAACCCGAACGTCGCCTCCGCGATCATCGGCGCGTCGCGTCCCGAGCAGGTGACGGAGAACGTCAAGGCGGTCGGCGTGAAGCTCGACGCCGAACTGCTCAAGAAGATCGACACCGTGCTGGAGGGCCTCGTCACCGACGACCCGAGGCTCACCGCCCAGGGCTGAGTCAGCCGGCGGGGTGCAGGCTCATCGGGCCGTACACCTCGGACTCCGACCGCAGCAGCGTGACCTGTTCGACCCCGGCGTCGAGCAGGTCACGCCACTGGGCGCTGAACCAGTCCTCGGCCTCGCCCTGGTCGGTGAACATCACATCCGGGCCCGCGACGTCGCGTCCGTGTGCATCCTGGTACCTCCAGCGATATTCCACGGACGAAGGCTAACTCTTGTCACCTCGCACGCTCGTGCTCGGCGGAGCGCGTTCCGGCAAGTCAGCGCACGCGGAAGGCCTGCTCACCGAGCCGGTCGTGACCTACGTCGCCACGGCGCGCAGATATCCGGACGACCCCGACTGGGACGCGCGGATCGCCCAGCACGTCGCCCGCCGTCCGTCCACCTGGCACACGGTGGAGGCCTCGGCTCCGGCCGACCTGCCCGCCCTGCTCACCGCGACGCAGTACGAGGACCCGCCGATCCTGGTGGACGACCTGTCGACGTGGCTGGTCGGCGTGCTCGACGACGCGCAGGCGTGGGAGGGCGACCACGCGGACTCCATCACGCCGCACCTCGACCAGCTCGTGCGTTCGGTCGCCACGTGCCGGGCGCGCCTGGTGCTCGTGACGGCGGAGGTCGGCCTCGGCGTCATCCCGTCGACGCGCTCTGGCAGGCTCTTCCGCGATCACCTCGGTGCGCTCAACGCGCGCGTCGCCGAGGTGTGCGACGAGGTCACGCTCCTCGTCGCGGGCATCCCGTTGACACTGCGTTGATCACAAGCAGGGATAGGAGCGACCAGGTGAGCACCGAGTTCCCGTCGGTTGAACCGCCGGACGAGACCGTTCTGCGCGAGGCCGAGGCCCGGCACGCGGTGCTGACCAAGCCGGTCGGCTCGCTCGGACGGCTCGAGGAGCTGGGCAACTGGATCGCGGCCTGCCAGGGGGTCGTGCCGCCGAAGCCGTTCGTGCGGCCGCGCGTCGTCGTGTTCGCGGGCGACCACGGCATCACCGCCCAGGGCGTGTCGGCGTTCCCGAGCGAGGTGACCGGCCAGATGGTCACGAACTTCCTGACCGGCGGCGCCGCGGTGAACGTGCTCGCGCAGGTCGCGGGCGCCACGGTGCGCGTGGTCGACATGGCCGTCGACGCCGACACCCCGGCCGCCGTCAGCCAGCACAAGGTCCGGCGCTCGTCCGGGTCGATCGACCGCGAGGACGCACTCACCCGCGAGCAGTGCGAGCTCGCGATCGCGGCGGGCCGCGGGCTCGCCGACGAGGAGGTCGACGCGGGCGCCGACGTGCTCGTCGCCGGTGACATGGGCATCGGCAACACGACGCCCGCCGCCGTGCTGATCGCGTCGCTGACCGGCTCGGAGCCCGTCTCGGTCGTCGGGCGCGGCACCGGCATCGACGACCAGGCGTGGATGCGCAAGACGGCGGCGATCCGGGACGCGCTGCGCCGGGCCCGCCTGCAGATCAGCGACCCGGTGTCGTTGCTCGCGACGGCCGGTGGCGCCGACATCGCCGCGATGGCCGGGTTCCTGGCGCAGGCCGCCGTGCGGAAGACGCCGGTCGTGCTCGACGGCGTCGTCGTCGGTGCGGCCGCGGTCGTCGCCGAGGAGCTGGCGCCGGGTGCGCGGGCGTGGTGGGTGGCCGGGCACGAGTCGGCCGAGCCCGCGCACGCGATCGCGCTCGGGCACCTCAACCTGAAGCCGCTGCTGGAGTTCGGGATGCGGCTCGGTGAGGGCTCCGGCGCGGTGGCGGCGCTGCCGTTGCTGGTCTCGGCGGTGAAGGTGCTCGCGGAGATGGCGACGTTCGAGAGCGCCGGCGTCACGAACCGCGAGGACGCGCCCCAGACCGAGAAGAACGCGGACCAGACAAATGCGGACCAGACAAATGCGGGCCTGAAGAACGCGGGCGAGCAGAACGTGGTCCGCGAAGACGCGACCGACGAAGACGCGACCCCAGAAAACACGGTCCCGGAAAACACGGCTGGGTGAAGCTCGCCTTCTCCTGGCTGACGGTCCTGCCGCTGCGGGTCGCCGGCATCGAACACGGGGTCGACAAGCGAGCGGCAGGCCGGGCCATCGCCTGGACACCCGTCGTCGGCGTCGTCATCGGCGCGTTCGTCGTCGGCGTGCTGCACCTGCTCGCGATATCCAATATATCGGCGCTCGTGGCGGGGTTCCTGGTCGTCGGCGTCGTCGCGCTGTCGACACGCGGTATGCACCTCGACGGGCTCGCCGACGTCGCCGACGGGCTCGGTTGTTACGGGCCGCCGGAACGCGCGCTGAAGGTCATGAAGGACGGCGGCGCCGGACCGTTCGGCGTCGTCTCGCTGATCGTCGTGCTCGGCGCGCAGGCCGCCGCGCTCCCCCACGCCCACTGGGGTGTCGTGCTGCTCGCGTTCGCGACGAGCCGGGCGGCGTTCGGGATCTGCTGCCTGCGCGGTGTGCCCGCCGCACGGCCCGAGGGGCTGGGTGCGCTCGTTGCGGGCACACAGCACCCGTTGATGGTCATCGGCACGTGGGTGGTGCTCGCCGCGGCGGCGATTCCGCTCGGGTGGCGGGCGGTCGTCGCCGTCGTCGTCGCGTTCGCGCTCGTGTGGGTGCTGGTGAAGCACACCGGAAAGCGTTTCGGCGGCATCACCGGTGATGTGCTCGGTGCTGCCGCCGAAATCGCGCTTCTGGCCGTGCTGGTGATCGCCTGAAACGTCCAGGCTCAGGACTTGAGCGTGGTCATCCAGCCGTGGGTGTCGGCGACGGCGCCGTGCTGGAGGCCGGTCAGGCGCTCGCGCAGCTGCTTCGTCACCGAGCCGGTGCCGCCGTCGGCGACGTCGAACTCGCCACCGGCGTGCTTGACGTGGCCGACGGGCGTGATGACCGCCGCCGTGCCACAGGCGAAGACCTCGGTGAGCTCACCGGAGGCGTTGGCCTTCTCCCACTCGTCGGTCGAGATGCGGCGCTGCTCCACGGTCAGTCCGAGGTCGGAGGCCAGCTCCAGCAACGAGCTCCGGGTGATTCCGGGCAGCAGCGTGCCGGTCAGCTCCGGCGTGACCACCTTGTCCCCGAAGACGAAGAACAGGTTCATGCCACCCATCTCCTCGACCCAGCGGCGTTCCACCGCGTCGAGCCAGACGACCTGGTCGCAGCCCTTCTCGGCGGCCTGCGCCTGCGCCACGAGGGACGCGGCGTAGTTGCCGGCGAACTTGGCGGCGCCGGTGCCACCGGGAGCCGCGCGGACGTACTCGGTCGAGAGCCACACGCTCACCGGCTTGACGCCGCCCGCGAAGTAGGAGCCGGCGGGAGAGGCGATCAGCACGTAGAGGTACTCGGACGCGGGTCGCACGCCGAGGCCCTTCTCCGTGGAGATCATGAAGGGGCGCAGGTAGAGGGACTCCTCCGGGGCGGACGGCACCCAGCGGTCGTCGACCGCGAGGATCTGCCGCACGGACTCCAGGAAGAGCTCGTCGGGGAGTTCGGGCATCGCCATGCGGCGGGCCGACGCGCGGAAGCGCTCGGCGTTCGCCGCGGGGCGGAAGGACGCGATCGAACCGTCGGGCTGCCGGTAGGCCTTGAGCCCTTCGAAGATCGCCTGGCCGTAGTGCAGCACCATTGCCGCGGGGTCCAGTGCGAGGGTGGAGTACGGGCCGACTTCAGCGTCGTGCCAGCCCTTCTCGCGGTTCCAGCGGATCGTCACCATGTGGTCGGTGAAGTGCTGCCCGAAGCCCGGCTTGGCAAGTACCTCCGCTACGCGTTCCGGGGTCGCCGGGTGCGGGTGGGAGGTCCGGGTGAAAGGCAACGCGCTCGTCATGGGAGCACGGTAACCCGCAGGTCGGGATACGGAAAATCCACTTCCCAAAACTCGGACGTCCTACTAAGTCACACTCTATAGAGTCCCCGGACATGACCGAGCCGCAGCGATCATCAACGGGTGCCGACGTCCGCACCGTCTTACAGGCAGCACTGCTCGTCCTGGGCACCGGCATGACCCTCCTGGACGGCTGGGTCATCGGCGGCGTGGGCGGGGTCGTGCTCGCGGTCTTCCTCGCGATCTTCTTCCTGGCGACGTACTACGGCATCAGCAAGGACAAGCCGGCGACCAACGGCCGTGTCATCGGCCTTGCGGTGTGTGTTGTGGTGACGCTTCTCGTTTTCCTTTCATCGACGACCTGACGGACGCCGACAGGCCGATGAGGCCCGTGCCCACGCCCAGCCCCGCGAGGGAGATGAGCAGCGCGGGCACCGGCATGCTCATCGCGAGCAGCACGGAGAGCCCGAGTCCGAGGCAGGCCGTGCGCATGGGCCACGTGCGGTCGTTCTGCAGCAGCACGCGCGCCGACGCGTTCGTGAAGGCGTAGTAGAACAACGTCCCGCAGGCCGCCACGCCCAGCGCCAGGTCCAGCGGCATCAGCACGACCGCGAGCACGGAGGCGAAGGCCACGACGAGCGAGAGCGCGCCGGGCCGCAGGCGGGTCGGCAGGTCGCCGTCCTCGGCCAGGCCGGTCAGCGTGCGGTGCGCGGACGCGAGGACGAAGTGCAGCGCGGCCACACCGGCCACCGCCGCGGCGATCTGCACCAGCGGCACCAGCACCGCCGAGTCGGCCGCGACGAGCGCGTCCCGCAGCGGCGCCGGTGACAACGCGAGGCGCGCGCTGCCGAGCTGACGGAGCACACCGGCGCCCACGGCCAGGTAGACGGCGAACGACAGTCCGATGAGGACGGGGATCGCGATCTTCAGCACGGACGGCGGGTGCGGCCGCTCACCGCGGTGCGGGGCGGTGATCCGTTCGAAGCCCGCGAACGCCACGAACATCAGACCCGCGACGCCGACGAGCTCGTTGACGGTGCCGGCCTCCCCCGCCGACGGCACGGGCGCGATCGAGAAGCTCGCCGCGACGACCAGTGCCAGCACGACGAGGACGACCACCGACACCAGCACGCTGATGCCCGCGGTGAAGCGGAACCCGGCCGCGCCGAGCAGCGCCGTCGCGACGACGAGGGCGAGCGCGCCGATCATCGGCTGGTCCGGCACGACGTACGCGCCGAACATCAACGCCACCGCGGCGGCCATGGCGCCACGGCCGAGCAGGTGTGCGCTCGCCGTCATCCGTGCGGGCCACACGCCGAGCTGCGCGCGCACGTATCCGTAACCGCCGCCGACGTCCGGGTAAGCCCGTGACTGGTCAGCGGTGGAGAAGGCCGAGCACAGGGCGGCGAACGCGGAGATGGCCAGCGCCGGGAGCACCCACCAGCCCGCAAGACCTGCGGCGGGGACGAATCCGGCGAAGACCCCCGCTCCGAGCACCGCGGGAAGACCGAGCGCGACCGTCGTGACGATCTCGCGAGGCGTGTGGGTCACGCGTACACGTTCTCAGATGGGGCATCCGGCCGTAACCACCCGGTCGGTTGATGCGCGAAACGGGCGAATCGCCACTGTGCGCAACTGTGAACGTCACGGATTGCGTCGAACGTGGCGGGGCTGGGCATGGCTGGACCAATCCGACCTTTAGCATGGGTCACGATCCTGAGCCCCCGCACGCACAACCCTGGAGCAGCACGTGACAGCCCCGAAGCTGGCCCTCACCGAGGGTGACCTGAGCACCACCGCCGCGGACGCAGTCGTCGTGGGCACCCTGCAGGGTGCGGACGGTCTGGAGCTCGCCGCCGGTGCCGAAGCGGTCGCCGCCGCGTTCGACGGCGCGCTGCTCGACGTGCTCGCCACCCTGCGCGCGTCCGGCAAGGCCGACGAGCTGGTGAAGGTGCCGACCTTCGGCAAGATCGCCGCTCCGCTCGTGCTCGCCGTCGGCCTCGGCAAGACCGCGGGCGAGGAGCAGGTGCGCCGCGCGTCCGGTGTCGCCGCCCGCGCGCTCGGCGGCAAGAAGCGCGCGATCAACACGCTCGCCGCGCTGCACGTCGGTGCCGCGGCCGAGGGCACGCTGCTCGGCGCGTACTCGTTCACCGAGTACAAGTCCGACAAGGGTGAGGGCCCGGTCGCGAAGGTCGACCTGCACGCCGCCGGTTCCAAGGAGAACAAGGCCGCGCTGAAGGCCGCTGTCGCGATCGCCGAGTCCGTCGCCATCGCGCGCGACTTCATCAACACGCCGCCGAACGACCTGTACCCCGCCTCGTTCGCGGCCCGCGCGGAGAAGCTCGCCACCGCGGCCGGTCTCGACGTCGAGATCCTCGACGAGAAGGCCCTGAAGAAGCAGGGCTTCGGCGGCATCCTCGGCGTCGGCGTCGGCTCGACCCGCCAGCCGCGTCTCGTGCGCATCTCGTACAAGGGCACGAAGGCCGTCAAGAAGGTCGCGCTCGTCGGCAAGGGCATCACGTTCGACACCGGCGGCATCTCGATCAAGCCGGCCGCGGGCATGGACGAGATGACCTCGGACATGTCGGGCGCCGCCGCGATCGTCGCCACGATGGTGCTCGCCGCGAAGCTCAAGTACCCGCTGGAGATCATCGCGTCGGTCCCGATGGCGGAGAACATGCCGTCCGGTGACGCGTACCGCCCCGGCGACGTGCTGACCATGTACGGCGGCAAGACCGTCGAGGTGCTCAACACCGACGCCGAGGGTCGCCTGATCCTGTCCGACGCCATCGTGCGCGCGTGCGAGGACAACCCCGACTACCTGATCGAGACCGCGACCCTGACCGGCGCGCAGGTCGTCGCGCTGGGCAAGCGCACCTCGGGCGTCATGGGCTCCGACGAGTTCCGCGACCGCGTGGCCGCCATCGGCACCGCGGTCGGCGAGTCGGCGTGGCCGATGCCGCTGCCCGAGGAGCTGCGCGCGGACCTCGACTCGCGCCTCGCGGACCTCGCGAACGTCACCGGCCACCGCTGGGGCGGCATGCTCGCGGCGGGTCTGTTCCTGCGCGAGTTCGTGGCCGAGGGCGTGCAGTGGGCGCACATCGACATCGCCGGTCCGGCGTTCCACTCGGGTGGGCCGTACGGCTACACCTCGAAGGGCGGCACCGGTGTTCCGGTGCGGACCATCGCGGCCGTGCTGGCGGACATCGCGGCCAACGGCTGAGTTCGCTTCACGGACGGGCGGAGATCCTTCGGGGTCTCCGCCCGTTCTGCTCTTCAGGGCCACGGGAGGACGGTCAGCGACGGCCACTGCCGGCGCCAGCGGGAAGTCTTGGCCTCGTAGACGTCACGCGGCGCGAGCACGGGGTTGGGTCGGACGACGAGGTCGAACACGTCGGACAGGCCGTGCGGCGCGTAGACCCGCCACGTCCCGTCAGGGGCCACGCGCACCCCGACGCAGCACGTGGTGGCGGCGAACGAGTCGATGGCCGACTCGGTCGAGTCGTGGGGTGGGCACGGCACCCCGAACTTCTGCTCGTACCAGAGGTGGACGCGGGCCTCGTTGCGGATCTCGACCGTCGCGGGCAGGCCTGCGAACCGCTCGCGGCCGGTCCGGATGACCGCGTCCTCTGCTTCCCAGGACAGGTCGGTCGCGTCGAAGTAAAACAGGTCGTGGTCAAGAATCCCGTCCGCGGCGGGCCTGCCGGTCACGACGTTCCACACCGTCTGGACCACGCATCCCGCCGTCAGGTACCAGCCCGGCAGCCGCAGTTCGGCGGCTCGGGCGAGGACGTCGGTCAGCACCTCGTTGCGCGTCAGAACCGCTCGCAACGCTTCGACCTGTTCACCGACGGGCAACCTGCCCAGTCGCATGTCCGCTCTCCCCTGGGTGCGCGAATACCGCCGCAACTACCACCGATTCTCCCAGCCCGCGCGAGAAACGAAAGAAAGGCCGCGTCTCGTTCGGCCGGAAAAGACCTCGCCCGGAGGAATCGCGCGGAACCGCCGGTCGAACACCGCTAGGCGCCGGCGCGTGAGGAGAGGAGGATTTCCACATGGGGACGCATCGCTACGAGGCCGACGTCGTCTGGACCGGGAACACCGGGAGCGGGACTTCCGGGTACACGGCCTACGAGCGCGCGCACGAGATCCGGATCGAGGGCAAGGAGCCGATCCTCGGGTCGTCCGACCCGTCCTTCCGGGGTGACCGCGGCCGGTACAACCCCGAGGAGTTGCTGGTCGTGTCGTTGTCGCAGTGCCACATGCTCTGGTTCCTGCACCTCGCGTCCGTCAACGGCGTCGTCGTCACCGGCTACCGCGACCACGCGACCGGCACGATGACCGAGCACCCCGACGGGTCGGGGCGGATGACCGAGGTGTTGCTGAACCCGGTCGTCTCCGTCGCCGATCCGGACACCAGGGAGACCGCGCAGGCGTTGCACGAGAAGGCGCACTCGATGTGTTTCATCGCGGCCAGCGTCAACTTCCCCGTGCGGCACGAACCGACCGTGGTGTGAAAAGGGCTTGAGTCTCAAGCTGGTCGAGACAGCATGGTGGCCGTCATGAACGACGATCAGCTGTACCCCATCGGGGATGTCGCGCGCCGCACCGGAATGAGTGTGAGCGCCATCAGGTTCTACGCGGACGAGGGCGTTGTGCCGCCCACCGGGCACACCGATGGCGGGTACCGGCTCTACGACGTCGAGGCGATCGCGCGGCTGGAGTTCGTGCGGACCTTGCGCGATCTCGGGGCGAGCGTCGAGGACGTGCGGCGGGTGCTGGCCGACGAGACGTCGTTGCACGACCTCGCGAGCGCGCATCTCGTGATCGTCGAACAGCAGCTGCGGCAACTGAAAGCCCGGCGCGCCGTGTTGCGGACCGTCGTGAGTCAGGGCAGCACCGCACGGCAGACCGCGTTGATGCACGAGCTCGTCTCACTGTCCGATGAGGACCGTGAGCTGTTGCTCGACGGTTTCTGGCACGAGATCACGGACGGGCTGGCGGTGCACCCCGCGTTCACCGAGCACCTGCACCGGTTGCGGCCCGTGCTGCCAGAGGAGCCGGAGACCGAGCAGTTGCAGGCGTGGATCGAACTCGCGGACCTGGTGCGGGACGCGGACTTCCGCGCTGAGGTGCGGCGGTTCTTCCACACCTCCTTCGCCGCACCGGAGGCGGCACGGGTGACGTCGCCGGAGGTGATGGCGCGCGTCGAGGAGCACCGGCTGGTCGAGGTCGAGGCGTGGGAGGCGGAACGGTCCGGAGTGGAGCCCGGATCGCCGCGCGGGCGTGAGATCGGCGGGCGGTTGCTCGCCTCGCTCGCCGGGCTGACCGGGTCCGCGCCCGCGGAGTTGAAGCGGTCGGTGCGTGAGCCCGACCCGGTCGTGGACCACCACGCGAAGAAGGCCGTCGCGGAGTTCGAGGGCGTGCTGGAGCGGTACGTGTCGCTGATGGCGACGATCAACCCGGTGGCGGACGAGATCGGCACCGGCGCGAGCGAGGCCTGGATCGCCGAGGCGATCCAGGCGGTCTAGCCGTTGCCCAGTTTCTTCTGCCGCGCCGTGTAGTCGCGCATGCGCTTGGGGTAACCGACGATGCCGGCGTCGTAGATCGGCATGCCGAGTTTGCGTGCGAACGACTTCGCGGCGTCCGGCGACGCGACCCTGCGGCGGGTCCACTCGCCGTCGTGAGCGACCAGGACCACAGTGGTTTCGGTCACCGTGGTCTTCGGTTCCACATAGGCCTCGACGCCCTGGCGGCTCTTGGTCCACTGCTCCAGGTGACTCGTGTCCTGGTTGGAGGCGGTACGCAGCACACCTGGGCGTGGCTTCCTGCGGAAACGGTCGAACAGCCCCATCGGGCACCTCCTGTGGCTTGCCACCTCCATGGTGCCAGGAAAGGGTGTTATGAGTAGGTGAATGATCAGGATTCGGAGGCGGTGTCCCCATGCCGGATCACCGCGCTTCGGCTACTAGTGACAAGATGGCCGCGTACCTCGCGCGCACCCGCGCGTAGTAAGTAATCCCGAGGAGATCCGAAGTGACTTCGCCGGAACTGGAGTCGGCCACCAACGCCGATCTCGTCATCCTCGGCGGTGGTTCAGGTGGCTACGCCTGCGCGTTCCGCGCGGCCGAGCTGGGCCTGTCCGTCGTCCTGGTCGAGAAGGACAAGCTGGGTGGCACGTGCCTGCACCGCGGCTGCATCCCGACCAAGGCGCTGCTGCACGCGGCCGAGGTCGCGGACAACGCCCGCGAAGGCGACCAGTTCGGTGTGAAGAGCTCGCTCGAAGGCATCGACATCAACGGCGTCAACTCGTACAAGGACGGCGTGATCTCGCGGCTCTACAAGGGCCTGCAGGGTCTCGCGAAGGCCAACAAGGTCACCTTCGTCGAGGGCGCCGGCACGTTCGTCGGCCCGAACACCGTCGAGGTGAACGGCCAGCGCTACACCGGCAAGAACGTGGTCCTCGCGACCGGTTCGTACGCCCGCAGCCTGCCGGGTCTCGACATCGGCGGCCGGGTCGTCACCAGCGACCAGGCGCTCAACCTCGACTTCATCCCCGAGAAGGTCGTCGTCCTCGGCGGCGGCGTCATCGGTGTGGAGTTCGCGAGCGTGTGGCGTTCGTTCGGCGCCGACGTGACCATCGTCGAGGCCCTGCCCCGCCTGGTCCCTGCCGAGGACGAGTACGCGTCCAAGCAGCTGGAGCGCGCGTTCCGCAAGCGCGGCATCAAGTTCAAGACCGGCGTGAAGTTCACCGGCGCCACCCAGACCGACACGACCGTGTCCGTCACGCTGGAGAACGGCGACGTCCTCGACGCCGACCTGCTGCTCGTCGCGGTCGGCCGCGGCCCGAACAGCGCGGGTCACGGCTACGAGGAGGCCGGCGTCAAGATCGAGCGCGGCTTCGTCGTCACCGACGAGCGCCTGCGCACGAACCTGCCGAACGTGTACGCCGTCGGCGACATCGTGCCCGGCCTGCAGCTCGCGCACCGCGGTTTCCAGCAGGGCATCTTCGTGGCCGAGGAGATCGCGGGCCAGAACCCGAAGGTCATCGACGAGGCGGGCATCCCGCGCGTCACCTACTGCAAGCCCGAGGTCGCCTCCGTCGGTCTCACCGAGGCCGCGGCCAAGGAGAAGTACGGCTCGGCCGAGACGTTCGTCTACGACCTCGCGGGCAACGGCAAGAGCCAGATCCTCAAGACCGCCGGTGGCGTCAAGCTCGTCAAGGCCCCCGACGGCCCGGTCGTCGGCATCACCCTGGTCGGCGAGCGCGTCGGCGAACTCATCGGTGAAGCACAGCTGATCTACAGCTGGGAGGCTTTCCCCGAGGACGTGGCTCCGCTGATCCACGCCCACCCGACCCAGACTGAAGCCCTCGGCGAGGCGTTCCTCGCCCTGGCCGGCAAGCCGCTGCACGTGCACGGCTGACCGTTCCCCACACAAAGTCAGCCACACGAGAGCACGAGGAGTCAGCGAACAATGGCCTTCTCCGTCCAGATGCCCGCACTCGGTGAGAGCGTCACCGAGGGCACGGTCACCCGGTGGTTGAAGCAGGAAGGCGACCGGGTGGAGGTGGACGAGCCGTTGCTCGAGGTCTCCACCGACAAGGTCGACACCGAGATCCCGTCCCCGGCGGCCGGCGTCCTGCAGAAGATCGTCGCGCAGGAGGACGACACCGTCGAGGTCGGCGGCGAGCTCGCGGTCATCGGTGACGGCGACGCCGCTCCGGCCGAGCCCGCGCCCGCCCCGGCGCAGGAGTCCGCCCCCGAGCCCGAGCCGCAGCAGACGCAGCCGTCGGGCCAGCAGCCTTCCGAGGAGGCGCAGGAGGCCCCGGCCCCCGCGCAGTCCGGTGGCTCTGCCGAGGGCACCGACGTCACGATGCCCGCGCTCGGCGAGTCCGTCACCGAGGGCACCGTCACCCGCTGGCTGAAGCAGGTCGGCGACAGCGTCGAGGTCGACGAGCCGCTGCTCGAGGTCTCGACCGACAAGGTCGACACCGAGATCCCGTCGCCGGTCGCGGGCACGCTGCTCGAGATCAGCGCCGGTGAGGACGAGACCGTCGAGGTCGGTGGCAAGCTCGCCGTCATCGGTTCGGGCAGCCCGCAGTCGGCGCCCGCGCCGGAGTCGAAGCCCGAGCCGAAGCAGGAGGCCCCGGCCCCCGCTCCGAAGCAGGAAGAGGCGCCGAAGCAGCAGGCACCGGCTCCGCAGGCGGCTCCGGCTCCTCAGGCCGCGCCCGCTCCCGCCGCCGCTTCGTCCAGCGACGACGCGAACGGCACGCCGTACGTCACGCCGCTCGTGCGCAAGCTCGCGTCGGAGAACGGCATCGACCTGGGCTCGCTCAAGGGCACCGGCGTCGGTGGCCGCATCCGCAAGCAGGACGTGCTCGCCGCCGTCGAGGCCAAGAAGGCCCCGGCTCCGGCACCGGCCGCCGCTGCTCCGGCCGCGTCCGCTCCCGCCGCTCGCACCGCCGCCCCGGCCGCGGCCGACAACTCGGGCAAGCGCGGCACCGTGCAGAAGCTCCCGCGTCTGCGTCAGATCGTCGCGCAGCGCACGCGTGAGTCGCTGCAGCAGTCGGCGCAGCTCACCCAGGTGTTCGAGGTCGACGTGACCAAGATCGCCCGGCTGCGCAACCAGGCCAAGAAGGCGTTCGAGGCTCGCGAGGGCGCGAAGCTCACGTTCCTGCCGTTCTTCGCCAAGGCCGCCATCGAGGCCCTCAAGGCCCACCCGGTGCTCAACGCGTCGATCGACGAGGAGCGCAAGGAGGTCACCTACCACGGTGCCGAGCACCTCGGTCTGGCGATCGACACGGAGCGCGGCCTGCTCAACGCCGTGATCCACAACGCCGGTGACCTGAACCTGTCGGGCATCGCCCACAAGATCGGTGACCTGGCGGCGCGCGCCCGTTCGAACAAGCTCACGCCGGACGAGCTCGCCGGTGGCACGTTCTCGCTGACCAACCTCGGCAGCAACGGCGCCCTCTTCGACACCCCGATCATCCAGCAGCCGCAGGTCGGCATCCTGGGCGTCGGCGTCGTCAAGAAGCGCGCGGTCGTCATGACCGACGAGGACGGCAACGACACCATCGCGATCCGCTCGATGATGTACCTCGCGCTCACCTACGACCACCGCCTGGTCGACGGTGCCGACGCGGGCCGCTTCCTCACGACGGTCAAGAACCGTCTTGAGGAGGGCGCGTTCGAGGCCGACCTCGGTCTCTGACTGCACGCTGAACAGTACTGATATCCGATATATCGGATATCGCAGAAGTGTGACCTGAAGGCCACCCCGGTTTGCCGGGGTGGCCTTCGGCACATCCTGGGTCCGATATGTCAGGAGTGACTGTGCAGGTGATGTCACCGTGGGGAACGATCTAGGTATGCGAGTCGTCATCGCGGGATCGTCGGGCCTGATCGGAACGAGCCTGGTGGCGTCCATGCGCGCCGCCGGCCACGAGGTGCTGCGGCTGGTGCGCCGCAAGGCCGCCGCGCCGGACGAACGCGGCTGGGACCCGTACGCCGGGCGCATCGACGACGGCACGTTCGACGGCGTCGACGCCGTCGTCAACCTGTGCGGCGCGGGCATCGGCGACAAGCGCTGGGACGACGCCCGCAAGCAGGTGCTGCACGACAGCCGCGTCGTGCCGGCCGAGGTGCTGTCCGCCGCGGTCGTCGAGCACGGCGTGCCCGCGCTGGTGAGCTCGTCGGGCGCCCACTTCTACGGCGACACCGGCTCGACGCTCGCGGACGAGGACGCGCCGGGCGGTCACACGTTCATGTCGCGGCTGACCCAGGACTGGGAGGCGGCGACGTCCGCGGCCCAGGACGCCGGCGTCCGCGTCGTGCTGATGCGCACCGCTGTCGTCATCTCCCCGTCGGGTGGTGTGTTCGGCCGGTTGAAGCCGGTCTTCCAGTTCTTCCTGGGCGGCAAGCTCGGGACCGGTGAGCAGTTCTTCCCGTGGGTGTCGCTGGACGACGTCGTGTCCGCCTACCGGTTCGTCGTAGAGCACGACGACGTCCGCGGGCCGGTCAACGTCGCGGGCCCGACGCCGGTGACGAACGCCGAGTTCACCAAGGCGGTCGGGAACGCGCTGAGCAGGCCGACGCCGTGGACGGTGCCGGCGTTCGCGCTGAAGACGTTGCTCGGCGGCGAGATGGCGCAGGAGCTGCTGCTCACCGGCCCCGGCCTGACGCCGAAGGTGCTGGAGAGCCGCGGGTTCCACTTCCTGCACCCGGCGCTGCCGTCCGCACTGACCGCGGCGGTCGCATGACGCGTGCGGTCGCCGCGGTGCTCGTGATCTCGTGGATCCTCCTGGGGCTCCCCGAGATGACCGGTCTCGACGTGTGGGTGCACGACGTGCTTCCCCGGCCGGAGTGGCTGCGGACGGCGGCGTTCGCGATCGGCCTGGTGCTGGGGCCGACGATCGGCTGGGCGTTCGCGGCCGTGTTGTTCGTGCTCGCCTGGAAGCGGCGCGACCCGCGGCTGTGGAAGGCGCTGGCGCTGCACACGATCTGCTGCGCGACCCTGCTGACGCGGTTCCTGTTCGACCGCGTGCGGCCCATCGAGTACCACCTGCCCAGCTACCCGAGCGGGCACACGGTCGCGGTCGCGTCGGTCGGGTTCACGATGGTCGTGCTGCTGAAGCGCGGCGTGCTGTGGGCCGTGCTCGCGGTGCTGGTGGCGGGGTTCGCGAGGATCGTGCTGGAGATGCACTGGGTCACCGACGTCGTCGGCGCCGTGCTGGGTGTGACGGGCGTCGGGCTCTTGGCCGCGATGCTGCTGGGGTTGGTAACGTCGGGTCGTGAACTCGTGTCGCACCACGTCAGACCCCGTCGTCATCCGTGAGCTGGGGCTCATCGACTACATGGCGGCGTGGGACCTCCAGAAGGAAGTCGCGGAGGCACGCGCGACCGGCGTCGGCCCCGACACGCTCCTGCTGCTCGAACACCCGCCCGTCTACACGTGCGGCAAGCGCACCCTCGACGAGGAGCGCCCGCGCGGCGGCAGCACCCCGGTCATCGACGTCGACCGCGGCGGCAAGATCACCTGGCACGGTCCCGGCCAGCTGGTCGGGTACCCGATCGTCAAGCTCGCCGACCCGATCGACGTCGTCGACTACGTGCGTCGCGTCGAGCAGGGCCTGATCGACGTGTGCGACAAGCTGGGCGTGCACACCGGCCGGGTCGAGGGCCGCAGCGGCGTGTGGATCCCCGCCGACGACCGGGGTCCGGAGCGCAAGGTCGCCGCCATCGGCATCCGCGTGCAGCGCGGCGTGACCATGCACGGCTTCGAGATCAACTGCAACGCGAGCCTTGAGGCGTTCGGCGACATCATCCCGTGCGGCATCGCCGACGCGGGCGTCGCTTCTCTCTCGCACGAGCTGGGTCGCGACGTCACCGTCGCCGAGGTCCTGCCGCTCGCCCGTGACTCCGTGCTCGCGGCGCTCGACGGAAAGCTCCCCCTGACGGACCGCACTTTGACCCGCACTGGCCCCGTCGCGGCGGGTATCACCTTCGCTAGCATTCCGTAGCCCTGCGGCGGGGAGCCGCAGGCTCGCGGAGGAGGGTGCGTCGTGAGCTTGTCCCGACGCCAGTTGTTCGCTGCTGCCGGAATCACGGCACTGGCAGGTGGAATCAGTTCGAACGGGCCGGTGGCAGTGGCGGAGACAGCCGCCGCTCCCGTGCGGACGTGGTCCGGTGAGATCCAGGTCGGCGAGTGGGAGCGCTACTACCTCGGCCTCGACGGCGGCGCGCACCAGAAGGCTCTCGCCGCGTTGGGCATCGCGCACCGCGACGGCGTCCGCGCCGACGAGCAGTACCTGGTGGTACCGGTCGAGTCCGTGCGGCGGGCCGCGCTGGAGTTCGGTGACCACTCCGCCGCCGACGTGCTGCGCGACCGCTTCGACCTCGACTCGCCGTCGATGCTCGGGCGCGGTCTGAAGGTCGTGCTCGGCCAGGACGGGCTGGAGAAGCGCTACCTCGACGACCCCGCCCTTCAGCTGCGATATATCGGATATCGGCGGCGCTTCGCGGGCTACGTGCTGCCGATGCCGGCGGCAGTGCGCAAAGCGCTCGCCTGATATCCGATATCCAGAATCCGATATATCAGAGCTGGGGCACCACGTCCGACGCGACCTCGGTGATGTGGTCGAGGTCGGCCAGGTCGAGGACCTGCAGGTATACGCGCTGCACACCGGTCGCGTCACGCCACGCGCCGATGCGGTCGACGACCTCGGCGGGGGTGCCGGCCAGGCCGTTCTCCTTGAGCTCACCGACCTCGCGGCCGATCGCCTCGGCGCGGCGGGCGACGTCGGCGTCGGTGCGGCCGACGCACGCGACGAGCGCGACGGAGCGGGTGAGCTCCTCCGGGTCGCGGCCGATCTCCTCGCACGCGGCGTCGACGCGGGCGAACTGCTCAACGGCGGCGTCGATGCCGACGAACGGCAGGTTGAACTCGGTCGCGTAGGACGCGGCCAGCGCCGGGGTGCGCTTGGCGCCCATGCCGCCGATCAGCAGCGGGACGCGGTCCTGCGCGGGCTTGGGCAGCGCGGGCGAGTCGGTCAGCGCGTAGTGCTTGCCCTCGAACGAGAACGTGCCGCCGAGCGGGGTCTCCCACAGGCCGGTGATGATCGCGACCTGTTCCTCGTAGCGCTCGAAGCGCTCCCCCAGCGACGGGAACGGGATGCCGTAGGCGTTGTGCTCCGCCTCGTACCAGCCGGCGCCGATGCCGAGCTCCACGCGGCCACCGGACATCTGGTCGACCTGGGCGACGCTGATGGCCAGCGGTCCGGGGTGGCGGAACGTCGCGGCGGTCATCAGCGTGCCGAGGCGGATCGTCGACGTGTCGCGGGCGAGGCCGGCGAACGTGATCCACGGGTCGGTCGGGCCGGGCAGCCCTTCGACGGACCCCATCTTGAGGTAGTGGTCGGAGCGGAAGAAGGCGCCGTAGCCGGCGTCCTCGGCCGTCCGCGCCACGCGGAGCAGGTCGTCGTAGCTCGCCCCCTGCTGGGGCTCGGTGAAGATGCGCAGTTCCACGAAGACCAAATCTAGTCGCTGGAAAACCGCGGTGCAGGAACGGCCGCGCCTTCCTGCGTGAACACCCCGCGCGCCACCAGGTGCGGGTGCGAGGCGGCCTCCTGCAGCGTGAGCACCGGAGTCACGCAGGCGTCCGAGGAGGCGAAGACCTCGGACCACTCGTCGCGCGTCCGGGTCAGGAACACCTCGGCGAACGTCTTGCGCAGCAACGGCCACGAGTCGCGGTCCATCTGCGCGGGGAGTTCGACGGCCGAGAGCCCCAGACCGGACAACAGCAGCGCGTAGAACTGCGGCTCCAACGACCCCACGGCGACGGACCGGCCGTCCGCGCACTCGTAGATCGAGTAGAACGGGCACCCGCCGTCGAGCAGGTTCGAGTCCGGCGCGTCCTCCCACACCGACTGCGCCCTCATCGACCAGATCATCTGCGCCAGCGACGCCACGCCGTCGACGATCGCCGCGTCCACGACCTGGCCGCGGCCGGTGCGCTGCCGTTCCCACAGCGCCGCCAGCACCCCGAGCACCAGGTACAGCGAGCCGCCGCCGAAGTCGCCGACGAGGTTCAGCGGCGGCTTGCCGATCGCGTGCAGCATCCCTGTCACCGACAGGTAGTTGATGTCGTGGCCGGCGCGCTGCGCGAGCGGGCCGTCCTGGCCCCAGCCCGTCATCCGCGCGTAGACCAGTCCGGGGTTGACCGCCAGGCAGTCGGACGGCCCGAGGCCGAGCCGTTCCAGCACGCCGGGGCGGAAGCCCTCGATCACCACGTCGGCCGACGAGATCAGCGACAGCACGGCGGCACGGCCCTCGGCGGACTTGAGGTCCGCGGCCACCGAACGCCTGCCGCGCAACAGGAAGTCGCGGGAGGCGTCCGGCACCACGGACAGACCGCCGGACGGACGCTCGACGCGCGTGACCTCCGCGCCGAGGTCCGCCAGCAGCATCGCGCCGTGCGGACCGGGACCGATGCCGCCGAACTCGACGACCTTCAGCCCGTGCAGAGGTCCCATCAGGCTTCGCTGGAGGCCACGAACGACAGGCGCGGGCCGAAGATCGCGCCGGACGACTCGGCCAGGCCACGCATCGCCTTGGCGTGGTTGCCGAAGTCCGGGTGGGCCAGTGCCGCGCGCAGGGCGTCGGCGCTCTCCCACAACGCGATGTTGACGTAGGACGCCGGGTCGTCGAGCTGGCGCGACAGCGTGTACTGGATCAGGCCCGGCTGCTCGCGCAGGAAGGCCGCCGTCTCGTCGAAGGCCTTCTCGAACTCCTCGGGGTCACCGGTGAGCGTGAAGCGGTTGACGAACGTGATCATGACGTGGCTCCTCGCGGAAAACGGTGTGCGACTGGGAAAAACTCTGCACACCGCCTCTTGAGACGTGCTCAAGGAACGCCCGCCAAGCTCGGCTCATGCGCATCATCGATCTGTCTTCCCACATTGACGCATCCGCGTACGAAGCGGACCCGGTGACGCACGAGGTGCTCACGGCCGCCCAGGGCGCGGAACACATGGCCGAGCAGCTCAAGGCGCGGCTCGGCATCGAGTTCGACGTCTCCGTGCTGCGGGACTCCGAGTTCCTGACGCTGGACCGGATCAGCCTGACCTCCCACACCGGCACGCACGTGGACGCGCCGTCGCACTACGGCTCGAAGACCACGTACGGCAACGGGATCCCGCGCCACATCGACGAGATGCCGCTGGAGTGGTTCCACAACCCCGGCGTGAAGCTCGACGTCCGCGGCCACGGCACCGGCGTCATCGGCGTCGAGGTGCTGGAGAAGGAGTTCGCCCGCATCGGTTACACGCCGAAGCCGATGGACATCGTCATCCTCGACACCGGCGCCGCCGAGCACGCGGGCACCCAGACCTACTTCACCGACTACACCGGCCTCGACGGTCCCGCCACGAACTTCCTGCTGGACCTCGGGGTCAAGGTGATCGCGACCGACGCGTTCAGCCTCGACGCGCCGTTCCCGGACATCGTCAAGCGCTACCTGCAGACCAAGGACGAGAGCGTGCTGTGGCCCGCGCACTTCGCCGGCCGCGACCGCGAGTACTGCCAGATCGAACGCCTGGCGAACCTGGAGGCGTTGCCGGACTTCGGGTTCACCGTCGTCGCGTTCCCGGTGAAGATCAAGGGCGCGGGCGCGGGCTGGACCAGGGCCGTCGCGCTCCTCGACGACTGACACCACGCGAACGTTCGTTTCGAACCCGCTCTCAAGTGAGAGCTGAATCACCGTACTTACCTTGGAAAGTATGGATGACAACGAGTTCTACCCACCGGAGTCCGAAGACCACATCGTCCGCGGCATCGACTAGTGGCGAGTCACACCACTGGATGACCGCCAAAGGGCCGCCCTCACACCAGAGGGCGGCCCTTTTATACGTCCCTAGACCAGACGGGCGCGAGCGGTCTCCACGGAGTCCGAGGCGTCCAGCAGCGGCAGCACCTGGGAAGCCCCGTGCCGCACCGCCTTCGTGCGCCGCGCGAACGACGTCAGCGTCTGCCCGGGACCGGCCTCGACCAGCAGCACGTCGTACATCGCGAGCAGGTCGTTCAGCGCCGGTCCGAAGTAGACGGCGTCGGTCAGCTGCCGCGTCCAGAACCGGGCGGACCTGGCGTCGTGCTCGGTCATCAACGTGCCCGTGTACCCGGAGTACACCGGCATCTCCGGCGCCCGCGGCGACACGTTCCACGCCGCCAGCGCCTCGTCCACGGCGGGCTGCATCGCCGGGCTGTGGAACGGCGTGGTGGCCGGTACGGTCACGACGATGAACTCGTCCGCCTCCAGCCGGGCGCGCACCTCGGCGAGCGGCGCGTCCGAGCCGGCCAGCATGGTCTGCCGGGCGGAGTTCACGGCCGCGATCGCCACATCGCCTTGCAGGTACGGCAGCATCTCGGCCTCGGAGGCCGCCACCGCCAGCATGCCGCCGGACGGGATCGACACGGCCGACACCACCCGGTCGCGCACCAGTGAGACCGCTTCCTCCAACGAGAACACGCCCGCCAGGGTCGCCGCGACGACCTCGCCGGCGGAGTGCCCGATCAACGCGACGGGCTTCACGCCCCACGACAGGACCGTGCGCCCCAGCGCGTAGTCGATCGCGAACAGCAACGGCTGCGCGCGCGACACGTGGTCGACGTCGGCACCGGAAAGCCAGTCGTCACAGGCGATCGAGCCCACCTCGCCGAACAGCTCGAACACCTCGTCGACCACCGAGGTGAACACCGCGTCCGTGCCGTACAGGGAGGCCGCCATCCGCGGGTACTGCGACCCCTGCCCGGGAAACATCAGTGCTACGTCCACAAGTTGCCTCCAGAAAAGGCTCAAGGGCCGTGAAGACGAGCTTCACGGCCCTTGAGGCACGACATCACCTGTACTCGCGAACCACCATGGCGGAGTTGAAGCCGCCCTTGCCGCGGCCGAGCACCAGAGCGGCCTTGATCTTGCCGTGCCGCGCCTCGTTCAGCACGAGGTCGAGCTCGTACTCCGGCACGACGTTCTCGACGTTGACGGTCGGCGGGATCGCGCTCCAGTAGATGGAGAGGATCGCCGACGCCACGTCCAGGGACCCACCACCGGCGAAGAGCCTGCCGGTCATGGTCTTCGGGGCCGTCACCGGCACGCCGTACGGCCCGAAGATGCCCTTGATCGCCTCGGCCTCCGCCTTGTCGAGCTCGGGGATGCCCGCCGCGTCGGCGAACACCACGTCGATCTCGGAGGCGTCCATGCCGGCGTCGCGCAGCGCCAGTTCGGCCGCCCGCTTGAGGCCCGGCTCCCGCGACGGCATCCGCGAGTCGAACGTCGAGGCGTACCCGACGATCTCGCCGTAGATGCGCGTCCCCGGACGCTCGGCCGCCGACTCCGGCGTCTCCAGCACCATGATCGCGCCGCCCTCACCCGCGACGTACCCGGAGGCGTCGCGGTCGAACGGCAGGTAGGCGCGCCTCGGGTTGTTGTTGCGCGACAGGTTGCCCGAAGCCTGGTGGGCGACCCACGCCCACGGGCACAGGGACGAGTCCATGCCGCCCGTGAGTGCGAGCTGGACGCCCTTGCGCAGCTGGCGCCGCGCGTGCCCGATGGAGTCGATGCCACCGGCCTGCTCCGACACGACGACCGCGCCGGGGCCGCGCGTGCCGTGCCGGATGGAGATCTGGCCCGTGTTGACCGCGTAGAACCACGCGAACGACTGGTACGCCGAGACGTACTCCGGACCCTGGTGCCACAGCTTCTGCAGTTCGCGCTGTCCGAACTCGTACCCGCCCGCCGTCGCCGCGGTGATCACCGCGATGTCGGTGTCCGGGATGTCGTTGGGCTGCACGCCCGCACCACGCAACGCCCAGTCCGTGCCGACCAGCGTCAGCCGCGTCATGTGGTCCGTCTGCGGCAGCAGGCGGCCCTGCAGGTGCCGCCCTGCCTCGAAGCCAGGCACCTCACCGGCGATCTTCGCCCAGTAGTTCGCGCTGTCGAACCGGGTGATCGGCTTGATCGCCGCCTCCCCGTGCAGGGTCGCCCGCCAGTACGCGGTCGGCCCCAGCCCGTTCGGCGACGCGATGCCGATTCCCGTCACCACCGCCCGAGTCACCGGCCTGCCCCTTCCACCTTCTTGAGCACCATGGCGCTCTGGAATCCACCGAAACCACTGCCCACGGTCAGCACCGTGTTGACCTTCTTCTCCCGCGCGACCAGCGGCGTGTAGTCGAGGTCGCACTCGGGGTCCGGCTCGTGCAGGTTCGCCGTCGGCGGGATGAGGTCCTGTTCGAACGCCAGCAGCGAGCCGACGATCTCCAGCGAACCGATCGCGCCCAGCGAGTGCCCGATCATGGACTTGAAGCCCGACACCGGCGTCTTGTACGCGTGCGCACCGAGCGAGCGCTTGAACGCCGCCGTCTCGTGCAGGTCGTTCTGCTTGGTGCCCGACCCGTGCGCGTTGATGTAGCCGACGTCCGTGGCATCCGCCCGCGCCTGCTTCAGCGCGATGTTGATGGCGTCGGACATCTCGATGCCCTCGGGGTGCAGGCCCGTCATGTGGTAGGCGTTGCACCGCGAGGCGAAGCCGCCGATCTCACCGTAGATGTGGGCGCCGCGGGCACGGGCGTGCTCCAGCTCCTCCAGCACGATGATCGCGCAACCCTCGCCCAGCACCAGGCCGTCGCGGGTCTTGTCGAACGGCCGGCACGCCGTGGTGGGGTCGTCGTTGCGGGTGCTCGACGCGCGGATCACGTCGAAGCACACCACGGTGATCGGGGAGAGCGGGGCCTCGGTGCCGCCGGTGACGACGACGTCCGCGGAGCCCTCCATGATCAGCTCGGCGGCGTAACCGACCGAGTCGAGGCCGGAGGTGCAGCCCGTGGAGACCACGGAGACCGGGCCTTCCGCGCCGACCGTCCACGCCAGCTCCGTCGCCATCGAGGACGGCGTGAAGTAGTCGTAGAGGTGCGGGACGGCGTAGGACTGGTCGACCTCCCAGTAGCGGCCCCGGTCGGAGCCGACGATGAACTCGCGCTCCAGCGAGGTCGTGCAGCCGACGGCGGTGCCCAGAGAGACACCGATGCGGCCGGGGTCGAGCTGGTCGAACTCGATGCCCGAGTCGGACATCGCCTCACGACCCGCGACGACCGCGAACTGCGCGGCCCGGTCGAGCCGGCGGATCTCCTGCGGTGTCAGGCCTTCGCGCACTGGATCGAAATCTGCTTCCCCCGCCATGCGGGAGCGGTACGGAGACGCGTCGAAGTGCGTGATGTTCCGAGTCGCCGTACGTCCTTCGGACAGCAGTTTCCAATACGCCTTCGTTCCGATGCCACCAGGTGCGACCACGCCCACCCCGGTGATGACGGCGCGACGACTCATCGGACACCTCCAATCGCCTTCTGTGCGGACACGGTCTGCTCCAATCTCGGACAGGGCACGGGAGCGACACCTGTTTCTGCCGAATGAACCGATGGTGAAACGGCCCGATCGAGGCCACCTCGAACGACGGCGTAGAACCCCTGCACGAGGTTCGCCCCCGCATCGGCCGCGAACAGCTGCTTCGCCGCCGATCCACCGTCGTCGTGACATCCGAACCCCAGGGGCACACCGGTCTGCGCGACCGTCTCGGTGATCTCCCCGATCTGGTCCGGCCACAGCTTGCCCGCCGTGTCGTGCAGCACCACGGTGTCCGCCCCTGCCTCCGCGGCTGTCAGCACGACCTCCAAAGCGTGTTCGGGGTCGACCAGCCAGCCGTCGAAGAAGTCCCGCGCCTCGACGATCACTCGCCGTTCGGCGCGCACGAGTCGGCGCACGGCTTCCCGGAGGACCGAAAGGCCGTGCCCCTGAACAACTACCGCCACCGCCGGCGTTTCCGCGGCGAGCAGTGCGGTGAGGTCCTCCGCACCGCCGGAGGCGACGAGGGTGGCGGTCCGCAGCCGGAGCTCGATCGCCGCCCGGTGGTAGAACGCCCTGGTGGGCCTTCCCCCGTCGACGAACGCGACACCGAGCGCGTCGAGGCGCCGCGCCGCGGCCAGTCTGTCCGAAATGGACCTACCGGTGCGGCGCAGCGAGATGTCGTAGAGCTTCATCCCTAGAACCCCGACAGCAGTACGCGGGAGGCCTCGATCTCCTGCGCGCAGGGCACCAGGTCGGACGGGCACCCCTTGCGCTGGTGTTCGAGCGCGGCCTTCTCCAGGTACATGGAGACCACGTAGAGCCCGTTGCGGCTCGCGGCACGGGCCGCGGCGGTCAGCAGATCGACTCCGGCCAACCCCATCGCCCACCACCTCACCTCGTCTGCGCCCCGGCCGAGGCCGGCGGATCATCCGTTCTCGGCGAACTCCTTGGCGTGCCGCAGGGTCGTGAGGCTGTTCGTGCCCAACGCGTGGCGGATCAGCTCACGTGCGCGCTCGAGCGTGCCGTCCGCACCGAGCACCTCCTGCACGACCTCGGGACGGATGACGACGGTGTGGTGCGAGGTCGCCTCGACGCCCGCCTCGATGCCGTCGCCGATGTCCCGCAACGTCCACCGGCCGATGTGCGCCGCCATGATCGGCGGCGTCCTGGTCTGCTTGTAGACGATCGTGTCGTGCGGAGTGCACACCCGCACGGAGTGCGTCGTGTGGATCGAGCCGTCCGGGCTGCGCGTGTCCATCTCCATGGACTGCACCCCGGTCACGGCCTCGGTGAGGTCGAGCCGGGCGACGTGCGGCAGCCGCTGCGGCCACAGGTCCGACCGGTACAGGAACTCGTACACGTCCTTGCGGGTCGCGTGGATCGTGATGCTGTCCGAGAACGACAGCACCAGCTTGTCGTAGTCGTCGCCGTACTCGGCGGCGCGCTTGAGCGCCGCGAGCTCGGCGTCGCTGTTGTTGTTCACCGCCCTCAGCACGAGGTCGACGGCCTCCGGCTGTGCGACGGTGAAGTGGTGCAGGAGGTCGACGCGAGTCGCGGAGTCGGCGATCGGGACGATGCGCCACTCCCCTCCCATCGACTTCACCGGCGCCGCCGAACGCTCCTGCTCGAACTTGACGTGCAGGTTCGCCGAGTCCAGCTCACGGCGAGACGTCCACGTGCGCACGTCACCGTTGGCGAAGGCGTGCAGCCGCAGCCGCTCGGTCGTCCCGTCGGTCTCGAACACCTCGGCGTGCACCGTGGGCCCGAAGATGTACGGCCAGCGCGTGACGTCCGCGATCAGGTCGTACACCACCTTGGCGGGGGCACCGATCATGACCGTGTGCGTGGTGGTGTGCGTCATGTCCCCGTGTCTCCGTTCTCGGCTCGGCCCGCGGTCAGGCCGCGATGTCCCCGTTGACCTTGGTCAGCAGCTGGCGCGGGGTCTCGAGGTGCGCGAGCTCGTCGTCTCCGACGGCGACGCCGTACTTGCGCTTGATCAGCGCCACCGTCTCCAGCAGGGCCAGGGAGTCGAAGCCCAGCTCGAGGAACGGAGTGTCGAGAATGTCCTGGCCGGCCTTGAACGAGTCGTCCTCGCCGGCGGCCTCGTTGAGAATCTCCTTGAGACCCTCGATGGTCAGTGCGCTCACGGCTTTTTCCTTTCCTCACCGGGCGTGTCCACTCGCCCCACAAGTGAGGTTGCCAGGGTGCACTGGTAGTCCAGTGGAGGGTTCCTCGAACTTTTCGTTGCAGCACAACGAAAAACGGCCCCCGCCACAGTGTGGCGGGGGCCGCTTGAGCGCTGACTCAGGCGAGAAGTCCTTGCAGCTGACGGGCTTCCGCGCGGTCGAGCCGCGGGTCGGACGTCACGATCGCGTGCTGCAGCTGCTGCAACCGCGCGGACGGCTCGACGCCGAGCTCGTCGACGAGGGTGCGGCGCAACGCCCGGAACGCGTCCAGGGCCTGCCACTGCCGTCCCGCCCGGAAGAGCGAGATCATGTACTGCGCGCACAGGTTCTCGTTCATCGGGTTCTGCACCGTCAGCACCGACAGCTCGCTGAGCAGCGCCTTGTGCTTGCCCAGCCGCATGTCCGCCTCGATGCGCATCTCCATCACGCCGAGCCGGGACTCCTCCAGCCGCACGACCTCGACGCTGAGCGGCATGCCCGGCCGGACGTCGACGACGGCGGGACCGCGCCACATCTCCAGCGCCGAGCGCAGCAGCCTGGACGCGGACGCGAAGTCCTCCGCGTCGTAGGCGTTCTGGCCGGAGCGCGCCAGCCGTTCGAACTCGTGCACGTCGACGGCCTCCTCCGGCACGTCGAGCAGGTAGCCGCCGTACCGGGTGACCAGCACCTCCTTGGCGCCGCTCTCGCCGGACGTGGCCAGCGCGTCCCCGATGAGCCTGCGCAGCTGCAGGATGTAGGTCTGCAACGTGGTGCGGGCGCTGCGCGGCGGGCGGTCGTCCCACAGCTCCTCGATGAGGGTCGGCACGGACACCACCGACCCGGAGTGCAGCGCGAGCAGCGCCAGGATCTGCCGCGGCTTGGCCGCCGACGGCGTCACCGATCGGCCGTTCACCTTGGCCTCGACCGGCCCCAGGACCTTGATCTGCATCGCCGTCCCCCTTCTGCTCGAACTTGAGAACCAGTGTGGTCCGCAGGTGGGGGCGCCGTTAGTGCACCGGCCATCGATCTCGGGTGAGTTCTCCCCGGCGGGGGTATGAAAACTTCATACCGAGGCGCGTTAAGCGGTAACTACCAGGTCATTAGCCCAAGTCCGCAGACTTACCCACATCAACTGGATCGCAAACATCGGAGCTGAGCATGTACTCCACCGCCACCGTGGCTCACCTGGCTTCCGTCTCCGCGACTGACGACCTCGACGACATGAAGATCTACGAGTTCGACCGTGACGCCTCCGACGTCCTCATCGGCGGAAACGGCTGGAGCGGCTGGACGAACACCATGCCCGGCACCCCCTTCGTGAAGTACGACGAAGTTCTCGCGGCATGAGACACGACCTGGCCGAACCGGGTGACCACCGCATCGGGTTCAAACGACACCTCCACCCGCAGATCGTGCAGGGCGAGGCCGTGTACCTCTTCGCCGAGTCCGGGGTCACCGCGATCCAGGGCTCGCACGTCGAGGCGCTGGCACCCCTGCTCGACGGCACCCGTGACCTCGCCGGCCTGCTGCGCGACGCGTCCGCGGACCTGACCCCCGGCCAGGTGGAGCGGATCCTCGCCAGGCTCGCCGCCGCGGGCCTCATCGGCAGCAGGGGCACGGAGGAAGGTTCGGCCGGGATAGAGGCCTCGCTCGCCTACTGGGACGCGGCGGGCCTCGACTCAGCGGACGCGGTGGCGGCGACAACGACGTCGCTCGTCTCCGTGGTCGCGATCGGCGACATCGAGCGCGACTCGCTCGTGGAAGCGTTGAACCGCAACGGACTCGTGGTCACCTCGGGGAGTGGTGACCTCACGGTCGTGGCGTGTGCGGACTACCTGGCACCGGAGCTGCGCGACATCGACGCCGCCCACCGCGCCACCGGCACCCCGTGGCTGCTGGTCAAGCCGGTCGGCGCGCAGGTGAGCGTGGGCCCGTTCTTCACCCCCGGCGACGGCCCGTGCTGGCGGTGCCTCGCCACCCGGCTGTCCGCCAACCGGTCGGCGGAGGCGCACGTGCGGGCGCGGTGCGGGCAACGGGGCCCTGCTCCGCGCGCGGCCATCGGGCTGCCGTCGCTGCGGGCGACCGCGCTGGAGATCGCCTCGGTCGAGGCGACCAAGTGGCTCGCCGGCCTGCGCGGGGACACCCAGCGGTCCATCTGGAGCTACGACAGCCTGACCATGCGGGTCACCCAGTACGAGGTGCGGGCCCGCCCGCAGTGCCCCGGTTGCGGCGACCCGGAGACGGTCGCGCGCAGGGCGTTCGAGCCGGTCGTGCTCGCGAGCCGCGGCAAGCGTTCCTTCGACGGCGGCGGTCACCGCTCGTCGTCACCGCAGGAGGTGCTCGACACCTACCGGCACCTGGTCAACCCGGTCACCGGGATCGTGCGGGACATCCGCCGCAACGACAAGGGACCCGCGTTCTTCAACTCCTTCTGGTCCGGCTCGAACATCGCGGCCGCGGGCGACGGGCTCGAAGGCCTGCGTTCGTCGTTGCGGGTCGAGACCGGCGGCAAAGGCGTGACGCCTCTTGACGCCGAGGTCGGCGCGCTGTGCGAGGCCGTGGAACGGCGCAGCGGCGCGTTCTGCGGCGACGAGGCGCAGGTCAGCGGCACCTACCGGTCGCTCGGCGAGCTGGCGATCCACCCCGACACCGTCCAGCACTACCACCCGCGCCAGTTCGAGGGCAGGGAGGCGTGGAACGCGAGCCACTCGAAGTTCCAGCACGTCACCACCGCGTTCGACGAGGACGAGGTGATGGACTGGACCCCGTACTGGTCGCTCACCGAGCAACGGCACAAGTTCCTGCCCACCGGCATGTCCTACTTCGGCGCTCCCTGCCCGCCGAGCGTCACGTCGAACTCCAACGGCTGCGCCGCGGGCAGCAGCCTGGAGGACGCGGTGCTGCAGGCCCTGCTGGAGCTCGTCGAACGGGACGCGGTCGCCATCTGGTGGTACAACCGCACCCCGATGCCGGCCATGGACCTCAACTCGTTCCACGACCCGTGGATCGACCAGTGCCGCGAGGTGCACGCGGGCCTCGGCCGCGAGGTGTGGCTGCTCGACGTGAGCGCCGACCTGGGCGTGCCGGTGATGGTGGCGGTGTCGCGGCGCTTCGGCGGTCCCCGCGACGACATCATGCTCGGCTGCGGAGCCCACCTCGACCCGCGGATCGCCGCGCGCAGGGCGCTCACCGAGCTGAACCAGTGCATGCCGATGGTCTGCGGACCGGTCGCGCTCGAAGCGCTGGACACCGACACGAGGAACTGGTTCGAGCACGTCCGCCTGGACGAGCAGCCCTGGCTCGCCCCCGACCCCGCCGAACCGCCCCGCGACGTGTTCCACCACGGCTACCAGCACCGGCGCGACCTCGCCGACGACATCCGCGCGATCCAGGACGGCCTGGAGGCCCGCGGGATGGAGGTGCTCGTGCTCGACCAGACCAGGCCGGACATCGGGCTTCCCGTCGTCAGGGTCGTCGTGCCGGGACTGCGCCACTTCTGGTCGAGGTTCGCTCAAGGGCGCCTCTACGAGGTACCCGTACAACTGGGACGACTGGACCGGCCACGCGGCTACGAAGAGCTCAACCCGATCCCGTTGTTCATGTGACCCGACCGCCGGAGCGGAGGCGCGCCGTGATGACCACGCAATCGCACATCCCGACGGGACGCCCGCTGTGGTCGTTGCTCGAGGACGCGTTCGTCGACGAGGGTGCCGAACACCTCACCGTGCACGGCCGGTGGGGTGCCATCCAGCTCGCGGACACCAGTCCGATCGTGCGGGAGGCGTTGCACCGCATGAGCCTCGGCCCCGTCGCGCTGGAGAACATCTCGGCGCTGCACGAGAACTTCGTGCGCTGGAAGACCGGCGGCGGACCGTGTCTCATCTGGCGGAAGCTGAAGAACACGCTGGACCAACTGGGTGGTTGTGTCGTGCCGTCGCTCGGCATGGACGACGGCGCGGGCCCCATCCTGTCGGTCGTGGCGGTGACCGGTGACGCCGTGTTCACGTTGCCGCACATCGAGGACGACGAGACCGTCACCATGCGGCCGGGCACCTCGATCGAGCGGCTGAACGGCGACCAGGCGCTCACCTGCGGGGGCCGTCAGTACCAGGTGATCCTGCACAGCGCGCCCGCGACCGAGATCGCGAAGTCGTTGCTGGACGGCGAGACCACGATCGCGCAGATCTCGGATTCGTTGCACGTCAGCAGGACGCTCGTGGCGGACGTCGTGGCCTACCTCGCGGGCGCGCAACTCGCAGTGGTCGCGAGGCGTTGAGCCGCCGCCATGTTGCTCCGAACGAGGATCGAGAAAAGCGGGATTTCCCAGGAAGCGCCCGTATCATGGCCGCGTCCGGACCCTCGGGTGGGAGCTGCTGCTGTGACACTGCGACAGGAACGCTCATCGGTGTCCCGTCGCTTGGCCTATGTCGTCATCAGCATCGTCTTCGCCAACTACCTCGGCAACGCCTTCTCCTACGTGCTGGAGGCGGGTCCGACCCCCGTCCGGATCGCCGGTTCGCTCGCCTGCCTGCTCACGATCGGCTTCCTGCAGCTGCGGGTGTTCAGCCGGCCGGGGTCCGATCTGCGGTCGGGCAAGGCGTACCTGGCGCTGGGCGCGCTGGCGTTGCTGGTCTACGTGCCGATGCTGTACTTCCCGAACGCGTGGACCGGCATGCCGGGCTTCCTCGCCGGCAGCGCGTTGCTCGTGCTGCCGGGACGCGTCCGGTGGTTCGCGTTCACGGCCGTGCCGCTCAGCAACGTCGTGATCCAGGCCCTGTACGGCGTGCGGGTGCCGGAACAGCTCGCGTACTACGCCGTCTCGCCGATGGTCGCCGGTCTGGTCGTGTACGGCCTGTCCCGGTTGCCGTCACTGGTGAAGCAGCTGGAGACGGCCCGGTCCGAGCTGGCCGAGCTCGCGGTGTCGCAGGAACGGCTCCGGTTCGCCCGCGACCTGCACGACCTGCTCGGCTTCAGCCTGTCCGCCATCACGCTGAAGGTCGAGCTCGCCCGCAAGCTGATCGGTCAGCACACCGACAAGGCGTTGAAGGAGCTCACCGAGATCCTCAGCATCGCCCGCGAGGCCTTGACGGACGTTCGTGCGGTGGCGTCGAGCTACCGCGAGCTGTCGCTGGCGGACGAGATCACCTCCGCCCGGTCCGTGCTGGCCGCCGCGGGCGTCGAGACCACTCTCGAAGCGGACCACGCCGACCTGTCGCCGCGGTCGCGCACCGTGCTCGCGACCGTGCTGCGCGAGGGCGTCACGAACCTGCTGCGGCACAGCCACGCCACCCGGTGCTCCATCACGATCACCGGCAGCGGCGGGCTGGTGTCCATCGACATCGTCAACGACGGCGCGCCCGCCGAGGCAGGCACCGACCGGGGCAGCGGCCTCACCAACCTCGCCACCCGCACCACCGCGATCGGCGGCTCCGTGCTCGCCGGGGCGAACGACGGCACCTACCGGCTGCACGCGGAGGTGCCGGCCGAGCCCTCACCGGACGAACCGGCGAGCGAGCCCCGCACGGCAGGCCCGCCGATGGCCACCCGGTTCGCGCAACTGCTGCTCGGCACGGTGGTGGTCGGCTACGTCGCGATGTCGATGCTGGTGGCCGTCTACGAGTACGACCAGGTCGGCGCGTTCGGGGCCGCGGCGGCCCTGGTCGGCATCGTCGGCACGGCCGTGCTGGCCCTCGTGCTGGGACTGGGCAGCCACCACCACGACCGGTTCACGCCCCGCGCGGGCGCGCTCCTCGCCGCGATGGCCGTGTGCGTGTACGCGCCCCAGCTGGTGTACAGCGACCCGTACCTCGCCGTGCCCGGCTTCCTCGCCGGATCGGCGGCACTCGTGCTGCCCCGCCGGGCGGGCGCCGTGGCGTTCTTCGCGGTCGTCATCGGCCAGGGCGTCATCTACGGCGTGCTCGGCTCGCACCCCGTGGCCGTCGGGTACGGCCTGATGGCCACCGTGAACCACGGCCTGGTGCTGTACGCGCTGGCCCGCCTGCGGTCCATGGTGAACGAGCTGCACGAGGCCCGCGAGGAGCTCGCGACGGCCGCCGTGACGAAGGAGAGGCTGCGGTTCGCCCGCGACCTGCACGACCTGCTCGGGTACAGCCTGTCCGCGATCACGTTGAAGAGCGAGCTCACGCACCGCCTGCTCACGATCGACCCCGACCGGGCCCGCCAGGAGCTCAGCGAGGTGCTGGACATCTCCCGGCAGGCGCTCGCCGACGTGCGGTCGGTGGCGCTGAGCTACCGCGAGCTGTCGCTGGACGAGGAGACCCAGTCGGCGCAGGCGCTGCTGTCGGCGGCCGACATCGAGGTGACCGTGCGCATCGACGCGTGCGACGGGCTGCCGGTCGACGTGCGGGTGACGCTGGCGACGGTGCTGCGGGAGGGCGTGACGAACCTGCTGCGGCACAGCAAGGCGGAGCGCTGCGAGATCGTGCTGTCCAGCTCACCGCGGCTGGTGACGATGGACATCATCAACGACGGGATCCCCACGATGGACCGGAACTCCCGTGACGGCAGCGGCATCGGCAACCTGACCATCCGGGTCGGGGCACTCGGGGGCAGCCTCGACGCCGGTCCGACGTCCGACCGCACGTTCCGGCTGCACGCCGAGATCCCGCTGGTCTGAGGCGCGCTACGACGCGTCCGGCGGTCAGGCGGGGTCGGTGAACGAGACCGGTTTGCCGGTGCTCAGGGCGTAGGCGATCTCCCTGGTCGTGGACTCGCCGACGTACCCGCCGGGGTTGACGACCACGACCCGATCGGCCAGGTCGATCTTGCGCAGGTGCAGGACGTCCAGCGCGGCCTTCTGCTCGTCGGTGACCGGCTCGCCCGTCTCGCCCGGCGCGACGACGATGGCACCGGCGAAGGTCAGGTCCCGGTTCGCCGCGCGCAGCTCGTCCACGAACCGGGCGGAGCCGCAGAGGCAGACGATCTCGGGGCGGCCGGTCACTAGATCCAGCCGGCCTCTTCCGCGATCCGGATCGCGTCGACCCGGTTGCGGCCGTTCAGCTTGGTGATGATGGTCGTCATGTAGTTGCGGACGGTCCCGGTCGACAGCGACAGCGCCACCGCGATCTCCGGCGCGTCCGACCCGGCCGCGGCCAGCCGCAGCACCTCCAGCTCGCGGTCGGTCAGCGGGCACTCCCCGCGGTCCCAGGCGGCGAGCGCCAGCTGGGAGTCGACCACGCGCTTGCCCGCCGCCACGTCGCGGATCGCGCCGGCCAGCTGGCCCGGTGGGGCGTCCTTCAGCAGGAACCCGTCCACGCGGGCCGCCAGCGCCTTGCGCAGCGTGCCGGGACGGCCCAGCGACGTGAGCATCAGCGTGCGGACCGTCGGCATCGACTCGCGGATCTTCGCGGCCGCGCTCAGGCCGTCGAGGATCGGCAGGTCGATGTCGATCACCGCCACGTCCGGTTTGTGTTGCCGCACCATGGGAAGGATCTTGTCCCCCGAGCTCACCTCGGCCACGACTTCGATGTCCGGTTCGAGGTTGAGCAGCGCGATGAGGGCACCGCGCACCATGTGCATGTCCTCGGCCAGCAGAACCCTGATCATTGCGCCCCTCCGGCGAGAACCATATCTCCCGGGGTTCAGGCCGCGCTCGACGCCGCGTCGAGGCGCACCGGCAACGGTGGTGGGGACCTGCCTGCGAAAGGGATCCCGCCATGGAACGCAGCGTCAACGTCTCCGTCGTCTACTACTCGTCCACCGGGACGATCCACCGCATCGCCACCGAGATCGCCGAGACGGCGGAGAAGGCGGGAGCCGAGGTCAGGCTGGTCAAGGCGGCCGAACTCGCACCGCAGGCCGCCGTGGACTCGCGGCCGCCGTGGGCACAGCACCTCAGGGAGACCGAGGACGTGCCGGTCGCCCAGGTCGAGGACGTCCTGTGGGCCGACGCGGTCCTGTTCGGGACGCCCACTCGGTTCGGCAACATGGCCGCGCAGCTCAAGCAGTTCATCGACACGCTGGGGCCCGCGTGGTTCCAGGGGCGCCTGGCGAACAAGGTGTACAGCGCGTTCACGTCCGGCGGCAGCACGCACGGCGGCATGGAGACCACGATCGTCTCCATCCACAACATGGTCTGCCACTTCGGCGGGATCATCGTGCCGCCGGGGCTCAACGAGAACCCGTACGGCACGTCGCACGTCCTCGGCTCGGATTCCAAGCCGGTGGGCGAGGTCGCGCTGCAGTCCGCGCGCGTGCAGGCCGACCGGGTCGTGCGGGTCGCCCGTGCGCTGAAGGAGGTCTGAGTGCGCGTCGAAGGCATCTACCTGCGGGGCAACGGGATCCGTCTCCCCGCGACGTTGAAGGTGCAGGACGCCATCGACTCCGGTGAGTGCGAACCGAAGCTGGTCGCGCGCACGGACGTCACCAGCGTCGCCTTCTCCCCCGGCGAGTCGGCGGCGGAGATGGGCGTGAAGGCGGCCCAGCAGGCGCTGGCGCGGGCCGGCAGCACCGGGGACGACGTCGAGCTCATCCTGCACGCCACCACCTACCACCAGGGCCAGGACCTGTGGCCGGTCGGCAGCTACATCCAGCGCGAGACCGTCCGCAACAACTGCCTGGCGCTGGAGATCCGGCAGATGTCCAACGGCGGCATGGCCGCGCTGGACCTCGCCGTGCGGTACCTCAGTCCCGGCCGTGACGCGCTGCTGACCACGGCGGACCGGTTCTGCCTGCCCGGCATCGACCGGTGGCGCACCGACCCCGGCACGCCCTACGCCGACGGCGCGAGCGCGGTCGTGCTGTCCCGGCGTGGGGGTTACGCGCGGCTGCTTTCCTTGGCCATCAACGCTGACTCCGACCTGGAGCCGTTGCACCGCGGCGACGAACCGATGGGGCTGGCGCCGTTCTCGCACCGCATGCCGGTGGACTTCGAGGCCGCCAAGCACTCGTTCGCCAAGCAGTACGGGCTCTCGTTCGGCATCAACCGCGCCAACGCGGGCCAGGCCGCGGCCGTCGAGGAGGCGCTGGCGGACGCGGACATGAAGATCGGCGACGCGGACTGGGTGGTGCTGCCGCACTTCGGCAGGCGCCGCCTGGACGTCAACTACTTGCGTCCCTACGACATCGACACCTCGCGCACGACGTGGGAGTGGAGCCGCACGGTCGGGCACCTCGGCGCCGGTGACCAGTTCGCGGGGCTCGGGCACCTGGTCGACACCGGTCAGGCCCGTCCCGGCCAGCGCGTCGTGCTGTTCGGCGTGGGCGCCGGGTACAGCTGGGGCTGCGCGGTGCTGGAGATCGACTCCAAGCCGTCCTGGGCGGCCTGACCGCCGCTCAAGTGAGATGCCAGACCCTTTTGGCTGGATTAGTGCGACACCCGATGGCTTTCGAAAGGAACCCAGACCATGTCCGACCAGCCGTTTGAAGGCCAGCGAGTCGTCGTCACCGGTGGTGGCACCGGCATCGGCAAGCACGCGGCCGTCGAGTTCGCGAAGCTCGGCGCAGCGAGTGTGATCATCACCGGCCGCCGCAAGGAACGGCTGGACGAGGTCGCCGAGCTGCACCCGAACATCGTCCCCGTCGCCGCCGACGTCACCACGGCCGAGGGCGCGCAGGCCGTCGCCGACGCCGTCGAGACCAACGGCGCCAAGCTGGACGTGCTCGTGCACAACGCCGGCATCTTCCGCAACACCCTGGCCGAGTACTTCGACGAGAAGGCCAGCAACGAGCTGCTCAACATCAACCTGCTCGGCCCGGTCCGCCTCACCGGCGCGCTCTACCGGTTCCTCGCCAAGCCGGGCGGCAGCATCGTGTTCGTCTCGTCGGTCGCGGGCCACAACCCCGAGCCCGGCGCGGCGCTGTACGCGGCCAGCAAGGCGGGCATGCACAGCCTCACGCTGACGTGGGCGCGCGAGCTCGCCCCGCTCGGCATCCGGGTCAACGCCGTCGCACCGGCCGGCGTGCGCACCGAGGTCTACGCGGCCAACGGTCTCAACGAGGAGGAGACCGACGGCATCTTCGCCACGCTGGCGGACATCATGCCGCTGGGCCGCACCGGCACGGTCGAGGACATCACGCCGTGGATCGTCCAGCTCGCGAGCCCGGCCAGCTCCTGGGTCACCGGCCAGATCATCACGATCGACGGCGGCCAGGACCTCACCGCGGGCACGGACCACCTGTTCATGTCGTGGTTCCGCTCCCGCATCGAGGGCGATGCGGCCTGACCTGCGCTCTTCACCGTCCTGAAGCGGTCGTCACCGGTAACCTCCGGTGACGGCCGCGTTTCCGCGTTTACAGAGAGGCCTTCCCGTGCTGGACCGCCGCGCGATCAACCGAGCCACCCTCGCGCGCCAACTCCTGCTGCAGCGCCACGACATCGGTGTGCTCGAAGCCACCGAGCAGCTCGTCGGGCTGCAGGCGCAGCTGCCGTTCCCGCCCTACATCGGACTGTGGGCGCGGCTGGAGCGCTTCGACCGCGACGAGCTCTCGAAGCTCATCCTGGACCGCCAGATCGTGCGGTCGTCGTTGATGCGCTACACCATGCACCTCGTGACCACGACGGACCTGCTGTGGTTGCGGCCGTTGCTCCAGCCCGTGCTCAACCGCGCGCAGAAGGGCTTCTTCGGCCGCGAGACCGACGGCCTGGACCTCGCCGAGATCGCCGAGCACGGCCGGAAGCTGTTGCGCGGCAAGGCGCTCACCCAGGTGCAGCTGCGCGAGTCGATGAGCGAGAGGTTCCCCGGCCGCGATCCCCTGGCGCTGGCGTACTCCGTGCAGTACCTGGTGCCGCTGGTGCACGTGCCGCCGTGGGGCAAGGGCGGGTCGGTGCCGTCGACGCTCGCGGAGCCGTTCCTGGACCGCAAGCTCACGAAGGACCCCGACCCGAAGCAGCTGGTGCGCCGCTACCTCGCCGCGTACGGCCCGGCCACCGTCAAGGACCTCCAGGCGTTCACCGGGCTGACGTTCATGGCCAAGGTGTTCGGGGACATGGGTTCCGAGCTGGAGGTGCTCAGGTCCGACACCGGCCAGGAGCTCTACGACCTGCGCGATGCGCCGCGGCCGGACGGGGACACTCCGGTGCCCGTGCGGTTCCTGCCCGAGTACGACAACCTGATGGTGTCGCACTTCGACCGCACCCGCGTGATGGACGACGACATCCGCAAGAAGGTCTGCGTCGGCGCGGGCATCGCGGCCACGCTGCTGGTCGACGGGTTCGTGCACGGGATCTGGAAGCTCAAGGAGCAGAAGAAGACGGCGACCCTGACGCTCACGCTGTTCAAGTCGTTGTCCAAGAAGGACCTGAAGGCGGTCGAGCAGGAGGCCGACGCGCTGCTGCGGTTCGCCGCGCCGGACGCGACGACGCGGGAGCTCGTGGTCGGGTGAAGCTCAGCGCACGGCAGTTGAACCGGGCGCTGCTGGCCCGGCAGTTCCTGTTGCACCGCACCGAATCCTCGCCGCTGGAGGTCGTGGAGCACCTGGTGGGCATGCAGTCCCAGGTGCCGCTGTCGCCGTACGTGGGCCTGTGGTCGCGTGTGAGCGGTTTTCAGCCCGCTGCCCTCGCCGCCACCCTGGAGGACCGTTCCGCTGTCCGCATCGTGCTGATGAGAGGCACGATCCACCTCGTGAGCGCCCGCGACGCGCTGTTGTTGCGGCCGTTGCTGAAACCCGTGCTCGACCGCGTGAACTTCACCGGTCACAACGGGAAGCAGATCGCGGGCATCGACCCTGACGAACTCTCACACCGCGGCCGGGAGCTGCTCGAAGAGGAACCGCGCACCCGCGAGGACCTCGGCAAGCTGCTGAAGGAGCGCTGGCCGGCCCACCAGGCGACCGCGCTGGCCTATGCGGTGCAGCTGCTCGTCCCGCTCGCCCAGATCCCGCCGCGGGGCCTCTGGGGCGTCGCGCAGGGCCGCGGCGACCACGCCACGCTGAACACCTGGCTCGGTGCCGAGTCCCTGCCAGAACCGTCGATCACCGAGGTGGTGTCCCGCTACCTCAGGGCGTTCGGGCCGGCGACCGTGCAGGACGCGCAGACGTGGTCCGGGCTGACCAGGCTGTCCGAGGTGTTCGACCGGTTGCCGCTGCGGCGGTTCAGCGACGAGAACGGCAGGACGCTCTTCGACCACGAGGACTCGCCGCGGCCGGACGAGGACACCCCGGCGCCGCCGCGGTTCCTGCCGGAGTTCGACAACGTCGCGCTCTCGCACGCCGACCGCACCCGGATCACCTCCCCCGGCTTCAACGGTTCGTCGACCCGCGGCAGCTTCACCGTCGACGGGTTCGTCAGCGGTACCTGGAAGGTGACGAAGGGGACCCTGCTCCTCTCCCCGTACCACCGGCTGCTCAAGCAGGACAGCGCGCTGGTGGAGGCGGAGGGCCGCCGGCTGCTGGAGTTCGTCGCTCCGGGTTCGGAACACTCCTTGATCTTCGAGTGAACCTGGATCACGCTGCGGTCTTCTGGCGGGTATGACGACGATCGCGCTGCCGGACGGATTCCGGCCAGAGTCGATGACGATCGGGCCCGGTCCGTTCGCGTACTTCGGTTCGCTGGCCGACGGGTCCATCTACCGCGCAGACCTGATCACCGGTGAGGGCAGGACGATCCACCCCGGCCCCGGCACGGCCTCGGCCGGGGTGAAGATCGACCGCAGGGGCCGCCTGTTCATCGCGGGCGGCTTCGCGGGCGACGCCCACGTGATCCACGCGGCCTCCGGCGCCACCCTGGGCTCCTACCCGCTCGCGGGCCTGGTCAACGACTTCGCCCTCACCCCGACGGCCGCGTGGGCGACCGACTCGGTGCTGCCGGTGCTGTGGAAACTTCCGCTGGGCGGCAACGGAGAACTCCCCGAGCCCGAGCAGGTCTCGCGGCTGGAGCTCAGCGGCGACATCACCTACCTCCCGGAAGGCTTCAACGCCAACGGCATCTGCCAGACCCCGGACGGCACCGCGTTGCTCGTCAACCAGTCCAACACCGGCGGACTGTTCCACGTGGACACCACCACCGGCCGCGCCACGAGCGTCGACCTCGGTGGTGAGGACCTGATGGACTGCGACGGCATGGTCCTCGACGGCGACCTGCTGTACGTGGCGATGGGCGTGCGCAACGAGGTCGTGCTGCTGCGGCTCAACCACGAGGGCACGGTCGGCAAGGTGCTGCGGCGGGTGAGCGACCCGCGGTTCGACATCCCGAGCTCGCTCGCGCTGCACGACGACCTGCTGTACGTGATCAACGGGCGGTTCACGACGGAGGCGACGCCGGAGACGTCGTACACGTCGGTGGCGATCCCCCGGCCCAGGCCCTGACGAGATGGGGGTGAAGGGCCTGCCGGCGAGGGTGCCCGCAGGCCTGCTCAACGATCACGACGCAGGCTTGGCCCCGGACCTCAGCCACCTCCCCCACGACGAAGGCCCCGGCCGGCTGGCCGGGGCCTTCCTCACACCACACCTCAGGCGGCGGACACGACCTCGTCGTACTCCAGCCGCGGCGACCGCGGCCACCAGGCGTTCTCACCGGGCTTGCCGATGTTCATCACCAGCAGCACCTTCTGCTTGCCACCGGGGAAGAACTCCCGGTTCACGGCCTCCGCGTCGAACCCGATCATCGGCCCGGCGTTCAGGCCGGCGGCCCGGATGCCGAGCAGGAAGTACGCGGCCTGCAACGTGCCGTTCTGCACGGCGGAGGCCTCGCGGATCGCCGGGTCCGCGAACATGTCCTTGGCCTCGGGGAAGTGCGGGAACACCCGCGGCATCAGCTCGTGGAACTCCAGGTCCGCGGCGAGGATCGCGACCAGCGGTGCCTGCGCGACCTTGGCGCCGTTCGGGCCGTACATCGTCTTGACCAGGCGCTCGCGGGCGTCCTCTGAGCGGATCAGCACGATGCGCAGCGGCTGCTGGTTCATCGACGTCGGCGCGTACTTGACCAGGTCGTAGACGGCCTGCAGCGTCTCGTCGGAGACCGGGTCGGACGAGAACGTGTTGGCGGTGCGGGCTTCCCGGAACAGCAGGTCCTGGGCGGCGGCGTCCAGCTCAAGCGACATTGCGCGACTCCTCGATCAGTACCGCGGAGATGCGCTCCGCGAGCATCATGGTGGGCAGATTCGTGTTGGCGGCGGGCACTTCCGGGATCACGGAGGCGTCGGCGACCCACAGGCCGTCCACGCCGAGCACCTGGCCGTCGGGTGACACCACGGAACCCATCGCGCACGTGCCCACCGCGTGGTGGTACGTGCCGGTGTTCGCGAAGATCCACCGGTCCAGCGCCTGGTCGTCGGTCAGGTCGGCGGGCGGGCTGTTGAGCGGCGGGCCGTCGATCTCCTCCGCGAACGGCTTGGTGCCGATCAGGCGCAGCAGGTCGCGCACACCCGCGCGGATGAGCGCTCTGTCCTCGTAGGACCGCAGCAGGCCGAGGTCGATGTGCGGCGCGTCGGTCGGGTCGGCCGAGCGCAGCCACACGCGGCCGCGCGAGGTCGGCTTGAGCAGCGCCACCGAGATGATCAGGTTCGCGCCGGTCGTCTCGGCGGGCGACGGGGCGCCGGGCAGGAACTGCAGTCCGGACTCCGTGGTCGCCACGGCCTGGTACAGCGCGGGACCGCGGCCCATCAGCTTCACCGTGACGAGCGGGTGGTCCTGCAACCCCTGCCCCACCGGCAGGTCCGCGACGACCGCGATGCCGAGCGCCGACAACGCCGTGGCGGGCCCGATCCCGGACCGCATCAGCACGGCGGGCGAGCCGTACGCGCCCGCGGCGACCACGATCGTTGACGCGGTCGCCGTCTCACCGCCGAGCAGCACCACGCCGACGGCCCTGCCGTCCCGCACGATCACCTTGCACACCAGCGAGTTCGGACGGATCGTCAGGTTGTCGCGGGACCGGGCGGCCGCGAGGTACGTGACCGCCGTGCTCTGCCGCACACCGCCGACCTCGTTCAACGGCACGGGTCCGGCGCCGACGGCGCCGGGTGCGTTGTGGTCCTCGACCCGTTCCATGCCGAGGGAAACGGCGGTCTCGATGAACGCGCGGTTCGTCGAGGTCATGTCCTCGGCGGGCCGGCGGATCGGCACGACGGACTCGACGGCCTCGAAGTACGGTCGCGCCACGTCGAACGACCAGTCGCCCGGCCACGCGTCGTAGTCGGAAGGCGCGCCGCGCAACGCGATGCACGCGTTGACCGCCGAACAGCCGCCGACGATCTTGCCGCGTGGCAGGTTCAGCGGCTCACCGCCGATCTGCGGTTCCGAGCGGTACATCCAGTTGTGCGTGGGGCCCGCGGCGGGGTCGTCAGGTCCCGCTTCCAGCAGCAGCACGCGCCGCGAGGGGTCCTCCGACAGCCGTGCCGCCAGAACGCCGCCCGCCGAGCCGCTGCCGACCACGATGACGTCGAAGTCAGCCATGACGCCTAGTCAGCCAGTGCTCCCTGCAACGCCGCTCGCACGTGCCTTGAGGTGGCTCAGGCACCTCTCAAGGCAGGCGAAGCCGCGCGGAGGGACGGTGGAAACCCCACTGTGCAAGGCATAAGGAGATCCGTATGAGCGCCGAAGCGATTCCGACGACGTCGCGGGAGCTGCGCCTGGTTTCGCGTCCGGCGGACCGGCTGACCCAGGACAACTTCGAGCTCGTCGAGGTGCCGACGCCCACCCCCGGCGACGGCGAGGTGCTCGTGCGCAACGAGTGGATGTTCCTCGGCTCGGTGTACCGCGACCTGATGAACGAGGAGACGGCGCTGCCGATCCCCAACTACGAGATCGGCAAGACCCCGTGGTGCACCACCGTCGGCACGGTCGTGGTGTCCAACAACGAGGACCTGCCGGTGGGCACGTTCATCCTGCACTACGAGGGCTGGCGCGAGTGGGCCGTCGTGAGCCCCGGCTTCGGTGTGAAGAAGCTCGACCGCTCACTGCTGCCCGGCGCCGAGTACTACCTCGCCAACGGCCCCACGGCGTGGCGCGGCATCGTCGAGATGGCCGGCGCCGGTGAGGGCGACATCGTGTTCGTCTCCGGTGCCACCGGTGCGGTCGGCACGCTCGCCGGCCAGATCGCGAAGGCCCGCGGCGCCAAGCTCGTCATCGGTTCGACCGGCAGCAAGGAGAAGGTCGACTTCCTGCTGAACGAGGCCGGCTTCGACGCGGCGTTCGACTACCACGACGGCCCGGTGCTGGACCAGCTGCGCGCGCTCGCCCCCGACGGCATCACGGTGTGCTTCGACAACGTCGGCGGCGACCAGTTCGAGGCCGCCGTCGAGCACGCCCAGCCCGGTGCCCGGTTCGCCCTGTGCGGCGCGCTGAGCGGCCAGATCGGCGGAACGGACGGCGACCACCCGCGCCTGGCCCTGATGCGCGCGATCGCCAAGCAGCTGACGTTCAAGGGTTTCGCCACCTTCGACACCGAAGAGCAGCTGGCCGCGTGGAACCAGCAGTTCTCCACGTGGCTGAACGAGGGCAAGATCTCGTTCGCCCACACTGTCGTCAAGGGCGGCGTGCCGTTCGCGGCGGAGGCGTTCATCGGGTTGCTGGACAAGAAGTACGCGGGCACGGTCGTCCTGCAGCTCAACGACTAGAACACGAAGGAGAAGCCCCCGGCTCGCGAGCCGGGGGCTTCTTCCGTGCACGGGGTCAGACGCCCGCGAGGGCCTCCAGCTCCGGCACCAGCGACGCGGGAGATGGCGCGTTGTGGATCTCGGCCTGCAGCGCCAGCGACGCCTCCTTGGCCTCGGGCTTGTGGATCAGCTCCTCCAGGCGGTCCTGGATGAACGACACGTCCTGCTGCTTCTCCACGCCCTCGACGAACGCGCCGGCACCGGTCGCCTCCAGCCGCTCGGCCCACGGGAAGTGGTCGGCGAACTGCGGCAGCACCAGCTGCGGCGTGGCGGCGTTCAGCGCGGTGAGGCCCGTGCCGGAACCGCCGTGGTGCACGATCACCGAGCACGTGCGCATGAACAGGTTCAGCGGCAGGTGCGAGGACGAGATCACCTTGTCCGCGATCACCGAGTGGTCCTCGGCGTCGATCCCGTTCGGCACGGCGAGGACGACCTCGACGTCACCGAGGCGCGAGATGGCCTCGTAGACCCAGCCCAGCACCTTGCGCATGCCGAGCTCCTTCGGCATGGAACCGAAGGACACGCAGATGCGCGGCTTCGACGGCTCCTCCAGCGCCCACGACGGCACGGCGCCGAAACCGTTGGACGGCAGGTACCGCACGGGACGGCCCTGCTCCAGGCCCGGCAGCTGGAACGACGGCGGGCACGGGTCGATGGTCAGCTCCGGTTCCGGAAGGCCGGTCAGGCCCATCTGCTGCGCCACCGGGTCGAGGACCATGTGAGCGGTCTCCTCGAACGCCTCGGTCAGCGGGTCGACGCCCCAGCGGTGCCGCACCACCGGCACGCCGAGGATGCCGCCGAGCAGCCGCCCGGACAGGTCCATCGGGTCCGACACGATCAGGTCGGGCGCGAACGCCTTCGCCTTCTCCAGCTGCAGCGGGAGGATCTCCGCGGTGCGACCCGCGGGACCGTAGGCGATGTTGCCCCAGAACTGGCGGTCCGGCCGCGGCAGGGCCTCCGCGGGGGACGCGTTCTCGCCGGCCTGCTGGATGATGCCCTGCAGCATCATCTTCTGGTCCTGCTCCTCGCCCAGGGCGATGGCGTCGAGGCCGGTCGACTTCACGAAGGGCACGAGGTGCTGCGGTGTGGTGACGACGACCTCGTGACCGGCACCGCGCAGTGCCCAGCTCAGTGGGACGATCGGCTGCAGGTGCCCGCTCGCCGGCCACGTGCTGATCAGTACTCGCATTGCCGTTGCTCCTTCATCCGGCTGACGGTAGGACTTCGAGTGGCACGCCGGTCGTCGCGCTGAGGTAGCGGTCGACGACGCGCCGGTAGTAGTGGGGACCGAAGCCCAGCTCGCGCACCACGGGCGCGAGACGGGTGAGCTTGGCCAGGGAGATGTCGTGTCGGGCGAACGCGTCGCGGTAGGTCTTCCGCAACGGGACGCGCAGCCGGTTTTCGAGGTGTGCCACCACGTCCTCGACCGGCACGGGTACGCCGCTGGCAACGTTGACGACCTCGTCGCTGACCTTGATCGTCAGCAACGCGTCGAGCAGCCGCACGACGTCGAGCACGTCGATTAGGTCGCGGTGCGCGCCCTTCCAGACCGCGATCTCGCCGGAACGCACCTGTGCCACCAACGTCGGCATCATCTGGTGCGGCGGCTGTTCCGGACCGACGAGATGTCCCAGGCGCAGCACCAGGTGCGCCACCCCGGAGGCGCGGATGAGCGCCTCCATCGCGAGCTTGTGGCGGCCGTAGGCGTTGCCCGGGTACACCGGCCCGTCCTCCGTGCCCGGCGAGTCCGGGGACCCGTACATCGCGGCGGACGCGGTGGAGAAGTAGACGAACATCTTGCCTTCCGCGCGGCACCTGCTGATCGCGTCGTGCAGGATGCCGGTCTCGCGGCCGAACTCGTCCGACGACGTGGCGACGGTCGAGGAAGATCCGGCCGCGAACGCGACGACGTCATGATGCTTTCCCGCGATTCGTGCGAGGTTCGTGGCCAGGAAGCCACGTCCGATGACGTCCATGGAAGTCCCTTACTGGGAGATGTCCTGTTCGCTGCGGACACCGATGTGCTGCACCAGGAGGCCGTCGCGGCCCTCGAAGTAGTGCGCCTGCGCGTAGGTGAAACGCGTGCCGACGGGTGCGGCCTGACCTTCCTCGGTCTCGACGCCGGTGAAGCGGACGCGCAGCACGACCGTGGTGCCCTCGGCGACGGCCTGCTGCACCTCCCACTTCGCGTCCTTGAAGCGGCGGTTGAGCCACAGGATGTGCTGCCGCACGCCCTCGGGACCGTCCGGGAACATCCCGGGAGGGCCCGTGACGTCGAGGAAGTCGTCGTGGATCAGGCCGTCGACCAGGCTGAGGTCCTGGGTGTTCAACGCGACCTGGAGTGTGAGCGCGAGTTCCTTGTAGTGCTCGCTGATCGACTTCCGGTACGTCGCGGCCAGCGCGACGTCCAGAGAGGGTTCTGCCACCGCGGTCATTGAGTCTCCCTCGAAGATTTCTTGAAAAGAGCCCACTACGTGCGGAAGGCCCGCCGATCGCGAGATCGGCGAGCCTTCCGGACAACTCGGGTGTTGCGCTTACTTCTTGGCGTCCGCGTTCCAGTCGGCCGCGGCGGCCTTGTCGGCGGTGTCGCCACCACCCCACTGCGCGGCGGCTTCGGCACTCCACTCGCCGCCACCGTCGCCGCCCTCCCAGGCGCTCGGGTCCCAGGCCGGCTTCGGCATCTTCGGCAGGAAGAAGATCAGCCCGGCCGCGGCGAGCTCCAGTGCCACGACCACCCAGATGCTGGTCTCGATCGCCGGCAGGTAACCGGATCCGCCGACCACCGCGAAGAACACGGTGCCGAGGACCGCGACACCCAGGGCGCCACCGAACTGCTGCACGGAGGTCAGCGTGCCGGACGCCGAGCCGGTCTCCTGCGGGTCGACACCCGCGAGGATCAGCTCGAAGAACGGCGCCATCGCGAGACCCATGCCGATGCCCGCGAAGAACAGCGACGGGGACATCGCCCAGCCACCGACGTCGGGGCCGCCCAGCTTGATCGTGAAGTAGAACGCGACCAGGCCGATGATCATGCCCGCGAGTCCGATGTGGATCAGGCGGCGGCCGAGCTTCGCGGCCAGGCCCGCGCCGGACGCGGCGAAGCCGAACGTCGAGCCGATCGCCTGCGGCAGCACCGCGAGCGACGCGCCGAGTGCGGTGAAGCCGAGGCCCAGCTGCAGGTAGATGCTCAGCACCAGCGAGAAGCCGGTGAGTGCAGAGAACAGCGCCAGGCCCGCCACCAGACCGCCGTTGAACGCCTTCTTCTTGAACAGCGACGGCACGACGAGCGGCTCGCCGCCCTTCTTGTCGCGCCGGCCCTCGTACCAGCCGAACACGAAGAACGTGATGACACCGGCCACGATGGACACGAAGGTCCACGCGGGCCAGCCCTCCTCACGTCCCTGCACGACCGGGACGACGAGCAGCGCCGCACCACCGGAGGCGAGCAACGCGCCGACGAGGTCGAGCTTCTTCGCCGTCTTGTTGGCCTTCGGGAAGGTCTTGATGGCACCGAAGATCGCCAGCAGGCCGAGCGGCAGGTTGATCAGGAAGATCGCCCGCCAGCCGGTGCCGAACAGGTCGAGGTTGATCAGCCAGCCGCCGAGGATCGGGCCGCCGATCGTCGCGAGGCCGAGGATCGGGCCGTAGGCGCCGAACGCCTTCGCCATCTCCTTGGGCGGGAACACCTCGGTGATGACACCGAGGCCCTGCGGCAACATCATCGCGCCGAACAGGCCCTGCAGCACGCGGGCGACGACCAGGACGCCCGGAGTCGTCGCGACGCTGCACAGCGCCGAGGCGATCGTGAAGCCGGTGGCGCCGACGATGAACATCTGCTTCTTGCCGAAGATGTCACCCAGCCGGCCGCCGATGATCAGGCCGCACGCCATGGCGAGCGTGTAGCCGGCACCGAGCCACTGGATGAAGGTCGCGCCACCGCCGATGTCCGCCACGATGGACGGAGCGGCGATGACCGTGATCAACGAGTCGAGAATGTCCATCGCGGTGGCCAGCAGGATGACACCGAGTGCCAGCCAGCGCCATTTGAACGGCTCACCCTGGTTCGCGTTGGCACCGGGCCAACTCTGCGCACCTGAATCCGGCGCCGCGTCGATGTTCTGGGTCATAGCTCCTCACTCAGTTTCTTCCGCTGCGCCAACGGCGCGGTGACGGACGAATTCCTCGATCACCGGCACTACCGCGCCGGGCGAGGGCATTTCCTCTATCGCTTGTTTCAACTCGCTCGCGCGATCCCGGTAGGACACGTCCTCCAGCAACGCCTGGCAGGCCTCCAGCACCTCGGCCGGTTCGACCTGCTGCGACTTCAGCTGCCTGGCGGCACCGAACTCGCAGAGACGTTCAGCCGAATCCCGTTGCTCCGCCATGACTCCCGGAGCCAGCAGCTGCGGAAGTCCTGCGATCAGGGAGGACATGGTCGAACCCCCACCCGCGTGGTGCACCGTGAGATCACAGGCGGGCAGCACGGAGGTGAGCGGCATCCACCCGGCGGCGACGACGGCGTCGGGCAGCGGCGCGAGCTTGGCGACCGCCTCGTCCGGCATCGCGAGCACGAGCTCCACACCCAGCGAGGGCAGGGTGCGGACCAGCTCGTTGAAGATCGCCGGGCCCGCGGGGGAGTTCGGCAGGATCGTGCCGAGCGTGATCATGATTCGTGGGCGGTCGCGCTTCTCGAAGACCCACGAGGGCACCGGGGCGGGCGTGTCGTACTGGACGCACCGCATCGGTTGTCCCGCAACGACGTTCTTCCGGACGTCCGCGGGGTGGATGATCGCGGGGCACGTGTCGAGCACCACGTCGGGCTCTGGCAGCGCGCCGAACCCGAGCTTCTCCAGCTCGGGTGCGAACTCCACGGCGGTCCAGCCGTCGATGTCGGAGCGGTAACCGATGCCGATGCCGTTCTCGAACCACGGGATGCCGTGGAGCTTCGCGGCCACACCGGCGGAGAACGCGTGCGCCTCGCCGATGATCGCGTCCGGTCGCCATGCCTCGGTGATGGCGAGCATGCCGTCGAGCGTGCGGGCGGCGAGCCGGCCGAACCCGCGGCCGACCTGCTCCAGCAGGCCCTCCTCGGTGCTCGCCTGCGCCAGCTGGTTGCCCGCCCTGTCGTGCAGCATGACCTCGCGCATGTGCATGGGGCCGTACGTGGCCACATGCGGGAGCCCGGAGCCGTTGACCGTGGCGGCCATGCTCTCCGGGCTCGCGACGAGCACCTCGTGACCCGCCGCCCGCAAGGCCCACGCCAGCGGGACGACAGGGAAGTAGAGGCCGAACGACGGACCGCTACTCACTAGGATCTTCATGGTGACCACGCTATTCAAGCCGGATCGGGTGGCACTCGATTCGCGCTAGAGCCGCGTAACCCGATCGTGTTTTTCGCAGGTGGCGCAGGTATTATTTCCCGCCCGGTCGACTAGCCGAGCGCGTTGAGCGCCGCCACCAGCGTCCTGGCCTGCACGTTCACGTAACGGCCGTGCCGCAGCAAATCGGTCAGCTGCCCCACGGTGACCCACGCGTACTGCGGTGGCACATCCGTCGGGAATGAATCGTCCGCCTCGACGACCAGATAGTCGCTTTCGGTGTCGAGGAACCGTCCGCCCTCCTCGGAATGCACCGTGGAGTAATGGATTCTCGACTTCTCCGCGGACAGCACGTGGTCGAGGAACGGCGGCCGTTCGGCGTCGTGGTAGTTGCCCGGCACGCACTGCACCGTCGGCCCCAGCTCCACGGTGTCGAGGAACCCGCCCTCCAGCCGCGCGTGCACCAGCACGTGCAGCACGCCGGCGAACTGCTTCACGATGAACGCCGCGACTCCCCTGCCGTGCTGTTCGAACAACGGCTGCGTCCAGCTGGTCACCTCGCGGTTGCCCGCGATCGCCCGCACGGCCACGCACCGGAAGAACTTCCCGTCCTCGCGGCTGATCTCGTCGTCGGTGCGGACCCAGCCGGGCACCTGGCCCAGCGGCACGCGCGAGACGTCGATGTCGTGGTCTGCGCGCTGCCCGGTGAACCAGCTCAGCACGTCCGGTGTCGCCGACAGCGCGCCGGCGTGCGGGTCGCGGGAGGCGAGCAGGGCGGACTGGAACTCGGTGGCGGGCTCGCCGAAACCGGGCGCCGGCAGGCACGAGAGCACCGTGCGCGAGTCCATGTTGACGAGGTTGTCCCTGTGCAGCAACGAGTTCACCTGGCCGAGCGTGAGCCAGACGAAGTCGTCGTCCGCGGGGACGTCCTCGGTCACCTCGACGACGATGTTGCGGTTGCTCTTGCGGTAGAACCACGACCCGTGCTCGGACTGCAGCACGTCGACGATGACGCGGCCGCGCTGGGCGCCCTCGGCGAAGTACTCCAGGTACTTCACCTTGGCGCCCTTGTGCACACGGGTGTAGTTCGACTTCGTGGCCTGCACGGTCGGCGAGAGCTGCAGCAGGTTCGGGTTGCCCGGCTCCATCTTCGCCTGCATCAGGCAGTGCAGGACGCCGTTGAACTCCTTGACGAGGATGCCGAGCATCCCCACCTCCGGCTGGCGGATGATCGGCTGGCTCCACGACCGCGTGGGCGTGTCGACCTTGAGGCCTTCGACGGTGAAGAACTTCCCGCTCTGGTGCCGGATGTTCCCCGTGTCCTCGTCGGTGTACCAGAGGTCGAGGTCGGCGAACGGGATGCGCTCGACGCGGAACGCGTTGGCGAGCCAGCGTTCCGTGAGCCACAGGTCGAAGTGCTCGGTCTGCAGGAACGCCCCCTGCTCGGTGGCGGCGGACTTCGCGAGCCTCGTGGGGAGGTCGATGTCCTCCCGCCTGCGCAGCTCCGTGGTGGACGGTGGCACGGCAACCTCCCTGAGGGACTCCTCGACTCCGAAACGGTGTCCGCGCCCGCTGGAGTACGGATCGGGAAGTGGCGGAGGAAAAGGCCTTCGAGCAGGTCGCGAGCCATTCGCCATGAGGTGTTCCCACCATCGGGCGACCAACGTCGATTCGCTTTCCGAAAGGTCCCCACCGTGTCGAGCCAAGTAGCGAGTTCGTCGAGACTCCCGTCGCTGACGGGCATGCGGTTCGTCGCCGCGGCAATGGTCTTCGTCTTCCACGGCAGCCTGGAGTTCCTGTTCTCCACCCCGGAGATCGGCTTCCTGTACATGCTCGGGACGAGCACCGCCGGGTTCGTCGGCGTGTCGTTCTTCTTCATCCTCAGTGGATTCGTGCTGACGTACTCGGCACGTCCCGGTGACACGAAGGGGAACTTCTTCCGACGGCGGTTCGCCAAGATCCTGCCCAACCACGTCGTCACGTTCGTCGCGGCGATCGTGCTGCTGCTCGTGTTCCGCCAGGCGGTCGACCCGGCCTCCGCCGTGGCGAACCTGTTCCTGCTGCAGGCGTGGGTCCCGAACTACGACGTCCTGCTGTCCGGCAACGGTGTCGCGTGGTCGTTGTCCGTCGAGGCCCTGTTCTACCTGTCGTTCCCGTTCCTGCTGGTGCTGGTCAACAAGATCCGCCCGTCGCGGCTGTGGCTGTACGCCGGCGGCGCGGTCCTCGCGGTGCTGCTGGTGCCGCTGGTCGCCAAGCTCGCACTGCCGTCGGCGCCGGTCTGGCCGTGGGGTCCCGCTTCCTACACGCAGATCTGGTTCGTCTACAACTTCCCGGTCTCGCGCCTGTTCGAGTTCGCGCTCGGCATGATCCTGGCGCGGATCGTCATGACCGGGCGGTGGATCGGCCTGGGCGTCAAGTGGGGCGTCGCGCTCGCGGTCGTCGGGTACGTCGCCTCGCTGTTCGTGCCGTTCCTGTGGGCGTTCACCGGCGCCACCGTCATCCCGCTGGCGCTGCTGATCCCGGCGGCTGCCGTCGCGGACGTCAAGGGGCGCAGGACGTTCTTCGCGCGGCCGAGCATGGTCTGGCTGGGTGAGGTGTCGTTCGCGTTCTACCTCGTGCACCGGCTGGTGCTGACGTACGGGCACTGGGCGTTCGGCACGGAGATCAACGCGTTCGGCGGCTTCGGTGGCAAGGCGTGGTCCTCGCCGGTCGCCCTGGCGTTCCTGGTGGCGGCCTTCGCGGTGTCCCTGCTGCTCTCCTGGGCGCTGTTCGCGTGGGTGGAGACCCCGTTCATGCGACGCTTCGGCCGCACGCCCGTGAAGCCGCTGCAGACCTCTCCCCAGGAGGACGTTGTTGCCGCGGTTCGCTAGTCGCCTCACACGAGAAGGGCCCGCCGGGAGCAACCGGCGGGCCCTTCTCGTTGTGGCGCTTGGTGTTACCAGGTGACGGGCATCTCGTAGACGCCGTACATGACCGCGCCGTCCTTGTACTGCAGCTCGTTCCACGGCTTGGCGAGCTTGAGGGTCGGGATCCGCTGGAACAGCTTGGTGAGCACGACGGTGAGCTCGACACGGGCGATCTCGGCGCCGATGCAGTGGTGCACGCCGTAGCCGAACGCGACGTGGTTGCGGGCGTTCGGGCGGGTGATGTCGAACTTGTCGGGCTCGGGGAAGGTCTCGGGGTCGCGGTTGGCGGCGCCACCGCAGATGATCATGCCCTCGCCCTCCTTGATGGTGACGGGGCCGGCGTCGATGTCGGCCAGTGCCACCCGGGAGGACGCGAGGTCGCCAGGAGTCAGGTAGCGCAGCAGCTCCTCGACCGCGTTGGGCGCGAGACTCCAGTCGTTCTTCAGCTTCTCCAGCTGGTCGGGGTGCTCCAGCAGGGTCATGGCGCCGATCGCGATCATCGCGGCGCTGGTCTCGTGGCCGCCGTTGAGCAGCAGGCGGACCAGGTTGACGAGCTCGCGGCTGTCGTAGAGACCGGCCTCGTGGAAGCGGACGACGATGCGGCTGATCAGGTCCTCGCCCGGCTCCTTGAGCTTCTTCTCGAGCAGGCCGGCCAGGTAGCCGTTCAGCTCGGTGATGGCGGCCATCCGCACCTCGGCGGAGGACTTGCCACCGAACAGCTTGTCGGTGCGGTCGTGCAGGTAGTCGTGGTCCTGGTGCGGGATGCCGAGGATCTCGCAGACGATCGTCAGCGGCACCGGCAGCGCGAGCGCGGTGACGAGGTCGACCGGCCCGCCCTGCTCCAGCATGGCGTCGATCCGCTCGTCGACGATCTGCTCGATGCGGGGCAGCATCGCGCGGACGCGCTGCTTGGTGAACTCACCGGAGACCGCGGCCATCCGGCGGTAGACCGTGTGCTTGGGCGGGTCCCAGCCGATGAACGAGCCCTCGGTGCGGAACTGCGGCGGGATGTCGATGTAGTACGGGAAACCCTCGTGGCCGCGGTCGGAGCTCGCGTTGGGCTCGGTGAGGAGCTTGCGCACGTGCTCGTAGCTCGTGACGACGTACGCCTCGCGACCGGTGCGGAGCCCGACCTTCGCGATGGGGGTTTCCGGCCGGAGCTGCGCGTATTCCTCCGGGGGCTGGTACGGGCACTTGCGGTGCCAGGGGAAAGGCGTCAGCTCTGTCTCGGCGTTGGTCATGGCGGTTCCCTTCTCGTCAGCCGCGCTTGACCGTGCCAGCCGCGCGTGGAGATGCCCTGGATGTCCGCTGGACCGGCTTCGAGGGCACTTCGAGGTGCCGTCCGTAACGTGCCCACGCATGAACGTCACCGAGTTCGAGGTCACCGTCCCTGAGTCCTCTGTGGACGATCTGCGCACCCGTCTGTCGCTGACCCGCTGGCCCGACGCGGAGACGGTGCCCGACTGGTCGCAGGGCGCGCCGCTGTCCTTCGTCCGCTCGCTCGCGGAGCACTGGGAGCACAAGTACGACTGGCGTGCCGTCGAGGCGAAGCTCAACGCGCTGCCCCAGTTCCGCGCCGAGATCGACGGGCTGGGCATCCACTTCCTGCACGTCCGCTCGCCGCACGAGGACGCCACGCCGTTGCTGCTCACGCACGGCTGGCCCGGTTCGGTGCTGGAGTTCCTGGAGGTGATCGAGCCCCTGACGAACCCTGCCGACCCCGCGGACGCGTTCCACGTCGTCGTGCCCTCGCTGCCGGGCTACGGGTTCTCCGACAGGCCGGCCGAGACCGGGTGGGGCGTCGAGAGGATCGCGCGCGCCTGGTCGTCGTTGATGACCGGCCTGGGCTACGAGCGCTATGCCGCGCACGGCGGCGACTGGGGTTCGTTCGTCACCGCGGAGCTGGGCCACGTCGACGCGTCCAGGCTGATCGGCATCCACCTGACGATGGTGTTCGCCGGGCCGCCCGAGGCGCAGGTGGAGCTGACCCAGCGCGACTACGCCGGACTGGCGGCCCTGAAGGAGTTCCAGGCTCGCGAGGCCGGTTACTCGGCCATCCAGATGTCCAAGCCGCAGACGATCGGCTACGGCCTGCAGGACTCGCCCGTGGCACTGCTGGCGTGGATCGCGGAGAAGTACTACTCGTGGACCGACCACGACCGCGCGTTCGAGGAGGTCGTGCCCGTCGACAAGCTGCTCGACGCGGTGTCGATCTACTGGTTCACCGGCACGGCGACGTCGGCCGCGCGGCTGTACTGGGAGTCGCACAACAAGGTCCCGATGCACCAGGTGTCCGTGCCGACCGGCGTGACGATCTTCCCCAAGGACGCGCGCATGCCGAAGGCGTGGATCGAGGCCAGGTTCACCGACCTGCGCTACTGGAACGACGCCGAGGTCGGCGGGCACTTCCCCGGCATCGAACGCCCGGACGTCCTCGTCCAGGAGCTCCGCACCTTCTTCCGGCACGTGCGCTGAACGCACGAAGAAGCCCCTTCCCGGTCGTCGGGAAGGGGCTTTCGCGTTCCTCAGGCCGCGGTGCGCAGGTCGAAGCCGGGGACCGCGACCATCTCGGGCCGGATCGGGCAGTTCGCCGCGAGCAGCCGCCGCGCGAGGACGTGGTCGACGGGCTTGTTGACCGACTCGACGCCGAGCAGCCTGTCTCCCTTGAAGCAGAACACCGAGAACGCGCCGGACATCGCATCGCCGGTGACGACGACCTTGTCGTGGCCGTCGGTGACGCCGGCGATCTGCACCTTCATCGCGTACTGGTCGCTCCAGAACCACGGCACCTGGGCGTGCGGCTCCGCGGATCCCGTGATGACCGCGGCGACCGTGCTGCCCTGGTCCACCGCGTTCTGCACGCACTCCAGCCGGACCTGCTCGGCCCCGTGGTGGAACCGCGCGCAGTCACCGATCGCGAACACCGCCGGGTCGGAGGTGCGCAACCACGGGTCGACCACGATCCCGTCGTCCACGGTCAGCCCGGCCTCCCGCGCCAGTTCGACGTTCGGCACCACGCCGATGCCCGCGACCACGACGTCGGCGGGCAGCACCGTGCCGTCCGCGAGCACGACCTCGCCTTCGCGCACCTCGGACACGGTGGCGTTGAAGAGGAACTTCACGCCCCTCCGCCGATGCACCTGCACGACGTGCCCGGCCGTCTCCTCGGACAGAACCCTTGCCAGCGCACGGGGTTGCGCCTCGATGACCGTGACGTCGCATCCGGCCTCGCTCGCCACGGCGGCGTACTCGAGCCCGATGAACCCGGCGCCGATCGCGACCACGTGTCCCTTGGGACGGGCGAGGTCGGCGTCTGCGACGGTGCGGATCGTGTGCGCGCCGGGGATCGGCCGCGGTCGTGAACCCGTTGCGAGCACGAGGTTCTCGTAGCCGACCGCGCGGCCCGAGTGCAAGGTGACGCTTCGTGCCGCGCGGTCCACGGAGACCACCGGGTCGTCGAGCACGAGCGTGATGTCGTGCTCGGAGTAGTAGGTCTCCGGGCGGAACACCAGGTCGCCGAACCCGATGTCCCCCTGCAGGTAGGCCTTCGTGAGCGGAGGGCGCTGGTAGGGCAGCACGCCCTCGTCGCCGATCAGCGTGATGGCGCCGCGGTGTCCCCGTTCCCGCAGGGACACCGCGGCCTGGCATCCCGCCTGGCCCGCACCGACGATGACGATCGCACCGTCGGTCATCAGTAGTTCCCCAGGCCACCGCAGACGTTGAGCGCCTGCGCGGTGATGGAGTTCGCGGTCTCCGTGGTCAGGTAGGTGACCAGGCCGGCGACCTCCTCGGGCGTGGAGTAGCGGCCGAGCGGGATCTTGGCGTTGAACTTCTCCAGGACGTCGTCCTCGGTGATGCCCCAGTGGTTGGCGTAGCCCTGGCGCACCTTGCCGGCCATCGGCGTCTCGACGTAGCCGGGGCAGACGGCGTTGACGGTGATGCCGGTCTTCGCGAGCTCCAGGCCGACGGCCTTGGTGAAGCCGACGACACCGTGCTTCGACGCGCTGTACGGGGAGGCGTAGATGACGCCCTGCTTGCCGCCGGTGGACGCGATGTTGATGACGCGGCCCCAGTCGCCCTGGTTCATCTCGCCGGTGGACAGGACTTCCTTGGTGACTCGGAAGACGCTGTTCAGGTTGGTGTCGATGACCTCGGTCCAGATGTTCTCGTCCAGCGTGGCGATCTCGCCGCCACCGCCGCGACCGGCGTTGTTGACGAGGATCTCGATGCGGCCGAACGTCTCCACGGCCTTGGCGACGGCCCTGCGGATGTCCTCAGTGGACTTCACGTCGCAGGTCGTGCCGTCGGCCTCGTACCCGTCCTCGCGCAACTGCTTGACCGTGGACGCGACGTTCTCCGCGTCACGGGCGACGACGAACACCGCGTGGCCCGCCGCGCCGAGCGACTCCGCGACGGAGAGGCCGATTCCGCTGGTTGCGCCCGTGACGAAGGCGACCCGTCGAGTCATGGTTCAACGCTCCTCAGAGTTGCTTCTCGGGAAGGTGCACGACGAGCCCGTCCAGCTCCTCGGAGACCGGGATCTGGCAGCTCAGCCGGCTGTTGTCCTGACGAGGGCTGGCCGTCACGCACAGCAGCCCGTCCTCCAGGTCGTGCATGGCGGGCAACGGCTTGGTGTTGTCCTTGTCCACGTAGATGTGGCAGGTACCGCACGTCGCGCCACCGCCGCACTGGGCGAGGATGCCCTCGACGCCGGCGAGCTTGGCACCCCGCATGATCGAGTTGCCCGGCTCGACGTCGACGACCGACGACGTCCCGTCCGGGTGGACATAGGTGATCTTGGCCATCGCGGTGTCTCCCCACGGAAATCGGCTCGCCGGACTCCGATCACAGTGCCGATGGCGTCTGGGGATCCCCTGGAACTCCCCTCGAACGCGTTCGAGACCTCCTCTAGGCCGCTTTGCGACTCTCACAACCCGACGCAACCGACGCGGAGGTCTTACCGTGCCCGACGCACTGCACGAGTTCTACGAACAGCGACCGGAATGGTCGGCGCCGTCGGCGGAGGACGGCCTCGAACGCGCCACCATCTCGGTGCCGCGCGACTACGACGACCCTCAGGGCGTCCAGCTCACCATCGCCGTCTCCCGCCTGCGCGCGACGGACCCCGCCAAGCGCCGCGGTGTGCTGCTCTCGGTCAACGGCGGCCCCGGCGGCGACAACGGCGAGGGCCTCAGGCTGCCGCTGGAGTTCCCGGCGGAGGTGCGCGAGGCCTACGACCTGATCGGCTTCGACCCGCGCGGCATCGGCGAGTCCACCAAGCTCTACAGCGAGGTCGCGGTGCCGGTGGCGCCGTTCGACTCGCGGCCGCCGGACTCGCTCTTCGAGCAGATCGCCGTCGACATGCGCGAACGCGAGCTGGCGTGCGCACGAGCGGGCGGCGACCTGCGGCAGCACATCACCACCCGCAACATTTCACGGGACATGGACGTCATCCGCGGCGTGCTGGGCGAGGAGCAGATCAGCTTCGTCGGCTACGCCTACGGCACGCTGGTCGGCGCGGTCTACGGGTCGATGTTCCCCGCGCACCTGGACCGCAGCGTGCTCGACTCGTGCGTGAACCCGAACTGGACGTGGCGCGAGCAGTTCGTCACGCAGGCCGAAGGCGTCTACCGCAACGTGCAGAAGTGGGCGCAGTGGACCGCCGAGCGCAACGTCCACTTCGGACTCGGCACGTCCGCCGCCGCCGTGCTGGAGACCGTCGAGGAGGTGGTCTCCGCGCTGGAGGAGTTCGGCGCGATCCACCTGCGCACGCTGTTCGACGGCGCCGTCGGCACGCGCGCCACCGACCGCGCGCAGTGGGACTCGCTGGGCTACCTGGTCGGCGACCTGCGCAAGGCCGAGGACGTGGCGACCGCCCAGCAGCTGATCGCGGGCAACGGCACGTGGCGCCCGCAGGACACGACCGGTGAGCTCCGGATCGGTGTGCTGGAGGCGATCACGATGGAGACGGAGTGGCCCTCGGACCTCGACGTCTACTTCAACGACATGCGCCACCACCGCGAGCACCACCCGTACGGCTTCGGCGTGCTGCGCGCCCAGCCGTGGGTCGGCGCGTTCCGCACGTTCGAGAACCTGGAGGAGCCGACGTACCTCAAGCGGATCGGCTACCCGGTGGGGCTGTGCGTGCAGGCTGACGGCGACCAGTACGACCGCTACGAGGGCGGTGTCGCGATGGCCGAGCGCCTCGGTCACCACCTGGTCGTCATCGAGGACTCCGGTGACCACGAGGTGTACGCGTTCGTCGGCAACAAGGCGCTCGACGACATCGTCAACGCCTACCTCGTCGACGGCGTGCTGCCGGGCGAGCGCGTCACCGTGCCGGGTTCGACCCCGCGGCCGGACATCCCCGCGGATGCGTGAGACGCAAGAGAAGGGGCCCGGATCACCGGGCCCCTTCTTCGTTTCCCCGTTTATCGCGCCGCTTCCCTGACCTCGTCCACGAGCCGGGCCAGCTCCACCGACTCACCGGAGGTGGGCCCGCCGGTCCTGACCGCGGACACGAAGCTGCGGGCGGCGTTGGTGTACTGGTCGTCCGGTTCGAGCACGACCTCCTGGCCGCCGAGCGACACGATCGGCGTGAGGTCGGCCGGCGGGGCGTAGGCGCGGTCGACGGTCACGTGGCTTTCGCTGCCCCACACCGTGTAGTTCGCCCGGTAGGAGTGCTCCATGCCGAACGTCAGGTGGGCCGTGACGCCGCCGGGAGCACCCAGCAGCACCGAACCCGAGACGTCCACGCCGTACGTGCTGTCGACCTTCAGGCTCGCGCCGAGCACCCGCAGGCCGGGGCCGAGCACCAGCATCGCCGCCTTGAGCGGGTAGACGCCGACGTCGAGCAGCGCGCCGCCGGCCAGGTCCTTGCGGTACCTGATGTCCCCGGACGGACGCGGCGGGATCGTGAACGCCGCCTCGAACGACCGCACCTCGCCGACCGCTCCCCCGGTGACGAGCCTGCGCACCTCGTGGTGCTGGGAGTGGAACGGGAACAGGAAGTTCTCCCGCAGCACGAGCCCGCACTCCCTGGCCTGCGCGACCAGGTCGGCGGTCTCCTCCAGCGACGGCGTGACCGGTTTCTCTGCCAGCACGTGCTTCCCGGCCCGCAGCGCGCGTTCGATCCACACCGCGTGGTGCGCCGCGGGCAGCGGCACGTACACCGCGTCGAGGTCCATCCCGAGCAGCTTCTCGTACCCGGTGACCGCCTCGCAGCCGTAGTCGGCCGCGAGTTTGCCGGCCTTCTCGGCGTCCCTGCTCGCGACCGCCACGATGTCCACTTCGGACACCCCGGCGAACGCGGGCAGCATCCTGCGCCGGGCGATGTCGGCACAACCGACCACGCCGAGTCTCACTCGCCGATCAACGCTGCTGGCCATGTCCGCGCCACCGCCGTCTCGTACCGCAGCGCGACGTGACTCGACGCGCTGACGATGTCCCGCCAGAACCGTTGCAACGGCGAGTTCTCGCTGAAACCGCTGGTGCCGGCGGCCCGCACGAGGGTGCCGACCGCGTCGACGAGGCTGTCCGCGGTGAAGGCGGCGTTGCGCTCGCAGCGCGCCATCAGCCTCGGGGTGAACGTGCGCTCGTCGAGCACCTGGGCGTTCTGCTCCACCAGGAACCGCGCGGAGTCGATCTGCGCGGACGCCCGGCACAGGTCGACGCCCTGGGTCGTGTTGACCTTCTTGCCGCTCATGGCGTTCGTGGCCGCGGTGAGCGCCCCGTAGGCCGCACCGACCGCAGGACCGACGAACGTGAGCCCGCCGACCGCCTGGAACGGCACGTTGTGCGCCGGCAGGTCGCTCGTGGCGTTCCTGCCGGAGATGAAGTCCGCGCGCAGGAACGACAGGTGCTCCGGCACGAAGACGTCGTCGACGATCACGTTGTGGCTGCTGGTGGCGCGCATGCCCGCGTTGTCCCAGCCCTCGACGACCGTGAAGTCCTTGCGCGGCAGTGCGAAGAACCGCGCCTCGGGCTCACCACCGGTCGCGACCATGCCGCAGACCAGCGCCCAGTCGGCGAAGTCGACGCCGCTGACGTACGCCCAGCGGCCGCTCAGCCGGTGGCCGCCCGGTGCCGTCGTCGCCTTGCCGAGCGGCGGCTGCGCGGTCACGACGAACGTGTCCTCACCGGCGCCCCACAGCTCGTCGTGGCCGAGCTGCGGCAGGTGCGTGGCGTAGCGGGCGGACAGCGCGGTGAGCGAGGCGCACCACGCCGTCGAGGCGCAGCCCTCACCGACCGCCATGACGGCCTGGGTGAGCTCCGCGAACCCGCCTTCGTTGCCGCCGTGGGACTTCGCGACGAAGTGCCGTGCGAAACCGGCCTCCCGCACGGCCTCCACGACCTCGGGCGCGAGCTTGCGCGTCCGGTCGGCCTCCTGAGCGTGCTCGGCGGCGAGCGCGCCCACCTTCTCCGCGACCGGAACGAGACCGGTGTCGCTCATGCGGCCCCCTTCTGCGCCGCCGCGGCGATGGCGACCGGCGAGGGCTCGTCGCGGTGGATCGTGCGGGACTTCGCCTGCAGCCCGCCGTCGACGCGGACGAGCACGTCCTCGATGAAGAACGTGGGCTCGAACGTGACGTTGCCGGCCTTGTCGGTCCTGGTGACCAGCGAGCAGTACGAGACGTTGATCGTGTTCTCGTCGACCTCTTCCATCAGGTAGTGGTCGTTCCAGTGCCGCACGGCCCCGTTGGCGTAGCGCGGCAGGGCGGCGTTGGCGCCCGCGATGAGCTGGGCCCTGCCCACGACCTTCTCGCCGCGGTGGGCGTGGTCGGTGATGCCGTCGACGGTGAAGGTCGCCGCGTACCCCTCGATGTCGAGTGCATCGAGCAGCCGCATCTGCAGCGCGTAGAAGGTCTTCACCTCGATGTAGGTGGTCACGCTGACTGGGGACACTACGACTCCCTCCTCCTGTGATCTGTGTCATCGACGATCCACACAGGTGGTGGAAGCCCGGTGGAGGACTTCTCGTTCGAGGCCGCTTCTAGTTGCGGTGCAGTGGTTTCGCGGAAGCTGGGTCCGATTTGTCCATCACACCTGGAGGGCTCATGTCGGAGGCAACTCCCGATGTCGCCAAGTCCGTCACGGTCGAGTGCTCGATCGAGCAGGCGTTCGCGATCTTCGCGGAGCACCCGCTCGACTGGTGGCCGGAGAAGCACGTGTTCGTGAAGGACCGTCGCTCCATCACCATCGAGCCCGCCGTGGGCGGCCGCTACTACGAGACCGGTGCCGACGGCGAGGAGATCGCCTGGGGCACGATCACCGAGTGGGACCCGCCGAACCGTCTCGTCATGACCTGGCGCGTCGGCCCCGGCTGGCAGCCGATCTACGAGGACACCAAGGCGTCGTTCATCAAGGTGGACTTCGAGGCCACCGGCCCGAACACCACGAAGGTGACGCTGACGCACGCCGACCTGGACCGCCACGGCCAGCCGCTGGCCGGGCAGATCTACGGCGCGCTGAACGGCCCCAGCCCCGGCGACACGCTCGCCAAGTACGCGACGGCGGTTCTGAAGCACACACCCGCGAAGGTGTGACCCCGCCCGCGTGAGAAGGGCCCGCTCTCGGTGTGAGAGCGGGCCCTTGTCGTTGTTCGGGGTGCGCGACTCCTGACGTGTGGCCCGCACAACTCTCGTTGTGCGGCTCAACGACTCTCCTCCACACACAACTCGTGTTGTGCGGCAACACGAAGAGGCCCACCACCCCCGGAGGCGGGGAGTGGCGGGCCTCTTCCTCAGGCGCCGATCTGGTTCCGTGCGTGGTCGGCGACGGCCACGACGCTCTTCACGTCGACCAGCCGGGAAAGCTGCTTCACCAACTGGTCGGGAGAACGCCCGGCCGGCAGGGCCACCACCACGTCCATTCTGGACACGTCGCCTCGCTCGGTGGGATCGAGGCTCAGCGACTCCACGTCGACGCCGCGGCTGGAGAACAGCACCACGACCCTGGCCAGCGCGCCGGGGACGTTGCGCAGCACCATCGACAACACATGTCTGGTCATCACAGGTCCTCGGTGAACAGGGGCTTGAAGTCCCGCACGGTCATGATCTCGTCGTTGCCGGTTCCCGCGGCCACCATGGGCCACACCTGGGCGTCCTCGCCGACGACGAAGTCGATCACCACCGGCCGGTCCCTGATCTCCATGGCTCGCAGGATCACGTCGTCCACTTCGGACCGTTCCTCACACCGCAGCCCGGCGCATCCCAGCGCCTCGGCCAGGGCGACGAAGTCGGGCACGCGCCGGTGGGTCGACAGGCCGGTGTTGGAGTAACGGCCTTGGTAGAACAGGGTCTGCCACTGGCGGACCATGCCGAGGTTGCCGTTGTTGATGACGGCGACCTTGATCGGGATGTTCTCCAGCGCACAGGTGACGAGCTCCTGGTTGGTCATCTGGAAGCAGCCGTCACCGTCGATCGCCCACACCGCCCGGTCGGGCACGCCGCACTGCGCGCCCATCGCGGCGGGCACCGCGAAGCCCATGGTGCCGAGACCGCCGGAGTTGATGAACGAGCCCGGCCGTTCGTACCCCACGTACTGCGCCGCCCACATCTGGTGCTGGCCGACGCCGGAGGTGTAGATCGCCTCCGGCCCGACGAGCTTGCCGATGCGCTCGATCACGTGCTGTGGCGCGAGTTTCCCGTCGGGCGGCCAGTCGTAGCCGAGCGGGAACCGGTCGCGCAGGCCGTCGAGGTACGCCCACCACGAGGTGAGCACCGGGGCCTGGCGCACGGCCGCGTTCAGCGAGACGAGGACGTCCTTGCAGTCGCCGACGATCGGGACGTCCGCCTTGCGGTTCTTGGAGATCTCGGCGGGGTCGATGTCGGCGTGGATCACCGCGGCGTTCGGGGCGAACAGGGAGAGCACGCCCGTGACGCGGTCGTCGAAGCGGGTGCCGAGCGCGATCAGCAGGTCGGCCTGCTGCAACGCGGCGACGGCGGGCACCGTGCCGTGCATGCCCGGCATGCCGAGGTGCTGGCGGTGCGAGTCGGGGAACGCGCCGCGGGCCATCAGCGTGGTGACGACGGGGATGCCGGTGCGTTCGGCGAACGTCCGCAGCTCCGCGGCGGCGCCGGCGCGGACCACTCCCCCGCCGATGTAGAACACCGGGCGGCTCGCGGACGTGATCAGGTTCGCCGCCCGCCTGATCTCACCGGCCGCGGGCGTCGTTCTCGGGGTGGGGACGGGAGGTGCCGGCGTGTACGTGGTCGTGGCGCTCAGGACGTCCTTCGGGATGTCGACGAGCACCGGACCCGGCCTGCCCCCGGCGGCGAGTGCGAACGCCTCGGCGATCACGGCCGGGATGTCCTCCGGCTCGGTCACCTGGAACGCGTGCTTGGTGATCGGCAGGCAGATGGAGCGGATGTCGGCTTCCTGGAACGCGTCCGTGCCGATCACCGACCTGTTGACCTGGCCGGTGATCGCCACGACCGGCACGGAGTCCATGTAGGCGTCCGCGAGCGGGGTGACGAGGTTCGTCGCGCCGGGCCCCGACGTCGCGACGCACACCCCCACCCTGCCCGTCGCCTGCGCATACCCCGACGCGGCGTGCCCTGCGCCCTGCTCGTGCCGCACGAGCACGTGCCGGATCTTCGTCGAGTCCAGCAGCGGGTCGTACGCGGGCAGGATGGCCCCGCCGGGAATGCCGAAGATCACTTCACACCCGGCGTCCTCGAGCGCTCGGACCAGCGAGCTCGCACCGGTGACGGTATCCACGATCTGGCTTCTCCCCGATCGAGTGCGGATCAACCGGCGAGCTGACGCTCCAGCTGAAGTGCGGACGTCGGACCGTTCAGCGTCGGCTCGGAGCTGAGGATCGCGCACTGCAGCTGGCGCAGGCGCTCCGACGGCTCCAGGCCGAGCTCCTCGATCAGGGTGTCGCGCAGCGACTGGTAGGCCTCCAGGGCGCGCCACTGACGGCCGGCCCGGTAGAGCGCGAGCATGTACTGCGCGCACAGGTTCTCGTGCATGGGGTGCTGCGCGGTCAGCACGGACAGCTCGCTCAGCAGCGACTGGTGCTTGCCCAGCCTCAGGTCGGCCTCGATCCGGGACTCCAGGACGCCGAGCCGCGACTCCTGCAGCCGCGTGACCTCCATGCCCAGCCGGACACCGATCTGCACGTCCACGAGCACCGGCCCGCGCCACACGTCGGTCGCCGACCGCAGCAGCCGCGACGCGGACTCCAGGTCACCGACCTCCAGCGCGCGCTGTCCTGCGACGGCGAGACGCTCGTAGCTGCGCACGTCGATGGTCTCCGGCGCGACGTCGAGCATGTACCCGCCGTAGCGGGTGACCAGCACGTTCTTGGCGGCGCCCGCACTTCCCTCCGGCAGCGCCGCCTCGATCCTGCGACGCACCTGGAGCACGTATGTCTGCAGTGTGGTGAGGGCGCTTCGCGGCGGAGTGACGCCCCACAGCTCTTCGATCAGAGTCGGCACGGTGACGACGTGCCCCGCCTGCAGTGCGAGCAGAGACAGCACCTGACGCGGCTTCACCGCGCTCGGCGTGATCGAGATGCCGTTCTCCCTTGCCTCCAGCGGTCCGAGAACTTTGATCTCCATGGTGGGAGCCCTCCCCAGTTCCAGTTTCAGCGGCGGCTTGCTGTTGTCGTGACATCAAGTTCACCTGAGTCGGGCTATCGGACGCCACGTAGCGCGGCACGAGTCGAAGATGGCGAACTACCGCTGCCCGCGTGAGATATTCACGGGGCCGGACGCACCCAAACAAATCCTATCGGTAACCACTTGAACACCCGTCGTGATCAGCACGAAAAATACTCGTCCTTTTGAGCGAAGCTTGCCGAAAACGGTAACTTCCGCAGTTCCGCCTGTACCGATTCAGAACATGATCCGCACCGGGTCGTTGCTGTCTAGCATTTGCCTTGGGGTTCGCCGAGTGGCCGGACGAGCGAGCTCGGCTCCTTTTGGGGGAATCGTGAATGAGTCGCCTGAACCGCCGCGCCCCGGCAGGATCGTCCAGGCGCCCGTAGTGGTTGCGGCAGTGGGCATCTGCCTGGCCGATCTGGCGCATCTGCTTCTGAGCGACCGGGAAGCGACCCATTCCGCCATATATGTCATCTCATTGACCTTGGTTCTCGCTCTGCAGGCACTCCAATTCAGCCATCTGAACGCGTCCGCTCATCACCTCGCACTGGCAACACAAGCAGTGCTCACATTCGTGCCGTTCCTGCTGGTCGGACACATGTGGGCCGCGGTGCCGGGCCTGGTAGCCGGCAACGCGCTGGCGCTCTTCCCCCGGTTCGCGGGCTGGACCGCGTTCGGGCTGACGGTCGCGGCGACGTGCCTCCTGCAGACCCCGGCCCTGCTGCCCTGGTCACTGGGGTCCTCACCACTGGAGGCCGCGATCGCGACGACGGCGACGGGCCTGCTCATCTCCGGCTACGCGTTCCGCCCGCACGCCCCGCCCGAGCCCGTCGCCCAGCCCTCTCCCCCGGTGGACGAGCCCCAGCGCCTGGCCCGCGACCTGCACGACCTGCTCGGCTACAGCCTCAGCGCGATCAAGCTGAAGAGCGAACTGGCCCACCGCCTGACCCCGTCGCAGCCGGACCGCGCCCAGGAGCACCTCGCCGATATATTGGATATCGCGGGCAGGGCCCTGTCCGACGTGCGCTCACTGGCGCGCAGCTACCGCCGCCTGTCGCTGTCGGACACCTCGGACTCGGCGAAGACCATGCTGGCCGCCGCGAACATCGACGTCCGCGTCGAGCTCGACCAGACTCCGCTGCCGGAGGAGATCGAGACGGTCCTGGCCACGGTCCTGCGCGAGGCCATCACCAACGTCCTGCGCCACAGCGACGCCGAGAACTGCGCGATCACCGTCCGGCAGGCCGACGGCACGGTGAACCTCGACGTCGTCAACGACGGCGCCGCCGACCGCCCGATCTCGTCTGACTGCAACGGCGTCCGCAACCAGGCCGAACGCGTCCAGGCGGCGGGCGGCGTCTTCCTCGCCCACCACGTCGGCTCCGACCGCTTCCACGTCCACGCGTCGATCCCGACGGCGACCGCCGCCGCCTGAACCAGCCGGAATCAGAACCAGCCGGCCTTGCGCGCGATGCGGACCGCGTCGACCCGGTTGCGGGCGTCGAGCTTCGCCGTCGCCGCCGTCAGGTAGTTGCGGATGGTGCCGACGGACAGGAAGAGCGTCGAGGCGATCTCCATGGCGTCGGCGCCGTCGGAGGCCAGCCGGAGCACCTCCAGCTCGCGCGGCGTGAGCGGGCACTCGTCGGTGTCCCACGCGGACAACGCCAGTTGCGAATCGATGACCCGGCGGCCGATGGACACCCCGCGGATCGCGTCGGCGAGTTCGTTCACCGGAGCGTCCTTGAGGATGAATCCGTTCACGCGGGCGTTGAGCGCGCGGCGCAGTGTTCCCGGGCGGCCGAGACTCGTGAGGATCAGCGTCCGAGTGCCGGGCGCGGTGTCGTGGATGACCGTTGCCGCCGAAAGGCCGTCCATACCGGGAAGGTCGATGTCGAGCACGGCCACGTCCGGTTGGCTCTTTGCCACCGCGGGCACGATTTCGTCCCCGGTAGCCACCGAGGCGACGACCTCAATATCCGGTTCAAGGTTCAACAAGGCAACCAATGCACCGCGGACCATTTGCACGTCCTCGGCGAGTAAGACCCTGATCATCATCAGCCCCCTTGCGCGGTCCCCCCTGCCGACTTTCCGAGTTTTACACTCGGTCACCGCGCCGGACAAGCATTTGAGCTGAGCCTACTTTTTACTACTCCGAATGCGCTACTCCCAATTTGCAACACCTATAGGCTGATGACGTCCAGTCACTGCGCGCTGACAGATAGACACGACTCCGGCCTCGCACGAGCGGAACTCCAGCGAACCGGCATAGCCGCAATAACCTCCGCGCATCACAACCGTGAACAGGACAACCGGCCCGGCCGATGGACATCGGCCGGGCCGGGACTCCCGCGATTCACTCAGCGGGTCTCGCCCCACCGCTCCAGCAGTTCGAGACCGCCGTCCACGGTGATCACCTGTCCCTGGATCCACGCGGCCTCGTCCGCGCACAGCAGCGCCACCGCGTTCGCCACGTCCTCGGGCAGCGTCACGCGGCCGGACGGGCTCTTGATCGCGAGCCGGTCCACGAGCTCCGGGTCGATGTTCATCGGGCCGTTGTCGACCACGGTCGTCACGACCGCGTTCACCGCCACCCGGTACCAGGCCATCTCGAGCGCCAGCGTGCGGATCACGCCGTGCACCGGCGTCACCGTGTAGCCGGCGACGACGACGCGGCCGCCGTCGACGAACGCCTTCGCGAGCGGTTCCACGAGGTTCAGCAGCGGCGTCAGGTCCGGCGAGACCGCGTGGTGCACGAAGAGGTCGAGCCGCCCGCGGTCCTGCTTCACCTGCTCCAGCAGCACCCGCACCGCGTGCTCGTCGTGGACGTCGAGCGGCACCACGGACGCCGAACCCGGCTTGCCGCCGAGCACGAGCAGAGCGCGTTCGGCGTCGACGTCGCCGGGGGACGTGGTGATGATGACGTGTGCGCCGTTGTCGCAGAGCTTGCTCGCGATGGCAAGGCCGAGACCGTGCGTTCCCGACGTGACCAGTGCGATCTTGCCGTCGAGTCCCAGGCGCGTGTTGACAGGTTCGATCATGATGCTGACCACCTCGTTGTCCGCGTGGTGATCGACGTTCCGCCCGGCCGCTAGGGCCGAACTCGACTACTTCTTGCGCAAACCCTCCAAAACGCGCAGGATCGCGCGTTCGACCTCACGTCCGGTGCGCTTCGGATCGGACGAGCTGGCGATGGTGCTCGCGCCCGCGGACAGTGCTCCGAACAGCAGCCGCGCCATGATCTCCACCGGCGCCTCCTCGATCTCGCCGGCGTCCACGAGCAGCTGCACGGCCGTGCGGAGGAGGCCGAAGCTGAACTGCTCCTCCGCCTCGCGCCAGCGCTCCCAGCCCATCACGACCGGCGCCTCGTGCACGATGATCCGCTGGTACTCGGGTTCCAGGCACTTGCGGACGTACGCGCGCAGACCCGCGACGGCGGTGTCCCACGCGTCGCCCTCCCCGGTCACGACGGCGGTCAGCGACTCGATGGACCTGGTCTCGACCTGGGTGAAGGCCGCCTCGAACAACGCCTGCTTCCCGCTGAAGTGGTGGTAGAGCGCACCCTTCGTCACGCGAGCGCGCTTGACGACCTCGTCGAGCGAGGTGCCCGCATATCCGCGCTTGGTGAACAGGTCGACGGCGCTGTCGACGAGCGCCTGCCTGGTCGACTCCGAGTACTCGGAACGTCGTGTTCGCACGCACGAAACGTATCTCACATACCGGCGGTACGTACCGGTGGTATGGTCGTGTCATACCGAGGGTATGCGAGAAACCGGGGGTACGAGACATGGGCTGGGCAGACCACTACCGCCGTCGTGACGCGCTCGACGCCGTCCTGAACGACGCCCGCCGCGACCCGTCCGCGCCGCTGATCGTGGATCCGGACGTCTTCGGCTCGCTGCGGGACCTGCTGCTGGCGCTCGACCACCGCTGGCAGAACAAGCTGACCGCGCGCATGGAGAACGCCGGGCTGAACGGCGCCGTGGACGAGGACCGCGTCCGCGCAGAACTGGCCGCGGACGAGCCCGTGTTGCGAGCGGTGCTGGACGCACACCTTCCGCTCGACAGTTACCGGGCGGTAGGAATGACTCCATGAGTCGTTGGACCGAAGCCGACATCCCCGACCAGACCGGCCGCACCGTCCTGGTGACCGGCGCGAACTCCGGTCTGGGCCTGCGCACCGCCCAGGTGCTCGCGGCCAAGGGGGCCCACGTGCTCATGGGCTGTCGTTCGGTCCAGCGCGGGGAGACCGCGCGTCAGTCGGTCCGGGGCTCGGCCGAGGTGCTCGAACTGGACCTCGCCGACCTCACATCCGTGCGCGCGGCCGCGGAGAAGGTCGAGCAGCTCGACGTCCTGATCAACAACGCGGGCATCATGGCCGTCCCGAACGGCAGGACGATCGACGGCTTCGAGCGCCAGTTCGGCACCAACCACCTGGGTCACGCCGCGCTGACATGGCTCCTGCTGCCCGCGTTGAGGCAACGTCCGGGCGCACGCGTCGTCACCGTCTCCTCTCTCGCGCACCACTACGGCTACATGGACTTCGCGGACCCGAACTTCGACCGCCGCCCGTACACGTTGCGCGGCTCCTACGGCCAGTCGAAGCTCGCCAACATCCTGTTCGCGCGCGAGCTTGAACGCCGCGCGCCGGACGTGACGTCGATCGCGGCACACCCCGGCCTGACGGTCACCGAGCTGACCAACAACATGGCTGAGGCGCACAGGTCCGTGGTCCTCCGCATCGGCGGCAGGATCAGCCACCTGTTCTCGCAGTCCGTCGAGATGGGCGCGTTGCCGCAGCTCTACGCGGCGACGTCACCCGAGGCGGGCGGCGGTCAGTACTACGGCCCCGGCGGCTTCAACGAGTTCCGCGGCCACCCCACCACCGCGAAGACGAGCGCCGCCGCACGCGACGAGCTGGCCGCGAACCGCCTCTGGGAGCTCACGACCAAGCTCACCGGAATCGCTCCAGACCTTCCGTAGGGCACCGGCGTCCTCGGTCAGGGCTCCTGACCAGGGCTGGCGTGACCCCGGACACTTGATCGCGGGGCGTAGGGTGATGACGTGACTGTGGTACCTGAGGGTCGGAAGCTGCTGCGGCTCGAGGTCCGCAACAGCCAGACACCGATCGAGAAGAAGCCGTCTTGGATCAAGACGCGCGCGAAGATGGGCCCCGAATACCGGGAGCTCAAGGGTCTGGTCAAACGCGAGGGCCTGCACACGGTCTGCGAAGAGGCCGGCTGTCCCAACATCTACGAGTGCTGGGAAGACCGCGAGGCCACGTTCCTGATCGGCGGCGAGCAGTGCACCCGGCGCTGCGACTTCTGCCAGATCGACACGGGCAAGCCCGCCGACCTCGACCGCGACGAACCGCGCCGGGTCGCCGAGTCGGTCCAGGCGATGGGCCTGCGCTACTCCACGGTCACCGGCGTCGCCCGCGACGACCTGGCCGACGGCGGCGCGTGGCTGTACGCCGAGACCGTCCGCCAGATCCACGAGATGAACCCCGGCACGGGCGTCGAGCTGCTGATCCCGGACTTCAACGCGGTCCCCGAACAGCTGGCGGAGGTCTTCGAGTCCCGCCCCGAGGTGCTCGCGCACAACCTGGAGACCGTCCCGCGGATCTTCAAGCGCATCCGCCCTGCGTTCCGCTACGAGCGGTCCCTCGACGTGATCACCCAGGCCCGCGAGTTCGGCCTGGTCACCAAGTCGAACCTGATCCTCGGCATGGGCGAGACCCCGGACGAGGTCACCGAGGCGCTCTCCGACCTCCACGACGCGGGCTGCGACATCATCACCATCACCCAGTACCTGCGCCCGTCGCCGCGGCACCACCCGGTCGAGCGCTGGGTGAAGCCCGAGGAGTTCGTCCAGCACAAGGAGACGGCCGAGGAGATCGGCTTCCTCGGTGTGATGGCGGGCCCGCTGGTGCGCTCCTCGTACCGCGCGGGCCGCCTCTACGCGCAGGCGAAGCAGAAGCGCGGCGAGGACCTCGCGGAGAACCTCCAGCACCTGCTGACGGTGTCGGCGTCCCAGGAGATCACGAGCCTGCTCGCCCCGCGCTAGTCACTCCGGACAGCACAGAAGCCCAGGTCTTCCGACCTGGGCTTCTGCTGTTTCTCAGCGCACTCGGGCGTCGGCCTTGGAGGGCGTCATCCGGAACTCCACGGTGGCGTGGAGGTCGGGCGTGCCGAGTGCCTCGCGCAGGCGTGGCAGGCCCTCGTCGTCTATGCGGCGGCGGATCCCCCGCAGATCGGCGTCGCCGTGGGCGCGGACGACGAGGGCCAGGCGCGGAGCGGCGTGCGGGCCGGTCAGAGCGGCCTCGACCTTGCGCACACCGGGGTAGCCGGTGACCTCGTCTGCGAACGGTGCGGTGGCCGTCGCCGTGGTGATGCGGGTGGTGCCCGCCTCCTCGGCCCAGCGCCAGGCCGTGACCTTGCGGCGCGGGATCTGGGCGGTGAGCCAGCGCAGGCACAGCAGCGCGACGACGACCGCGGCGGCCGCGACCACCCACAGCACCCAGGTCGGCGGCATCGCCGTGCCGGGCACCAACGAGGCGTCGCGGTCCACCCAGGGCACGAGGCCGAAGTGGACGACGACCGCGAAGGCGCCGGCGAGCAGCAGGACCAGCCCCAGCAGGCCGAGGAGGAAGCGGTTCACGGTGTGCTCCTGAGGGTTTTGACCCGCACGACGACCTGGGGAGGCCGGGCGAGGGCGAACTCTCCGACGCGGTGTTCGAGCGCCGTGCGGACGGTGTCGCCGAGGCCGTCGACCACGGAACGCCGGGTGCGCACGACCGCGCGGACCCGGCGGCGGCGCACCTTCACCGCGGCGGACTCGACACCGTCGACGACGGCGGCGGACCGCAGGGCGTTGCGCAGGCCGCGCACCGACACCGCGGTGTGCTGGTCCAGCGTCGCGGTCCGCGCCCTGCCGGGCACGATCGCGACGAGGAGCAGCACCAGTCCGACGGCCGCGACGACCCCGCCCGTCACGGCCACCTCCAGTGCCGACCACGTCGTGTCGCGCAGACGACCGGCCACCGACTCGTACGACAGCAACGGCGTCTCTCCCAGCGCGAGCTGGATCGCGCACACCGCCACCAGAACGCACGCGGCGAGCAGCACGAGTGCCGTGAGCACGGCGGGCAGCGCCCGGCGGGAACGGCGAGTCACAGGACCCTCCTCACCGGCACCGCGTCCGCCCGCAGCACGCCGACCGACACGTCCACGACGGACACCCGCAGACCGGTGAGCTCGGCGACCCGTGCGACCAGGTGTGCACGCACCCGAGCCGCGGTCGACGCGACGGGCGCCGGGTAACGCAGGTCCAGGCGCGCGTCGAGCGTCGTCACTCCCCCGGTCACCCGTGCGGTGACGGCGCAGTCGAGCACGTCCGGCACCTCCATGGCGGCGCGTCCGGCGATGCGGCCCACCGCGCGGTCCGCGACGGTGGTCAACCCTGGCTGCGGCAACGGATCCGGCCGGGCCGGCGCGGATCCGGCCGTACCCGGCTGGGCGGCAACGAGCGGTGTGGTCATGGTCAGTCCCGATCCCTGCCCAGCAACTGCGCGAGGTCGAGCTTGCCCTCGGCGACCCGGCCCGCGATCAGGCCGAGCGCGCCGAAGACGAGCACGAGCAGGAACGCGCTGAAGCCCCCGAACGCGGCGGCCAGCCCGAGCGCGAGCCCGGTCAGCAGGCCCAGTGCGGTGGTGCTCATGGCGTTTCCTCTCACTGCACGCGTGCGGGTTCGGGCTTCTCTTCGCCCTCGGAGTCGCTCGGGATGTGCACGTCGTTGACGTTGATGTTGACCTCGACGACCTCGAGCCCGGTGATCTGCTCGATCGCGGTGATCACGTTGGTGCGCACCGACTTCGCGAGGTCCGCGATCGGCACGCCGTACTCGACGACGAGCTCCAGGTCGACGGCGGCCTGCTTCTCGCCGACCTCGACCGACACGCCCTGGCCCGCGCTCGCGGTGGCACCGGGGATGCGGTCGCGCAACGCGCTCAGCGCCCGCGTGGCTCCGCCGCCCAGCGCGTGCACGCCGCGAATCTCCCGCGCCGCGAGGCCGGCGACCTTCTGCACCACGACGTCCGCGATGGTGGTGGATCCCTTGTCGGTCACCAGCTTCCCGTTCGCGACGTTGACCTTCTCCACTGCCTGCGTGCTCATCGCAACCCCTTCCTTCGAAGCGTTCACATCAGATCGACACGGTCAGTCGCGGAAACGTCACGCACCATTCAGGTGATCGAGCGCACGTTTGTCCACATCGGTCACCACGATCCGCAGCACCGCCTTTTCCCACGGCGTGCCAAGGAGAACGGCGCGCAACGACGCGCCCGCCTCGTCCAGCGACAACGGCAGACGCGTGGCGACGACGCGCACGCACACCAGACCGTCCTCGACGTCGATGGCCAAGGTGTCGACGTCCCAAGGGATCCACGAACGCGCCGGCGCGGACGCGGGCGTCGACGGACGCAGCCCCTCGACCTTCTCCAGCGCCTTCAACAACTCCGTCACGATCACCATTCGACGTCCACCACCGTGACCACTACCGACTCCACCTCGACGCCGGTGAGCTCCGGCACGACCGCGCGCACGGACCGTTGCACCGCAGCCGCCACGGCCGCGGCCTGGTCCAGTCCGGAGATCGCCACGTCCACCTCCAGCAGCGCGACGGACCCCGTCCACCGCACCCGCACACCTTCCACGGGCGCGGGCTGCAGTCCCTTGATCTGCTGCCGCGCCACCCTCACCACCGAACTCACCAGACCCGCCAGGCCGGGCTGCACGCGCACGCCCGCGACTCTCTCGGCCGCGTGCACCGCGACCGCCGCCACCGCCGGGGCGGACACGACTGTTTCGATCACTCGCTCATCCCTCGAGAACGTCGGACACGACGAGATCCAGGCGGGCCAGCCGCACACCGATCCGCGCGGACGCGGCGGCCAGCACCCGGCGCCGCACCTCGTCGTACGCCTCGTGCGTGACGAGCAGCGCGGTGATCGCGATGCTGAGCTCGACCTCGATCACCGGATCCGCGCCGGTCGACTCCGGTGCCTCGACGACACGGCACCCCCGTGCGCGCACGCCGTCGACACCGTCCGCCGCGTACCGCAGGACCGCCGCGATCGCCTTCGTGCTGATGCGGGCCAGGCCGTCGCCGGGCAGCGGCACGACGTCCGAGCGGCGCACGTCGGCGCGCACCGCGGACATCACACGACTGACCAGGTCGAACGGCGGTTCGATCTCCTCGGAGACCATTTCCGCGGTCGCTTCGCGCAGCACCAGGAGGCTCTCCCGGACCGCCGCGCAGTGCGGGCACGACCGCGTGTGTTCGTCGGAGAGGTCGATCGCCTCCCACACCTCTTCCACGTCCCGCCCGCACGGCAGGACGTAGTCGGACGTCACCGCCACGGCGCCATCACCTCCGCGAGTTGTGCCCGTGCCCGCGCGAGCCTGCCGCGCACCGACTGCTGGGTCGTGCCGATCGCCTCGGCGATCTCGTCGTACGACCGGCCGTGGACCTCGCGCAGCACCCAGCACGCCCGCTGTTCCGGGGTGAGGCCGCGCAGTGCGGCCTGCAGCGCGTCGAGCTGCGCGCTCACCTCCACCGCGCGGTCGGGCCGGGTCCGCGGCGCCGGCGACTCGTGCTCGTCGAGCTCGGTGTCGGCGTGCGGTTTGCGCTTGCGCAGCACGTTCAGGCACTGGTTGGTGGTGGTGCGGTAGAGCCAGCCGAGGAACGCCCCGTCGTCGTTCAGCTGCCCGAGACGCCGCCACGCGGTCAGGAACACGTCCTGCACCGCGTCCTCGGCGTCGCCGGTGCTGCCCACGATGCGCAACGCCAGCCGGTACATGGGCCCCTGGTAACGCCGCACGAGCTGCTCATACGCCCTCATGTCGCCGTCACGGGACCTTGCCACCAGCGTGGCATCGTCGAGTGCGGCTGCTTCGGCCACGCTCATGCGCACACCCCCGCCCACTTTTTGCTTCGTCGCCCGTTGGACACGTTCGAACGCGGAACGTCACGCGGTTCCCCGATTTCCCTCCCGTGATCACCCTCACCCGTTTTTCACCCGACAGTGGCGTGACGAAGGTGCGGCGGCGGGTATCGAACAGGCGTCGGACGAACACCGGCTCAGGAACTCGACTCAGGAGGACGACATGTCGCTGTCGGACAAGATCGGCAACAAGGCGGAGGACCTCGGCGGCAAGGTCAAGGAGACCGCGGGCGAGGCCACCGGCGACCAGCAGCTCGCGAACGAGGGCCGCGCCGACCAGGCGAAGGCCGCCGTCAAGGACGGCGTGGAGAAGGTGAAGGACGCCGTCGGTGGAGTCGTCGACAGCGTCGCCAAGCACCTCAAGAAGTAGCGTTAGACGCTCTAACCAACGTGACGCGCCTGGAGTTAGAGGCTCTCACGTTCGTGATGCAAGAGCCTCTAACTGGTGTTTCGTTACAAGTTCTAACTCATGTGAAGCGGATCTCGCCGACGACGACGCCGTCGAGCTCGCGCACGAAGTCGGCGCCGAACGCGCTGGACGGCGTGTGCGAACCGGGCGCCACGCCGCCGATCTTGGCGACGGCGCGGAGCACGGAGTCCGCGGTGAGGCTGTAGGGGTTCGGGGTGGTGATCGCGCAGTCGACCCTCGTCTGCGCGTCCCACGCCTCCCCGAAGACCTCGGCCCTGGTGTTCGCGCGCTTGCGCTCGTCGGGGCCCTTCACCTTGCCGGCGAGGGTCAGCGCCGCGTTCTGCACGAACGAGGTCCGCAGCACGGGCGCGAAGATCTCCTGGAGCCGCCCGAGCAGGCCCGGCACGGTGGTGAACGTCGTGATGTTCGGGATGCCGGTCGAGCGGTAGGCGGTGCTGACGTCACCCCACGGGATGCTGCCGACCTCGCGCGGCCCCGACCGGAAGCCCGCGGTGCGCCTGCGGTGCCCGATGCGGACGCTCCTCAACGCTCCGTTCACGCGGATCCGCCCACCCACGGCGGCGGCCTCGACGGACGTCTTGGTCGTGCCCGCGCTCGCCCCTCCCCCAACGACGAACGCGAGGTCGAGGTGCGTCGCGGACGGCAGGGCGTTCTTCAGGATCGCGGCGACGCAGTCCGTGGGGACGACGTCGAACCCCGCGCCGGGCAACAGCACGATGCCCGCCTCGCGCGCCTCGTCGTCCCTCAGGGCAACGGCCTCGAAGACGTCGATCTCGCCCGTGATGTCGAGGTAGTGCGTGCTCGCCTTCAGACAGGCGTCGACCATCGCGGCGGAGGTCTGCGAGAACGGGCCCGCGCAGTGCACGACGGCGTCGACGTCCTCCAGGTGCTCCCGCGCCTGGTTCAGGTCGAACGCCCGGTGCTCCAAGCCCAGAGCGGCGGCGATGGGCTCGACCTTCTCGGCCGATCGCCCGGCGAGGATCGGCCGCTCCCCGCGCAGGACCGCGAGCTCGGCGATGAGACGTCCGGTGTAGCCGTTGGCGCCGTAGACCATCCACGTCATGCCGCGCACCTTACCGGCGAGTAGCCCTCCGGGACCCGAACAACGAGCCGAGCAGCAGGACCACGCCCAGCCCGATCACCGGCAGCCCCCAGAACAGCCGGCGCTGCCTGAGGTCGGCGCAGATGTCCACATAGGCCTGACTGACGGCGGAGGCCGCCGGCTCGTCGAACCCGAGGCCGAGGCTGTTGCCGCACGGGATCAGCGACCCGCTCGGGGCCTCGACGGCCAGCATCACGAACAGGATCGCACCCCCGCCGAGCAAGAACGCGAGGCCGACCACGACGGCGAACGTGCGCACTGACATGAGCAAAAGTTACGTCTCAAATGGACTCGGGGATAGCCCTGGTCAGACGCATTGGGGTTGATCCCCTAATCCCCCGCTAACCGCCTCGCGCCCCACTGCTCACGATGTGGGAGCGAACGCGTAGCGCTGCTCCAGGCGGCCGTGGCGCGGATGCGGCACAGGGCCGCCGACCTTGATCCATCCGAGGCGTTCGTAGAGCCGCACGCCTGGGACGTTGTCGACGTAGACCAGCAGCTCCGCCCTCGCGTAGCCGTGCTCGGTCAACGCGTCCGGCAGCGCCCGCAGCAACGCCTCCCCCACGCCCTTGCCCCACGCGTCGGGGTGCACGCCCACGTAGTTGACGTGGGCGATGTCCGTCCCTTGTGGACCTGCGGCGAGGAAACCCACCGCCACGCCGCCATCCCGTGCGATCAGCAACAACGAGGGCTCGTTCGCGAGAGCGCTCTCCACACCGGGCCGCGCCTCGTCGAGCGACGGCACCTCGTAGCCGTCCCGCCGGCTGACCGCGTGCGCCCAGATCAACGCGGCCGTGTCGACGTCTTCCGGTCCGCCTCGAATGATCTCCACGCGGGCCAGCGTGTCACCGCCGGAGCACGACCGGAAGCGATTTAAGGCTGGCCATGATGTCGTTGTGCGTCACCCCGGGCAGCCCGTCACCCGAGAGGGTCGTGCGCGGGAACCGGCTCGTCAGGTGCCGCAGCACGGTTTCGGTCTCCAGCCGGGCGAGCGCCGAGCCCAGGCAGAAGTGCGGTCCGTGCCCGAACGTGGCGTGACCGGTCGTCTCGCGGTCGAGCCGGTACTCGTCCGCCTGCGCGTGCGCCCGCGGGCACCGTCCGGCAGAGCCGAGGTTGATCAGCAGCAGCGTGTTCTCCGGCACCGTCGTACCGGCGATCTCGACCGGTTCCGTGGTGATGCGGTGCGTGGCGCTGCGGACCGGCGGGTTGTGACGCAGCGTCTCCTCGACGAGCTGGGGCACCAGACCGGGATCCTCGGCGGCCTTCTGCCACAGGCCGTTGTCCAACGCGTCGTGCACCACGTTCGCGATGAGGCTCGCCGACGTCTCGTGGCCCGCGACGACCAGAAGGAACGCCATCGCCATCAGTTCGTCGTGGCTCAACCGGTCGCCGTCGTCGTCGACGGCGGTGGTCAGCACGCCGAACAGCGACCCCGGGTCCAGCGCGTTGCCCGTGAGCAGGGCGTGGAAGTAGCCGCCCAGCTCGTCGCTCGCGGGCTGCGACACCTCGGGTTCCATCGACATCATCGTCTCGATCAACACGCGGACGTGCGCGCGATCCTCGGCCGGCAACCCGAGGACCTCACCGATGATGTGCATCGGCATCGGCACGGCCAACTCCGCGACGAGGTCGACCTCCTCGCCCACGACAAGCCCGTCGACCAGCGCGGCGCTCATCTCCTCGATGCGCGGCGCGAGCCGCAGCACCGCCTTGCCGTTGAACGCCTTCACCGCGAGCGCCCTGAGCCGCGCGTGCTGAGGGTTGTCGCTGTTGAGCATGCTCGGCCCGAAGAGCCCGGCAAGGTTCTCCTGCGCACTGCCCCGCGCCACGAGCTGACGTTTGATCTCGCGCTGCAGGGCCGCACTGTCCTTGGAGAGCCGTTGGTCCGTGAGCAGCTGACGGGTCAATTCCAGCCCAACCGTCACAACCTGCATCTCCACACCGTTGGGCAACGTCACGGCGTGCAGCGGCCCTCTGTCCCGTGCGTCGTCCTCGATCCGGTGGTGCTCGCGTGCGCGCAAATCGCCGCCGGTCAACAAGTTCGACATGCCGGTCTTCGCCTCCGTTTGGATTCGACTAAGACCGTTCTACCGCTCTACCCGAGCGAGTCCAACGCGCCGATCGTCTCGACAGAGGGCAACCGAGGCGGCTCAGCGGCGATCGCCTTGCGCCCCAGCACCCACTCCGGCAGGTGGTGCCTGAGCGCGGTCCGCCCCTGCGCCGTGATGTCGACGGGCGCCGCCATCCCGTGGTCCGTCGGCTGCTCCCAGATGATCCAGCCCCTGTGCCGCAGGACCTCCAGATCGTCCGCGTCCCACTCCTTGGCAGGCCGGTGCTCCAGGTACCACCGGGTGGCGCCGCGGTGCACACCACCCTGCTCGACCAGTGCGAGCAGCTTGACCTGCTCCTGCGTCACGGTGGTGGGAACGGGTTTCGGGGCCTTGCCCTTGCGCTTCACAGATCTGAGTCGTCCTTCGGAGGCGGCAAACCTCGAACAAGGTACGGCACCGTCTCAATTCGTTCCAGCGATCACACGCACCAGTCGGCGTCGTCGATGATGCAGGCGACCGTGTTGCTCGTGCCGGTGGTGCGGAACGGCTTCCCGTCGTAACCGACCGTCTGCACACCGCTCTCACCGCCCGCCGACCAGTCGAGTTCGATCACCCACGTGCAGTCGCACAACTCCGTGCCGGCGACCACGGTGAACACCTCCGGCTGGGTGGAGGAGACGCTGTAGGGAAGCCGGACCGGATCCGCCCTCAACCCGCGCTTCACCATGTCGGCCGCGGTATCCGCGTCGAGCTCGTCCGGAAAGCTCACAGGCTGCTCGCTGTCCAGGTCGACCCGCACGTAGTGCGCGACGGTCGGCGCTCCGCACTCGCCGGTGAGCAGCGTCCCGGTCAGCGGCGGCCTCTTCTCCAACACCTTGGCCCGGATGCCGGTGATCACCACGTTGCTGGTCGCATCATGCCCCTGCACGGTCATGGTGAACCTCGCCGTGCTCGCCTGCACGCCGTCCTTGGAGTGCTCCCACGTGGCGTACCGGTCCGGCCCGACCGACGGATCCGCCACCGCCTTGACCTCCGCCAGCGGTTTCGGCACGACCCAGCGGAGATCGCATGTCTTCACGTTGGGCGTGACGGCCACCGCAAGCGGCTCAGAGTGCTCGGAGGGCGCACTCCGGACGAACACCACAGCGACCGCGCTCGCCGCCGCAAGAAGGCAGACGACGATCACAACAGCCCACCGCGGCCCGAGGTTGAACATGAAGTTGTTGCCGCGGAAGATGTTGCCGATCTGCGTGGCGGTGCCCACGCCGCCCTCGACGGTGTTGGTGGTCTCGAACGCCGGTCTCTGCTCGGGTCTGTCCTGCACCGGACCTCCTGCGCCGCAGCGGGGTTCTACGCCCTTGCTGCTTCGACTGAGATCATGAAGGCGTTACGCGATTCCACGCGGCAACGCGTTCGTGCTCGCCGCTCACCGCAACCGGGGCGTCGGAACCACGCTGCTCGACACGGCCGTCGCGCACGCCCGCGACCGGGGCTGCGCCCGGATCGTCCTGTCGCCCAGCGAGCGCTCGGTGTCCTTCTACGAGCGAGCCGGCTTCGGCCCGGCCACCATGCTCCTCGCGCACGTTCTGGAGGTCTGACCAGGAGGCGCCGTGCTGGATGGTGGGCGCGACAGGGATCGAACCTGCGACCGCTCGGGTGTAAACCGAGTGCTCTTCCGCTGAGCTACACGCCCCGACCCGGCGCCAAGAGACGCACGGGGTACTGCTACATCATGCCCTGAGCGAGGCTACGGCCTTCTTCCAGGCGTCCTGATCGCGGGCCTCACCGGGCGCGTTCACCTCGGCGAACCGCACCACGCCGGAGACGTCCACCAGGAAGGTGCCGCGCAACGCCATGCCGACGGCCGCGTTGAACACGCCGTAGGACTGCGCGACGGCCCCGTGCGGCCAGAAGTCGGACAGCAGCGGGAACTGGTAGCCCTCCTGGGTCGCCCACGCCTTCAGCGCGAACGGGGAGTCCACGGACACGCCCAGCACCTGGACGTTCTCGTCCTCGTAGGTCGAGATCTCGTCACGCAACTGGCAGAGCTCGCCCTGGCAGGTGCCGCTGAACGCGAACGGGTAGAAGACCAGCAGCACGGCCTTGGAGCCGCGGAACGACGACAACGTCACAGACTGCTTGTTGTAGTCGTTGAGCGTGAAGTCCGGAGCTTCCGAACCTACCTCGACAGCCATGAACCCCTCCAGGCAGACACAGGACCACGAGCGCTCAGAGCGCCCGTGGTTCAACCCTATGTCAGCGGAACGTCAGCGCTTGGCCTTGGCCGACTTCGGCCACACCAGGCGGATGCCCGCCCAGTCGTCGGCGACGCTGATGTTGGAGGTCTGCGACAGGCCGGCGGTGGGGACCGCTTCGGCGACGTCGCTCGGCTCCACGTGGCCGGGGCGGCCGGTCTTCGGGGTGAGAACCCAGATCACGCCGTCCTCGGCGAGCACTCCGGTGGCCTCCAGGAGGGCGTCGACCAGGTCGCCGTCGTCCTCCCGCCACCAGAGCAGGACGACGCTCACCGTCTCGTCGGCCTCCTCGTCGAGGAGATCGCCCCCGATCCGCTCCTCGACAGCGGCACGCAAGGCGTCGTCAACGTCCTCGTCCCAGCCGAGTTCCTGGACGACCATGCCCGATTCGATCCCGAGCTTCTCGGCGACGCCGATCTTGCCGGCGTCTTCCGCGGCGACCACGGTTTTCACTCCTCCAACTACGCAAGAGCGACAGCCCTGAGACTGCCGCTGAAGTCCGTTACTCGGGCTAGCGAACACTGTCAGCTACCTCCGGCGCAACTGTTGACCACGTGACACGCCGTAACAGGCACCCCCGTGAAGACACCTACACTGGCATGACGCATGCTCTACATACCTCTTATCGCGCGCGCGTGAGCGACACGATCCAGAATTACCGACCGGTAGCGATGCGGAAGTCGCCGCGCAAGGACAACGATAGGAGCGCGTGGCACGGTTCTCCGGGCCAGCGCGTGTACCGCCAACGAAGCCGAGGAGACACCTTGAGCCCGCAGAACACCGGCCCCGAGCGGGTGCGTGTCATTCGCGACGGTCTGGCAGCCCACCTGCCGGACATCGACCCCGAGGAGACGTCGGAATGGCTCGAGTCGTTCGACGAGGTGCTCAAGGGCGGCGGGCAGCAGCGGGCGCGCTACTTGATGTTGCGTCTGCTCGAACGCGCTGGTGAGAACCACGTCGGCGTGCCCTCGCTGACGAGCACGGACTACGTCAACACCATCCCCACCGAGCGGGAGCCGTGGTTCCCCGGTGACGAGGAGGTGGAGCGTCGTTACCGTGCGTGGATCCGCTGGAACGCCGCGATGACGGTGCACCGCGCGCAGCGACCCGGCGTGGGTGTCGGTGGACACATTTCGACGTACGCGTCCAGCGCGTCGCTCTACGAGGTCGGCTTCAACCACTTCTTCCGCGGCAAGAACCACCCCGGCGGTGGCGACCAGATCTTCATCCAGGGTCACGCCTCCCCCGGTGTCTACGCCCGCGCGTTCCTCGAAGGCCGCCTCTCCGAGCACCAGCTCGACGGCTTCCGCCAGGAGTACTCGCACGCCGGTCTGGGCGGCGGCCTTCCGTCGTACCCGCACCCGCGCCTCATGCCGGACTTCTGGGAGTTCCCCACGGTCTCCATGGGCATCGGCCCGATGAACGCCATCTACCAGGCGCGGTTCAACCGCTACCTGCGCGACCGCGGCATCAAGGACACGTCCGACCAGCACGTCTGGGCGTTCCTCGGCGACGGCGAGATGGACGAGCCCGAGTCGCGCGGCCTGCTCCAGCTCGCCGCGAACGAGCAGCTCGACAACCTGACGTTCGTGGTCAACTGCAACCTGCAGCGCCTCGACGGCCCGGTCCGCGGCAACGGCAAGATCATCCAGGAGCTGGAGTCGTTCTTCCGCGGCGCCGGCTGGAACGTCATCAAGGTCGTCTGGGGCCGCGAGTGGGACTCGCTGCTGCACGCCGACCGCGACGGCGCGCTCGTCAACCTGATGAACAGCACGCCGGACGGCGACTACCAGACGTACAAGGCCAACGACGGCGCGTACGTCAAGGAGCACTTCTTCGGCCGTGACCCGCGCACGAAGGCTCTCGTCGACGCGATGAGCGACGACGAGGTGTGGAACCTCAAGCGCGGCGGCCACGACTACCGCAAGGTCTACGCGGCCTACAAGGCGGCGACCGAGACCGTCGGCCAGCCGACCGTGATCCTCGCCAAGACCATCAAGGGCTACTCGCTCGGCCCGCACTTCGCGGCCCGCAACGCGACGCACCAGATGAAGAAGATGACCCTGGACGACCTCAAGGGCTTCAGGGACAGCCTGCGCATCCCGATCACGGACGAGCAGCTCGAGGCTGACCCGTACCTGCCGCCGTACTACCACCCCGGGCAGGACTCGCCGGAGATCCAGTACATGCAGGAACGCCGTCGCCAGCTGGGCGGTTTCGTACCGGAGCGCCGCACCAAGTCCAAGGCGCTCACGTTGCCGGGCAACAAGGTCTACGAAGGCGTGCTGCGCGGTTCCGGCAAGCAGGAGGTCGCCACGACGATGGCGTTCGTCCGGCTCGTCCGCGACCTCGCGAAGGACCCGGAGATCGGCCCGCGCATCGTGCCGATCATCCCGGACGAGGCACGAACGTTCGGCATGGACTCCATGTTCCCGACGCAGAAGATCTACAACCCGAACGGCCAGGCGTACACCTCGGTGGACGCCAACCTGATGCTCGCCTACAAGGAGTCCGAGCAGGGCCAGATCCTGCACGAGGGCATCAACGAGGCGGGTTCCACGGCGTCGTTCACGGCGGTCGGCACGTCCTACGCCACGCAGGGCGAGCCGATGATCCCGATCTACATCTTCTACTCGATGTTCGGCTTCCAGCGCACGGGCGACGGCCTGTGGGCGGCGGCGGACCAGATGGCGCGCGGCTTCGTGCTCGGCGCCACCGCGGGCCGCACCACGCTGACCGGTGAGGGCCTGCAGCACGCCGACGGCCACTCGATCCTGCTGGCGCACACGAACCCGGCCGTGGTCGCGTACGACCCGGCGTGGTCGTTCGAGGTGGCGCACATCGTCAAGGACGGTCTGCGCAGGATGTACGGCGAGAACGCCGAGAACATCTTCTACTACATGACGGTCTACAACGAGCCGTACGTGCAGCCGGCCGAGCCCGAGGGCCTGGACGTGGAAGGCCTGCTGCGGGGCCTCTACAAGTACCAGGACGGCCCTCAGACCGGTGGCCCGCGTGCCCAGCTCCTCGGCTCGGGCGTGGGCCTCCCGTGGGCGCTCAAGGCCCAGCAGATGCTGGCCGACGAGTGGGGCGTCTCCGCGGACGTGTGGTCCGCCACGTCGTACTCGGAGCTGCGCCGCGACGCCGTCGAGACCGACCGCCACAACCTGCTGCACGTGGACGCCGAGCCGCGCGTGCCGTACGTGACGCAGGTGCTGAAGGACGTGCAGGGCCCGGTCGTCGCCGTGTCCGACTGGGCGTCGGCGATCCCGGACCTGATCCGCCCGTACGTCCCGACCGACATGACGACCCTGGGCACGGACGGCTTCGGCTTCTCCGACACCCGCCCGGCCGCCCGCCGCCACTTCCTGGTGGACGCGGAGTCCGTCGTCGTCGCCACGCTGGCCGCACTGGCCCGCCGCGGCGAGGTCGAGCAGGCCAAGGTCGTCGAGGCGGCCCGCAAGTACCGCATCAACGACGTGCAGGCCGCTGGGCCGTCCACGTCGGACGCGGGCCTCGCGTAGCCGACCAGACCGACTGAGCCGCTCTGCGGCGATCTGAGGGGCCGTTCCGCCACTGCGGAGCGGCCCCTCGGCCGTTGCAGGGTCAGCGGGACGTCGTCGTGGTCGTCATCGGACTGGCCGGCAGGTCGGTGTCGTGGCAGGCGGAAGTCGACGACGAAAGCGAATGCAGATACTCATTGCCCGCAATGTGCGCCACCGCGTCCTCGTCGAATCAATAACTGGCGTGCGATGTTCGGACGGCCACCACGGAACGCATTCGCTCCTGGTCGTCCATGAATCCCATGCAGGCGGGGCGTTCTGCACGAGCCACTGGCAGAGCCCCTTGAACGCCACTTTCCATCTCGCACGCCGACAGAATCGGCGACCTGAACAGCGCAGATTAAAGAACACGGGAAAAGTGGACAAAAAATGCCCATTTAAGTGGACTCGAAGTGGACAATCGCAACAACGAAGGGCCAATACCGGTCCGAGTCGCGAACAATCGACTGGCAACGGGAAACAGGTGTCGCGACCTGCCACTCGCAGTGGACACTCGACGGGAAGAGGAGGTGCGCCATCAACGAGGTCTTCATCAACTTCCGAGTTGGCGACGCGCAGGACAGTGCTGTCCTCATCGAGGAACGCCTCGTCACCGAACTCGGCCGCGACAGCGTGTTCCGGTCCAGCACCGGCATCACGCCGGGCACCGCCTTCGAGCCACGACTGGTCGAGGCGGCGTCGACCTGCGAGGTGATGCTGGTCGTGATCGGCCCGCGGTGGCTCACCATCACGAAGGGAGGAGGGCCGAGCATCAAGGCGCCCGCCGACTGGGTGCGGATGGAGATCGAGTTCGCCCTCCACAACAACGCCAAGGTCATCCCGATCCTCGTGGGCGACATCTCCATGCCGTCGAAGGAAGAGCTGCCCGACACGATCAGCGAACTGGCGGGGCGTCAGTACATCCGCCTGCACCACCGCAGTGCGCGGTACTCCCTCGACCAGATCGCCGACTCCGTCCGGGCCCTGGTCAGCTCGAACAACGGCGTGCTGCCTCCACCGCCCACGCAGGTCACGATGCTCACGAGCCTCGGCACCACGAGCCGTTCGGCGGACATCAAGCTGTGCGGCGCGAACGTCAACGGCAGGCACTACAGCGAGAGCATCGTGTACCGCTGCACCGACTTCGCCACCGCGGTCCGCGGCCGCGTGGGGTTCGACCTCGGACGCCGGTTCCGCTCGTTCAAGACCACCGCGGGCGTGCTCGACGACGCCGTCGAAGGGGGTCAGACCGGGATCTTCCAGGTGATCGGCGACGGGATCGTGCTCGCGGAGCACACGGCGTCGCAGGGCAGGCCCTGCGTGATCGACCTCAACGTGTCGACGGTGCTGCGGCTCGAACTGGTCGCCTACCGCCCCGGCACGACCGAGCACCCGATGCTCGCCGGTGTCATGGCGATCAGCGGACGGTCCAACAAACTGCCGGAACTCGCCTGGGGCCAACCCGACCCTGTACGCGTGAGGAGTTCGAGATGTCCGCATTCGGCCCGGAGCTGCGCCGCCGCCGTCACGAGCGAGGCCTTTCGCTGACCGACCTCGTCCGGCACACGCACTACTCCAAGGGACAGCTCAGCAAGATCGAGAACGGGCATCGGCAGCCGTCGGAGTACCTGGCGCGCATGTGCGACTCGCTGCTGGAGGCGAACGGTGCGTTGCTCGCCCTCGCGGGTACCCCTGAGCGGCCCCCGGCGACGGCGACCACGCGGAGACAGGAGGACGACATCTGGGTCGTCGCGCTCGGCCCCGACGGAGGAAGCGTGTTCCAGCCCATGAACAGGCGGGAGGTGCTGATGTTCAGCGCCGCCGCGGTCGCCGGGCTGGCACTCGGCTCACCAATGAGGTCGACGCCGGGTGTGAGCGACTCGATCTCGTACTTCCGGCCGGCGTTCGACGCCACCCGCACGCTCGGCCAGAAGAGCGCGCCAACGCTGGTGCTGCCGATGGTCGTGGCGCACGCCCACGGCCTGCGCAGCCTTCTCCCCCACGCCACGGAGTCCGAGCGCACCAGGATCGCCGTGCTGACGGCGCGTCACGCCGAGTACGCGGGGTGGATGGCGCAGGAGGCCGGTGACCTGAAGGCCGCGCGGTGGTGGACCGCCAAGTCGGTCGCCATCGCCGCCGAGGTGGGCGAGCACGACCTGAACGCCTACTCGCTGGTCCGGCAGGCGCTGATCACCATGTACCAGGGTGACGCGGCCTCGACCATCGATCTGGCACGTCACGCGCAGGCCACCGCCGGCGCACCGCACCGGGTCCTCGGCCTGGCCGCTCAACGGGAGGCCCAGGGTCACGCCCTCGCCGCCGACTACGACAACTGCATGCGCGCGCTGGACCGCGCCCGCGATCATCTCCAGAAGGACGCCGAGCAGCCTCGCGAGGGCCCTGTGCTGGGCACGAGCACCATCTCCGACCCGATCGGGGTCGCCACCGGCTGGTGCCTCTACGACCTGGGACGTCCCGCCGAGGCCGCTGCCGTGCTCGACCAGGAGGTGGCGCTCATCCCCGGCACGGCGACGCGCGCGTGGGCGAGGTTCGGCACGCGTCAGGCACTCGCCCACGCCGCCGCCGGGAACGTGGAACGCACCTGTGAGATCGCGGCGCGCCTGCTGGAGGTGACCCCGATGATCGCCTCGGACACCATCCGCTCCGAACTGCGGTCCCTTTCGCTGATGTTGCGCCGCTGGCAGGACCAGACGCAGGTGCGCGACCTGAACGTCGAGTTCATCAAGGCGCTGCGTCACACCAACGGCTGAGGTATCGCGTATTCGGTGAAGTGGCCGCACGCCGAGAACCCGAGCCGGCGGTACACGGGCTCGCCTTCCGCCGAGGCCTGCAGGACGGCGATGCGGTACCCCTCGGCGCGTGCGGTGCGCAACGCGGCCGCCGTGATCGCACCGCCGTAGCCACGTCGGCGCTCCGCGGCGAGGGTCGCGATGTTGTAGATGCCGGCCACATCGGCGTGCAGGAACACTTCCGCCGTGCACACCGCACGGCCGTCGACGTACCCGACGAGGTAGCGCGCCGAGCTGGTCAACGCGTGCGGAGCGGCGTCGGCGTAGAAGCGGCGGACCGTCGCGGCGGGCGGATCCCAGTTGGCGGCCAGGACGGCCGCGTAGTCGTCCAGTTGCTCCGGCGTGCGGACCGGCTGGACGTCGAGGACGGCGTTCGTCTCGGGCAGCGCCCCGCCGAGGTCGAGCCACATGCCGGTCTCGGTCTCCGACGGGCTGAGTCCCGCCGCCGTCAGCCGCTCCCCCAGGGCGTCCTGACCAGGACCGACCCACCACGAGAACGGGCGGCCGGTCGCGCGGGCCGTGCGCACGGCCCCGGCCACGTCGGCGGTGACGCGGGCCGCCGCGACGACGTTGAACGTGTCGTCGGGCAGCCCGCTGTCCGCGATGAGCAGATCACCCGTCTCGGTGACGGTCGCTCCGGGCAGGTGGCGGTGGAGGTGGCACGCGTGCTCCGCGAGGTTGCGCGCCATCCGGGCGTTCAGGTCGATCACTGCGCCATCCGACCACGCCGGTCAGCACTGAGCGACCGGCTGCCCCTGCACGAGCGGTCCGTCCGCGCGGGCGTCCAGCAGCAACGGCACCAACGCACGGCCCTCCTGCTTCAAAGGCACGATCCGGTCACCACCGCGCAGGTACTGGGACTTGACGCCGTGCAACGCCAGTTCGTCCTGCACCTCGACGTACTGCGCACCGGTCAGCACGTACCCGCACGGCGCAGGCACGACATCGGCAGGATCCGGCGCCTGGTTGTCCGCTCCACCGAAGTAGATCGGCCCTGACCGCACGGCACGAGAAGCGGCGTTGGCGGCCTCGATGGCCGAACGGTTCACTCGAACGAACGACTGCGTGCCGTCCAGCGCCTTCAGATGCGAGTCGACGCGGAACCCAGGAGTGTTGTCGACGTTGGTCTCCACCAGCAGACCCATGCCGTGCTTCAACCCGCCCGTGTTGCGCAGGATGCGTTCCTGGCCGTCGCCCGCCACCTGCCGGATGGGCTCGCCGGTCACCGGGTCGACGTAGATGCCGTAGACGCCGGACGTGCGACCGGAGGCCTCCACCGAGGGCCGCACGAACGACCGCGACAGCGTCTCGGACAGGTCGTGCACGCCGTCAGCGACGTTGAGGTTGCGCGGCCACAGCCAAAGGACGTCCTTCACGTAGTACGGCTCGGAGGGCCCGAACTCGTGCAGGTCGTGGATGACGTCGGGCTGCCAGTCGCGGATCACGGCGGCCATCGCGCGGGCCTCCGCGGTGCGCAGCAGCAGGTGGTCGCGGTTGATGTCGATGCCGGCGGAGTTGCCGCGCGTGTCGGCGACGCGGCCGTCCGGGTTGGCGTTCGGCACGAACAGGTAGGTCACGTCGGACGAGCGCGGCAGCGAGCGCATGCGGATCAGGCACGCCTCGCGGCCCGCGGGTTCGTCGCCGTGCTGGGAGCAGATGAAGAGAACCACCGTGCGCGCGGAGCGGGTGCCCACGCGCACGAGCTGGACGGGACGGCCTTGGGCGGTCGTCCCGATCTGGGAAACAGGCAGGCCGGTGGCCCGCAGGTACGCCTGTTCCTCGGACTCGGTGGTCCACTTGCCGGTGAGCTCGAACCCCGTGCGCGGCTCTGGAGCGGCGACGGCGGGAACGGCTGCCAGCGACGAGACAGCGGTCAGCAGAGCGATCAACAGTCCCCTCATAGAGGAGACTTTGCCGCCTGTGTCAACCGGCGGGCGGTGCGGTTCCAGTCGATGAAACCGTGGATCACCAGGCCCGCGAAGATCACGTAGACGAACGCGCTGAAGTACAGGCCCGACTGGATCTGCAGCGGCACGCCGACGGCGTCGACCACCAGCCACACCAGCCAGAACTCCACCAGGCCGAGGCCCTGCAGCGCGAACGCCAGCACCGTGCCGATGAAGATCGCGGCGTCCGGCCACGGTGCCCACGAGGCGTCCAGCGCGTCCAGCACCAGCGCGAACGCGACAGTGCCCACGACGAAGGCGCCCGCGACCGCGAGCCGTTCGCGCCAGGAACCCTTGCGCACCACGACGCCGAAGACCGGGTCACGGCGACGCACCCACGCGTACCAGCCGTAGACGGCGATCGCGCCCACGGCGACCTGCCGCGTCGCGAGTCCGCCCAGGTGCGCGGACATGTAGACCGTGAACAGCAGCGCGACCGACACCAGCTGAACGGGCCAGGTCAAGAGTGAACGGCGCTGCGCGAGGAACACCACCGCGAGCGCGAGCACCTGCCCGACCAGCTCCGTGTACGCGATCTTCTGCCCGAAGATCGTCAGTCCCAGCTCGTACCACACGGTTGTTCCCCCGCGGTTCAGTCGCAGTACACCGGTGTTTCCTACGGTCCCACCATGTCATCTTCCTTAGCACTCGCGCTCGTGCCTTTGTTCCTGACAGCGCCTGCGACGCCCGTCATCACACCGACGGTCGTCACGCAGACGTTCGAGGAACCCGCCGACGCGGACGACCCGGCCATCTGGGTGAACCCGCGCAACACCGAACGCAGTGTGGTCCTGGGCACGCTCAAGGAAGGTGGCCTGGCCGCGTTCGACCTGAACGGCCGCACCATCGGCGTCTACCCGGCCCCCGCCCCGCCGACCCCGGACGCCAAGCCCGGCCGCTACAACAACGTCGACGTGCTCGGCGACCGGGCGTTCGTCAGCGACCGCGGCCGTGACCGCATCCGGGTGTTCCAAGTGGACGAACGCGGCGCACGGGACGTCACGAACCCCGCGACCAAGCCTGTGTTCTCCAAGACCGAGGCGGAGGTCGACGACCAGCACACCGTCTACGGCCTGGCAGCCGCCCGGATCAACGGCAAGGACGTCGTCGTCACCAGCCGTCGAAGCGAGACCACCATCGCGCTCCTGCAGGTCACGAAGGACAACGACACCAGGAAGGTGTCCACTCTGGACCTCCCGAGCACCTTCACCCTGCCGAACGGCAAGCAGTGGACCGTGTGCGGCGAGCCCGGCGAGGGCCCGCAGGTCGAGGGCATGGTGATCGACGAACGCACGAACACCCTGTACGCCGCGCAGGAGGACGTCGGGATCTGGCGCATCCCGTTGCGTTCCAACGGCTTCGGCAAGCCGCAGCTCGTCGACAAGGTCCGCACGTGGGGCGCGCCGCAGAAGTACGACCCCGACACGGAGGAGTGCGAACCCGACGGCCCGAACCCCGGCTTCGGCGGCCAGTGGCTCGAAGCCGACGCCGAGGGCCTCACGATCGCGGACGACGTGCTGCTCGCCTCCAGCCAGGGCGACTCGCGGTTCGTCGCCTACCGCAAGGCCGACATGAAGCCGCTCAAGGACTTCCGCGTCAAGGACGTCGAGCACTCCGACGGCGCCGACATCGTCCTCGGCAAGCTCAACCTTCTCGTCGTGCACGACGGCGAACGCCCCGACGGCACCGGGTTCGCGTTCATCAGGTTCTAGTCTGTCCCGATGGGGACACTCGGCCTGAACGCCCTCAACCGGGCACTGATCGAACGCCAGATGCTGCGCGAGCGCGCTGACCGCAGCGCGCTCGCCACCGTCGAGCACCTCTTCGGCATCCAGGCGCAGGAACCGAAGTCGCCGTACGTCGGCCTCTGGACGCGGCTGAACGACTTCCGCCCGAAAGAGCTCGAAGACCTGCTGACCAACCGTGAAGCGGTGCGGATCCTGCTGATGCGCGGCACGATCCACCTGGTCAGCGCACGGGACGCGCTCGCGTTGCGCCCCCACATGCAGCTCCGGCTCGACCGCGAGCTGCAGAGCGGCCCGTTCGCCAAACGACTCCAGGGTCTTGACCTCGACGCCGTCGCCGAAGCCGGCCGCAGGATCCTCGAAGACGCGCCCCAGGGCACCGCCGACGCGGGCAAGCAGCTCAAAGAGGTCTGGTCCGACCGCGAGCACACGGTCCTCGGCAACGCCCTGCGCAACAAGCTCGCCCTCGTCCAGCTCCCGCCGCGCGGCCTGTGGCACCGCAGCGGCAGGGCCGTCTGCACGACCGTCGAGACCTGGCTCGGCGCACCCCAGCAGGCCATGGACCGGCAGGAACTCGTCCTGCGCTACCTCGGCGCGTTCGGTCCCGCCACCGTCATGGACGCCCAGCAGTGGTCCGGCCTCACGAAACTCGGCGAGGTCTTCGAGGAGCTCAGGCCGCGGCTCGTGACGTTCCGCAACGAGGCGGGCAAGGAGCTGTTCGACCTCCCCGACGCCCCGCGGCCCGACCCGGACACCGACGTGCCGGTGCGGCTCCTGCCCGAGTTCGACAACGTCCTGCTCGCCCACGCCGACCGCCGCCGGGTGATCGCGGACGACCGGCTCGGCGTGGTCGTCGGCGGCAAACCGACGGTCCTCGTCGACGGCTACGTCGTCGCCACCTGGTCCATCACCAAGGAACGCGTCGTGCTGGTCGACTACATCGACGACCTGCCGCGGAGCAGGAAGAAGGCGGTCGCCGAGGAGTGCGACCGCCTTCAGGACTGGATCAGGACGTGAAGTCCCGCAACGGCTTCCACCACGCGGGGTGGTCGCGGTACCAGGCGACGGTGTCCGCGAGGCCCTGCTCGAACGACACCTGCGGCTCGTAGCCGAGCTCCGCGCGGATCTTCGTGTCGTCCAGCGCGTACCGCTGGTCGTGCCCCAGCCGGTCGGCCACCCGCTTGACCAGGGCCGAGCCCGCGCTGCACAGGTCCAGCAGGGCCTCGGTGATCTGCAGGTTGGTGCGCTCGTTGCCGCCGCCGACGTTGTAGATCTCGCCGGACCGGCCGGAGGTCAGCACCAGTTGGATCGCCCGGCAGTGGTCGGACACGTGCAGCCACTCCCGCACGTTCGACCCGTCCCCGTACAGCGGCACCTGAAGGCCGTTGAACAGGTTCGTGATGAACAACGGGATCAGCTTCTCCGGGTGCTGGTACGGCCCGTAGTTGTTGGAGCAGCGCGTGATCGACACGTCCAGGCCGTGCGTCCGCCAGTACGCGCGGGCGATCAGGTCGCTGGACGCCTTCGAGGCGGCGTAAGGGGAGTTGGGCTGCAGCGGCCAGGTCTCCGTCCACGCGCCCTCGTCGATCGACCCGTACACCTCGTCGGTCGACACGTGCACGACCCGCGAGACACCGGTGCGGCGGCAGGCTTCCAGCAGCGTCTGCGTGCCGAGGACGTTGGTGAGCACGAAGTCCGCGGCGGCCGTCAGTGAACGGTCCACGTGCGACTCGGCGGCGAAGTGCACCACGGCGTCGTGGCCGGGCAGCAGCTCCAGCAACAGCTCCAGGTCGCAGATGTCGCCCTCCACGAACGTCATCCGCGCGTGCGACTCGGGCAGGTTCGCGCGGTTGCCCGCGTACGTCAGCTTGTCCAGGACGGTGACGTCCGCGTCCTCGTAGCCCGCGTACCCGCCGTCGAGCAGAGTACGGACGTAGTGCGAGCCGATGAACCCTGCAGCGCCGGTGACCAGCAGCTTCACGCCGCCACCTCCACATGTGCGTCGTCACCGACGACCAGCCGGTGTTGTTTCGCCGACCCGACCCGGGCCTTCCGTCCGATCAACGAGGTCTCGATGCCGGAGACGTTGTGCACCTGGGCGCCGGACAGCACGATCGAGTCGGACACCCCGGACTCGGTGATCCGGCAGTCCGCGCCGATGGCCGTGTACGGACCGATGATCGACTCCTCGACCAGGGTCCCGGCGCCGATGATCGCGGGCCCGACGATGCACGACCGGACGACGCGGGCGCCCTCCTCGACCACGACGTCGCCGATGAGCGTGCTCTCCTCGTCGACGATGCCCTGGACGTCGGTGCGCAGCCGTTGCAGCACCTCGCGGTTGCACTCCAGCACGTCCTCGACCTTCCCGGTGTCCTTCCAGAACCCCGAGTAGATCCGCGCGCGCACGTCGCGGTCGTTCGTCACCAGCCACTGCAACGCGTCGGTGATCTCCAGCTCGCCGCGCCACGACGGCTCGATCGCGTCCACGGCCTCGTGGATGCGCGGGGTGAAGAAGTACACGCCGATCATGGCGAGGTCGCTGCGCGGCTCCTGCGGCTTCTCCACCAGCCGCGTCACGCGCGAGTTCTCGTCCACCTCGGCGACGCCGAACGCACGCGGGTCCGGCACCTTGTAGACGACGACCTGGGCGGACGGCCGCACCGCCGCGAACTCGTCGGCGATCTCGGAGATCCCCTCGACGAGCATGTTGTCCCCCAGGTACATCACGAAGTCGTCGTCACCGAGGAACGGCCGCGCGATCTTCACGCAGTGCGCGAGTCCCAGCGGCGCGTCCTGCGGGATGTACGTGATCGCCACGCCCAGGGCGGATCCGTCGCCCAGCACGTCGGAGATCTCGTGAGCGCGGTCGCCGACGATGATGCCGATCTCGGTGATCCCGATCTCGCGCAGGTTGTCCACCACGTACTCGAGGACGGGCTTGTTGGCGATCGGGATCAGTTGTTTCGGCATCGAGTAGCTGAATGGTCGCAGGCGTGTTCCCGCGCCTCCGGACAGCACCAGGGCTTTCATGGAACGTCTCCTCCACCGTCACGTGGAACCGAGGTTCGCCGCCCTCGGTAGACCGCAACTGGAGAACGACCTCAGACGCGAAGAAGGGCCCGCGCTGCACCAGCACGGGCCCTTCCGTCGAGATCAGACCTACCGGTCGGTCATCGGCATGCCCGACGGCGGCGTCGGCGCGTCACTCATGCGAGCGCCCACGTTCTGGGGCATCTCCTGCGACGCGCGCGGCATCGGGGACTGGACCTGCGCCTCGTCCTGCACGCGGGTCAGCCAGCCCTCCCAGCGCTGCTGCATCGGGCGGACCAGGCCTCCGCCCACGCCGATGATGACGACGCCGGCGATGGTCGCGAGCACGGCGATCAGAACCGGCATGGTCACCGAGATCGCGATGCCCAACTGGTTGAGGGCGGCAATGACGCCGAGCGCCATCACGAAGCCGTAGGTGATGTTGCCCATGAGCTTCGTGTACGAGCGCTGGCCGAGCGCGCCGGTCACGAGGCCCTTGAGCGCCGTGCCGATCGCCGACGCGACGATCACGAGCACCAGTGCGACGACGATGCGCGGCAGGTACGCGATGACCTCGTTGAGCAGCGTGCTCACGGGGTTCGAGGCGCCGAAGACGCCGAACGCCAGCTGCAGCGCGATGAGCAGCACGAAGTAGTACACGATCTTGGAGATCAGCCCGGAGGCGTCCATCGACGACTGGCGCATCGCGCCGTTGAGGCCCGACTTGTCGACCAGCTTCTCGAAGCCGACGCGCTTGAGCAGGAACTGGACACCCTTGGCCAGCGCCTTGGCGATGAACCAGCCGATGAGCAGCACGACCAGGAAGCCGAGCAGCTTCGGCACGAACGTGGCGATCATCGCCCACGCCTGGCCCAGGCCCTCGGTGATTTGCGAGCCCACGGGCCCTCCTAGAACAAAAGTTGCGGTGAGTGAAGATCAGACGCGCTGATCGTTTCGCGGATCACACCGCTCCACAACTTCGACACTGCTACACGAAAGGGTGGCTGACGTGGATTTTTGTCTCAATACAGTCCAGAGTGGAAGGACCGGTGGGGACCGGGGAGAGGGAAGGGCTCGCCACGCTCCGTGGCGGGCCCTTCCACATTTCCCCCGTCGATCGCTACGGCCGGGCGGAGAACCCGCGCCCGTCCAGGTAGGCCTGGATGCCCTCCGGTGACAGGGTCGGCGCGGCCCCGCCCTGCCCGTCCTTCGGCACGTCCGGCCGCGGGTCGCCGGTGCACTCGGAACTGCTGCCCGGCAGCGCCCCGTCGATCAGGTACCGGTTGACCTTCTCGTCGACGCACTTGTTGCCGCCGTTGTAGAGGCCGTGCTTGCCCTCGTCGGTGACGGTGATCAGGTTGTGCCCCAGCCGTTGCGCCATCGCCGGGCCGCCCGCGTACTGCGTCTGCGTGTCGCCCTCGGACTGCACGACGACACCGATCGGGTAGCCGGCGCGCGCGAGCCTGACCGGTGCCTCCGGCGGCGTGAACGAGCGGAACGTGCACGTCATCGGCGCGGCGCGCACGATCCCGAAGCCGTACGGGTAGCGCTCGCGGAACATCCGCATGTCCTCGTAGTAGACGCTCACGTCGGTCGGCCAGTCCGACTCGCAGGTGACCGTGTCGAACACGCCGGAGCGCAGTTCCTCCAGCCCGGTCCTCGTGAGCACCTGACCGGCCTTGGCGCCCTCGGCGTTCGCGGGCTTCTCCCCCGACCGCAGCTTGGTCACGATCGACGCCAGGTCCGACCACAGTGGACGGTAGCGGGCGCCGACCCCCATGGCGCCGTCGAACGACGAGCGGGTGTGCTCGCCGACCGGCGCGGCCTGCAGCTTGGCCGCGACCTTCTCGACCTCGGCCAGCACCTCGTCCCGCGACTTGCCGAGCCCGAACTTCTCACCGCGCTCCCCCACCCAGGCCGCCCACGCCTCGACGTCCTGGCGGTAGGCGATGGCCTGCTGGCGGAACTGCTCGTGCCAGATCCACTCCGGGTGCACCGCGGAGTCGAGCACGCTGCGGTCGAGCCGGCTCGGGAACATCGTCCCGTACACGGCGCCCAGGTACGTGCCGTAGGAGTAGCCCAGGTAGTTGATCTTCGGCTCGCCCAGCACAGCTCGCACGACGTCCATGTCCCGCGCGGTGTTCGCGGTGCTGATGAACTGCCGGATCCCGCCGCCCGACTTCTGGCACGCCTCCTCCGCCTCACGCGCCTCGGCGGCCCACTTGCCGAACTCGCTGTCCGCGGGCCGGGACTCGGGCGCGGCGATCGCGGGCGCGCTGCGGCAGTTCAGCGCCGTCGACCCGCCCACGCCGCGCGGGTCGATGCCGATCACGTCGTAGACCTGCGCGAGCTCCGACTTCGTCAGGAACAGGGGCAGTCCCAGCCCGGAACCGCCAGGTCCACCCGGATTGGTGAAGAGCACACCACGCCTGCGGTCGGCGGCCGCGGCCTTCCTGCGGCTGACGGTCAGGTTGATCCTGTCGCCGCCGGGCTTGGCGTAGTCGAGGGGCGCGACGAGCGTCGTGCACTCCAGCTCGGCGAGCTTTCCGCTGCACGGCGCCCACTTGGCCGGTTGGGAGTGGAAGTCGGCGAGCGGGTCGGGTGGATCGGCGGAGGCGGTCCCGCTCGACGTCAGCAGCATCATCGCGCTCAGGGCAAGGGCCGGGAACCTGTGCAAGATCGAACCTCCGCGCCGGACCGAAAGACCTCTGCTGCCCGAAGGTATGGCGCTTCACACAGGCCCATGGGTTCTGTCACCCATCCCGGTGACGCCGGCCCGGTGGCCCTAAGCTGCGGGTATGACCAGCAGCAAGGCGAAGGAGGAGCACCCGCCGCAGCTCTCCGCCCGCACCATGCGCAAGATCGAACGCGCGTCGGGCTCGCTCGCGACCGCCAGCGTGGCCGAGATGGAGCGGCGGCTGCCGTGGTTCGCCAGGATGCCCGCGGACCAGCGGGCGAGCGTGCTGCTGCTGATCCAGAACGGCGTCGCGGGGTTCTGCGAGTGGCTGCACGACCGGCAGCAGGCGATCCGGCTGACCGCGGACGCGTTCCGCAGCGCCCCCAAGGACATCTCCCGCTGGGTGAGCCTGCGCCAGACCGTGGAGCTCGTCCGGATCGCGCTGGAGCTGTTCGAGGGGCAACTGCCGGAGATGGCGGCCGACGAGGCCGAGCGCGCGCTGCTGATGGAGGGCGTGCTGCGGTACGGGCGGGAGATCGCCTTCTCCGCCGCCACCTCCTACGCGGCGGCCGCCGAGGCGCGCGGCGCGTGGGACGCCAGGCTGGAAGCGCTGGTCGTGGACGGCATCGTGCGTGGCGACCCCGAGGAGTCGCTGCTCTCCCGTGCGGCCGCGCTGGGCTGGGACCCCGCGCTGGAGGCGACCGTGCTGGTCGGCAACCCCGGCGGTGAGGACCCGCCCGCGATCATCTACTCGGTGCGCAGCAAGGCCGCCCGCGCGGGCCGCCCGGTGCTGCTGTCCGTGCAGGGCTCGCGGCTGGTCGTCGTGCTCGGCGGGCCGACGGAGACCGGGGAAGACGTGCTGGGACGCATCGCAGAGGGCTTCGGCGAGGGGCCGGTCGTGGCAGGGCCGACGGTCGCCAGCCTGTCCGAGGCCCACCGCAGCGCCAGCGACTCGTTGAGCGGACTGCGCGCGGTCGTCGGCTGGCCCGCGGCGCCCAGGCCCGTCCGGTCGCTGGACCTGCTGCCGGAACGTGCGCTGGCCGGTGACCCGGAAGCGGAGTGGCAACTGGTGGACAGGGTCGCCCGTCCGCTGGAGGACGCGGGCGGCGCGCTGCTGGAGACCGTGGACGCCTTCCTGGAGGTCGGGGGCGTGCTGGAGACGTGCGCGAAAAGACTGTTCGTGCACCCGAACACGGTCAGATATCGCCTTCGGCGCGTTCAGGAAATGACGGGAAGAAATGCACATGACGCTCGAGACGCCCTTGTGCTTCGCGTCGCATTGTCTGTAGGACGCCTAGCGCGCTCCCGGGGCCTGTGGTAGCGAACGGCCTGTGACGGACTTCGCACACAGCCGTTGGGGTGAGAGCCAAACGACCCTGCATCGCGCTGAGCTGGGGTTACGTCGCGGAGCGTTCATCTCGCCGACACTTTTGTAGGGTCTCTACAAATACGATCGCCGTACTTCGTTCTTTACAGCATGGGGTACCGGTGGGTTCACCAGCTTTAGTAATCGGCGTGATCGCACTCCTCGCGCCCGGACAAGGGTCCCAGACGCCCGGCATGCTCACCCCCTGGCTCGAACTGGAGGGGGCGGAGAAGCAGGTCCGGACGTGGTCGGAGATCACGGGGCTCGACCTGGTGCGTCTCGGCACCACCGCGGAGGCCGACGAGATCGTCGACACCGCGATCACCCAGCCTCTGGTCGTGGCCCTCGCCGTCCTCGCGTTCGGTGAGCTGCGCAAGCGCGTCGAACTGCCCTCCGCCGTGATCGTCGGCGGTCACTCCGTCGGCGAGCTCGCCGCGGCCGCCGTCGCGGGCGTCATCAGCGCCGACGACGCCGTCGCACTGGCCGCCGTGCGCGGTGCCGCGATGGCCGAGGCGTGCGCGCTGGAGCCGACCGGCATGGCCGCGGTGCTCGGCGGCGACGAGCCGGAGGTGCTCGCGCGCCTCGAAGAGCTCGGTCTCGTGCCCGCGAACCGCAACGGCGCCGGCCAGATCGTCGCGGCCGGTCCGCACTCCGCGCTCGACGCGCTCGTGGAGAACCCGCCCGGCCCGGCGAAGATCCGCAAGCTGGCCGTCGCCGGCGCGTTCCACACCAGGTACATGGCGCCTGCCGAGGACGCGGTGCGCGCGCGTGCCGCCGAAGTGGCCACGCACGACCCGTCGCTGCCGCTGGTGTCCAACAAGGACGGTCAGCTCGTCACCGAGGGCGCCGAGGTGCTGTCGCGCCTGGTCTCCCAGGTCACGAGCCCCGTTCGCTGGGACCTGTGCCAGGCCACCTTCGTCGAGAAGGGCATCGCGGGCTCGGTCGAGCTGCCGCCCGCCGGCGTGCTGACGGGTCTCGCCAAGCGCGCGATGAAGGGCACCTCGACCCTCGCCCTGAAGACCCCCGACCAGCTTGAGAAGGTCTCGGAACTCTTCGAGACCGTTGGAGCTTCTAAGTGACGACATTCCAGGCCCCGCAGGCATCCGCGGGTAGCCGCATCCTCGGTCTCGGCAGCTACCAGCCCGAGACCGTGGTGAGCAACCACGACCTCGCCCAGCGCATGGACACCTCGGACGAGTGGATCCGCGAGCGCGTCGGCATCGTCAACCGCCGCGTGGCCGCGAAGGACGAGGGCGTCGTCGACATGTCCGTCCTCGCCGGTACGAAGGCGATCGAGGACGCGGGCCTCACCCCCGAGGACATCGGCGGAGTGATCGTGGCGACGTGCACGATGCCGTCGACCATCCCGAACGCCGCCGCGCAGGTCGCCACCCGCCTCGGCATCAAGGCCGCGGCCGCGTTCGACCTGAACGCCGCGTGCGCGGGCTTCTGCTACGCCGTCGCGACCGCCGCGGACATCGTCCGCGCGGGCACCGTGAAGAACGTCCTCGTCGTCGGTGCCGAGAAGCTCACCGACTGGACCCACCAGGACGACCGCTCGACCGCGATCATCTTCGCGGACGGCGCGGGTGCCGTCGTGGTCGGTGCCAGCGACACGAACGAGATCGGCCCCGTCGCCTGGGGCTCGGACGGCTCGATGTCCGAGGTCATCAGGATCGACGACCGCGACTCGTTCATCCACCAGGAGGGCCAGGCGGTCTTCCGGTGGGCGACCACGCAGGTCGCCCCGGTGGCGATCCGCGCGGCCGAACTGGCGGGCGTCGAACTGTCCGACGTGGACGCGTTCGTCCCGCACCAGGCGAACCTGAGGATCATCGAGGCGATCGCGAAGCGCCTGCGCAAGAATGGTGCGCGCGAGGACCTGAAGATCGCTCGAGACATCGTCGAGTCCGGCAACACCTCCTCGGCCTCGGTGCCCATGGCACTGGACCACATGAGGTCGGCCGGCGAGATCTCCTCAGGAGACGTCGTGCTGATGGTCGGTTTCGGCGCGGGTCTGTCCTACGCGGGCCAGGTGGTCCGGTGCCCCTGAGCCCCACCCCGAGTTTTTCCGCTGTGTCAATCGAAAGGGAACTTCAGTGAGCGACAACGTCCTGTCCGGTCTTGCCGAGATCGTCGAAGAGGTCGCCGGCGTTGCCGCCGACGACGTCACCGCTGAGAAGTCCTTCGTGGACGACCTCGACATCGACTCGCTGTCGATGGTCGAGATCGCCGTCCAGGCTGAGGACAAGTTCGGCGTGAAGATCCCGGACGACGAGCTGGCCAACCTCAAGACCGTTGGTGACGCGGTGAACTACATCACCAGCAACAAGTGACTTCGGGCATCGAGGTCGTCATCACCGGGCTGGGTGCCACCACCCCGCTCGGTGGTGATGTCACGTCCACCTGGGACGCCCTTCTGGCCGGCAAGAGCGGGGTTCGCCCCATGACCCACGACTGGGTCGAGAAGTACGACCTGCCGGTCAAGATCGCGTCCCAGCTGGTGGTGGACCCGACCGAGGTGCTCCCCCGAGTCGAGGCACGCCGCCTGGACCGCTCCGAGCAGGTCGCCATCGTGGCGTCCCGCCAGGCGTGGTCCGACGCGGGCCACAACGACGACACCGTCGACCGCCAGCGCCTCGCCGTCATCATCGGCACGGGCATCGGCGGCGCGATCACCCTCCTGACCCAGGACGACCTCCTGGAGCAGCAGGGCCTGCGCAAGGTGTCGCCGCTGACCGTCCCGATGCTGATGCCGAACGGCCCCGCAGCCCACGTGGGCCTGGAGCTCAAGGCACAGGCGGGCGTGCACGCCCCGGTCTCCGCCTGCGCGTCGGGCGCAGAGGCCATCGCCTGGGCCTACCGCATGATCATGTCCGGCGAAGCCGACGTGGTCGTCGCGGGCGGCGCCGAAGCGTGCATCACGGCCATCCCGGTGGCGGGCTTCTCGCAGGCCCGCACCATGAGCACCCGCAACGACGAGCCGGAGAAGGCCTCACGCCCGTTCGACACGGGCCGCGACGGCTTCGTCCTCGGCGAGGGCGCGGGCGTCATGGTCCTGGAACGCCGCGAGTTCGCCGAGGCCCGTGGCGCTAAGATCTACGGCCGCCTGGCAGGCATCGGCACCTCGGCCGACGGCTACCACATCACCGCCCCGGACCCCGAGGGCGTGGGCCAGTCCCGCGCGATCGCAGCATCCCTGCGTTCGGGCGGCATCGACCCGGCAGACGTGGGCCACGTGAACTGCCACGCCACCTCCACCCCGGTGGGCGACGTCGCGGAAACCGTGGCGATCCGCAAGGCGATCGGCGACCACCCGGTCCTGACCGCACCGAAGGGCGCACTGGGCCACCTGCTGGGCGCAGCGGGCGCGGTCGAGGCAATCGTCACCGTCCTCTCGATCCGCGACGGCATCGTTCCCCAGACGCTCAACCTGGAGAACCTCGACCCGGCCGTCACGCTGGACGTGGTGGCGGGCGAACCCCGCAAGATCAAGCTGGAGGCGGCCGTGAACGACTCGTTCGGCTTCGGCGGCCACAACGTGGCGCTGGCCTTCACCCCGGCCTAGCCCCACACCGCTCCACCGACGCCCCGGTCCGCATCGCGGACCGGGGCGTTGTGCTGTGCGGGGGCGGGGCCGCGCACGCGAGGCGGCAGGCGGGATGAGCGGGCGCGCGGCGGGGGAGGCGGGACGCGGGAACGGAGTGCGGGCGGCGCGAGGTGAGGCGGGCGGGGCGGCGCGAGGTGAGGTGAGGCGGGCGGCGCGAGGCGGGGCGGGCGGCGGGCGGCGCGAAGCGGGGCGGCGCGAAGCGGGGCGGCGCGAAGCGCCAAGCGACGGCGCCTGGGCCCACCGGCTCATCCGCGATGCCGCAGGCGAGCCGTCCCTTACCAAGAGGAACCGGCGGTGGGGTCCCGTCACGAGTCGCGCCATAGCTCTTGCTGCATGCGAGTAGGGGTGTCAAGCGGACACGCTCTTCGTCCCCGTGTCACCCCAACACCCAAGTTGGCCCCGCGAGGGGGGGGGGAGTAAAAAA
>NZ_JBHXLF010000007.1:0-319528 GCF_042721515.1 Lentzea sp. NPDC058436
GCGTTGGGGAAACACCCGGTCCCATTCCGAACCCGGTAGTTAAGCCCTTCTGCGCCGATGGTACTGCACTGGTTACGGTGTGGGAGAGTAGGTCGCCGCCGAACTTAATTTGCCCTGCGGGTCGAGCGCCACAAGCGCTCCCCGCAGGGCTTTTTCATGTTCTTTTGCAGGTGGCGCTGTGCTCATTGAGCGGCTGACCGGGTGATGAGACCCCGGCGAGCGGGTGACGCGCCTCAGGCCCGGCTGGTTCCTCCCTACCGTGATCGTCATGAACGAGCAGTGGGCAGGGGAGGCACCTTTGCGGTGGCGAGCGCGCAGGAGGCGGGGCAGGCACGCCCGCGAGCCCGCGCCGTCCTCGCAGTCGGTCCTGCCCGCAGTGCTCGGCGTCGTGCTGCTGGTGTGCCTGATCCTCCTCCTGCTGACGTACCTCTAGTCCTAGCGGGACTGCAGCGCGTCGAGCGCCACGGCCTGAGCGATCACGAGCCGGCGGTCGACGCCAGGATCCTGGATCGTGACCAGGTAGTGGTCGCGGACCCAGGTCTTCTTGTCGACGCTGAACACGGGAGCACCGTTCTCCGTCGCGAAGTCGAAGTGATACCGCATGGGGAACGGTGCATCTCCGATGTACGGGATCCACTGCCACAGCCGGCGGAAGCCCGCGAGCCACTTGTTGCGTTCGGCACCGGTCGCGGTGCCCAGGCCCGGCTGCTCCAGGTGCCAGGTCGACCGCAGCAGCGACTTGCCGAAGTCCTTGCGGAACAAGCCGATCGACCTGCCCTGCTCGTCCGTCACGTCGTAGCCGCTGCCGAGATCGATCACCTTGCGGGCGTTGAACTCGAACAGCACCTGGTTCTTCGACGAGTCGGTGTAGATCGTGATCCGTTCCTTGATCTTGAGCCTCTTCTGCTCGGCGAAGCCCACCAGGGCGCCCGGCGCCCCGTTGTCGTCGAGGAAGACCTCGTAGCGGTTGACCATGAACGTGACCTTCTGGTGCACGTGCAGGGCCTGCGCGTTGTGCAGACTCACAACTCCCCCTTCTCCACCGGCACGGGAGTCAGACTCCCGGTCGGGAACCGCCGCTCGTTGCGGTCGATCTTGGCGAACGCGGCCTCGACGAGGTCGACGTCGAGCTTGTCCGCGAGCCTGGTGAGGTAGTGCATCACGTCCGCGAGCTCGTCCCGGACGTTCCAGGCGAGATCGGGATCCTTCATCGCGTCCTTCGCCTCGTCGGGCGTCAGCCACTGGAACAGGTCGGTGAGCTCGCCGACCTCCGCGGACAAGGCCATCACCAGGTTCTTGGGTGTGTGGTAGCTGTCCCAGTCACGGGCAGCGGCGAACGCGCGCAGGGCGTCCCTCAGGTCCACAAGGTCACGCTGACTCATGCACCACTGACTACCACGTGGACGAACGAGCAAGGACGGCGGCTGATCAAGCATGGATCGTCCGCGTCAACGTTGATTAGCTCTAGTCATGTCAACATTGAGCGCGATCAACACCTCGTCGGAAGACGACACCGTCCTCGTCCTCGGCGCCACCGGCAAGACCGGTCGCCGCGTGACCGCCCTCCTCGGCTCCGCCGCCCGTCCGGCGTCGCGGTCCGCGTCCACGAGGTTCGACTGGTCCGAGCAGGACACCTGGGAGCCCGCGGTCAGAGGCACGACCGCCGTCTACGTCGTGCCGCCGGAGAACCCGGTGCTGCTGAACGACTTCGTGGACGTCGCCGTGAAGGCCGGCGTGACCCGGCTCGTCCTGCTGTCCATGCGCGGCGCACCCGACGACGACCCGTTCGAGGCGGCGGTCAAGGGTTCGGGGACCGAGTGGACGATCCTGCGGCCCACCTGGTTCATGCAGAACTTCGACGAGGACATCTTCGCGCCGTCCGTGCAGCAGGGTGAGCTCGCCGTCCCCGCCGGCGACGGCGTCCACCCGTTCATCGACGTGGTGGACATCGCCGAGGTCGCCGTCGCGGCGCTGACCCAGCCCGGTCACCACGGTCAGACCTACGACCTCAGCGGGCCAGAGGCGTTGTCGTTCCCCGAGGTGCTGGCACGGATCAGCGAGGTGACCGGCAGCCCCGTCCGGTACGTGGACATCGCGCCCGAGGAGTTCACCGCGGTGCTGCGAGAGGTCGGCTACTCGGAGGAGATCGCGGATCTCGTCACGATGCTGATCCTGCTCATCCGCAAGGGAGAGGAGGCGCACGTGTCCGACAGCGTGCGCCGGGTTCTCGGGCGTGAGCCGCGGACGTTCGCCGACTACTTGGGCAGCAGCAAGTTCGCCTGAAGGCCGCGCGTGCCCTCGTTGGTGATGACGGCCTCGCAGAGCGCCCGCCCCGTGCGGGCGCGCCACTCCTGCACGACATCGCAGTAGCGAAGCCCCATCGCATAGGTGAGCTGTCCGATGCTCTCGCCTTCTAGAAGGACTTCGAGAGTGTGTTCACCGGTGTGAGAGCCTCTAGCGATTCTGCAGTCGCGGAGTTCGGCGATGACGTGGGCCGGCGTGCGGCCGTCGACGACGCGGTGCAGCACGTGCTGGTGGACCTGCTCACCGACGACGGCGACCTGGTGTTCGGCGGTCAGCGTCGGTGCCGTGCCGAGCGCCTCGTGGTCGAGCAGCAGGAGCCGCGGGGCGCCGAGGTGCAGGTGCACGCCGAACCGCTGATCACCGCCGATGATGCGCGCCGGGCACGAGCCGACCTCGCCGCGGTCGGCCAGGTCGAGCAGGAGCGGCCGGTAGTCGGCGGCCTGTTCGGCCCGCAGGTAGCCGGCCGTGATCGCGGAACCGTCCCCGCGCAGCAGGTCGACGCGCACCGACGCGTGGTCGTACCGGGTGGCGGGTTCCGGCACCAGCACCGCGGTGGCGGGGACCGTCGAGCCGCCCGCGTCTTCCGGGGTGTTCTCCTGCGTGTCTTCGCGAGTGGCGAGGCGAACGATCTCCGCGATGGCGTCCTGGTGGTGCGACTCGCCGACGATCGAGACCCGCCCGGCCGTGGACAGGCGGCGGAGGCGGGACCGCGTGCGCACAGGGGTGATCTGGTCTGCCGTCTTGTTCTTGGTGCCGACGAACATCAGGGCGAACAGCGCGAGACCGATGACGAAGCCCAGAGGGCCGAAAGCAACGGTCAGAACCAGTGCGAGCACGGCGACGGCGATCAGTACGGCGGCCGGGGAAGGTTCTGTGCGTTGCTGCATCGTCATGGGGCATCCTCACGACTCGGCGTCCCGTCACTCTCAGTGTCGGTCATGCCGGGCGATGCGTTTCACAAATCGCTCGTTTGGCCCAGCGTTGCAGGTCGGGGACTCCAGCCCGTGACGGGAAGCCGGCGCGGATCGGGATCGTCGCTCAACGGCGACACCGGGTTCTCCTCGGTGAGCTTGTAGGTGACGCCCTGGCGGAACCACACGTGCGTCGCGATCCACGCGATGATGCCGAAGAACAGCAAGCCGACGAGGTAGTACCAGCCGTCGGTGAAGATCCGGTAGACGGAGTAGAGCGTCATCGGCGTCGTGAGTGCGGAGATGAGCAGTGCGGACCAGCGGTTCCCGTGGTTGACCTTGCGGTCGTTGCGGACCGGCGGTTCCTGGCCGGCGAGGTCCCACAGCAGCTTGGCGTGGAACCAGCTGCCGTCTTCCAGCGGTGGCCGGGGATCCGGCTTGGCGCGTGCCCTCGACCGTCGCGAGACGAGCAGGCCCACGCCGTCGGCGTCGTCGACCGGCAGCAACCACTCCTGCCCGCCACCGATGATCCGCAGCACCGGGCCGGGCGTGATCGTGAGCTCGCTGGTGTTGGCCAGCCGCCACTGCGCGGGCGTTCGCACGTCACCCGCCTCGACGCTGCTGATCCGGTCGAACCGGAGGGCGACCCGTCCGATCGGGCTCATCGGGTGCACGGGCGGCGGCAGCCGGTCGAGCAGCAGACGCCGGGACTGGACCCGCAACCGACCGCCGCCGCGCAGACCCACGGCGACCTCGACCGCGGATCGTCGCACGTCATCACGGACCGGCCGCGTCACGACCTGAGCGGCGAGCCACGCGAGTCCGAACGCGACCAGCGGCGCCGCGACCCCCGCCGCCGCGTGCTCCCCGCCGTCGAGGAGCCCGAAGACGAGACCGCCGAACGCGGCGGGCACCGACGGCACCAAAGCGATCTTCGGCCACGCCGTGGTCATCCACCAGAACACGACGAGCAGCACGAGCGCCAACGCCGTCGGCCACAGCACGACAGTCTCCGTGAGGGAGTCGCGGAACTCTCCGGCGAAGTCGAACCGACCGTCACGCAGCTCGCGCCGGAACAGGTAGGACGAGACCACGTGGTGGCCGGTCGGCACCCCTATGCCGGCGGCCAGCAGCAACGGCGCGGCCACCAGGAACCGCAGGAACACCAGCACGACTTCCCCCAGAAGTTGATCAGTGCACCAGGGTAAGGCGTGCGCGTCCTCTCGGTCCGGGTTCTCCGCCACCTGGCAGCGCGGTCAGCACCAGCCCGAACACGAGACCGTTGAGCTCCTCCAGCCCCAGGTTCAGTTCCTTGGCGACGTGCAGCGGTGTCGTGCCGTGCTCACGGAGGACCTTGAACACCTTGGTGAGCAGCTTTGACGTCTCGCGGCGCGTCATGCCGCCCTGCACGAGACTGTGGACGTTGGCCCACTTCGTGAACTGGTCCCTGCCCACGTGCCAGTGGCGGTGATCGGTGCCGGCCAGAAGCCGCTGCGGCATGAGGAACTCGGCGGCGAACTCCCGCGGCTCGTCGTGCCCGAGCAGCACGGCGAGCTGGACGGCGGCGTCGAACCGCGCCTGCTCCGGCGTCGCCGTCGGGGTGAGGAACACGAACGGCGTCCCGTTGTGCCAGCAGGAGAACGCCTCCTGCCCGGCGCAGTCGACCGGCAGCGAGAACACCCGCACGCCGTGGGACTCCAGCAGCTGCACCATGTTCGGCGCGGGCCCGGAGGCGAGCCGCCACGAGTCGCGCGTGCTCTTCGGCGGAGTCTTGGGCGCTGGCAGATCGGGCTGGGGCAGCACGAAGAGCCGTTCCAGCCAGCCGTTGAACTCGATCGCGAGCTGCGCCGCGGCCACGGCCTGCGCGTCGAGCGGCTCGGTCCGCGGCACGATCTGGGGCCGGGGCGGCTCCGGCGCGGCAAGGAACGAGGCGGGGAAACCGAGCGCTCCCGCCAGCGACTCGACGGTGGCGGGCTTGGGCGAACGAAGCCCGCGCTCGTACTCCGCGATGGCCCGCGCCTGCACACCGGACTTCCGCGCCAGCTCGGCGGCGGTGAGTCCGCGCCGGGTGCGGGCGAGCGTGAGTCGCGTGGGCGTGAGCATGATCCGGTCATTGTCGCCCTTGGCGTGGCGCGGTGCCAGGCGGGTCCTGGTGCGCACCGGTCAGGTCAGCGGCGGCTCGTCTTGGGCGTGGTTGAGCCGTTGCGAGCGAGGTTTGATCCGTCGGTGTGGGGTGTGGGGTGTGGGGTGTGGGGTGTGGGGTGTGGGGTGTGGGGTGTGGGGTGTGGGGTGTGGGGTGTGGGGTGTGGGGTGTGGGGTGAGGTGGGCGCGTCGAGGTGCGCGGTCTGCGCGTTTCCCAGGTTCGCGGTGGCGTTGACCGCCTAACCGGTGCCCGAACTCTCCTGGCCGGCGCCAGAGCTCCGCTCACCGGCGGAGCGAGATCGGGAAGTCCACCTCCTCCGGACCGTCCACATTGGGCGCCTTGAGCTGCGGGAACTCCATCGGCGGCAACGGGATCCGGCGCGCCCACCGCTCGATGATCTGGTTCTGCGGTGTCGGCTCCGGCTGCGACACCTCGCGCAACACCACGAGCCTGTCCTCCAGCTGCAACGGGTACGTCACCAGGAACCACAACTTCAGCCCCTCGCTGCGCACGTTCTCGAACAGCGCGAACTGGTCGTGGTCGTTGTCCCGCATCATCGCCGCGATGGCAGGACCCTTCGCGTAGTCGCTGCGCAACGGCGCGTCCGGCGACCCCGTTCCCCGGTTGCCCTGCAACGTGCCCAGCAGCACGGGCCGCGACGGGTGCCGGATGAGCCCCGCGTTCCAGTGGTCGAGGCGCTGCCACCCCTCCGCCGCCAGCAGCTGCCGCAACGTGCCCACCCGGTGGATCCAGTCGAGCAGACCCGGCGCGTTCGTCGGGCCGAACGGCGGCGAGGCGGCGCGGGCGTCGATGCCGGCGGCGATCGCGCGGTCCAGGACGGCCTGTCGCAGGCCGAGGTCGGCGAGCTGCTCGTCGCTGGTGGGGGTGAGCTTGCGGAAGGCGGCGTTGGTCATGGGGCGACGGTAGCGACGGGGTCTGACATTTCCGGGAACCGCTACGCCCGGCGGGTGCGATCGTGGGGTTGGACGCGATCGATGGGCGACCACCGTCTGAACTGCGCGTGCAGGTCCGCAGGTGAAGTGAGGTGCCCGGGGGAGAGGCCCGGGCACCTCACCGGCGGCCCGTCTCCCGGTCAGGCCGCCACCGGCGTGAGCTGGTGCAGCACGTCCCGCTCACCCAGTCGCTCCCGCGCCCACTCGGCCACCGCGGTGTCCTGCGCGAACAGCACGATCTGCCGGTCCGCGGAGAGTTGCAGCAGCAGGTCCATGACGGCGTGGGTGCGCACCGAGTCGGCCTGCACGGTGACGTCGTCGAGCAGGAGGGGGCACGGTTCTGTCGCGAGGTGCTGGGCGAGGGCGACGCGCAGCAGAAGGTAGATCTGCTCCGCCGTGCCCAACGAGAGGTGCGAGGCCTCGTGCCACGCGTCGGAGGCCGTGCACACGCGCACGGTCAGGGTTGACGCGTCCACTGCGGCGTCCACGTAACGGCCGTCGGTGATCGAAGGCAGCCACGTGCGGAGCGTTTCCTCCAGGGCCGGGGCGATGGTGCTGTGCACCTTCTCGCGGGCGACGGTCAGGTACTGCGAGGCCAGGTCGATGGCTTCCACCTCGGCGGTCACCTCGGCCAGAACCGCGGCGGCCGCCTGCACGGTCTCCTCGGCGTCCGGGACGCTCGGCAACGAGCGGGCCATCTCCGCAACGGTGGCCGCCAGCGAGTCGGCGGAGGGTGCCAGGGACGGGTCGGCGTCGCAGGCCGTGTACCGGAGAGCTGCCTCCTGCAACGAGACCAGGTAGGTCTGGGCCGCGGAGAGAGTCGCTTCGAGGTCGTCGGGGGTGCCGGAGGCCAGCAGGGACTGGAGTTCCGCCCACGCGTTGCGCTCGTCCTCGGCCTCGCGGAGCAGGCGGTCCCAGTCGCGTTGCCACTCGGCGATCGCGCGCAGCAGGTCCTCGGGGCGTTTGCCGGTGCGGCCGATGGCCTTCACCGCCTGCCGCAACAGGTCCAGCGCTCGGGTGTGGGCGGCGGTGGCCTCGGCCACGGTCGCCTCTGCCAGGCGGCGGTCTGCCAGGGTCTGGGCCAGCAGTGGGCGTTGGGCTGCCATCAACGCCTGGCGGCCGCGCACCTTGCAGTCCGTCTCGTAGTCCACCAGCAGGTCCGGCACGGAGATGGCCGCGTTGGTCTTGCCCCGGGCGGCCAGTTCCACGCGGATGGCCTTCTCGGTGCGTGCGACCTCCGAGACGAGGTCGGCGTGTTCGGCCTCCCACGCGCCGCGGTTCGCCAGGCGCCACAACGTCTCGCGGTCCGCGGGGATGCCCAGGGCCGCGCAGCCGGAGACGGCCTCGTCGTGCACCCGGACTGCCTCGGCCGCCACGGCGCGCTGGCCCTCGGCCTCGGCCAGGGTGCGGTCCGCGGTGAAGAGACGGCCGCGGGACTCGGTCGCGGTGGCGGCGCGTTCGGCGGCGAAGACCACGGCGGCCTCGCGTTCGGGGGCGTTGCCGCGGGACATGGCGCCGGCGACACCGGCCACCAGTGCGGCCACGAGGACTCCGGCGGCCGCGATGTGCTGGTCCGTGAGGATCAGCAGGCCGCCCACCAGAGTCGTCAGGCAGCTGAGAGCCAGCAAGGCGTTGCGCAGGAACGGGTTCGGCATCGCGATCTCCTGCACGTGCGCCGCGGCCACGTCGGCCTCGACCTGCGTGCGGGCCGCGTCGGCCGCCGCCTCGTCCTGGTGCACGCGCGCGGCGTCCACCTCGATCGACGCGCTGGTCAGACGGCCACCGGCGGCGGGGTCGAGCCGCGTGGCCAGGCCGCGCAGCACCGACGGTTCCGCGGTGGTCGGCGGTGACGGCCTGCGTTCGTTGTGCGCGACGGCGACGGCGGACGCGGTCGCGTAGGCCGAGGCGACGACGCGGAGCTCGTCGTCGAGCGCGGTCTCGCCGACCGGAAAGCCCGGCAGGGCGTCGAGTTCCGCCTGCAACGCCTCCGCCGACGGGCCCGTCAGCACGCGGGGGTTCGGTGCGGCGCGCCATGCGGCCGTCGCGCGATTCACGAGGCGCGCCAGTTCCTCCTGCGCGGCGATGCCCGACGGCGGCGAGTCGCCGAAGCGCTCCTGCAGCTCACCGATCCGCGCCACGCGGGACACGAGCGCCTCGACCGACGCACCGTGCTCCTCGACCTCCAGCCGGGCACGGGCGGCCGCCGCGGAACGGGCCTGCGCGCTCAGCTCCAGGTACCGGGCGTGTTCACGGCGCGCCACGGCGAGGTCCGTCTCGGCCTCGCGCACCCGGTTGCGCGCGTCCTTCAACGCGTCCACCGGCGCGGTCAGCCGTTGCAGCGCCTGCTCCACCGTGCCGTCGGTGCCCGCGGTGGCGGCCGCGCGCCGCAGGTGGTCCTGCAGGCCTCCCGCCGCGTCCTGCACGGTCAGCAGCTGCGCCTGGTCCACGCACGCCGTGGCCGTGAACGACGTGCGGTCGAGACCCAGCCGGCGCGACACGTCCGGCACCGAGTCGTCGTTCAGGTCGCGGTCCACCGCGACGACCTCACCGGACTCCAGCGACACCATCGCCGCCACCCGCCACGACTCGCCCTCCCAGGGGCGGTGCCGCGCGGACGGGTCACCGCACAGCGCCGCGCGGATGGCGGCGTGCCACGACGACTTCGCCGACTCGTTCACCCCGGACACCACGGTCAGGCCGGGCGCCAGCGGCAGCGTGCGGTCGTGCAGCGGCCCGAACGCGTGCGCGGTCACGGACTCGATCTTCATCGTTCCTCCAACGCACGAAGGCCGGTGGCGAGCACACGGCCGCGCAGGGCCTCGTCCAGAGCCGCGTCCGCCAGCACGTCGCGCACGAACTGGCCGCGCACGGTCCGTTCCGCTGCCACGGAGTCGAAGTCCAGCAACGGGAACGTCTCCTCGGAGTCCAGCCAGTCGAGCGACTTCGACGCCGACACGTCGAACACCTCGCGCGACACCGAACCGTCGTCGTGCACCGTGCACAGGACGGCTCCGCGTTCGCCCGTCTCGCCCGGCGTCAACGGATCCGGGTTGCCGGGGAACGTGTAGTTCACGGCGTGCTCCGGCGTGTGCACGTGCCCGAGGAACGCGTGGTCCAGCCCGGTGATCGCGACGTCGCCGGGCGCGGAACCGTGGCACAGGGCCAGGTTCACGCCGCCGCGGGTCACCGCGAAGCCGTCGAGGACGTCCCGCGCCGGACCGGGCCCGACGTGCGCGGCGCCCCACAGCGTGACGCCGTCGGCGAGGTCCACGGGCGTCATCGACTCCGACGAGAAGACGTGCACGTTCGGCGTCCAGTCCACCTGCTGGTAGACCGACTGCGGGCCGTACCAGTCGTCGTTGCCGGGAGCCAGGAACACCGGCACGGAGCAGTCGAACGACGACCGCAGGAACGAGGCGGTGGACGGGGAGCAGCGGTCGTGCTCGTACAGGTCGCCGGCGCAGAGCACCGCGTCGGCGCCGGTCTCCCCGGCGAGGTCGACGATGCGGCCCAACGTGTCGCGCAACGCCTTCCGCCGCACCGGACCCGCGCTGGGGAAGCGCGAGTCCAGGTGCAGGTCAGCGAACAGCAGCAGTTTCACCGGTGCCTTCAGGTATGTCGATCGTGCCGGACAGGGTCAGGTGCAGCTGGAGGGCCTCGGCCACGTCGGCGGTGTCGGCGTGCCAGCCGGTCAGTTCCTCGACGGTCGGGGTCAGCTCGTAGCCGTGGTGGCGGATCGCGCGGCTCAGCGCGTGCCACAGCTGCGAGACGTCGTGCGCCACGTCGACGTCCACGTGGGACGCCAGGTTGATCAGCAGTGCCTGCACGGGTTCGTCGGAGTTCTCGGCACCGCACGCGCGGGCGACCGACCGCTCCACCGCGGTGCGCAGAAGCTCGGCGCAGCAACGGATGCGCACGCCGTCGAGCTGGTCCGGGCGCGCCAGCAGGTTCGCCACGCAGGTCAGCCGGTCCTGGACGTCGGAGGAAAGGGTCATCGCTGCAACCATCCCGCGAGCAGTTCGGTGTCTCTGATCAGCACGTCCAGATCGCCGCTGTCACCACCGACCCGGCACGCCTGCAGCAGGTCGACGGCCCACGACCCGACGACGTCCTCCAGGTGCGGCAACAGCTTCGCCGGCTCCCCGAGGTCGTCGAGCACGGCGAGCGCGAGCTTCTGCCTGGTCGTCATCGCGAGCTCGAGCCGGCGTTCGACCTCGGCGTGCGGCATGCCGCGGACGAGCCGTTCGCGCCGGAACCTCGCGTGGGAGGCCGATTCCAGGGCCGTGCGGCAGCACGACGCCACGAGCTCGGCCCGCAGCGCGTCCGGCAGGCTCTCGTCGACGCGCATCGCGCGGGCGTCGCTCAGGCACCTGCCGACGGGGTCCTCGGCCATCCGCACCTGCACGACGGACTCCTCGCCGCGGCAGACCTCCCACACGGTGCTGCTCAGCCGCAACCGCCGCAGCGCCTCCACCAGCCGTTCGTCGTGGGTGAAGACCACGACCTGACGGGTGAGCCCGACGTCCGCGAGCACCTGGGCGAGACCATCCACTTTGGACGCGTCCATCGCCTGCACGGGGTCGTCGATGAGGACGAACCGGAACGGGCTCTCGTCGACCATCGCGCGCGGCAGGAACAGGGCGAGGCCCAGCGAGTGCAGCTCTCCCTGGCTCATCACCGCGAGCGCCGAGTTCGACACGCCGTCGACCGACACGTCCAGCTCGACGTTGCGGGTGCCGCCGAGCCGCACCGCGCCCAGGTCGACGTTGCTCTGCTGGCGCAACCGCTGCCAGATCCGCTGGGACTCCTTGGCGAACGGCGCGCTGCGCTCGGCCCGCAGCCTGGCAGCGGTCTTGCGGATCCAGTTCTCCGCCTCGGTGACGTCGGCGAGCACCTCGGAGTCCGCGAGCGCCTGCTGCGCCTGGGAATGCCACTCGAACAACGCGATCGCCATCGGCCGCCACACCAGGTCGTGGCGCTCGATCTGCTCGCGCGCCACGGACTTCAGCTGCTCCACGGCCTGCGCGAGCTCGGCGTACCGGTCGAACACGACCTGCCGCAGCCGCACCGGGTCGTCGACGGACACGCAGGCCTGCCACGCCTGCCAGGCCTGCACCACCGCCGTCGTGTCGAGCACGTCCTGGACCTCGGTCAGCACCTGCGGCACCGGCTGGCACAACGCCCGCGCGGCGGCGACCGCCAGGTCCAGCCGGTCCGCCGCCTCGTGCAGCTCCGCCGCGGCCCTGGCGAGGTGCTCGGCGCGCTTCTTGGCCTTGCTGAGCCACTTCCCGTCGAGCTTGCCCAGGTTGCAGACCGGGCACTCCTGGTTGCCGCCGGACTCCTGCAGCTGGACCGCGAGCCGCAGGATCTCGCTGCACCGCAACGAGTCCTGCGCGTTGGCCGTCGCCACCTCGGTCACCGTGCCGAGCGCGAGGTCGAGGGCCTCGCGGACCCTGTCGACCTCGTCGGCCGGCGGCAGCGTCACGTCCATGATCTGCTGCAGGAGGCTCGTGCCGGTGCCGACGTCGGCCCGCAGCGCGAGGTCGGCGATCGCGTCGAGGTCGGGGGAGTCGCTGCCGAGCAGCTCGGCGGCGCGGTGGGCGCGTTCGTCCTGCGACGCCGCCAGCTCCGCCCGCACCCGTTCCCGCCGGTCGTAGGGGCGGGCGACGATCTCGGCGAGGCGCTTGCGGTGCTCGGCGAGCGCCTGCTGCGCCTCGGTGATCGCCTCCAGTCCAAGAAGGCGGTGCATCGCCTCGTAGAGGTCTTCGGGCTGTGCGTCGAGCACGGTGCCGAGCTCGCTGTAGGGCAGGAACGGCCGGTAGGTCTCCAGCGCGTCGTGCCACCTGCGGTCGTCGAACGGCTCGTCGTCCTGCGTCCACTCTCCCTGTGTCGGCTCCTCGTGCGGGGCCCAGCGTCTTCGGATCGTCGTCCTGCCCTGCCGCTGGGCGTGGACGAGGTCCAGCTCGACGGCGGTGTCGGTCTGGTGCAGGTTGCGCCAGCCCTGCCGCCACACGTCGTGCCGTGCCCGCGCCCAGCGCGCGTTGTAGCCCGTCAGCGCCAGCTCTGCGGCCTCGGCGAAACTCGACTTGCCCGAGCCGTTGCGCCCGGTGACGACGGTCAGCCCCGGACCCGGTGCGAGCGGCAGGCGTGCCTGGGGACCGATGCCCCGGAAGCCGCGCACGCGGATCTCCGACAGGTAGATCCCCTGGCCGGGGCCGTCGGAACGCTCGTGAGGGGCCTGCTCCTCGGCGGGCACACCGGCGAGCGCGCGGTCCAGCGCCGCCTCGCCCCGGCACGCCGCCAGCACCAGTTCTGCCGCACGTGGGGTGAGTTCGTATTTGGCCAGTCGCCCGGCCATAAGTTCGAGTAACCCGGCTTCACCCGCCACGGTCACATTTCCTCCAGCTGCCACCACTCGATAGGGCGGCAACTTAGGCACGAAAGGGGACCTACTGGTGAGTACTCACACGATCGAGTGGTGTTACATAGGGTGACTAAAGGTGGTCCCGGTCGTTAAGGACCCCACACCTGCAGGCCCCTGATCACGAAGTAGGCGTCCGGCACGTAGGTGCCGTGCTTCGGATAGGTGGTGAACTCGGCCTCCGTCGAGCAGTTCTCGCGCTGGTACACGGTCGCGTCCCTGCTCAGGCGGTTCGCGAACGACTTGCCGGTCACCGTGAGGGTGATGCACTCGCCGGGGTTGGCCGATTCCACGTCGAGGCGCTGCACGGCGCCCGTGTAGTCCGGCCCCGCCCACACGCAGAACTCGCCCTTGTCGCAGCTCTTGTCACTCTGCGCTACAGCGATCCCACTGGAGGCGACCGCGCCCGCAGTGATCGCCAGGGCGGCGATGAGGCTCTTCAACGACATGGGCGCACCTCCGTCGCAGACGAGTGTGCGTCCGTTCGGGTCAATCGGCCAGACGATCTTGGAGCGCCTTCGCGTCACGCGGGGCGTAGGCCTTCGCGTCGTTGTCGAAGTAGACGAACACGTCCCCCTGCTCGCGCCACGCCCTGACCTTCTCCGCCCACCGGTCGAGACCCTCGTCGGTGTAGCCGCTGACGTAGAGCTCGTCGTGGCCGTGCAGACGGACGTAGACGAAGTCGCTCGTCACCTCCTCGATCAGCGGGTACTTGCCGGCGGCGTCGGCGACCACGAGCGCGACGTCGTGGCGCCGGAGCAGGTCGGTGAACTCGCGAGTGGCGTAGCTGTCGTGGCGCACCTCGACGGCGTAGCGCATCGGCCGTTCCGCGTCGGTGGTCGTGTGGGCCGGGTCGACGCGGTGGTCGTGGCGCTTCGCGACCTCGGCGGCCTCGGTGGTGGTGCGGGGGAGGCTCTCGAAGAAGCTCGTGAGCAGGTCCGCGTCGAACCGCAGCGTGGGCGGGAGCTGCCAGAGGATCGGGCCGAGTTTCGGGCCCAGGGCGAGGACTCCGGACGCGAGGTAGTTCGCCAGGAGCTCGTGGCCGTCCTTCAGGCGCTTCATGTGCGTGATGAAACGGCTGCCCTTGACCGAGAACACGAAGTCGTCCGGCGTCTCGGCGGCCCACTTCTGGTAGCTCGACGGGCGTTGCAGCGAGTAGAAGGAGCCGTTGATCTCCACGGAACCGAGCTGCTCGCTCAGGTAGGCCAGCTCGCGCTTCTGCGTGACGCCCTTGGGGTAGAAGACCCCGCGCCAGGGCGGGTAGACCCAGCCCGACGTGCCGATCCTGACCTCACCCATGCGGCTATCGTGACACGGTGGACGACTACCTACAGCGCATCGGTGCCTCGCGCACGTCATCGTTGGCGGAGCTGCACGAACGGCACCTGCTGAGCGTCCCGTTCGAGAACCTCCACATCCACATGGACGAGCGGATCGTCCTGGAGATCCCGTGGCTGCACGACAAGATCGTGGTGCAGCGGCGCGGCGGGTTCTGCTACGAGCTCAACGGGATGTTCGCGGAGTTGTTGCGGCACTTGGGACATCACGTCGACGTGCTCGGGGCGCGCACGATCGGTGAGCGCCGGCCGCTCGGCCCGCCGCTCGACCACATGGCGCTGGTGGTGGACGGCGCCTGGCTCGCCGACGTCGGGTTCGGCTCGTTCACGCTGCACCCGCTCGACTGGAAGTCGCGTGAGGACCAGCACGACCCGTTCGGCGTGTTCCGCCTGGTGGACGTGGGCGACGACGTGGAGGTGCTGATGGACGGCGAACGCCGCTACCGGCTGGAGCGCCGCCCGCGCGAGCTCGCCGAGTTCGTCCCGACCTGCTGGTGGCACCAGACCGCGCCGGAGTCGCACTTCCGCGCCGGGCCGATGGCGTCACTCGCGTTGCCCACCGGGCGGATCACCGTGACGGACAAGAAGATCGTGCGAACGGAGAACGGCCGCAAGACCCTGACTGACGTCGAGGATCCCGCGGCCGCTCTTCTGGAGCACTTCGGACTTCACTTCCGGCAGAGCAACGCGTCCGGCGTCCTGCGCCAGTTGTAGGCGACACCGGCGATGTGCTCGTCCTGCGCGCACTGGCCCTTGTAGTGGCCGTTGGCCCAGTCACCGCCCTGGTCCGGCCGGTTGTCACCGCGGTCGAACCAGAGGACGCGCGTCTGGTTGCCCTGCGCGACGGGCGCGCAGACCAGGGTGAAGTTCGCGTAGCCGACGGCCGCGTTCCCGTTCGGGCACTGGAGCTTCGTGTACCCGGACGCCCAGTCGTTGGTCACGTGCTGCTCGTTGGTGACCCTGGTGGTGTTGCTCCACTGTGGACCGCTGACGCACAGGCCGCGGTTGCCGGTGTGGCTGATGCCGACCAGCTTCTCGCTCTGCGGGCACGATTCCTTGAGCAGCTGGTTGAACCGCGTCTCGCGCGGAACCTGACCGGTGCGGCTCGGAGCGTTGACGAGGCGGTTCCACGCCCCGGCGCGCCAGTCGTCACCGTCGTTGACGCCCATGCGGTTGCCGGCGGCGTCCCAGTGCAGCAACGCCCATCCGTTGCCACCGCGGTCGGTGTGGAAGCCGACCAGCGGCCAGTAGGCGAAGTCGGTGTCGTTCGCGACCAGCTGGTTCACGAACCGCTCGAACCAGTCGCGCGCCTTGAGGTTGTTCTCGCCGCGGCCGCCGACGCCGAACTCGCTGATCCACAACGGTGCGGTGAAGTGCTTCTGCGCCTCGGTGATGAAGAACGCCTGGCGCTGCAGGACGTTGATGTGGTCCTGCGGTGACAGGTCCTGGTAACGCGGGTCGGTCGTCTCGCCGACTCCCGTGGCACCGCTGTGGTTCGGGCCGGTGTAGCCGTAGAAGTGGGCGGAGTACACGAGCTTCTCGGGGTTGGCCAGCGTGTGGCTCAGGAAGCGCGCCGGTTCGAGCGTCGGACGCCCGTGCGCGAACCCGTCGACCGGGATGCCCGTCCAGTTGATGCCCTCGACGATCACGAGGAGGTCGGGCGCGACCTGCTGGAGGCGGTCAGCGGCCTGCTGCGAGGCCTTGTGCCAGTCGTGGTCGTTGCCCCAGCCCCAGTTCGGGTCGTCCCAGACGTTGCGGCGCACCTCGTTGTAGAGGTCCGCGCCGACCACGCGCTTGTTGGCCTTGTAGCGGTCGGCGACGAACGCCCAGTCGTTGATCCACTGGTCGGTGCTCTGACTGGTGTTCCAGCGCTCGTTGCCGTCGACGCCGCAGCACCAGCGCGAGGTGGTGGTGTGGTTGTTGAGGATGACGGCGAGGTTGTTGCGGGTCAGCTCGGCCACGACGGCGTCGTAGACCTCCAGCGGCCGCTTGCCGTTGAGCTGCGCGTCCTTCAGACCGTTGACGGGGTTGGTGTCCTTGAGCATCTGGTTGGAGAACGGCAGCCTGATGCTGTTGACGCCGATCTCCTTGAAACCGCTGATGATCGTGGCCATCGTCGCGCGGTCGAGTCCGAGCGGGACCTGGGCGGCCTTCTCGCCGGAGTGGTGGTTGGCGGGGTCGTTGATGTCGCCGGACCCGGTGTAGGTGCCGCTCGCACCGTGCCAGTTGCCGGACTTGAGCTTGAAGCGGTCGCCGTTGGCGTCGACGATCCATCGGCCTCGGGTGCTGAGGGGACCTGTCCAGGTCGCCTCGTCCGCGTTCGCTTCCGCAGGGGCGGCTTGCGCGGGCGCCACGAGACTCGCGGCCAGGAGCAGGGGAGCCAAGACGCGAATCGTTCTCATATCTGAACAGGCTAGTTGACAACCGGGGTGGCTCCACAAATACTCGGATCCGAGCGATCGGAGCCGAGTGATGAAGAACCCGCTGGGTATGGCGGTGCTGGGACTGCTGCTGGAGTCGCCGCTGCATCCGCACGCGATGGCGTCGGCGCTGCGCGAACGCGGTATGGACAGGGCTTTCAAGGTCACGACGGGGTCGCTCTACGACGTTGTGCGCGCTCTCATGCGCGAGGGGTGGATCGAGGCGCGTGAGACGGTGAAGGTCGGCGCCCGGCCGGAGCGGACGGTCTACGGGCTCACCTCCGCGGGACGCGAGGAGTTCGTCCGCTGGGTCGACCGGCTGGTGCGCGAACCGCAGGCCGAGTTCCCGAAGTTCCTCTCCGCCGTCAGCTACCTCGGAGCGCTCGGGCCGTCCGGCGCGGTGGAGGCGTTGCGGGAGCGGGCGGAGGGGTTGCGGGGGTCGCTGGAGGAGATGCGCGGCGGTCACCGCGACGCGCTGGAGCAGGTGCCCCGGCTGTTCGTCGTGGAGGTCGAGTACGCGGTCCGGATGGCCGAGGCCGAGCTCGGCTGGGTCGAGGAGATCATCGGCGACGTCGAGTCGGGCCGGCTCGCCTGGCCGGAGGAGGGGTGACGGCGGTCCTGGTCGCCGGCGCGGGTCCGGCGGGGTTGCTGCTGGCGGCGGAACTCGCGCTGGCCGGCGTCGAGGTCGAGGTGGTGGACGCGGCGCCCGCCCGGTGGCCGCACCCGCGCGGCTTCACGTTGTCCGCGCGCAGCCTGGAGCTGCTCGACCGGCGCGGCCTCGCCGAACGGTTCCTCGCGGAGGGACCTGTGGTGACGTACGGGATGTTCGTGCCGGGCGTGTTCCTGGACCTGTCCACCATGGACACCGATCACCCGTACACGCTCGGCATCGCGCAGAACCGGGTCGATGAACTGCTGGAGGAGTGGCTCGCCGAACTCGGCGTGCGCGTGCGGTGGGGGAGTGAGGTCGTCGGCTTTTCACAAGACTCCGACGGGGTCGACGTCGTGGTGGGCGACGAGCGCCGCCGCTTCTCCTACCTGATCGGCTGCGACGGTAGCCGCAGCTTCGTGCGCAAGCACGCGGGCATCGCGTTCCCCGGTGTGGACGCGACCTCGTACGGGCTGATCGCGGACGTCGAGGCCGACTACGACGCGCTCGCGACGGGTGAGGTGTTCGTGCTGCCCCGGCCCGGCTACGTGCGGATCGTGCTGGAGGAGCCCGAACCGCGGTCCGGCCCGGTGGAGTTCGAGTACGTCCGCGAGCTGCTGAACGCGCGACTCGGTCGTGAGGTGCCGCTGGGAAGGCCCTTGTGGCTCACCAGGTTCTCGGACGCGGCCCGGCAGGCCGAGCGGTACGTGCACGGCCGGGTGGTCCTGGCGGGCGACGCCGCGCACGTCCACCCGCCGGCCGGTGCGGTCGGGGTGAACGTCGCGCTGGCCGACGCGATGAACCTCGGCTGGAAGCTCGCCGCGACCGTCTTGGGCAGGGCGCCGGCAGGGTTGCTGCAGACCTACCACGACGAACGGCATCCGGCGGGCGCGCGCGTGCTGCGGACGACGCGGGCCCAGTCGTTGTTGGGTGGTGAGACCCTCTCACCGGTGCGAGAGCTGCTCGCAGACCTGAACGGTGTCGCGGGAAAGCATCTCGCTGAGCTCGTCACCGGCGTCGACACGCGGTATGACGCTCGTATACCGGGTGCACACCCGTTGCTCGGCAGACTTGCGCCGAACGTCGCGGTGGAGGTCGGCGGCAGGTCCACCACCGTTGCCGAACTGCTGCGCCCAGGTCGGCCCGTGCTGCTCGACGACCTCGACGGTCACGGCGGTGTGCTGATCCGGCCGGACGGTCACGTCGCGTGGGTGGCCGATCCGGCGACGCTCACCACGGCGATCGAGACGTGGACCGGGCCGTGAGGTCCGGCGCGTTGTACGGCGTCGCGCATGGTGTTGTCGAAGTAGGCGTCGGTGCGGAACGACTCGTGGCGGGGCTTTCAGCACGTGTCGCGGATGGCCGGGACGGCCTGTAGCCACTCTGTAGCACTTTTTGGCGTACTGCGCTACGGTGGTGGCATGCAGCAGCTCAAAGCCATCGGCCAGCGTGAGCTCCGCAACGACAACGCGGAGATCATGCGACGCGTCGAGGCGGGTGAGAGCTTCGTCGTCACCCGCAACAACAAACCCGTCGCCCAGCTCTCGCCGTACCGGGAGGACCCCGTGAGCCGTCCGCCGCTCGGTGACGTGCAGGTGCTCTTCGGCACCCTGCCGCCCGTCGACGCGGACCGCTGGGAGGCCGACCGGCGCGCCGCCGACCAGGTGTTCGGCGAGGACGACCCGCTGGACGACCCGTGGCAGAGCTGAGCTGTCTGCTCGACACCTGTGTGCTGATCAGGCTCGAGCGGGCGAATCTGGGCGAGTACCTCAACGCCCAGCCGTTCCTCAGCGCCGTCACGATCGCGGAGCTCGCGTTCGGGCTCGACACCGAGGACCCGGTCGAGCGGTTCGCGCGCACGGAGCGGTACTACGCGGCGCTGCAGACGTTCGAGGTGCTGCCGTTCGGCGTCGAGGAGGCCAAGGTCTACGGGCAGATGGCGTCGCTCGTGCGGCGGGCCGGCCGTAGCCCGCGGCCGCGGCGGATGGACCTCCAGATCGCGGCCACCGCGGCGGTCGCGGGTCTGCCGGTGCTGACGATGAACGTCAAGGACTTCAAGGACGTCGCCCGGCTCGTCGAGGTCGTGCCGATCCGTCAGGTCTGAGCTCCGTGGAAGAAGTACTGGCCGAGGCCGACCGTGAACACGAGCACGCCGTACAGCGCGTGCTCGACCGACGCCGCCAGAAGTGACCGAGTGCGCCGGTAGCGGGTGGCGAAGAGCCAGCCGCCCGCTGCCGACAGCACCACGGACACCCAGCTGCCGAACACGATGTGCACGAACCCGAACGCCGCCGCGCTCGCCGCGACAGTCCAGGTGCCGAACGCCGGCCCGTAGCGTTCGAACAGGAACGCGCGGAACACCAGTTCCTGCGGGTACACGCTGAGCAGCGGGTAGAACACCATCACCGCCAGCCACAGCAGCGGTTGCTCCTTCGGCAACTCGAACAGCCGGTCCGGGAACAGCGCCGCGACGACCGCTGTGGCGGCCACAGCGGCGACGGCCCAGAGCGTCAGGATCGGCCTCAGCCCGACTTCCTCCCCGCGCCACAACGATCTGCGGTCGAACGCGGGGGAGCGCAGCAGGTACGCGACGCTCGCGCCGCCGAGCACCAGCAGCACGGGGATCGGGCTCGTGCCGCGTGCCAGGAAGAAGTAGACGAGGGCCAAGCCGAAGAAGACGGCGACGTACTCGGCCGTCAGGTAGGCCCGGCGCTGCGCGGTGATCGGCACGGCGGTGAGGGTAGGTGGGCGAGGTGAACTGGAGGCGTCCGCGAACCTCTAGGCTGCCCGCCATGATTTCTCCGGCGTTCACCTGCGGGAGCTGTGGTCAGGTCCACGACGGCCTGCCGTTCGCCTACTCGATGCCCGCTCCCGCGTACTGGTCGGCCGAGATGGCCGAGAACCCGGCGAGCGTCCTCGGCGAGGAGCAGTGCGTGATCAACGACGAGCACTTCTTCGTGCGCGGCCGCATCGTGCTGCCGGTGCGCGACGCCGACGAGGACCTGGAGTGGGGCGTGTGGGTGTCGCTCTCGCCGGCGAACTTCTCCCGCATGGCCGAGGTCTTCGAGAACCCGGCACGGGTGCACGAGCCGCCGTACTTCGGGTGGCTGTCGACCGTCCTGCCGGGGTACGAGCCGACGACGCTCAACCTCAAGACCAACCTGCACACGCAGGAGATCGGCGTGCGCCCGGTGATCGAGCTCGAACCCACCGGCCACCCGCTGGCCGTGGAGCAGCGCGAGGGGATCACGGTCGCGCGGGTGCGGGAGTTCGCGGAGATCGCGTTCCACCAGTGAGGAACGCGGACGAGTCCCACCCCGAGACCGGAAGAAACCGTACGTACGGACGGTTCGGTGCCGCGGAACATGACCTGATCGAAACATCCGAAGTGCTAATGATCCGGCCATTGATCCCGATACGTGACACATGACTGTCACGGACATCGCGGCGTGGAGCACGGCGGACCACGTGCGAGCCGCGCTCGAACGCCACCTCGAAGGCGCGCTGGTAGAAGTTCCCGGGGACGAGGAATCGCCCCGCTGGGCGTTCGGCGAGGCGCTGCGCAGGTCGTTGATGCTGCGCCAGACGCACCCGTTCGACACCGTCGCCATCGGCCTGCCCGACCTGCCGCGCTACCGGGAGCTGGTGGCGGGCTCCGAGGTGACGCTGCGCGCGACGAACATCGACGCCTACTTCATCTGCAAGGCCGGTGAGGTCGAGCTCCACGAGCCGGAGATGGTGCCGGAGGTCTAGACGTGGCGAAGCCCCGGCTCCGTCGAGGAGGAGCCGGGGCTTCGGCTGCCCGGAACTAGGCGGGCACGGAGGCCACGCCCGGCGCCAGGAAGCGCCTGCCCGTGACCTTCTCCGAGATGCCGGTGCGGTCCAGGTACGGGGTGATGCCGCCCAGCCAGAACGGCCACCCGGCGCCCAGGAGCATGCACAGGTCGATGTCCTGCGCCTCCGCGACCACGCCCTCGTCGAGCATGATCCGGATCTCCTCGGCGAGTGCCTCCAGCGCGCGGTTCTTCACCTCGTCGCCGGTGAGCGGCGCCGAGCCGAAGTCCCACAGCGCCAGGACCTCGGGGTCGACGGTCTGGTTGCCGGACGAGTCCCACTGCCAGACGGCGCCCTTGCCCGCGGCGACGAACTTCTTCATGTTGTCCGACACCGAGAAGCGGTCCGGGAACGCGCCGTGCATCGTCTCCGACACGTGCAGCGCGACGGCGGAACCGACCAGCTGCAGCAGGATCATCGGCGACATCGGCAGGCCCAGCGGCTCGGTGGCCCTGTCGGCGACCTCGAACGACGTGCCCTCGTCGACCGACTTGATGACCTCGCCCATGAAGCGGGTCAGCAGGCGGTTCACGACGAACGCGGGCGCGTCCTTCACGAGCACCGAGGACTTCTTGAGCTGCTTGCCGATCGAGAACGCCGTGGCGAGAGTGGCGTCGTCGGTCTGCTCGGCGCGCACGATCTCCAGCAGCGGCATGACCGCGACCGGGTTGAAGAAGTGGAAGCCCACGACCCGCTCGGGGTGCTTGAGCTTCGACGCCATGTCCGTGATCGACAGCGACGACGTGTTCGTGGCGAGGATGGCCTCCGCGGAGACGTGCTCCTCGACCTCGGCGAACACCTGCTGCTTCACGGCGAGGTCCTCGAACACGGCCTCGATCACGAAGTCGGCGTCGGAGAACGCGGCCTTGTCGAGCGAGCCGGAGACCAAAGCCTTCAGGCGGTTCGCCTCGTCGGGCGAGACGCGCTTCTTCGACGCCAGCTTGTCGATCTCGCTGTGGACGTAGCCGACGCCCTTGTCCACGCGCGCCTGGTCGATGTCGGTCAGCACGACCGGCACGTGCAGGCGGCGGATGAACAGCAGCGCCATCTGCGAGGCCATCAGGCCCGCACCGACGACACCGACCTTGGTGACCTTGCGCGCCAACGACTTGTCGGGAGCACCGGCCGGCCGCTTCGCGCGCTTCTGCACCAGGTTGAACGAGTACAGGCCCGCGCGCAGCTCGTCGCTCATGACGAGGTCCGCGAGGCCCTCGGTCTCGGCGGCGTAGCCCTTGTCGAGGTCGTTCTCGCGCGCCAGCTCCAGCAGCTCCAGCGCCTTCAACGCGCCGGGCGCCGCGCCCTTGGTCTTGCCGTGCACGATGCCCTTGGCTCGCGCGACGGCCGCGTCCCACGCGTCACCGCGGTCGATCTCCTTGCGGGGCACGGAGATCTCGCCGCGCACGACGCCGGACAGCCACAGCAGCGACTGCTCCAGGTAGTCCGCGGAGTCGAACAGCACGTCCGCGATGCCGAGGCCGAGCGCGTCCTTCGGCTTGAGCATCTTGTTCTGGTTCAACGCGTTCTCGAAGATCACCGTCACGGCGTCGTTGGCGCCGATCAGGTTCGGCAGCAGCTGCGTGCCGCCCCAGCCGGGGAACAGGCCCAGGAACACCTCGGGCAGTGCGATCGCGGCCGCGTTCGACGCCAGCGTGCGGTAGTGGCACGAGAGCGCGAGCTCCAGGCCGCCGCCCATGACCGCGCCGTTGACGAAGGCGAAGGTCGGGATGTCCGAGTCGGTGAACTTCTTGAAGACCTCGTGGCCCAGCTTGCCGATCGTGACGCCCTGCGAGCGGTCCGTGGCCTGCTCGACGGCGGTCAGGTCGGCGCCGACGGCGAAGATGAACGGCTTGCCGGTGACGGCGATCGCGGCCGGTGAAGCCGCGTAGGCCTCGTCGAACGCGGCGCCGAGCGACACCAGCGACTGCGGACCGAACGTCGACGGACGCGTGTGGTCCAGGCCGTTGTCGATCGTGATGAACGCGACCGGCTTGTCGAGGCCGGGCACGCTGATCAGACGAGTCTTGGCGTGAGTGACGACCTCGTCGGGGAAGATCGCCTTTGCTTCCTCAGCGGTGATGGTCACTTGCCACTCCAGTTCGGGTTCTCCCAGATGACCGTTCCACCCATGCCGATGCCGATACACATGGTGGTGAGGCCGTAACGGACGTCCGGACGCTCAGCGAACTGGCGCGAGAGCTGCGTCATCAGGCGCACGCCGGAGGAAGCCAGCGGGTGGCCGGTCGCGATCGCGCCGCCCCACTGGTTCACGCGGGCGTCGTCGTCGGCGATGCCGAAGTGGTCGAGGAACGCGAGCACCTGGATCGCGAACGCCTCGTTCACCTCGAACAGGCCGATGTCCTCAATGGACAGACCGGCGCGCTGAAGGGCCTTCTCCGTCGCGGGAACCGGGCCGATGCCCATGACCTCGGGCTCGACACCCAGGAACGAGTAGCCGACCATCCGCATGCCGACGGGCAGGCCGAGCTCGCGCGCGGTCTCCTCCTCGGCGAGGATGCAGCCGGTCGCGCCGTCGTTCAGACCGGCCGCGTTGCCCGCGGTGATCCGGCCGTGCGGGCGGAACGGCGTCTTGAGCTTCGCCAGGTCGTCGACCGTGGTGCCCGGACGCGGCGGCTCGTCGGCCGTCGCGAGGCCCCAGCCGTTCTCCGCGGAACGGGTCGCGACGGGCACGAGCTCCGGCCCGATCTTGCCGTTCTTCAGCGCGTCGGCGTACTTGGCCTGCGAGGCGGCCGCGTAGGCGTCCGTGCGCTCCTTGGTGATGTGCGGGAACCGGTCGTGCAGGTTCTCCGCGGTCTGCCCCATGACGAGCGCGCTGGTGTCGACGATGCGGTCCGACAGGAAGCGCGGGTTCGGGTCGACGCCCTCGCCCATCGGGTGGCGGCCCATGTGCTCGACGCCGCCCGCGATGGCGATGTCGTAGGCGCCGAACGCGATGCCGCTCGCGGCCGTGGTCACGGCGGTCATCGCGCCGGCGCACATGCGGTCGATCGAGTAGCCGGGGACCGACTTCGGCAGGCCCGCGAGCAGTGCGGCGGTGCGTCCGAGCGTGAGGCCCTGGTCGCCGATCTGCGTGGTCGCGGCGATGGCGACCTCGTCGACCCGCTCCGGCGGCAGCTCGGGGTGCCTGCGCAGCAGCTCCCGGATGACCTTGACGATCAGGTCGTCGGCACGGGTCTCGGCGAAGATCCCCTTGGGACCGGCCTTGCCGAACGGCGTGCGTACGCCGTCGACGAAGACCACGTTCCGAACGCGTGCCGGCGCTGCTGGTGCGGCCACGGCGTCTCCTCCACTTGTGGTGACAACTCTGTCCACTCCGGCGGGGGAGCGCGACATCCCTACCGGTCGGTAACGCCAACTCTAGCCCTAGTTACTGGTGAGTAACCACAGCGGTACCCCTGTTCTTTGCGTCACACACCTTGCGCACGATCAGGAACAGCGGCAACCCGACCGGGGCCAGGAGGATGGTGATCACCAGAACGGGTGCCATCACCAGCGGGTGGACGTCGAGGCGGCGTCCCTCCAGGTACATCCAGCGTCCGACGAACAGGTCCCACGCGAGCATGTGCGCCCACACCAGCGCGGTGCCGGCCGGTGTGGCCAGGTAGTCCGCCAGCGGGCCGATCTCGGGCCGGGTGACCAGTGGCAGCACCGTGGTCAGCTCCGGGACCAGCAACACGACGTAGATCAGGGCCGGTGGCAACACGATCAGGTACGACTCGGCGATCCTCTTCGTCCACGACCACTTCGGCGCGAGGATCATGAGCGCCCAGAACGGCGCGGCCACCAGGAACGTCAGGTCGAACAGCAGGGCGGTCATGCGGACACGAGCTCCTTCTTCGGTTCACGCGCCCACACCAGTCCCAGTGCGGTCGCGACGACGATTCCGGCCAGCGCGAGCAACGTCGTGCCGTCCGGCTGGACGAGGGACTGGCCGCGCAGCGCCTGCCAGGTCACGAGCAGGAAGATCCCCAGGAACGACGCGCTGGTGACCCAGGCGATCTTCGTGTTGGCGCGGGCGCCGAGCAGCGCGATGATCACCGGCAGCACCTGCAGCGCGTGCATGCCGACGAAGTGGCCGACCCGCAGGTCGCCGTGCTCGGTGCTCCACCCGGTGATCGCCATGTAGGCGCCGCCGTCGGCCGCGCCGATGGTGTGCGAGCCGAGGGTGTCGCCGTCGAGCGCCTGGCCGGGCTTCGGGCTGGTCATCAGGAACCCGACGCCGAGGCCCAGGAACGAGATCAGGAGCCCGAGCCGGATCGACCACGCGAGCGCCTTGTTCTCGAACTCGGTGCGCCACAACAGGATCGCGACGATCGCGTGGGTCACCCACAGCACGACGATGGTGGAGCCCATGATCGAGAACAGCGTCGTGTCGAGCGGCGTCTCGAAGTTGAAGTGGCTGCGCCGACCGCGGATGACCTGGCCGACGATCACGACCATCTCAAGGGCGCCCGCCGCCGCGAGGATGGTGCCCGCCCACCATCCGACGCGCTGGAACCTCTTCAGGTAGGTCAGCAGCCACGCCAGCGTGAACGCGTAGAGAGCGAGCGACACGGCGAACTTGAACGGCTTGAGCCAGATCGGCGAGTTGACCACCGTCCGGTCGTCGAGCAGCAGTCCGACGAGCGCGATCGGGATCAGGAGCACCATCAGTGATCCGAAGACCACTAACGGCCGGTGCCAGTTCTGCGCTGCCTTCAGCATTCGAGCCCCCTCGAACGAATGGATAGCGGCACTCTCCGCTATCGACAAACGGGAAGGTACACTATCCATATGCGTGTTGGCGAGCTTGCGAAGCGAAGCGGCGTCCCGGTGCCGACGATCAAGTACTACCTGCGTGAGGGACTGCTGCCCGCCGGCGTGCTGACCAGCCCGAACCAGGCCCACTACGACGAGGAGCACCTGCGCCGGCTCAAGCTGGTCCGCGCGCTCATGGAGGTGGGCGGCCTCTCGATCGCCACCGTGCGCGAGGTCCTGACCGCGATCGACACGCGCGACGAGTCGCTGCACCACAAGCTCGGCGCGGTGCAGGAGGCCATCAGCCAGCCCGGCCCGGCCGAGCTCGACCCGCTGGCGATCAAGGACGTCCAGGAGTTCTTCGGGCGCCACGGCCAGACCGAGTGCGTCGACGTGACCGAGTCCAACGTGACCCACATGCTCGCGGCGGCCCTGTCCGCGGCCCGCTCGCTCGGCCACAACGACTTCAGGGACCTCCTCGACCCCTACCTGGAGGGGCTGCGGATCATCGCGCAGGCCGACCTGGAGTACGTCGTCCGGCACACCTCGCCCGACGACGTCATCGAGGCGATGGTCGTCGGCACCCTCATGGGCGACACGGTCCTCAAGGCCGTCCGGCGGCTCGCCCACGCCCAGGTGTCTGGTGAGGTGCTCAGCGACCGGATCGTGCCTGGTGAGGGCGTCTGACCACCGTGACACCCTCTAACTGATATATCGGCCGACTGATATATCGGCGCGGGGGTGAAAGAGCGGGCGTCCTGCCGGACATGACCTGGGGTGGAGCAGGTGGACGTGGAACCGCGCCAGACGGGGTTCGAGGCCGTCGCGCAGGAGCTGATCGAGCCGCTGCGCCGGTACCTGGCGCGGCGGACCGACGCCGCGACCGCGGACGACGTGCTGTCCGAGACGCTGCTGGTCGCCTGGCGGCGCCGCGACGACATGCCGGCCGAACCGCTGGCCTGGGCGTACGCGGTGGCGCGCAACTGCCTCGCCAACGCGGAACGGTCGCGGCGCAGGCAGGACCGGCTGCTCGTGCGGATCTGGCAGCTCGCCAGACCGCCGGAGCACGCGCCGGCGCGCGACGACCCGGATCCGGGGCTGGCCGGAGCGCTCGCGCGGCTGTCCTCCGCGGACGCCGAGCTGGTGCGGCTCTGGGCGTGGGAGGAGCTCGGCCCCGCGGAGATCGCCCAGGTGGTCGGCATGAGCGCCAACGCCGTGAGCATCCGCCTGCACCGGGCACGCCGGAAGTTGAAGTCCCTGCTGGACGAGCAGGCGGAAGGAGAGCGGCCGTGACCGACGACGACCTGCGCGACCGGATGCGCCGCGCCGATCCGGCGCGCTCGTTGCGGCCCCTGCCGGAGGACGAGGCGCGGCGGCGCGTCGCCGGTGCCGCGCTCGACGTTCCCGTCGCGCCGAGATTCCCCTCGCGACGGCTGCCGCTGCTCGTCGGCGCCGCGGCCGTCATCGCGGTGGTCGCCGGAGCGTTGGTGCTGACCGGCGGGGACTCCGAGCGGGCACCGCGGCCGGACGTCGCGTTGCCGACGACGACGCAGCCCGGTCTGGAGAACGGGCACGGGCTGCCCGACACCAGCGGGGGACGGCCGGCGACCAGCGCTCAGCCGTCGCCCGGCACCAGCACGTCGCAGGCGCCGGCGACGACCACGACGTCGTCCAGCGGCCGCAAGACCACGATCGCCGTGCTCACGGCGGGGCCTGCCGACGGGGACGTCCGGTGCCGTCAGCCCGAGGCGGCGGTCCTCGCCGAGCAGGCGCAGATGGCGTTCGAGGCCACCGTCCTGCGGGTCGAGGGCGACGTCGTGACGCTCCAGGTGCATCGCGCCTGGACGGGGGAGGCCGACCTCGTCGAGGTCAGGAACACCACCGGCGCGCCCGTGCTGCTCGGGTTCGAACCCGAGACCGGCCGGAGGTACCTCGTCGCGGCGAGCGACCTCAAGGTGATGGGCTGCGGGTACAGCGGGATCGACGAACCGTCGTTGCGCGCGCTCTACGACGAGGCGTTCCCGAAGCGCTGAGACGGCGGGCGCCCGGTCCGGGCGCCCGCCGCACTCGCACTACTTCGTCAGGTAGGCGTTGACCACGGTCTGGGTGACCGACTCACCGCTCCTGCCGACGGCCGTGGCCCGCAGCGAGACGCTGCCGCCCCGGCCCGGGTTGATCACCAGCATCGAGTCGCCGACGACCAGTGTCCGCTGCCAGGTGCGGCCCTTGTCGTAGGACACCTGCGCGGACAGCGACTTCACCTTGCCCTGCACGGTCAGCGGGATCGGCTGGACCCGGTACGCGGGCAGCGTCCCGTCGAGGCCGAGCGCCGGCGTGAACCGGACCATCGGCAACGACAACTGCGTGACGGCCGGCGTCGTGGCCGAGTCGAAGCCCCACGTCGTGGTGACCGAGGTGCTGATCGCCGCGACGCCCGAGCGGTTCGCCGTGGTGGTCAGCTCGAACCGGCCGGGAGCCTGCGGCAGCGAGAAGAACGTCTCCAGGTCCAGCGGCCGGTCGGTCGAGTCGACCACCTTGCCGCCCTGCCGCAGCACCGTCGACCCCGAGTCCACGACCGAACCGCCGGAGCGGCCCTGCCCGTCGGCGAAGAACGGCAGGCTGCCGAAGAGGACGTCCCCGTCGCGGTAGAGGCCGACGCGGCGTTCATTGGTGAGCGCGGGGCCGAAGACTCCGGTGTTGAACGTCTTCTTGTAGGTGCGGCCCGGCTTGAACTGCTCGTCCTCCGCGGCCCAGTACGCCTCGGTGCCGGCGCTGCCGTCCTGCTCGAAGCGGAAGCCCCAGGTGTGCTTGGGCGAGTAGAGGTACATCTTCCTGGTGTGCGGCAGGGCGTGCCCGAACGCGACGCCGAACAGCGGGCTGTCCCCGACGGCGGCGCTGGCGAACAGGTAGCCGGTGCGGTCCGGCGCGGTGGTGCCCGACGCGGCCTCGATGGTCACGACGTCCTGGGACCTCAGCTGCTTGCGGTAGCCCGTCCAGAACTTCGTGAGCGTCGTGGACTGGTCGGCGAGGTGGAACTCGTCGCGGCCGGCGCCGGTGTAGGAGGCGACGAGCAGCTCGTTCATCTCGCCGGCCTTGCCCTCCGGACCGACGTGCGCGGTGCTGAGGAACTGCAGCGGCACGCCCAGCAGACCGAAGCCGTACTCCGTCACCGGCATCTTGTGGCCGACCCTGATGTACGAGTGGCGCTCCTCGGGGGTGCCACTCGGCCAGTCGACGTCGACGGGCTTGGCCTGCCGGGAGTCGAGCGTGATCGAGGTGTCGGCCTTGATGTCGATGTTCGTGCCGTTGAACCAGTTGTAGTTCGGGTTCGGCTGGTCCGGCGAGACCCACTGGCGGCCGGTCAGCAGGTAGCGGCCCTTCGGCACGCGCAGGGTCTCCAGGCCGGTGCCGAGACCGGCGAAACCGCCCTGCGCGTCCCCGGTGACACCCTGCAGCTCCGCCCGCCAGTCCGCGGCGGGCTTGCCGTCGCGGCCGATCGCCTTGATCGTGAGGGTGTAGCGCTCGTCCTCGCGCGTCACGGCCGCGGGGGTGACGACGGACTGGCCGCCGCCGCTCGCGTTGACGTACGCGCTGAACGCGCCGGACGCGTCGCCACCGATCTTGGTGTCAGTGGTGAGCGTGGTGGTGGCCGTGCCGTGCGCGGGCACGGTCAGAGTGGCGTCCTTGAGCGTGAAGAAGCCCTGCGGTGCCGCCGTGTCGAGCTTGAGCGCGAGCGTGACCGGCTGGTCGCCCTCGTTGCGGTAGACGACGTCGCGCGTCATCGGGACGTCGTCGTGGTGCGGCCACAACGCCGTGCCGAACGAGACGGAGTTCGAGGTGACGGTCTGCTTGATCGCCTTGGCGACGTCCGTACGGCCCGAGCCCTGCTCGAACGGGGTGTACGCGCCGGGCTTCGCGCTCGCCGTCAGCGCGGCCTTGATCTGCTCGCCGCGCCAGTCCGGGTGCACCTGGGCCAGGATCGCCGCGGCGCCCGCGACGTGCGGGGTCGCCATCGACGTGCCGCTCAGCGCGATGTAGCCGTCGGCGGGCTTGGGCCTGGTCTCGCCGAGCGCGCCCGCCGCGGCCGCACCGATCTCGACGCCGGGCGCGGTGATGTCGGGCTTGATCGCGCCGTCACCGTTGCGGGGACCGGTGCTGGAGAACGGCGCGAGCTTGTCGTCGCGGCCCACGGCACCGACGGTGAGCGCGGCGTCCGCGCTGCCGGGCGAACCGACGCTGTTCGGCCCCGCGTTGCCCGCCGCGATGACGAAGAGCGTGCCGGTCTCCTGCGAGAGCCTGTTGACCAGGATCTCCATCGGGTCGAGCAACGGGCTGTCGTCGCCGCCGAGGCTCATGTTGACGACGTCCGCCTGCTGCTCGACGGCCCACTCCATGCCCGCGAGGATCCCGGACTCGAAACCGGACCCGTCGTCCCCGAGCACCTTGCCGTCGAGAATGCGCGCGCCGGGAGCCACGCCCCTGAACTTCCCGCCCGACTTCGCCCCGGTGCCGGCGGCGATGGACGCGACGTGCGTGCCGTGCCCGACGCGGTCTTTGTTGTCAGGGGACTCGGTGAAGTTCTTCTCCGCGATCTCCTGCGTGGCGAGGTCGGGATGCGTGTTGTCGACACCGGTGTCCAGCACGGCGATCTTCACGCCGGTGCCGTCGAACCCGGCCTGCCACGCCTGCGGCGCGCCGATCTGGGCGGTGCTGCGGTCGAGCGCGGCCTTGCGGACGGCGTCCAGCCAGATCGTGGTCTTCGCCGCGCGGGCGTTCGTCAGCGACTTCCACACGTCCGGCGCGGTCTCGGCCGTCACCGTGACGGCGTCCACGCCGATGCGGCTGAACTGGCGTGCGTTGCGCAGGCCGGTGCCGCCCGAGACCAGCACGCCGAGACCCTTGCGCTTGGTGTACTCGGGCCTGCTGAGCAGCGCGAGGTCGAACAGGCGCTGGTCCAGCCTGCCCTCGGTGATCATCGCCTCGACGTCCTGAGGCACGGCGTAGAGGTGCTCGCCGTCCTCTCTTGTGGCGACCATGACGTGTTCACGGCCGGGCGCGGGCTTCCACTGCTTCGGCTTGCCCTTGGCGTCGGTCAGCACCTGGTCGCCGGTGATCAGGGTGATCCACTGCCCGGACGCCGGCTGGTCTGCGGGGGCGGCGGTCGCGGACGTAGTCGCTGCGGTGGTCGCAGATGTTGTCGCGGCGGCGGGGGTGGCGCCGCTCAGGGCTGTGGCCAACACGACGCCGGCCACGGCGAGGGGGAGGTTTCGCTTCAACGGAGGCCTCTCTGGGACGGACAACTCCTCGGCGGCATATGTCCGTCAGCCGGCCCCGATATTTCGCAATGGCAACTGTCAACAGTTCCGGCAGCGCTTCCGGGGTAGTGCAGTGCTTCCGGCGGTGCGTCTGGCAGTGCTTCCGACATCGCCGTTGGCACGCGGGTAGACGTGGATCATGACCACTCGTGTGCCCTGGGACACCGACGGCTACCTCGCGCTCGCCCGGCGCGCCTGCTTCGTCTGCGAACTCCTCGCCGGCAACCCGGACTACCCGCACCACGTCGCCCACCGGGACGACGTCGCGATCGTCTTCGCGAGTCGGTTCCCGTCGGTGACCGGGCACTTCCTCGTGGCGCCTGTCGAGCACCGCGAACACGTCGTCGCCGACTTCACGCCCGACGAGTACGCCGCTCTGCAACGGGTCGTGCACCGGGCGGGCAGCGCGTTGAGCGAACTGCTGCCCGTCGAACGGCTCTACGTCCTGTCGCTCGGCAGTCAGCAGGCCAACCGGCACGTCCACTGGCACCTCGCCCCGCTGCCGCCGGGCGTGCCCTACGAGGACCAGCAGATCGCCGTGTTCGAGGCTTCTCGCGGGCACCTCGAGTTGCCCGACGACGACGTCGCGGACCTCGCTCGCAGGCTCGGTGAGCGCATGGCCGACTGATATATCGGCCGATATATCAGTCCGCGTGTGGCGGGGTGAGGTGGAGCAGCCAGCGGACTTCGCCGTCGTGCACGTCGCCGGTGGCGGTGAGGCCGGCCGAGGCGGCGACGGCGGCGGACGCGTGGTGCTCGGGGTGGACGTGGGCGATCACGGTGCGGACTGACTGGGTGCCCAGCCACGTGACGAGGCCTCTGGCCGCCTCGCGGGCGATGCCCCTGCCCTGCCACGGGGTGCCGACGACCCAGGCGATCTCGGCGGTCCCGCCGTCGACGGTCGCCTGGACGGTGCCGGCGAGGCTGTTCTCGTCGCGCAGGCTGATCACCCAGTTCAGCCAGCGGACGGCGGGGTCGGGGGAGCCCGCCACCAGTCGTTCGTAGCGGGCTCGGAGTGCTTCGGCGGTGAGCGGGGCGCCGCCGGTGAAGGTGTGCAGGGCCGGGTCCGCGAGCACCTCGGCCATCTCCGCGGCGTGCCGGACGGCCAGCGGGACCAGGTCCAGGCGGTCGGTGCGGATCATCGCGGGCCGTGCTCCCAGGCGTGCAGGAACGCGGCGACGAGGGCGTTGGTGAACTCGCGGGTGACCGGGGCGCCGGTGACCAGGACGCGGTAGTAGATCGGGCCGACGAGCCGGTCGAGGGCCAGGTCGACGTCGAGGTCGGCGGGGAGGTCGCCGCGTTCGACGGCGCGGCGCAGGGGGAGGGCGTCGCGGGCGCGCTGGTGGCTGAGGTGGTCGTCGCGCAGGCGGGTGGCGAGCTGCGGGTCGTGCTGGGCCTGGCCGGTCAGGGCGCGGAACACGGCGCCGGGGTCCGACTCCGTCAGGAACTCGGCCAGGCGGGCCAGGTGGACGCGCAGGTCGGCGCCGAGGTCGCCGAGGTCCTCGGGGGTGAGGTGCTCGGCCATGTCCTCGGTGAACGCCTCCAGCAGGACGTCGACCTTGGACGGCCACCAGCGGTAGATCGTCTGCTTCGCGACGCCCGCCCGTGCGGCGATGCCCTCGATCGTCACGCCGGCGAAGCCGCGTTCGGCGAGGAGGTCGTCGGCCGCTTCGAGGACGGCCTGCCGGGCTTCCTCGCTGCGGCCGTGCCTGTTGCCCCGATGTGTACCGGTGCTGCTTGTGCCGGCCCTGCTGCTCGCCATCGCCCAACCTTAGTGTGATCTAGTCAAGACGCAACGTTGCGTCTAGTCTAGCCGCCATGGTGAACACATTGCGGGAGCCGCGGGTGCGAACGGTGCTCGACCGGCTGTTCGGTGCTGCCGACGGCGACGACGACACCTTCGGGGCGCTGGAGTGGGACGCGGTGCGGCAGGCCGGGCCGCAGGAACGAGCCGATCTGCTGGCCGGGGTCTACATGCCGATCTCGGCGCGTGGCGGGGACCTGCTCTACGCGCTGGTGCGGGCGAGCAGGCCGGAGACCGTCGTCGAGTTCGGCACGTCGTTCGGCATCTCGACGCTCTACCTCGCCGCGGCGGTCGCGGACAACGGCACAGGGCACGTGTACGGGACGGAGATGTCCGAGGTGAAGGTCGCCACGGCCAGGAAGAACCTCGACGAGGCGGGGCTCGGCGGCGTCGCGACGATCCTGCCCGGCGACGCGCGCCGCACGCTCGCGGACCTGAAGGGGCCGATCGGGCTGGTGCTGCTCGACGGGTGGAAGGACCTCTGCCTGCCGGTGCTGCGCGATCTCGAACCACGACTCGCTGACGGCGCGATCGTCGTCGCCGACGACATCGACCAGGACTCGATGGCCGGCTACCTCGCCTACGTGCGCGACCCGGCGAACGGGTACGTCAGCGTCGCGTTTCCCGTCGAGGACGGCATGGAGATCAGCTGCCGGGCGTGAGCACGGCAGCGCGGGGGAGCGCGGTCGACGTGGTGACGACGGCGCTCGGCGGCGCGCCGGGACTGTCCCGGCGCGAGTCGAGGCCGTCGTCCACCCTCAGAAAGTACTGATATATCGGATATCAGTTGTCGGGCGTGGGCGCTGATGCGGCCAGCGCCTTCGTCAGTGCTTCCAGCGTGAGGTCGATCTGCCACGACCGGGCCCCGCCGTCGCGCAGCACGGCGGCCACGGATTCGGGGGAGAGGTCGGCGGGCGGTTGCCAGCAGGTGCGACGCACCAGGTCGGGCAGCAGCAGGTTCTCCACCGGGAGGGTGTTGGCCTCGGCGATGGTCGCCAGCGCCGCGCGGGTCGCGGTCAGGCGTGCCGCGGCGTCCGGGTCCTTGTCCGCCCAGCGGTTGGGCGGCGGCGGGCCGTCGTGCTGGCCCGCGGGTTCCGGGAGCTCCGACTTGGTCAGCGCGCCCGCCTTGCGCAGGGCGTTCATCCACACGCCTGCCATGCGGCGCTGGGAACGGCCGCGGAAGACGGGCAGGGCGAGCAGCTCCGCCTCGTTGGCGGGGTTGCGGGCGGCGGCCTCCATCAGCGCGGAGTCCGGGAGGACTCGGCCGGGAGCGATGTCGCGTTCACGGGCCACGGTGTCGCGGGCTTCCCACAGGCCGCGCACGAGGGCCAGTTGCCGCTGGTTGCGCACGCGGTGGATACCCGATGTGCGCCGCCAGGGGTCGGTGCGGGGACGCGGCAAAGGCGCTGTCCGCACCGCCTCGAACTCTTCGAGCGCCCAGGCGAGCTTGCCCTGGCGCTCCAGTTCGGCTTCGAGAACGTCGCGCAGCTGCACGAGCAGCTCCACGTCGAGAGCGGCGTACGTCAGCCAATCGGCAGGAAGGGGCCGGCGCGACCAGTCGGCCGCGCCGTGCCCCTTCTCGAGCCTGTAACCGAGTAGCCGTTCCACCAGCGTGCCCAAGGCGACGCGTTCGAACCCAGCCAGCCTGCCCGCCAGCTCGGTGTCGAACAGCACGCCGGGACGGAGACCGAGTTCGGCGAGGCACGGCAGGTCCTGAGACGCCGCGTGCAACACCCACTCAGTGCCCTCCAACGCCTGCACCAGCGGGTCCATCCGACCGCCCAGGGCGATCGGGTCGACCAACCACGTGCCGGCGCCTTCCCGGCGCAGTTGCACCAGATAGGCACGCTGTGAGTAGCGATAGCCCGAGGCTCGCTCGGTGTCCACCGCGACCGGGCCCTTCGCCCCGGCGAGCGCGTCAGCGGCTCGCCGGAGCGCAGCTGGATCGGCGACCACTGGCGGGACCCCATCAGCAGGTTCCGTCAGCGGTACCGGTTCTGGTCCGGTTGGTGCGGTTGGCTCGTCGGCGGGTACATCCACAGCGGATGACCCTACGACGATCGCACCACTCACAGGTGTTCTCGGCCGGTTCAGTGCTTCAAACCGGTATCTAACGGATCACGCCGGCACGCATGGCCAGCGCGACCATCTGAGCGCGATCTCCTGTGCCCAGCTTCCGGCCGATCCGCGACAGGTGAGACTTCACCGTCAACGCGGACAGGCTCAGAGCCTCGCCGATCTCCTTGTTGCTCTGGCCATCGGCGACCAGCTGGAGCACCTCGACCTCACGCGCGGAGAGTTCCCGCGGCGTGTTGTCCGTGCCCGGCACCCGAGTACCCGCTGCGAGTACTGGTGCCACGCTCGGATCTGCGTAAACGCCGCCGTCGAGGACCCTGCGCACCCCGTCGGTGACCACCATCGGCGAGGCGGACTTCAGGAGGTACGCCTGGGCGCCCGCCTGGAAGGCCGACCTGACCGCGTAGGGGTCGTCGGAGGATGCGAGGACCACGATGCGGGGCCAGCCCTGGGCACGGAGTTCCGTGACCAGGTCGATGCCGGTGCCATCCGGCAGGCCCAGATCGAGGATCGCGAGGTCGCAAGGACCGGTTGCAAGTGCCCGCGCCCGAGCCTCTGCCACCGATGCGGCCTCATGCACTGTCCCGGCTCCCATTTGGGTGAGCCGAGCTGATATCGCCTCCCTCAGCAGTGGGTGGTCGTCGACCACCAGCACTGAAAAAAGCTCTTCCCGCGGGTGCGGGACCATGTTCGCCGGCAACGAGCCGGCTGGCGTGGTACGAACGGCCTGACCTAAGCCGACGGCAGCCACGTCACTACCTCCCTGGAGTCGGTCGTGCCCCCCGACCGGCACCGGAGACTTTCGTCCAATCAGCCGCGCCACTGATCGACCGAAAGTGGTGTCGTCTGGGGCAGCGTAGCCGCCCATGCGGGTCTACGGGACGATCAATCGGGTATCTATCCCTATTGAGTTGTGACAGATGGCCTCATGTGTCACACGATTGGATGACAACTGGATAGGGGGTGTAACGCGAGCACCTCTCAGAACGACATCTAGGAGTTGGTTGTGCCGAGCAGTTCAGGTCTCGAACGAGCGCGGGCTTTGCTGCAGCGTGTGCCCCTCGTCGACGGCCACAACGACCTGCCGTGGGCTCTCCGCGAGTTCGGTGAAGGAACGGGCGAGGACGTCTACTCGACGGCCGCCAAGATCGATCTGACGGAACGTCATCCCAGCCTGCACACGGACGTCGTGAAAATGCGCGAGGGCGGCCTGGGGATGCAGTTCTGGTCCGTCTGGATTCCCGGCAGGCTGGCAGGAGACGGAGCCGTCACCGCCGTCCTGGAGCAGGTCGAACTGGTCTACGAGCTGGCGGAGCGGTACTCCGAACACCTCGGCCTCGCGACCACCGCCGCCGAAGCTGAAAATGTTTTCGCCACCGGGCGTGTCGCGTCCCTCCTCGGCGCCGAGGGCGGACATTCCATCAACTCTTCACTCGGTGTTCTGCGCGCGTTGCGCCGCCTGGGCGTCCGCTACATGACACTGACCCACAACGACAACACCCCGTGGGCCGACAGCGCCACTGACCAGCCGGAACACGGAGGCTTGACCGAGTTCGGCCGCGACGTCGTGCGCGAGATGAACCGGATCGGCATGCTCGTCGACCTGAGCCACGTCGCGCCCAGCACGATGCACGACGCGCTCGACACCAGCGTCAAGCCCGTCATCTTCAGCCACTCGTCGTGCCGCAAGGTTGCGGACCACCCGCGCAACATTCCGGACGACGTGTTGATCAAGCTGAAGGCCAACGGCGGTGTGGCCATGATCACATTCGTTCCGGACTTCGTCTCACCTCGTGTCGCTGAATGGGACGCAGCCCTTCGTGAGGCCATGACGGAGGCCGGCGCGAGCCACGCCGACATGGACGAGCGCAGGACGTTCGCCGAGAAGTGGGCGGTCGGGAACCCGAAGCCGGCCGCGACGCTCGACGACGTCGTCCTGCACCTCGAGCACGCCCGCGAGGTCGTCGGCGTCGACCACCTCGGCATCGGCGGCGACTACGACGGCGTCCAGTCCCTCCCACAGGGCCTGGAGGACGTGTCGACCTACCCGAACCTCTTCGGCGCGCTGCTCGACGAGGGCTGGTCCGAGGACGACCTCGCGAAGCTCGCGGGCGCGAACGTCCTGCGGGTGCTCCGGGACGCCGACTGACCTATTACTAGGGCTGGCGCTGCCCGAAGAGGGTGACGCCGACCGGCGGCAGCCCCACGGCCGTCGCCATCAGCTCGTAGAACGCGGTGCCGTGCTCGGCGAGTTCCCCGTCGAGCGCGGTCCACGACGCGCGCAGCTCCAGGTCGTCGGTGCGCGCGGGACCCGCGATGTCGCCGAACCGGGCCGACGACGTCTGCGTCACGGTCCCGCCCAGGGCGGTGAACCCGGCGCCGGACTGCTCCAGCGCCTCGGTCAGCCACGACCACCCGACCTCGGGCAGCAGGGGATCCGACGCCAGCTCGTGGTCCAGCTCGACGCGCACGTACGCCACGACGCGCAGGACACCGCCCCACGCCTCGTCGCCGTCCGGGTCGTGCAGCAGCACGAGCCTTCCTGTCGACAGTTCGTCCGACGGGCCGGTGACCTCAGCCGTCAGCGCGTACGCCCACGGGGCGAGCCGCTGCGGTGGGCGAACTTCGGTGAGTTCGATCTCGGGCCTGTGGCGAACCGACTTGAGCGTCCCCACCGCCCGGCGGAAGATTTCCGGCTCGGTCACACAACTGACTGTATGCCTCGCAATCCGGCCGAGTGACGGCGGCACGCCGGGACGTGGGACCATGAAAGAGATATGAGCACTCAAGTTCCCCTCCTCGTGGCCGCAAGTGGCGGCACCCCGTCGCACACCCCTGTCTGGTTCATGAGGCAGGCGGGACGGTCGCTGCCCGAGTACCGGGCTCTCCGCCAGGGCACCGCGATGCTCGACGCGTGCATGGACCCGGAGATGGTCTGCGAGATCACCATGCAGCCGATCCGGCGGCACGGCGTCGACGGCGCGATCCTCTTCTCCGACATCGTCGTGCCGCTCAAGGCCGCCGGTGTCGACCTCGACATCGTCGCGGGCACCGGTCCCGTGGTCGCGAACCCGGTCCGCACGCTCGCGGACGTGCAGGCGCTGCCCGAGCTGCACGCCGAGCAGGTCCAGCCGGTCCAGGACGCGATCGGGTTGCTGCTGAAGGAACTCCCGGCCGAGGTCGCGCTGATCGGGTTCGCCGGAGCGCCGTTCACGCTGGCGAGCTACCTGGTCGAGGGCGGCCCGAGCAAGAACCACGAGCGCACCAAGGCGCTCATGCACGGCAACCCCGAGCTGTGGCACGCGCTGCTCGCCAAGATCGCCGACGTCACGGCCGCGTTCCTGCACGCGCAGCTCGACGCGGGCGTGCAGGCCGTGCAGCTGTTCGACTCGTGGGCGGGCGCGCTGTCCGAGCGCGACTACCGCGAGTTCGTCCTGCCGCACTCGACGCGCGTGCTGGAGACGATCAGCACCGTCCCGCGCATCCACTTCGGCGTCGGCACGGGCGAGCTGCTGCCCGCCATGCGCGAGGCCGGCGCGGACGTCGTCGGTGTCGACTGGCGAATTCCCCTCGACGTGGCGGTCGAGCGACTGGAGAAGGCGGCTCCCGAGCTGCCGAAGCCGGTCGTGCAGGGCAACCTCGACCCGGCGCTGTTCTTCGCGGGCTTCGAGGCCGTCGAACGCGAGGTGCGCCGCATCCACGCCGAGGGCAAGGCCGCCGCGGGCCACATCTTCAACCTCGGCCACGGCGTGCTGCCCGACACCGATCCGGAGATCATCACCCGGACCGTCGAACTGATCCACAGCTTGTAATGCACGCCAGAGCGCCGCACGTCGCTGTAGTCGGAGGCGGAGTCTCCGGCCTCGCCGCCGCACACCGGTTGCGCATGCTGCTCGGTCCCGACGCCAGGGTCACGGTGATCGAGCAGTCCGACCGGCTCGGCGGCAAGCTCCGCACGACCGAGCTCGCGGGTGTGCGGTTCGACGTGGGCGCGGAGGCGTTCCTGCACCGCAAGCCCGAGGCGCAGGAGCTGATCGCCGAGATCGGCCTGCAGGACCACGTCGTGCACCCGACGGACGCGAAGGCGAGCGTCCACGCGGCCGGGCGCACGCACCAGCTGCCGGCGCACACGTTCATGGGCGTTCCGGCGAGCGTCGAGACGGTGCGGCACATGCTGTCGTCCGAGGGCGCGCTGCGCGTCGAGATGGAACCGACGCTGCCGCCGGTCGAGCTCAGGGGCGGCGACGTCGCCGTCGGCACGCTGATGAAGGAGAGGTTCGGCCCGGAGGTCGCCGACCGCCTGGTCAGCCCGCTGCTGGGCGGTGTCTACGCGGGCCGCGCGGACGAGCTGGGCCTGCGCGCCACGATGCCGCAGATCGCGACGCTGCTGGACAAGGGCGTCGGCTCGCTGCTCGCGGCCGCCGCGACGATGATGCCCGCGCCGCCACAGCCCCGCGCCGCCCGTCCGCCGGTGTTCGCCAGCCTCGCGAACGGTGTGTCGTCGCTCGTCGACCGCCTCGCCGAGATCGCGCGGCCCGAGGTCCGGCTGGGCCTGCCGGTGCGCGTGCTGTCGTGGCTCGGCGACGGCTGGCGCCTGGAGATCGGCTCGGCCGCGACGCCGGAGTACCTGGAGTGCGACGGCGTCGTGCTCGCGGTCCCGGCGCCGTCCGCGCGCAAGCTGCTGCACGAGATCGCCCCGCAGGTGTCCGCCGCGTACGGCAAGGTCGAGGTCGCCTCGATGGCGGTCGTCGCGCTGGCGCTGCCGCCGGGCACGGAACTGCCGCGGCGCTCCGGGATCCTGATCGCGGAGGGGGAGCGGTACGGCGACCGCATCACCCCGTTCACCGCCAAGGCGTTCACGTTCTCCAGCCGCAAGTGGTCGCACTACGGCGAACCGGTCATCCTGCGCGGCTCGGTCGGCAGGCACGGCGAGACGGCGCTCCTGCAGCGCAGCGACGCCGACCTCGTCAAGGCCGTGCGCAACGACCTGCAGGAGTTGACCGGGATCAAGGCCGCGCCGATCGACTACGTGGTGCAGCGCTGGGGCGGAGGACTGCCGCAGTACGGCGTCGGGCACGGCGACCTGGTGGACACGATCGAACGCGGCATCGCCGACGTGCCGGGCCTCGCCGTCGCGGGCGCCACGCTGCACGGCGTCGGCGTTCCGGCCTGCATCGCGACCGCCGACGCGGCCGCCGCCCGTGTCGCAGCACACCTGCTGGGCCGCGTTCGCCGTTGAGGGCCGCGTGCCAAGATGGACGTATGGCGCGCCTGAACTACAACGAGCTCAACGACACCATCCGCTACACGATGTGGTCGGTGTTCCGGGTCGAACCCGGCAAGCTTCCGGACGACCGCTCGGCGGCCGCCAGCGAGACCCAGAACTACCTGGACGCGTTGGAGGGCAAGGGAGTCGTCGTCCGCGGCGTCTACGACGTGGCCGGTCTGCGCGCCGACGCCGACTTCATGATCTGGTGGCACGCCGAGGAGATCGAGCAGGTGCAGCAGGCCTACACGGGCTTCCGCCGCACGCCGCTCGGCAAGGTCTCCACGCCGGTCTGGTCGCAGGTCGCGCTGCACCGCCCGGCGGAGTTCAACCGCAGCCACATCCCCGCGTTCCTCGCGGGGGAGGAGGCGCGCAAGTACATCTGCGTCTACCCGTTCGTGCGGTCCTACGAGTGGTACCTGCTGCCGGAGGCCGACCGCCGCAAGATGCTGGCGGACCACGGCAAGGAGGCGCGCGACTACCCGGACGTGCGGGCGAACACCGTCGCGTCGTTCGCTCTCGGCGACTACGAGTGGCTGCTCGCGTTCGAGGCCGACGAACTGCACCGCATCGTCGACCTCATGCGGCACCTGCGCGGCACCGAGGCGCGGCTGCACGTGCGAGAGGAAATCCCCTTCTACACGGGCACCCGCGTCCCGGCGGCCGAGCTGGTTCTCAACCTGCCCTAGGGATCAGGATCCGACCTTGTAGGCCCGGATCACGGTCAGCTCGACCGTTCCACCCCTGGCGTCCGTCGCAGTGGCCTTCAGCGAAGTCCACTGCGCGTTCGCCGGGTTGTACACCAACGCGCTGTCGCCGACGACACCCGCGCGACGCCACGTCTTGCCGTCGTCGTGCGAGTACTGGACTCCGGTGACGCGCACCTTGCCCGCGTCGCCCTGCGTCTGCGTGAGCAACCCGATGCGCTGCAACGTGCCCGCGGGCACCGCGCCGTTCTCGTCGAGCCTCGGTTCGAAGCGCACGACCGACAGCGGCGGCGACTCGACCTCGCCCTCGACACCCTGGGACTTGAACGTCCACACCGCGGACACCTTGGTGCTGAACTCGAACTGCGAGCTCCGGTCGAGGCTCACCTCGGCGCGGAAGTCGCCCTGAGGCAGCGGCACGTTCGAGAACAGGCCACCCGGCGTCGTCGTCTCGCCGAGCAGCACGCCGTTGCGGTACAGGGCCGCCCTCGCGCTGTCCACAGTGGACGAACCGGTGCCGTGCGTGCCGTCGCTCGTCATCGGCGGGCTGACGTAGAGCTGCGAGCCGTACCGCTCGACGAACCCGTACGGCGACTCGGGCAGCCCCGGTGAGAACACCGGCCGGATCTCCCGTTCCTGATAGGTCTTGCCCGCCTTGTACTTGCGGATCCCCGAGGTGATGCGTTCCTGGGATCCGTTGGCGTGGCGCGTCATGACCGCCGACTGCCAGCGCACGTCCTCGGTCGACACGTAGTCGACCGAGGTGGCGCCGACGGCCACCGGGTAGAGCGCGGTGCCGCTGCTCACCCCGAGCGCGGTGACCGGCAGTTCGCCCTTCTGAGCGGTGCTGTCCGGCTTCAGGCCACCGATCGTGGACTCGACCCTGGCCAGGTCCTTCCTGGCCGGCGCCTTGTCCAGGCCGACCGGGAAGCCACCGGGAACCGGGTAGGCGAGCCGGTAGAACGTGTGCGGGTCGGCGGTGGTGTTGGCCTGGAGCATCGCGACCGAGGACAGGTCGGCGGGCGGCAGCGGTCCGCCGGCCTGGGCGACCGAGAGGCCCTCGAAGCCGCCGAACATGAACAGCGTGCCTCCCAGGCGGTCCTGTCCGTTCACCGAGCGGCGGAAGCTGATGACGCCCAGCGTGAAGTCACCGGTCTCCTCCGGCGCCTTCACCGACACCGGCCGGGCCTGGCGGGCGTCCTGCGTGATCGTCAGGTCGCGGGTGAGTTCCACGTTCGGCTGGTACAGCAGGTCGAGGCCGCGCTCGCCGTTGGTCAGGGAGGTCTCGACGAAGTACCTGCCCTTGGGCAGGCGCACCTTCAGGTCCCCCGCCCCGCCGACGGGCTTGAACACGCTGTTGTCCAGGCCGACGAGGAGCGAGAACGACTCGGCGGGGTCCGCGCCGTCGCGGCCGGTCGCGTCGATCGTGAGGGTGTAGCTCTCCACCTCGCGGTCGATGCCGACGAGCGTGCGGACGGTGTGCGTGCCGGACGTGGCGACGACCTCGCCCGAGTACGCGGCGTCCCGCGTGCCGACGCGGGTGTCCCCGGTGACGTTCACCGACGCGGTGCCCTTGGCCGGCACGGTGACCTTCGTGGCGCCCAGCGCGAACAGGCCCGCCGGGGCGGTCGTCTTCAGCGCGAGGTCGAGAGTGATCGCCGCGTCCGTCGGGTTGGAGTAGGAGATCGGCTTGGTGACCGGCTTGTCGTCGCCGTGAGGCCACTCCTGCAGACCCAGGTTGACGGTCACCGTGCCGGTCAGCACCTGGTCGATCGCCTTGGCGACGTTGATGCGGCCCGCGCCCTGGTCGAACGCGCTGAGGCCCTCGGTGGGCTTGGCCGAGGTCGCGAGCACCGACTTGAGCTGCGCCGGCGTCCACTCGGGGTGTTGCTGTTTGAGCAGCGCGGCGGCGCCCGCCACGTGCGGGGTCGCCATCGACGTGCCGCTGAACGCGACGTGGTCCGAGGAACCGGCCTTGGCGGCGACGATGTCGACACCCGGTGCGGTCACCTCGGGCTTGAGGCCGCTGTCTCCAACGCGAGGGCCTCTGCTGGAGAACGGGGCGATCTTGTCGTCGCGGTCGACGGCGCCGACCGTCAGGGCCGCGTCGGCCGAACCCGGTGAGCCCACCGAGCCCGGCGAGCCGGAGTTGCCCGCCGCGATGACGAACAACGTGCCGTACTGGGCCGTCAGGTCGTTGACCGCCTGCTCCAGCGGGTCGACCTCCGGCGAGTCCGTGCCGCCGAGGCTCATGTTGATGACCTGGGCGCCCTGCTCGGCGGCCCAGCGCATGCCGTCGAGGATCCAGGACTCCTGGCAGCCGAACTCGACGCAGACCTTCGCGTCGATCAGCTGCGCGCCCGGCGCGACACCGCCGTACTTCGCGTCGTGGCTCGCGACGGTCGACCCGACGTGCGTGCCGTGGCCGACGTTGTCGGTGTTGTCGGGGTCAGTGGTGAAGTTCTTCTCCGCGATCTGCTGACCTGCGAGGTCGGGGTGCTTCTCGTCGACGCCCGTGTCGACGATGGCGACCTTGATCCCCTTGCCGGTGATGCCCTTCTGGTGCGCGGCCGGCGCGCCGATCTGGGCGACGCTGCGGTCCAGGCTCGGCTTGCGGATGCCGTCGAGCCACACCTTCTCGCCCTGCTGGGCCGTGGACTTGAGCGCCGTCCAGTCGTTCGACGACCTGGCGCCGAGTCTCGCCCGGCCGTCCACGATCAACGGCATGCGGTCGCGGTAGCCGAACTCCAGCAACGTGGTGACGTCGAAGAGTCTGCGGTCGAGCCGGCCCGCCGCCAGGGGCTCGAAGGCGTCCTTCGGCACCACCATCTGGTGTCCGTCCGCGGTGCGGGCGGTCTTGAAGACCATCTTCTGGCGGCCCTCGCCGGGCTGGATCGCGACGACCTGCCGGTCGTGGCCCAGCAGGACCTTGTCACCCGTGACGAGCGTGACCTCGTCGACGGCCCTGCCGGGTGCGTTCGCCGGTGCCGCTGTGGCGACGGCCGGCGCCGCAGTCAGGGCGAGCGCCGCGACGGCGCCCAGCACTTTCGTTTTTCCGCGCATTCGAATCCCCTCGACGGTTCGAATTTCTGCGCGCTGTGGTCCGCGCAGGCCGGAAGGGCCTTGGCGGCGAAGATGACGCAATGGAAAAAGGGCCCCCCGACCCTTTTGAACGTATCGATGGAGGTCTGGACCACACAGGGCCGAACGGGGGATTCTGGCCCCCGAATCGTTCGCCCGTCAGTTCGACCGCCAGAACTTCCAACGCACCTTGCGCTTCTCCGGCAGTTCTCCGCGGGCGCGGCACCATTCCGCGAACGCGGCGGCGTCTTCGCGCGCGCGAGAGCCCGCGCGACGTGGGTGTTCGACGGCGTAGGCGTCGAAGAGCGGCCGGAACCGGTCGCCGAGCTCGTCGGCGACCGCCGGTCCGAGCATCCGCACGATGCCGCGCCGTTTCGACAGCAACGCGCGGCGTTCGACACCCAGCCGTTGTTCGTCGAATCCCGCCGGAGCCGGACCGTTCGCGAGCAATGCGTTTAGCAGCTCGGTCTGCCGGGTGGCAAGCCTTTCGCGTGCAACCGAAAGTTCATTCTCGTTCACAATTTCAGCCACGGTGCTTGTCCACGACGGCGCGGATCGCGGCCAGTTCGCTCGCGATTTCGGTGTCGGACGGGTAGTTGTCGTCGCGTTCCAGCAGAACGCCGGGTGGCGCGACGCGAGAGCACAGTTCGTCCAGCACTCCGAGCACCTCCGGCAGAACCGCGTGGGCGTGCGTGTCGTGGTAGATGTCGCCGTGCTGCTCGCCGCCGGCCACGTGGACGTAGGCCAGGCGCTCCAGCGGGATCTCGTCCAGGAACCGCTCGGGGTCCGTGCCGATGTTGCGGGCGTTCGCGTACAGGTTGGCGACGTCCACCAGCAGCCAGCAGTCCGTGCGCTCCACCAGTTCGGCGAGGAACTGGCCCTCGGACAGCTCGCCGTCCGGCCACTCCAGCAGCGCGGCGACGTTCTCCAGCGCGAGCGGGACGGGCAGGTTCGCCTGGGCGAGCTTGACGTTCGCGACGAGCACGTCGAGCGCGTCCCTGGTGCGCGGCACCGGCATCAGGTGGCCGGAGTCGAGACCGCCCGCCCGCACGAAGCACACGTGGTCGCTGACCATCGGCGCGCCGACCGCCTCGGCGACCGCGCCCAGGTGCTCGACGCGGTGCAGGTCGACGGGATCCGCGCCGCCCAGCGACAGCGACACGGCGTGGGGGAGCACCGGGACGCCGCGTTCCAGCAGCAGCGTCACCGACTCCGGCAGGTGTCCGATGTGGAGGTTCTCGGCGACGACCTCGACGAAGTCCACGCCGGGCAACCGTTCCACGGTCAGGTCGATCTCCGAGCGCCAGCCGATGCCGACGCCCAGGTCCTTGATGCCCGCCATCAGTCGCCTCCACCTCCGCCGCCACAGCTGCTGCTTCCTCCACCGCAACTGCTGCCTGACGAACAACTGCTACTGCTACCACAACTGCTGCCGCCACACCCGCTGCCGCATCCCGCGGTGCTCGTCGCGGCGCCGCCGCCGGCCCTGCCCTTCCTCTTGCGGGGCAGGGTCTTGACGACGCTCTGCGGGAGGTCGAAGAGGTCACCGACCGGCCGGCCGCTGACCTTGCCGCGGAAGCCTTCCAGCGCCACCGCGATGACCCGGTCGCGCGTGCTCGCGCCCTCCAGCGCCGCCCTGCCCGCCCTGGTGAGCGGTTTCGCGCCGTACGTCCACCAGGCGGTTCCCAGGAAGCCCACCGTGCCGATGAGCAGCCACACCTGCGTGAGCGAGGCGAGGGCCAGGACACCCCCGATCACGAGGAAGATCCACCACACCGAGAGCTGGGGACGGGCCTTGCGGGTCAGCCCCTCGGCCCGCAGCCGGTCGTGCAGGTCCCGCATCTCCTTGCTCTTCGCGGCGTTGCGCACGACCGCGTCGAACCGGGCGGGCTTGTTCAGGCCGGTGAGGATGCGCACCTCGACCGGCGTGGTGGTGTCGTAGGAGCCCTGGTGCACGGCCGAGACGAGCCCGTCGCGCGACACCCGGACCAGGCCGGCGTCGAGCAACCTGGCCAGCGCCGTCTCCGCCGCCCTGCCGGGCCCGGCCGTCAGGTAGCCGATCCGCTCCGGGGGAACGCGGGTTCCCCTTTCCGTCGCCGGTGTCGCCATCAGTCTCCTCCGCCACCGCCGCAGCTGCTTCCGCCGCCGCAACTGGAACCGCTCGAACCGCCGCAGCTACTGCTGGAACCGCCGCAGCCACTGGAAGTGCTACCACATCCGCTGACGTAACCCGCCGTGCCGCACGAGCCGCCGTACGAAGAGGACCGCCGCTTGTCCTTGCGCGGCATCATCTTCACGATCGGCCGCGGGAGCTCGAAGAGCTCACCGACGCTCTCGTCGCCGACGTTGCCGGAGAACCCGTACAGCGCCACGGCGTGCACCCTGTCGTGCGCGATCACGTTCTTCAGCGCGTCTTTGCCCGCCTTGGTGACCGGGCTCCTGCCGTACTGCCAGACGAAGAACCCCAGTGCGATCGGCACCCCGAGGAAGAACGCCGGTGCCGCGAAGCCCGCCAGGGTGAGCAGACCGGCGACCGCGAGGGAGAACCACCAGCCCTCGTTGCGACGGCGCGGCCGCTGCATCAGTCCGCAGTCGAGCAGGTGCCGGTGCAGCCGCGTCATCTCGGCGCTGTTCGTGGCGGACCGCACGATCGTGGTGAAGCGGACGGAGGTCCGCGCGTGGCTCAGCATCCGCGCCTCGACCGAAGTGGTGGCGCCGTGACCGTTCTGGTGCACGGCGGAGACGAACCCGTCGCGCGAGACCCGCACCAGTCCGGCGTCGATCAGCCTGGCCAGCGCCGTCTCCGCGGCCCGCCCGGGACCGGCCGTCAGGTAGCCGGCCTCCTCCGCGGACAGCCGCGTTCCCCGCGCCGCTGTCGGTGTTTCCATCAGTTCCCCCTCTAACTGCTGGAACTGCTGCAGCTGCTGCTACTGCTGCTGCAACTCGAACTGCTGCTGCTACAACTGCTGCTACTGCTCGAACAACTGCTGCTCGAACTGCCGCAGCCGCTGGAACTGTTGCAGCTGCTGCTCGAACAGCTCGATGAACCCCCGCAGTTGTGGTGGTCCCAGTCGTAGGAGCTGCAGCTGCTCGCGACGTACGAAGTGGACGTTGCCGCGTTCATGCGCTGTTTGCCCCTGCGCAATCCGAACAACGCCACCGAGTCCGCACCGCTGCGCGGATTCCTCAGCGCGTGCATCCACACGCTCTTGCCGTTCCTGGTGAGCCTGCCCGGTTTGCGCAGCAGGATCGCGACGAACACCAGCAGTGCCGTCAGCAGGAACAGCCTCGTGTCGATCGCGAACGCGACGAAGATCGAGACGAACGCGAGCAGGAACAGCACCACCCGCAACGCGATCTTGCCGCTGCGGGGCCGTCCCCATTGGCGGTGCACCATCCCGCGCTGCACGAGGCTCTCGTGGAGGGCGCCCATCTCGTGGCTCGCCATCGCGACCTGCACGACCTGCTTGATCGGACGGGCGGTTCCCCTGAGTCCGGCGAGGACGTACGCCTCCAGCGGGCTCGAAGCGCCGTAACCGTTCTGGTGGACGGCGGTCACGAGCCCCTCGCGTGAGATGCGCACGAGACCGCCGTCCAGCAACCGGGCGAGGACGGCCTCCGCCGCCCTGCCCGGTCCCCCTGACAGGAACCCGATCTCCTCAGCGGACCACGTGGCCCGGTGAGCTGCCGAAGACTGGGACATCAGCACTCCCCTCACTGGTGTCAGTGCATCTTCGACGTGAGATCTACCCCTGGGTTCCAGTCGTTACCTGAACAGGACCGAACGAACGGATCAGCTGCCGCCGCCGCAACCCCCGCCGCAGCCGCCGCCACCGCCTCCGCCGCCACAACTGCTTCCGCTCGAACACGAAGAAGAACTGGTCGAACACGTGCTGTAGCTACCACTGCTGTAGCCGCCGGAACCGGAGGAGGCGAGCAGCGAACTGCGCACCGCCAGGTCCGGGTAGACGACGAGGCCGCCGAACAGCACAGCGCCGGCCGCGCCCGTGTACATGACCTCGTCCAGCGTCCCGGCCCGCGCCTTGGAGCTGTTGCTCGTGCGGGCGGCGTCGAGGACGCTGTTGCCCTTGCTGGTGCGCATGACCTTCTTGCCGCGGCGCGTGAGCAGCAGGATCAGCAGGCCCGTGAGGACGAGCTGGAGCGTGAGCCAGCCGATCGCGGCACCGAGCGCGATGCCGTTGACCCAGCGGGCGATCCCGATCGCGAGCAGCACCCACAGAGCGACGGATCCCTTGCGCACCGCGCTTTTCACGACGTCCGGGTTGACCAGGAGACCCATGTCCTCCAGTCGCCGGCCGATCCCCGTGACCACGTCTTCCTTGGCCACCGCGGGGATCATCAGGTTGACGGTGCGGTTGGTGTAGCGCTGGCTGTCGGTGACGACGGCGCGGTCCACCGCGTTGAGAGACTGGGTGCTGGACGTGACCTGAACGGTGCCACGCCGTGAAGTCCTGAGCTCACCCGCGGTGAGCAGCCGCGCGATGGACGTTTCGACCACGCGCCTTGGACCGCCCGCAAGATATGCGAGCTCGTCCATGTCCAGGGAGCGCACGGGCTGGGTGCTCCGACCCGCCCGCACGCGTACCCGGACGACGATCGAGACCAGCACCGCCAGCGCCAGCCCGATCCAGTACAGCTGAAGGAACTCCGGTCCGGACAACCCCCAAGGCTCCATGCGACCCACCCCCTGACTGCCCCGAAAATGCTTCGGTGAGTCAATGGTGTGGTCCGTGCCACAGGCTCACAAGCCTTGTTGACGAAGCCTTAGGGTTCTCGGCCGTCTGCCCTCGTCTTGCGCTTATGGCTCGCTCAGCGGCTAGCTGGACGAACCGCCGTCGACTCCGCTGGAGCCTTCACCGTCGGTACCGAAGAAGATCATGATGCCTCCCAGGGTGTGTCCGGCCAGGGGGTGGCCGCACTGAGCCCAGTCTCCTATTCGGACGGAACGAGTTTCAAGGAGACGGAGTTGATGCAGTACCGCTGGTCCGTCGGAGTGGGGTACCCCTCGCCCTCGAAGACGTGCCCGAGGTGGCTGTGGCACGCGGCGCAGAGCACCTCCACGCGCTTCATGCCGAGCGCGCGGTCCTCGCGCAGGATGACCGACTCACCGGCCAGCGGGGAGAAGAACGACGGCCAGCCGCAGTGCGAGTCGAACTTGGTGTCGCTGCGGAACAGTTCGGCTCCGCACGCACGGCACTCGTAGAGGCCTTCCGTCTTGGTCTCGGTGTACTCGCCGGTCCACGGACGCTCGGTGCCTGCCTGCCGCAGCACCGCGTACTCGGCGGGGTTGAGCTGGGCGCGCCATTCCTCTTCGGATCGCACGACTTTCGGGGTGGCGCCGACAACAGGTTCCATGACTCTTTATAACTCCGCGAGGGTCGTTGAGCTTCCCGGGCAGGGGTTGCCCGCTTGAGGCTGTAAGACGTCGTTAAGGAGTCGTTCTCGTTTGGTCCGGAAGGTCTGGCCGGGCCTGGGCGGTCCGGCCTGGGAGATCTGGCTCGCGCGATCTGGCTCAGAAGATGATCGCGATGATGTCGCCCAGGGCGAACCAGATCGTGAGCAGCACTCCCAGCAGGATGAGGCCCACGACGATGACGGCGACGAGCCGTTGGTGGCCCGTCGTGCGGTTCGCCGAGTCGGCGAAGTCCTGCACACCCCGCAGGTACCCCTCGACGGTGTAGCCGGGGCCCTGCCGCTGCATCCGGTCCAGGTGGTCGGCGAACGCCTTCGTCTCGGGGTCGTGGGGGTCGAGGCCGATCAGCTCCTCCTGGAACTTCTCGCTCTCGTCCTTCGAATCGCCCATAACCCCCAGCCTAGTGGGAGGGGGAGGAGGTTCCCGTGTGCCGGACGTTCACGTCGGGTGTGACGGTCAACGTTGACGCGGTGGTCGACAGGTTGATTGGCAATGTTGACTGGACGGACATGTTGACGCGTCCAGGTGCAGGTGGACGCGTCAACCCCGGATCAACCCTTGTCAGCGGCCGATCAACCTCGCGTCAACTCAACGTCGACCGATCAACCCCGCGTCAAGCCCACCTCGGTCGGATCAACCCCGCGTCAAGTCAAGGTCGACGGATCAACCCCCACATCGACTTGACGTCGACTCGACGTTGACCGATCAACCCCGTGCCGGACTCAGCTCGCGAGCGCCAGCGACGGCTTGACGGCGCCGACCGCGCGGCCGTGTCCGAGGACCGGCACCGTGGCGAGGCCCTCGACGTCGCTGACGTCCACCCCGAGGCGCTTGAGCACCGCGATGACGACGACCGCGCGGGCGCGAGACGAGCCGTCGGCGATCTTCAGGGCCACGCCCTCACCGGTGGGCAGGCCGACGGCGTAGACGCCCTCGGCGCCGTCCTTGGCGATGACGCCGGGCAGGGCGTCCATGAGCGCGGTGACGTCGCGGCCGGTGCCGCCGACCCACTGGGGGTGGGCGTTCATGGCGGCGGCGACGCGGTGTTCCAGCGTTCCCCCGGGGGCGCTGGCCAGGCGGCCGAACGCGCGGGCGAGGCCCGTGAGGCTGATGGCGAAGATGGGGGCGCCGCAGCCGTCCACGCCGACCTGGGCGACGGGCTCGCCGGCCACGTCCTCGATCGTCTCTCGGGTCGCGACCTGCAACGGGTGAGTCGGGTCCAGGTAGTCGGACGTGGACCAGCCGTTGGTCACGCAGGTGGCGAGCATGGCGGCGTGCTTGCCGGAGCAGTTCATGTACTTCGGCGCGGCGGTCAGGCCTGCGGCGAGGTGCTGGGCGCGCGCCGCCTCGCCGAGCGGCAGGTCGGGGGTGCACTGCAGGGCGTCCTCGGTCAGGCCAGCCGAGGCCAGGATCCGCAGGGCGCCGCTGACGTGGAAGTCCTCACCCGAGTGGGAGGCGCAGGCCAGGGCGAGCAGTTCGCCGTCGAGGTCCAGGCCGCTGCGCAGCATCGCGAGGGCCTGCAGGGGCTTGTTCGACGACCTCGGGAACGCGACGTCGCCGGGGCGGCCGACCGAGAGCACGGGGGAGCCGGACGGATCGGTGGCCACGACGGTGCCGTGGTGCACGGACTCCAGGAAGTCGCCCCGCCAGACCTCTGCCAGCACTTCGTGTCCCATGTCGCCCTCCCAGTCCCGAGTAAAACTGCCAACTGTCGACAGTTGACATGTTCGCTAGTTTAGCGGGAGGACGGCCGGTGCCGTCCAGATCAGGAGACGAAGGTGACACCCCCGACCCCACTGCACCTGAGCCTGGCCGGACAGGCCGTGGACGTGCTGCGCGAGCAGGTGCTCACCGGGGAGATCCCTCCCGGCTCGCGGGTCAACGAGGTCGAGGTGGCGCAGAAGCTCGGCATCAGCCGCGGTCCGCTGCGCGAGGCGATCCGGCACCTGGCCTCCGAGGGGTTGCTGACGCTGGTGCCGCACCGGGGCGCGTTCGTGCCGGACGCCAGTCCTGAGGACGTCAAGGCGCTGTTCGAGCTGCGCACCGCGCTGGAGTGCGCGGCCGCGGAGCTGGCGGCGTCGCGGCGGACCGACGTCGACCTGGTGCGGTTGCAGGACGTGTGCGCGGAGAGCCGGCGCGACTACCGGACCGGGCAGCCGTTCCCGTACCGTCTCGACCTCGCGTTCCACCGGACGCTGCTCGACGCCGCCCGCAGCCCGTACATCGCCGAGCAGGTGCGGCTCGTGCAGCAACGCGTGGTGCTCCTGCGCAGCGCGTTGGACGACGACCCGCCGCACCAGCAGGCGTCGCTGGACGACCACGACGAGCTCGTCAAGGCGATTGCGCACGGCGACGCGGCGAAGGCGTCGACGGTGATGCGCCGGCACCTCTCACGGGTGTGTGCGCAGATGCTCACGAGTTTGAACCACTAACTTCCGTGACATGACCTTCGGCGTCCGGCTCCTGCGGCACCGCAAGAGCGCCGGGCTCAGCCAGGAGGAGCTCAGCGAACGGTCCGGCGTCAGCGTCCGCGCCATCAGCGACATGGAACGCGGCCGGGCCCGTTCCCCGCAGCGCCGCACGACCGAGGCCCTGCTCGACGCGCTCGGGCTCGACGAACGCGACCGCGCCGAGCTGCGCCGCCTCGCCCGCACCGGACGGGTCGCACCGGCGAGCCCGGTCTGGTCGCTTCCGCTGTACGTGGCAGACCTCGTCGGCCGTGACGCCGAACTCGACGTCCTCGCCCGCAAGCCCCACGGGCTCGTGGTCGTTCATGGGGCCGCGGGCTCCGGTAAGACGAGTCTCGCCGTGAGGGCCGCCCATCTGCTGGAGGGTCGCTTCCCGGACGGTCAGCTGTTCATAGACCTCGAAGGCGCCGCGCAGCCACTGCAGCGGTTGCTCAAGGACCTGGGCGTACCCGCCGAGCACGTGCCCGAGGACGTCAACGGCCAGACACGGCTCTACCGGTCGTTGACAGCCGGCAAGCGCTTGCTGCTCGTACTCGACGGCGCGCGCACGGAGGACGAGATCCGCACGCTCAGGGCGGATCCTGGCTGCCTCACGATCGTCACGTCCCGCCACAGGCTCGCCGGCGTCCCGGGCGCCACCTGGCTCCGGCTCGGCGGTCTCACCGAACCGTGCGCCGTCGAGCTGCTCGCGTCGATCGTCGGAACGGACCGGGTGGACGCCGATCCCGCGAACGCACGACGGCTCGTCCGGCTGTGCGGGACGTCGCCGCTCGCCCTCCGGATCGCGGGCAACCGGCTCGCCAGCCGTCCGCGTTGGCCCCTGAGCCACCTCGTGGAGCAGATCGAGGAACGCCGCCTGGCCGCGCTCACCGCGGGCGACCTCGACGTGCGCGGAGCGTTCGAGGTGTCGCTGGCCCACCTGCCGGACCTCGCGCGGCTGCTGTTCCGGCGGCTCGGCCTGCTGGTCGGCACCCACGTCACGCCGGACCTCGCCGCCGAACTGGCCGGCCTCACCACCGCCGAGGCCGAGCAGGCGTTGGACGAGCTCGCCGACGTCAGCCTCCTCGACCCCGACGACCGCGGCTACGCGATGCACGGCCTCGTCCGCACGTTCGCGAACGGCCTGATCGACGCCACCGACGCCGGCGCGGACCGCCGGATGCTCGCCTGGCTGCTGGAGACGACGGTGGCCGCGGGCGTCCTCTTCGGGCAGACGGGCGACGCGCGGAGGGTGAGTCCGCGGCGGACGCCCTTCCCCGACGTGGCGACGGGACGGCGCTGGCTGGACGCGCACCGCGACCTGCTGCCCGAGATCGTCGAACGGGCACAGGCCAAGGACCTGCACGACGAGGTGGCCCGCGCGGCGATCGCACTCTCGCACTACGCCGCCATCGAACCCGGCCTGGTCTGGGAACGCGTCTACCGCCTCGCCCTCGCCTCCGCCCGCGAGCCGTGGCAGGAGGTCGTCGTGCTCGGCCAGCTCGGCTGGGTGCTGTTCGACGTGGCGCACCGGCCAGGACCGGCGCTGGAGGTGCTGACCCGCGCCGCACGGGTCGCGGAGGAGTCAGGGGAGACCGGGCACCTCGGCTGGGTGTGGCTGATCGCGTCCGCCGCGCACAGCGGACTCGGTCACTTCGACGAGGCCGAACGCGTGTGCCTCAAGGCGATCGACTCGATGCACGAACCCATGGACGAGCACTACGCGCGGTCCGTCCTCGGCGTGCTGTGGCGCTTGATGGACCGCCCGATCGCCGCCGTGACCGCTCACGAAGAAGTAGCGAAGGAACAACGCGCCTACGCCGGCACCATCTACGAACTCTCCGCACTGGGGCGCACGCTCGGATGGCTCGGCCTCGCGCTGATAGACGTCGACAGGCCGGACGAAGCTGTGGCGGCACTAACGGAGGCCGAGGACGTCTACAAGCGCGCACAGATGGCTTCATGGCTCGCGACGACGTCGTGGCACCGCGCCCTCGCGCACCGCGCGGCGGGCCGGCTCGCCGACTCCGACGAGGACCTGGGCCGGGCGCTCACGGGGTTCCGCGCGATCGGTGACGGCGCCGGGGAGATCGAGATCCTGCGGGCGCTCGCGGACAGCGCCGAGTCACGGGGCGACCAGAGCACGGAGCACCGTCATCTGCGAGACGCGCTCGCGGCGTGCGACCGGTGGGACACCGACGCGACCCGCGAGATCGCCGCCGAGGTGCGGAAGCGGTTGGCGGGTGGTCAGCGCAGCACGGTGCTCAGGAACGCGTCGGCGTCGAACCGCTCCGAACCGGGCGGCACGAGCCGGTAGGCGGCGTCGAGGAAGTTGCGCAGCGTGTCCCAGGGCAGCCGGAACACCGTCATGTGCCGGTCCGAGACCAGCTCCAGCAGCAGCACGCGGCTCGACAACGGCCGCAACCGCACGTCGCCGTCGCCCGCCTTCATGCCGAGGCCCTCGGCGAGCAGGTCCCTGCCCATGACCCACGTGGCGACCTTGCCTCCCGAGCGGAACCGCATCGTCACCGCGAACGGGTCTTCTGCCTGGTAGATCAGCTCGGTCTCGACCGGGGCGGTGGAGCCGTCGGGCCGGACGAAGTCGAAGACGGTGCGTGACGCGACCCGCATCGGAACTCCCCTGAGGTTTGTGATGCCTACCTAAGACATCACGTAATGGACGTCTAATTGGTTCAGAGTCTGTTGTTGTCATTACCAATTGATTGGTCGAAATCTTTTCGCGTTCGCGCGGGTGCTTCGGCGGCCGATGCTGTGCGAAGGGGCAGACCTGCGGAACTTCTGCCGGTGCTTCTGCATGGTCCCGTGCGGCCACCCGCGATTTGCTGGTCGGCATGGTCACCCCACTTCGCCCCGGCCTCGTCGGCAGCGCCGTGCGCCACGCGGGTGGGCTGCTCCTGGGCCGTGAGCGGGAGATGGCCGTGCTGACGGACGCGTTGAGCGGTGGCGCCCGGTCCTGCGTTGTGCATGGCGCGACTGGTATGGGCAAAAGCGCATTGCTGTCCGTTGCTTCTTCGATCGCGGTGCGCAGCGGGTCGCGGCCGGTGCGCGGATTGCGGGCGTTGACCGGCGTCGACCGTCACGCGGTGCTCGTGGTGGACGACGTCGAACGGCTTTCCGGCGACGAGGCCGAACGGCTGGCGCGATTCCGGGGCGCGGTGCTGCTCGCGGGGGACTGCGATCCGGACGTCCTGCCCTTCGTCGACGCCGTGCGGGTGCCGTTGCGGCCGATCGGCGCCGAGGCCGTGGCGGAGATGATCCGGCGGCGGTTCGACGCGGAGGCGCCTTCTGACGTGGCCGCGCTGTGTCTGGAGTTCAGCGGCGGCGCGCCCGGCGTGCTGAGCGACGTGCTGGACGTGGTGCCGGACCTGGACTCGCTGCGCGACGTGCTGCCCGGGCTGCGGCTGCCGCGCCTGCTGCGGGCCGTGCGGCGGAGCTGGGAGGTGCTGGACGCCGAGGCGGTGGCCGTCGCCCGCGCGCTGGCCGTGCTCGGGACCGCGTCGCCGGACGTGCTGTGCGAGGTCGCGGGAACGGGATCGTTCCGGACGCTGGCCGCGTTCGAACGGCTCGTCGACGCACGTCTCGCCGTCGCCGGCCCGATGCGCGTGCGTTCGCCGGCACTGAGCCACGCGATCCGGCACGAGATGGCACCCGAAGACCGCGAACGCCTGCACCGCGCGGCCGCCGGGGTCTTGCACCGGCGATGTGATCCGTCCGCCGCCGAACATGTGGTGGCGTGCGCGGAACCCGTCGGGTCCTGGGCGGTTCCGGTGCTGCGCGACGCGGCACGCGTGCACCGGGCGGGCGGACGGCCCGAGCAGGCGATCAGGCATCTGCGCGCCGCCCTGCGCGAACCGCCGGCCGGTGAGGCGGAGCGGGTGGCGGTGGCGATGGCGGATCTCCACCTGCGGTGCGGGATCGCGCCCCGAGCAGGCGAGCTCGCCCGGCAACGCGGCGCTTTGGGGGAGTGGTTCGACGCCGTCGTCCTCGACTGGCAGTGCGACGAGGACCTGCTCGGCTTCGCGAGCACTCCAGTCCTTCCCGACGATCCCGAACGGGTGCTGCGTGACCTTCCGGAGAGCGGACCGCGAGTCGTCTCGCTGGCGCTGGCCGGATTCGGGCTCCTGCAACGGGGTTCCGAGAAGGTCGTGCTGGATCTTGCGCCACAACTCCGCCCGCGTCTCGCCGGCGCGGAGCGGGACTGGCTGACAGCGCTGGAGATGTGGGCGCTGCGCGACGACCACACCGCGGTGTCCCGGCTGATGCGCGAACTCGCCCAAGCGTCACCGTTGCGCGGCTGCGTGGCGTTGGGCGCGGCGGCGTTCGTGGCGTCCTGTGTGGATGTTGGACGGCCCGGTGAGGCGCGGGAGATGTTGGTACGGCTCGGTTACACGGGATCGTTGCCGCCGGTGTGGACGTGCACGACGTTGTTGACGCAACGCGCCCGCATGCATCTCGCCCTCGGCGCTCCTCGTGCCGCACTGGCCGACGCTGAACGGGCGGGAGCCACCGAGCTTGCGGACCAGGCGAGGGCGGCACTGGTCCACCGGCCACGCCCGATGCGGTCGGCGGCGTGGGACGGGCTGACACCGCACGAGTCGCGAATCGTCTCGCTGGCGCTGGAAGGCGAGACGAACCGCGCCATCGCCGAGAGGTTCAACGTCACGCCACGAGCGGTCGAACTGCACCTCACCCGCGTCTACCGCAAGGTCGGCATCAGCAGGCGAGTGCAGCTCTCGTCCGTCTTCGGCACCGCCTAGAGCAGACCGGACCGCAGCGCCCACGCCACCGCGTGCACCCGGTTGCGCAGCCCGAACCGTTCCAGCAACTGGTGCAGCGCGTACTTCACGGTCCGTTCCGAGCAGAACAGCCGCGCGGCGACCTCCGCGATCGTCGCCCCGTCGGCCAGCAGCCGCAGCAGCTGCAGGTCGCGGTCGTTGAGCACCGGCGCGCGTTCCTGCACGGCCTGGCCGCCGACGAGCAGTCTGGTCAGGCGTTCGGCGTTGACGTCGGCCCGCCGCAACGGGACCGCGAGGCCCGCCTGGGCCGCGATCGACGGGGTGAGGTCGTGCACGCGGGCGGCGATCACCACGATCCTGGACGAGCCGCAGGCGCGCAGCCGTGCGGCCTGTTGCGCGCACAGCTCGTTCACCAGCGCCAGCAACACGTGCGCGTCCGTGCGGTCCTGCACCACCCGCACGCGCGGCGAGCTCTTCAACAGGTGCGTCACACCGGCCGCGCTGATCAGGTCTCGGGACTCCACCGCCACGCGCACCGGTTCGATCCCGGAGTCCGCGGTCGCCAGGGCAGCACTCATGACACGATCGTGCGGATTCTCAGCGGCCGTCCACTTCGGAAAACCGAACCCATCCGATCAGCACCTGTTCACCGTTCGCGAAGGTGCGGAACTCGCCGGTCGGCCAGCGCTCGATCCGCAGCTCGTCGCCGGGGGTCACGGGCGCGGTGAACCGGGCGTGCAGCTCGGTGAAGTCCAGGCCGCTCACGGTGATCCCGAGCGTGCACAGGCCGTGCAGGATGGGACGGGCGAACCCGGCTCGTCGCGCGAAATCCCGGTCGTGGTGCATCGGGTTCACGTCGCCGGTCTCGCGGTACCGCAACGCCTGGTCGCGCGTGGTCTGGAAGAAGCTGATCTCGTGGAGCTCCTCGGGGACGGTGAACCGGCGCGTCGCACCGCGTTCGCCGCCGAACCCGCCCTCGCCCTTGATGAAGCACGACGAGCGGGTGGTCGCGTGGTCCGACTCCCACCTGCTGACCACGAGAGCGCCGGAGTCCTTGTCGTGGATGTGCTCGACCGTCTTGGTGACGATGGACGACCCGTGCGCGGGCAGCCTGCCGTGCAGCCACAACGACTGCTCGGCGTGCAGCACCTGCGTCATGTCGGCGCCGGTCAGCCCGAGCTGCGGGCCGCCGTGCTGCAGCAACGGGATGGCGAACGCGGCGGAGTAGCCGCCGGTCGCCGCCGCGTACACCTCGGCGTCGCCTGCCGACCAGGTGCGCACCTGTCGTTCGACGACGCCGAGGATCGTGTGGTCGAGCACTAGCCCAGTGTGCCCCGGATGCTCGCGTGGCCCTTCAACAGGTTGCGGGCGATCGTGCGGCGCTGGATCTCGTCGGTGCCCTCGTAGATGCGCAGCAGCCGCAGCTCGCGGTACCAGCGCTCGATCGGCAGCTCGCGGGTGTAGCCCATGCCGCCGTGGATCTGCAGCACGCGGTCGACGATCTCGTTGGCCTTGATGCCGCCGTAGAGCTTCGCGATCGACTGCGCCTGCCGCGAGTCCTTCTTCTGGTCGACGAGCCACGCGGCGTGCAGCACGAGCCAGCGCAGCGCCTCGATCTCGACGGCCGAGTCGGCGATCATCCACTGGATGGCCTGGTACTCGGCGATGGGCTGGCCGAACGTGACGCGGTTCTTGGCCTGCTCGATCGCCATCTCGACCAGGCGTTCCACCGACCCGAGCGCGCGGGCGGGCAGCAGGTAGCGGCCCTGGCCGATCCACTGCATGGCCAGGTTGAAGCCCTTGCCCTCCTCACCGAGGATGTTCTCGTGCGGCACGCGGACGTTGTCGAACACGAGCGCCGCCGGACCCCACTGGCCCATGGTCGGGATGGGCTCGGACTTCCAGCCCATGTCGCGGTCGACGAGGAAGCACGTGACGCCGCCGTCGGCGCCCTTCTCCTTGTCCGTCACCGCGAACACCATCACGAAGTCGGCCTCGTTGCCCTGCGTGATGAACGTCTTCTCGCCGTTGATCACCCACTCGTCGCCGTCGCGGACGGCGGTGGTGCGGATGGCCTTGGCGTCACTGCCGGCGCCGGGCTCGGTGATCGCGAAGCACGAGACGCGTTCACCGGAGATCGTCGGCAGCAGGTAGCGCTGCTTCTGCTCCTCGTTGCCGTGGAACAGGATGTTGTCCGCGTAGCCGCCGAAGCGGAACGGCACGAAGCTGCGGCCCAGCTCGGCCTCCAGGAGCGCCGTCATCACCGCGCCGAGGCCCATGCCGCCGTACTCCTGCGGCGTCAGCACGCCGAAGAACCCGGCCTGCTTCGCCTTGTCCTGCAGCGCCTTCAGCTCCTCGCGGGTGAGACCCGGCTGGCCCGCGCGTTCGCGGCGCAGCACCTCGGGCTCCAGCGGGATGATCTCCTTGCGCACGAAGGTCCGCACCCAGTCGCGGATCTCCTTCTGCTCCTCGTCGAGCGTGAAGTCCATTGCTTTCCTCTCAGATGAACGCGTTGACGCCCGTGAGCGCGCGACCGATGAGCAGTTTCTGGATCTGGCTGGTGCCCTCGTAGAGGGTGGTGACCCTGGCGTCCCGCAGGTACTTGCCCACGGGGTACTCGTCGATGTAGCCGTAGCCGCCGAAGACCTGGATGGCGCTGTTGGCGACCTTGACCGCGGCCTCGCTGGCGAAGAGCTTCGCCATGCTGGCCTCCGTGCCGAACGGTTCCCCGCGGTCGGCGAGGTCCGCGACGCGCCACGTCAGCAGGCGGGCGGCGTCGGTCTCCACGGCCATGTCGGCGAGCAGTTCCTGGACGAGCTGGAAGCCCGCGATGGGCCTGCCGAACTGCTCGCGTTCCCCGGCGTACTTCAGCGCGGCTTCGAGGGCGCCTCGCGCGGCGCCGACACAGCCCGCCGCGACGGACATGCGGCCCTTGTCGAGCGCGCCCATCGCGAGCTTGAAGCCCTCGGTGCTGAGCAGGGCGTCGTCCGGCACCTCGACGTCGTCGAGGGTGATCTCGGCGGTGGCCTGCCCGCGCATGCCGAGCTTGCCCTTGATCTCGGTGGCGGTGAAGCCGTCGGTGTCCGTGGGGACGAGGAACGCGCTGATGCCCTTCGGACCCGGTCCGCCGGTGCGGGCGAACACGAGCGCGACGTCGGCCCACGTGCCGTTGGTGATGAAGACCTTGCGACCGCTGATGCGGTAGCCGTTGTCGGTCTTGGTGGCCTTGCTGACGAGGTTGCCCGCGTCGCTGCCGGTGCCGGGTTCGGTGAGCGCGAAGCAGCCGACCAGCGTGCCCGAGGTCAGGCCGGGCAGCCAGCGCCGCTTCTGCTCTTCCGTGCCGTGCTTGGCGATCGACTTCGCGACCAGGCCGAGGGAGACCGAGATGATGCCCCGCACAGCGCTGTCCCCGCGCGCGACCTCTTCGAGGACGAGGCAGTAGGCGAGGTTGTCGCCGCCACTCCCTCCGTACTCCTCGTCGATCCCGAGCCCGAGGAACCCGACCTCGCCCAGGGCGGGGACGAGGTCCCTGTCGATCGCCTCGTCGCGGTCCCAGCGCGTGGCGTGCGGCACGATGCGATCGTCGGTGAACCGCCGGGCCAGCTCCCTGAGCTGCCGGTGTTCGTCCGAAAGCGTTAGATCCACGAACCCTCCCGACTAACCGAACAGTGTTAGGTTAACTCACATGCCCCGGCCGAGCACCCCTCTGCTGAGCCCCGATCGCATCAGGTCGGTGGCTCTGGCCATCATCGACCGCGACGGCCTCGACGGCCTGTCCATGCGCAAGCTCGCCGCCGAGCTGGGCGTGCAGGCCGCGTCGCTCTACGGGCACGTCCGCACCAAGGACCAGCTGCTCAACGACATCGCGTCGTCGATCCTGTCCGCGGTCGACGTCTCGGGGTTCTCGGTCGACTGGCGCGAGGGCCTGATCCGATGCGCGCGCTCGTACCGTGCGGCGCTCTCATCGCACCCGAACATCGTGCCGTTCCTCGCGTACGGCCCTGCCGGTCGTGACGAGTCGCTGCACCGCCTCGACCTGCTGCACGGCGCCCTGGTCGACGCCGGCTGGTCGCGCCGCGAGGCCACGATGATCGCCGCGGGCCTGATGTACATCGTGTTCGGCTCCGCGCTGAGCTCGTTCTCCAGCGGGTTCTCGTCCGACCCCGCGGACTACGTCGACCGCTACCCGCACCTCGACCGCGCCCACCTGCTGCCGGGCGTGGCCCGCGAGCTCGACCGCGACAGCTTCGAACTGGCGCTCGCGGCGTTCGTCCGGGGCCTTTAGTGTGCTGGCGTGGCTTCCAAGGCGATCGAGCTAGAGGTCGGTGACCAGCTCGTCCGGGTGTCCAACCCGGACAAGTCGTACTTCCCCGCGCGCGGCATCACCAAGGGACAGGTGGTCGAGTACTACCGCACCGTCGCGCCCGCGCTGCTGTCGGTGCTGCGCGACCGCCCGGTGGTGTTGAAGCGCTACGTCGACGGCGTCGAGGGCGAGGCGTTCTACCAGAAGCGCGTGCCCAAGGGCGCCCCCGAGTACGTGGAGACGGTGCAGGTCCGCTTCCCCTCCGGCCGCCCGGCCGACGAGATCTGCCCGACCTCGGAGGCCGTCATCGTGTGGGCCGCGAACCTCGGCACGTTCGACTTCCACCCGTGGCCTGTCCGCCGTACCGACGTCGACCACCCGGACGAGCTGCGCATCGACCTGGACCCCCAGCCCGGCACGGACTTCTCCGACGCCGCCCGCGTGGCGCTGGTGCTGCGCGAGGTGCTGGCCGACGCCGGCCTGACCGGCTACCCCAAGACCTCCGGCGGCCGCGGCATCCACGTCGCCGTGCGCATCCGCCCCGAGTGGGACTTCATCGACGTCCGGCACGCCGTGATCGCCCTGGCCCGTGAGGTCGAGAAGCGCGCTCCCTCGCTGGCCACCTCGGCGTGGTGGAAGGAAGAACGCGGTGAGCGCGTCTTCATCGACTTCAACCAGGCCGCCCGCGACCGCACGATCGCCTCGGCGTGGTCGGTGCGCGGCACCCCTCGCGCGACCGTCTCCACCCCGGTCCTGTGGGACGATCTGTCCACTGTGGACCCGGACGACTTCGACGTGCTGACCGTGCCGCAGTACCTGAAGGAGCGCGGCGACCTGCACGCCGGGCTGGACTCCGAGGCGTTCGGCATCGAGACGCTGCTGGAGTGGTACGCGGCCGATCCGCGCGGTGAGATGCCGTACCCGCCGGACTACCCGAAGATGCCCGGCGAGCCGATGCGCGTGCAGCCGTCCCGGGCCCGCAAGCAGGAGTAACAGGAGACCGTTTGGTGCCGATCCTGTCTGCGTGACAGCGATCGCGACCGTCGTCGGCTACCTGGCCGAGACCGCCGTGCGCTGGGTGAACGCCTCGTCCGCGCCGATGTCCGGTCTGCTGCGCGGCCGCGTCGAGGCGTACCTGCGCGGGCCAGACTGCGCTTCGCTGCTGGAACTGCTGTGTCAGCTCGACTACACCGAAGAGGGCAAGTTCTACCAGTCGGTGGACCGGGGAGAGCTCGCCGAGGCGTTCCGCCGCGAGTTCCAGCGGGCCGTGCGCAACGAGAGCGCGAGGTCCGCCGACTTCGCGGCGTCGTTGTGGTCCGTCGTCGAGCAGGACGTGCCGTTCCGCGCTGTCGACAGCCGCGACCGGATCCGGATCAACGTGACGGGGCCCGACCGGCCGATCGCGGAACGGCTCGGCCTCGCCGCCGACGTCGGCAGGTGGGCCGCGGCGCGTGCCGCGGGCGAGGTGATCCGTGCCGCGACGGGCCGCGTCCACGGCCGGTTGGTCATGCCGCACTCGAAGGCCGACTTCCGCTTTCCGGTCGACCAGATCTACGTTCCGCGCAAGCTGCTGTGCGGCGACTCCCTCGTCGACGAGGACGAGGTGGCCGACCGGCGGTTCGTGGTGGTGGGGAATCCCGGTGCGGGCAAGAGCACGTTCATCCGGCGGTTGTTGCACCGCGCGGCCTTGGTGCCGTTGCTGGTGCAGCTCAAGCAACATCAGAGGCCTGCCGGCGACTTCGTGACGATCATCGCCGAGGAACTGCGCACCCTGACCCAGCGGGTCGAGGATCCCCGGCACGTGGCGGACCTGCTGGACGCAGGGGAGGCCCTGGTGGTCTTCGACGGGCTGGACGAGGTCGGTGACATCCAGGCCCGCCGCGCGGCGGTGGCGGCGATCGAGGCGTTCGCGGCGCGCTTTCCGCTGGCGCGCATCGTGGTGACGTGTCGTCAGGAGAGCTACCCGGTCGCGAAGCTCGACGCCACGACGTTTCCCGTGCACTGGCTGCCGGACTTCGAACCCGATCAGGTCGCGCGTTACGTGCGCACCTGGTTCGGCCTGGTGTACGCGCCGATGCGGGCGAAGGCGTTCCTGCGCGACAGCGAGCACCTGGCCGATCTCCGGTCGAACCCGCTGATGCTCTCCCTGCTGTGCATGCTCTACCAGAACGACGGCTACATCCCCGAGAACACGGCCGACGTCTACCGCGAGTGTTCCGAGCTGATGCTCGTGCGGTGGGACGCCGTGAGCCAGGTGCCGTCGGTGATCCGGTCGGTGAAACTCGCGAAGTTCCTCGTGCAGGAGTTGGCACAGCACTTCTTCTTCGCTCTCAACGGACAGGGGGACGAGGGCGAGAAGACGCTGGAACGCCTCGTGGTCGCCCACCTGCGCGAGCGTGAGGAGGAGGGCAGGCAGTCGTACCACCAGCAGGCGCGCGAGTTCCTGGACTACTGCGCCGAACGCGCGTGGGTGCTCACCCAGGTCGACACCTCTTTGGACGGTGAGCGGCGGTTCGGCTTCACGCACCGCACGTTCATGGAGTACTACACGGCCTGCTACGTGTTGCGTGCCGAGGAGACCGCCGAGGACATCGTCGAACGCCTGCTGCCGATGATCACGTCGGGCAAGAGCATGGTGGTTCCGCAGATCGCGTTGCAGCTGTACGACAGCTATCGCGCCGATGGTGGTGACATGTGCATCGGACTGCTTCTGCAGAAGGCGAAGCGCGACCCCAAGGTCACCACGTTCTGCGTGGCGTTCCTGGAGCACAACAACCTGCGCAGGGCGACGGTGGAGTCGTTGCTGGAGCACGCTTTCTGGATGCTGGGGCGCACGGGTGACGAACGCCTGCTCGCCGCGCTCAAGGCGGTGCGGCGAGTGAAGCGGACGCGCACCGCCAGCGTCGGACGGGCCGTGCTGGCCCGTGCCGAGCCCGGCAGTGATCTCCGGCTCGGTGCCGCCCTGGTCGTCCGCGTGCCGTCGCTCGCACACGAGGTGCGGCTGGGGGAGGCGCGGCACGGCCTCATGTCGGCAACCGAGTTCGTGCGGGCACACGGGATCCAGGCCGCGGTCTACACCCGTCTGCCTGGCGTCGACGGCTACGTGCCCGGACCCGCCGCCAAGTCGTACGGGGACAGCTGGATGGCGAACGACCTGTTCCGGCACCTGCAGACGAGCTGGCACCTGGTGCTGCCGATTCCCGCCTCCGTGCTGCCCGCGATCAGCGAGGAGCTCCGGCGACCGAACCGGGCCGCAGCGGCCGCGTCGCGCACGCCGGGGCCGCTGATGTTCGTCGCGATCGTCGAGGCCGCGATCGCCGGTCCGAGTCCCGAACTCGCCCGGCAACTGCTGGAGCTCTGCCCGGTGCGCGTCGAGCTGGAGCCGTTCCGCGTCATGGTCGAGAGGTGGGGGCGCGGAGAGGTGGCGTTCGTCGATCCCGATCGGTGATGATCACGGCATGGATCCGGGGCCGCAGGACGCCGAGGCGTACCGCGACAGGCTGGGTCTGCACGGCGACGTGGTGCGGTTCGAGGACGGGTCGCTGCCCGTCTTCGCCATCGGGGACGAGCTGGTGCTCAAGCTGTTCCCGCCGCGGTACCACGACGAGGTGGCGGTCGAGGTCGCGGTGATGGAGGCGGTGCACGGCAGGCTGCCCGTGCCCACGCCTCGGTTGCACGACACCGGGTTGCTCGACGACTGGGCGTACGTGCTGATGTCGCGGCTGCGCGGTGACGAACCCCGCGTACCGGACGTCGAGGTCAGCGCGCAGGTCGGTGACATGCTGAAGGCGCTGCACGCGATCGCGCCGCCGGAGGTGCTGGGGCCGCGGGACTGGGCGGCGTTCGTGGGGGAGCAGCGGGCCACATGCGTTGAACAGCAACGGAAACACGGTCTTAACAGGTTGTGGTTGGAACGGATCTCCGAGTTCCTCGACGGTGTCGAGTTCGGTGACGAACCTCCGGTTCTGTTGCACACCGAGGTGATGAGCGCGCATCTTCTGTCGCGGAACGGGAGGCTGTCCGGGCTGTTCGACTTCGAGCCGGCGATGCGCGGGGCGTTCGAGTACGACTTCGCCAGCGTCGGTGTGTTCGTGACGAAAGGCGATCCGCGCTGCTGGAAGGCTTTGGTGGACGCGTACGGGCGGGTGCCGCGGCCGGAGCGCGTGATGGCGTACGCGTTGCTGCACGTGTACTCGAACATGCCCTGGTACATGCGTGAGATGCCGGGCGGTGACTCGTTCGGTGAACTCGCCGCGCGGTGGTTCGGTGCGTGAGTGAGCCAACCGGCTGTATCGGGAACGGATCTACTCGCCGTTCTCGTAGACTGGACGAAACGCGAGAGGAGGTCGTGATGTCCCAGCCTTATGTCGTGCGGTACGTCGGCGGTCCCCTCGACGGCAGGGTCGACTCGCTGCCGTCCACGCCGGACGACCCGAAGCAGACCGTCACGTACGTGCACCTGCACGGCGGGCCCAAGATCGTGCACGTCTACGACCTGTCGTACGCCGTCGAGTACGGGTGCGAGTACCGGCTGCGCGCCGAAGAGGTCGAGAAGGCCGAAGAAGCCTGACCCTCCCAGTCGTGGGAGCGCTCTCGCGACTCTTTCCCCTGATGATGATCTTGAGCTTGACCCTGTGCTCAGAATTGTCGGGGGTGTAGGGCATGCTGGGGCACAGGTGTTCGATTGGGGAGGCAGCGCGATGGCGAAGAAGAGCGGGCTGTCGGTGGAGGACGTCGCCGATCTGCGCGCGCAGTTGGACGAGGGCACTCAGCCGATGGTGTGGTTCACGGCGGCCGCGGTCGGCATGGAGGAGGGCAGGTCGGCGAAGCTGCTGGCCGTCACGGATCCTCCCGAGGGCGACTTCATCCAGGTCCGGCCCACGGGCTCGAAGGACGAGATGTCGTTCGGCCTGGCCGAGCTGACGCTGGAGAAGCCCCCGCCCCGCAAGAAGCCGGCCACCCCGCCTCCGGCGCCGGTGGAGCCGCCGCGCGAGACTGAGGTCATTCATCCCTACGTTCCGGAGGCGCCGGTGAAGCCCGCGGCCCCCAAGCCGAAACCCGCACCCGCTCCGGCTCCTGTCGAGCAGGCGCCGGTGAAGCCCGCCCGCAAGCCCGCGGCGAAGAGCGCCACCGTCCCCGAGGTCACCGTCACGCTGGTGACGACAGGCGAGGGCGAGTGGTCCGTGGAGGTGCTCCAGGGCACCCGCAGGGCGGTCAAGCCGACACCGGTGCCGCCCGCCGCCGTGGCCCAGGCCGCGAAGCTGCTCACGCCCGAGGTCGCCGAGATCGTCGAGGGCGTCCTGAACGCGGCGCGTGCCCAGCAGCTCGCTCGGGTGGAGCAGTTGCGCGCTGAACTGGAGGCAGCCCAGAAGGCCCTGGAGGACCTGGGCGCGTAGCGGTATCACGCGCTGCGACGCCCCGGTGGTTGTGCGGACGCGTTCGGGTGAGAGGGGTTCCCAGGGCTGGTGCCGGGGCGGACCGTGAGGTGCGCGGATGTCCCGCGGCAGGTCCGGCTTGGAGGACGGGGAGGCCCTGATGGGTACGTGTGGGTGCTGTTCCGGGTGCACGGGTCCCGGCTGCGGCTGCTGTTCCAGCTGCTGACACGAGGATTTGGGCGGGGAGCCTTCAACGCGTCGTGGTCACGCGAAAGGCTCCCCGCGCCATGTCCGGGGCGGGACTGCTTGGATGGCGGGGTGACCGCGTACGACGTCGCCCAGCGCCTGCCCGCCATCAAGGAACTCCGCGCGCTGTGTCGTGTGCTCGGCGCGCTGGACGTGGTGCTCGACCCTGAGAGCGAGGACCGCTACCACCTCCACGACCTCGCGTGGGCTCCCGGACAGGAGCTGGCGTCGATGCGGGACGGCTCGGGCAACGAGTACTCGATCGTGTTCACGGCCGCGGGGGCGTACGTGCGCGGGTTCGACCACGAGTCGCCGATGAGTCCTTACGCGACCGACGACGAGCAGCCGTGGCCGGGTGTCCTCGACTCGGTGCCCGGCGTGTTCCGCGAGTGCGTGGAGGAACCGGCGTTCTCGGACGAGTCCGGCACGCCGTACGTCACGGTCTGCCTGTGGCGCGAGCACGGTGACACCGCCTGGCACCACGGCGACATCACGTTTCCCGAGACCGGCCAGGACGGGGCCGACTGGCTGTTCGGCCTGCTGACCGACCGCACGCCCGAGGCGTTCCGGAAGTGGGCGCAGGACTACTACGAGATGCCGGTCGACCTGGACGCCGTGCGGCACGTCTACGCCGGGCGTCCGCTGACCGAGGAGGTCGTGACCGCGCTCAACCCGGCCACGACCCTCGCCGCCGTCGCCGACGAGGTCGCCGCGACCGGTCACCCGGTCGGCTGACCGGTCAGGGCGGGCAGACGGTGCCGTTCGACGGCACCTTCGCGTCGACCAGGTAGTCGCGGACCGCCGTCGTCGCGCATCCCGACAGGCCCAGGGCGCCGTGCCCGCTGCCCTGCCAGCCGATCAACGACGACCCCGGCAGCCGCTGCGCCGCGTGCTCGGTGCCCGGCGCGGGGGTGGAGACGTCGTTGGCCGTGCTCAGGACCACGATCGGCGGCGCGCTCTTCAGCGGCTCGACCTTCTCGGCCTTCGGCGGCACGAACGGGTTGCAGTGCAGCAGCTGGCGGGCGAACAGCGCGCCGAACATCGCGTGCTTCGACTGCCAGTCGGCGGTGAGGGCCTTCACCCGGTCCGGCGGGATGCGGGTGGAGGTGTCGTTGCAGCCGATGATCAGGCCCGCGTCGAAGCGCGGCGGGTTCTCGTCCAGGTCGTTGACCAGCGGGTCGAGCAGGGCGAACAGGCCCGTGCTGTCGCCGGCGCGTGCCTTCACCAGCGCGTCGGCCAGCGCGGGCCACTTCGCGCGGTCGGCCAGGCCCGCGACGATCGCGTTCAGCGCGGAGCCGGGGGTCATGTCGATGTAGTCGCCGCGCACGCGTCCGGAGCGCAGCTGGGTCAGGAGCGCGGCGACGTCCTCACGCGGGTTGGCCAGGGCGCAGCCGCGGGTCTTGCAGTCGCGGGCGAACGCGTCGAACGTCGCCTCGGCCGCGACGGCGCGGGACTCCAGGACGCCGACCTGGTCGAGCGACGGGTCCGGGGCGCCGTCGAGGACGGTGCGGCCGATGCGGTTCGGGTAGCGCTGCGCGTAGGTGGTGATGACGCGCGAACCCTCGCCGAGGCCGATGGCGTTGAGTCGCTCGGAGCCGAGGAACTCGCGGAGCCGTTCGAGGTCGGCGGCCGCGCGCCACGAGTCGAACGCGGTCAGCCTGCCCTCCAGGTCGAGCACGCACTCCTGCGACGCCTCACCGGCGGCCACCACGAGGTTCGACTGCTCGGTCTCGGCGGGGTCGTACTCCATGAGCAACGCGCGCGTTGCCGGCGGCACGCACGACATGCCGTCCGAACGGCCCGTGCCACGCCGGTCCATGCCGATGATCGTGTACGTGCTGAGGACGTCCTTCGGCAACGCCGCAGCCAGCCGCGCGGCCTTCAGCGTGCCGGGCTCACCGCCGGGGTCGTTGACCACGACCAGCGCGCTCTTGCCCGTGCCGATCCGCGTCAGCGCGATGCCGAGCTGACCGCGGCCGGGACGTCCCGGCGGGTCGAGCACGGCGGTCATGCGCGCGCATTCGTACTTCTGGTCGCCCTGGGGAGCATCCGGGCCGAAGCGGTCCTTCATCTGCTCGTTGCACTGCGACCACTGCAGCGAGTCCGTCTTGTACTCGCCGAGCGGCGGCACGGGCTGAGGCCCGGCGAGCGCGCTCTGGTCGACGGGCTGGTTCTCCTCGCCCTTGACCGCGATCACCGGCCGGTTCGAGGGACCCGCGCTGCACGCCGTCAGCACGCTCACTGCCAGTAGGGCCAAGGCAGCGCGACGCACAGATTTCCTCACTCTCATCCACACTCCGGGAGGCCGAGCCTCGCATGCCACAGGTGAATTGAAGGTGAGACAGGATGGGGGGCATGGATCACGCCGACCGGCTGCCCGTCGCCCGTCTCACGGGCGGCGTCCCGCCGACGGCGCTCGTGCTGCTCGGCATCGTCAGCGTGCAGGTCGGCGCCGCCTTCGCCAAGCAGCTGTTCGCGGTCGCGGGCTCGGCGGGCACGGTGACGTTGCGCCTGGTCATGGCCGCGCTCATCCTCGTCGCGATCTGGCGCCCGTCGCTGCGGCTCGACCGCAGGACGCTCGTCACGATCGCCACCTACGGCGCGGTGCTCGCCGCGATGAACCTCTGCTTCTACGCGTCGCTCGCCCGCATCCCGCTCGGCGCGGCCGTCACGATCGAGTTCCTCGGCCCGCTCGCGGTGGCCGTCGCGGGGTCGCGGCGCTGGCTCGACGGCGTGTGGGTGCTGCTCGCCGCCACCGGGGTCGTGCTGCTCACGGGCGTGCAGGGCGGTCTGTTGTGGACGGGCGTGCTGTTCGCGCTGGCCGCGGGCGGGTGCTGGGCGGCGTACATCCTGGTGACGGCCAAGCTCGGCAGCCAGACGACGGACGGCAAGGGGCTCGCGCTCGCGATGGTCATCGGGTCGGTGATCGCGCTGCCGTTCGGCATCACGTCGGCGGGCACCGCGATGCTCGACCCGGTGCTGCTCGCGGCGGGGTTCGCGGTCGCGCTGATGTCGTCGGTGATCCCGTACTCGCTGGAGCTGGAAGCGTTGCGCCGCATGCCACCGCGTGTGTTCGGGATCCTGATGTCGATGGAGCCGGCCGTCGCCGCGCTCGCCGGTCTGCTGCTGCTCGGCGAGCACCTGAAACCCGCGCAGTGGGCCGCAGTCTGCTGCGTCGTGATCGCGTCCGTCGGTGCGACGCGATCGGCCAAACCGGACGTCTAACGGGCTCGGAGCTCACCCTTCAGCACCGACGCCACGTCGTAGCGGGCCGGGATCTCCAGCTGGTCGTAGCGGCACGACAGCGGTTCGCGGTCCGGCCGCCACCGTGCGAACTGACCGTTGTGCCGCAGCCGCACCGGGTGCTCGCCCTCGGTCTGCGTGTAGTGGATCTCCAGCACCCGCTCGGGTCGCAGCGCCACGTACTCGGCCTGCTTGCCGCGCCACCGGTTGATCTCGCCGGGAATCCGTTGCCCCTGCTGGGGATTCGCCCACGGGTGGTCGTCGCCCGTGGTGATCAGCGGCGCCAGTTCGGCGGCGAGCTCACGCCGTTCGGCCGCCTTGAACGAACCGCACACGCCGATGTGGTGCAGCAGGTCGTTCGAGTCGTACACACCGAGCAACAACGAGCCGACCGCCGTGCCCGGCTCCGTGTCCTTGTGCCAGCGCAGGCCCGCGAGCACGACGTCGGCGGTGCGGGCGTGCTTCACCTTGATCATCGAACGCTTGCCCGGCGTGTACGGGCCGTCCGACGGCTTGCCCATCACCCCGTCCAGCCCGGCGCCCTCGAACAGCGTGAACCACTGCTTCGCCGTCTCGACGGACGTCGTCGCGGGCGTCACGTTCAGCCCGCCGAGGTTCAGCAACGCCTCGCGCCGCGCGACCGTCGGCGACTCCAGCAGCACCTCGGACCCGAGCGCCAGCAGGTCGAACGCGACGAACGTGGCCGGCGTCGACTCCGAGAGCAGCGCCACCCGCGAGGCCGCCGGGTGGATGCGCTCGGACAACGCGTCGAAGTCCAGCTCGTCGTTCTTCGCGACCACGAGCTCGCCGTCGACGACCACGCGGTCGGGCAGCACGTCGAGCATCGACGCGGCGACCTCGGGGAAGTAGCGGTTGAGCGGCTTGCCGCTGCGCGACTGCAGCAGCACCTCGTCGCCGGCGCGGAACACCACGCACCGGAACCCGTCCCACTTCGGTTCGAAGAACAGGTTCGCGTCGTCCGGGATCCCGTCCACCGCGGTGGCGAGCATCGGCTGCAGAGGTGGCGTCAGCGGTAGGTCCACGCGGACATCCTGCCTCTTCAGCTGGAATTTCGCCGCTGGTAGCGCAACAACAGCACGTCGTCCGCGCGCAGCACCGACGCCAGCGCGAGGTCCACCGGCGGGGTCACCGAACCGTGCGCGATCCGCGACGCGTCCCCGACCGCGAGCACCGGCGCCACGGTGAGGTTCAGCGCGTCCACCAGCCCTTCGGCCACCATCGACCCGAACAGCCGCGGCCCGCCTTCGAGGTTGATCCGGTGCAGCCCGCGTGCCGCCAGTGCGGCGACGGCCAGCCCCAGGTCGACCTCGGTCTCCCCGGCGACGACCACGTCCGCCGGCAGCGCGGGCAGGTCCGCGGCCTCGGTCGTGATCACGATCGGCGGCACGGCGGTGTCGGTGAACAGCGGCAGGTCCGGCGTCAGCGACCCGCGGGCCGTGACCACGGCGATCGGCAACGGCCTGGCGCGCCGCGCACTCCGGTACCCCTCGGCCAGCACGGTCCCCGCACCCACCAGCACCACGTCCGCGAGCTCGCGCCCGAGCTGGTAGATCCGCTTGTCCGCAGGCGACCCGAGACCCGCCGATCGCCCGTCGACCGACACCGCACCGTCCACGCTGGACACGAAGTTCGCGGTCACCCACGTCCGGTCCGGCGGGTAGGCGTAGAGCGACTCAAGCGCTGTGTCGGTCATCTCAACGCCCGGTGAGGGCCACAACATCTCCACTGAGCCATCCCATCACGCCGATAAGCTCCCGGCATGCGCTTGTCCGACCGGGATCCCGTGATCAGTCCAGACGAGCTGATCGAGAACCTGGTGCCGCCACCGAGGTTCGACACCGTCAGCTTCGACACCTACATCCCCAACCCGGACGAGCCCTCGCAGGCCGCCGCGGTCGAGGCGGGCCGCGTGTTCGCCGCGCGGGTCAGCACCCGCCGCAGGAAGTGGTCGCTCTTCGGCTCCCGCGACGACGAACCGGGCAAGCTCGGCCTCTACCTCGACGGCGGCTTCGGCGTCGGCAAGACCCACCTGCTCGCCTCCCTCTGGCACGCCGTCCCCGGCCCGAAGGCGTACGGCACGTTCGTCGAGCTGACGAACATGGTCGGCGTCCTCACCTTCCCCGAGGCCGTGAAGCGGCTGTCGGCCCACAAGCTGCTCGCCATCGACGAGTTCGAGCTCGACGACCCCGGCGACACCATGCTGGTCACCCGCCTCATCAAGGAGCTGATGGCGGCGGGCGTCCACATCGCCGCCACCTCGAACACGCTGCCGGACAAGCTCGGCGAGGGCCGCTTCGCCGCCGCCGACTTCCTGCGCGAGATCCAGTCGATGTCGTCGAAGTTCGACGTCGTCCGCGTCGACGGCCCCGACTACCGCCACCGCGGCCTGCCGGACGCCCCCTCACCGATGTCAGACGGTGAACTGGTCGTTAGAGCCTCTAACACCGAGAACTCGACCCTCGACGACTTCGACGACCTGTGCAAGGCGCTCGGCCGCATCCACCCGTCGAAGTACGGCAGGCTGCTCGACGGCGTCAGCGCCGTGCACCTCAAGGACGTCAAGCCGGCGCCCGACCAGAACGTCGGGCTGCGGCTCGTGGCGTTCGGCGACAGGCTCTACGACCGCGACATCCCGGTGGCGGTGTCGGGGCAGCCGCTGTCGGAGCTGTTCACCGACGAGATGCTGCGCGGCGGTTACCGCAAGAAGTACTTGCGGGCGGTGTCGCGGCTCGTCGCACTAAGCCGCTGACCAGACGACGTCACGGCCCGCGCGGGCGTAGAAGCGGTGCAGTTCGGCGTCGATCCGCGCCGAGTCCGCGTCGCTGAGCACGACCGACGGGTCGGTGTGCGGCCACGATCGGACGATCCGGGCGCGCAGCCCGGCCGGTGGGTGTTCACGCCACAGCGAGGACTCGGCGATCGACTTCTCCGCCGCGGCCTCCACGTCGACCGAAGCGCGCCACGCGTTCACGGCCTCCCGCCACCGCGCCGCGCCGGGGTGGTTGCGGCGGGCCGTCTCGGCGTTCGCCTGCGTACCGCGCTCGGCGGCCGCGATCGCGCCGCGGAGTTGTTCGCCGGTGGTGAGGTCCGTCATCAACGCCGCCGTGGCGGCCGACCCGGCCAGGCGCACGGCGAGCGCGTCGGCGCAGTACTCCGCTCGCTGGTGGTCGCGCGAGGCCACCGCCATGACACCGATGGCGAGGGCCACGAACAGCTTCTCCAGCAACACCTGGAACGGCCACAGCGCGCGCTCGGCCAGCTGGCTCAGCAGGTTGTCGCTGACGAACGAGTCGGACGGCCGGACCAGGTCGGCCAGGATCAACGGTGTGCGCACCGCGGGTTCTGTCAGCAGGCCGCGCGACGGGTCGCCGTTCACGAAGTGCCCGAACTCGTGCCCGAGCAACGCCACCCGCTGCTGCGGCGAGAGCACACCGAACAACGGCAGCCCGATCGTCAGCGTCCGCCGCCGGAGCCATCCGTGGGCGCCCGCCGAGGCGTTGAACTCGGCGTCCAGCGCGATCCGGTCCGGCAGCCGCGTTCCGGCCGCCGCCGCGACCCGGTCGAGCAGTGCGAACAACACGGGCGCGTCGTCGCGGTGCAGCTCGTGCCACACGTCCTCCGGGCTCCACAGCCGCGGTCGCAGCGCCCAGGCGACCAGCAGCAGCGGCACTCCGGCGACAATCGGGAAGAACGACGGGAAGTCCCGCGTCACGAGCCACACGCTGAACATGGCGAGCGCGGCGACCGAAGCCACCAGGACCACGGAGATGGCGGCCAGTGCCGCGCGTGCCGCGGTCCACTGCGGGCGGGTGGGCGGAGTGCCCTCGTACGCGGCGTACTGCGCGGCGTCGAGTCTGAGCGCGAGCTTCTTCGAACATCCCCCAGGCATGCGCGGGAGTATGACTGAACCCGTTCGGCGAGTTTGACTCCGGCGGCGTTCGAGTATCCACTGGAAGCGGGCGGGAATGATGACGTCCCGACGCCCTCCGGAGGCACTGATGCTGAGTGAAGCCGAACGCCGCTCGCTCCAGGAGATCGAGCAGCGGTTGCTGGCGGACGAGCCGAGACTCGCCCGCACGATGAACCGCCAGGTGCGGCCCTGGCTGTTCTACGGACTCCTGCTGGTCTTCGGCGGCCTCGCGGTGCTGCTGACGGTGATCGGCGCGTTCGGCCCCGCCTTCCAGTGCCTGCTGGTCACGGCGGCGGTGCTGGCGTTCCGCAAGTTCCCCTACCGCATCCGCTAGCCGCGAAACTCGCTGGCTTTCCCGGCCTCTGCCCCCGACCATCTCGGGCGTGGGTTATCTGGAAGCGAACGGGCTCGCGTACACCTTGCCTGACGGCAGGGAGCTGTTCCGCGACGTCTCGTTCAAGGTGAGCGGCGGGACCGTGGTCGCGCTCGTCGGCGCGAACGGTGCCGGTAAGACGACGCTGCAGCGGATCCTGTCGGGGGAGCTCACCCCGAAGCAGGGCAGCGTGCACGTGCAGGGCGGGCTCGCGGTGATGCCGCAGTTCATCGGCTCGGTCCGCGACGACAGCCTCGTGCGCGACCTGCTGCTCTCGGTCGCTCCGGAGGCGCTCCGCAGGGCCGCCGAGGAGCTCGACCTGGCTGAGCTCGCGCTGATGGACACGGACGACGAAGCCGCCCAGATGCGTTACGCCAACGCCCTGACCAGCTACGGCGAGGCCGGCGGGTACGACGTCGAGGTCCTCTGGGACACCGTCTCCGTCGCCGCCCTGGGGCTGCCCTACGACCGGGCCCGGTTCCGCGAGGTGCGCACTCTTTCGGGTGGAGAGCAGAAGCGGCTGGTCCTGGAGACGCTGTTGCGCGGCCACGAGCAGGTCCTGCTGCTCGACGAGCCCGACAACTACCTCGACGTCCCCGGCAAGCGCTGGCTGGAGGACCGCCTCAGGGCCACCGACAAGGCCGTGCTCGTCGTCAGCCACGACCGCGAGCTGCTGGCCAACGCCGCCACGCACGTCGTCACGGTCGAGGCCCACTCCGCGTGGACGCACCCCGGATCGTTCGGCACCTGGCACGCCGCCCGCGCCAAGCGCATCGAGAAGCTCGAAGAGGACCACCGCCGCTGGAACGAGGAGCACGCACGGCTCAAGGAGCTGGTGAGGACGCTCCAGGAGCAGGCCAAGTTCTACGAGTCGATGAGCTCCAAGTACCGGGTGATGGTCGGCAGGCTGCAACGCTTCGAGGACGCGGGGCCGCCGCCGGAGATCGCGACCGACGAGAAGGTCACCCCTCGCCTGAAGGGCGGCCGCACCGGCATCCGCGCGATCACGTGCGAGCAGCTGGAGCTGACCGGCCTCATGAAACCGTTCTCGCAGGAGATCTTCTTCGGCGACCGGGTGGCGGTGCTGGGCTCGAACGGCTCCGGCAAGAGCCACTTCCTGCGGCTGCTCGGCGGCGACGACGTCCGGACGTCGGGTGCCTGGAAGCTCGGCGCGCGGGTCGTGCCCGGCCTGTTCGCGCAGACGCACGAGCACCCGGAGTGGATCGGCCGCACGCTCGTGGACATCCTCTGGCACGGCGAGGGCCAGCGCACCGGCAAGGACCGGGGCGCCGCCATGGCGGTGTTGCAGCGCTACGGCCTGCACCAGGCGGGCGACCAGCGCTTCGAGAACCTCTCCGGCGGCCAGCAGGCGCGGTTCCAGATCCTGCTGCTGGAGCTGTCCGGGGCGACGTTGCTGCTGCTCGACGAGCCGACCGACAACCTCGACCTGGCCTCGGCGGAGGCGTTGCAGAACGCGTTGAACGACTTCGAGGGCACGGTCGTCGCGGTCACGCACGACAGGTGGTTCGCGAAGTCGTTCGACCGGTTCCTGCACTTCCGCGCGGACGGCAGGGTGTCCGAAGTGGACGAACCCGTCTGGACCTAGAGCTCCCAGGAGACGAAGGCGCCGTCGTCGACCGACCCGCCCGCCTTCTTGTAGGTGGCCTGCGCCGCCGCGTCCCCCGCGGCGGCGCCGGTCCACATCGCGTAACAACCCCGTTCCACCGCAAGGGCTTTCAACGCCTCGACCAACGCGGTGCCGATGCCGCGCCGCAGGAACGCGTCGTCCACGCCCAGCTCGTAGAGGAACATCTCGGTGCCCTTGTCCGGGTGCGTGGTCTCCACGCCGGACACGAACCCGGCCGGCCGGTCGCCGACGTACGCGATCAGCAGGTGGCTGTGATCCTGCGCCACGAACCGGGCGGTGGCGTCCGGCCGCGGCGGCGCGTCGAACAGGTGCGCGGCGGCGAACACGTCGTCGGCGGAGGCGGCGCGGCGGATCTTCATACCGTCAGGCTAAGCAATCTCGGTGTTCATCTCCGTGCGGTAGAACCGCTGGCGTGTCGGTCGACGCCTACTGCGAACGCCTCGGACCCGGCCTGTGGGCCGAGCCGCTCAACGCCCTGACGAACCTCGCGTTCCTGCTCGCGGCGCTCCTGCTGCTCAGGAGGCAGGCCCCGCCGAGCCTGCGAGCGCTCCCGGTCCTGCTCGCCCTCGTGGGTGTCGCGAGCCTGAGCTTCCACACGTTCGCGACCCGGCTGACCGGGGCGCTCGACAGCGCGTTCATCGCGGTGTTCGTCCTGTACTACGTGGTCGTGTTCGCGCACCAATACCGCAGGATCCCCTGGTCACAGGCCTGGATCGCGGCACCGGTGTTCATCGTGTTCGCGATCGTTGTCGGCCTGCTGGTGCGCGTGGGCCCCGGCATCTACCTGCCCGCGTTGCTCGCCCTGCTGGTCCTCGCGCCGCTGTCCGGGCGCGACTGGAGGTGGTTCGCGGGCGCGGCCGCCGTGTTCGCGGCGTCGCTCACGCTCAGGACCCTCGACGACCCGCTGTGCGGCGCGATCCCGAGCGGCACGCACTTCCTCTGGCACGTCCTCAACGCCGTCACGCTGTGGCTCGTGTCCGAGGCGATCATCCGCCGGGTCAGCGGTCCTCGACGAGCGCGGGCAGCTTCCCGTTCCTGACGAGCTTCGTCAGCTCCTCGTGGTCCGCCTCGGTCTGGTCGGCGTAGTCGAACGCGTACTTCGCGAAGGCCTCGTCCAGGTCGTTGCCGCCGCCGTTCTGGAAGTACCCGGCCAGCAGCCGGGGGTCCAGCGAACGGGTGTGCGCGCGGGCCAGCAGCGCGCCGGCGAAGCGGCCGTAGTCGTCGAGGTCGTCGCGCTTCAGCGTCGTGGCGTCGATCTCGCCCTTGCGGTTGCGGAACTGCCGCACGATGAAGTGCCGGCCCTCGATCGTGGTCCAGCCCAGCAGGATGTCGGTCTCCGCCTGCACGAGGCGGGCACCGTGCACGATCCGCTTGCCCTCGTGCTTGGCCGGTTCGACGTCCAGGAACGGCTGCAGCGCGGAGGGCCTGGCCTCCTTGGCCTGCAGGACCAGGGCCTCGGAGCCGTTGCCGTGCAACAGGATCAGGTAGTTGCGCAGGCCGACGCTGCCGGTGCCGACGACGCGGAACGCCACGTCCGACACGCCGTAGCGCATGATCAGGTTGGTCCGCGACTCGCGCAGGGTGTCCACGTAGGACGGCAGCGAGGCGATCACGGCCGCCGCGGTCGGGGCAGTGGCCTCGGTGAAGGTCGGCGGGTTCGTGATGAACCGCCACTTCTCACCGTCGTGCGCGGTCCACTTCGCGGCGAACTTCGCGCTGGTGTTCTTGCGCGACTTCTCGGCGGCCTTGGAGAAGTCGTTGATCAGGTCGTCGGCCTTGACCTTCGACAGCGTCGACTCGTCGCCGAGAGCCGTCCACGAGTCCAGGAACGGGACCTCCGCGAGCTTCTTGATCACCGCCCGGTAGGCGCTCACGGCGTCCTCGGCGGCGTCGCGGCAGCCCTTGTCGGACACGCCGCCGACGCGACCGGCCAGCACCAGCGAGGCCACGAGCCGCTTGAGGTCCCACTCCCACGGGCCGGGCAGCGTCTCGTCGAAGTCGTTGATGTCCATGACGATCTGGCCCTCGGGCGTGCCGTAGAGCCCGAAGTTCGCTGCGTGTGCATCACCGCACAACTGAGCGTGAAGTCCCGTCGAGCAGCCGGCGGCGAGATCACCCGCCTGCAGCCCGGCGGAACCGCGGAAGAACGCGAACGGGTTCTCCAGCATCCGGCCGATCCGCAACGGGATCAGGTTCTCCAGCCGGCCCTCGTTGGTGGCGCGCAGGAACTCCAGCACGGACGGGCGCGACGCGGCGAGCGACATCGAGCGGTGCGCCTTGAAGTCCACTGAGGACCGCAGCGCGCGTCCCTCCGCGTAGACCTCTTCCGGCTCAACCCATCTGCCCAGAGCGGCAGCGGCCCGCGCACGCACCCTTTCACCCATACAGGTCATGATGCATGCGGCGGACGGGCAACGTGGCCCGTCCGCCGCATTTGTGACCTAGCCAGGCGAAGAAATCGCCCTAAACAGGACGAACGACGTCCGCGATCGCCTGCACGCCCAGGTCGATCTCGTCACGGGTGATCACCAACGGCGGCGCGACGCGCAACGTCGACGCGTGCGTCTCCTTGCACAGCACCCCGCGCGTGGCCAGAGCCTCGGACGCGGCACGACCGACCGGCCCGCCCGGCGCGATCTCGACACCGGCCCACAGCCCGCGCCCGCGCACCTCGGCCACCCCGTGCCCGACCAGCTGACCGAGCGACGAGTGCAGGTACTCGCCCATCGTGCGCGAGCGCTCCTGGAACTCGCCGGTCGCCAGCAGCCGCACGACCGCGCGGCCGACGGCGCAGGCGAGCGGGTTGCCGCCGAACGTCGACCCGTGCTCGCCCGGCTTCAGCACGCCCAGCACCGCGCGCGACCCGACCACGGCGGACACCGGCAGGATGCCGCCGCCCAGGGCCTTGCCCAGCGTGTAGAGGTCCGCGCGCACGCCCTCGTGGTCCAGCGCGAACAGCTCGCCGGTGCGGCCGAGCCCCGACTGGATCTCGTCGGCGATCATCAGCACGCCGTGCTCGTCGCACAGGCGGCGGATCCCGGCCAGGTACCCGGCGGGCGGCACGACGACGCCGGCCTCGCCCTGGATCGGTTCGAGCAGCACGGCGGCGGTCCTGGGCGTGATCGCGGACTCGATCTCGTCCAGCGCGCCGTACTTCACGACCTTGAAGCCGGGCGTGAACGGCCCGAAGTCGTTGCGCGCCGTCTCGTCGGTCGAGAACGACACGATCGTCGTGGTGCGGCCGTGGAAGTTGGAACCCGCGACGATGATCTCGGCCGTGCCCTCCGGCACGCCCTTGACCTGGTAGGCCCACTTGCGCGCGACCTTGATCGCAGACTCGACGGCCTCGGCGCCGGAGTTCATCGCGAGGACCATCTCGGTGCCGGTGAGCTGGGCGAGCTCCCGGCAGAACAGGCCGAACTGGTCGTGGTGGAACGCGCGGCTGGTCAGCGTGACGCGGCCGAGCTGCTCGACGGCGGCGGCCACCAGGGCGGGGTGGCGGTGCCCGAAGTTCAGCGACGAGTAGCCGGACAGGAAGTCCAGGTAGCGGCGGCCCTCGACGTCGGTGACCCAGGACCCCTCGCCGTGCGAGATGACCACCGGCAGCGGGTGGTAGTTGTGCGTGCTCCACTCCTCGTCGAGTGCTACGAAGTCCGCGCTGGTGGTGGTGTTGTGCTCAGCGATGGCGGTCATCCTCCAAGGCTAGGGGCCGGAACAAGCGATTTCAGCCGCCAAGCATTGCGCACGGCCTCAGTTCGTTGCGTAGATTCACCATTCGGTGGTGATGTCTTGCACAGCAGGCGGACTGGACGGTGAATCGCTACGGTCTGGTGATGGCTAAGAAGTCGGTGCGTGACGCCCTGCGACTCGATGAGGTGGACCTCTCCACCCTCGACCCGGCCGGTCGGCCGGTCGGCCCCAAGAACAAGAAGGAGGCGGCCGAGGACCTCGCCGCCACCGGAGCCGAGCTGGACGCCCTGCAGGAGGCGCTCTACGCGGAGGATTCTCGCGCGGTCCTGCTCGTGCTGCAGGGCATGGACACCTCCGGCAAGGGCGGCGTCGTCAGCCACGTCATGGGTCTGGTGAACCCCCAGGGCGTGCGCATCGCGTCGTTCAAGAAACCGACTCCCGCCGAACGTCGTCAGTACTTCCTCTGGCGCATCAGGAAGGTCCTCCCCGAGAAGGGCCGCATCGGCGCGTTCGACCGCTCCCACTACGAGGACGTCCTCGTGCCCAAAGTAGAACGCCTGCTCACGGCCGCGGAGATTCGAGGGCGTTACAAGGAGATCAACGCCTTCGAGCAGGAGCTCGCGGACAACGGCGTCGTGCTCGTCAAGTGCTTCCTGCACATCTCGCCGGAGGTCCAGAAGGAACGGCTGCTCGCGCGGCTGGACGACCCGAAGAAGAACTGGAAGTACAACCCGGCCGACATCGACGTCCGGTCGAAGTGGTCCAGGTACCAGGACGCCTACACGCAGGCGCTGAAGAACTGCCGGGACACGCCCTGGTACGCCGTTCCCTCTGACCGCAAGTGGTACCGGAACTGGGCGATCAGCCGGTTGCTGCTGGAGACCCTGCGCGAGATGGACCCGAAGTTCCCGCCGCCCGCCTACGACCTGGAGGCCGAGAAGGCCCGGCTGGTCAACAACGACCCGTTGAGGTGAACGAGACGGACCGTCTCGTCTCGTCGGAAACGTTGCGCTGACTGCAATCTTGATTGCACCTATTGCCTGGCCGTAGTGGTCTAGGCCAGTGTGGGCTGCGCCGCCGCCGAAAGTTGATCCCGGAGGTGCGGACGTGGGTGTGGACCGGCGACGTTTTCTCGGAGCCATGGGCGTAGGAGCTGGACTGCTGATGACCGGAGGAACCGCTGAGGCGGCTGCCGCCACCCGGAGAGTGTTCTTCGGCGCCTACACGACGTGGAGCGGGGGCGCTAAGGGCATCGGCATCGGCACCTACGACACCGCGACCGGGCAGCTGAAGTCGACGGGCGTGATCCCGGGCGTGGTCAACCCGTCCTTCGTGATCGAGTCGAAGGACGGCAGGTTCCTCTACGCCGTCAACGAGAACACCGCCGGCGAGGTCACCGCGATCAACGCGGCCACGCTGAAGGTGATCAACAAGCAGGCGACCGGCGGCGCCGACCCGTGCCACCTCACGCTCGACCCGTCCGGGAAGTTCCTGATCACGGCCGACTACTCGTCCGGCTCGCTCAGCGTCTTCCCGGTCAACGCGGACGGCAGCCTCGGCGCGCGCACGCAGAAGGTCCAGCACAAGGGCTCCGGCCCGGACCCGGAGCGCCAGCAGGGCCCGCACGCGCACCACATCGTGTTCGACCAGGCGGGGAAGTACGCGGCGGCGGTCGACCTGGGCGCGGACTCGGTGTTCGTGTACTCGTTCACCGGCGGGAAGCTGACGCAGGTCTCGCAGGCGAAGGTCAAGCCGGGCGCAGGACCGCGGCACATCGCGTTCCACCCGGACGGCAAGACCGCGTACGTCGCGAACGAGCTGGACTCGACCATCGTGACCTGCGCGTACGCCGACGGGAAGCTCGCGCCGGGCCAGGTGCTGCCGACCGCGCCGTCCGGTGGGGTGAAGAACTACCCGGCCGAGGTGCTGGTCTCTGCCGACGGCAAGTTCGTCTACCTGTCGAACCGCGGGCACGACAGCGTCGCGCACTTCGCGGTCGACGGCGCCGGGCTGACGCTCGTCGGCACCACGCCGGTCGGTGGCAAGTACCCGCGGCACATCACGTTCGACCCGTCCGGGTCGTTGCTGTTCGCAGCGAACCAGAACTCGAACAACGTCACGTCGTTCAAGGTGGACAGGGCGACCGGCAAGCTCACCCCGTCCGGCACCGCGCTGCAGACCGCCATCCCGGTCTGCGTGCTGCCCACACGTCTGGGTTAACCGACTACAAGTCGACCGTCCACAGTGGTAGTCCGGCTTCATGGGTTTCATGGCTGGAGTACTCGCTGTCGCACTGCTGGCGCCCGCACCGATCGCACCGGAGTACGTCGCACTCGGCGACTCCTACGCGTCCGGGGCGGGCGCCGGTTCCTATGTGGAGGGCTCGTGCCGCCGCAGCTCGAACGCCTACCCGGCGTTGCAGGGCACGGAGTTCCCGTCGTTCAAGTTCGTGGCGTGCAGCGGCGCGACCACGAAGTCGCTGAAGTCGCAGTTCCGCGCGCTCACGGCCGCCACTACGCTCGTCACGATCACCATCGGCGGCAACGACCTGGGGTTCGCCGACGTCCTGACCGCGTGCACGCTCAAGGGTGACGCGGCCTGCTCGGCGCGGGTCGCCACGGCGGTCGCGTTCGCCCACGAGCAACTGCCCGGCCGGCTCGACACCACCTACGCCACGATCAGGGAGACCGCGCCGAACGCCAGGCTGGTCGTGCTCGGCTACCCGCGGCTGTTCACGCCGGACGACGACTGCCGGACGCTGTCGGCGGTCAAGCGCGCGGCTCTCAACGACGCCGCCGACCAGCTGTCCGGCGAGATCGCCAAGGCCGCCGAACGGGCCGGCGCGCGGTACGTGGACGTGAGGGAAGCGTTTGCGCACCACGGCGTGTGCTCGCCCAAGCCGTGGATCAACGGGTTGACCAACCCGACCGCCGACTCCTACCACCCGAACAAGGCAGGTCAGGCCGCGTACTTCCAGGCGCTGGCGGCCTAGGGCCTGAATCCCGCTCGGCTTCGGGAGGGTCTTCGTGTGATCATGCGCGGGTGAGTCTTCTGAGGGAGGTCACGGCCACCCGCTACGTCACCCCGTTCCGCGAGGGCGGGTCGATGCCGGGACTGGTCGAGGCCGACGACCTGGGTATGTACGTGGTGAAGTTCCGAGGCGCCGGACAGGGCGTGAAGGTGCTGGTCGCCGAGATCGTCGTCGGTGAGCTGGCGCGCGGGCTGGGCTTCCGGATACCCGAGATCGTCCTGGTGCACCTCGACCCCGAGCTGGCGCGCGCCGAACCCGACCAGGAGGTCCAGGAGCTGCTGCGGGCCAGCGGCGGCCTCAACCTCGGGCTCGACTACCTGCCCGGCTCGTTCGACTTCAACCCGGTCGTGCGCGACCCCGGCGTCGAACTCGCCACGAGGCTGCTGTGGTTCGACGCGCTGGTGCTCAACGTGGACCGCAGCTGGCGCAACCCGAACATGCTGCTGTGGCACCGCGAACCGTGGCTGATCGACCACGGCGCCGCGCTCTACTTCCACTACTCGTGGAGCGAGGGATCCCGGCCCACCCCAGAATGGAACATGCGCGACTACCGCTACGACGCCTCGGACCACGCGATGCTGCCCAACGCGGCCTCGGTGTCCGAAGTGGACGCCGAGATGGCGCGGCGGGTCACGCCGGAGCTGCTCGACGAGGTGCTCGCGCTCGTTCCCGACGAGTGGCTCGAAGGCGATCCCACCGAACTCCGTCAGCGCTACAAGGACTTCTTCACCTACCGCCTCGCGAACCGCGGCTGGGTCGACTCGCTGGAGGCCGCGCGTGCCGCACGTGTTTGAGTACGCGCTGCTGCGGGCCGTGCCGCGGCAGGAGCGCGGCGAGTTCATGAACGTCGGCGTCCTCGTCTACTGCGCGCCGCTGGACTTCCTGTGCGCCAAGACCTATGTGGACGGTGACCGGCTGAGGGTGCTGGACCCGCACCTCGACGTCGAGATGCTCGAAAGCAGCCTGGAGCACCTCACCAACTCGTGCGACGGCAGTCCCGCCGCTGGTCCGGTCAGCGGGACGACGATCGGGCAGCGGTTCCGCTGGCTGACCGCGCCCCGCAGCACCATCGTGCAGACCTCACCCGCTCACACTGGCTGGACCGACGACCCGTCCGCCGAGGTCACCAGGCTTTTCGAGGCGTTGGTGCTGCCACCCCGGTAGGTTTCCTCGCAACCTAACGGGACGAACGGCGTCCCTAGTTGCAAAGCGAAACTGATGCGATCGGGGTTGGCGACACATGAGCGCTGGGTATCACCACGGCTACCAGCAGCCGCGGCGTCCCATGCCGCCGCAGCGGCCGATGAAGAAGAAGAGGCGTCCGGGACGCGTCATTCTGGTGCTGCTGCTCGTCCTGGTTCTGGGAATCGTCGGATTCGGGTTCTACGTCGACTCGACGCTGACCCGGATCAACGCGCTGCCGGACTACGAGGGCCGGCCGGCCGAGACGCCGGGCACCACCTGGCTGCTCGTCGGATCGGACGCGCGGGAAGGCCTGACGCAGGAGCAGAAGGACGCGCTCGCCACCGGTGACGCCGGCGGACGGCGTACCGACACCATCATGATGCTGCACCTGCCGGACAACAGCGCCGCCAAGCCGGTGCTGGTGTCGATCCCGCGTGACTCCTACGTCGCGATCCCGGACAACGGGCGCAACAAGGTCAACGCGGCGTACGCGTTCGGCGGGCCGCAGATGCTCGTGCAGACCGTCGAGGGCGCCACCGGCGTGCGGATCGACCACTACATGGAGATCGGCTTCGGCGGGTTCTCCGACATGGTCGACGCGGTCGGCGGTGTCGACATCTGCCTCGACGAGCCGATCAAGGACCCGCTGGCCGGCATCGACCTGGCAGCGGGCTGCCAGGAGCTCGACGGGCCGCAGGCGCTCGGGTTCGTGCGGACCCGCGCGTTCGCGACCGCCGACCTGCAGCGCGTGCAGAACCAGCGCAAGTTCCTGTCGGCGCTCTTCGAGAAGGTGAAGAGCCCGGCGACGCTCGCGAACCCGTTCCGCGTCATCCCGCTGATGAACGCGGCGTCCGGAGCGGTGTCGGTCAACGAGGACGACCACGTGTGGCACCTGGCCAGCGTCGCGTTGAACATGAGCGACGCGACGAGCGGAACGGTGCCGGTCGGGTCCACGCCGACGGTGCCCGGTGCGGGCTCGGTCGTGCAGTGGAACAAGGAGAAGGCGTCCGAGCTGTTCGACCTGATCAGCAAGGACCAGCCGGTGCCCGCCGAGCTGATCGCCCCTCCGAAGTAGTTCCCTACGACTTGACGGGCTCGGGAGTGGGCTCCGAGTCGGTCAGACCGGCCTCCTGCGCGATGCCTTCGAGCTCGCGCAGGAGGTCGTCGTAAATGGGTGTTGTCGACATGGGTGTGTCCCCCTCGTAAAGATCTTCCCCCGTTCAGGTGACGGGAGCCTACGCCTCTTTACCCAGTCGCCCGGCACATATGCCTATTTCCTGCTAAATGTCGACTAAAGCCACCCGTTGACCAGGCGTTATGTGGGTGAGCCACATGTCACGTCCGCCCTGACACGCCTACCGTTCTCGGCATGTCGAGTGTCACGGGTCACACCGCGCTGGTCACCGGAGCCGCGAGCGGCATAGGCCTCGCCTGCGCTCGCAGGCTGGCCGACGAAGGCGCCGAGGTTCATCTGGTCGACCTCGACCCCGAGGTTCACTCCCTCGCGGAAGAACTCGGTGGCGTCGGTCACGTCCTCGACCTGACCGGACCGGTCGACTCGCTCCCCACCGGGATCGACGTCCTGGTCAACAACGCCGGCGTGCAGCACGTCGCGCCCATCCACGAGTTCCCCGTCGAGCGCTTCTCGATGATGCTCGACCTGATGGTGGGGGCCGCGTTCCGCCTCACCCGCCACGTGCTGCCGCACATGTACGACCGCGGCTGGGGCCGGCTGGTGCACATCACCAGCGTCCACGGCATCCGCGCGTCCGCGTTCAAGTCCGCCTACACCGCCGCGAAGCACGGCCTGGAGGGGTTCTCCAAGGTCGCCGCGCTGGAAGGCGCGCCGCACGGCGTCACGTCCAACTGCGTGGCACCCGGTTACGTGCGGACCCCCTTGGTGGAGAAGCAGATCGCGGACCAGGCGAAGGTGCACGGGATCCCCGAGTCGGAGGTCCCGGAGCGGATTTTCCTCCAGCGCAGCGCAGTCAAACGGATGATGGAGCCTTCCGAGGTGGCCTCCGCGGTGCTGTGGTTGTGCGACAACAGTTTTGTCACCGGTACGTCGTTGGCCGTCGATGGCGGCTGGTCAGCTCAATGAGGAGTTGTCGATGATCAAAAAAGTGGTAGGCGCTTCGCTCATCGGAACAACTGTCGAGTGGTACGACTTCTTCCTCTACGGCTCGGCAGCCGCTCTGGTGTTCAACAAGCTCTTCTTCCCGACGGCGGACCCGTTGAACGGCACGCTGCTCGCGTTCACGACGTACGCGATCGGCTTCCTGGCGCGGCCGCTGGGCGGTGTGGTCTTCGGCCACTTCGGCGACCGGCTGGGGCGCAAGAAGTTGCTGGTGCTGTCGTTGCTGCTGATGGGTGGCGCGACGATGCTCATGGGCGTGCTGCCGACCTATGCGTCGGTCGGCATCCTGGCGCCCTTGCTGCTGACGTTCCTGCGCCTGGTGCAGGGTTTCGCGCTCGGCGGTGAGTGGGGCGGGGCCGTGCTGATCGTCTCCGAGCACGGTGACGCGAAACGACGCGGGTTCTGGGCGTCGTGGCCGCAGGCCGGTGTGCCGTGCGGGAACCTGCTGGCGACGGGTGTCCTCGCGATCCTGGCGGCGGTGCAGTCGGACGAGGACTTCCTGGCGTGGGGCTGGCGCATCCCGTTCCTGCTCTCCGGTGTGCTCGTGGTGATCGGTCTCTGGATCCGGCTGACGGTGTCCGAGTCGCCGATCTTCCTGGCGGCGCAGGAGAAGCGCGCGAAGGAGCCCGTCGAGGAGAAGGCGCCGGTCCTCGTGCTGCTCAAGCACAACTGGCGCGAGGTGCTGATCGCGATGGGCGCCCGGTTCGCCGAGAACGTGTCCTACTACGTGATCACCGCCTTCATCCTGGTCTACGTGGTGACAGGGCTCGGGTTGTCGAAGTCGGTGGGGCTCAACGCGGTGCTGATCGCCTCGGCCGTGCACCTGGTGTCGATCCCGGTGTGGGGTCATCTGTCCGACAGGTTCGGGCGGCGGTCGATCTACCTCGTCGGCGCGGTCGGCATGGGCGTCTGGATCTTCGCGTTCTTCGCGTTGCTCGACACGAAGGACCCGGTGCTGATCACGTTGGCGACGACGATCGGGCTGGTGCTGCACGGCGCGATGTACGGGCCGCAGGCGGCGTTCTTCTCGGAGCTGTTCGGGACGCGGGTGCGGTACTCGGGCGCGTCGGTCGGCTACCAGCTGGCGTCGATCGCGGCGGGCGCGCTGGCCCCGTTGATCGCGACGGCGTTGCTGAAGGAGTTCGGGGCCTCACTGCCGATCTCGATCTACGTGGTGGCCACGTGCGTGATCACGGTGATCGCGATCCTGCTGGCCAAGGAGACCCGTGGTGCGGATCTGGAGGATCGTGACAGGGTTGGGGTGTGACACGACGGCGTGAGGCCGAACTGGCGGCGTTGTTCGAGACCGCGTCCGAGCTCGCGGGCATCCGCGACCCGGACGCGGTCCTCCGCTCGATCGTGCGCAGAGCGCGGACGCTGCTCGGGACGGACGTCTCGTACCTGTCGATGAACGACCCGGCCGGCACCTACATGAGGGTGACGGACGGGTCGTTCTCGCCGTTGTTCCAGAAAGTGCGGCTGGGGCTCGGCGAGGGTCTTGGTGGACTCGTGGCGCAGACCGCCCGTCCTTACGCGACCGCCGACTACTTCGCGGACGCCCGGTTCAACCACACCCGGCCGATCGACGTGGCCGTGCGCGACGAGGGCCTGGCGGCGATCCTGGGCGTGCCGCTGAAGCTCGACTCGAAGGTCATCGGCGTGCTGTACGCGGCCGACCGGACCTCGCGGGAGTTCCCGCCCGAGGAGGTCGCGCTGCTGCAGTCGCTGGCCGACCACGCGGCCATCGCGATCGACACGGCGTCGTTGTTCGCGACGATCCAGTCGCACAACCAGGCCATGAAACGGGCCGAGGAGGCCCACGACCGGCTCACCGACCTGGTGCTGCGCGGCGGTTCCTCGGCCGAGGTCGCCGCCGCGGTGGGGGAGTTGCTCGGCGGACCCGTCGACGTGTTCGACGTCGTGCCTCCCGCCGCGGTGCGGGCCAACGGGCGCGCGGTGCTGCTCGGCGAGGTGTGGGTGTGCGCCGTGCTGGCCGGGTCCGAGCTGCTGGGCGGGATCGCGTTGTCCGGCCGCCCCGACCTGACCGACGCGGACCGCAGGGTGTTCGAGCGGTCGGCGGCCGTGACGGCGTTGCTGTTGCTGCTGCGCCGGACCGTGGCCGAGGCGGAGAACAAGGTCCGCGGCGAGCTGATCACCGACATCCTGGACGGGCGGGACGCGACCGGGCTGCTGGCGCGAGGGCGCCGGGTCGGGGTGGAGCTGTCGGAGCCGCACGTGGTCCTGGTGGCGGACGGCAACCTCTCCGGTGCCACGCACTACGCGTCGGTCCACAGAGGACTGGCGGGGTCGCGCGGGCGGGACGTCGTGCTGGCGCTGCCCTCGGCGTCCACGGACGTCGCGCGTGAGGTGGCCAAGGCGCTGGACGCGACGGTCGGCGCGTGCGGTCCGGTCGCGGGACCGGCGGCGATCGCCGAGGCGTACGAGGAGGCGCGGCGGTGCCTGAAGGCGTTGCGGCAGCTGGGCCGGGAGAAGGACGCCGCGACGATGGCCGACCTCGGGTTCGTCGGCGTGCTGCTCGGTGATCGGGCGAACGTCTCCGGCTACGTGCGGTCGGTGCTCGGGCCGGTGCTCGACTACGACGCCGAACGCGGTACGGACCTGGTGCACACGCTGGAGGTCTACTTCCGCTGCGGCGCGAACCTCAGCCGTGCCAAGGCGGAGCTGCACCTCCACGTCAACACGGTCACGCAACGGCTAGATCGAGTCACGTCGTTGCTCGGCGACTGGCAGTCGCCCGACCGCGTGCTGGAGGTGCAGCTCGCCCTGCGCCTACTCCGCCTGCAGTGAGTCCTTGACGGGTACCGCATCGCCCGCGGCCGCGTCGGAGTTGCCGAACGGCTTGGCGATCAGCATGTACACCAGGCCGATGCCGACGACCAGGACACCGCTCAGGATGACGATGTAGTTGTCGTACCAGGGTGCGTCCGGCGTGCGCGGCCACACCATGTTCACCATCGCCGCCACGCCGTACGCGAGCGCCAGCACGTTGACGACGAGACCCCACCGGCCGAGCGTGAACTCGCCCGACGGCGTCCAGCCCTTGAGCCGCGCCCGCAGCGCCGCGAACACGACCATCTGGAAGCCCAGGTAGATGCCGAGCGTCGCGAACGACACGATCTTGTCCAGCGCGTTCGTGGACAGCATCGACGCGACCACGATGACCGCCGGGATCACACCGGCGAGCGCCAGCGCGTACGGCGGGATGTGACGCTTCTTGTTGAACCTCGCCAGTGCCTTGTGCCCGAACACCATCTTGTCGCGGGCGTAGGAGTACGTCAGCCGGGAGGCCGCCGCCTGCAACGACATCGTGCAGGACAGGAACGAGATCAGCACGACACCGATCACGATCTTGTAGCCGACCGGGCCGAACGCGTTGGTCAGGATGTTCGTGACCGGGTCGGCGTCCTCGCCGCTGATGACCTTGCCGAAGTCCGGCACCGCCAGCAGCAGCGACAGGCACGCGAACGTGGCCGCCGCGCCGCCGATGTAGATGGTGCGGCGCATGGCCTTCGGGATGACGCGGCCGGGGTCCTTGACCTCCTCCGCGGTGTCCCCGCACGCCTCGAAGCCGTAGTACTGGTAGAGGCCGATGATGCCCGCCGCGAAGAACGCCGGCAGGTAGCTGCCCGAACCCTCCGCGCCGAAGCTGTCGAACAGCACTCCCAGGCCGTGCACGCGGTTGTCGACGAGCAGCCAGATGCCGACCACCAGCGCGCCGACGATCTCCGCGGCGAACCCGAAGATCGCGGCCCAGGACAGCACCTTCGTGCCCGCGTAGTTGATCAGCGTCGAGACCGCGATGATCGCGATCGCGCACAGCACCGTGTTGCCGACGTTGGCCGTGTAACCGAGAAGCGTTGCCAGATAAGGGCCCGCGCCGTAGCTGACGGACGCGATGGTGACCAGCAGGGCGATCATGTAGACCCAGCCGGTCATCCACGCCCAGCGCTTGCCCCACAGGCGGCGCGCCCAGGGGTACACGCCGCCCGCCACCGGGTACTGCGCCACGAGCTCGCCGAAGATGAGCGCGACCAGGAACTGGCCGACGCCCGCGACGACGAAGCTCCAGATCATCGGCGGGCCGCCCAGGGCGAGGGCGACGCCGAACAGCGTGTACGTGCTGACCACGGGGGAGAGGTACGTGAACCCCAGCGAGAAGTTCGCCCAGGGACTCATGTCCCGCTTGAACTCCGACGTGTACCCGAGGTCCTTGAGCCGGTCTTCGGCTGTCGCCGTCATCGTCACGCCCCCTTGATCAGGTCTGCGGCGCGTTCTCCGATCATGAGCACCGTGACCATGGGGTTCACGGTGGGCATGGTCGGGAACACGGACGCGTCGACGACGCGGAGGCCTTCGAGTCCGATGACCTTCAGGTCACCGTCCACAACGGACCCGATGGCGCACGTGCCCGCCGGGTGGTAGACGGTGTGCGCCGCCTTCCGGCCGTACTCGGAGAGGGCCTCGTCGCTCGTGACGTCCGGTCCGGGCGCGATCTCCCGCTTGAGCCACGACTTCAGCGGCTCCTGCTCGGCGATCTGGCGTGCGATCTTGAAGCCGTCGACGAGGGTCTGCTCGTCGTAGCCGTCCGGGTTGGTGAAGTACCCGAAGTCGAGCGCGGGCTTCTCGGCCGGGTCGTTCGACTTCAGCCACAGCCTGCCCTTGCTGTGCGGCCTCGGGATGTTCGGCGTCATGCAGACCCCGTGCTCCACCGCCGGGTAGCCGAGGCGTTCCGTGTTGGTGGTGAAGGGGATCTGGTAGAAGTGGAACATCAGGTCCGGCCTCGGGTCGGACTCGTCGCGCCGGACGAACAGGCCGGCGTCGGAGTCCATCACCGAGTTCTCCGGCAGCGGTTTCGTGGTCTCCCAGACGATCACCGACTCCGGGTGGTCGAGCAGGTTCTCGCCGACGCCGGGCAGGTCGTGCTTCGGGGTGATGCCGATGCTGTTGAGGTGCTCGGCGTCGCCGACACCCGAGAGCATCAGCAGCCGGGGCGTGTCGATCGCGCCCGCGCAGAGCAGAACCTCTTTGTTGGCCTCGACATAACCCTTGTCGGTGTGCACCCCGATCGCGCGGTCGCCGTCGAACTCGATCCTGCCGGCCCACGTGTTGAGCAGCAGCGTGAGGTTCCTGCGTTCGAGGATCGGGTGCACGTAGGCGGTGCTGGCGCTGGACCGCTGGTTGTTCTTCTCCGGGTGGTAGGCGATGGAGAAGAAGCCGACGCCGTCCTCGAACGGCGCGGCGTTGAAGTTGTCGACCTCCGGGACGTCGACGGCCTTGCGCGCGGCCGCCACGAAGTCCTTGGCGATCGGGTTCCTGTCCTTCTCCACCACCGGGATGATGTTGAGCTGGACCTTGTCGAAGTACGGGCCGACGGCGTCCCACGTCCAGCCGTGGCCCCAGTCGTCGAGGTCCTGCGGCAGCGGCTGGAAGCAGATCAGCGTGTTGTGGCTGGAACACCCGCCGAGCACCTTGGCGCGGCTGTGCCGGATGTGCGAGTTGCCACGCGGCTGCTCGACCGTCGGGTAGTCGTAGTCGTACTCGGTCTCCAGCAGGTTGATCCAGTTGCGCAGGTTCAGGATCTTCTCGTCACCGACGTCGGACGGCCCGCCCTCGATCACCGCGACCGTGGTCGAGGGGTCCTCGGTCAGCCTCGCGGCGAGGACGCAGCCCGCGGTGCCGCCGCCGACGATCACGTAGTCGTACGCGGTCACTGGGAGTCCCTTCGCGCGAACCAGTTCTGGGGTTGTGGCTTGAGGTTCTGGTACACGTGCTTGGGCTCTGTGTACTCGTGCAGACCGGCGGTGCCGAGCTCGCGGCCGACGCCGGAGCGCTTGAAACCGCCCCACTCGGCCTGCGGCAGGTACGGGCCGAACTCGTTGATCCAGACCGTGCCGTGACACAGCTTCTTCGCGACGCGCTGCGCCTTCTCCAGGTCCTGGCTCCAGACGCCGCCCGCGAGGCCGTACTCGGTGTCGTTGCCGAGCCGGACCGCCTCCTCCTCGGTGTCGAAGCGCTCCGCGGTGATGATCGGGCCGAACGTCTCGTCCTGGACGAGCCTCATGTCCCTGGTGCAGTCCGCGTAGACGGTGGGGCGGAAGAAGAAACCGTTCTGCAGCTCGGCTTCGTCGGGGCGTTTGCCGCCTGCCTTGAGGGTCGCGCCCTCCTGCTTCGCGATGTCGACGTAGCTCTCGACCTTCGCGCGGTGCTCGGCGCTCACCAGCGGACCGGACTCGGTGTCCTCGTCGAAACCGTTGCCCAGCTTGATGAGATCGGCCCTGCGCGCGACCTCGTTCACGAAGTCGTCGTAGACGCTGCTGTGCACGATGAGCCTCGTGCCCGACGAGCAGACCTGGCCCGCGTGGAAGAACGCGGCGGTGAGCGCGTAGTCGACGGCGACGTTGATGTCGGCGTCCGCGAAGACGATGTTCGGGTTCTTGCCGCCGAGTTCGAGGGCGACCTTCTTCACGGTCTTCGCGGCCGACGCCATGATCCGCTGACCGGTGGCGAGGCTGCCGGTGAACGAGATCAGGTCGACGTCCGGGTGCTCGGACAGCGGAGCGCCGACCTCCGGCCCGGTGCCGAGCACGAGGTTCGCGACGCCGTCGGGCAGCCCGGCCTCCTGCAGCAGCTCGAACAGCTTGATCGTGCTCAGCGGGGTGATCTCGCTGGGCTTGGCGATCAGCGTGTTGCCCGCGAGCAGGGCCGGCGCGATCTTCCAGGAGACCTGGAGCAGCGGGTAGTTCCACGGCGCGATGAGGCCGCAGACGCCCACGGGTTCGTAGTCGATGCGGCTGATGACGTCGTCCGGCACGCCCTGGACGACCTTCGGGTGCAGCAGCCCGGCGAGGTTGCCGTAGTAGCGGAACACGGCGGCGACGTCGTCCACGTCGATGCGGCTCTCGACCAGCGTCTTGCCGGTGTCGAGCGTCTCGGTGCGGGCGATGTCCTCCTTGTCCCGCTCCAGGAGGTCCGCGACGCGGTGCAGCACGGCGGCGCGGTGCTCGGGGCTGGCGTGCGGCCAGTCACCGTGGTCGAAGGCGTCTCTGGCCTTCCCGATCGCGGTGATCGCCTGGTCGCGGGTTTGGTCCTCGACCTCGGTGAGAACACTCTGGTCATAGGGGTTGATGATCTGCCGCACCGGCGACACTCTGGCCTCCCTGTTCGTCTGTCCACGAAGGACATCGGGGTGTAGCCGGTCGCCGGTGGCGGTAAACCGTGACGACCGTCTCCTACTTCAGGTTCCTGCGGAGCCTGGTGAAAAGCCGTGCGTTGCTCATGGCCACGATGCCGACGACGCCGTCACCGTCTCGATAGGTCGCCACGAACTTCCTGTCCTCGATGGACCCATCTTCGACGCGAACGTCACGCGTCGCTCGTCCGATGAACTGGATTCGCACGCCGTACTGATCCGACCAGACGTATCCGCCGCCGGTGTGGGTCGTGACGGTCTCGCCCGCGAGCAGGTTCCGGGTGGCAACTTGTGCCTGTTCGGTCGCGGACGTCCAGTGCTCGGCGCGATGGCCCGCGCAGTTCGCGACGTCGCCGACCGCGACGATGTTCTTCACGTTCGTCACGCCGCCCGCGTCGCACAGGACGCCGTTGTCGAGGCGGACCGGCCCGCCGGCGAGCCAGTCGGTCGCCGGACGCGTGCCGATGCCCGCGACGACGACGTCAGCGTTGACTTGACGGCCGTCCGCGAGGTTGATTCCGCCGTCAACGTTGACTGAATCAACGTTGATTCCAGTAATCAACGTTGATCCATGGTCGCCGTGCAGATGTCCACATGCGGCACCCATCTCGGCGCCGAGAACGCGCGTGAGAGGCGTGGGAAGCGCCTCGACGACGGTCACGTCCTTGCCGAGAGCGCGCGCACTGGAGGCGATCTCGGCACCGATGAACCCGGCGCCGATGACACCGACGTGCTGCGCGGTGCCGAACGCCTCGCGGAGCTTGACGGCGTCGTCCAGCGTGCGCAGGACGTGCGTGCCGGGGATCGTGCGCGGCAGGCCGCCCGTCGCGATGACGATGCCGTCGGCCTCGACGGTCGAGTCGTCGCTGAGCGCGACCTCGCCGGTGGAGAGCAGCCCCGTCGCCCGCACGCCGAGCCGCCACTGCGCGCCGAGCGCGTCGATGTCCTCCTGGTCGGCGAGCGGCACCGCCTCGACCTTGCCGAGCAGGAAGTCCTTCGAGAGAGGAGGCCGGTCATAGGGGAGGTGGATCTCGTCGCCCACGACGACGAGCCGTCCGTCGAACCCCTGCTGGCGCAGTGCCTGCGCCGACCTCAGACCGGCCAGTGATGCGCCGATGATCGCGATCGTCTTCACGCCACGTCCTTGTTCACTTCGACATCGACATAGACCTCTCCATCTTTAACAAAAACGGAGTAGGTCCTCACCGATCTTTTGGCGGGCAGACAAGTCGGCTCGCCGGTGCGAAGGTCGAAGGCGGCGGCGTGCAGCGGGCACTCGACGAAGCACCCCTCCAGCCAGCCCTCGCTCAGCGAGGCGTCCTGGTGCGTGCAGGTGTCGTCGATGGCGTAGATGACGCCGTCGGCGTTGAAGACCGCTATCGGCGCGTGAGGACCGACGATGCGAACCGCCTCCCCTGGGGGCAGGTCCATGAGAGCGCAGGCACGGATCATCGTCGGCCTCCGTTGCGTAACACGGCACACGTTCCGAATGACGCAACACAATGTGCGGCCCAGACGACCCGCCGTCAAGAGTCCAGCAGACTGTTTTGCCTGTCGATTACTGTTGCGCGATGAGCAACTCCGACTCGGCAGCTCAGGTGCAGTCCGTGGACAGGGCCATCAGCGTGCTCGAACTCCTCGCCCAGGGCGAGGCCGGTATCACCGAAATCGCCGGTGAGCTGGGCGTGCACAAGTCCACGGTGTCCAGACTCGTCTCCGTGCTGGAGTCGCGCGGCCTGGTCGAACAGCTCGGTGAGAGGGGCAAGTACGCCATCGGCTTCGGCGTCGTGCGGCTGGCCGGCGCCGCCACCGGCCGCATGGACCTCACGAAACTCGGCCAGCCCGTCTGCCAGACCCTCGCGGACTCGTTCGGCGAGACCGTGAACATCGCCGTGCACGACGCCGGCGTCGCCATCAACATCACCCAGGCCCGAGGCTCGGCGGCAGTGTCCGCCGTGAACTGGATCGGCCAGCGCACACCCCTGCACGCCACGTCGTCCGGCAAGGTCCTGCTCGCGTACCTGCCGTCGGACGAACGCCGCCGCCTGGTCGCGCTGCCCCTCGACTCGTACACCGAGAAGACCGTCGTGGACGGCGCGACGCTTTTGAGCGAGCTGGACGCGGTGGCGTCCCAGGGGTTCGCGGCGTGCTTCGAGGAGCTGGAACTGGGGCTGCACGCGGTCGCCGTGCCGGTGCGCGGGCACCGGGGTGAGGTGGTCGCGGCCATGAGCGCGTCCGGGCCGTCGTACCGGCTGTCTCGGCAGCGGGTGGAGGAGATCGTGCCGACGATGTCGACGGCGGCGGCGGACCTGTCGGCGCAGCTCGGGTACTTCGCCGGGTAGGGGCGGGGAGCCGGGAGCAGGGGCTCAGCGTTCGCCGGCGACCGGTTCAGGATGGCTGGCGGGTGTCGGGATGGGCTGGCGGCGGGCTCGGGGCGGCTGGTGGGCTCACGGGATGGGCTGAGGTGCTCGGCGGACGCGTTGGCTCGTTCTCCCGGCGGGCGCTGTGGGGCCGGCCCGGGGTTGCCGCCGAGCACCGGATCGCAGCCTGCCGGGCGTGGGTCGAGCAACTGCTAGGAGTGGCCGGCGGGAGCGTTGGGCCTTGACCCGGGGTGGCCGGCGGCCGAGTCGGGCGCCGGCACGTGGTCGCCTTCGAGCACCGGTCCCCGCTCCCCGTCGAGAGCGTCCAGCACCGCGTCGCCGTTCGCCCTCGCCCAGTCCGACAGCGCCCTGATCGGGTCGATCAGCGTCGCCCCCAGCGGCGTGAGCTCGTACTCGACGCGGGGCGGCGCCTCGGCGTAGGCGTGGCGGCGGATGAGGCCGTGCGTCTCCAGCCTGCGCAACGTCTGGGTGAGCACCTTCCGGGAGATGCCGCCGATCAGCTCGACCAGCTCGCCGTGGCGCACCGGGCCCTCGCTGAGGCCGGAGAGCACGACCACCGTCCACTTGTCGGCGATCAGTTCGACCGTCAAGCGTGCCGGGCAGTCGGCGAGAAAAGGCCCGCCGGGGCCGAACCCGCTCATGACCTCGAAGGGTACCCGCGGGTTCCTTTCGGCTTCCTAGCGTGGGGTTTTCCCTCACTGCCAAGGAGAGTCATGCGAGTCATCACCCAGCACGCGCTCGGCGGTCCCGAGGTGCTCACCGTCGTGGACGCGCCCGAGCCCCGGCCCCTGCCGACCGAGGTCCTCGTGCGAGTCAGGGCGATCGGGCTGAACCCGCTGGAGGCACGGCTGCGGGCCGGTGAGTTCCCGCTGATCGGGCGGCCGCCGTTCGTCCTCGGCTGGGACGTCAGCGGCGTGGTCGAGGACGCGCCGCAGACGTGGCGGTTCAGGCCCGGTGACGAGGTCTTCGGGATGCCGCTGTTCCCTCGCGCGGCGGGCGGGTACGCCGAGGTCGTGGCTGCGCCGGCGTTGCACCTCGTGCGCAAGCCCGCGTCGCTCTCGCACGTCGAGGCGGCGGCGCTGCCGGTCGTCGGGCTGACGGCGTGGCAGGGGCTCGTCGACCTCGGCAACGTGAGCGAGGGCGATCGGGTGCTGGTGCACGGCGGTGGTGGAGGGGTCGGGCACGTCGCGATCCAGATCGCGAAGGCACTGGGGGCGTACGTGATCACGACGGCGAGCAGGGGCAAGCGGGAGTTCGTCGAGAGGTTCGGGCCCGACGAGGTCGTCGACTACGGGGCGGTCGACTTCGCCGAGGTGGTCCGCGATGTCGATGTCGTCCTCGACACGATCGGTGGTGAGACCGTCGAACGATCGTTAGAGGTTCTCAGGCCCGGTGGACATCTGGTGACGGCGACCGCCGAGGACGACCCTGCGCTCATCGCCCGGTACGAGGCGGCCGGGATGCGCTTCAGCGGGGTGGCGGTCGACCCCGATCCGGTGGCACTGCGCGGTCTCGTCGACCTCGTCGAGGCGGGCCGGCTCCGCGTCCACGTGCAGCGGACCTTCCCGTTCGACCGCGTCGCCGACGCGCATCGGGTGCTCGACGGCGGCCATCTCCAGGGCAAGCTCGTCCTCACCGTCTGAGCCTGCGGCGAACCTTCCCGTTTGCCCGGTTTCACGCAGCGTCAGACCCCGGACGCGCGAACGGCGGTATTGACAGCCGGACGCGCTGGCCGCAATTTGTTGCTGATAGCGGAACGAGTTCTGCGACTCGCAACTGCGGCGAAGGGGTGTCCTGATGCCTGGTGAAGTGCCTCGCGTGGTGCTCGTGGGTGCGGGGATCGTCGGATGCGCGCTGGCCGACGAGCTCACCGAACGGGGCTTCACCGACGTCACGGTCCTCGACCAGGCCGCCGGTCCGGCGGCGGGCGGGTCCAGCGGGCACGCCCCCGGCCTGGTCTTCCAGACCAACCCGTGCCGCAGCATGACCCAGTTCGCCCGCTACACCGTCGAGAAGTACACCGCGCTGGGCTGCTTCGACCAGGTCGGCGGCCTGGAGATCGCCACGAGCCCCGACAGGCTCGCCGACCTCTCCCGACGGCACGGCTGGGCCACGTCGTGGGGCGTCGAGAGCCGGCTGGTCGACGCGGACGAGGTCGCGCGGCTGCACCCGTTGCTGGACCGGGAGCAGCTGCTCGGCGGGTTTCTGATCCCGAGCGACGGCCTCGCGAAGCCGGTGCGAGCGGCCGAGATCCAGGCGCAGCGGGCGATCGAACGCGGTGCGCGGTTCGTGTACGGGCAGAAGGTCGTCGCGATCGAGACGAGGGGCGACCGCGTCACCGGCGTGCGGACCGAGACCGACGTGTTCGAAGCGGACGTCGTCGTGTCGTGCGCCGGGATGTGGGGACCGGTGCTGGGCGAGATGGTCGGGCTGACCGTGCCGCTCGTACCGATGGCGCACCAGTACGCGTTCACCGGCGACCTGAACGCCGACGCGGACGCGTTGGCACGCCAGCCGATCCTCAGGCACCAGGAAGCCGACCTGTACTTCCGCTCGCACGGCCAGGCGATGGGCATCGGCGCGTACGGGCACAAGCCCATGCCCATCGCAGCCCACGACATCACCGGCTCCGAGCTGCCGTTCACGGAGGAGGACTTCAAGGCCTCCTGGGAGTCGGCCGTCGAGCTGATCCCCGCGCTGGCCGAGGCCGGGGTCGACCGCGGCTTCAACGGGCTGTTCTCGTTCACCAGCGACGGGATGCCGTTGCTGGGCGAGCACCCCGGCCTGAAGGGATTCTGGGTCGCGGAGGCCGTGTGGATCACGCACTCCGCGGGCGTCGCGCGGTCGATGGCCGAGTGGATCGTCGACGGGCAGCCGGAGCTGGACCTGCACTCCAGCGACCTCAACCGGTTCGAGCAGGTGCAGCTCGCGCCCGACTACGTGCTGGAACGCAGCTGCCAGAACTTCGTCGAGGTCTACGACCTGCTGCACCCGTTGCAGCCCATGGAAAGCCCGCGGCCGATCCGCACGAGCCCGTTCTACAGCAGGCAGCAGGAGCTCGGCGCGTTCTTCCTGGAGGCGTCCGGCTGGGAGCGGCCGCACTGGTACGAGGCCAACGCGGACCTGCCGGAAGTGGCCGAGGTACCGGAACGCGACGAGTGGGCGAGCCGGTACTGGTCACCGATCTGCGGCGCCGAGGCCTTGGTGACGCGCAAGCGGGTCGCGCTGTTCGACATGACCTCGTTGAAACGGCTGGAGGTCAGCGGTCCGGGCGCGCCGGAGTTCCTGCAGCGCATGACGACCAACAACCTCAATCGCAAGCCCGGCGCGGTCGTCTACACGTTGCTGCTCGACGAGCAGGGCGGTGTGCGCAGCGACCTCACGGTCGCACGTCTCGACGCCACGACGTTCCAGATCGGCGCGAACGGCAACCTCGACCTCGACTGGCTCACCCGCCACGCGCCGGACGACGTCTTCATCAGGGACATCACGGCCGGAACGTGCTGCATCGGCCTGTGGGGCCCGCTCGCCCGCGACCTGATCAACGACATTCCGCACACCCTGGACACGAAGAAGGGCTATTTCACCGCACAAAGGGCGTTCGTCAAGAACGTTCCGGTGACGGCGCTGCGACTGTCCTATGTGGGCGAACTCGGCTGGGAGCTCTACACCACCGCGGACCTCGGCCCGAAGCTGTGGGACACGCTGTGGGAGGCGGGACAGCGGCACGGCGTCATCGCGGCCGGGCGCGGCGCGTTCAACAGCCTGCGCCTGGAGAAGGGCTACCGCTCCTGGGGCACGGACGTGACGACCGAGCACGACCCGTTCGAGGCGGGGCTCGGGTTCGCGGTGCGCCAGGACAAGGAGTTCCTCGGCAAGGGATCGCTGCACAACCTCACCTCGACCAAGAAGCTCACCTGCCTCACGATCGACGACCCGCACAGCGTCGTGCTGGGCAGCGAACCCGTGTTCCACCAAGGCGAACCCGTCGGTTACGTGACGAGCGCCGCCTACGGCTACACGACCAGCCTGAACATCGCCTACGCCTGGCTGCCCAGCGAGATCGACGACGAGGTGGAGATCGAGTACTTCGGACGCCGCGTCACCGCCCGCCCGGCCCCGGAACCGCTGTTCGACCCCGAGATGAAGCGGCTCCGCGGATGACGTACGACGTCGTCGTCATCGGGCTCGGCGGCATGGGCAGTGCCGCCGCGTACCGGCTCGCCCAGCGAGGCCTGCGCGTGCTGGGACTGGAGAGGTTCACGCCCGTGCACGCGCGGGGATCGAGCCACGGCGGGTCGCGCATCACGCGGCAGGCCTACTTCGAGGACCCGGCGTACGTGCCGTTGCTGCTCAGGGCCCACGAGATGTGGGACCAGATCGAACGGGACAGCGGCGAGCGGATCTTCCACCGCGTCGGCGGCATCATCGTCGGCGGGCCGGACTCCGAGGCGATCGCGGGCAGCAGGGCCAGCGCCGAACAGTGGGGCATCAGGCACGAGCTGCTCGACGCGGGGGAGATCCGCGTCCGCTTCCCCCGGCTGAACCCCTGGCCGGACGAGATCGCGCTGTACGAGGACGGCGCCGGGCTCGTGGTGCCGGAAACGGCCGTGCGGGCGCATCTCGCGCTCGCCGAACGGGCAGGCGCCGAACTGCACTTCGAAGAGCCCGTGACGCACTGGGAGCCCGGCAGGGTCACGACGGCCAAGGCGACCTACGAGGCCGAGCACGTCGTCGTGTGCCCAGGCCCGTGGGCGCCGGAGTTGTTGGGACGCCTGGGAATCCCGTTTGAGATCGAACGTGCCGTCCAGCACTACTTCACGCCGGCCGAGGACTTCCGTGACCACCCGATCTACATCTGGGACCGCGCCGACGGCACGAAGTTCTACGGCTTCCCCGAGCTCGACGGCGCGGTGAAGGTCGCGTTCCACCACGGCGGACAGCCGTGCACGGCCGACACCGTCGACCGCACCGTGCACGCCCACGAGGTCGAGGCCATGGCGAACGCGACGAGGTCGCCGATGCCCGGCCTCGCGGGATCGTTCCAGCGCGCCGCGACCTGCCTGTACACCAACACCGCGGACCGGCACTTCGTCATCGCCCGCGAGGAGGGCGTGACGGTGGCGTGCGGCTTCTCGGGGCACGGCTTCAAGTTCGTGCCCGTCGTCGGCGAGATCCTCGCCGACCTCACGATCGACGGGGCCACGCGGCACCCGATCGCCCTGTTCGACCCTGCTCGTCTGAGAGGCGGAGCATGACCGGCAGCCTGATCTCCACCCTTGAGGGCCGCTACTACACCGATCCCGCGATCTTCGCGCGGGAACAGGCGGCCATCTTCGAGCGGATGTGGTTCTGCGCCGTCCGCTCCGGCGACCTCCCGAACGCCGGCGACTTCCGCACGGTGCAGGTCGGCCGGGAGAGCGTGCTCATCGCCCGTGACCGCAAAGGCGGCCTCAACGCGTTCCTGAACGTCTGCCGGCATCGCGGCGCGCGGATCTGCGTCGACGAGGCCGGAAGCGTCAAACGCGCGTTCCAGTGCCCTTACCACGCCTGGACGTACGCGTTGGACGGAAACCTGATCGCCGCACCCAATCTCACCTCGATGCCGGACGTCGATCGCGTTGCGTACGGACTGACGAAGGTGCACTTGCGCGAGTGGCTCGGGTACGCCTGGGTGAACCTGGCCGACGAACCTCCGAGCTTCGAGGACGACGTGCTGAGCGCCGTCACCGAACGTTTGGGAACGCTCGACGGCATCGACGGCTACGAGATCGACCAGTTGTCCGTGGGCAAACGAATCGTCTACGACGTCAAGGCCAACTGGAAGCTCATCATCGAGAACTTCATGGAGTGCTACCACTGCGCGACGATCCACCCCGAGCTCACGGAGGTGCTGCCCGAGTTCGCCGACGGCTACGCGGCGCAGTACTACGTCGGGCACGGCGCGGAGTTCGGCGACGACATCAAGGGTTTCACCGTCGACGGCAGCGAGGGATTCGAGAAACTCTCCGCCCTGGAAGAGGAACGCGACAGGAAGTACTACGCCATCACCGTCAAACCGCAGGTGTTCATCAACCTCGTGCCGGATCACGTGATCGTCCACCGGATGTACCCGCTGGCCGCGGACCGGACCGTCGTCGAGTGCGATTGGCTCTACGCCAAGGAAGTCGTCGACACCGGCCGTGACGTCACTCGCTCGGTCGAGCTGTTCCACCGGGTGAACGAACAGGACTTCGAAGCCTGCGAGCGATGCCAGCCGGCGATGGCCTCCCGCGCCTACGCGCAGGGCGGGGTGCTGGTGCCGTCGGAGCACCACATCGGCGGTTTCCACGCGTGGCTGGTCCACAAACTGGAATCAGCCGACTAGGGGATCGACTCGTCACCCGTGCACGGCGAAAGCTGGCACGGGTGATGGAGCAGAGCAACCTCTTGCTCCCCCAAGGGGAGCCCGATCTCCTCCGCCGCATCCGGCTGTTGGCCGAGCGAGCGGAACGGACGGCGCACGACAGGTCCAACTTCGTGGGACCGCCGCCGTCGCAGGAGCACCTTGACATCCTCGCGGAGATCAAGAAGCTGACCGACGAGATGACCGCGGCCGCGGTGCCCGGAAACGTCAGACGGGCCGAGACGTTGCCCCGGCCCGCCAGACCCGCGGACGACCTCGTCGTCCCCGGGAAGATGTAGCTGTCAGCGGCGCTGCCCGCGCACCATCTTCACGAGACCCTTCATCGACTCCTCGAGCCCGGAGCCGAACGGGTTGTCGTGCACCAGGTACGTCCACGTCGAGCTGGGGCGCTTCACCCCGGCGTCGGCGAGGTCGTAGCCGTCGTCGGTGATCTTGGCCGCCTCGTACTTCTCCTTGGTGAGCTCCCACGACTCCGGCACGATCTTGTTGAACGCCGGGATGGCCTCGCGGTGGAACTCGTCCAGCGGGTTCTGCCGCGCCAGCGCCCGCAGGTGGATGCCCTCGCGCAGGTCCGACAGGAACGTCAGGTGGTGCGTCCACAGGTCGTCGAGGAAGAACAGCGTGATCTTGCGGGCGGCTTCCGCGGCCACCTCGTCGGACGCGCCTTCCTTCTCGCCGACCTTCTCGAACGCCGCGTCGGTGCGCAGCACGACGTCGCGGTGCCGCAGCAGGATGTCCCGCTGGTGCTCGATCAGCTTGTTGTAGCGCCACGTGTTGCGGTGGATCTCCAAGTTCACGCCCTCGGCCACGCGCTGGGCGTGCTCGAAGGTGTGCAGCAGGCCCTTGTCGTGCACCCGTCCGTCGTTGTCCACTTCGGACGGGTCCTCGGCGTCCGGCGCGTACTGGGTGATCAGGTCGTCCTGCATGGACGAGAAGAACACAGAGCCGCCGGGGTCGCCCTGACGACCGGCGCGGCCGCGCAGCTGGTCGTCCAGGCGCGACGACGAGTGGCGCCCCGAGCCGATCACGTACAGGCCGCCGAGCTCGGCGATCCGGTCGTGGTCCTCGCCCTCGTGGCCGCCCAGGCGGATGTCGGTACCGCGACCGGCCATCTGCGTGGAGACCGTGATGCGCTGGTACGAACCCGCGTCGGCGATGATCGACGCTTCCTCGGCGTCGTTCTTCGCGTTGAGCACCACGCACTCGATGTCGGCGGCGCGCAGCTTCGAGGAGATCCGCTCGGACTCGGCGACGTCGAGCGTGCCGACGAGGATCGGGCGGCCCGTCTCGTGGACCGTCTTGATCTCCTCGACGATCGCGTCTTCCTTCTGCTCCAGCGTCGCGTAGAGGCGGAAGTGCTCGTCCTCGCGGATGTTCTCCTTGTTCGGCGGGATCACGAGCACCTCGAGCTCGTAGAACTCCCGCAGCGTCTCGGCGACGGCGACGGCGGTACCGGTCATGCCGCAGCGCGTCGGGTAGCGCGACAGCAGCGCCTGCACCGTCATCGAGTCGAGGATCTCGCCCGACTCGGTCGTCTGGACGTTCTCCTTGGCCTCGACCGCGGCCTGCAGGCCGTCCGGCCACCGCTGCAGCTTCGCGACACGGCCACGCGTGTCGTTGATCAGGTGCACCTTGCCGTCACGCACGATGTAGTCGACGTCGCGGTGCAGCAGCACCTGCGCGTGCAGCGCAACGTTGACCTTCGACAGCGTGGACGTGACGTGCTCCTGCGAGTACAGGTCGATCTCGCCGAGCGCGCGCTCGACGGCCTCCGACCCCGCACCCGTGAGGAAGACGTTGCGCTCCTCGTCGTCGATCTCGAAGTGCAGCTCCTGCCGCAGCCGCTTCACCAGGTCGGCGATGACGGGGTCGGCCGCCTCCGCGCTGGTCGAGCCGGCGAGCACGAGCGGCACGCGCGCCTCGTCCACGAGCACCGAGTCGGCCTCGTCGATGAGCGCCACCTGCTGCTCGGGGACGATCTGGTCCTCGGGGCTCGTGACGATCCGGTCGCGCAGGACGTCGAACCCGATCTCGCTGACCGGCGCGTACGTGACCTCGCACTGGTACGCCTCGCGGCGCTCCTCGGCCTTCGACGAGCCGTTGATCCAGCCCACCTCGACGCCGAGCAGCCGGTACAGCGGCCCCATCCACTCCGCGTCGCGCTGGGCGAGGTAGTCGTTGACGCTGACCACGTGGACGCGCTTGCCCTTGATCGCGAACCCGGCCGCGGCCATGGCGCCCGCGAGCGTCTTGCCCTCACCGGTCGCCATCTCGACCACGAGGCCGCTCAGCATGCCCAGCGCACCCAGCACCTGCACGTCGAACGGCCGCTGCCCGATGGCGCGTTCCGCGGCTTCTCTCGTGAGGGCGACGAGCTCGGTGTCCGTGCTCTTCTCACGCAGCTTCTTGGCGTGTTCCGTCAGCTCCTCGTCGCTGAACGCCTTGAACGCGTCAGCGTGTTTCTCCACGTCCGCGAGCATTGCCTGGAACGGGGCGAGGTCGACAGAGCCCGGTTTCTGCGCGAACCTGCGCATCCGCTGCTTGAAGCGCGCCATGAGAGTGGTCACGACGCGCCAACGTACGGCATCGGCTCCAGGTTCCGCAGAGGTCTTGACTGTGAAGGCCCGATTTGTCCCGTCAGACGACGATGAGAGGGACTTTCACGCCTGCGGCGTCCGCGAGTTTGCCCATGTCACCTGGGTCTGAGGTGAGCACGGCGCAGTTGTGGCTGACCGCCGCGATGACGACGGCCGCGTCGACCACGTCCGACGTTCCCGCCAGCGCGAGGAGCCGGCCGACCGCCTCCGCGACGTCCTCGGTGAACGGGACGGGTCTGCACATCCGGCGCAGCATCGACACCGGCGCCTGCCTGGCGGTTCCGCGCCAGACCTGGGCGAGCACGACGCTGGGCAGCAGCGCGCGGGTGCCGGAATCCAGGGCGTCACGGCACGCCCCGTAGACGCGGCCCCTCGGGTTTCCCTCCACGTGGATCAACGCTCCGGCGTCCAGGACGAGGCCTCGTGCGCTCACCTCGCCTGCCTTTCCTCCGGCAGTCCCAGGAGCCGTGCCAGCGCTGCGGCACGTTCGGCGGCGTCGGCCGGCGACTCGGGAGCACCGACGCCCGCCTCCGCCAGGTCCGCCCGGATCGCGTCCAGTTCGGCAGGATCGGGCTCGCCGAACTTCTCGGCGTAGTCCTGCGCGGCCGCCTGCGCCTCGGCGAGGTCCGCTGCGGCTTCCGCCGCTTCGGCGAGCCAGGTGGACAGCGGCACGCCTGCCCGGTCCGCGGCGCGCCTCGCCCTGGCGACGACCACGCCGGGCATGGACACGCTCAACTTCTCCACCGCCATGGTTCTGATGGTAACTCGATTGGTGCTACCACGGTAGCACCAATCGAGTCGCGTGCTGTCAGGCCCGTTCCGGCTGGTGGGTCTCCGGCAGCTTCAGCACCGACACCAGCGTGCACAGACCCATGACCAGCAAGAACGCCGAGACGGACATCGACGTCCCGGTGGCCCCGAGCAGTGCGGTCATCACGAACGGCGTGCCGCCGCTGACCAGGATCGACGCCAACTGGTACGCGAGAGAGGCGCCCGAGTACCGGACGTGCGGCGCGAACAGTTCACCCAGGTAGGCGGCGATCGGCCCGTACACGAGAGAGGACGCGATGCCTCCGACCGTGTTCGCGACGAACAGCAACACCAGCGAGCCCGTGTCCACGAGCAGGAAGTACGGGAACGCCCACACGATGAGGCCGACCGTGCCCGCGATGATCAGCGGACGCCGTCCCAGCCGGTCGCTCAGCGCACCGGCGTAGAGGATCACCGGGACGCTCACGAGAGAGGACAGCAGGCTCACGACCAGCACGGACTCGCGAGAGAGGCCGAGCGTCGTGGTCGCGTACGACAGGACGCCCGCGATCGACACGTAGAAGATCGCGTTGGACGCGAACATCAGGCCCGCGCCGAGCAGGATCGGCTTGCGGTGCGTGCGGAGGGCCTCCTTCAGCGGTGCGTGGACCACGGCCGGTGCGTCCGCACGGCGCTGTTGCATCTCCTTGAAGACAGGGCTGTCCTCGACCTTCAACTGGATGAACAGCACCACGGGGAAGAGGAGTGCCGACGCGAGGAACGGCACGCGCCAGCCCCACGACGCGAAGGCTTCCGGCGAGAGAGAGGTCGTGGCGCTGATGAAGGCGACGTTGCCCAGCAGCACGCCGATCGGGACGCCGGCCTGTCCGAACGTGCCCGCGAAGCCGCGTTTGCGCGGACCCGCCGACTCGGTCAGCAGCAGGACCACGCCGCCCCACTGCCCGCCGACCGCGATGCCCTGCAGGAACCGCAGCAGGACCAGCAGCACGGGCGCGCCGACGCCGATGGACGCCGTCGTGGGCAGCAGGCCGATGAGGAACGTGGCCGCGGCCATCAGCGCGAGGCAGATGACGAGGGCCGGCTTGCGGCCGACCCTGTCGCCGACGTGCCCGAACACCAGGCCGCCGAGAGGGCGCGCGATGAAGCCCGCCCAGAACGTGCTGAAGCTGAGCAGCAACGCCACGATCGGCGTCGCCTCGGGGAAGAACAGCTTGGGGAACACCAGCGCCGCGGCTGTCGCGTAGATGAAGAAGTCGTACCACTCAAGACTGGACCCGACGAGTCCGGCAGCCATGAGTTTGCGCAGGGTCTTCTGTTCCGCAGGGGCTACGCTGACCACGGAATCTCCTCACCACGTGTCGATGAACGGGCGTTTCTTCCCTTGGGGACGGGAAGTTGCGGGGGCCAGCGCCGTGGCGATCCAGCGGCGGGTGTCGGCCGGGTCGATCACGTCGTCGATCTCGAAGACCGAGGCGACGTTGAGGGCTTTGCCGTGCTCGTAGGCCATCGCGACCATCTGGTCGTAGCGCTGCTGACGTTCGCGCGGGTCCTCGATGGCGTCGAGCTCTTTCCGGAAGCCGAGTTTGATGGCGCCTTCGAGGCCCATCGGGCCGAACTCCCCGGTGGGCCAGGAGATCGCGAACTGCGGCACCTTCAGGCTGCCGGCCGCCATGGCCTGGGCGCCGAGGCCGTACGCCTTGCGCAGCACGACGAGTCCGAAGGGGACGGTCAGGTTCGCGCCCGTCACGACCATGCGGGTGAGGTGGCGGACGGTGGCGGTGCGTTCGGCCTCCGGGCCGACCATGAACCCCGGCGTGTCGGCCAGGGAGACCACGGGGAGGTCGAACGCGTCGGCGAGCTGGAGGAAGCGGGCGCACTTGTCGGCGGCGTCGGCGTCGATGGCGCCGCCGTTGACCCCGGGGTCGTTGGCGATCAGGGCGATGGGTCGGCCTTCGACCCTGATGAGTGAGGTGACGATGGCCCTGCCGAAGCCGGCGCGGAGTTCGAGGACGCTGTCGGTGTCGGCGAGGGTGGTGATGAGGGCTCGGATGTCGTAGGCGCGGAGGCGGTTCTCGGGGACGGCGTGGCGGAGGAGGCGCTGATCCGCGCAGCTCCAGGAATTGTCGGTGCTGTCTGGGAGAATTGAGTTCAGGGGTCCCCCCGGCGGCGCGGACGAAGGCTGCGCGCTCGGCGAGGGGACGCCTGCGGGAGCCTGGAAGTACGAGAGGTACTTCTTCGCGACGGCCACCGCTTCTTCCTCGGACCCGACCACGACGTCCACGACGCCGTTGGGCACCTGCACGTCCAGAGGCCCGATCTCCTCCGGCCGGAACACCCCGAGCCCGCCGCCCTCGATCATCGCCGGCCCGCCCATGCCGATGTTGGCGCCCTCGACCGCGATGATCACGTCGCACGTGCCGAGCAGCACCGCGTTGCCCGCGAAGCACCGCCCCGCGACCAAGCCTACCAGCGGCACCTGTCCGCTGAGCTGGGCGAACGCGTGGAACGAGCCGCAGTCGAGGCCGCTGACCATGCTGTGGTCGGTGTCGCCGGGGCGTCCGCCGCCGCCTTCGGCGAACAACACCACCGGCAGGTTCTCCTGCTGCGCCAACGCGAAGAGCCGGTCCTTCTTCTGGTGGTTGCGCAGGCCCTGCGTGCCGGCGAGCACGGCGTAGTCGTAGGACATCGCCACGACCCGAGAGCCGTTCACGACACCGATGCCCGCCACCATGCCGTCGGCGGGCGTGCGTTCGATCAGGTCCGGTAGCGAACGGCGTGCGCGTTGGGCGGCGATCGCGAGGCCGCCGTACTCGACGAAGTCCGAACAGAGGTCGGCGATGTTCTCCCGTGCGGTCCGCCCGCCCGAGGCGTGCCGACGAGCGGCAGCCTCCGGGCGGGAGAAGTCGTGCCGCGCCAACACCTCGGCGAGATCCGGTCGCACGACCCCAAGATCCGCCGCTACGACGTCCTCAATGGACTCACCGACGCCGGACGCCAGCACCTGACCCTCGGACACGGTGTCGCCCACCGACACCAGCACCTCGCCGGACACCCGCACGACGTGCTGCATCTTCATCGCTTCCAGCACCACGGAGTCAGGAGAAACGTCCACCACCGTGCCGGCCAACGGCGCCCGCATGCCCGAGACCGGTTCCTCGACCACGAAGTCGGTCGTCGCGCCCACGACATCGCGCTCCAAGAGCCCCCGGAGGAACTCCAAGTTCGTGGGAACGCCCTCGATCCGGAACTCGCCCAGCGCACGCCGCGCCCGGTTCAGCGCGACGTCCAGGTCCTCGCCGTGCACCACGAGCTTCGCGAGCAGCCCGTCGTACCGCGTCCCGACCCGGTAGCCGACGTACCCGTGCGTGTCGACGCGGACACCAGGCCCGGACGGAAGCGCGAAGGCGCCGAGAACGCCACCAGAGGTCTGGTTGACCCGCACCTGCACGGCCGCGCCGCGATCCGACGGCGTGAAGTCGACGTCACCGCCCCAGGCGAGCAGGAGTTGCGTGCGCACGAGGTCCACTCCGGACACCATCTCGGTCACCGTGTGCTCGACCTGCAACCGCGGGTTCACCTCCAGGAACGCGAACGAGTCCCCGGACACCAGGAACTCGACCGTGCCGACCCCGGTGAACTCGACGGCCGAGGCGATCGACACCGCCGCCGAGTGCAAGGCCTTGCGCAGCAACGGGTCCAGCAGGGGAGCGGGCGCGATCTCCACGAGCTTCTGGTGCCGCAGCTGCAACGAGCAGTCGCGGTCGCCGATCACCGAGGTCCCGACCAGCTGCACCTCGACGTGCCGGGCGGCGGGCATCAGCCGTTCGAAGTAGACGTCGTCGTTCCCGAACGCCGCCAGCGCCTCCGCCCGGCACGCGGCGACGGCGTCGTCGAGCTCCTCCGCCGAGAACACCGCCCGCATGCCCTTGCCGCCACCACCGGACACGGCCTTCACCATCACCGGGAACGTGTCGGGAGGCGCGTCCAGCACCGGAATCCCCAGCGAGGCAGCCAGTTCCCGTGCTCGCCGTTTGTCACCGAGCAGTTCCAGAACGTCAGCGGACGGCCCCACGAACGTCAGTCCGCGCGCGGAACACGCCCGAGCGAACGACGCGTTCTCGGACAGGAACCCCCACCCCGGATGCACCGCGACGCACCCGTCGGCGGCGTCAAGGATCTGCTCCACGTCCAGGTAGGGAGCCGGGCCGCGCAGCGCCACGGCACGGTCGGCGAGGGACACGTGCAGCGAGGAAGCGTCGTCCTCCGCGTACACCGCCACGGTGCGTATCCCCAGGTCAGCTGCCGCGCGCAGCACGCGGACGGCGACCTCACCCCGGTTGGCGACGAGCAGCACGGGCAACCTCCTGAGCGACCGCTTAGTATGTGACGGCGGTCGCATGTTGCCATCTGAAGTCAACGGAAGTCCATACGGAACCGATCGTGGTGCTGAGGCGTCAACGGAACACTTCGCCGCGAATGGGCGATCCAGTTGGCAGACTCCCCGCAAACATGCGAAGGGCATTCAGGAGGCCGCAGTGGTGTTCAAGAGGATGATGCGCGCGTTCGGTGTGGGCGGGCCGACTGTCGACACGGTGCTGACGAACCCGAACGTCCGGCCCGGCGAGGTGCTGTCCGGCGAGGTGCGCATCGCGGGCGGCGACCACCCGGCCGAGATCGACCACGTCACGCTGGCGCTGCTCACCCGCGTCGAGATCGAGAGCGGCGACAACGAGTACAACACCAACATGGAGTTCCACAAGTTCTCCGTGGGTCAGCGGATCCTCGCCCAGCCGCACCAGAACCTCTCGCTGCCGTTCCAGTTCCAGGTGCCGTTCGAGTGCCCGATCAACGTCGTGGGCGGCGGGCAGTTGCACGGCATGCAGCTCGGCCTGCGCACCGAGCTGGAGGTCCGCGGCGCCGTCGACCCCGGTGACCTCGACCCGATCTGGGTGCACCCGCTGCCGTCGCAGGACGCCGTGCTCCAGGCGTTCGGGCACATGGGCTTCCGCTTCACCAAGGCGGACAACGAGAAGGGCCGCATCTACGGCGTCCCGCAGCAGCTGCCGTTCTACCAGGAGATCGAGTTCTACCCGCCGCCGCAGTTCTCCGGCCGCCTCAAGCAGGTCGAGCTGACGTTCGTCACGACGCCGCAGGAGCTGCACGTCATCCTGGAGGCCGACAAGCGCGCCGGCCTGCTCCGCTCCGGTGGCGACGCGTACGGCCGCTTCGCCGTCTCGCACCAGCAGGCCGTCGGCACCGACTGGACCGCGACGATCAACCAGTGGATGGCGCAGGTCTCCGGCAGCCGCTGGTAACCCGAACGGTCGATGACGTTACGCCTCACGCTGCGTGATCTGTGCTCTGAAGGGATGATCTCGGCCAAGATCCGAAATCATCGCGGAGGAGGCGGTCATGGGCATCGGCAGCATCATCGGTGCGCTCGTCATCGGTCTGATCCTGGGCGTGCTCGGCCGGCTGTTCGCGCCGGGCAAGCAGAGCATCCCGATCTGGCTGACGATCATCGTCGGCATCGTGGCGGCGTTCATCGGCACGTGGATCGCGCGGCTGCTCGGCGTGGAGGACACGCCCGGCATCGACTGGATCGAGCTGATCGTCCAGATCGTGGTCGCCGCGGTCGGCGTGTCGGTCGTGGCCGGCGTGTACGGCCGCAAGTCGGTCAGCTAGCCGGACGGACCATCCTCAGGACGAGGTCGGCGTACATCGCGCCGATCTCGTCCGGGGTGCGTTTTCCCTCCGGCTGGTACCAGCGCGCGACGTCGATGCACAGCGACAGCACGGCCAGGGTCGCGCCCTTGAGGTCGGGCACGTCGAACACGCCCTCCCGCACGCCGTCCGCGATGTAGGACCGCATCCGCTGCTCGATCTGCCGGCGCAGCTCCGCCACCTGCCCGTGGTGTTCCGGTGAGAGCGCGCCCAGCTCGTACTGCACCACCCTCGCCGTCGTGTGGAACTCCGCGTGCCATCCCGCGAACGCCGCCACGGCGTTCTTCAGCCGCTCCACCGCGCCGTCGCCCTCGATGCTCGACAGCAGCGCGAGCGACGTCTCGTGGCCGACGAGCGAGATGTTGAACAGAAGCTCCTCTTTGGACCGGTAGTGGATGTACACGGCCGCGGGGGACATTCCGGCCAGTGAGGCGATGTCCCTGGTCGTCGTGGCGTGATATCCCTTGCCCGCGAACGCCTGGACGGCCGCGATGAGCATCCGGCGGGCGGCCTCGGGCGTGACGGTGCTCCACGTCTTGTCGAGCAGCGCGAACCCGTCCAGTCCGGTCGTGGTCATCGGGCGGCTCCTAGCGTGTTGACAGGTGATGGATCGTACTGCACGCTAAGCGTGCGCTTAGATCTAAGCAACCGCTTAGTATGGAGGTTAGTCGTGCAGCGGACGCTGTTCAACGAGGATCACGCCGCGTTCCGGGAGTCGGCGAAGGCGTTCGTCGAGCGCACGATCACCCCGAACGTCGAGAAGTTCATCGAGCAGCGGGTGATCGACCGCGACGTGTGGCTCGAAGCCGGACGCCAGGGCCTTCTGGGTCTGGAGATCCCGGAAGAGTACGGCGGCAGCGGCGCGAACGACTACCGCTTCAACACCGTGTTCGCCGAGGAGCTGTGCCGGGTCAACGCCGCGGTCGCCTCGTCGCTGGGCATCCACGGCGACGTCGTGGCGCCCTACCTCGTCGACCTGTGCACCGAGGAGCAGAAGCAGCGCTGGCTGCCCGGCATGTGCACCGGCGAGATCAAGACCGGCATCGCGATGACCGAGCCGTCCGGCGGCTCCGACCTCGCGGCGCTGAAGACCAACGCCGTGCGCGACGGTGACGACTGGATCCTCAACGGCTCCAAGACGTTCATCACCAACGGCTACACCGCCGACATGATCGTCGTCGCGGCCCGCACCGACCCGTCCAAGGGCTCGCGCGGCATCTCGCTGTTCGCCGTCGAGACCGGCATGGCGGGCTTCGAGCGCGGCCGCAAGCTCGACAAGGTCGGCCAGCACCCGTCCGACACCGCGGAGCTGTTCTTCTCCGACGTGCGCCTGCCCGCCGCCAACCTGATCGGTGACGAGGGCCAGGGCTTCATCTACATGATGGAACGCCTGCCGCAGGAGCGGATCGGCGCCGCCATCTCGAACCTCGCGCACGCGCAGGGCATCTTCGACGAGACGCTCGAGTACGTGAAGGAGCGCAAGGCGTTCGGGCAGTCGATCGGCAAGTTCCAGCACAACAAGTTCCTGCTGTCCGAGCTGCGCACCAAGCTCGACGTCACGCAGGCGTTCGTCGACACGCTGACGATGCAGCACGTCCGCGGCGAGCTGAGCCCGGTCGAGGCGGCGCAGGCGAAGTACTGGAGCGCCGACATCGAGAACGAGGTCATCGACGCCTGCGTGCAGCTGCACGGCGGCTACGGCTACATGACCGAGTACCGCGTCGCTCGCGCGTGGATGGACGCCCGCGTCACGAAGATCTGGGCGGGCTCCAACGAGATCATGAAGGAACTCATCGGCCGCGAACTGGGCCTGTAGGAGGAGAACGACATGCCGGAAGCAGTCATCGTCTCCACCGCCCGGTCACCGATCGGCCGTGCCCGCAAGGGTTCCCTCGCGTCGATGCGGCCCGACGACCTGGCCGCGCAGGTGATCTCGGCCGCGCTGGGCAACATCCCGGCGTCCGAGATCACCGACCTGCACCTCGGGTGCGCCGAGCCGCAGGACGAGCACGGCCAGAACATCGCGCGCCGCGTGGCCGTGCAGCTGGGTCACGACTCGCTGCCGGGCACGACGGTCAACCGGTTCTGCGCGTCGTCCGTGCAGACCGCGCGCATGGCCTTCCACGCCGTCAAGGCGGGGGAGGGCACCGCGTTCATCTCGGCCGGCGTCGAGTGCGTCTCCCGGTACATGCACGCCGGCGCGCCCTCGTTCAACCCGCTGTTCGCCGAGGCGCAGCAACGGACCCTGGACACCGCCGCGTCGAACGCGCCGTGGACCGACCCGCGCCTGGACGGCCAGGTGCCCGACTACTACATCGCGATGGGCCAGACGGCCGAGAACGTCGCGACGCAGCTCGGCATCTCGCGGCACGACCAGGACGAGTTCGGCGTGCGGTCGCAGAACCTCGCGGAGAAGGCGATCGCGGACGGGTTCTTCGCCCGCGAGATCACGCCGGTCACCCTGCCCGACGGCACCGTGGTCTCCGCGGACGACGGACCGCGTGCCGGGGTGACCTACGAGGCGGTCTCCCAGCTGAAGACCGTCTTCCGTCCCGAGGGCACCATCACGGCCGGCAACTGCTGCCCGTTGAACGACGGCGCGGCCGCTGTCGTGATCATGAGCGACGTGCGGGCACGTGAGCTGGGCCTGACCCCGTTGGCGCGCATCGTGTCCACGGGCGTCTCCGGCCTCTCGCCGGAGATCATGGGCCTCGGCCCGGTCGACGCCACGAAGCAGGCGCTGGGTCACGCCGGTCTGTCCATTTCGGACATCGACCTGGTGGAGATCAACGAGGCGTTCGCGGTGCAGGTGCTCGGCTCGCAGCGCGCGCTGGGCATCGACATCGACAAGCTCAACGTGCACGGCGGCGCCATCGCGCTCGGGCACCCGTTCGGCTCGACCGGCGCGCGGATCATGACGACGCTGATCAACGGCATGCAGGCCCGTGACGCCCAGTTCGGCCTGGAGACCATGTGCGTCGGCGGCGGCCAGGGCATGGCGATCATCCTGGAAAGGCTTTCGTAGTGGGAATCCTCGACAAGTTCCGCCTCGACGGGAAGGTCGCGATCGTCACCGGCGCCTCTTCGGGGCTCGGCGTCGCGTTCGCCAAGGGCCTCGCCGAGGCCGGGGCGGACATCGTGCTCGCGGCCCGCCGCGCGGACAAGCTGAAGGACACGGCCGCACTGGTCGAGGCCACCGGTCAGCGCGCGCTGGTCGTGCAGGCCGACGTGTCGAAGCCGGAGGACTGCCGCGAGGTCGCCCGTGCGGCGGCCGAGTTCGGCACGGTCGCAGTTCTGGTGAACAACGCGGGTGTGGCGTCGGCAGTGCCCGCGTCGCGGGAGACGCCGGAGGAGTTCCGCGGCGTCATGGACGTCAACCTCAACGGCGCCTACTGGATGGCCCAGGCCGCCGCGTCGGTCATGAAGTCCGGTGGCTCGATCATCAACATCTCCAGCGTCCTCGGGCTCGTGACCGGCGGTATTCCCCAGGCCGCGTACTCGGCGTCCAAGGCGGGCCTGCTCGGCCTGACGCGGGACCTGGCGCAGCAGTGGACGGGCCGCAAGGGCATCCGCGTCAACGCGATCTGCCCCGGTTTCTTCGAGTCGGAGATGACCGACCAGTACCCGCCCGGGTACCTGGAGAAGATCCAGGCGACTCTGCCATCCGGGCGAATCGGTGACCCGGAGGAGCTCGCTTCCGCCGTTCTGTTCCTGGCCTCCCCGGCGGGCGGTTACGTTACGGGCGAGACGCTCGTCGTCGACGGTGGTGCCGTGATCGTCTGACTCCAGGGGGAGCCGTGCGGGAGCCCGAGTTCAAGGTCGTCGACCCGCGAAGACGGTTCCTGCTGTGGTTCGTGCCGCCGCTGGCGGTGTTCGTGTTCGGGCTGGTGGTGCTGCTCGTTTCGGGGCACGTCACCGGCCCGTTCCGGTCTGTGACGGTCGTACGGGCGCTGTTCGCCTCCAAGCGCGACTTCTTCCAGGACGAGCAGGTCAAGCGGATCCTGATGGCCCGCGGCTACCAGGTGCACGTGACGCCCGTCGGGTCCCGCGACCTCGCGAACAAGCCCGACCTCGACTCGTACCACTTCGTCTTCCCGTCCGGGCACGTGGCGAACGAGCACGTGAAGTCGCGCCGCGCGGGCAAGCACGTGGTGCCGTACCGGCCGTTCTTCACCCCGGTCGTGCTGGCGACGTTCCGCGAGTACGCCGAGGCACTGGTGCAGGCCGGCGCCGCGACCCGCAACGGCGACCTCTACTACGACCTCAAGATGGACGAGTTCAAGAAACTGGCCGACGGCCGCAAGCGGTGGAACGACTACGGCCTCTCCAACGAGAACCGGATCACCGTGCAGTCGCCGGACCCCTGCAAGGCCTACTCGGGCGCGACGCTCGTCGGGTTCTTCGCCACCGCCTTCGGTGACGAGCCGCCGCAGACCGTCGAGGCGGCGGAGAAGCTGGCGCTGGAGGTCAAGCCGTACGTCGACGCGCAGGGCCAGGCCGGCGAGGACATGGCCCCGAAGTACTTCGTGCCGGAGGGCCGCACGCACGCCGTCATCGCGGTGATCTACGAGCACCAGTTCATCGCCTACCAGTTGCGGCAGAAGAACGTCGACACCGAACGCGTCCTGCTCTACCCGGAGAAGCAGCACCAGAGCACGCCGGAGCTGATCTCGTTCACGCCGGAGGGCGACCGGATCGGCGAACTCATGATGAACGACCCCGAGCTGCGTCAGCGCGCGGTCGAGCTGGGCTTCCACTCGCTGGGCTGGAACGGGGAGACCGGCGCCGACTTCGGGGCCTACATCGCGTCCCGCGGACTGCCGGAACCGCCGGCAGGGGCGAAGGGCAGGGTGGAACTGCCCAAGGCGGAGCTCTTCGAGCGCATGCTCGACGTCGTCGGCGAGTGCAAGTGAGGGTGCTGGCGGCGGTTCTGCTGCTCCTGCTGACGGCGTGCACGTCCAGCACGCCGCCGGTCCGGCTGAAGGTGCTCGCGAGCACCGAGCTGGCCGACCTCGGACCGGTGCTGGCGGAGCTGAAGAAGGCCACCGGCGTCGAGCTGGCCGTGGAGCACCGCGGCACCGTTGAGGCCAGCAGGTCGCTCGACGGGTTCGACCTGGCGTGGTTGTCCACCAACAGGTTTCTGCGGCTGCGCGGTGCCGAGCCGGAGCTGGCGGCGAGCATCATGACGTCCCCTGTGGTGCTCGGGGTGAAGCGCGGCAAGCGGGCGGTGCTGGGAGAGCGGCCGACGTGGGCGGACGTCGCCGACCGGGCCGCGCTGGGCCAGTTCCGCTACGGAATGGCCGATCCGCGCGTGTCCGGCGGCGGCATGGCGGCGTTGATCGGCGTCGCGACGGCGGCCGCGGGCACCGGTGCGCCGTTGCGTCCCGAGGACGTGAGCTGCGACCGGTTGCAGGGATTCCTGTCCGGACGGGCGTTCGACGTGCCGGACCCGGTCGCGGAGTTCGCGCGCCGGTCCGATGTGGACGGACTCGTCGCGCACGAGTCGGAGTTGTTGTCCCTGAACGCCTCCCTGCCGGAACCGCTGGAGATCGTCTACCCGCGCGACGGCATCGTCCTGTCGGACTACCCGCTGATGCTGGTCAAGCCCGAGCACCGAGCGGTGTACGACCGCGTTGTCGAATGGCTTCGAGCGCCTGCCGCCCAGCAGATGATCGCCGACCGCACGTGGCGCCGACCGGTCGAACCCTCGGTGCAGCGCAACGAGAAGCTGCGCGCCGACCTCGGCACAGCCCTGTACTTCCCGGACAGGCCCGAGGTGATCGACCGGCTGCTGCTCTTCCACGACCGCGCGGGCGAGGGCCGCCAGGTGGTCTTCGTGCTGGACTACTCGACGTCCATGCGGGGCCCGCGCCTGGCCGGGCTGCGCGAGGCGTTCGCGTCGCTCAACGGTTTCGACCGCTTCTACGTCGGAGAGACCGTGACGATCGTGCGGTTCGCGGGCACGGTGCTGGAGGAACGCTCGATCACCGTCCGCGGTCGCGAGGACCTCGACGCGCTGCTGGCCGTCGTCGCCTCCGAGGACCTGCGGGACAACACCGCGATCTGGGCCGCGCTGGAACGCGGCCTGCAGCTGGCGAGAGGCGAGACGGCGGTCGTGCTGATGACCGACGGCGAGAACAACGCGGGACCGTCCGTGGACGAGTTCCTGAGGGTCGGCAGGGGAGAGGTGCCGGTGTTCCCGATCCGGTTCGGCGAGGCCTCCACGGCGGAGCTGGACCGGGTGGCGCAGGCGAGCGGTGGCCGTCTCGTGGAGGCCGGCGCGAAGTCGTTGCTGGAGGCGGTGAGAGAGATCCGTGGCTGTCGATAGGGCTTTGTGGTGGTCGGTCTCGTGGGGCTGGATCCTGCTGTGGGTGGCGACGCTGCTCGCGTTGATCGTGGTGGTCGGTCTGGGCTGGCGGTGGCTGCGCCGCCGTGAGCCGGAACCCGAGGTGCCCGGCCTGCTGTTCTACGTGCACGGCCAGCGCATGATCAACCTGTGCAAGGTCGGCCGCTACGACGACGCCGTCACCCGGCAGTTCGTCAAGCAGATCACCGTCACCAAGGGCGGCAAGCTGCAGGTCGGCCCCAGCGAGTTCGGCATCGGCGTCGACGGCTCGGTCGTCGAGCAGAACACCGACACCTACGAGAAACCCGCCACGGAGATCGACGTGATCGGCGTCGTGCTGGCCGGCCTGCGCGCGGGCCACGGCGTGGTCGACGTCGACCTGACCACCCGGACCATCACCGCCGACGAGTCGTGGCGGCGGGGAAGAGCGCGGCGCCTCAACGACATCCGCGACTACGTGTCGCTGCACGGCCGGTTCGAGGCCAGCGCCGACGAGGACCCGGCGGTGCTCATCGCCCCCGTCGGCGAGCACCGCGTCCGGGTGGAGTGCGACCGCGCGAGCCTGCGCGACACGTTGCCACCGGGCCAGTTCAACGCCCGATGCCTGGGGAAGGTCCAATCGTGGAACGCGGCCACCGGTGAGATCGTCGTGCTGCCGGTCGTCGTATTCCAGTAGACGCGTGGGGGACGATCAGCGCGTGCTGGTTTCATTGGACGAGGTACTCGTGGTCGACGTCGAGTCGACGTGCTGGGAGGGCTCTCCGCCTCCCGGCGAGGTGTCGGAGATCATCGAGATCGGGATCTGCCCGCTCGACGTGGCCTCGGGGAAGCGCGGGGAGCGTCGTTCCGTGCTGGTGCGGCCTTCGCGGTCGTCCGTCAGTCCTTTTTGCACTTCGCTGACGACGCTGACCGCCTCGCAGGTTTCGGACGGCGTCTCGTTCGCCGAGGCGTGCGCTCTGCTGCGCAAGGAGTTCCGGTCGGATCGCCGCGTGTGGGCGTCGTACGGTGATTACGACCGGAAGATGTTCGAGCGGCAGTGCGCCGACTTCGGCGTCCGCTATCCGTTCGGGCCGCGGCACCTCAACGTCAAGACGTTGTTCGCGCTGACGCACGCGTTGCCGCGCGAGGTCGGGATGGCCGAGGCGGTGAAGTTGACGGGGCGGAAGATCGACGGCACGCACCACCGCGGGCACGACGACGCGTTCAACATCGCGGGCCTGCTGGCCGGGTTGCTTCGGCGCTGAGTCCTCATCGGACACGCCGTGATTCACGGATGTCGGATCCCGTCCGTAACGTTTGGGACATGTCCGACCCCACGTTCCGGCAGGTGCGCCTCGGCGAGGCCCTGAAGAGGCTGCGCGAGCGAGCCGGGCTGAGCCAGCGTGAGGCGGCCTACCGGCTCCGCTACAACTACCAGAAGCTGAGCCGCATCGAGAACGGCCAGTTGCCGGACTTCCACGGCCTCCGGGCGATGCTTGACCTCTACGGCGTGCTCATGTCGGAGGAGTCGCCGTACATCGAGATGTGGGAACGCGCGGTCGAGAAGGGGTGGTGGCACCCCTACGGCATCGAGGATCACGGCTACATCAGCCTGGAGCACGATGCCGTCCGGGTCAGCGCGTTCTCACTGGGCTACATCCCGGGCCTCCTGCAGACCGAGAGCTACATGCGCGCGGTGTTCCGGGGATGGCAGGTCCAACGCTCGCGCAAGTGGATCGAGAACCAGGTCGCGGTCAGGCGACGGCGGCGGGAGCGGCTGGACGACGGACTGCAGTACCACGCGGTCATCGCCGAGGCGGCCTTCGCGCAGGCCGACCGCGAGCAGCTGTTGCACATCAACGACATGGGCGCGCGACCCAACGTGTCGGTGCAGGTCCTGCCGAACGCCGCAGGTCTGAACGACGGGTATAACGGATCGTTCCTCCTGCTGGACTTCTCCTACCCCGGCGACATGACCGTGCTCTACGTCGAGCACCCCGGCGGAGCCGCGCACGTCGAGAACGTCGCGCAGGTGAAGGCCAGTAAACTGGTCTTCAAGCACCTCTCGAAGCTGGCGCTGACTCCAGACGAGTCCGCCGAGTGGGTCGGGAGGTTGGCTGCCGAGAGGTAGGGATTGACATGTGGCGCAAGAGCAGCCGCAGCAATGGCGCGCAGGGTTCCGACTGCGTGGAGATCGCCCTCGACGGTTCCGCTGCCCGCATCCGTGACTCGAAAGGCGAAGCGGACGCCACCGTCGCGGCGCCCGCCTGGAATGCCTTCCTCACCATGGTCAAGAACGACCTCAGAAGCTGATCACGTCGGCGGTGTCCGGGTTCGCCCTGCCCGCCAGCACCGCCTGCCATACGTCGACCAGCTCGTCCGGCCCGCTGTGCCGCGCGACCGCGACCCAGTCACCGGCCTGGGCCGTGAAGCCCCGCCAGGCCTCGCCGAACCGCTGAGCGAGCCCGTCCGAGCCCCAGTCCGCGGTGCGCTTGCGCAGCTGGTCCGGCGCGAAGAAGAACTCCGACCGCGAGTCCTGCGACGGCGCCTTGTGGGTCAGGCCGATCGAGATGTCCTTCACGAGGTCCGCCCCGAGCCGTGAGTGCAGCGCCGAACGCACGTCGGCGGACCCGCTGAAGTCCAGGTACACCGAAGGCTCGACGTCCACGGCGGCGTCGTAGGGGAGCACGGTGTCGTAGAGGCCCAGGCCCTTGGTGAATTCCACGTTGCGCGGCGATGTCAAACCGACCAGCCGGACGCCGTGCGCGCGCAGGCATTGGGCGGTGCCGAACGCGGTCTTGCTGGAGGCGGAGGAGATCACGACCGTGCGGGCGCCGTGGAAGTCGTTGTCGGCCAGCTGGTCCGCGAGCAGGAACGACGTGAGGAACAGCGGCCGGTACAGCACCTGGAGGTCTTCCAGAGCGTCGTCGTAGGCGGGATCGGACGACGTCACGAGGTAGCTGTTGTACACGCCCGGCAGTTCGGCGCGGTGGTCCGCCGTGTCCGCGAAGCCGGACGACGTCAGCTTGGCGCGCGCGACGAAGTGGCTCGCCATCGGCAGGTAGCCGTAGACGCGGGTGCCGGCGGGCAGTGCGTCCACAGTGGAGTCGACGACGTCCGCGAAGCCCCACACCGGGATGACGCCCTGGCCGGGACCGCCCGCGGGGAAGAACTTCCAGTAGCCGATGACGTCACCGATCACGCCGTAGGTGACGTTGTTCGCGGTGAGGCCGACGTGGCTGGTGCGGAGCAACACCTCGCAGTCGGACAGGTCGTGCGACTGCGGCAGTTCGTCGTGCAGGACTTCGGTTTTGGTCAGGTCGTCGCGGTCGACGACCACTGTCCAGCGACTGATCATTGCCTGGGTTCTCCTTGGTAGCGAGGTACGCTCCGGTCGTGACCGTGCCTGAAAGACTGATCGACGCCGCCACCCGCCTCTTCGCGGACAAGGGGTACGAGCGGGTCGCCGTGCAGGAGATCGTGGAGAGCGCCGGAGTCACCAAGGGCGCCATGTACCACTACTTCGGGTCGAAGGACGACCTGCTGCACGAGATCTACGGGCGGTTGCTGCGCTTGCAGACCGAACACCTGGAGAAGATCGCGTCGAGCACGGGGCCGGTCACCGAACGGCTGCGCGAGGCCGCGATCGACGTGATCGTCACCAGCGTCGACGACTTCGACGCCGCGAAGGTGTTCTTCCGTTCGATGAACCACCTCTCCGAGGAGAAGCAGCGGGAGGTGCGGGCGGAACGGCGGCGCTACCACGAGAAGTTCCGCGGCCTGGTCGAGGAGGGGCAGCGGGACGGGACGTTCCGAGCGGACGTGCCCGCCGACGTGGCCACGTACTACTTCTTCGGGTCGTTGCACCAGCTCGGCACCTGGTACCGCCCGGACGGGGACATCCCGCCCGAGCGGCTGGCGCAGCACTACGCGGACCTGCTGATCCACAGTCTCAAGGCCTGATCAGGGCACGATCACGCTGACGATCTCGGCGACGCAGGCGGGCTTCTCGCTGCCCTCGATCTCGATGACGACCTTGGTCACGAGCTGCTTGCCCAGCGCGATGTCCGTGACGTCCAGCAGCTCGACGCCGCCGCGCACCCTGGCGCCGACCAGCACCGGCTGCGGGAAGCGGACCTTGTTGCTGCCGTAGTTGACGCCCATCTTGATGTTCTTGACGGTGTAGACGTCCCGCACCAGGTACGGGACCAGCGACAACGTCAGGTAGCCGTGCGCGACCGGTCCGCCGAAGGGGCCCTTGGCCGCCTTCTCGACGTCGATGTGGATCCACTGGTGGTCCAGCGTCGCGTCGGCGAACAGGTTGACCTGCTCCTGCGTGATCTCGTGCCACTCGCCGAAACCGAGGTGCTGGCCCTTCGCGGCCACCAGCTCGTCGATGTTCTCGAAAGCGCGCATGGTGGGCGTCCTCAGTCCTTCGGTCCGCCGGCGACGTAGATGACCTGGCCGGACACGAACCCGGCACCCTCGCTAACGAGGAACGACGCGGTGTGCGCGATGTCCTCCGGCTGGCCGACGCGCGCGACCGGGATGGCCTGCGCGGAGCCGTTGATCAGGTCTTCGAACGAGATCTTCATGCGCTCGGCCGTCGCCTTGGTCATCTCGGTGACGATGAAACCGGGCGCGATCGCGTTGACCGTGACGCCGAACTTGCCGAGCTCGATCGCGAGGGTCTTCGTGAACCCCTGCAGACCGGCCTTGGCGGCGGCGTAGTTGGCCTGGCCGCGGTTGCCGAGCGCGCTGGTGCTCGACAGGTTGACGATGCGGCCGAAGCCCTCCTTCGTCTGGAACGCCTGGACGGCCTTGCTCATGAGGAACGCGCCGCGCAGGTGCACGTTCATGACCGTGTCCCAGTCGCTCGCGGACATCTTGAACAGCAGGTTGTCGCGCAGCACGCCCGCGTTGTTGATGAGCACGGTCGGCGCGCCGAGCTGCTCGGCGACCTTCGCGACGGCGGCGTTGACCTGCTCCTCGTCGGACACGTCGACCTTGAGGCCGATGGCACGCCCACCGCCCGCGACGATCTTGTCGGCGCCGTCGAGCACGCCCTGCTCGTCGAGGTCGAGCAACGCGACGGCCAGTCCGTCCGCGGCGAGGCGCTGCGCGACCGCGGCACCGATGCCACGAGCCGCGCCGGTGACGATCGCAACCCTGTCGGCCACGGGTCCTCCTTCGATTCCGGTGGTGAGCTAAGCAAGCGCTTAGTAACGTACCTATCAGTCCGCTTGACGTCCAGGTCTGTGCGGACGACCATACCGACTGGTCGGAATGTGGCAATTCGAGGAGGCAGGTGCCCGTGGAACTCACCGGCAAGGTCGCGCTCATCACCGGCGGATCCAACGGCATCGGCGCCGCGTCCGCCCGGCGTCTGGCATCGCTCGGCGTCCGCGTCGTGATCGCTGATGTGGACGCCGACCAGGGCAAAGCCGTTGCCGATGAGGTCGGCGGCGTGTTCGTGCGGTGCGATGTGACCGTTCCTTCGGACTCCGCGGAGGCCGTCGCGGTCGCCGTGCGGGAGTTCGGCGGGCTGGACATCGTCTTCCTGAACGCCGGCATCGGCACCGGCTGCTCGCTGGGCGACGACTTCGACGTCGAGGTCTACCGCCGCGCGATGGCGATCAACCTGGACGGTGTCGTCTACGGCGCGCACCACGCGTTGCCCGAGGTGCGCAAGCGCGGCGGTCAGATCATCGCCACGGCCTCCATGGCCGGTCTGATGGCCATGCCCGGCGACCCCGTCTACGGCGCCAACAAGGCCGCCGTCGTCGGCCTCATGCGCTCGCTCGCCGGAGCACATCCGGACGTGCGCGTGAACGCGCTGTGCCCTGGGTTCGCCGACACCAACATCATCGTGCCGCTGCGTTCGACGCTGGAGGAGATCGGCATGCCGATCATCCCGGTGTCCGCCGTGGTGGACGCCTTCATGTCCATTGTGGAGGGTTCAGGGACCGGCGAGGCCTGGTTCGTCCAGGCAGGCCGCCCGTCGGAGCCGTTCGGCTTCCGCAACCCGCCCGGCCCGCGCGCCGCCGACGGTTCGCGCATCGGCGCCGCTTCGCTGGACCCCGTTTCCATCGCGCTTGAGGAGAACTGACCGTGCGTGCCATCCAGATCACCGAGTTCGGCGGGCCCGAGGTGTTGCGGCAGGTGGAGCTGCCAGACCCCGTCGCGGGTGAGGGCGAAGTGCTGATCAACGTCTCGCGCGCCGGGCTCAACTACGCGGACACGCACCAGGCGGAGAACTCCTACCTGGCGAAGATGGAGCTGCCGCTGGTGCCCGGCGGTGAGGTCGCCGGGGTCACGGCGGACGGGCGTCGGGTCGTGGCGCTGACGAAGAACTCCGGCGGGTACGCGGAGAAGGCCGTCGCGCCTGCTCTGACGACCTTCGACGTTCCCGACGGCGTGGACGACCTGACCGCGTTGTCGTTGATCGTGCAGGGGGCCACCGCCTGGTTGCTGCTGCGCAAGTCCACGCACATGGAGCCCGGCGAGTCGGTCGTCGTGCACGCCGCCGCCGGTGGTGTGGGGACGATCGCCGTGCAGCTGGCCAAGTTGTGGGGTGCGGGGCGGGTGATCGCCACCGCTTCTTCCGAGGAGAAGCGGAAGTTGGCTTTGTCGCTCGGGGCGGACGTCGCCGTCGACTCGCGCGCCGAGGACATGACCGCGGTGCTGAAGGAAGCCAACGGCGGGCGTCGCGTCGACGTCGTGCTGGACATGACCGGAGGGGCTACCACTGACCAGTCGCTCGTGGCGCTGGCTCCGTTCGGGCGCCTTGCGTTTTATGGGATGGCCTCGCGGGAAAGGCCGAAGCCGGTTGACCTCGGGGCGCTGCTGGTGCACTCCACGGCCGTTGCGGGTATGTGGCTGCCCCACGCGTTGAAGGTTCGCGACGCCGAGCACGGGACGCTTGCACATCGTGCGATGGCCGAGCTGTTCCAGCTTGTGGTGGACGGCAAGCTGAAGGCCGTTCCCGGTGGGGAGTACGGGATGGGTGAGATCCGGCAGGCGCACGAGGACCTGCGGTCGCGCAAGACGGCGGGCAAGCTGCTGCTCGACCCGGCTCGCTGACTCGAACCAGTAAACCTGCGATCAACAGTCGCCTGAAACGCCGAGAGGGCGGTCCGCCGAAGCGGGCCGCCCTCTCGTTCGAGCTCCAGACCTACTCGGAGAGCTCCGCCAGCTGGGCCTTCACCTTGGCCAGCTCGGCCTCCAGCTCCTCCATGCGGGTGCGGTGCTGGTCGCGCGCCGCCTCGAGCACCGACTCGATGCCCTCGGCGATGTCCTCGTGCAGCTCCTTGGCCGCCTTGGCGACCGCGACGGCCGGGATGACCAGGCCCGACACGACGCGCTGCGTGCCGTGGACCAGGTCGGCCTGCCACTCGCCCTCGGCGGTGCCGGTCACCGTGAGCGTGAGCTCCACGGTGCGCGTCTTCTTCGCCGTGCTCTTCGGGCGGCCGGCCTTCGGCTTCTCAGCCTTCGGGGGCGCCGGCGCCTCGACGGGCTTGGGAGCCTCGACGGGCTTCGGGGCCTCGGCCTCGGGGGTGGCCGGCGCCGGAGTCTCCTCCACGACGGTCTCCTCGACTGCCTGAACCTCGGTGAGCGTGTCCGACACGATCAGGTTTCCTCTCTCCACAACGACGTGACCCCGAGCACAGCATAGAACACCTGTTCGATCAGCCGTGAATGGGGTCAGTGGAGAGCCTAGTCAGTACGGCGGGAGCTGCACGCGCCACTGCCGTTCGACGTCGAGGACGCCGGGTACCGCCTGCAACGCCGGGATGGCCCTCACCTCGGCCGTGCCGGTGACCACGCCCAGTGCCGCGAGGACGGTGTCGACCACCAGGCCTGCCTCCCGCAGGTCGTCGAGGACCTGCGGGAGGCTGCCGTCGGTCACGGAGACCATCACCTGGTCGACCGGAGCGGTCATGGTGCCTGGACGAGTCCGGCGCCGATGTCCGTGGACGGCAGCGGCAGACGCAGCGCCGCTCCGACCAGGCGGGCCCACAGCTCGTAGCCGCGTGCGCCGGTCTTCTCCGCGATCAGCACGGCCACGCCCGCCGCGTGCGGGGTCGCCATCGACGTGCCGCGCAGGCGCTTGTACTTCTCCGGGAGCTTGAAGGAGGAGTACACGTCGACGCCGGGGCCGCACACGTCGATCTGGCCGATCTTGTCCGCCGAGCCCGACGAGAACGACGCGATCGCGCGGTTCACGTCGATCGCCGCCACCGCGATGATGCTCGGGCACCGGGCCGGGTGGCCGACCGGTGCGATGCGGCCGGGACGCGAGGAGGCGTTGCCGGACGCCGCGATGATCAGCGTGCCCTTGGCCAGCGCGCGCTGTGCCACGGTCTCGTAGATCTGCGAGTACGGCGTGCCCGCCGGGACGTCGGCGCCCAGCGACATCGAGATGACCGCGCAGCCGTTCGTGATCGCCCAGTCGATGCCCGCGAGGATGCCGCCGTCGGAGCCGGAGCCCGCGTTCGACAGCACCTTGCCCGCGAAGATCTCCGCCTCGTACGCGACGCCGTAGCCGGGCAGCGTGGCGGGCTTGCGCGGGCCCGCGGACGTGCCGATGCAGTGCGTGCCGTGGCCGTGGCCGTCCTGCACGTCCTCGCCGGCGATGAACGACTGCGTGGTGATCGCGCGGCCCGCGAAGTCCGGGTGGTTCTTCTCCCAGCCCGTGTCGAGGACGGCGATCTTCACGCCCTTGCCGGTGGCCGTGCTGACGTCCGCGCCGACCGCCTGCAGCCCCCAGGTCAGCACCGACTCGTCCACGGCCTGCGCCTGTGCCTCCTCGGCCGGCGCGGCGTCGTCCTGGAACGCGTGCACGACGCGTTCCGGTTCGACGATCTGGACCGGGCCCGGGCGCTCGGCGGCGCCGTTCAGCTCGGCCAGCAGGTTCGGGTCGGCGGACACGACCGCGACACCGAGTTCGGGGAAGACCTGCACGGTCTCCGGGTCCAGATCGCCGCTGTTGAGGTCGAACCCGGCGATAGCGCCGAGCTCGGCCACCCCCTCTTCGATCGCGTCTTCCTGCAGCAACACCAGGAAACGGCCGGTGGTCTCCACTTCCGCGGGTTCGGTCATGACGTTTCGCCCCTACTCTCCAACTTGCCCTCACTAGAGAGTCGTCACATCGGGGCTCTTGTTTCAGGCCATTTGCCTTCTGCGTTGAAAGAATTCACCGATCGGCTCAACGTACTTGGCGGCGATCGGCCCCAGGATGGCCATCAGCAGCACGTACGCGGTCGCGAGCGCCGCCAGGTCGTCGTCCACCTGCCCAGACGCGACGGCCAGGCCTGCGATGACGATGGAGAACTCACCGCGCGCCACCAGTGCCGCGCCCGCACGCATGCGACCCATCTTGCCGATGCCCTGCCTGCGCGCCGCCCACCAGCCGGTGAACACCTTCGTAGCCGTCGTGACGGCGGCCAGCGCCACCGCGATTCCAAGAACGGGTGGAATCGAACGCGGATCGGTGTTCAGCCCGAACACGACGAAGAACATCGCCGCGAACAGGTCCCGCAGCGGTTCGAGCAACCGCGTCGCGTTCTCGGCGGTCGACCCGGAGATCGCGATGCCGAGGAGGAACGCGCCGACGGCGGCGGAGACCTGCAGCTGCGACGCGATGCCGGCGACGAGCAGCGCCGAGCCGAGCAGCTTGAGCAGGAACACCTCGTGGTCGGGACTGTCCACGATGGCCGAGATGAACCGGCCGTACTTCAACGCCACCACCAGGACCACGGTGATCGCGAGCAGCGAGATGCCCACCGACGTGAGTCCGCCGAGGAAGCTCACGCCCGCCAGCACCGCCGTGAGCACCGGCAGGTAGACGGCCATCGCGAGGTCCTCGAACACCAGCACCGACAGCACGACCGGCGTCTCGCGGTTGCCGAGACGACCCAGGTCGCCCAGCACCTTCGCGACGATGCCCGACGACGAGATGTAGGTGACGCCCGCCATCGCCAACGCGCCGACGGGACCCCAGCCGAGCAGGATCGCCGCGATCGCACCCGGTGCCGAGTTCAGCACCAGGTCGAGCACGCCCGCCATCCACGACTTCTTCAGCCCGGTGGTGAGCTCCGACGCCGAGTACTCCAGGCCGAGCAGCAGGAGCAGCAGCACCACGCCGATCTCACTGGCGAGGTGAGTGAACTCCTCGATGCCGTGCAACGGGACGAACCCGCCCTGACCGAACGCGAGCCCGCCGATCAGGTACAGCGGGATCGGGGAGATGCCGGCACGCCGAGCCACACGACCCAGCAGGCCGAGGCCGAAGAACACCGCGCCGAGCTGGATCATGGCGATTGTTGTCTCGTGCACTGTGCTTAACCGCCGTGGAGGATCTCAGCGGCGGCGTCGAGGCCTTCCGCGGTACCGACGACGACCGCGAGGTCACCGTTTTCGAAGATGAAGTCGGGGCCGGGCGACGGATGGGCGTTGCCCGCGCGCACGACGGCCACGATGGACACACTGGTCCTGGTGCGCAGAGCGGTCTCGCCGAGCGTGTGGTTCGCGAAGGCGGTGACCGGCAGCTGGCGGGTGGTGATGCCCGCGATGTCGCGGGTCTCCTCGCGGAGGTGGGCGACGAGCTGCGGCGCGCCGAGCAGGCCCGCGAGCGTGTTCGCCTCTTCCGGCGAGAGGGGTATCGAGGCGGAGCAGGAGTCCGGGTCGTTCGCCTTGGAGACGATCAGTTCGAACTTGCCGTCCCGATAGGTGATCACGCCGACTCGACGTCCGGCGCGGATGGTGAAGTCCTGGCGCGTCCCGATGCCCGGCAGGGGCGTGATCTCTACGTTCACACAGATCATGATACGTGGATGTCCCAAACTTCGAGGACGCTTCGAGTACGCCCCGTGCGTCGCGGCTGGGTGGTACGCGATCGCGTGCCCGGACCCGACGTCGACGAGTTCGCCGAACCCGGCCAGGTGATCGGGGCGCTCGCGAGAGCCCCGCACGGCACGTTGCTGGCCGTGCAGCACCCCCACCGCACCCCCGCGGCGCTGGCCGCGGGCACCGGGCTGCTCGACGCCCTCCCGCACGCCCGTGCCGAGCTCGCCGCGCTGATCAGGCGTGCATACGTCGAGGTCAGCGACGTGGTGGCGCCGTACCGGGTGGACGGACCGGACGGGACGGCGTGCGGCGTGCTGTGCCTGGTCGACCCGGACGGGATCGCGGACACCGAGGACGTCTACCCCGACGTGGTCGCCGAACGCGGCCGGGTGCTGGCGTCGCTGGGCATCGCCACGAGCGCCGCCATGCTCGTCCCGATCACGCCGCACGACGCGCTGACGGACCTCGTGCTCGGCATGACCGAGGAGCCCGCCGTGTCACTTGTGGACTCGGGCGGGCGGCGGCACTGGGTGTGGCTGGTCGGGCCGGGGGAGAGGCAGGACGCGTTCCTCGACGCCGCCGGCGCGCACCCGTTGCTCGTCGCGGACGGCAACCACCGGGTCGCGGCGGCACGGGAGGCGGGGCTCGCCGGGTTGCTGGCGCTCGTCACGTCCGGGCCGGGGCTGCGGGTCGGGCCGATCCACCGCGCGATCGTCGGCAGCGGGCTCACCGCGTCCGATCTGGTGACGGCGTGGGAACGGGTCGGGCTGGCGGTGTCGTCGTTGCCGTACGTCGTCGATCCGGAACCGGGTGTCGTCGTGGTGCGGTGCCCCGGCGAGGTGCTGCGGGTCGAACTGCCTGCGGGGCAAGGGATCGACCACGCCGTCGTGGAGTCGTTGCTGCTGGACACCGCCCTCGGGCTGGATCCGGAGAGCCCGTGCGTGCGGCCGGTCGTGGACCCGTCGGTCGAGGCCGAGGCGGTGCTGCTCATCGCGCCCGTGCCGCTGCGGGAGGTGCTGGAGGGCACCAAGATGCCGCGCAAGAGCACCTACTTCACCCCTAAGCCGCGCAGCGGACTTCTGCTGGCCGACCTGTCACCGTAGGGCCCTGTCCGGCGGGTTCGTTCGGCCCTGGTCGCTCGTCGAACACGTGTTGAAAATCGAGCGATGCACTACGACGCCTCACCTTCGCTGCCGCCGCCCCATTCCCGGATCGGACTGCTGCACGTCAGGCATCTGAGGGTGATGACGTCCGCGTTGCGCTCGGTCGACTACCGCTACGGCGGCGGGTCGTGCCGGACGCAGGTGCAGGCACTGTTGTCGTGGTGTGACAAGGCTTTCGCGCACTCGGCCAGTGCCGCCGTGCGCCGCGACTTCCGGTGCGCCATCGCGGAACTGCACGCCCTCGCGGGGTGGACCGCCTTCGACGCCGGGCTCGGGGGCTCCGCGCACCGCCACTTCCTCCTCGCCCTGGACTTCGCCCAGGACGAGGACCTGGTGGCGAACATCCGGTACCGGATGGGGCGGGTCCACCTGCACCACGGTGGGCCCGCCGAGGCGCTCGGCATGTTCCGGCTCGCGGGGATCGTCGCGCGGAGCCACCACACGAACGCGATCCTGGCGGCGAACCAGGCGTGGTGCTACGCCGAGATGGGGGAGCGGGTGTCCGCGCTGGCGTTGCTGGGGCGTGCGCACGACGAGTTCGCACGAGCGGACGTGGACCGTGCGCCGCCGTGGGCCGCGTTCTTCGACGAGCACGACCTCGCGGGCATCACCGGTGCCGTCTACACCTCTCTCGCGCGCACGGTCGACGCGAGTTACGCGAGACCTGCCATCACGGCGTTGCTCCGGGCGGTCAACGGCTACCGCGACGACATGGCGCGCAGCCGGACGTTCGCGCTGATCTCGTTGTCGCTCAACCACCTCCTGCAGGGTGACGCGGACGAGGCGGCGGCCGCGGGGATCCTGGCCGTCGCGCAGGCGGGCGACGTGATGTCCGCCCGCACGCGCAAGAAGCTCGAACCGCTGCACGCGGAAGCGGACCGGCGCCGCGCGACCACGCTGCGAGAGCTGATCACGCCGTTGCTGATGGCGGGGTCGCACGCCGCATGATGAGCGAGCGGACCCGGTGGTTCCCGGCGGTACCGGGGTCGCTGCCGGAGATCCGGGACTTCGTGCGGGAGCTCGCAGGCGAGTCCGGGCTGCGTGGCGACGACGCGCGGGACGTGCTGCTGGCGGTGTCGGAGGCGGCGGACAACGCGGTGCGGCGCGCGGGGGCGTCCGTCGTGGGGGTGACGTGGGAACCGCGCGACCACGCCGTGCTGCTCACCATCGAGGACGACGGCGTGTTCGGCCACGGCACCGGGGCCGTCCGGGCGCTGGGGCTGCCGCTGCTGTTCGGCGTCGCCGACGAGGTCCAGGTGCGTCCGGGCAGACCGACCTGGCCCGGCACGGTCGTGCGGGCGCTCGTGCGGGTCTGGTCGCGGGCGGGCGTCCCGGACCTGCCCGCACCGCGCTCGAAGGTGCTGCTGGTGGACGGCGACCGGCTCTCCGGGCAGGCACTGGCCGTGTTCCTGCACACCGAGGGCTACGAGGTGTCGCTCGTGACGACCGTCGCGGCCGCCCAGGAGGCCATTCAGAGTCGACCGGCTCTGGCGGTGGTCGACCTGCTGACGTCTCATGGGGAGGGGACGAGGTTCGCGGTGGCGGCGCGAACCTCCGGCGTACCGGTGGTGGCTGTCTCGGCGATCGAGCCCGCCGCCCACGTCGCCGACGCCTACCTGGCGAAACCCGCACACCCGCTGCGCGTGCTCGCGGCGGTGCGCGACCTCCTGTCTCCCGACCCGTGAGGCACCGACGATGACACCCCACCCAGGCCAGTTGGAGGTACGCCGCCACGGCGCGGTGGTGACGCTGACGGGCGAGGTCGACATGAACACCAGCGACCTGCTGCGCTCCGAGCTCGCGCTCGCGTGCTCGTCCGGCGACGGCCTGGGTGACGTCGTGGTCGACTTCACCGGTCTGACGTTCATCGGCTCCAGCGGCCTGCACGTGCTGATCGAGACCGCCGGCCGGCTGGGCGACCGGCGGCTCGTGCTGCTCGGCGGCGGGTGGGCCGCCTACGTCGTGAACCTGCTGGGGCTCACCATGAAGTTCCCGAACATCGTTGTGGACCAAGACGTCGGGTGATGTCCACTGAGGACGCTGTAGGGTCGGGAACATGGCGGTGCGAGCGATCAGGGGTGCCACGCAGATCGACGCGGACTCGCGGGACCTGCTGCTGGAGGCGACGGCCGAGCTGGTGCGGGAGGTGTTGTCGTGCAACGCGTTGACGTCGGACGACCTGATCAGCGTGGTGCTCACGGCCACCCCTGACCTCGTGTCCGAGTTCCCCGCGTACGCCGCGCGCCTGGCCGGTCTGCAGGACGTGCCGCTGCTGTCCGCCACCGAGATCGCGGTGCCCGGTGCCATGCCGCGCGTGATCAGGTTGCTGGCGCACGTCGAGACGGACCTGCCGCGGTCGTCGGTCAAGCACGTCTACCTGCGCGGCGCGGCGGCGTTGCGGACCGACCTCAACCACTGAAGGCGCGGCTGATCGCGTCCACGTGCCGGTGGTCCGTGCCGCAGCAGCCGCCCAGAACGGTCAGTTGGGGAAAGCTCTGCCGCAGCTTGCGGTAGTCGTCCGCGAACTCCTCGGGGTCGCCGCGGTCCAGGGTCTCGGCCTCGTCCAGTTCGGCGTGGCTGAGCTTCGACGCGTTGGCCCTGATGCCCCTGAGCCGCTGCGTCCACTCCGCGCCGGGGTCGAGCGCCGGCGCGATGTGGGTGGGGTGCGCGCAGTTGACCATGTAGTAGGCCGGGTAGCCGTTCGTGTCGCGGTCGACCTCCGCGATCGCGTCGCCGAGCGCCTGCCCGGACGGCAGCCTGCCGTCGGTCTCGACGGTGAACGAGATGACGACCCGCGCGTTCGCCTCGCGAGCGGCGTCGACGATGCCGGTGGCCTCCGGGACGTTCGTCAGCGTCATGGCGGTGACCAGGTCGGCCTCGGTGTCGGCGAGCGTCCTGATCTGCGTGGAGTGGTAGTCCCGCGCCTCGTCCCTGCTCATGATCGTCTCCGGCCGGTACGCGTCGCCGCGAGGCCCGACGCACCCGCTGACGACCACGGTCGTGGCGAATCTTCGGCGCACGTCCAGCAGCAGGTCGACGGCGGCCCGGTTCGCCCGGTCGAGGCGCTTGCCGTCGTAGCCCAGCCGCGCGGCCCAGTCGGGGCTGGCGCGCCAGGTGGCCGTCTCCAGCACGATGCCGGTGCCGTCGCGTTCCGCGATGCCCGCGTACCGCTCGAAGTACCGGGTGAGCGCCGCCCTGCCGTCCGCGTCGTCGAGCAGCGGGAAGGCGGCGAAGTCGGGCAGGTCGATGCCGTCGTCGAAGATCAGGGTGGTCTCGGCGCCGCCGTCGGTGAGGAAGAGACCGGCGTGGAGCTGGGGCAGCTGCGTCATCGGGTGCCTCCAGGTCGGAGGCACCAGTGTGCGACGCCTCGCGCGGGCGCGCGAGGCGTCGCGGTGACCTCAGGCGCTGAAGTCCTTGCCGGGCAGCCACCCGTTGGGGATGTCCGTGACGCGCCACGACGGCACCGACACCTTGACCGTGCGGATCGGCGTGGCCAGGAACGGCCCCGCCTCGGGCACCTTCGCGACGAGGTGCTGACGCACGGCCTCGTCCTCGGCGCCCTCGACCACCGCGGCCGTACCGCGCGCCTGCAGGAACGGCTCCATCGGCGACCCGGTCGACACGACCAGCGCCACCTCGGGGTTCTCCTTGATCGCCTTGAGCGTCCGGCCGCGCTCCTCCAGCACGAGCACCAGCGTGTGCGGCCCGTCCTCGGCGAAGTAGACACCGCTCACCCACGAGCCGTCCGAGCCCGCCGTGGCGAGGAACATCGACTTGTGCGCGGCCAGCGTGCGGTGCAGCAGCTCCTCGACGGCGCCGCGCTGTTCAGTGGTGGTCACTGAGTCCTCCATGAATTCCGGTGATGCGCTCACCAGATCGGCCGGGAGGGGACTCGTCTTTCGCTGATTCCACCGATCGATACCGCCTACCGGCTCAGGGCGCCGGCGATCGGCTTCAGTTCGACCACCGCGGCCCGCCCGACAGGAGCACCGGTCTCCCGGATGATCTCCTCGTAGTCGTCCGCGCGGCAGGTGAGCACCATCGGCCTGTGCCGGCCGACCGCGCGGACGATGCCGCGCACGGCGTCGACCCTCAGCGCGACCTCGTCCAGTCCGTCGAGCACGGGCAGGACCAGCCCGCGCTCGACCAGGTGCCGCGCGACGTCCGGTCCGTGCACGCCGCGAGCGCGGAACACCGGGTGGTCCACCGCCATCCGCCGCGCCATCCAGGCGTCGAGGTCCTGCCTGCCGGGATCCCACGAGGCGAGCGGGAACAGCACCGGCACCAGGTCACCGGGCTCGCGCCGGCCGAGCAACGCCAGTGTCAGCGCCGTCGCGGCGCTCGTCTTGCCGGAGCCCGGTTCGCCCAGGACCACGAGCTGGTGGCCGGGCAGTGCGCGCAGGGCGTCGGCCAGGTCACCCACCTCGCCGCGCAGCTTCAGCCTGATCGGCCGGCCCGCCACGGCGCCGCCGACGACGTCCGCCGGGTCGGGGGCGACCGGCCGCAGCGTGGACGCCCACCTCACGTCGAGGGGGTCCGCCTCGCGTTCCCACCGCTCGGTGACGAGACGCGCGAGGTCTTCCAGCGCCTGCTCGGAGTCACGTGCCGAGCGCGTCCTGGAGGCCGCGCGCAGGCCCAGCACGACGGTCGCGATCAGCCCGGCCACGGCCAGCGCCAGTCCCGTGATGCTCCAGAGCCCGTTGCCCTCGTCCACCACGTCGTCCGAGCCCGACGCCCACACCACGAGGCCGGTCACCGTCGCCGCGAACGCGCCGATGACGAGCCACCACCTGCCCAAGTTCACCGCGACATGATTCCGGATGATCGGCACCGTCCCCGCCCTGGACCGTCCCGGTGCCGGTGTGAGCGTCCGCACCAGGCACAATGTGGACCGTGGGTGTCTCGGAGGGAGCTGCTGTGGGCCAGGGTCAGTTGCGCGGTGTGGTCGCTCTCGACGGACCGGCCGGCACCGGCAAGTCCACCGTGGCCAAGCGCCTCGCGATGGCGCTGGACGCGCGTTACCTCGACACCGGCTCGATGTACCGGGCGATCGCGCTGGCCGTGCTGCGCGCCGGCGTCGACCCCGCCGACCAGGACAAGGTCGTGGCGGTCGCGGAGAACGCGGTGCTCGTCGTCGGCACCGACCCCCGCCAGCCGGGCATCACGCTCGACGGCGACGACGTGGCGTCCGACATCCGCGGGCCCGAGGTCTCGCTGGCCGTGTCGCCCGTGTCCGCGACCGGGCACGTGCGCGAGCTCCTCGTGGCCCAGCAGCGCGCGATCATCGCCGACGCCGTGGACCACGTGGGCGGGATCGTCGTCGAGGGGCGCGACATCGGCACCGTCGTGACGCCCGACGCCCCGTTGAAGGTCTACCTGACGGCGTCGGCCGAGGCGCGGGCCGCGCGCAGGACCAAGCAGGACAGCGCCGCCGGACGTACGTCCACTGTGGACGCCGCGCTCGCCGACGTGCAGCGCCGCGACAAGTACGACTCGTCGCGCGCGGTGTCGCCGATGAAGGCCGCGGACGACGCGGTGGAGCTCGACAACACCGACCTCGACCTCGCGGGCACCATCACCGCGTTGCTGGAGCTCGTGGAACGCCGTGGGCTGCGGGTGACCGGGTGAGCGTTCCCGAGGGGACACTGCCCTGGCTGTTCGACCTCGGACGCTGGATCGGGCGGGTGCCCTACTCCTGGCAGTTCCGGATTCGGGTGCACGGGCGCGACCGCGTACCCTTGAGCGGCGGCGTGGTCGTCGTCGCCAACCACAGCTCGATGGCCGACGGGCCGATCCTGTTCGGGAAGTTGCCCCGGCGCGTGACGTTCCTGATCAAGCAGGAGATGTTCAAGGGCGTCGTCGGCTACCTCCTCCGCAAGATCGGTCAGATCCCCGTCAAGCGGGGAGAGGCCGACCGCACTGCGCTGACCAGCGCGTTGTCCGTGCTCAAAGCCGGTGGCGTGATCGGGATCTTCCCCGAGGGAACGCGCGGTGAGGGCGACGTGGCGAGCGCGCAGAACGGCGCCGCGTGGCTGGCCAAGACGTCCGGCGCGATGGTGCTGCCGATCGCCTGCCGCGGGACTTATCAGGCCAAGGGCTGGCGGCCCGAGGTCGACGTGCTGATCGGTGAGCCGTTCCACCTCCCGGAAGGGAAGGGGCGAGCGGCCCTCGGCGTTGCCACCGAGCAGGTGCGCGATCGCCTGGCGACTCTGGTCGCCGAACTCGATGGACTTCGTGTGAGTGAGGGAAGACGATGACGGACCTGGACGGCACCTGGGAGGACGAGGCCGACTGGTCAGCCTTCGACGACCTCGACGGCGGTGACGGCGAGGAAGCGGCGCCGCCACAGCCGGTGCTCGCGGTGGTCGGACGGCCGAACGTCGGCAAGTCCACGCTGGTCAACCGCATCATCGGCCGCCGTGAGGCCGTGGTGCAGGACGTGCCCGGCGTGACGCGTGACCGAGTGGCGTACGACGCGCTGTGGAACGGCCGCAAGTTCACCGTGGTCGACACGGGCGGCTGGGAGCCGGACGCGGTCGGGCTGCAGGCCTCCGTGGCCGCGCAGGCGGAGCTCGCGATGGCGACCGCGGACGTGATCCTGCTGGTCGTGGACGGTTCGGTCGGCGCGACGTCGACCGAGGAGGCCGTCGCGAAGGTCCTGCGCCGCTCCAAGAAGCCCGTGATCCTCTGCGCGTCCAAGGTCGACGACGACAGGCTGATGGCCGACATCGCGTCGCTGTGGTCGCTGGGCCTCGGCGAGCCGTTCCCGGTCTCTGGCCTGCACGGCCGCGGCTCCGGTGACCTGCTCGACGTGATCCTCGACCGGCTGCCCGAGACCCCGCGCGACGACTTCGGCGGCCGCGGTGGCGGTCCCCGTCGCGTGGCGCTGGTCGGCAAGCCGAACGTCGGCAAGTCGTCGCTGCTCAACCGCCTGACGGGCGAGGACCGCTCGGTCGTCGACTCGGTCGCGGGCACCACCGTCGACCCGGTCGACTCGCTGGTGGAGCTCGACGGCGAGATCTGGCGTTTCGTCGACACCGCCGGCCTGCGCAAGCGGGTCAAGTTCTCCGGCGGTGCCGAGTACTACGCGTCGCTGCGCACCAAGTCCGCGATCGAGACCGCCGAGGTCGCCGTCGTGCTGCTCGACGCCCACGAGCCGTTGGCGGAGCAGGACCTGCGCGTGCTGACGATGGTCGTCGAGTCGGGCCGCGCGTGCGTGCTGGCGTTCAACAAGTGGGACCTCGTCGACGAGGACCGCCGCACCGAGATGGTCCGCGAGCTCGAACGCGGCCTCGTGCGCGTGCCGTGGGCGGACAAGGTCAACATCTCGGCCCTGACCGGCCGCGCCGTGCACAAGCTCGCCCCGGCCCTGCGCACCGCGCTGAACTCGTGGGACACCCGAGTCCCGACCGGCCGCCTGAACCAGTGGCTGACCGAGCTGATCGCCGCGACCCCGCCGCCCGTGCGCGGCGGCAAGCAGCCGAAGGTCCTGTTCGCGACGCAGGCCTCGACCCGCCCGCCGACGTTCGTGCTGTTCACGACGGGCTTCCTGGAGGCGTCGTACCGACGCTTCATCGAACGCCGCCTGCGCGAGGAGTTCGGCTTCGAGGGCAGCCCGGTCCGCATCTCCGTGCGCGTGCGCGAGAAGAAGAAGTCCGGCGCCGGCAAGAAGTAGTCCCTTCGTAGTTTCTACGGGTGACGACCCAGCCAGCTGGTTGCCCTTTGTCATGGGGTGCGGTTGGTTGGGTCGGTGGCCGTACGCGTGGTGCTAGCCGACGACGAGGCCCTGCTGCGGCGGGGCCTGAAAGTCCTCCTCGAAGCCGACGGCAGGGTGGAGGTGGTCGGCGAGGCGGCCGACGGCGCCGAACTGATCGAGGTCGTCCTGGCCCACCTCCCGGACGTGGTGCTGGTGGACGTCCAGATGCCGGGCGTGGACGGCCTGGAAGCGGTCCGCCGCCTCAGGACGTGGGCCACCCCACCGGCGATAGCCGTGCTCACCACGTTCGACCTCGACGACTACGTGGCGACAGCCCTGGACCTGGGCGCCCAGGGCTTCCTGCTGAAGGACGCGGAACCAGAAGCCCTCGTCCGCGCGGTGATGGACCTGGCGGCAGGCGGCGCCGTCCTGGACCCGCGCATCACCGCCCGCCTGCTCCCACGCCTGCGAGGCTTCCGAGCCAACCGGCAGCTGGACTCCCTCTCAGCCCGCGAACGCCAGGTACTCGAACTGGTGGCGGCGGGCCGTTCGAACCACTCGATCGCCGAGGAACTCTGCCTGTCCGAAGCGACGGTGAAGAGCTACGTCTCCACCGTCCTCACGAAACTGGGCGTCGAGAACCGGGTGCAGGCGGCTCTCGTCGCCCACCAGGTAGGTGCCTGGTGAAGACCGTCCTGCGCGAAGTCCTCACCGTAGGTCTGACCACCGGCATCCTTCTCCTGACCCAGGACCGCCCGTACCCCTGGTCCCTGTGGACCGCCATAGCCGCGTGCCTGCTGCTCTCCGTGCGCCTCCGCTGGCCGTGGCTGGCCTCACTCCTCTGCGTCCCCGCGGTAGCAGGCGGCCTGGGCTGGGCGCCGGCCCTGGTCGCCCAGTTCCGCCTGGGCCGCAAGGAGAAGTCCCTCCCGTTCCAACTCTTCTGGGTCCTCCTGCTCACCACAGCCGCGATAGCCCCCGTCCTGCTCACCGAGACCATCCCCTGGGGCACCCTGCTCCTGGCGTTCGCCTTCGCGTTCGGCCTGGCAGCCGCCCCCACGGCCCTGGGCGCACTGGTCACCACCCGCAAGGAACTGACCCGCTCGCTCTACGAAACCCGCAGAGCACGAGCCGCCGAACTGGAAGCCCGCGAAACCTCGGCCAGAGCAGCGGAACGAGCCCGGATAGCCCGCGAGATCCACGACGCGGTGGGCCACCACGCCACCCTCATCGCAGTCGAGTCAGCGGCCCTGGCCGCCACCGCCCCAGACGACACAGTCCGGGAAACAGCACTGAGACTCCGCGCCCTGGCAAAGGAATCGCTCGCCGAGATGCGAACAGCCCTGGCCCTCCTCAACTCCGACACCGCCTACCCGTCCCTGCAGGAACTGGTAGACCGAGCCCGAGTGGCCGGCGTCGCCGCAACCCTGTCGGAAACAGGCGACGCCCCGTTGTCCCCAGCCGTCTCAAGAGCACTCTTCCGAGTGGTGCAAGAAGCCCTCACCAACGTGACGAAACACGCTCCAGGCGCAGCCGTGACGGTGACAGTGGACAGATCCTCACCAGTACGGGTGACAGTGGTGAACGGCCCAGGCGACCTGCCGTCTCTCGCCGACGGCGGAGGAGCGGGCCTGCACGGCCTCTCCGAACGAGTCCGCCTGGCAGGCGGCACCCTCACCACCTCGTACAGGGCAGACGGAGGCTTCAGCGTCAGCGCGGTCCTACCGCCCGGTAAGCCGAAGGATGACGGTCAAGACTCGACTTTCGGAGGTGGCGCCGCAGCCGCCGCCACCGCATAGTTCAGGGCGTCGGTCGAGGATCGGGGGATCGGTCGGACCGAGGGACGCGGGGACCCGAACTTCGGGTCCCCGCCGTATTTTCGCAGCTAGGGGGCTGTATCGGGGGTCGTTTTTGATCTCTGTGCGCGGTGTTGTAGGATTTCTCATGCACGCCGGGAAACCGGAAGTGTGGCCGGGACGTGGCGCAGTTTGGTAGCGCACTTGACTGGGGGTCAAGGGGTCGCAGGTTCAAATCCTGTCGTCCCGACGGCCAAGAGGGCTTTCGCAGGTCAGACACTGCGGAGGCCCTCTTTTTGTGATCTTGCCGAGGTTTGCCGGATCGAGCACGCCGATCAACGACCCCTTTACTCCGGTAGTTGCGCCTGTATTTCGTTGTCTTTCGCGCGTGCTCGGCTTGCGGGACGAGGCGTCTTCGTCCAAGTAAGGAACCGGGGACCACTTTACTGGCCATGTGGCAGGAGTTAAGGGCGTGCCTGGCCGCCGCAACATGTCGGGGGAGAGTCGAGTGCCGGGTGACCTATGTCATCGCGCTGATGATCATCGGGACCGGCGCGGTTGCGCCGCCTCACCGGGAGAGTGCCCGGCAGGTCGGCAAGGTCGGCCGCTTAGAACTTCAGGGCAACCGTGGTCGGCTAAGCGCTCGGACCACTTCTCCCAAGGGCACACGATGTCGCGAGTGGCGACCTGCCGTTGCTCAGCGCGGTTGACCGGACTTGCTGTCCAACCGTTCTTGGGAGGCTTCGCACCGGCGTCCACCACCAGCACGGTCACCTTGCCGCGCCCGTCGACGGACACCACACGAACGCGAGCGACCAAAGGCGCGGTGTCGTAGGGCTTGTACGTCGTGTAGGCCTACTCGTTCCTGACGTGCAGGTCAGCCTCTTTCACGGTGTAGCAGCGTCTCATGAACCACTGACAGTTTCGCGGTGTCTGCTGGTGCGTTGTCGTCCAAACGGGTGTAGTTCGCCGAAGCCGCTCACGTTCCCGCTGGCAGCGCCGACGTCCTAGACGTTGAGCGAGTGAGGGGCGGCGAACGTGATCACGACCGGAGCGATCGACGATCATCCGATGCTGCTGCGAGGGTTGGGCGCCTATCTGGCCGACCACGCGCCGGACGTGCGGCTGGCGGCTGTGTGTCCCTCGGTATCGGCGTTGCTGGAGGTCCAGCCCGTGCCTGAGGTCGTCCTGCTGGACCTGCTGCTCCCCGATGACGAGCCGGTCGAGAACAACGTCCGGCGGCTGCGCGAAGCAGGCGCCCAGGTGGTCGTCTACACGTCGGACTCGCGTCCCGGCTACGTCCACCAGGCGTTGAAGGCGGGTGCCGTGGGCCTGGTGCTGAAGGGCGATCCCGAGGACCGGGTGGTCGAGGCGATCCGTGCCGCGGCGGAGGGGCAGAGCTCGTGTTCGAGCCGGCTGGCTCACGCGATCATGGAGGACCGCCGGGCGCTCATCCGGTTCTCCCAGCAGGAACGGGACGTGTTATCGCTCATCGCGAAAGGCCTGCCGCGGAGGCTGGTCGCGAAGGAACTGGGGATCAGCGAGAACACCCTGCCGACCTACCTCAACCGGGCTCGCGAGCGCTATCGGGAGGCGCTGGACGTGCCCGTACCACCGAGCCCAGGGGAGATCATCGCGTTCGCGCTCGAAGATGGGCACATCGAGCTCCCGTACCGGCACCGCGATGACGAATCCTGAATCGGCCGACACCTACGGGTACAGCGTCGAACGGGGCATGCAGCGGTCGTTCGCCGCGCTCGCCGTGATCCTCGTGGGATCGCATCTGGGCACGATCCTGCCGACGCACGAACGGTTGCCGGCGTTGGTGCTGGTGACCTCGGCAGCGTTCGTCGCACTTCTGGCGGTTACGGCCACGCGGGCATGGCACGTCCGGCTCGGGCCTGCCGACAGCGTCGCCGCGGCAGTCCTATCCGTGATCAGTGCGTTCACTTACCTGTTGCCCGCCGAGCAGGTGTTGCCGATGGCCACCAGGAGCAACGCTATGGTCGTGGCTGGCATCCTGGCCGCTGGCTTCCATCGCACCAAGCCCGCCGTTAGCATCTGCACGGGTCTTGTCGTTGTGTACGTCCTGACCGCGATGCGGGTGGACGGGCTCGGGGGAGCCCTGCTGGGAACGTGGCCGTTGCTGGCCGCACCACTCGCCGCGGGGGCAGTGAGCAAGGTGCTTAGGCAGACGGCGATCAGGGCGGACGCCGCCCGGCGAGCAGTGCACGAGGCAGAGGTCCGGGCGGCGGAGGACGAGGCGAAACGGGCGGCGCACAAGCAGTTTCAGCGCACCCTCCACGACGACGTGGCGTCCGCGTTGCGCGCGGCTGCCACCCCAGGTTTCGCCCCGGCTGAGGTTCGCAGCGCCTGTGCGGCGGCGATCAGCCGAGCCGAAGCGGCGCCCGCGCCACCGTCGACCGCGCAGGAGGATCTGCGCGCACGTCTCGATCACCTGCCTGAACCTGGTGGTGTGCTGATGATCCGCGAGTTGAGCACCGCGGTGTTCGCGCCTGCCCACGTCGTCCAGGAAGTGACCGACGCGGCGGCCGAACTGCTGCGCAACGTCGGCAAGCATGCCCACGCCTCCACCGTCTGGATCACGTTGTCGGGTGACGACACCGGGTTCACGCTGCTAATTCGCGACGACGGCGTGGGGTTCGAAGCTGGCGCGGTACGCGCGACCTCGCTCGGGCTCCGCCGGTCTGTTGCCGGGCGGCTCGCCGAGATCGGCGGCACTGCCGAGATCAGCTCACGGCCTGGGCAGGGCACCACGGCGGAACTGCGGTGGCAGCGCTCCTCCGCTGATCAGCCGCGACCAGGGTTCTCCCGGATGAAGGGCATGCGGTCGGCCGTGGACGATCTCCGGCAGCCGCTTGCGGCGGTCTGCCTCCCCTACCTGTTCAGCATGGCTCTGCCCGTGGTGCGCAACCTCGATGCCGCGTCCGGCATGACGTGGCTCGCCGCCTGGTACGCGCTGATGGGAGCGGCGACCGTGTGGCTGATCCTGGAGGCCCGCAGGCCGCCTCCGCTCTGGGCCGGTGTGCTCGCGGCCGTGTGGACGGCGGGCGGCGCGGTGGCCGGTGTGCTGGTCATCCCGCCGGACAGCCTCACGTCGTTCGTGTCGTGGCCGGTCGGCGCACCGGGACCGATGCTGGTCGTGCTGGCCACGTTGTGGCGCTGGCCGTTGGCGGTGCTGACCTTGCTCGTGGAAGAGGTCGTGCTGATCACGCTGGTCCTGCGCGGCAGGTTCGTCACCGAGGCGTTCACCGACGCGGCGCCGGCGATCACCGCGCCCGTCCTCGCGCTCGCGATGGGGATGGTGATCGCTAACACCATCGCGCGGCTGGGCGGAATCGTGCTCAAGTCGGGGGCCGAGCGCACCGCGATCGCCACAGCCGCGGCGGCACGGGAAGCCCGAACTTCCCTGCACGCCAGCAGGATCGCCGACATCGGTGCGGAGATCCTGCCGTTCCTGCGGCGGCTCGCAACGGGTGACGACGCGTCGATCACCGCCCAGTCGACTCGCACGCGCGCCCGCAGACTGGAGTGGATGGCACGCGACGAGCTGCACATCCCCGGGGTGCTCGACCCGGATCTCCGGCACCGCATGATGGACGCCAGGGCGGACGGGTGCGTTGTGGTCGTGCAGGCCGACACGGACACGATCGACCCGCCGCAGGCCGTGCGCACGATCCTTGCCGCCGCGTTGTCGACCACGCCTCTTCCGAAGGAGCTGACCCTAACCCTGTCCTCGGCGGACGACGTCGTCACGGTCAACCTGCTGTGCCAGCCCAATGACGCGGCACGGGTGGCAGCGTTGAGAACCGCGTTGCCGGTGGCCGATCTGAAGGAGTACGACGACGAGGCGATGAACGTGGAGCTGGCTGTGGTTCCCGCAAAAGTGTCCTGACTTTCGCGGACAGCGCCGAACGTCCCCGCTGAGCGACTCTGGTGTCACCGGCCCACCGGGACCGGGCACAGGGACTCACCAGGGGAGTGGACACAATGGATTCCTTGCGGGAAACCTTCACCAGCCCTCAGCACGTCGGTAAGCTCGTCATGCACGTGACGCTGACCGACGCCGCGGCAATGAAGAAGCTCAGCGACGCGCACTGGCTGCCGACCATGGGCTGGTTCTACGACCAGGTCGGTGACGCGGTCACCGGGCAGGGCGGCACGATCTGCAAGTACCTCAACGACGGCATCGTCGCGACGTTCTCACTGGACCTCGGCGCGGAGGCGATCAACGCCGCGATCCAGGTGCAGGAACGAATCGCGGAAGCCCAGCGCGACAACACCTATAGGTGCAACTGCGCCATCGGCATCGCCGCTGGCAAGGTCGTCGAGTTCAGCAACGGCGTCTACGCCGACTACATCGGCACCGTCGTCGATAGGTCGGCGCGACTGTCCACGGCGGCGAACGCCGGAGCGATCTTCGTGGACACCGGCACGGTCGACGCGTCGAACATGATGCGGGTGTTCTCCAACTACGGCAACGTGATCAACCGGGAGGGTGGCCAGTACCTGGCGCAGGTCGAGGAGCTGCCGGCCGCCGACTTCCCCGAGCGGATCAAGTACCGCGAGATCCTGTGGGCAGCCCAGCCGTTCAGCGTGCGGGCCCGCGAGGTCACCAAGATCGTGGACCAGCCCGCACCACCGGTCCAGCAGGTCCAGGGCACGCCGCAACGCCGGGAGTGGTTGCGGGGAACGGTGACCCGATGGGTCGAGGACCATGGCTTCATCACCGCCGCGGACGGCACCACCTACTTCCTGCACTGCTCGCACGTACTGGGGCAGAACTCGAAGCCCTCCACCGGCACCACCGTGTTCTTCCTCGAGGAAGCGGCGCACGGCGACGGCAAGCACGCGAGAGCCGTGTGCGTGCTGCTTTTCGGCTCGGAGCTCACGGTGACGGTGGACCGGGTCTGCGCGTCGTTCGGCTTCCACCAGCTGAGCGATTCCCGCGGCTTCGGCCAGAGCCTGTTCATCCACCTCGGCGCGGACGCGCAGGCCCGGTTCAGAACCGGTCAGCAGGTCGACGTCCGGATCGAGCAGAACTTCAAGGGCCCGGTGGGTGCAATCGTGCTGGCCGGACCGCAGGCTCTGTCCGCATGACAACCCGGCAACGCCGGAACGGCACCCGCTTCGCGATGGTGGTGTCCATCGCGGGCGGGGCCGCCGTCGTGGCGGGAGGGTTCGCCGACGGGTACGCCCAGTCGGTCGCGCTTGAGCTCGGTGCGGCATTCCTGCTGGTGGCTCCGCTGGTTTGGGCGGAACGCGCGCTGACGAGCCGGGTCAGGCGCCAGATCTCCGACAGCGTCGCCGAGGCGTTGAACGGCGCGTCCAGCTCCGCCCACCCCGACGACGTCACCCGCGTCCGCAATCACCTGCTGAGCCGGCTCGACGGCGATGGTTCGTGGCAGGCCGTCCGACCCGAACGCGCGACCTTCGACCTCGTGCTGGAGAACGGATTTCGCCGGGTCGCGGTCGCGATCAAACGGACCCCGTTCGCCCTCGACTCGGCAACAGTGGCCAGGCTGCGCGCTGAAGCCAAGCGCGACGGCATCCCGGAGCTCGTGGTGATCAGCCTGACCGAACCGACCGATCTGGCCAGAAGTCTCGCGTCGAACACGCCGGGCCTCGTGTTGCTCGACGAGTCGGAGGCGCTCGACGCCTGGTTGAAGCAGCAGGCCTGACCTGACGTGGGGAAGTAGGAGTCGCCACGAACGGGTGAACTTGCCAAAGGGTCCGGAAATGTGCTCAACCGACGTGGTGCAGTGCGCGTCGACTTGAGAGACGTCACCGCCGTGAGCGGCCATCGTGCCGTCGTGGACACACGCGTGCGGTTCGCCGTCTTGCCTTGGCGAGCGCGCAAGGGCGCGCGGGCCGAGAGGAGGTGAGAGATGGCTAAGGGCAAGCAGACCGGCAAGGCGGCGGCGCAGGCGGCCTCCAAGGTCCTGCGCGACGGGCGGACTGGGAAGGCGTCGAAGACGGCCGCGGGGTCGGCGCTCGCGCAGACGCCCCGCAAGGGCAAGTAGGACCGAAGGCGGGCCGCATCGGGCGGCCCGCCTTCCTCAAGATATCGGACAGGTCGAGCTAAAGTCGGTCCACCAGAGAGGGGACAAGTCCGTGGCGGTCGTACTGCCTGCGGCCAACTCGCACCCGAGCGGGGTGCCGCGCGTCGGCGACATGTTCTGGGTCGACACGACCGTCTACGGGGGCAACAAGAAGCCGACCCGGCCCGTCGTCGTGGTCCGCGTCCCGAACGACGTACTCCCCGACGCGTTGGTGGTGACGAGGACCAGCATGGACGAGATGCAGGGGAGGCACGTGAAGCACCCGGCCGATCCGGGGCTCGCTCTCGACAGGGACGGAGCGTTCGCGAAGCTGTACCAACGCCGCATCGACGTTCGGTTCTTTGCGATGCCGCAGTACGTCCGATACCAAGGTCAGCTACCCGAACCATACCTCGGTCAGGTCCTGCAGATGGTGGGGATGGCGTGAGCACCCTCAACACACTTCTGACCACCGGCGCCCTCGACAACGCGGGGGCGCGGCTGTTGTACGAGACGTTCGAGCAGACCGGGCGCACACACAACCATCCCCCGCCTGCGGGTTTCCGCACGTGGAACCGGGAGGCGGCCGTCACTGCCGCGCACGACTTCCTAACGGGAACGCGCAGTACGGAACGCTTGGTGCAGATTGCCGCGCAGGCCTATGACGACGAGTCCTTCGTGCGCCTGCTGCAGACCACGGTGTTGAACTACCTGCGCGACGTCGCTCGAGCCACGGTGGTCGGCACGCAGGTCCGCCGGATCAAGGACGTTGTCGCCGACGAGCCCGGTCTGCTTGTGGAGGGCGAGCGAGTGCGGCTGGCCGACGGCCCGAGCGACCCCTTCGGTGGCGACGAGGTCATGCTCGTCCGTGCCGCGATGAAGGTCGACGTCACGCGCCGCAGGTGGAAGCCGGACGCGAAGCGGGAAGGCCCGCTGGCTGATCGCGCGGACATGGTCGCGCTCGTGCGCGCCGTGCTGGTAGCCGCCGAGGGCAGCATCACCTTCGCGATGATCGCCCGCGTGGTCGCTCGCCGTTTCGACCTGGACGTCCTGCCCGTCACGGTTCCGCTGGACGGACTCGACCCGCCTGCGGCTTCGGACTTCGCGCGGATCGAGATCGCGGACCAGGTCGAGGCTGTGATGGCGCAGCTGACCGAGCGGGACAAGGACGTGCTGCCGTTCCTCGACGAGAGTTCCCGCAAGGCGGCTCCGCACATCGGCCTCCGTCACTCCGCGGTGGCTCTCGCCCAGGCGAAGCTCAAGTCCCTGCTGGCAGTGGTGCTTCCGCCTGGGGACGAAGGCGTCGCGGTGCTGAGAGCGCTCACCGAGCGCGTGGAATCCGCGCGCCGCAGTCGCGTGGACAGTTGAGCCGGGTTCGCCGTCCTAGCAATGCGTGCTCGTTGAACAGCGATCTCGATGGAGAAGATGTGGACAACCGGGAGGCATGATGCGTGCTGACGACTCCGCGAGCCGCAGTAGCTTCGAAGCTTTCCAGAGTCGGCTTCAGCCGTCCGCAGAGGCAGTGGCGGCGTTGCGGGAGCTGGGGCGTGCGTTGAAGCGTTCGCTGCCCAAGGTCGAAACAGGGCAGGTGTGGCGAGCTGTCTGGGACGGTGAGTCGGTTGTGGGCGCCTTGCTGGAGATCGACGAAGGCTTTGCGATGTTCGCTCCGATCACCGTTGACGTCGATCACGCGGATCCGTTCACCGCGGTGCTGGCCGTGGAGGAGAGTCCGCTTCCGGTGTCCGTTGCTGTGTTCGTCGGACTGGCAACACCTGTGCCGCTGTTCACGCTTCAAGCGTGTGTCGGCGAAGTCGGCCCTCCAGCGATGGACGACTGCCTGGCGTTGTGGCGTGCGAGCGTGATCGGGCAGATCATCTCGACTGGACGAAGTACGGGCGGACTCGCCGCTGATGGTGTGGAGGCAAGGCGCGAGCTGTACAACCAGTTGTCGTTCCAGCTCGCTCGAATCGCCATGGCGGAGCTTGAGGACGAGGCAGACTCGGACGAGCGCGTATCGCTGCCTGATCTGTTGCGCAAGGCGAATCTGTCACCGTCACGGCTGGTGCGGTTGCTGGACGTGGATCTTGCGGATGCTCGCGCGATCGCCGGCGGGCACGGTCGGCTCACATTGGCCCAAGCGGATCGGCTTGCCGCCGAGCTCGACGGAATCGAGGCACTCGACCTGGTTCGTTCGGCAGAGCCGCTGCCGGAGAGCCTGAAGCAGGCGCTCAACGATCCAGAGCGGTTCAAGGTCGTCCGAAAGCTCGCCGCTGACCGTGACATCGACCTAACGAGCGCCGCACAGCTGGTTCCATCGTTGTACGCCGCACGTCGCCAGGACGTTGAACGAGATGACGTTGCTTTCTGGACAGAAATTCTGGACAAACTCGGTCGGGGAGACTGACCTTGCCGAAGAGCAAACACTCCTCCGCCCACGTTCAGCAGCTCGCCGTCGAACTGTTGCAGTGCAGGGAAAACCTGGAACCAGGCTTGACGGACGCCCTGCGTTCGGATCTGTACGGGACAATCGTCGTCCGCTCGGACGTGCGTCTGCAGCACGACAACGTTCAAGCCGGCGCCTCGTCCTGTTCGATCGCCGCCGCCTACCTGCGAGACACGAAGCCGCCGCGAATCATGCTCAACGAGACCGCCAGTCCCGGACGCGAACTCTTCAGCCTGGGCCACGAGTTCGCCCACTTCCTCATCGACCACGACGAAGTGCTCGCGGACGCGCTCTGGGCCGACGATGAGCGCGAGGATCTCGAAGAGGACATCTGCAACGCGTTCGCCGCACTGCTTCTCCTCGGCGAAGACGCGGTCGAGCGTGCACTTGACGGTGGCGGAGTCACGGCCTCTGCCGTGCGGCGTTTGTTCATCACGTCCGAGGCCAGCCGGGAAGCGGTCGCGGTCGCGATGGCGCAGCGGTTGCGGACGCCGGGCTATGTCATGATCGCTTCGGTCGAACCTGACGAGGACATGAACAACCGGGCGGTGGCCCGCTTCACCGCACGGGCCAATGGCGCCTTGCCCATTCGGCGGGACACACCGCAAGACGGCACTCTCATCGCCGCGAGCTTCGTTCGCGGCCGCGCTCGAGGGGAGGAGCAACTGCTGTTCCCCTCGGGCGCTCGGACCGAGGCTCTGCATTGCGACATCCTGGTGAGCAACGGATATGCCTTTGGCGTGTTCGTGACCGACCATCCTCCGTGGGGCGGGCTCTCCGTGCTGGCTCCGTCGCCGGCCGGGCACCAGACGTCGTGGTGTGAACACTGCGGTGCGGACTTCCGCCCGAGTGGCGCAGCGTGTCGTGGTTGCGGTGAGCACGAGTGTCCTACCTGTCGTCGGTGCTCGTGCGTGGCTGCCGCAGCGCCGCAAGCCAGGCTCTGCCCGGGGTGTTTCACCGAGAAGCCGGGACATTCGTTCGTCGGCGACAAGTGCAGAGAATGTGTGGAATGAATGGAATTCGGTGGTGTCGCGTAATCGTTCTGCCAAGGCGCCCAGGACAACGCAGTACCTGAGCGCGCTTCCGGTTCCGGTGGAGGCACTCGGGGTCCGGCGTGGCGTTGACGGAGTGCTTCGCCTGCCGGATCCGGACCTGGGAATGCTCGCGGAGTTGAGGCCGTACTTCGACCACTGGGCATCGGCTGCCCGCGAGTCGCTCGCACCGTTGCGCGCCGAGCTGATCAGTGGCATCCGGCGGTCCGATCCGATCCGCCTCTACGGACAACTACAGGTTCTGGATGCCCTGCGGCGTAACGAACATCGAGGCGATGCCATCTTCGGCAGCGACGCCGCCGTCGAGTTCTTCGGAGGCCTGATCGCCGCGCTTCCCCGCGAGGAGCTTGTCGCGTTGACCGCGCCTCGGAACCAGCCGTGGGAGGACTACGGGCTGGTGCGTGAGATGGACGAGGTGTTGCGCAGGTTCGCGAGCGCTGACATCACCGAGATGATGGCGGCGGCCGCCGAAGGTCCGGACCGAACGGAGGTCGGCTTCGTCCGAGGTCAGTTCTTGCTGGAACGCGGGTTCAATCGAATGGAGGGCTACGAGCCCCACCTGCGTGCTCTTCTCGCGGATTTGCTCCTACCGCTGGCCGAGGCCAGTCGCGCCGTGCTCGGATTCTCCCTGGCTGACGTGGTTCGGCTGGCCGATGCGCACGTCACGCGGGTGGAGCGGCACCTGGACGATTTGCTGAGGACGCGCGGGATGCAGCAACTCGGGGACTTCGTCAGCGCCGCGGCGTTTCCCGCGACGGCAGAGCTGCCCGCACTGCTGGCGACGGACACAGGGCTGTCCGAAGCGGAAGTCAGTGCCGCTCTCGAGCAGTTGGGAACGCGCATCGGAGGGCAGCGCGAACTCCTGCGCATGACGTCCGACAACTCCCTGCGCCGCCGACCGGTCATGATCACTCCCGACGGTCGGTACCTCTGGCCACGCCCGGCGGACTTCCTCCACAGCGTTCTCGACTGGCTCGACATCGTCTGCGCCCCGCACGACGAGCTGCTCAAGTTGGTGAACCGCAGCCGTGAACGCCTGTGCGAAGTGATGTCCTACGACGTGCTGGCAAGGATCTTTGGAGCAGACCGTGTGTGGGCCAACCCCACCTATCCCGCGAACGGCCAACAGCCAGACATCGATGTACTCGTCACGGTGCCTGGCGCTGCCATCGTTGTGGAGGCGAAGTCCGGCCGTCTGACCGAGGCCGGCCGCCGTGGCGCGCCGGACCGGGTTCGCAAGAAGATCGCCGAGTTCATCGAGAAGGCCCAGGCCCAGAACGCCCGCACGGTTGCCCACCTCACCGGCGCACAACCGCGCCTGAGGGTCAAGAAGAAACCCCTCGAACTCACGACCATCCCCGTGGTCGTGCCGATCGTGGTGACCCTGGAACGCCTGGATCCATTGGCGGCCAACCTTCCTGGTACACAAGGCGAAGATCAGCACACCGAGCGCCCCGTGTCATGGATGGTGGGATTGGCCGACCTGCTCATGGTGGCTGACGTTCTGCCGAGTCCTGAGGAGTTCTTCGCATACGCCGAGATGCGTGCGCGGCTGGCCGCGTCGCCTGGCATCTCCGCGTGCACCGAGGCGGACGTCCTCGGCTTGTGGTGCGCGAAGCGAATCGATCTCAGCGCGTCTTCCTCACCAGCAAGGATGTTTCCCAGCTTTCCGACGATCGGTCATCAGTCGGACGACCTCAACCGGTACTACACCGCGGTGACCATCGCGGCCGGAGCTGCACGTGCCTTTCCAGAGGAACCACCTCTGCCAATACCCCCACGGCCGGCCAGTGCGTTGCCTGCCGCCGTGCTCGCCGCGCTCCAGGCGATCTCGAAGAAGAACGATCCTGAGTGGGCTTCTGTGACGGCAGCGGCTTTGGCGGTCACCCCGGACCAGTGGACATCAGTGCGAAGATCCTTGAAATGCGTGTCGACGCCCGGAGACTCGCGCAAGGCGCGACGGCGTGCCCGTCAGGCCGGAAACGGGATCATCATGCCGACTGGTCTCGTGGTGGGCATCGCGCTTGATGAAACCCGGCAACCGGTCGTGAGTCTCCGCCTTGCACCAGAACCGGCAAGGGCACACGGCTGACCGAAGGTGATTGAGCCCAGCGCCGCCGGAGCGCCTCACTTTCAGCGGCGGGTCGTCGTCTTCTGGTGAGGCTGCTGGGTGTCGTCATCGGCGGAAGTGCGCCGAATCGGACCGGGCGGGTCTGCCCGGATAGCGGCCGCGACGCGGGCGCGAAGGTAAGCGGTCAGCACGGCGTGGTATTCCATGGCGGCGTTGTGCTGACCGTAGCGCGGATCGACCAGCTGCCGAACTTCTCCGCCGGGTAGAAGCTCGAGCACCGAGCTGAAGAACGCGACGTTGTCCAGCTTCTCGTTGTCGTTGGGATGGATCAGCGAATTGCGGATCTCGCGCAGACTGGGCAGCACATCCTCGAACGCGCGCTGCGCGTCGAGCAGTTCCTGGGGCCGGCCGAAGACCCTGATGACTGACTTGCCGACTTCGTTCAGCCGTGCCAGTTCGAAGATGTAGTAGTCGAGGTCGTTGCCCTCATCGCCGGTCAGGTCGATCACCTCGTGGGGGCTGCCGGGCAGCAGCCGCGGTGCGTTGTCCGCGCGGTCGAGGATGCGTTCGCGTTGACGGACGATGCCCGCACCGATGCGGCGCAAGGCTTCGAGGAATCTGCTCGCCGCCCTGTCGTAGTCCCTGGCCATAATGGCAGGCTACCTGCAGAGGACATGGCGAGCTGTGCATTTTCGCCAGCGGCGATTCGTTGTCAGGCGATCAGGGTGATTTCGCGCGATCGTGTTTCGATCCGATGCGGCCGTTGTTCGCGCTGTGCAAGGCTTTCGGACGGGACGGGGTGCGCTCGCGCGTCGTGGTGGGCTGGCTCGCGCCTGAGGTTGTTGCCGGGCAACGAGATCGCCTACTCCGGGGCCTTCTTCGTACGCTCGGGCAGCAGGGAGAGCAGGTGTTCGGTGACCGAGGCGATCCGTCGGCGCAGGCCCTGCTCGTCGGCGTCGAGGCGGCTGATCTGCAGATCCTGCAACGCACCCGCCCACATTCGCACCGCCTCCGTGTGAGGAGCGCGAAGGGACTCGAGCAGATCGACGAGATGATGTGCCCGTTGCGTCGGCGGAAGCCTGTAGTTCGCCAGGGCGGGTTGTGCAATCGGCTCGGGAAACCGGGCGAAGTGCTGCGCGACAGCTGTATACACGTCCTCGTCGCCAGAAACTTTCAGCGACAGCGACAGCGCCAAGGGGTGGAGCACGCCGGAGCGGTCCTCGTTCAGCGCGGCGGTACAGCGCTGAACGAACGGCATGCCCAGGAGGTCGTGCAGCATGTAGATGACTTCGATGCCGTGCGTTCCGGCCAACGTCTCGTTCGCCACGCGGTCGACGAGATCTTTGATCTCACCGACGGCCAACAGGTCGGGTCGCTGCCGGACGAGCTCCAGCGCCATGCGGAGCCCGGAGCCGCCGTTCCGCAGCCGATCCGCCACCACGTCGCTGGTCCACTCGACCGAAGAGTTCACCGCGGTGTCCTCCAGCAGGAGCTGTTCCGGCACCGCCTGATCGAGCCACACCTGGACTGAGGGGAACATGTGGGCGCGGATCTCCGCTGTGTTGCGTGCGGTCAAACGGACCGTCGGCGAGAGATCATCGGTGAGGAAACCGATGATCGCCAGGTCGGCGTCCTTGTCCGGTCGTCGCGGGCACAGCGCGCGCAACCCGTTGACGACTGCTTCGCGTGCGGCCGGATCAGGGTGCCCGCGCCACTTGCCGTCCAGCAGTTCGGCACGGGCCAGGTCGTGGCCTGTCCACCCGAGCAGCTGGGCGTTCGAACGGTCAGGGTGAGAGGTGAAGCGGTCGATCAGCACTCGCACATCGTTCTCGTCGAAGTGACGCAGAGGCATGCAGTCCGATGACTCGACCGCGTGGCCGTTCCGCACGATGCGATCGCGCAGTGCGGTCACGCCGCGGTCTGGAGCTGCTTCGTACAGCAGTTTGCCGGCGCCGTTCGGATCTGGCTCGTCCGCGACTGCCTGCTCTAGGCGGACGAGGCCGTCCTCGCCGCACAGCGCCATCGCCTGCCAGATCTCGCGTGCGGGATGGCCCACCACCCCCAGTCGGTCGATCATGCGGACCGTCCTGGCCAAGTCGACACCTGGGATCCGCACCAGCACCTTGGCCATCGCGACGGGGGTGAGGAGACCGACCGCGGCCAAGCGGATCACACGTTCGATCGTCTCGGGCGTGGTCGTGCCCGTCCCGCTCTCCACGAGCAGAGCTGTGTACCACCCGAGGTCGTCGGACTCGGCGGCCCGGCGCGCGAGCCTGTCGGTGAAGCGGCGTTCAGTCACGTCGGCAGTTGCTCCAGCTCCGAGGCGAAGAGGAAGGTCGCCTCCCATTCGGGACGGTGCAGCCCATGATCCAGCCAGTGGTCGATCTCGTTGTCGGGCAACGTGATCAGCCTGTGGGCGGCAAGGTACTCGTGCACCGTGGGGTGGACCCAGGTGATCGGGCTCTCCCAGGACGAGTATGGGTCGCCGCCCAGTCGCACTAGCAACCCGTGAATCGTGACCAGCTCGGCTGTGCGGGTCCACCCCGGCAGGCCGTCGAGCTTCGTCGCGAGGAGTCTTTCGCACTCCTCGTCGTCCACCGCGTCCCGCCACGTCGCGCCTTCGGTAGACATGTGCCACGCGAGTTGTTCGAGCGCGTGCCGCACCTGTTTCTGTCGCAGCGGATCCTGCCGAGTGGTGCTGTTGATCGTCGTGCGTTCGCCCTGCTTCCACCACGAAGCGATGAACCGCCGAAGGACCTGCTCGTAGAGCCCTACGCGAGTTCGAGCGGCCGGGACCACTTCGGCGACCCACGCGCAGAACGCCGCGATCAGCGGGACGCGGACGTGCTCGGCGAGCGGGCTGCCCGGGGTCAGGAGCGGGAGCAAGCGATCTTCGGGGAAGTCCTCCTCCCGATGCGCGAACCAGTTCCGCCACAGTTCGAGAACCTGGCCGGAGGTGAGTGCGCCCAGCGAGAGGTGGTGCACGGGCACCTGCCTGCGGTCAGCCGCCCGCTGACGGGTCCGGAACGGGTTGCGGTAGCCGACCGGCCGGCTCGTCACCACGACCCGCAGGTGTCGGCCAGCATCGACCCGCTCGGCCAGCCACGAGAGCACGGCCGACGACTCGTCCTGGGCGTCGCTGTCGAAGAGCTCGTCCAGCGCGTCGACCAGAACGTGGAGGCGACCCTCGTCCACCGTCATCCCGCGAACGAGAGATGCGCGCAGGCTCGGGCTGATCGCCTCGGGGCTGTTAGCCACGATCTCGCTCGCTGCGCGGATCACCTGATCCGCACGATCACTCGAGTCGCGGGCCGAGATCAGTGAGCTCGCGTGCGCCCACAGTGGTATCTCCACGGCCATAGGGTCGGCTCCCGCGCGCAACGCAGTGATCGCCCGGTCGCACAGTTCGACGCCGTGTGCGCGCAGCTGCCAGGTCTTTCCGTACCCGGCGTCACCCAGCACCACGACCAGCCGTGCGAGCTCCACCGCATCCGCCCACGACTGGTCTCCGCGCACGAGCTCCCTTCGACGACGGTGAGAGCCGCCGTCGGACGATGAACTCGCGGAGGGGTCGCTGTCCGCACGGACGGAACGCTCGCTGAACGTTGCCGCGATGTTCTCACCGGGGTGCCAGCGCATCGCACGACTCAACGCGGACTGCAGGGCCCGCAGGTATGTAAGGAGTTCTTCGGTGCGCACGACCGGAGGCGTAGCACCGAACCACGGACCCGCGTCCGGCAGCGCGGCGATCTCGTCGGCGCGGCCGACGGACGTCAGCACGTCGGCGGCCAAGTCCCGTGACGGCCGGTGCCTGGGGTTCGCCCTGCTCAGCTCTACGACCTCGTCGACGACCTCGTGCTCACGCCCTTTGACCACGCTCAGCCGCAACCGTTGGTAGCGCACGTCGCGGTGCTGCGCGTTCAGCTTGGTGCGCCACTCGTCGATCTTGCCACCGCTCAGGTCGCCGAACGGCGTCCCGGTCCACTGCTCCAGGCAGTCGTCGAGGAGCGTCTCCGCGTCCTCTGCTCCGTCCTGAACCGAACGCAGGGCGACCTCGGCGGCATCAGAGAAGCGGTGGACGTCGACGCGCCGACGGTCGAACACCAAGTAGTCGTGCTTGCCGGAGACGGAGACCAAGCCGATGCCCGGCACCTTGGACAACGCCGACCGGAGGCGGGAGATCGTGCTGGTCACCGTGCGCGCAGACGGCGTGTACCCCCAGACCTGCCGGACCAGGTCTGCCCGCTTGATCTGCTCGTCCTTCGACGACTTGAGAAGTACGACCAGCATCCGGCGTTGGATCTCCCCCTCCAGCCCGACCGGGACACCCCCCGACGTGAGCTCCACCTGCTTGAAGAGGGCGATGTCGTAGTCGTCCAACCAGGGCACCTCCGGCTGCGCACAGACGGCCCCGTCTTCCCAGGGCAGTACACGGGCCTGGGAAGTGCGGCCAGACTCAGGAGGGTAACCACCGCGTGATCGGAGGCAGGATGGACATCTCTGAACACTTGCCGAGCGAGAGCGTCAACTGCGCTGCCGCAAGCGTGATCGGCACGGTGGTGCAGGCGCACGTCGTCAACGGTGGGCTTCACCTGCATCCAGCTCCGGCCGCGGCACCACCACGGCAACTTCCCTCTGCTCCCGCTCGGCTCGTCGGTCGCGATGTCGAGTTGGGGGCGATGGACGACGCTGCGGCCGAGACGTCGCTGCTCGTTCTCACCGGTCCCGCGGGCGTGGGCAAGAGCGCGCTGGCGCTGACGTGGTCGCACCGCGTCCGTGCGGAGGTTTCCCGAAGGCCAGCTGTTCGGCGATCTCCAGGGGTATGCCGGTGGGCGGACGAGCTCAGCCAAGGGGATGCTCGGCCGGTTCCTGCGCGCCCTGGGAGTAGCACCGGACGCCGTGCCGGCCGACCTGGCCGAGCAGGGCGCCCTGTTCCGCTCGTTGACGACCGATCGCCGGATCTTGGTGGTGGTGGACAACGCCACGGCCGCGCGCGACGTCCTGGCGCTGCTGCCAGGACCACCACACGCGCTGGTCGTGGTCACCAGCAGGCACAGGCTGCCGGGTCTGGTGGCACGCGGAGCCAGGGTCGTGGACGTGGCGCCGCTCGCTCACCGCGCCGGGTTCGACCTCGTGGCCGGCGTGCTGGGAGAGAACAGGGTCGCGGTGGAGCCGACCGCGCTCGATTCGGTGGTGCGAGCGTGTGCGGGCCTGCCCCTGGCGTTGTGGCTGGCCGCGGCGCAGCTGGCGAGCCGGCCGCTGAGCCTGGCCGCCGACCTGGCCGCGCGCCTGACCGGTAGTCCCGGACCGCTCGACTCGCTCGAGGTCGAAGACCTGTCGGTGCGCGCCGCACTCGACCTGTCCTACGAGAACCTGCACCCGGTCGCGGCTCGCGCACTCGCGCTGGTGAGCGGATATCCCGGCCCGGACTTCACCGTCGCGGTCGCGGCGGCCGCCGCCCAGCTCGAACTCGACGAGACCGAACGGTCCCTCACCCTGCTGAGCGACGTGCACCTGGTGGAGGAGTTAGGGCGTGATCGGTTTCGCCTGCACGACCTGATCCGGCTGCACGCGCGCGAGCGCGCCGAGCGTTGCTGGGGCATCGTTGAACGGGACGCGGCGGACCTGCGGATGGCGCGGTGGTACCTCGCGGCCGCTCTGGCCGCCGACAAGGTGATCATGCCGACGCGCCGTCGGCTGGAAGCGACGGGCAGCTCTCCGGCACCCGTCCCCGCCTTCTCCGCCCCTGGCACCGCACTCGACTGGGCGGAGGCGAACCTGCCCCACTTCCTCGCCGTTGTCTGGCGGCACGCGGCCGAGTCGCTGGGCTACCGGATCGTGGAGGCGCTGTGGGGGCTCTTCCTCCACCGGAAGCATTACACCGCGTGGCTGGCCAGCCATGAACTCGTGGTCGGCACCGCCGGAGCCCAGGGCGACGTGCTCGCGGAGACGCTGCTGCTCAACCATCTGGGGCTGGGGTTTCACGGCGTCGGCCGGCTCGCGGACGCCGCCGACGTCTTCACCCGCGCGCTCGGTCTGCACCGCGCCGCAGGGGACCGGGTCGGCGAGGCGACCGCCCTTAACAGCCTGGGGCTGGTTCTGTTGGGAGGAGGTTCACTTCTTGAGGCTGCCGAGCACTTCCGGCTCGCGCTGGACCTGCAGCTCGAACTCGGTCAGCTCCGGGGAGAAGCCCTGACCAGGCTGAACCTCGCGACCACCGCGCTAGCTCGCGGCGAGACGAGCCTCCAGGAACCGCATCTGCGGCTCGCCGAGTCGATCTTCAGGTCGATCGGCGATCACTACAACGTCGCCCGCGTCGAGATGGAATCGGCGGCGCTCGCCGTTCGAGCGGGCCAGTTGGCTGCGGCCCGTGAGCTGCTCGACTCGGCCCTGACCGCCATGTCGTCGCTGAAGGCCGACAAGGAGCTCGCCCGGATCCATCGAGCTCTCGCCGACCTCGCCGTGCAGTCCGGTGACATGATCTGCGCACGGCGGCATCTCGACGCGGTGGCTCAGCACGAGAGCCGCCTGTCTCCGCCCCTCACCGGCTGAGCAGGCGCGGGATCGTCAGACCGGGCAGCCGGGCCGGCACGACTGGTTCAGGCACGCCGAGCACCGAGTGCACTTCTCGCCGCAGGTCGGTGGCGAAATGGCCGACGCGCGAGCTCAGGTGCTCCTTCTCCGAGGCGTACCGGGCGACAACCTCGGACCGTGCCGCCGAGATCAGTTGTTCTTCCAGCGGCCGGTCTGCGGTAAGCGACGGGACGAGGCCGCCCAGGGCGGCGCGGGCTGTTCCATACGCGACCTCGTCATGCGCGAACCCGGCCGTGAGCAGAGTGGCATCGGTGAGGGTTGCGTAGTGCAACACCGAGCCGTGGTCGCCGATCACCCAGTCGGCGGCGATGAGCGGCACGGCCCAGTCCTGGTCGGCGGGCACCACGCGCAGCCCTGCTTCGAACGACGTGCGCAGTGCGACGTCCAACTGCGACCCGAAGACGTGCCGAAGATGCGGGTGCAGCACCGCGAGCACGCGATAACCCTCCGCGGGCAGCTCCGTCGCGAGGCGGTACAGGAGCTCCGGCCGGTCGAGCCACAAGCAACTCCGGCCGGCGGTCGACGTGACCACCACGAGTCGTGCACCAGTCGGGATGTCGAGCTGTCGGCGGTAGTGCTCGCGCTGGTGCAGATGCGCGCTGATCTGGTCCACCACAGGGTCGCCGAACACCCTCGCCTGCGCGCGCAGCACCGGATCGAGTGCTGCGAGGTCGTTGTCGTGGGACAGCACCGTGCGGGACGCCACGGTCCTGCCGTCCCTGATCATCCGTTCCGGACTCAACCCGTGCCGATGGCGTGGCATTTCGGCGCCCGCACCAGCCCGTCTGGGCGTGGCCTTCTCGTGCAGTGCGCCGTGCGACAGCTTGACCACGGGCATCCGCAGCTTGTCCAACCCGCCCCACGCCGCGGCCAGCGTGATGTCGAAGTGACCTTGCACCTCGTCGACCAGTCGCGACCACTTGATCGTCTCGATGCCCCGGTCCTCCAGAAACCGTCGTACACCGCTGTTGTAGTCGTCCGGCGGAACGGTGAACGACCACAGGATGCGCGGATTGCAGTCCGCCAGCATTTGGTAGATCGGCAGGAGACGGGTGGCACAGGGGATCGTGTGCACGGCGATGAGGCCGCGGCGGACGCCATCGACCTCCGGCCGCAGCAGGATCCGGCCACTCGACTTCACCCGGCGCTCCCACCGACGCGCGAAGCCGATCAGAGCCCCGCTGGTGGGTCGAGCTTTGTGCGGCGGTGTCACCCGCGATGTTGACGACGGTGTTGCAGTTGTCGGCTGAGTGTTGCGGATTGCGGTGCTTGCCGTGATAGTCGGTGATGCTGTCCCGGCCTGGCGAATGACAGCTCGTCACGAGCATGGCAAAGGCTCATGGTCGCGAAGCGATGCCGTCACCTGCACCATGTACAACGTTTGCGGTGGGTCGCCTTCATCGCCTCGACCCTGATCCAGTCGTCGAGCAGGTGGAACCTTCCCGACAGTGCCGGATGTTCCGTTCGGGCCTTTGGGATCAGCGACTCCTTTACTCGGCCGGTTACACTCAGAGACGACCTGGAAGAACAGGCTGGAGCACGCCGCTCAGTCGTTCCACGACTGGGGGTCAAGGGGTCGCAGGTTCAAATCCTGTCGTCCCGACGGCCAAGAGGGTCCTCGCAGGTCAGATACTGCGAGGACCCTCTTTTTGTGATCTTGCCGAGTTCTGCCGGGTCGAGCACGCCGCTCATCGACCCCATTACTTCGGTAGTTGCGCCGATATTTCGTTGTTCTTCGTGTGGGCTGCGGCGCGCAGGACGAGGCATCTTCATCCGATAAGACAGCCGTGAACCCCTTTGCCGGCCATGAGGCAGGAGTCAAGGGGCACGCCCTGTTCATGGCGAGAGTTGGGCAGCGGCTGACCTGTGTCGGTTCCGCGGGGTGGAGTGAGGGCTGACAGCTCATTGGGCCGGATTCGGATCGGGTGATCATGATGGCGCGCTTCGCGGAGACCCACATGCACGTTGTACTGAGCCAGCGTCCCGGTCCGAAAAGGTGGACACGAACATCGAAACCCCTGTGAGGTGTCTGGGCTGCTCAGTCGTGATTCTGGTTGCTGTCGGCCAGTCGTTGCCGTGGACTCAAGCGGCTCGCGATGCTCATTGTTTTGGTCGCGAACCCGCGATATCAGGATTAGGTGATTGGGCTGCACGGCAGCACGGTCCGTTACAGTCTGCTCGCGTTGAGTAAGAGGTGACCCTGGGGGACGCATGATCGATCCTGAGCAGCTGCTCAGCCAGTACGAAGGCAAGCTCGCGCAGGCGCAGGCCAAGAGTGATGCCATCCGCGAGAACCTCGCGCACCTGCAGGTCACCGAGAGCAGTCCTGACGGGCAGATCACGGTGACCATCAATGACGCCGGCAACCTGGTCGCATTGCAGCTTGGTCAGGCGTTGCAGCGCAAGGACGGTGCAGCCGTCGCACAGGACGTCATGCGCACTCTGCAGGCGGCGCAGAGCCGTATAGCGAGCGTTGTCCAGGAGGCGATGGCGCCGCTGCTGGGTGCCGACTCCGAGACCATGCACTTGATGATGGACAAGCTGCGCAGCGCGCAGCCACCGCCTCCTCCGGAGTAGTACGTGCCGGGAAACGGAGGTTGGGGTCCGACAGAGCCCCGCTTGGGCTCCATTGAGGACGACACGCCACCACCACCGCGGCCGCAGCAGGCTCCTCGTCCGCCCCGGCATCGTCCGGTCGATGACGACGACTTTGGCAACGGGAGCATCCTGCGATGAACTACCGCATCGATCTCGCCGAGATGGACGCTCACGCCAAGCGTGTAGACGAGATCGGCGGGCGCATCGGCACCGCCATCGGAGCGGGCAGCGCGGCCTCGAACCCCGAGGCGTTCGGCCTGCTCGGGATTCCGCTCGCGGCCCTCTGTTCTGCGGCGCAGTACATGGCGATGAACACCCTCAACGACGCTGCCGAGGCCGCGCTCGACCACCACAGGCGGGTCAAGGCATGGCGTGAAGACGTCAAGAACAACGAAGAAGAGCAGACCAGCCGCTTCAAGACGGGCGATTCATGAGCACTCCTAGCGTTGGGCCTGCTCCGGCCCCCGTCGAGAACCCGTTGGTTCGCAAGGGCCAGGACACTCCGGTGACCGAGGGCGCCGGGCTGTTCCACGATGTGACCGAGGCAGTGAGCGGCTTCTCCGACGGCAACTGGGCCGAGGGCCTGCTCAATCTCGCCAGCGCCGCAGGTGACATCGGCAAGATGCTGACCGATCCGCTGGCGTACCTGTTCAGCGCGGGCTTCGGCTGGATGTTCGAGCACATCAGCTTCCTCAAGGAGCCGCTCGACTGGTTGACCGGTGACCAGCAGACCCTCGACGGAATGGCGCAGACGTGGTCGTCGGTGTCGAGCTACCTCGACGAGATCTCCACCGACCTCAAGAGTGCCGTCAACAGCGACGCCGGGCAGTGGGTGGGCAGGGACTCGGCGAAGTACCGCGAGTTCGGTGCCGACCGCGCGGACACTTATGGCGCGGTCGGCACGGCTGCGCGTGGCATGTCGATCCTGATCACGATCTGCAAGACGATCCTCAAAGTGGTCCGCGACATCGTGCGCGACCTGATCACCGAGGCGATCGGCAAGCTGATCAGCATCTGCATTCGGTGGGCGCCCGCCATGGCGGCGCTGGGCGCGGGTATCGCTGGTGCCGTCGCCGAAGGTGTTCCAGTTGCGGTGCGCTACGCGCAGAAGTGCATCGAGTGGTGCCGCAAGCTCACCAGCGCGTTCGGCAAGGCGGGCGGTCTGTTCAAGAAGCTCGACGACGTCCTCGCCAACGCCAGCGTCAACCTCGCCAAGCGCGGCGACGACTTCGTGACGGTGCTGAAGCAGGGCGCGAACGCGGACATCGCTCGGGAGATGAAGAACTTCAACGTCGGCGCCATGCTGAGGGATGCGGGAGCCGGTGCGAAGAAGGTCGTCGTTGATGGCGTCACCGGCCTTCCGAAGGACATCGGCCCCGCCATGGCTGAAGAGTTCCGCAAGGAGGGTGCGAAGATCGTCGACAACCGAGGCTGGAAGGACTGGCGCGAGCTGAAGGCAGACCAGGACAAAGAGGAGCGGGGCGGGTGAACGCCCTCCGGCGGGTCCTCGTCGCCCTCATCGTTCCGCTGCTGGGCTATCTCCTCGGCGCCACGATCTTCAACCACTTCTGGAACCAGGTCGAACCAGGTGATCTGGCGAAGGCGGATCTGGTGGCCACGGCGAAGTCCTGCGAACGCCGCGGCCCGGTGGCATTGCGGGGCTTCGGCTTCTACCACGAGTGCCAGGCCGAGGTTCGGGTCAGGTCCAGCGGAGAGACGTACACGTCGACCGTGACGGGATGGTTCACGCCCTCGGACATCGGCAAGCAGTATGCCGTCCACACCGTGCGGCACGGCAGGCCGTTGCAGCCGGACGTGCGGTCGCAGGGCCAGGTGTTCCTGGGCTGGTTGTGCACCTTCGTCTTCGCGATCGCGTTCCTCTTCCTGAACGTCTGGATCGCACGTCACGTGTGGCCCGATGCTCCTCGGCGCAAGCGCCGCACGCCGATCAGATACGAGCCGCCTCGGCCGTGAGCAGTCACGTCGGTTCGATGCGGATGGCAGCGCCGAGATGCTGTGAGGCGCACGCTTCAACGGGTCGTGCGGCTGCGGGCGTGTCAGGCGAGAGCGGCGTGGTGTGTGACCGCGAGGCGGGTTCGGCGCAGAGCGAGGGGCACCGCCACCATGAGCTGCACGGCGAGAACCACCGCCTGCGTCGTGGGGGAGTAGGCGGTCAGGACTGCTGCCGTCGCGTTGACTCCGAAGTGGACGGTGACGGCGGCGGGGACTCCGCCGAGCTCGTAGGCGAGTCCGGTCAGCAACGCCATCGGGAAGACGCTCAGGCTGAACAGCAGTCCGCTCCAGCTGAGCAGTCCGAAGCTCGATTGGACGGTGCCGGTGACGAAGAACAGCGGCAGGTGCCAGGTCGCCCAGGCCGCCCCGAGGATCAGGCTGGCCTGGACGCCTCCTGTGGTGGCGAGAAGGCGCGGGTAGGCCGTGCCTCGCCAGCCCGGTTCTTCGGCCAGGGGGCCGGCCACGAGCATGCTGATGAAGAACGGGGCTGCGCCGCCCGCGCTCGCCATCAGCTGCTGTCCGCTGTCCAGGTCTACCGCTGGACCGCCTAACGCCTGTGCCAGCAGTGCGCCGCCGGCCACTGTGCCTGCCGCCAGGGCCAGTAGAGGCAGTGCCCACAGCAGTCGCGTGTTCAGGCGGACTCGCACGGTGTGGTGGGGGATGGGCTCACCGAGTTTGCGGCGGCGGAGTCTGACCGCTATCGCGCCGAACACCGGGCCGAAGCCGCCCAGCAGGAAGGGGACGACTGTCGGGAAGGTTGTCGGCGGTTCGCCTAACAGGATCGCGATCGACCAGAAACCCCAGGTCGTCGCGAAGGTGACGGTGAAGAAGGTGGCGAGGCCGCTTGCCCTGCCGGTGCTTGGTGCGCTGTCCATGGGTCGCCGCCAATGGTCTCATTCTCACGAATATTCTCACTTCTGAGAACAAGTTAGTGGGCCGTTGGCGCGGATGGCAACTCGCTGAAGTCCGTGACTAGCCGGCGACTGCGGAACCTGGTTCGTCCGGCACCACTACGAGGCTGACGACTCGGCGCCTGCGGCCGCCGTCGCGCTCGCCGCCCGTTCGCGACATCACCGCGTGCCTGATCTCGTTGACCATCGCGGTGAACTCCTCGTCGGTGAGCCAGACCGCGGCCTGCTGGTAGACCACGCCGTCTGCGTTCGGGTCGGTGCCGGGCTGGGTCAGGTAGCGGTCGAAGTCGCCCATGAGTGAGGCTACGAACGTCGAGTACGCCCGCTGGTGGTCCGCGCGGGTCATCGTGGCTCGTGCGTCCTGGCCCACGACGGCCTCTTCCTTGCGGACGCGGTAGCTGCGCTCGACCGTGCCTCGCACTCGGCGCTCCTCGACGACCTCCAGTACGCCGTTCTCGGTCAGGACGGCGATGTGCCGGTACATGGTGGCGGGTGCGATGTCCGGCAGGCGTTCCCTGAGTTGGGTCGTCGTCAGCGGGTCGGTCTCGAACAGCGCCTGCAGGATGCGCATTCGCACGGGGTGCAGGAGAAGATCCGCGGTGGCCATGGATCGATCATCTCATGTGCGGTAATGTTCTCAGGATTGATAATGATCTCTGGTTGGTCGGATGAAAGTGTGGTGGTGGTACTTTTTGTGTGCCTCAAGCGATCTTCAGTTAATGAATTGATCTGCGGTCGATCGAATGTGACTGCGGTTTGACCTGCGCGCCCAGGGAAGCTGTTGCTGTCTGTAGCGGCGCGCTCACCAGGGGAATTGTGAGTAGGAACACTTCCCGTGATGTTCTCGTGTTCATTTCGTAATATGGCGGGCCGTGTGATGCCCTGTCCCCGACGCAAGGTGTTCCCGAATGCCGGGCCGACATAGAACGAAGCCGACAGCCAGCCGGAAGTTGCCCATCGCGGTCGCCGCCGCGCTCTCCGTGGGCCTGGTCGCCACCTTCTGGGTGGTCCGTGTTTCCGACCAGCAGGTTGATCCGACCGGAGCCGCCGCCAATCTGGCCGCGCCGACGACCGCTGTCAGCCAGGAGTTGCCGTCCGTCGCGTCGTCCGCCGCGCCGTCGTCCTCGCCGCCTCCGGTCACCACCACGGAGCCTCCGGTGACCACGACCACGACGACGCCGCCCCCGCCTCCTCCTCCACCACCGCCTCCGCCCTGTCCGACCACGCTGGACGGCGTCAAGCCTCATGCGGCGCAGGTCGGGCACCACGTCGCGGGCAAGTTCGGTGTCGAGGACATCGGTGGCGCCGCCGGCCGGGGTGGGTCTGGCGACCATCCCATTGGCCTGGCGCTCGACTTCATGGTCGACACCGCCACCGGCAACTCCCTGGCCGAGTACGTGCTGGCCAACAAGAAGGCGTTCGGCGTCACCTACGTGATCTGGCGCCAGCGCTACAACGACGGCAGCGGCTGGTCGGTCATGGAGGACCGGGGTAGCCCTACGGCCAACCACATGGACCACGTGCACGTGTCGTTCGCGGCGAATGCGACCGTCAACGTCACCTGTTGATCTCTCACAGGCTGTTGATGTGCCTTCTTAATGGTGCCGCCAGTTCTGCGTGGTCGCCTCTGTCGATGCGGTGGAGCAGCTGGGCGGCCACGTAGAACTGGGCGATCAGTCCGGCGTCGGTGGTCAGGACGTCGGCGAAGGTGTCGCGCACCCGCTCTGCGGTGTGCGGTACCAGGAGGCTGTGGCTGAGGAGTGTGGCCGCGTCTGTTCCTTTGGGACCGCGGCCCCACGACTTCCAGTCCAGCAGGGCGAACCTCGGCGCCATGAGGTTCGCCCAGTGCAGGTCGCCGTGCACCGTTTCCCATTCGTGCACAACGGGGTTCACCGCGTTGCCGAACTGCTGTTGGATGCGGCCCGTCACCAACGCCTGGTCGGCGTTGACGCGGGTTGTCGGCATCGTCGCGATCGACTTGGTCGTTCGGCGCAGCTCCGCCCACCAGTCGTCCGGGTGGTGCAGGACGTCGCCGCAGGGCGAGCCTGGCACCAAAGTCATCAGCTCTGCGCGTTGGTGTCGTTCGTGTTCCCACTCGTAGACGTCGACCACGTGAGGCTCGAAGAGGCCTGAGAAGGCGTTCGCCTCCAGGTTGCCGGTCCAGAACTCGCCTTCGGTCCACTGCCTGTCCTCGGACACGACTCGTAACCACAGGCGTTCGTCGTGGCCGATCACCAAAGCGCTGATCGAGCGGTCTTGCCAGCCGTGTCGTGGTTCGCCGGTGACGGTGAGGCCGAAGTGTTTCGCGGCGCCGGCCAGGTTTTCGCGCATGCGGTGACGGAACTGCGCGTCGACCGCGTCGTCGCCTGGTTGTGCTGACACTGGATCCCTTCGACTTGAGCGCGTTGTGCATGCTCCGCAACTCGTTGTACTGCTTGGAGTTGCTCCAACGCGAGGGCGGGACCAGCGCGCGGCTGTGTTCCGCATGTCAGAACGTTCTGCTTCGTTCGCGCGTGTGCCCGATCACATACTCCGGCCCAGCCTTTCACCGGGAACCGCGGAGGCGGTCGGACAGGACGAGGTCGTCAATGGCACACAGCGCAGAGCAGTACGACACACCAGTAGCCGAGCAGTTCGTCCCGGCGCGAGGGCGTGGGCCCCTCATCGCCGTCACCATCGTGACCGGGTTCACCGCTGCCGCCGTCACGTTCATGCTCTCGCCCCTGCTTCCGGTTCTGCTGCGCGACTTCCAGCTCACGGTGGGGGATGTCGCGTGGGTGTTCACGGCGCTGCTGATCGGCAGTGGCGTCAGCACGATCCTGTTGCCTCGCTTGGCGGACGTGCTGGGGGACCGTGTCGCCACGACGCTCGGTGCCTTGTTCCTCGCCGTCGGCACGGCGGTACCTGGGGTGGTGCACACGTATCCGGCGTTGTTGATCGGTGCGTCCGTGATGGGTGTCGGGGCGGCCACCGGTCAGCTCGGTGTCGGGGTGTTGCGCCGGCATCTGCCCGGTGAGTCCGTGCGCACGGCCGTGGTGGTCACGCAGTTCGCGCAGGCGAGTGGTGCCGGTATCGGGCTTGTCGCCGGTGGTGTCGCGCTCAGCCACATCTCCATGCAGCAGTTCTTCCTGTCGGCGATGGGGTGTTACCTCGTCGTGGCCTTGCTGGCGTGGTTGGTCATCCCGTCCAGTTCCAGGGACCGCACGGTGGGTTTCGGCGTCGGCAACGTCGTGGGGCTGGTGGCCTGGATGGTGGTGCTGCTCTACGGCATCAACACGGCCGGGTCCGAGGGCATCACGTCGCTCAAGGCGATCGGGTTCGCTGTCGCCGGGCTTGCCGGGGCCGGGATCTGGGCCGTTCTCGAGAAGCGGTCGAAGGCGCCGGTGTTCGACCTCGCGCTGCTGCGGTCCGGGACCGTCGCGCGGACCATGCTGGCGGGCCTGACGATCGGCATGGCGATCCAGTCGGTCACGTTCCTCATCCCGTTCTACGTGCAGACGCCGCACGCCGTTGGTTACGGCCTCGACTACGACGCGCTGCACACCGGGCTGATCCTGCTGCCGTACTCGGTGGTCGGTGCTGTGGCAGGCATCGTGGGTGGAGTGATCGCCGCTCGCACGCGGCCGCTCGCGGTCGCCGGCATCGGTGCGGTGTGCCATGCGATCGCGGCTCTGTGGTTGATCACGAGCATGCCGGACGCCTCGGCGACGGCCTTCTTCGTGGCGGCCTGCGTTTACGGTGTGGGCAGCGGCATGGTCGGTGTCGGGTTGTTCGCGTCGATGCAGAGCTGCGTGCCGCCGAGCCTGACGGGCATGGGGACGAGCATGGTCGGGATCATCGTCACCATCTCCGGGTCGCTGGGACCGGCGATCTACTCGACCATCCTGCAGTCGAAGAGCCTTGCTGCCGCGCCGGGTGTTCCCGCCGAGGACCGGTACCAGCTCTGCCTGCTCGTGGCGGGTGTCTGTGACGTCGTGGTGGCGGCGATCTGCCTCACGGCGCGCAGGAAGGCCGCGGAGTCGACGAGCTGACGGGTGTGCGGAACAGGGTCTGGCCCTGTTCCGCACAACGGCACGGAGCGCTCGTGTGAACCGCCGGGGCCGAGCAGAGTTGTTGTATGACAAGAGTTGACCAGGTCGTCGGCCGCAGGATCGAGCAGGAACGGATCAGCCTGCTGTACGACGACATGGCGTTCATCGGCGGCGACACCATCCCCGCCGGAAGGCTGCCGCAGCCGCGGGTCGTTCCCGCGATCGCCTTCGTGCTCGGGAACGATCTCGCGGACGGGCCCCTCGACCACGCGCAGGTTCGTGAGGCGGTCGACTACGGGGTCGCTGCCCTCGACGTGGTCGCCGGCAACGCGTCGGGGAGTGTGTTCGTCACCGGGCCCAGACGCGTGGCGTTGCGGGACCTCGACCTGACGCAGGTGCGGATGTGCTTGCAGATCAACGGCATTGAGGTCTCAGCCGGCAGCCAGAGATGTCTGGACGACCCGCTTGATGCGCTGGCCTCGCTGGCGCGCTGGTCCCGCGAGCGAGGAAACCCCTTGTGCGCGGGAGAAGTGGTGCTGGCCGGAGCGACCGGACCGATGTGTCCTGTCGCTCCGGGCAACGTCGTCACCGCGCGGCTGTCCGGACTGGGAGCGGTCAAGGCGTACTTCGGGTGACGGCGTCGCTCCTGCCCGGTAGCCGCAACGCCGGTAGTACGGCCAGCACGGTCAGCGCGACCGGCAGCCACGACAGCGTTCCGAACGCGTGCGCCAGCGGGGCTCCGAGTTCGGTCAGCGCGGCGCTGTCCAGCTCTGCCAGGGCATCGAGGCCACGCCCCTGGGTGACGTCGTCGAGCTGGTGCTGCAGCAGCACCGCGACGACGGCGGTGCCCAGGGCGCCGGACACGTACTGGTTGATGCTGATGAGCGTGGAGGCGTTGGGGATGTCCTTGCTGCGCAACGTCAGGTAGCTCGCGGTCGTCAACGTGGTGGCGGCCGCACCCACCCCGACGCCGCGGACGAACCACGCCGCCGACAGCCACAGCTCGCTCGTGTCCGGTCCGACGAACACCAGCGGCAGAACGCCGAGCGCGACCATCGCGAGTCCGGAAAGGACGATCGCGCGGGCGCCGAACCTCTCCAGGAGGCGCCCGGCGACCAGCAGCACGAGCATGGCACCCAACGCGGACGGGGCGACCAGCACTGCCGACCGCAGGGCACTGGCGCCGCGCGCGAACTGGTAGTAGAGCTGGATCAGGAACAGGATCGCGTTGGTGCCGGCGAGGTAGAGGAACATCGACGATCCGGCGGCGCGGAACGCGCGGTTCTTCAGCAGCCGCAGGTCGAGCAGCGGGTGATCTGTCCGCAGCGCGTGGAACGCGAACCCGGCCAGCAGCGCGACGCCGAGCCCGCCGCTGACGGCCACCGGGGCGGTCACCGCGGTCGTGCTGCCGAAGTCGGTGATGCTGTACACCAGCAGCGCGAGACCGGGTGGCAGCAGGCACAGGCCGACGACGTCGATCTGCCGCGACTCACCGAGCTCGCCCCGCCTGAGCACCACCGCGGCGAGAGCGAGGGCGACCGCGCCGACCGGCAGGTTCACGATGAAGATCCACCGCCACGAGAACGAAGACAGGATCAGTCCACCGAGGATCGGGCCCAGCAGCGGGCCGAGCATCGCAGGGATGCCGACGATCGCCATGACCCTGGCTAGCCGGGCGGGTCCGGCGTGGCGGGCGAGGATCGACTGCCCCGTGGGCAACAGCATTCCGCCGCCCAGGCCCTGGACCACCCTGGCGGCGATGAGCAGGGGCATCGAGTCGGCGAGTCCGCACAGCAGCGAGCCGAGGAGGAACATCGACATCGACGCGATCCACGACCGCTTCAGGCCGAACCGGTCGTTCGCCCACCGCGTCAGCGGCACGACGCAGGCGAGCGCCAGCAGGTACGCGGTGCTCACCCACTGGACGGTCGACAACGACGTGTCGAAGCCGCGGACCAGTGACGGCACCGCGACGTGGACGATGGTCGTGTCGAAGATGACGATCAGCGAGCCGAGCACGGTCACGGACGCGACCAGGACCATCTGGCGGTCGAACACCCGAGGGCGCGGCTCGGCGGAGGTCGAGCTCATCGGCGGACACCTCGCGCCGGCCGGTTCGCCTTGGTGGCGAAGGACTTGCAGCCTCGACGACGTGTCATGAGCACTCCTCCTGGTGTGGTGCCGGCCGCCGGTCAGGCGGTGCCGCCCACAGCGGCAGGAGCAGTCTGCTTCGGAGATTCGCCTTGCGCCGCAACGGTGTTCCGGCAGGCAGAAAGGGTCGGTGATCTCTCAGCGGGGGATGAGACCGTCGAGCAGCAGCTCCATCGCGCGCCTGGCGCCCGCGCGGCGCACGGACTGCCGGCTCTCGCGGATGTCGGCCGCGAACGTCAGGCCCGTGACCACGCCCACGAGCTCTTCCGCGGTGAGATCGGCACGGATCCGGCCCGCTCGTTGCGCCGGCAGCAGGAGCTCCGCGACGACCGGGACCACCTGGGCGCGGCCCCACTGCGCGTTGGCGCTCGGATCGGTCTCCTCCAGTCCCTGCGACACCAGGACGGTCAGCACGCTGTGCGACTCGACGCTGAAGTCGATGAACTCGTTCAGCCACAGCAGAAGCGCGTCCATTGGCTCGTGGACGGCGCTCAGCTCGGGCGCGTGTTCGAGCACCCTCAGCATCCGCGAGCGGTACACGGTCTCGAACAGGTGCATGCGGCTGGGGAAGTGCCGGTACAGCGTCGCCGGTGCCACGCCCGCGCGTTTGGCGACCTCCTCCAGAGAGACGGCGGGGCCGTGCTCCTCGACCAGGGCGTGCGCGGCCGTGACGATGCGGTCGATGCTGCGACGTGCGTCGGCGCGCAACGGCCGTACCGGCGCTGCGGTGCGGAGATCGTCCGTCAACTCCCCGTTCCTTCCCTCTTGCGCGGTGACCACCGTCACCTTAGTGTGCGTCTAACTGAGAGTACTGCTCTGACTTAGGGAATGGTTGCACGGGTAAGGCTCAAGTCGCCCGCCGCCGTGGGACTTGCGGAAAGAAGCGTCAACGTGGACGAGCAACGGCAAGGAGTGGTGCCCGGCGGACGTGACACGTCCGTCGGCAAGGGGCTGAGCGTGCTGGACGCCTTGGCCACGTCCCGGGTGTCCCTCGGGGTCTCCGAGATCGCCCAGCGCACCGGCATGGCCAAATCCACCATCCACCGCCTCCTGGCGTCGATGATCTCGCACGGGTACGTGGCGAAGGCCGAGGACAGGTACCTGCTGGCCGATCGCCTGTTCGAGGTCGGCAACCAGGTCCAGGTCGGTGAGGTCGAGGGTCTGCGCGAATCGGCGGCGCCCTATCTCGCGGAACTGTTCGCGCTCACCCGCCAGACCGTTCATCTCGGGGTGCTGAGTGGATCGGACGTCCTGTACGTGGACAAGGTCGCGGGAACGAACGGCCCGCGAATGGCGACCCGTGTCGGTGGACGCCGGCCGGCTTATGCCACGGGGCTCGGCAAGGCGCTTTTGGCGTTCGCCAGTCCTCCGGTCGTGAATCGGACTCTCGCGGGATCGTTCAAACGGTTCACGGCCTACACCGTTCCCGACGCACAACGGATGAAGCAGTCGCTGGTGCGCGTGCGGGAAACCGGTCTGGCGACGGACTACGAGGAGTCGTTCCTCGGGGTCGCGTGCCTGGCCACGCCGGTGTGGAGCGCGGACCCGACCCACGCGGTCGCGGCCATCTCGTTGTCGTCCAGCGTGTCGGGACGGTCCCCGGCACGGTATCGAGCGGCTTTGAACGACATCGCCCGGCAGCTTTCGACCGCGTTGGCGAGTGGGTCCCGAAGCTAACCGAAAGAACTACCGCAGCGGCGTCCCGAAGGGGCGATCCGCTGGTTTCCGCTGCGCATTTCAAGAAAAACACGGCATTCTGCCTGGCGGAACGCGGAGCTTGAATTCACGGCGCGGCTCAACAGAATCAGGGGACCACCCAAACCAAGGAGCGTCGAACGTGGGACACATCAATGCGCTCGGCTACATCGGAATCGGGGCGTCGGACCTCGACGCATGGAGCGACTACGCGACCGACGTCCTCGGCCTGCAGGTCACCCGCGGCCGTGACGACCACGACGTCGAGACCCTCTTCCTCCGCATGGACGACCGCCACCACCGCATCGCGGTGCGGGCCGGTGACGACGAGCTCACCTACGTGGGCTGGGAGGTGCCCGACGAGCTCGCCTTCGACGCGCAGGTGGCCGACCTGGAACGGCAGGGCGTCGCGGTGAAGGAGGACGCCGACCTCGCGTCGCTGCGCGGTGTCCAGCGGCTCGCGCGCTTCGCCGACCCCGCGGGCTTCCAGCTGGAGCTCTACTTCGGCGCCGGCGTCCTCTCCAGCCCGTTCGTGTCGCCGAAGGGCGTGCGGTTCGTGACCACCGACCCGGCAGGCAACGACCTCGGGCTCGGGCACATCGTGCTGCAGGCGCCGAACACGGACGAGATGATCGACTTCTACCTGAACGTGCTGGGCTTCAAGGTCAGCGACTACATCGTCATGAAGCAGTACGGCATCTCGCTCACCTTCACGCACGTCAACCCGCGCCACCACTCCCTGGCGTTCGGCCCGGCCGAGGCGGGCAGCAAGCCCGTGCTCAACCACTTCATGCTGGAGATCGACACCCTCGACGGCGTCGGCCGCGCGCTGGATCGCGTGCGGGAGAAGAAGATCTCGCTGACCGCGGCGCTCGGACGGCACACGAACGACGGGATGCTCTCGTTCTACATGGAGTCGCCGTCCGGCATCGGTGTCGAGTACGGCACCGAGGGCAAGCTCATCGACGACGAGACCTGGACCGTCACCGCGTGGGACGCGGCACAGCTCTGGGGCCACGACCGCTCGCACACGCACTGACTTCCTGCCCCAGTCACCCAAGGAGTCCAGCATGACCGACGTTCCCCGTGTCATGGACCAGCTCGACGACCTCGTCCGCCTGGACACCGGCGAGCTCGACCGGCGCATCTTCAGCGACCAGGAGATCTTCGACGCGGAGATGAAGCACATCTTCGGCCGCGCGTGGCTGTTCCTCTGCCACGAGACGCAGATCCCCAAGCGGGGCGACTTCTTCGAGGCGCCGATGGGGTCGGACAACGTTCTCGTCGTGCGCCAGCGGGACGGGAGCATCCGCGCCTTCCTCAACACCTGCTCCCACAGGGGAAACGCGGTCTGCCGTGCCGAGGAGGGCAACGTGCGCAACTTCATGTGCACGTACCACGGCTGGACGTTCGGCCTCGACGGCCAACTGGTCGGCGTGCCCGGCAAGTCGATCTTCTACAAGGACAAGCTGGACCTGTCGAAGCACCCGCTGCGCAAGGTCGCGCAGCTGGACTCCTACCGCGGCTTCGTGTTCGCCACCTTCGACGAGACCGCACCTCCGCTGGAGGAGTACCTGGGCGCCACCGGCCGCCTAGGCCTCGACATGATCGCGGAACGCGGCGACATGGTGGCCGTCCCCGGCGTGCAGAAGTTCACGGTGCAGACCAACTGGAAGTTCACCGTCGACAACGTCTTCGACTACTACCACCCGCAGATCACGCACATGTCGGCGTTCTCGGTGGGACTGATCCCCGCGCCACCGGACGACTTCGTCGAGGGCGGGGCCAAGTCGGACACGGGAGCGGACCTCGAAGTTCCCTTCCTGCCCACCGATCTGCACAACTTCGTCGTGGTGGGGGAGTACGGGCACGCCATCTCCGGTCCTGACCAGGAATCCCTTGAGGTGACGGCCGGCACCGAACCGTTCGCGTGGCGCCACAAGCCCGAGGTCGAGGAACGGCTGGGCCGCCACGGCGGTCGCGTGGCGGGGCACCCCCACATCTTCCCCTCCACCTGGGTCACGACGAACGCGCAGCTGAGCCTGCGGGTCCCGCGCAGCCCCGACGTCACCGAGATCTGGTGGTTCTCCTTCAGGGACAGGAACGGTTCGAAGGAGGAGCAGGCCGCGTCGCTCGACTCGCAGATCCACTTCTTCGGGCCCGCGGGCATGCTGGAGCAGGAGGACGGCGAGAACTGGGCGCAGTCGACGTTGCAGACCAAGGGGCTCAAGAGCCGTGAGGTCCCCCAGCTGCTGAAGATGGGGCTGGGCACGTCCGAGGTCGTCAAGGAGGACGGACTGGCCTTCATGGACGCGCCGATCAACGAGCACGCGCAGCTGTGGACCTATCACGCGTGGCGCGAGTGGCTGCGCAACCCGAGCTGGGAGGAGCTGCGCGAGCGCACGATCCCCAGGGACCGCTACTAGGCCGAGGTGGACCAATGACGATCGACGCTCTGCCCGCCACGCAGTCCACAGTGGACGCGATGGTCCTGCAGCACCAGGTCGAGCAGTTCCTCTACCACGAGGCCGCGCTGCTCGACGGCCACCGCTACGACGAGTGGGTCGAGCTCTTCACCGACGACGCCCACTACTTCATGCCGTTGCGGCGGACGATGACCCGGCGCCAGCTCCACCTGGAGTTCACCAAACCCGGTGAGATGGCGTACTTCGACGAGAACAAGACCTGGCTGGAGACCCGCGCGAAGAAGTTCGCCACCGGGACCTCGTGGGCGGAGGACCCGCCGTCGCGGACGCGTCACCTCGTCACCAACGTCCGGATCGTCGAGGACGACGGCGACGAACTGGCCGTGCACAGCAACTTCCTGCTGTACCGCACCCGGCTGAAGAACGACGTCGACCAGTGGGTCGGCCGCCGCGAGGACCGCCTGCGCCGCGTCGACACCGGCCTGGCCATCGTCAAGAGGTTCATCTACCTCGACCAGACCGTGCTGCAGTCGGGAAATCTCAGCACGTTCTTCTGATCCGCACTCACCGAAGGTTTCGACGACCATGCCCTGGATTCGTGCTTGCTCCGTTGACGAACTGGACGACGGCGACGCCCTTCAGATTCCGACGACCCCGCCCGTCGCCGTGTTCAGGACCGACGGGGAGTTCTTCGCCCTCGACGACACCTGCAGTCACGGCCAGTCGTCGCTGGCGGACGGGTACGTCGAGGGGGACCAGGTCGAATGTGCCTGGCACCTCGCCAAGTTCGACCTGAGGACGGGCGCCGCGCTGACGCTCCCCGCGACGAAACCCCTGTGCACGTACAGGGTGAGGGTCGACGGCGACGACGTCTCGGTCGAAGTCCCCGATCGGGGGTGAGCCGGATGCACAGGTCCAGCTGCGTCATCATCGGGGCGAGCGCCGCGGGGATCTCCGCGGCCGTGGCGATGCGCCGGCTCGACTACCGGGGCACGGTCACCGTCGTCGACGCCGACCCCAACCCGCCCTACGAACGCCCGCCGCTGTCGAAGGCCCTGCTCGACGACACGACCGGTCTGGTGCCCATCCTGCCGTGGTCGACGTACGGCGACCTCCAGATCGATCTCCGCCTGGGGGAGCGGGTGAGCGCGGTCGATCCCGGCTCGCTCAAGGTGCACCTCGAAGGCGGGGACCGGCTCGACGTCGATCGGCTGGTGCTCGCCACCGGCGTCGCGGCGCGGCATCTCGCCATTCCCCATGCCGACGCGGACAACGTGCTGACGTTGCGCGATGCCGCCGACGCGGGACGGGTGAGCGCACAACTCGCCCGCGGCGGTCCGCTGGTGATCATCGGCGCGGGTTTCATCGGGCTCGAACTCGCGGCGGTCGCGCGGCAACGCGGCATCGACGTCACGGTCGTCGAGGCACAGCCCCATCCGCTGGCGAACGTCGTGGGCTCCGAGGTGGCAGGTCTCGTCGTCGACCTGCACCGCGGACACGGCGTGCGCCTGGTCACGGGCGCCACCGTCGAACGTTTCGTGGCCACCGGATCGACCGTCGAGCAGGTCGTCCTCTCGAACGGGCAGCGCGTCGACGCCGCGACCGTCGTCGTCGGCATCGGGGTGAGGCCGCGCACCGAGCTCGCCGCGTCGGCACGGGTGGACGTCGACCACTGGGGTTTCCCCGTCAACGAGTTCGGCCAGACGAGCCGGGCGTGGATCTTCGCGGCCGGCGACGTCGCGAGCCAGGCGCACCCGCACCTGGCCGCGCGCGGACGTCTTGAGCACTGGGACACCGCACAACGGCACGGCGCCGCGGTGGGGTCGACGGTGGCCGGGGAACCGGTGCCGTACAAGGAAGTCCCGTACGCGTGGTCGGACCAGTACACCGGCACGTTGCAGATCGTCGGACGCCCGCGCGGCACCGACCGGGTGGTGATCCGCGCCGGTGCGACGCCGGAACGCTTCCTGGCGTTCTGGTTGCGCGACGGCCGCCTGGGTGCCGTGGCCGGCATGGACGCGTCCCGCGAGGTCGGCCTCGCCCGGCGCGTGGTCGCCTCGACCATGCCGGTGGACGAGGACGTGCTCGCCGACGCGGCCACGGACCTGCGCAGCCTGTTGCGGCCACACCGCTCGCCCGCCCGACTCGTCGGCTGACGCCCGACTTCCTCTTTCCCGCCAACCGAAAGGCACGCGCAGTGACCACGGCCATCAGCAACGAGTCGACGTACCGGCTGATCGACACAGCGGACTACCAGATCCAGATCAACGAGGCAGGGCAGGGACATCCGCTCCTGCTGATCCACGGCACCGGCCCCGGCGCGACCGGCTGGTCGAACTTCGAACCCAACATCCGGGCGCTGTCCTCGTCGTTCCACTGCATCGCCGTGACCATGCCGGGCTGGGGCGACTCCTGCGAGCAGAGCGTGGCGACGGGACGTGACCAGGGCCGGGCGACGCTGCAGCTGATGGACGCTCTCGGCATCGACCGGGCCGCCGTCATCGGCAACTCCATGGGCGGCGGCATCGGCACCGTCCTCGCCACCGAGCACCGCGAGCGCGTCTCGCACCTGGTGATGATGGGCGCCGGCATCTGGGGCCCCAACGTCATGTCGCCCAACGGTCTGTCGGAGGGCATCCGGACCATCTTCGACGCCTACGAGGACCCGTCGGTGGAGAACTTCGAGAAGCTCGTGCGGGTCATGTGCTTCGACCCCGCGTTCGCCACCCGCGAGCTGGCCGAGGAACGGTCGCGCAACGCCATGGCCAAGCCGGAGCACCTGAAGAACTGGCTGGAGGTGATGCGGGCGGGCGTGGGCGCCCACGGTTTCGCCGAGGCGGGGCAGAAGATGGCGCAGTCCGACGTGCCGACGCTGATCATCCACGGACGTGACGACCGCACCGTCCACTTCGAACTCAGCATGCGCGCGCACGCCGTCATCCCGGACTCCCGGCTGCTGATGTTCAACCGGTGCGGGCACTGGGCGCAGCTGGAGCACGCCGCCGAGTTCAACTCGACGGTGAAGCACTTCCTGGACACCCACTGATGTCCCGCGACGGCCGGTTGGCCGGTCTGTCTACTCTCGTGACCGGCGGCGGTTCCGGCCTGGGCCGCGCGATCGTGAACCGGTTCGTCGCCGAGGGCGCGACGGTCACGGTGCTGGAACGCTCCGCCGACAAGATCGCCGGCCTGGTCGGTGAGCACGGCGACCGCGTCCGCGGTGTCCAGGGCGACGTCACGTCCGCGCGCGACAACGCCGAGGCCGTCAGCACCGCCGTGGCGGCGTTCGGCGGCCTCGACACCTTCGTCGGCAACGCCGGGCTCTGGGACTTCGGGCGCGAGCTGCTGGCCATGAGCCCGCCGGAGCTGGAGCGCGGGTTCGACGAGCTGTTCGGCGTGAACGTGAAGGGCTACCTGCTCGGCGCGCGGGCCGCTGCGGACGCTGTCGTCGACCGCCGCGGTTCGATGATCTTCACGCTGTCCAACGCCTCCCTCTACCCGCGGGGCGGGGGCGTCCTCTACACCGCGTCGAAACGGGCGGGCGCCGGTCTGGTCTCCCAGCTCGCGTACGAGCTGGCGCCCCACGTCCGGGTCAACGGCGTCGCGCCCGGCGGGATGGCCACCGACCTGCGCGGGCCCCGTTCGATGGCGCTGGGTGACACCGCGATCGCCGACGTGCTGGGCGGCGGGGAGTCCCTGAGCAGGTACTCCGCGCTCGACTTCGCCCCGAGCGCCGAGGACTACGTGGACTCGTACGTGCTGCTCGCCGCCCGCGGCGAGTCGAGGACGGTGACCGGTGCCGTTTTCGACATCAGCTCGGTGGGCACACCGCGGCGCCCTGACCTCTGAGCCCTTCACGTCAGACGACGAAGACGACCTTGCCGCGGACCCCGCCCGACGCGGCCTGGGCGTGGATCGCCGGCACCTCGGTCAGCGGCACGCGCCGGGCGACGTCGACCCGCAGGTCACCGGAGTCGACCAGCGCCACGAGCTTCGCGAGCTGCTCGGCGTCGCTGCGGACGTAGACGTTCACACCGCGCACGTCCCGTTCCTCGTCGGTCGGAGCGGGCATCCAGATCGTCGTGTTGACGACGGCTCCTCCGGAACGGACGAGCGAGGGCAGTTGGGCCAGGACGTCCGGGGTGACCGGTGCGAGGTTGAGCACGAGGTCGACCTGCTCGGTCACCGCCGAGAACACGCTGGTGGTGGTGTGGTCGACGACCTCGTCGGCGCCAGCGGTCCGCACGGCCTCGGCACTGCTCGGGCTGGCCGTGGCGATGACGTGGGCGCCGGCCTGCCTGGCCAGCTGCACGGCGTAGCCGCCGACCGGTCCGCCCGCGCCGTTGACCAGGACCCGTTGCCCTGCCTTCAGCTCGCCGTGGTCGAAGAGCGCCTGGTAGGCGGTGAGGCCGACCAGCGGGAACGCGGCGGCGTCGGCCAGCGGGATCGCCTTCGGAGCCGGCGTCAGGGCGGCGGCCGGGGCGAGGACGTGCTCGGCGGCGGCACCGGGCCGGGTCATCGGAAGGAAGCCGATGACCTCGTCACCGACCGCGAAGCCCTCGACGCCCTCGCCGAGCGCGGCGACCGTGCCGGCGACGTCGAGACCGGGCGTGTGCGGCAGCTCGACCGGGATCGCCCTCTGCATGACGCCCAGGCGGATGTTGCCCTCGACGGGGTTGAACGACGTCGAGGTGACCTCGACCAGGACCTGTCCGGCGGTGGGAACGGGCTGCTCCACGTCCTCGTACCGCAGGACCTCGGGGCCGCCGAACTCGTGGAAGCGCACTGCCTTCATGACTGTTCTCCCTCAGGTTTTGCTTCGAAGTTGAAGCAACTGGAACCGAGGGTAGACCTGCTTCGAATTCGAAGCAAAGTGACGTGCGGCACTGCTTCGAACTCGAAGCAGTAGGCTGGGGGCATGTCCGACTCGCCGTCGCTCGACCCCGTCCAGCTGGGCGCCTACTTCGCCCTGGTCGAGGTGACCAGCCTGCTCCGCCACGCGGTCGAGCAGCAGCTCAAGGACGCCGGCGACCTGAGCTACGTGCAGTTCCAGCTGCTGGCGCGGCTGGGCGACTCGCCGACGGGCAGCCATCGCATGACCGACCTGGCCGACGGCGTCGTCTACAGCCGCAGCGGCCTGACCTACCAGGTGGGCCTGCTGGAGAAGGCCGGCCTGGCCGAGCGGGCGCCCTCCGCGGACGACGAGCGCGGCGTCACGGTCACCATCACCGACGCCGGTCGCGCACTGCTCGCGGCCGTGCTGCCCGGTCACGTCGAGGTCGTCAGCGGCCTGCTCTTCGAACCGCTCTCACGCGACGACGTCCGGACGCTCGCCGGTCTGCTGGCGCCGGTGCGCGACCACATGCGCTCGACACCACCCCGTTCGGCCGCGCCGCGCCGCCGCAAGGGCTGATCGCGCCCCTTTCCGCCTGACACCAGCCGTGCGTCCACTGTGGACCGCACGGCTCCTTGTGCTGCCCTGGACGGGGACCCATACCTGATCGATAGCGGGTCGACAGCCCGGATGCCGATCGTGGCAACAGAAAGCCCGACCTGATCGGGAGACGGCGGAACGGGACGCATCTCCGCCTTCTCCCCGCCCGGCCGGGGCCGGACCCGTGTCGATAGGGCCGGCCGTCGAGAACGCGGCGGCCGGTGGAGACGTCGACCCCTGGAAAGGAAAGCCATGACTGACTTCGTCCCGCGAGCGGACCTGGATGTGGTGATCGTCGGCGCGGGTCCGCGCGGACTCTCCGTGCTGGAGAGGCTCGTGGCGCGCTTGACGGACACGCCCAGGGAGGGCGAGGTGCGCGTGCACCTGTTCGACCCTGACGAGGCGGGGACCGGGCGCGTCTGGAGGACCTCGCAGTCGGTGTGCTTCCTGATGAACACCGCCGCCGGCGAGGTGAGCGTGTTCTCCGCCGCGCCCGACGGCGGTCCCACCAGGGCGGGGTCCGGGCCCTCGTTCTCGGACTGGCTCTCGACGCACCCGCGCTGGTCCGACGTCGGGCCCGACGACTACGGGCCGCGTGCCGTGTACGGCGAGTACCTCCGGATGGCGTTCGAGGCGATCGTCGCCAACGCGCCGGAAGGCGTGACGGTCCGGCACGTGGCGGAGAAGGCCGTGTCGCTCACCCGCCAGTTCGGGCTGACGACGGTGACCGGGTCCGGGGGCACGGTGGTGACCGCCGACAAGGTGGTGCTGACCACCGGGCACCCGCAGGTCCGGCCGGACGACGGGGAGAAGGAGCTCCTGACGTTCGCCCGGCACCGTGCCGGTCTGACCTACCTGCGCGGGGACTCCGCGGCCGACATGCCGCTGGGGGTGATCGCGCCGGGCGAGCAGGTCGGGGTGATCGGGCTCGGGCTGACGTTCTTCGACGTGCTGGCGGAGCTGACGATCGGGCGCGGCGGCAGGTTCGTCGAACGCGACGGGCAGACCGAGTACCTGCCCAGCGGACGGGAGCCGCAGCTCGTCGCGGGTTCCCGCAGCGGGCTGGTGATGCTGGCGCGTGGCCGCAACCAGAAGGCGCCGACCTACCGCTACCAGGCCAAGTTCGTCACCGAGGACGCCATCGTGCGGGCCCGGCGCGGTGCCCAGCGGATCACCGGTTCCGCGCAGCTCGACTTCGTGCGGGACGTGTTGTCGTTGCTGCGCCTGGAGGTCGAGCACGTCTACTACACCGCGCACGTCCGGCGCCGGCACGGCGAGGAGGCGGCGCAGTGGTTCGCGGCCGGCCACCTCGCGTCGGACGACCGCGAGGAACTGCTGGCGGCGTGGGATCTCGGGGACGTGCCCCCGCTGGACCTCGAACAGATCGCACGCCCGTTCGTCGACAGGGAGTTCGACAGCCCGGACGCCTTCCACGACGAGCTGCTGGAGCTGTTGCGGCAGGACGTCGCTCAGGCTCGTGAGGGCAACGTCGACAACCCGCTCAAGGCGTCGCTGGACATCCTGCGCGACACCCGCGGGATGGTCCGGCAGGCCGTCGACTTCGCCGGGCTGCGGCCGGAGTCGCACCGCGAGTTCGTGTCGTGGTTCAACCCCATCAACACGATGGTGTCCGCCGGTCCGCCCTGGATCCGGGTGGACCAGGCGGCCGCCGTGATCCGCGCCGGGCTGCTGACGGTGGTGGGGCCGGGGACGTCCGTCAGGCCGGACCACGAGAGCGGCAAGTTCGTGCTGGAGTCCTCGTGCGTCAACGGATCGCGGCGGCAGGTCTCCACGTTGATCGACGCGCGCATCCCGCGAGCGACCCTGTCGTCCAATTCGGACTCGCTCATCGCGGGTCTGGTGGCGGACGGGCTGATCACCGAGATGGTCAACGCCGACCTGTCGAGCGGCGTGCGGTTCCGCGCGGGCAGCGTCGCGGTCACCCGGCGCCCGTTCCACGTCATCGACGTGCTGGGCAACCCCGACCCCGACCTCTACGCGCTGGGCGTGCCCACCGAGAACACGCGGTGGTTCACGCAGATCGGCACCGGCAGGCCCGGTCCGATGACCGGCTTCCACACCGACGCCGACGGCATCGCCGAGGACGTGCTGCGCCACCGCGCCGCCGCCCGGTCGCCCAGGGCGTCCGCCACCCCGCACCCGGCCGCCGCGATCTGAGGAGAAGACCAGTCATGTCACCGAGAACAGCCACCGAGAAGTTCCGCACCGCCCGGGACCTGCTGCTGGAGCTCCGCGACGACCACGACCGCGCGCACGCCGAGTTCCGGTGGCCGGAGTTCGACGAGTTCAACTGGGCGCTCGACTGGTTCGACGCCGTGGCAAGGGGAAACGACCGCACGGCACTGCACGTGGTGGGCGGTCAGATCGAGGAGAGGGTCTCCTACGCGGAGCTCTCGGAACGGTCCGACCGTCTCGCCAACGGCCTGCGCGCCGCGGGTGTGCGGCGTGGCGACCGGCTGCTCATGATGCTGGACAACCAGCTCGCGGTCTGGGAGTCGCAGCTCGCCGCGATGAAGCTGGGCGCCGTCGTCGTTCCGACGTTCACCACCGTGTCCGGCGCCGACCTGGTCGACCGCGTCGAACGCGCCGCCGTGCGGCACGTGCTCACGACACCGGAGCTGACCGAGGGCTTCGAGTGGCTGCCCGGTCACGTCACGAGGATCTGCGCGGGACGGGTGCCCGGCTGGGTCGCGCTCGACGACCTGCGGTCGGCCCCGGCCGGCTTCACCCCCGACGCACCGACACGTGCCGACGAGACGTTGTTCCTGTACTTCACCTCGGGCACGACCTCGCGCCCGAAGCTGGTGCGGCACACCCACGTCAGCTATCCGGTCGGGCACCTGTCCGGCATGTACTGGAACGGCGTCCGCCCGGGAGACGTGCACCTCAACGTCTCCGCGCCCGGCTGGGCCAAGCACGCGTGGAGCTCGTTCTTCGTGCCGCTCAACGCCGAGGCGTCGGTGCTGAGCGTGACCACCCCGAACGGCAAGGACCTGATGGACCGCATGGTCCGCCACGGCGTGACGACGTTCTGCGCGCCGCCGACGGTGTGGCGGATGCTCATCCAGGAGGACCTGCGCCACTGGCAGGTTTCCCTGCGGGAGGCGGGAAGCGTCGGCGAACCGCTCAACCCCGAGGTGATCGAACAGGTCCGCGCGGCCTGGGGCGTCACCGTGCGGGACGGGTACGGGCAGACCGAGACCACGGCCCAGATCGGCAACAGCCCCACACTGCCGGTCCGGCTCGGGTCGATGGGAAAACCGTTGCCCGGCTACGACATCGTGCTCGTCGACCCCTCCACGGGCGCGGTCGGCGACGACGGCGAGGTCTGCGTGAACCTCACGCCGCGACCGCTGGGCGTCATGCCCGGCTACGTCGACGACGACGAGAAGAACGCCAAGACGTTCGCCGGCGGCTACTACCACACCGGTGACATCGCGCACCGCGACGAAGACGGCTACCTGCACTACCTGGGACGCACGGACGACATGTTCAAGTCCTACGACCACCGGGTCTCCCCGTTCGAGCTGGAGAGCGTGCTCCTGGAGCACGACGCCGTGGCAGAGGCCGCGGTGGTGCCCGCTCCCGACCCGGTCGGCCTGGTGGTGCCGAAGGCCTACATCGCGCTCGCGGCGGGCGAGGTGCCCGACGCCGACACCGCGCGCCGGATCCTGAGCCACGCCAGCGCGAACCTGGCTCCACACCAGTGGGTTCGCCGTCTGGAGTTCACGACGCTGCCGAAGACCACGTCCGGGAAGATCCGCCGCAACGAGCTGCGGGCCCGCGACGTCGAGCGGGCCGCGGGGACCGAGTTCCCCGGCACGACCGAGTACCTGGCCGACGAACTGCTGGAGACCGCGCTGCCCGCGGCTCCCGGAATCGGCTGAGAGACACCAGTTCCACCACCCGCACCACGACACCGAGGAGAGAACAGCCATGCGCGACATCAAGATCTACTCGTCCCTCTTCACCGGCGGCCTGCACAACGGCCAGATCAAGTGGGAGGAGTACGTCCAGCCCGGTCGCAACGAGGTGGACGTGGAATGGCTCTACACGGCGGCGGAGACCGGCCCCACCGGTGCCGAGGCCTACATCGCCCACTTCAAGCCCGGTTCGCACGGCGATCTGCACGAACACCTCGGTTTCGAGCTGCTGCTGATCCTCGAAGGCGAGCTGCACAACGACAACGGCGACCGCTACCCGGCGGGAACGATGTTCATCGAGAAGCCGGAGAGCGTCCACCAGGTGTCGTCGCCGACCGGGTGCTACGCGCTCGTGGTGCGGGAGAAGGGCACCCGGCGGCTCACCGACGACGAGGTGAGCGCCGCCATCGCCGGCGCCGCCACCGCCGACTAGCAACCCCCTTCGCGGTGGGGCCGGGCTCCGGCCCCACCGCACCACGCCCGTGTCCTCACGACCGGCGACCCCGCGCAACGACCCCGCGCAACGACCCAGGAGACCATCCGATGTCCCAGCAGACGCAGGACCGACCACTGACCACCCCACCTCCGCAGTCCGACGACATCGTCATCGGGCGCACCGGAAAGAGGCACTCGTCCCGCTACCGCTGGGGCATCCTCGGCATCGGGATCTTCGCCCAGGCGGCGTTCAGCGCCGCGTTCCAGGGCATTCCCACGTCGGGTTCCATCCTCGCCGACGCCTACGGCTACTCCCTGTCCCAGCTGGGACTCGTGCTCGCGGCCGTGACGGCGGGCATCTTCATCACCGACGTCTTCTGGGGCATCCTCTCCGACCGCATCGGTGAGCGCACCGTGCTGATCGTCGGTCTCGGCGGCACGACCGCCACGCTCGCGTACGTCACCGCATTCCTGGTTCCCAGCGGGGAGACGGCTCCCGCGGCGTGGGCGCTGGCCGCCGTGCTGTTCCTGTCCGGCGCGCTCGGCGGTTGCGTCAACGGAGCGTCCGGACGGGCGGTCATGGGCTGGTTCCCCGCCAACAAGCGGGGCTTCGCCATCAGCCTGAGGGTCGCCGCCGTGCCGCTGGGCGGCGCGCTCGGTGCCGCCATCCTGCCCTCGCTCGCGCTGGGCGCCGGCTTCCGCTGGGTGTTCGCGTTCCTGACGGTGTTCATGCTCGCGGCGACCATCGCGGTCGTGCTGTGGCTGGACGAGCCGCCGATCGCGCGCACCAAGGCCTCCGGTGGCATCGCGGCCACGACGACCGTCAGCCCGTTGCGCCGCTGGGACATCTGGCGCGTCGCCATCACCGCGTTCCTGCTCGACCTGCCGCAGTTCACCGTCCTCACGTTCGGCACGGTGTTCCTCACCTCCGAGATCGGCCTGCCGATCGAGGGTGTCGTGGTGGCGCTCGTGGTGGTCCAGGTCCTCGCCGCCGCCTCGCGGGTGTGGAGCGGCCGGTGGACCGACAACCGGGGAGGCCGCTACCGCAGGACCCTGGTGCGCGTGTACAGCTGGGCGATCGCGGCCGCGTTCGCCGGTGTGGCGGCCTACTCGTTCGCGCCGACGTGGCTGGTGATCGCGCTCTTCGTCACCGCCGGGTTCCTCGCCTGCGGCTGGCACGGCGTGCACTACGCCGAGATCGCCACGATGGCCGGCGCCGAGCGGTCGGGTACTGCTCTCGGGCTGGAGAACACGATGGTGTTCGGCGGCGCGTTCGTCACCCCGCTCATCATCCCGGTCGTGCTGTCGGCGTCGTCGTGGCCGGTGGTGATGCTGGTCGTGGGCGCGGTGCCGGCGGTCATCTCCGCGCTGATGATGCCGAAGGAGCAGCCGGTCGGCTGACCTCGCTGAGCCGGAAGGGCCGGGAAGCAGCTGCTTCCCGGCCCTTCCGGCTGTTCGGTCCCAGGTCGTGAAACACGAAAAACCCCCGTCCTGAGAGTTCAGGACGGGGGTTCGTCAGGCGGTTCGTGGTGGCGCAGGTTCACCAGTGGGTGTCCTCGACGCAGACCTGCAGGTCGGTGCTCCAGTGGGTGTCCTCGGGGCAGTTGCCGGGGCCCTGGGTGGTGGTGGCCGGAGTGTTCCAGTGCGTGTCGTCCGCGGAGGCCGTGCCACTCGCGATTCCGAGGATGGCGAGCGTGGCGATGATCAGCGAAACCAGCGTGGTGGCGGCGGACTTGCGGCTGGCGAACATCTTTACCTCCGGTGTTTTCGGGGGCGTTCCCCCTGGCTGACACCAGTTCAGCCACCGGCTCTTTAGGTCCTCCCTCCATGCGCTGTCGGTCTGGACAGGGCGGTTCGATAGCGAGTCGATAGAGGTGGAGACGGGTCTATTTCTGATCAGAAAAGCGCGTTGAGAGTGCTGTAGTCGACACCCCCTTCCAGTTCGGAGCAGGTGCCCTTGGACAGGAGCTCTGCGGCGGCGCGTTCGGCGACGGCGTACGCGGCCTGGGCGACGAGCGGGCCGACGCTGAGCCTGCGCACGCCCGCCGCCTCGAACTCGGCGGCGGCCGGTGCACCGGGGAAGGCCAGCGCGTTGAGGGGCAGCGGGGACGCCTCGGCGATGTGGCGGAGCGCGTCGAGGTCGCTCAGCCCGATGACGTAGAGGCAGTCCGCTCCGGCCTCCGCGTAGGCGGCGGCACGGGCCAGCACCTCGTCGAGACGGCCCTCCGGTGCCCCGATGCCGAGCAGGTAGACGTCGATCCGGGCGTTGACCAGCAGTTCGGGCAGGCCGGCCGAGGCCGCCGCGGCACGGGCTGCTGCCAGGCGCTCACCCTGTTCGGAGATGCCGAACAGGGTGCCGTCGCTCTGCGAGTCCTCGATGTTGACGCCGACCGCGCCGGCGCCGATCACCTCGCTGACGGTGGCTTCGAGGTCGTCGTAGCCGCCCTCGACGTCCGCGGTGACCGGCACGTCGACCGCGGCGGCGATCCTGCGGACGGCCTCGACCGCCTCGTGCCGGGGGAGCTTCTGGCCGTCGGGGTGGCCGAGTGACCACGCGACGCCCGCACTGGTCGTCGCGATCGCTTTCGCTCCCGCCCGTTCGACCAGTGCGGCACTGGCGGCGTCCCACGCGTTGGGCAGGATCAGCAGGCCGTCGTCGTGCAGGCTCCGGAACGTCGTCGCTCTCTGGTTCAACTTCATCGCCTCATTCGGTGTCTGTGCGGGGCCACGCCAGAGCGGCCAGGGTCTCGTCGACCAGGCCCTGCGCCGCACCCAGGTAGCCGCTGGGGCGGGTGAGGTCGGCGAGTTCGGTGGCGGACAGGTGCGCGGTCACCGCGGGGTCGGCGGCGAGGACGTCGTGCAGCGGCGTCCTCGTGTGGTGGGCGGTGAGGGACGCGGCGCGGATCGCCGTCGCTGCCTCGGTGCGGCCGAGGCGCGGCACGAGGGTGGCGGAAAGGCGTTCCGAGACGATCAGGCCGTGCGTGAGGTCCAGGTTGTCGCGCATCCGTTCGACGTCCACGGTCAGGCCTTCGACCAGTTCCACGGCGGTCTCGGCGGCGCCCGCGGTCAGCCGGAGCAGTTCGCGCAGCGGGTGCCACTCGGCGTGCCAGGCGCCGGCGGGACGTTCGTCCTCCGCGGGCAGGCACGACGCCAGGGTCGCGATCAGGCCCGGGGTCTGGGTGGCGGCGGCGCGGATGAGGGTGGCCAGCGCCGGGTTCCGCTTGTGCGGCATGGCGGACGACACCCCGCGGCCCTCCGCGAACGGTTCGGCGACCTCGCCGATCTCGGTGCGCGACAGCACCTGCACGTCCACGGCGATCTTGCCGAGCACGCCGGTGACGAGCGCCGCGGCGAACCCGGTCTCGACGACGGGAATCCTGTTGGTGTGCCACGGGAGCAGCGGTGCCGACAGCCCGGTCTGCTTGGCGAACTCCTCGCCCAGCAGTCGCGCGTAGTCCGCGGCGATTTCGCCCGACTCCGCCTTCGCGCTCTCCAGGTAGCCGGCGAGGGTGCCGGCGGCGCCGCCGAGCTGGATCGGGAGGGTCAGCCTGCTCAACCGCTTCGCGGCGTCGTGCACCGCCGTCGCCCAGCCCGCGGCCTTGAGGCCGAACGTGACGGGGACGGCGTGCGCGCCGAGCGTGCGGCCGGCCATCAGGGTGTCGCGGTGTGCCGCGGCGAGCCGCAGCGCGGCGGTCTCGACCCGCCGGAGGTCTTCGAGGATCTCGGTGTTGGTGCGCGCCACGACGAGCATGGCGGCGGTGTCCAGGATGTCCTGGCTCGTCGAGCCGCGGTGCACGTACTGCGCGGCCGCCGGGTCGATCTCCGCCACGGCCGTGCCGAGCGCGCTCACCACGGCCACCACGGGGTTCGCGGCACCGCGGGCCGCGCGGGCCAGTGCGACGACGTCGAACTCCGCGGTGGTGGCGACCTTCGTGATGACGTCCGCCGCGTGGCGCGGTGCCACGCCGAGCGTCGCCTGGGCGCGCACCAGGGCGGCCTCGGCGTCGAGCATGGCGCGCAGCCACGCGGCGTCGTCGGTCAGCGGCGCGGCGACGACGCCGGCGCGCACGGGGGCGAGGAGCCCGCTGTCGAGGGAAGCGCTGTCACGGGAAGCGCTGTCGGGCATGACGGACTCCTGGGTGGAAGGGGGTCGGATGACGGTGAGGAGCGGGGCGGAGTCAGGTCAGGGGCGACTCCGATCTGGAGGTGTGAAGGGAGCTGGATGGGGAGGGCTGGGCGGAGAGGGGGCAGAGAGGGGTGAGGTGGCGTGGGAGCTGGGGTGGGGAGGAAGCCGAGGGGTGAGGTTGGCGGGAGCGGCGAGAGCAGCGGAGAGGGTTGAGGTGAAGTGGGAGCGTGGGAGCTGGGGTGCGGAGAAGCCGAGGGGTTGCGGTTGGAGGGAGCGGGGCGCCGCCGGGGGAGGTGCGGCGCCCCGCGGGATCAGGGCGAACTCAGAAGCCGGCGATGAGCGTCGACCGCGGCACGGCCACCGCCACCGCCACGCACGCCTGGGCGACCGCGTCGGCGTCGGCGAGGATCACCGAGTTGACGCCCGGACGGATGCCCGCCGCCGTCACCCAGTGCACCGTCTCGGTCGGCACGCCGAAGGCGAACCGCCTCGGGTGCGGCACCCGGCCGGGGCCGAGCACGGGGTACGGGCGCGGGCCGACGGCCAGTCCGCCGGTCTCGTAGTAGCCGCCGCCGGAGATGGGGATGCGGTGCAGCACGCACTCGCCGCGGGCGAGCAGTCCGCCCAGCAGCGGGTCCGTGGTGGTGCGGATGTCCGGCTCCGGCAGCCGCGCCTCGATCAGCGTGGTCACCTGGACCGGTTCTCCCGGCACCTGGGACGAGCTCACGAGGAACGAGGCGCCGTCGGGCGCCGGGCGGACCTCCATGCCCGGTCCCATCACGCGCAGCACGCCCGCCTCGATCAGCGCGATCATCTCCTCGATCCGCCGCACGGGCGGGCCGATGGACACGAAGGCGTTGAAGGGGGTGTACCACTTCTGCAGGTCGTCGCGGTACGAGTCACCGCTGATGCCGGAGTGGTCGACGATCTGGCGGATCTCGTTGCGCAGGTCGCGCATGGCGTCCAAAGCGGACTTGACGGGGCTCTGCACGTTGCCGCGCAACGCTTCCCGCACGTCCTCCTTCAGGTACGACACGAGCCACGCGCGGTAGGAGTCGGCGTCCTCGAACTCCAGGTCGCCGTACGGCTTGGCGATGGCGTTCCAGTCCCAGCGGTCGGCCTCCGCGATGCCGAAGCGGTCGAGGAGCATCTTCTCCGCGTCGGACCTCTGCTGGTCGAACGGTTCGCCGATGGGGGTGTTCGCGAACTCCTCCTCGCACACCGCGCGGTACCGGCGGGAGAACACCTCGGACTCGCAGGAGCACGAGCGCTGGGCGACCAGTGCCGTGTAGTACACCGAACGGACCTCGCGGTCGATCAGCGGCCAGACCTCCGTGCGGAAGTCCGCGGGACGGCCCCGCTCCGCGCGCCGGCGCAGGGTGCGGATCACCCACGGTGTCAGGAAGAGCGGTTCGTGCCGGCCGAAAGCTCCCTTCTGGTTCTCGCCGCGAGCGGTGTACGGGACCCCACGCCGGGAGCCCGCGATCAGCACCGGTTCCGTGCCGGAGGGGTGGTAGGTGAGCGATCCGTCGTCGGAGCGGGCGAACCGGCCGCCGCGTCCCGTGGTGAGCAAGGCCATGTGGTCGAAGAAGTTGAGGCCCATGCCGCGCAACGCGATCTCGTCGCCGGGCTGGACGAACGACAGGTCGGCGTTGGCGGGGTTGCCGGGGGAGACGTAGTTCAGCCCGTTGCGGGCGGCGTGCTCGGCGAGCTCGAACTCCGACTCGGACATCATGGTCGGCAGGTGGCCCTGGCTGAGGACCACCGAGTCGAGTCCTTCGAGGACGGTGCCGTCGTCGAGCTCGACGACCTGCGTGCCGTCCTCGGCGTCGGTCAGGTTGACGGCGGTGACGGTGTGCAGGGTGATGGTCAGGTTGGCCGGCGCCGTCCGCAGCAGGTGCCGCAGCACCCAGCGCAGGTAGTGGCCGTACAACGCGCGGGTGGGGTAGGTGTCCGCACCGAGGTCGCGGCATTCGGCGCGCACCCAGTCCGGCAGCTTGTCCTCCGGGCCGAGGTGCTCGGCGAACCGCGCCCACTCGTGCAGGCTCGGTCCCGGCACGATCGGCCCGGCACAGGTGACCGTCTCGTCGGCGAACATGGTGATCTGGGCTGCGACGGTGTTCATCAGCAGCTCGCGGGACTGGTCGACGCGCCACACCGCGCTGCCGCTCAGCAGGTTCGGGTCCACGACGTGGACGGTGATCGGCTGGGGTGGGTTCTGCGCCGCGGCCGTCGAGTGCAGGCGCTCCAGCACCGATAACCCGCGCGGCCCCGCGCCGATGATGCAGATGTGCGTCACGGTGTCCTCCAGAGGGCACGACCACACTCGGCCCATCGCGGTGTGGGGGAGTCGGTCGGGAAAGAAAAAGGGTTGGGGATGGGAGAGATCAGCGCTCGACGTCGGCGAGAACGGGGCGCATGACGCCCGCCATCTTGCGGCCCAGCCCCATCGCGAGGAGCTCGAGCTTGCCCATGAGAGAGCCGAAGTCGTCCGGCAGCAGCGCCTGCTTGCCGTCGCACAGCGCCTGCTCCGGCGCGACGTGCACGTCGATCAGCAGGGCGTCCGCGCCGGCGGCCGCCGCGGCCATCGAGACGGGCTCGACGAGTGCGGGGATGCCGACGGAGTGGCTCGGGTCGACCATCACCGGCAGGTGCGAACGCTGCTTCATCAGCGCCACCGCCGAGATGTCGAGCGTGAACCGGGTGGCGTGCTCGAACGTCCTGATGCCGCGCTCGCACAGGATGACCTGGTCGTTGCCCTGGGCCAGCACGTACTCCGCCGCTGCCAGCGTCTCGTCGACGGTGCAGCCGAAGCCGCGTTTGAGCACCACCGGCCGGCCGGACTTGCCGACCTCGGTCAGCAGTTCGAAGTTCTGCATGTTGCGCGCGCCGATCTGCAGACCGTCGGCGATCTCGGCGACCCGCTCGACGTGGCGGGGGTCGAGCACCTCGGTGAGGATCGGCAGTCCGGTGTGCTGACGCGCCCCGGCGAGTAATTCCAGACCGGCCCACTTGAGGCCCTGGAAGGAGTACGGCGAGGTGCGGGGCTTGAACGCGCCGCCGCGCAGGCCGACCGACCCGTAGTTGGCCGCGACGTCGGCGCAGGCGAGCAGCTGCTGCTCGTTCTCCACCGCGCAGGGACCGGCGAACACGTTGAGCGAACCGTCGCCGACGGCCGCGTCGCCGATGCGCACGATCGTGCCCTGAGGGCGCAGCTCCCTGCGGCCCAGCCGGAAGTCCCCCGTCACCGCGACTTTCGCCACCGGTGCGGTGAACGACTCGGGCGCCCTGGTATCGACTCCCGGACCGTGAGCGATGATCACCGGCGTGTCGCCGAGGAACTGCTGGTGCGCGGTGGTGCCGTTGGTGTCGAAGAACTGCAGCCACTCGTTGAGGCGGGAAGCCGGGGTGCCGGGGGCGAACGACAGGATCGACTGACTGGACATGGTGAGCCTCCTGGGCGCGGAAGAAAGTCTGGAGTGGACACTCGTGCCCCGCGGCAACGGACCACCGCGGGGCACGAGCAGGGGGTGGGACCGACCGGTCAGGCCTGGACGGTGGCGAACGACCGGGGGTCTGCGGACGTGGTGTAGGCGGGCAGGTCGGCGTACTTCTCGCGGAGGTTCCGCTTGAGCACCTTGCCGGTGACGCCGACCGGGAAGTCGTCGTCGGTGCGGGCCAGCTCGAGCGCTCCGAGCATGAGGTGGCCCGCGCGGGCGAGCTCCTCGTTGGCGAACCGCAGCATCTTGTCGGGATCCGGGTCGGTGCCCGGCTGGGGAACGACCACCGCGACCGGGACGACGATCCCGTCGGCCCGGCCGGCGACGACCGCGCAGTCCACGACGTCCGGCACGTCGGCGAGCAGGATCTCCTCCATGAACACCGAGTAACCGGTGCGCTCGGGGGTGACCAGCGCGTCGACCGTGCGGTCGACCAGGAAGTGGTCGCCGTTGGAGTCGCGGTAGCCGTTGTCGCCGGTGAGCCAGTAGCCCGACAGGCGGCTGCTGTAGTTGAGGCCGTGGTTGTCCCAGTAGCCCGGCGTGATGGCCGGGCCCTTGGCGGCGAGCAGACCGACCTCGTTGTCGTCGGCGTACGTGCCGTCGGGACGCAGGATCGTCACTTCGGCGACCCCGACCGGTTTGCCCGCACAGCGGTCGTTGCGCTCGGTGTCGAGCGTGCGGATCTTGAGCAGCACACCCCAGCCGAGCTCCGTCGTGCCGAGCCGGTCGAAGAACGCCGACTGCGGCAGGTCCGGGCTGCGCCGGCCCAGGATGTCCTTGATGTGCGCCTCGTGCACCGCGTCACCGATGGACACCCACACGTTCACCGAGTCCAGCGCTCCCGGCGCCAGGTCCAGCGCGGGGATCTCGGAGTAGGCGTGGGCGAACGACATGACCGTGGTCGGCTTGAACTCGGTGACCGCCTCGGCCAGCTCCTCGCCCGGACGGTCGAAGCCCGCGGTGGTCTGCGAGCCCGACAGCACCGCGTACACGGTGTAGGCGATGCAGCCCAGGTGCGACTGCGGGAGGCTGGTCATGGTCATCGCGCCCGGCTGTTCCTTGAAGTCGACCAGCCGGAACTTCGGGCCCGCGACGATGGAGCCGTGGGTGTGGATGGTCGGCTTCGGGAGACCGGTGGTGCCCGACGAGTGCAGGACCGTGACCGGGTCCTCGTCGTTGTGCCGGAACTTCATCTCCGTCGTCAGCTCGGCCTTCGGCGGGTAGGGCTGTTCCTCCGCCACCTGCGTCCACCGGACGGACGGCAGCGTCGCCGCGAAGTCCGCCAGAACGTCCATTCGGGACTGTCCGGCGAAGATGCCGACCGGGGTGGTCTGACCGGTCAGCGACTCGGCGATCTCCTTGGAGGCCTTGGTGTTGATCAGCACCGCGATGGCGCCGAGCTGGGCCAGTGCGTAGAAGTGGACGTGGTAGGCGAAGGTGTCCTCGATCCACACGACCACGCGGTCGCGCGGGCGGACACCCTTGACGTCGTAGTACCAGACCGCCCAGCTCTGCACGAGCTCGTCGAGCTCCAGCAGGCTGAACTCGTTCTGCGGCTCGCCCTTGGTATTCAGCAGCGGCCTCAGGGTGCGCAGGAACGGCTGGTCCGGAGCGGGGCTCGCGGCGATGGCCGATGCGAGCAGGTTGCCTCCGCCGATCGTGGGGTCGGCGGCGACGACGGCGCGCTGTTCGACGTTGAGAACGGTGGGAGCGAACTTGGTCATGTGGGTTCCCTTCTCGCGGTGATGACAGGTACTTCGCTCTGGCCGGCTTCGTTCTGCGTCTGGAACATCTGGGCGCAGAGTGCGCCGTAGCCGGGCAGTCGATCGCCCAGAACGGAACGCAGAGCCGACAGAAGATCGGTGAACTCGGCCTCTCCCGCGCCGACCGCGGCGGCAAGGGTGGCCGTGCCCGCGCGCAGAGCGTCGCGGGCGGTCTCGGCGAACGGGTTCGCCGACTGGACGTCCCAGTAGACCTCGGGAGTACCGCCCGCGATCCGCGCCAGCAGTGCCAGCAGGGTCGCGTGCGGGGGTGGGGCGAGCGCGGCGAGCTCGTCGGCGGTGACGCCGAGCTCGGCCAGCGCCGCGCCGAACGACAGGACGGCGGCGTGGGTGAGCGCCTGGGTCGCCGCGGCCAGCCGGTCGTGCCGGTCGGCCGTCACGCGGACGACGCGGGCACCCGCGACGGCCAGCAGCGTCAGCAGCTCCTCGGTGCGCGGGCCGCCGCCGAGCTCCACGGCGGCCACCGGCCGGCCGGGGAAACCCAGTGAGGGAGCGAACATCGGGTTGAGCCCAAGAAGCTCCACATCGGACCGCACGGTGGTCGCCGCCTCGGCGTACCGGCTCTTGACCGACAGCGTGTCGACGACCAGCGCGCCGGGCGAGAGCACCGCCGTGACCGGCCCGAGTGCTTGCAGCGCCACGGTTTCCGGCACCGCGAGCACCACGACGTCGGCCATGGCGAGCTCGGCGGCGAGCAGCGCGTCCGGAGCGGTGATGTCGGCTCCGGACGCGCTGTCCGCCACGTGCACCTCGGCGCCCGAGGCCGTCAGCAGTTCGACGAACAACGTGCCCACCGCGCCGTCGCCGCCGGCGACGACGCAGCGGGTCGTCATGCCACGTCCCCGAGCGCGGTCTCGAGGGCCGTGTCGACGATCGCGGTGATCATCGCGCGGGACTTCACCGCGGTCTCGGCGAACTCCTCCTCGGCGTCCGACAGCGCGATGATCGCGCCGCCGACACCGAAGCGGACACCGGACTCGGTCGCCACCAGCGTGCGGATGACGATGTTGAGGTCCACCGCGCCGCTGAGGCCGAACCAGCCGATCGCGCCGGAGTAGACGCCGCGCGGGCCCTCCTCCAGCCGGTCGATGATCTCCATCGTGCGCAGCTTCGGCGCACCGGTCATCGAGCCGCCGGGGAACGCCGCCCGCACGCAGGACACCGCCGACTGGTCGGCCCGCAGCGTGCCGCGGATCGTCGACACCAGCTGGTGGACCGGCGCGTAGGTCTCGACGTCGAACAGCTTCGGCACGTGCACCGAGCCGATCTCCGACACGACGTTGAGGTCGTTGCGGATCAGGTCGACGATCATGAGGTTCTCGGCCTGGTCCTTCTCGTTGGAGAACAGGTCGGCCTTGAGGGCCTCGTCCTCCTCCGGTGTGGCGCCACGCGGCCGCGTTCCCTTGATCGGCTTGGCTTCCGCGACCCGGTCCACGCCGATCGACAGGAACCGCTCCGGCGAGGCGCTCATGACCGACACACCGGGGAAGTCGAGGAAGGCCCCGTACGGCACGGGACTGATGCCGCGCAGGTACGTGTAGGTCGTCAGCGGGTCGATCCGCACGTCCATGCTCACCTCGTTGGTGAGACACACCTCGTACGACTCGCCGTGGTCGATCTCGTGGAAGCACTCGTTGATGCGCTTGAGGTAGGCGTCGTGGTCGTGCCGCAGCACGGCGACCTTGCGCGCCGCCGGCGAGTTCATGTCGGACCACTGCGTCGTCCGCGGAGCCTTCTCCGCGGCCCTCGACGTGGCGGCGACCTGGTCACCCGCGACCGACAGCCAGGCCAGCGCGTCGGCGTCGGCGCCGTCGAGGCTCAGCGCCAGCAGGTACGTCTCGCCGGCGACGTGGTCGACCGCGACCAGCCGGTCGGCGAACACCATGGCGGCGTCCGGTTCCTCGGCCTCGTTCACCTCGTGCGCACCGGACTCGACCTTGAGCTCGTAGCCGAGGTAGCCGACGTAGCCGAGGTTGAAGTCGAACGGCAGCCCCTCCGGTGTCGGGATGGCGCGCTCGGCGAGCTGCTGGTCGAGGTACTCGAAGAAGGGCGACTCGACCTGTGTCGTGGTGCCGTTCTTCTCGACGGTGACCGTGTTCCCGGAGATCCGGTAGCTCAGGTACTCGGCGAGCGGCCCGGAGGCGTCACCCATGTACGAGAACCGCGACAGGCCGTCGATCACCGAGCTGCTGTCGAGCCAGAACGGGCGGCTGCCGCCGGCGAAGAGCTTGCGGAACAACGCTTCCGTGTCCGGCAGCGCCGCCACCTTGCGCACGTGCACCTGGTACCCGCGGCCGCGGGACAGCGCGAGGTCGCGGAAGTTGGCGAGGAGCTCGCGGCCGTACTCGCTGCTGATGGACTCGGGGTGGAACTGCACGCCCCAGATCGGCAGGCTGCGGTGCCGGACGCCCATGATGATGCCGTCCGTCCAGGCGATCGGCTCCAGGCAGTCGGGCAGCGTGGTCGCCGCCAGCGAGTGGTAGCGCACCACGTTGTACGGCGAGGGCAGCCCGGCGAAGACGTCCACGCCGGTGTGCTCGACCGGGAACACCCGCCCGTGCACCGGAGCAGGCGCCAGCCCGACCGTGCCGCCGAAGAGGTGGCAGATGCCCTGGTGGCCGAGGCAGACGCCCAGTACCGGAAGTCCGCTCTCCAGGATCGCCTTGGCGCTCACCCCGAAGTCGGTGTCGACGTCCGGGCTGCCGGGGCCGGGGGAGATGACGACCGCGTCGAACTCGCTCACGTCGATCGACGACCAGTCGACGTCGTTGCGGACCACTGTGGGTGCCACGCCGTTGACCTCGCCGAGCAGCTGGAAGAGGTTGTAGGTGAAGGAGTCGTAGTTGTCGATCAGAAGCGTGCGCATGGTGGGGCCGCCCTTTCGCAGCTCTCGCGGTGGCTCAGGCGCCGATGACCTCGTCCTCCACGCGGCAGGTCTCAGCGATGATCAGGTCGTAGAGGTTGCGCAGGAAGTCCAGGTCGACGCCGTGCTCCAGGCCGTAGTCGGCCGCCCGGCGCTGGACGATGCCTATCCGGTGCGGCTGCATCATCGGCACGTCGTGTTCGCGCTTGTGCACCGCGATGTCCGCGCACACCCCGATGCGCCGGCGCAGGGTGTCGAGCAGCACGACGTCGATCGCGTCGAGCTTGGCGCGCAGGGCCTCCAGGGCGTCGTCGGTGACGGGGGCCGTGCTGGGTGCGGTCATGTCAGGACCTCCGGGTGTGCGACGAGGCCTCCGGCTCGTGCGTCCGGAGGCCTCGTCGGCGGGGATGTGGGGTCTGGGGGTGTGCGGCGTGGCCCCTGGCTCGTGCGTCCAAGGGCCACGCCTGCGGGAGGTGTGGGGTCTGGGGTGTGGCCGCTGGGTGGTGCGTCAGCGGGGTTGTTGGTGTGGCCGCTGGGTGGTGCGTCAGCGGGCCGCGCCGGCCGGGTGTGCGGTGTGGCCGCTGGGTTCGTGCGTCCAGCGGCCACACCGAAGGGGCATGCGGCGCCCCTGGCTCGTGTGTCCAGGGGGCCGCCGTCCAGATGTGCGACGAGGCCTCCGGCTCGTGCGTCCGGAGGCCTCGTCGGCGGGAGGTGCGGGGTCTGGGTACGCGGCGAGGCCCCTGGGTCGTGTCTCCCAGAGGCCTCGCCGGTGTGGTGTCAGCTGAAGTCGAACTCGCCTGTGCGGGTCCGCTTCAGCTCGAAGAACCGGGGGTACGCGGCCAGCTCCACCGCCGCGTCGAACAGGCGGGCTGCCTGCTCGCCGCGCGGGATCGACATGAAGACCGGGCCGAAGAAGGCCACGCCGTCGATGTGGATCGTCGGCGTGCCCACCTCCTCGCCCACCGGGTCCATGCCGCGGTGGTGCGACGCCCGCAGCTTCTCGTCGAGGGCGTCGGAGCCGGCGGCCTCGGCGAGGGACGGGTCCAGGTCGAGCGCGGCCAGTGCCTCCGCGATGACGACCGGGTAGTCCTTGTTGCCGCCGTTGTGGATCCTCGTGCCGAGCTCGGTGTAGAGCTCGCGCAGGACCTGGTCGCCGTACTTCTCGGCGGCGGCGATCGCGACCCGCACCGGGCCCCAGGCCCTGTTGCAGAACTCGCGGTACCAGGGCTCGATCTCCTTGTGCTCGTTGAGCACCGAGAGGCTCATGACCTGGAAGGACAGGTCGATGTCGCGGTGCTGCTCCACCTCGAGGATCCAGCGGGACGTGATCCAGGCGAACGGGCAGGCCGGGTCGAAGTAGAAGTCGACGCGCGGTTTCTGGGCCGTCATGAGGGTGTTCTCCGGTTCGGTTGCGGTTCGGCGGCTTCCTTCACGACGCGGGCGAGCCTGCGCACGCCGATCGTGATGGCATCCGGTTCTGGATATGAATACGACACCCGGAGGTGGTCGTCACCGTTGCCGTCGGCGAAGAAACCCGTTCCGGGGACATATGCCACACCTTCCTGGATCGCCCGCGGCAGCATCGCCTTGGCCCGCACGCCGTCCGGCAGCGCGAGCCAGAGGAAGAAGCCTCCCTCCGGCACCTGCCACCGGGTGCCGCGCGGCATCAGCGCCGAGAGCGCCGCGACCATGGTCTGCCGGCGTTCCCAGTAGAGCTCGCGCAACGCCTTCACGTGGTCGATCCACGGTTCGTCGGCCAGGTACCGGGCCACGGCGACCTGGGCGAGTCCCGAGTGGCAGAGCATCGCGGCCTCGGCGGCCAGCACCAGCTTGCCGGTGACCTCCGCGGGGGCGAGCGCCCAGCCGACCCGCAGGCCCGGCGCCAGGATCTTCGAGAACGACCCCAGGTACACGACGCCGGGGTGTGCGGCGCGCATCGCCGGCAGTGGTTCGCCTTCCAGGCGCAGCAACCCGTACGGGTTGTCCTCCACGACCTGCAGCCCGATCCGGTCGCAGGTGGCGAGCACCTCGGCCCGCCGCGCCGCGCTGAGCGTGACGCCGGACGGGTTTCCGAAGTTCGGCACCGTGTAGAGGAACGCCACGCGCCGGCCCGACCTGCGCGCCCGGTCCACCACCTCGGCGATGGCGGGGCCGCTGAGGCCGGCGCCGTCGTCGGGGACGTGCCGGACGTGGACGCCGTGCGCGGAGAACGTGGCCAGCGCGCCGACGTAGGCGGGCGACTCGGCGAGCACGACGTCGCCGGGGTCCGCCAGCACGGCGGTGACCAGGTCGAGCGCCTGCTGCGCCCCGGTGGTGATCACGACGTCGTCCGCGTCGGCGGTGATGCCCTCCTGGGCCATCACGCCGCAGATCATCTCGCGCAGGCCGGGAGCGCCCTGCCCGGTGGCGTACTGCAGCGCGCCGGGCTCCGCGGCGACCTCACCGAGGATGCGCGCCAGCACCTGGCTGGGCAGCGCGTCCGCGGCCGGCATGCCGCCCGCCAGCGACACCACGCCGGGGCGGGCCGCCACGGCGAACAGCGCCCGGATCTCCGAGGCGCGCAGACCGTTGCTGCGGTTGCTGAATCTCTCTGAGGGATCCATCGCGGACTCCTCCTCTCAGTGTGTCGCGGAATCGTCAGGGCGCTCGTGCGAAGCCCACCTCGGCACGAGCGCCCTGACGACAGCCCTAGTGGCAGCGGGAGTGGTGCTCCGCCACCGCGAGGAAGGCGTCGTTGGCCCTGGTGTCACCGATCGACACCCGGACGCCTTCGCCGGGGAAGGCCCTCACGGCCACCCCGGCCGCCGCACACGTGGCGGCGAACGCGACCGACTCCTCACCGAGGGGAAGCCACACGAAGTTGGCCTCGGACTCGGGCACGGTGCGGCCCTGGTCGAGCAACGCGGCCCGGACGCGGGCCAGCTCCTTCACGGTGGCCTCGACGCGGGCGGTGAGCTCGTCGCCCGCCCGCAGGGACGCCACGGCGGCGGCCTGCGCGATCCGGTTCACACCGAACGACAGGCTGGCCGTGCGTGCCGCACCCGCGAGCCGTTCGTCCGCGACGAGGTAGCCGACCCGCAGGCCCGCCAGGCCGTGCGCCTTGGAGAACGTGCGCACCACGGCCAGCGACGGCCGTCCCGCCAGCAGCGTCAGGCCGTCCGGTGACTCCCGGTCGCGGACGTACTCGAAGTACGCCTCGTCCAGCAGCACCAGGACGTCCGGCGGCAGTGAGTCCAGAAAGGACTCCAGCTCGGCGCGGCGGACGCTGGTCCCCGTGGGGTTGTTGGGGTTGCACACGATCACCGCGCGGGTCCGCGGCGTCACCGCGGCCGCCATGGCGGGCAGGTCGTGCCGGTTGTCGAGCAACGGCACGGGCACCGGGTTCATGCCGGCGAGCTTGGTCATCGTGGGGTAGGCCTCGAAGGACCGCCACGGGAACACGACCTCGCCGCCGGGTTCCTCCACCGCGGACAGCAGGTTCGCGATCACCCCGCACGACCCGCAGCCGACCGCGACCTGACCGGTGCCGACGCCGAGCGACGAGGCGATCTCGCCGACCAGCTCGGCCGAGGTGTAGTCCGGGTAGCGGTGGACGTCCGCGGCCGCGCGGGAGATCGCGGCCGTGACCGACGGCAGCGGGCCGTCCGCGGACTCGTTGGCGGCCAGCAGGAACGTCTCGCCCGAGGGGGAGACGACCGGTGGGCCCGGCTTGAAGGTCGGTAGCGACTCGACGACGGGACGGATCATGAGGGCACTCCCACCTGCTCGGCGACCGGCCTGCCGGCCAGGACGAACCTGTACTGCCACACGATCACCGCGCCGAGCGCGACGTACAGCGCGGCCATGCCCCAGGCCGGCACGAGGGCGCCGAGCGTGACGCAGGCGGCCGCGAGTCCTTGCGCGACACGGATGTTGAGGTTGTACACGGCCATGTAGCGGGTGCGGCTGTGGTCCGGCACCAGGTTGGCGAGCAGCGCCTGCTTGACCGGCACGCTCATCAGCTCGCCGACCGTGAACACCAGGCCGGCGGCCATCAGGATCCAGCCGGACGTGCTCACCGCCATCACCGCGTACCCGCCGGCGAACAACGCCGTGCCGAGGTACAGGCCGGTCCGGTCGGACACCCCGCGGAAGAGCACCGTGGAGAACAACGCCAGAATCACGACCAGGATCGTGTTCTCGGCCCGCAGCAGGCCGATCATCCCGACCCCGTCCACGGCGGGCGCCCACGACAGCAGGTGCTGCGAGGGGAAGTCCGTGGCCAGGCGGACCGCGATGTGGTTCACGAGCTGGAACTCGACGGCGAGCGTGAGCGTCCCGGCGACCATGAGCCGCAGGAACAGCTTGTCGCGCAGCACCAGCCGGTAGCCCTCGCCGAACTCCCGCAGCACCGCGCGAACCCCTTGCGGGCGTTCACGGACGACACCGGTGTCCGGTTTGGACTCGGCGATGAGGAAGTACGTCGTGGCCAGCACGGCCAGCGTCGCTCCCGTCGCCACCGCGAGCACCACGGCGAACCGCGAGTAGAGCGCCGCGCCGGCGAGCGCGCCGATGGCGAGCGCCAGGTTCGTCGCCCAGAAGTTGATCGTGTACACGCCCTTGCGCGTCTCCGGCGAGGTCAGGTCCACGATCATCGCGTCGTTGGCCGGCAGCGCGACGCTGGCGGCGAACTTGTTCGCCACGTAGGCCAGGTACACCAGCAGCGCGCTCGACAGCACCGGCGAGTCGGCCAGCGCCATCACGCCGAACGTGACCGCCGCGCCCGCCTCCGCGGCGAGCAGCGTGCGCCGTCTGCCGTGCAGGTCCGCGACGTGGCCGCCGAAGAGCATTCCGGCCACGCCGAGCGCCACCACGACGATCAGCAGCAGGCCGGCGGCCGCCACGCCCCAGGCCAGTGCGAGGTGCACCGCCATGAACGACGTGATCATCGAGTCCACGAGCCGGTTGACGAACCCGACGCCGATGCGGACCCGCAGGCTCGGTTGCAGCGTTCTGAGGTTCATGTCGTCACCTCCGCGAGACCGTCCACGGCCACCTGCAGGAGCGCTTCCACGTTCGTCACGCGCCGTGCCGCCTCCTCGTGCGAGGCGGCGGACACGACCACGAAACCGTGGCGCGAACGCCAGTCCACGGTGAACGGCACCCGCGCGCCGGGCTCGAACGGGAACGACAGCTCGTCGACGTAGGGCAGCGCCCGGATCTCGTCGAGGCCGCCCACCGACCGCAGCACACCCGGTGGCAGCGCGAAGTAGTGGATCCACGCCACGTCGTGGCGCGTGCGCGGCGCCGGGTCACGTCCGGCCAGCGCGGCGAACACCGCGCGCTCCAGGTCGATCCCCGTGGCGAGCTCCACCAGTCGCGGGATCCGGTCGCCGCCCAGCCGGGCCTGCGACTCGATGATCCGCGGCCCGGCCGGGGTGACGCGCAGCTCGGTGTGCGCCGGACCCGTGAGGTACCCGGCGGCGTCGAGCATCGCCGTCACCACGGCACCGATGGCGTCGGTGTCCGCCGACTCCGGCGCGGGGTGGGCGTGGCCGGCCTCCACGAACAGCGGTGGCGCGCCGAGCCTCTTGTGCGTCACGCCGATCACGTGGTGCCTGCCGTGCGCGCTGACCGTCTCCACGCTGTACTCCTGGCCGGTGAGGTACTCCTCGACCAGCACGGGACCGGTGTAGCCGGTCTCGTCCAGCGCGGCGCCCCAGGTCTCGAACTCGGCCAGGTCGCGCACCAGCACGACCCCGCGGCTGCCGGACAGCTGCGTGGGCTTCACCACGACCGGGAGCTCGAAGGCGGGCAGCAGCGCGGCGGCCGACCGCCAGTCGGGCGCGTCCGCGTGCCGGACGGGGGAGAGGCCGTGCTCGTCCAGCAGCCGGCGCAGCGCGACCTTGTCGTTGAGGCTGTGCACGGACTCCGCCGGGTTCGCCGCGAGACCGAGGTCCTGCGCGACCCTGACGGCCAGGCCCATGCTCTCCTCCTGGCCGACGTGGCAGATCAGGTCCGCGCCGAACTCCCGCGCCGCTTCGCGCAGCACGCGTTCGTAGCCCGCCGGGTCGGCGAAGTCGGCCTCCCAGAACGCGTCGGCCTGCGCCCGCACGTCGTCGAGGTACCGGTCGGCGAGCCCGCCGAAGATCTCGACCGCCACCTTCGGGTCCCAGACGGCACCGACCCGGAAGCCCTCGGCCTTCGCCTTGGCCAGGTAGGCGCGGTACGGCATGACCATCAGCAGGTTGCTCATCTCGACGCCTCCTCGGGTGTTGTCGTCGTCGTGCGGATGTCGATGGCGCGCCGGACGCGTTCGGTGATCTCGTCGAGCTCCGCCGCGGTGGGCGCGTCGACGAGGAACGTGACGGAGCGGTCCTCGGAACAGGTGATCGGGCCCAGCACGGCGCCGCGCTCGGCGTGCACGTGCACGGCGTGCAGCGTGGCGGGAGCGTCCGCCGGCAGCGGTTCGGGCTGCTCCCAGACACCGGCCTCGCCGACCCACTCGACGCGCACGCCGGGCCAGTCCACGAGGACGTCGTCGAGCACTCCCTCGGGGTGCTCCAGGTAGACCTGCCGCGTGTAGCGGTGCGGCGCGGGGTAGTCGGCGTGCTCGCCGAGCGCGATGCGCAGCACCTCGCTCTCCAGCGGGCGGCCGGTGGCCAGTTCGTAGAGCGCACACAGGCCGTCACCCGGAGGGCGGGCCGCGATCTCCATCAGGACCGGCCGCCCGTTCGCGGTGACCCGCCACTCGGCGTGCGTGATCCCGTCGCGCACGTCCAGGCGGTCGAGCACCTCCTGGTTGGCGTCCAGCAGGAGCTCCGTCACGGCCGCGTGGTCGCTCGGCACCGTGTGCCCCAGCTCCACGAAGTGCCTGCCGTCGTGGTCGTTGGTGTCCTTGCGGGTCACCGACGCGAAGATGGCCTTCCCGTGCTGCACAAGGCTTTCCACCGAGTACTCCGGGCCGACGATCTTCTCCTCGACGAGCACCGTCTCCTGCTCGCCGTACGCGGCCAGCTCGGCGCGCAGCGACTCGGCGTCCGTCACCGTGACGACGCCGGAGCTGGAGTGCCGGCCGGACGGCTTGACCACCGCCGGGAACCGCACGCCGGACAGGTCGTCACCGGCGAAGGCCACCTGCGGGCTGAACTCCGGCAGGTACCAGCGCTGCAGGTACTTGCTGCGGCACACGCGGCTGGCGCGCAGGCCCGGTCCCGGCACGCCGAGCGCGTCGGCGATCAGCCCTGCCGGTTCCACCATCGTCTCGCCGACCGCGTAGGCGCCGACGACGTCGTACCGGCTGCGCCAGGCGAGCGCCGCGGCGATCGGGCCGGCGATGAGCGATCCCTCGTGGCGCACGCCACCGTCCACGAACGCGATGTCCTCGACGCCCGCGAGCGGGTGGCCGGAGTCCCCGGCCACCCGCTCCGCCTCGGCTCGCCAGTTCGCCGAGGTGATCAGCAATACCCGAAGTCCGCGCTCGCGCAGTTCCGCGAGATAACGCGGCGCGCGGCAGACGGCCAGCAAGGAGCCGGCCAGGATGAATGCTCTCGGTAACGACGGTTCGGACATGGCGGCGCTCCAAACAAAGAATCAAGTGAGTGCAGTCATCTCCACAACGCGCATCCAGTCGCGTGGGAGGAAAGGAATCGGGGTCAGTATCGCTGTCTGTCCACCGTGTGGGCAAAGCGGTGCCCCGAGAACAGCGTGACATCCCGGCGAGGGTGGGTCAACACTTTGTTCGAGAAATTCGCTGTGGAGTTTTTCGCCTGTTTTCGGGAACGCGAACAGGGGCCCTCCCATATGGAAGGACCCTGTTCGTGACCGTTTCTCAGGATGCAATTCTCGCTGCGTTCTCGCGCAGAATCTCACGCAACTCGTCGAGGCTGTACTCGGCCCTGTTCCGACTGCCGTACCGGGTGAGCTTTCCGCGGCTGGCCCATTTGCGGATGGTGGCGGCCGAGACCCCGGCGGCGAGCGCCGCGAGGTCGGTCGGCACGGTCCGCCCGCGCGTCCGCTGTTTCATGCCACGGTCCCCTGCGCGGAGTGCTGCTGGGCGTCGTCGGACTCCTCCAGCAGCAGCCACTGGCCGGCCGAGAGGTGGTGGCCTGCACCGCAGGAGGCGGCGTGCGCACCCGCGTCGGCGCCGGAGCCGATCGCCGCGTAGACGGTCATGTTGCAGCCGGCCTCGCCGCAGGGGCCGAGGTCGAGGCGCTCGCTCATCGACGGGTCCAGCACGGCGCGCGCCGCGTCGGCCAGGTCGGTGATCTCCTCGGCGAAGTCCTGCGCCACCTCGTGGTTCAGGATCCAGTCGAGGTTGCGGTAGAGGAACGTCGACAGCACGTGCACCCGCCGCGAGGGCGGTTTCATGGTGCCGGTCTCCTCGATGACCATCGACGACCACGAGGCCAGCACGCCGAGGATGCTCGTGCGCACCGAGACCGCGGTCAGGTTGAGGCTCATGCCGCCGGGCACGCGGGTGTTCCTGATCTGCACGACCTCGGGCCGACGACCCGGAGTGAGCGACTGGGCGCACTGTTCGTGCAGTCCGGGCAGTGCCCGCAGCTCGTCACGCAGGGCCTGGCGGCACTGGTCGCAGCTGCGCAGACCGGACTGCGCAGTCGAGGTGCAGGAAGGGACGATGCGCAACTCGCAGTGGGACTGGGACACGGACATGGTCGGCTCCTTGGGTATCGGCTGCTCGCCGCGAACGGACATTTCTCGGGTGGAATCAGTTGTCAGCGAAGGTTCCAAGTCCGGCCGCGGCGGCGGCTTGGTGGATGCGGCCCGCGAGGACGGGGTCGAGCTCCGTCCCGCCGCCGATCAGCTCGACGAGCAGGACGTGGTCGTGGTCTGTGCGGCCGGGGTGTTCGCCCGCCAGCACCCTGCCGAGGTCGGCGACGACGGACGGGGACCTGTGTCCTCGGCCGCCCCTGCGCGTTGCCCGGTGGGTTCTGACGAACGTCCGGTCGCTGTCGGCGAGGCCTTCCTGGTCGTCGACGAAGACCGCGTGCACGCCGTCGAGCAGAGCGACGGGCAGGTCGACACCGGTGGTGTTGACGAGCACCGCGCCCTTCGCCAGCCGCAGCGCGCCGAGCCGGGTGGCCCCGGCCAGCACGACGAGGTTGGCGCCGAACATCGCGTCGGCGGGGGTCTCCACCAGGGAGAACCCGATGCCGTCGCGGTCGAGCCGGTCGAGCACCGCCCGGTCGGGCGGCTGGTTCCCCTGCGTCGCCACAGCTATGTGGCTGACGTTGGGGACGTGGGTGCGCAGGATCGTGAGCTGCAGTTCCAGCGCGAGCCCCGAGCCGATGACCGAGGCGGTCACGACTCCGGGCACCACCAGGTGGCGGGTCGCCAGCGCGGTGAGCACCGCGAGCCGGTACTCACGCAGGCCGGCGGCGGACATCGCACACAGCTGCCGGTCCTGCGCGGTCTCGTAGATCGCGGTCTCGCCGTCGTCGTGCACGGCGGCACCCTCGTCCGCGAGGCCGGTGAGGTCCTCGCGGCCGGCGGACCGGGCGATCAGCGCCGTCGCCATCGCCTGAACCGCGTCGGCGTCCTCGACCACGTGTCGAAGGTCGTCGTTGCTGAGGCGGAGCGTCGTGGCGTTCATCGCCGGTCCCTCCCGTGTTCGTTGAACTCGACGGGACGAACGTTGCAGGGCGGGGCTGTCGATCGACTTTCAAGGTTCTATCGACCGGGTTAAGGCACCTCGATGGCGGACGGAACGAGGACCGAAGGAGCCGGTGGCTGAACTGGTGTCAGCCAGGGGGAACGCCCCCGACAAAACCGGAGGTAGAAATGTTCGCCAGCCGCAAGTCCGCCGCCTCGACGCTGGTTTCCGTCTTCATCGCGACGATCGCCATCCTCGGAATCGCGAGCGGTACTGCCTCCGCTGACACCCACTGGAAGAACGGCGTCGTCACGGTTCAGGGACCGAACGACTGCCCCCAGGACACCCACTGGAGTGCCGACCTCCAGGTCTGCGTCGAAGACACGCACTGGTGATCAGGAAAAAAATGCTGACGAACAAAACCAGCGACCGCGCGACGGCGCGACCCGGAACGTTGAATTCAACGTTCCGGATCGCGCTGTCACACGGAAGAGGAGAGCGCGGCGCGGGTCATTTCCACTTCGGCCAGAAGCTGAGCGGATTCCTTGGAACCGATCGGCGTGAGCAGCTCGGCCGCGCGGAGCACGGCCACCAGCGCGTCGTCGCCGGCGTCGTAGGCCTCGGACAGCGCGAGAAGGGTCTTCGCCTGCCAGAGCGCCGAACCCAGGTCCTCGAACAGCTGCCGCGCGCGTTCGAGGTGCGTGGTGCCTGCCGTGCCGCCGCCGCGGGCCAGTGCGATCTGCCCCAGCGAGTACAGCGTCTTGGCCTCGATCAGCCGCTCGCCCATCTTGCGGGACAGGTCGAGCGCGTGCACCAGGGTCGTCTCGGCGTTGTCGAGGCGGCCTTCCTTGTGCCGCACCACACCCAGGCTGTAGAGGGCGTAGGTCTCGCCGATGCGGTCGCCGGTGTCGCGCACGATCTGCAGGACGCGGTGCAGCGACTTGCGCGCCTGGTCGATCTGGCCGGTCACCACGTGCAGCTCGGCCACGCGGTGCTCCACCTGGGCCTCGGCGCGCAGGCAGTTGACCTCGCGGGTGATGCCCACAGCGTCGTCGAGCAGCGCCCGCGCGGTGGTCGTGTCGCCCTCCTCCAGGTGGTGCTTGGCGAGGCTGCGCAGGATGTGCGCCTCACCGATGCGGTCGCCGGAGGCGCGCATGGTCACGAGCGCAGCGCCGTACTTGACGAGCATCGACCCGACGTCGCCGCGCAGTCCGTCGACGTGGGCGTCGTTGCGCAGCACCAAGGCCTGGCCGTGCTCGTGACCCGCCGCCCGGAACCCCGCCAGCGCCTCGCCGAAGCACTGCGCGGCCTCCTGCAGGCGGGTCTGGAACATGTGCAGCGTGCCGAGCGAGTACCGCATCGCCGCGACGCCGATGTCGTTGCCCGCGACCCTGGCGACGGACTCGGCGGTCCGCGCGCACTCCAGCCAGTCGTCGAAGTAGCCCTTGGACTCGAACAGCGTCACCGACGTCAGCGCGAGGTCCCAGCACAGCTCGTCCATCCCCGCCTTGGCCGCCTGGCGGACCGCGGCGACGAGGGAGCGCCGCTCGCTCTCCATCCAGTCGATCGGGTTCGCGGTCAGGCCCACGTTCGCCCACGTGGCGTCCGCCCAGCGGGGAGCCTTGCCGTGCATGATCGTGTAGTCGCCGCCGTACTCGCGCCGGTGCGCCTCCTCGGCGAGCGCGAGCCACGCGCCCAGCAGCCGGCCGAGGGCCTCGGTGCGTTCCTCCTGCGTGGTGGACTCGGTGAGCTTCTCCCTGGCGTAGACCTGGATCAGGTCGTGGAAGCGGTAGCGCGGGGCCGTCGCGTCGGCGTACTCGACGGTGTCGACGAGCTGTGCGTCCACGAGGCTTTCGAGGATGTCCTCGGCGTCGTAGATGTCGATGTCCAGCAGCGCGGCCGCCGTCCACGCGGGGAACTCGGGCGCGCGGATGAGCGAGAACAGCTGGAACAACCGCTGGGCGTCCGGGGCGAGGCCCTTGTAGGTCAGGCCGATGTTGGACCGCAGCTCCAGCCCGTGGTGCTCGAACTCGTCGAGCCGCCGCGCCTCGTCGCGCAGCCTGCGGACCAGTCCGTCGATGCGCAGGTGCGGCCGCGACGCGAGCCGGGCCCCCGCGATGCGCAGCGCCAGGGGCAGGCCGCCGCAGAACGTGATCAGCTCGACCGCCGCCTCGGGTTCGGCGTTCACCCGTTCCTGGCCGATGATCCGCGCGAGCAGGTCCGCGGACTGGTCGACGTCGAACACGTCCACGTCGAACCACTGGGCGCCCGGCAGCCCGGACAGCCGCGCCCGGCTCGTGGTGATCACCGCGCAGGACGCGCTGCCCGGCAGCAGCGGCAGCACCTGCGCCTCGCTGGTGACGTCGTCCAGCACGAGCAGCAGCCGCTTGCCGGACACCTTGCTGCGGAAGAGCTCCACGCGTTCGTCGACGTCGTCGGGCACCGCCGTGCCGGGCACCCCCAGCGACCGCAGGAACCGGGCGAGCAGCTTCGCGGTCCGGTCGTCACCGCTGTGCACGCGCAGGTCGGCGTAGAGCTGGCCGTCGGGGAACCGGCCGGCGACCTCGTGCGCCACCCGCACCGCGATGCTGGACTTGCCGACGCCGCCCTTGCCGGAGATGGCCATGATGGGCACGGCGTAACGGGCCTCGTCGGACTCGGTCGCGAGTCCCGCGCGCAGCACCTCGATCAGGTCGTCGCGCCCGGTGAAGTCGGTGATGCTCGCGGGCAGCTGGTGCGGGATGGTCGCCGGCGCCTCGGCCGCGGGCGGAGCGGCCTGGCCCGCCGCGGCCTTCTGGCGCACGGGCGGGGCGTTGAGGGAGGGGGAGCGGTTGAGGATGGCCTGTTCGAGGTCCTGCAGCTCCTGGCCGGGCTCGATGCCGATCTCCTCGATCAGCACGGTGCGTGCGGCGCGACCGACTTCGAGCGCGTCGGCCTGCCTGCCGGCGCGGTAGAGGGCCAGCATGAGGAAGCCGTGCAGCCGTTCGCGCAACGGGTTGTCGTGCACGAGGGTGCGCAGCTCGCCGCAGATCTCCTCGTGCCTGCCGAGCATGAGGTCGAGCCGGATGCGTTCCTCCACGGCCGCGAGGCGCTGGTCGTCGAGCGGCAGCGCGGCGCGCTGGACCATGTCGCTCGCGACGCCGGACAGCGCCGACCCCCGCCACAGCGCCAGCGCGGTGCGCAGGGTGGCGGCCGCGACCTCGCCGGAGCCGGCGTCGCTCTCCTCCCTGGCGCGCGCGACGAGCGCGGCGAACTGGAGGCTGTCGAGGCCGTCGTCGGAGATCTCCAGGATGTAACCGGGCGGTCTGGTGCGGATGGCGTCGGGGACACCGGCGTCGGTGAAGACCTTGCGCAGGGCCGAGATGCAGATCTGGATCTGGCCCTTCGCGGTGGAGGGAGGGGAGCTGTTCCACACCGCGTCGATGAGCTGGTCGACCGGGACGACGCGGTTGGCGTTGAGGCCGAGCATCGTCAGCACCACCCGCTGACGAGGCCCGCCCAGATCGAGCGAGCGCTGGTCCACCACCAGTTCCACTGGTCCCAGAAGTCTCAGCATTACTGGTCCGCCCCTCAACTGCCCGCCACTGCAGTCCGATTTGTCTCTTCGGTTCTGAATGAACCGGACATGCGTTCGCTCCGTGAGCCGATGTTGACGATCCGCTCACGGTGCCGACTGTCCCCGAGTGATGATGTCATGTGACGAGGAAAAAGGAGCGCGATGTTAAGAAAATTGCTCCCCCCAGCAGGGCCGTCTCATAGTTTGGCCGTTGCGCAGCTGACCAATGCGATTGGTGATGGTGCCTATTATGTTTGTTCAGTCCTGTATTTCACCCGAATAGTCGGCTTGACGCCGACGCAGGTGGGCCTGGGTCTTACCGTGGGTTGGACGCTGGGAACGTTTGCGAGTGTCCCGCTCGGGCATTTGGCCGATCGGCGTGGTCCGCGTGGCGTGGCGGTGGCGCTCGCGACGGCCACGGCGATTGCCGTCGCGGCATTCGCGCTGGTGCGTTCGTTCCCCGCGTTTCTGGTCGTGGCGTGCATCTATACGATTTGCCAATGCGGGTTGGTAGCTGCCCGTCAGGCACTTCTCGCGGGTGTGGTCGACGCGGCCGGTCGGACGAAGGCGCGCGCGTACATGCAGTCGACGGCGAACGCCGGTATCGCGATCGGCGCCGTGATCGGCGGTGTCGCGCTGCAGTTCGACACCGAGGCCGCGTATCTGATCGCGTTCGCGCTGGACGCCGCGACATTCCTGGCTGCGGCACTCGTGTTGAGACGCCTCCCTCGCGTTCCGGGGGTCGCCAGGGCCGAGAAAGGCGAGCCGGTGCTCGTGGTGCTGCGTGATCGTCCGTATGCGGTGCTGACGGCGCTGAACTCCGTGCTGATGCTGTACATGCCGTTGTTGAGCGTCGTGCTGCCGCTGTGGGTCGTCGGGCACACCGGGGCACCGCGCTGGATGGTGTCCGTGCTGATGGTCATCAACACGGTGGCCGTGGTGCTGTTCCAGGTCACGGTGGCGAACAAGGTGCACGACCTCGCCAGCGCGGTCCGGATCGTGCGCCTGTCGGGGCTGTTCCTCCTCGCCGCGTGCGTGGTGTTCGCGTTCTCGTCGGGCGACCAGGCGGCGTGGGTCGCGGCGGTGGTGCTCGCGGCGGGCGCCGTGCTCCAGGTCGCGGGCGAGATGATGCTGGCCTCCGGCTACTGGGAGATCAGCTTCGGTCTCGCGGTCGAGGGCAAGCAGGGTCAGTACCAGGGGTTCTTCGGCAGCGGCATCGCGGTCGCGAGGACTCTGGGCCCGCTGGCGCTGACCGCGCTGGTCATCGACGGCGGTGCCGTGGGCTGGCTCGCGCTCGGCGGGCTCTTCCTCGCCGCCGCGCTGGCGACCGGTCCCGCGGTCGCCTGGGCTCAGCGCAGCCGTCCCGTGCCGTCTGACCAGGCGATTTAGCTCTATCGATCCGCTATCGGTCAGCGTCCCGCTGCCGAAAGCCGACACAAAGGGCCTCCGCCCACCCTGAGGTTGCTGACAACCGACGGATGGGAGGAGGCCCTCACTATGGAGCGGGTCACCACAGCCGCGCCGGCACCGGGCAAGGAGCTCGGACTGCTGCGCCTGTGCGGCGAGGACTGGGACACCGTGGTCGAACGGGATCCATCGATCCGCGGCCACGTGGAGGGACTGCTGCACCCGGCGCTGCCCGCGATGTGGGCCCATCGCGTCGCGCATCGCCTGCACAACCGCGGACTCCGGCTGAGCGCGCGCGCACTGATGCTGCTCGTGCGCGCCACGACCGGGGTGGAGATCCACCCCGGCGCGCGGCTGGGCCGCCGGGTGTTCATCGACCACGGCACCGCCGTCGTCATCGGGGAGACGGCCGTCGTCGGTGACGACGTGACGATCTACCACCAGGTGACGCTCGGCGCGGTCGGCTGGTGGCGCGACAACCTGCGCCCGTCCGGCGAACGCAGGCACCCCGAGATCGGCAGGAACGTCGTCCTCGGCACCGGTGCCACCGTGCTCGGCCCGATCAGCGTCGGCGACGACGCCGTCATCGGGGCCTGCGCACTCGTCGTCAGGGACGTTCCCGGCCGTGCCGCGGCGCTCGCGCCGACAGCGGCCGTGTCCACCAGCCACACCATCCGGAGGACGGCGTCATGACCACGACCCTGGGCGGCCTGCGGGTGGCCGAGTCCATCGACGACCTCGTCGGCAACACACCACTGCTGCGGCTGCCCACCGCGAACGCGACGGTGTTCGCCAAGCTGGAGTCGGCCAACCCCGGCTCCAGCGTCAAGGACCGGGCGGCGCTGTGGATGCTGCGCGGCGCCGAACGCGACGGCCTGCTCACCCCCGGATCCGGCACCGTCATCGAGGCGACGTCCGGCAACACCGGGATCGCGCTGGCCGCACTGAGCGCCGCCCGCGGCTACCGGTGCGTCATCGTGCTGCCCGACAACGCCACCCGTGAGCGGATCGGACTGCTCCAGGCGTTGGGGGCGAGGGTGGAGCTGACCCCGGCGGAGCTCCGCTACCAGGGCTGTATCGACCGGGCGAAGGAGCTGCACGAGGCGACGCCCGGCTCGTGGTTCCCGCAGCAACACGCCAACCCCGACAACCCGGCCGCGCACTTCGAGTCCACCGGGCCGGAGATCTGGGCCGACACGGCGGGCACCGTCGACGTCCTCGTCGCCGGCATCGGCACGGGCGGCACGCTCTGCGGCACCGCGGCCTACCTCAAGTCGCAGAACCCGTTGGTGCAGGCCGTCGGCGTGGAGCCGGAGGGATCCCCGCTGCTGTCGCGGGGGTACGCGGGCAGCCACGCCATCCCCGGCCTCAACGGCGGGTTCGTCGCCGACACCACGGACGTCGCGCTGATCGACGACGTGCTGACGGTCACCGACCAGGACGCCGCGAACACCGCGCTGTGGCTGGCCCGGCAGGCCGGTGTGCTCGCCGGGATCTCGTCCGGTGCCGCCGCCTTCGGCGCGCTGCGCGTCGCGGAGAGGCCCGAGAACGAAGGCAAGACGATCGTCACCATCCTGCCCGACACCGGTGAGCGCTACCTGAGCGTGCTGACGTCGGACGGCATCACGAGGGGAGCGGACCGATGAGCACGCTGCTGCTGGTCGGAGGAACCGACGACACGGTCGTCAAGGCGAAGGAGCTCGGCATCACGGTGCTGCTCCTGCAGCACCCGACCAAGATCTCGGCGATCCAGGAGGAGGCCGCCGACGTCGTCAGGGTCGTCGACTTCACCAGCTGGTCCGAGGTCGAGCCGGTGGCCGAGGAGCTGTGGGACCTCCACGGCTTCGACGTCGCGTTGTCGCTGACCGAACCGGGGCTCGACAACGCGGGCCGGATCAACGACAGGTTCGGCCTGGGCGGCACCGGTCTGGAGGTCACCCGGCTGTTCCGCGACAAGCTCGCCATGCGGGCGCACCTGGCGCTGCACGACCCCTCGGCGGTGCCGGCGGCGCGGCTGGCCGAGCGCGGCGACCTGGACGCCTACGCGGCACGCCACGGCTTCCCGTTCATCGTCAAGCCGACGGACGCGACCGCCGGGATCGGGGTGCTGAAGGTCGAGGGGCCGGACGAGCTCGAACGGGCCTGGGAGCACGTGTCGCGGCTGCGGGGGACCCGCACCGACCGCGTCTCGACGCTGTTCCTGCTGGGCGAGTTCCTGATGGAGCGCTACATCGACGGCGCGGAGTACAGCGTCGAGACGTTCAGCTTCAACGGGCGCCACGTCGTGGTCGCGGTGACGGAGAAGTGGGTCGACCCGCGGTCGTTCGCGGAGGTCGGGCACGTCGTGCCAGCGCGGATGAGCGAGGCCGACGAGGAGCTGATCCGCGCGGCGGTGCCGAGTTTCCTGACCACCATGGGGTTGCGCGACGGCGTCGCGCACACCGAGGTCAGGGTCGGTTCGCGCGGGGTGGCGGTGATCGAGAGCCACAACCGGGTCGCCGGCGACGCCATCACCGACCTGGTCGAGGGCGCCTACGGGATCGACCTGATCGCGTACTCGGTCGGCTGGCCGTTCGGGCTCGTCCCCGAGCTCCCGGAACGCCCCGTGGCGCACGCGGGCGCGAGCACCCGGTTCGTCGTCGGGACACCCGGCCGCGTCGTGTCGGTCTCCGGTGTCGAGGCCGCTGCCGCCGCACCCGTGGCCCTGGTGGTGCGGGTGAGCGCCAAGCCCGGTGACGAGGTCCGTTCCCTGCGCGACAACTGGGACCGGCTCGGGCTGGTCGCGGTCACCGGTCTCGACGCGGACGACGCCATCGCGAACGGCGCCAGGCTGATCGAGTCGGTGATCGACATCCAGGTCGAGACGGAGGACGGCACCGTCGTGCGCGCGGGTGCCGCCGAGGTCGTGGAGGCGGTGCCGGCATGAGCCTCCTCATCATCCACCGCAACCCGTTCGAACCGTTCCCGTACCGCGAGTGGCTGGCCGGGTACGACGCCGACGTCGTCGTCCTGGCCGCCCGCGACCGGATCATCGGCGCGGGCGAGCGGGAACCGGACGATCACCTCGGACTGACGCACCTCGAGGTCGTGCCGGACTTCCACGACGAGGACCTGGTCTTCGAGCAGGCGCTGGAGCTGGCGGGGAAGTTCGACGTCACCCATGTCATCGCGCACCACGAGGCCGACCTGCTGGTGGCGGCACGGGTCCGTGAAGAACTCGGCCTCGACGGCGCGTGGACCGCGGACACCGTGCCGTACCGCGACAAGTCGGTCATGAAGCGGATGCTCGTCGCCGCCGGGATCGAGGTCGCGCGCCACGCGGTGGTCTCGACCGCCGCGGAGGTGGAGGAGTTCGCGGCGGAGCACGGGTTCCCGGTCGTCGTGAAGGACGTCGCCGGGTTCAACTCGATCGGCCTGCGCGTGCTGCACGGGCCGGAACCGCTGGAGCTCAAGGGGCCCGCGCTCGTGGAGTCGTTCGTGCCGGGCCGGATGTGCCACGTCGACGGCCTGGTCGTCGGCGGGCGCGTCGTGCTGGCGTGGGCGTCGCAGTACCAGTACTCGCTCTCGTCGTTCGGCTCCGATCCGGGTGCGCGCGTCGACCTGACGCTCGACGTGGCGGACCCGTTGTCGGTGCGGCTGCTGGACCTGACCGAGCGCGCGGTGACCGCGTTGCGGACGTCGGACCGGCACCTGGAGCACGCCTTCCACGCCGAGGTGTTCCACACGCCCGACGACCGGCTCGTGGTGTGCGAGATCGCCGCCAGGACCGGCGGGGCCAAGATCCGCGAGGTCGGTGCCGCGATCTTCGGCATCAACCACGGCGAGTACCTGACGCGCGCGCAGCTGGGCCTGTCCCTGCCGCTGCTCGCGGACACCCTCGCTGGCGGGCCTCCGCCCACACCCGCCCGGATGTCCGGGCAGGTGCTGATGATGAAGCGGCCGGGTCTCGTGGAGGCGCTGCCGTCGACGCTCGTCGAGTCCTGGGTGGCGCGGTTCTGGCGCTACGCGGCCGTCGGCGACGTCATCCCACCGGCGGCGGGGTCCGCGGACTTCCTGCTCGCCGCCGTGGCCACCGGCGCCGACCGGGCGGAGGCGGAGTCCCGCCTGCGCGCGCTCGGGGTCAGGTTCGAGACCCAGACCCGCATAGTCCAGGAGGGATCGTCGTGAAGAAGCACACTCTGCCGGAGATGGACGTCCTCAACCCCGTCGACCTGGTGCTCGTCGTCGCCAACCCCAGCGGTGCCCGCGTGCAGCGGCCCGCACCGCGGATTCCCGAGCAGCGGAGGAAGGACCGGCGATGAACGGCTGGAAGACCCGGTACCTGACCGGGATGGTCGTCGACGCGACCGGCGCGGGCATGTACCTGCCGTTGTCCCTGCTGTACTTCCACCACGTCACTGGGCTGCCGATCGAACGGGTCGGCGTGCTGATGACGGCGGGCGCGCTGTTCGCGTTGGTGGGCAACCCGATCTCGGGTGTGCTCGTGGACAGGTTCGGCGCGCGTTCGGTGGTCGTCGGCGGGTATCTGTTGCGGGCCTTCGGGTTCGGGCTCTACCCGTTCGTGGACTCGGCGCTGGGCATGTTCCTCGCCGTCGCGCTGGTGGCGGTCGGTGACGGCTCGTTCTCGCCGTCGATCCAGTCGCTGGTGGCCGACATCGCCCAGGGCGCGGAACGCGACAAGCTGCTTGCCGCGCAACGGAGTCTGCGCAACGCGGGCCTCGGCGCCGGTGGTCTGGTCGCGGCCGGCGCGCTGACGCTCGGCAGTGACGCGGCGTACCAGGTGATCGTGCTCGGCACGGGCCTCGCGTTCGTGCTGGCGGCGGTGATCGTCGGTTCCATCCGGTACCAGCCGGTGGCGCCCCAGGTGAGAACGCTGGCGCGCGGCGGGTACCGGACGGTGCTGGCGAACAAGCCGTTCCTCGCCCTGACCGCCTTGAACGTGCCGATCGCCTTCGGATACATGGTGCTGGCGGTGGCGTTGCCGGTGTACATCACCACGCAGCTCGGCGCGCCGACCAGTCTGGTGGGCACGTTGTACGCGGTGAACACCATCGGGATCGCGTTGCTGCAGATCCCGGTCACCCGGTACCTGGTGCGGTACCAGCGCACCAGGACCACGGCCGCGGGCGCGGTGGTGATCGGCGTGTCGTTCGTCGTGTTCGCGGCGCTCGGGGTGGTGTCGTCGTCGACGGCCGTGCTGCTGGCCGGCGCGTTCGCGGCCACGGCGCTGTTCACGCTGGGAGAGCTGATGCACGGGGCGACCGCCTCGGCACTGGTGTCGTCCGCGGCACCGGCCGAGACGCGCGGGCGTCATCTGTCGGTGTACCAGTTCTCCTGGGCGATCCCGACCGCCACCGCACCGGCCGTCCTGACGTGGCTGATGACGTTCTCGGCGACGGGCATGTGGCTCGTGCTCGCCGCGGGGGTGACCGCGTCCGCGTTCGCCCTGGTGCGCCTGGAGCCGAGGCTGCCGCAGGACGCGGTGCGCATCGCCGCGCCGGTTCCACAACCGGCCTGACACTCCTTTGTGGACCGAAACGCCCGGCGGGTTCTCCCGCCGGGCGTTTCCGCTTCTCCGCCGTCCATACCGGACCGATAGCGCATCGACAGCGGACTTTCTGAACCTGACAGGGAGAAGGGCCGCTGCAACGAAGGGGGTCGACGTGAAACGCGCCTTGCTGGACGCCGATGCGCACACGCGGGAGTTCAACCGGACCCTGCGGGATCTGCCGGACCGGACGCTGGTGGACCTGCTCGACGAGCAGGTTCGCCTGCGCGGTGACGACATCGCGGTGGTGCACGGCGACGAGCGGCTGACGTTCACGGAGCTCTCCGCGCGTGCCGCGGCGGTGGGCGCCCACCTGAGGACCCTGGGGGTGCGGGAGGACGACTGCGTCGGACTCTTCGTGCACCCGTCGTCCGACCTGATCGTCGGCGCCTGGGGCGTGCTGCACGGCGGCGGCGCCTACCTCCCGCTGGCGCCGGAGTACCCGGAGGACCGGCTGCGGTACATGGTCGAGGACTTCGGCGGCGAGCTCGTCCTCACCCAGCGGGAACTGGCGGGCAAGCTGCGCCGCATGGTGCCGCCGGGGATCACCGTCGTGGTGATCGACGACATCGACGCCGTCGAGGGCCCGCCGGCACCGCCGACGCCGGGGGACCTTGCCTACGTGATCTACACGTCCGGCAGCACCGGCAAGCCCAAGGGCGCGATGATCGAGCACCGGGCGATCGTGAACCAGATGACCTGGCTCGCCGAGACGCACGGCATCGACCAGCGCAGGGTCGTGCTGCAGAAGACACCGATGAGCTTCGACGCGGCCCAGTGGGAGATCCTGGCCTCCGCGTGCGGCAGCACGATCGTCATGGGCGCGCCCGGCGTGTACCGGGACCCGGAAGGGCTCGTGGACACCATCAAGGCGTACGGCGTGACGACGCTGCAGTGTGTGCCGACGCTGTTGCAGGCCATTGTGGACACCGAGCGGATCACCGAGTGCACAACGCTCCGGCAGGTCTTCTGCGGCGGTGAGGCGCTGTCCCGTTCACTCGCCCAGCGGTTCTTCGCCGAGTTACCCGACCGCGAGCTGGTCAACCTCTACGGGCCCACCGAGTGCACGATCAACTCGTCGTCGCACCGGGTGGACCCGGCCGTGGTCGCGGAGGGCCCGCCGACCGTGCCGATCGGGGCACCGGTGCTCAACACGCAGTACTACGTCCTGGATGGCGACCGCAGACCGGTCGCCATCGGCGAGATCGGTGAGCTGTACATCGGCGGGCTGCAGCTCGCGCGCGGCTACCTCGGCAAGCCGGACCTGACCGCGGACCGGTTCGTGGACAACCCGTTCCAGGAGGACTTCGGTTCGCCGCGGCTGTACCGCACCGGCGACCTGGCGTACTGGAACCCCGACGGCACAGCGGTCTTCGTCGGCCGCACGGACAACCAGGTGAAGCTGCGCGGGTTCCGGGTCGAGCTCGACGAGGTCCGCCTCGCGCTGGAGACGCACGAGTGGATCAAGCACGCCGCCGTGGTGGTGCGCGACGACCCGCGCACGGGGTTCCAGAACCTCCTGGCGTTCGTCGAGCTGAACCCCAAGGAGGCCGCCCTGATGGACCAGGGCAGCCACGGCGCGCACCACCAGTCCAAGGAGGGCAGGGTGCAGCTGCGCGCGCAGCTGTCCAACCTCGGGTGCCGGGAGTCCGGTGAGCTGAGCGGCAAGCCGGCGCTCGACCTGCCCGGCCGCGAGCCGACGGCCCTTCAGCGCCGCACCGTGTTCGCCCGCAAGACCTACCGCTTCTACGAGGGCGGTGACGTCACCAGGAACGACGTCCTCGAACTGCTGCGGACGCGCACGACCGCGACGACCTCACGTGACCCGGCTTCGTTGGGACAGGAGGAGTTCGGCCGCATCATGCGGTACTTCGGGCAGTTCCACAGCGTCAAGCGGCTGCTGCCCAAGTACGGCTACGCCTCGCCGGGCTCGCTCTACGCCACCCAGCTGTACCTGGAGGTCGACGGTCTGTTCGGTCTGGAGCCGGGGTTCTACTACTACCACCCGGTCGAGCACCGGCTGTACCTCATCCAGCCGAAGGCGGCCGGTCAGGAGCCACGTGCCCGCGTGCACTTCGTCGGCAGGCGGCGGGCCATCGAACCGGTGTACCGCACCAACATCCTGGAGGTGCTGGAGATCGAGGCCGGGCACATGGTCGGCCTGTTCGAGCAGATCCTGCCGCAGCACGGGCTGACCGTCCGCGCGGCCGGGCACGCGCCCGAGGTCATGACGCACCTCGAATGCGCTTCCGACGACTACTACCTGGGCGCGTTCGACTTCGCGCCCGCGCTCCCGGAACCGGCCGAGGAGCCCATGGACGTGTACGTGCAGGCGCACGGCGACCGCGTCCCCGGTCTGCCGGCGGGCCTGTACCGGTTCGCGGAGAACGGTTTCGAGCAGGTCGCGGACGGCGTGATCGAACGCAGGCACGTCATCGCCATCAACCAGCAGGCCTACGAACGTTCCGCGTTCGGCGTCGCACTGGTCAGCCGCACCGGGCAGGACTGGCTGTCCTACCTGGAGCTCGGCCGGGTGCTGCACCGCTACCAGGCGGTGCGCGGCCTGGGGCTCATGTCCTCCGGCTACAGCTCGAAGAGCGGCCACGACCTGCCCTCGCACCGGCGGCTCACGTCGTTGCTGGAGCAGCGGGGACTGCCGGTCGGCCCGTCGTACTTCTTCATCGGAGGCAAGGTCAGCGCGGAGCAGATCCGCCACCGCGGCATGAAGGAGGACGCGGTGCACATGAAGGGGCCGACCGAGCTGATCCGCGACGACCTGCGCTCGTTCCTGCCGGACTACATGATGCCGAACAAGGTGATCGTGCTCGACCGCCTGCCGCACACGGCGAACGGCAAGATCGACACGCGCTCCCTCGCCGAGTCGGACCTGGCGGCGGCGGACTTCTCCGACCAGCCCGTCGTCGAACCCCGCACCGACACCGAACGGCGGATCGCCGAGATCTGGGGAAGGCTCATGAAGATCGAGACGGTCTCGGTGCAGACCGACTTCTTCGCCGCGGGCGGCAACTCCCTGCTGGCGGTGGGACTCGTGAACCGCATCAACAGGGACTTCGACCTGTCGCTGCCGCTGCAGGTGCTCTTCGAGGCGCCGACCGTCGAGGCACTGGCGAAGGTCGTGGAGGGCGACACTGCGGACGCGGCGTCGCGGCTCATCCGGCTCTCGGCCGCGGGCACGCTGGAACCCGTGTACTGCTGGCCGGGCCTGGGCGGCTACCCGATGAACCTGCGCCAGCTGGCCGCACGCGCGGGCCGCCCGTTCTACGGCGTGCAGGCGCACGGCGTGAACGCGGGTGAGACCGCGTACCCGTCGATCGGCGAGATGGCCGCGCGCGACTTGGAGTTAATACGCCGCAGGCAACCCAGGGGCCCGTACACGTTGTGGGGCTACTCGTTCGGCGCGCGCGTCGCGTTCGAGGCGACCCACCAGCTGGAGCGGGACGGGGAGCGCGTGGAGCAGCTCTTCCTGATCGCGCCGGGCAACCCGAGGGCGGGCGGCGCCGACCGGACACCGAGCTGGCGCAGCCGCGGCTATGTCACGATCCTGTTCTCCGTCTTCGCGGGCGCGGTCTCCGGCGACCTGCTGGAGGAGTGCCTGCGCGCGACCCGGGACGAGGCCACGTTCACCGCGTTCGTGAGCGCCCGCCTGGACCTCGACCCGGACCTGGTCCGCCGCATCGCGCGCGTGGTGCACCAGACGTACCGCTTCGACCACACCGACCGCGACCTCGCGCTGCGCTCCATCGCGGCCCCGGTCACCGTGTTCCGCGCGGTGGGCGACCAGCCGTCGTTCATCGAACGGCCGGCGGTGCGCGCTTCCGTGTCCTATGTGGACGTACCGGCGGACCACTACGGAATGCTCCGCCTCCCGCTCGTCGAGTCGCTCGTCGAACACATCCGTTCCGTCCAAGGAGGTCCGCAATGCCGCACGTGACCGTCAAGCACTTCCCCGCCACGCTCTCGCCGGAGCAGGAGGCAGCGCTGTCGACCGCGCTGACCTCGGCCATCACCGAGGCCTTCGGGTGTCAGGAGAACGTCGTCTCCATCGCGCTGCGGCCGGTGCCGGCCGAGGCGTGGGACGAGCAGGTGTACCAGCCGGAGATCGCCGGGCAGGACTCGTTGCTCAAGCAGCCGCAGTACTGAACCCCGCTCCGTGAACGGCCTGCCGACTTCGTCGGCAGGCCGTTCGGCGTTTCACCGCCGTGGGCCGAGCGTCGCGAGTCCCGACTCGACGAGGTGCGCCGCCCGCCGGACCTCGTCCGCCACCTCCTCGCGGGTGGAGCCGACGTCGCGCGCGTCCGCGAGGTGCCTCCTCAAGGCTCTGGCCTGGACGTCCCACAGGCCGATGAGCGCGATGGCGGCGATGTGCGGCTCGGGCGCGTCGTGGGCCAGGCCCGCGCGTTCCGCCAGGATCTCCGCGACGACGGAGACGGCCGCGTCCAGCGAGTCCCGCTGGTGCGCCCGCAGTGACGGCGCGGCGTTGGTCAGCTCGATGAACCTCCACATCCTGTCGCACGCCGACTCGGGGTCCGGCTGCGCCGTCACCCAGGACAGGAGGTCGTCCAGCTCGGTGTCGAGGACTCGCCGCACTGCCTCGACGGGCGGGACGTCGTGGTCGCGCAGGCTCTGGCGCAGTGACGCCGTCGTCGCCTCCCAGCGGTCCAGCACGAGGGCTTCCTTGCTGGGGAAGTAGTTGAACACCGTCTTCTCCGACACCCCGCAGGCCGCGGCGATCTCGGACACGCGGACCGCCTCGAAGCCCCGTTCCACGAACATCTCGGTCGCGGTGTCGGACAGCTGCTGGCGCATCAGGCGCTTCTTGCGCTCCCGCAGGCCCTCACCGGAGGCCTCCTCCGGCGAGTGGGGGGTCGTCCATGCCACCGATCGCGAGCTCATGCTCCTCAGCTTAGTTCATTGACAGAATTTTTACGGCTGCTGTAAAAATACAGTCACTGTAACTTTGGGAGGAACGACATGACCAAGCCGCGCATCGCGATCATCGGAGCGGGCCCGGGAGGCCTGCTGTGCGCTCGTGTGCTGCAGATCCGCGGATTCGAGGTGGCCGTCTACGAGGCCGACGCCTCGGTGAGCTCCCGTGACGCGGGAGGCACGCTCGACCTCAAGGCCGACTCCGGGCAGATCGCGCTGGAGGACGCCGGTCTGCTCGACGGGTTCCGCGCGGTGGCGCGGAAGGAGGGGCAGGCGAAGAGCAGGCTCGACCAGCACGGCGCCGTGCTGTCCGCGTTCGTCCCGGAAGAAGAGGACGAGGCGGCGAACGAGATCGACCGCGGACAGCTGCGGGAGCTGCTCGCGGCGTCGCTGACCCCCGGAACCGTGCGGTGGGGCCACAAGTTCGTCGGCGCCACCGAGTTCGGCGACGGTGTGCGCCGCCTTGAGTTCGGCAACGGCGCGGTAGCCGAGGCCGACCTGCTGGTCGGCGCGGACGGTGCCTGGTCACGGGTCCGCCCGCTGCTGACCGACGCGACGCCGCACTACACGGGCATCTCCTTCCTCGACGCCAGGTTCGACGACGTCGACGAGCGGCACCCGCGGGTCGCGGCACTGGTCGGCGACGGCCACATGTTCGCCACCGACAACGCCGGCCGTGCGCTCATCGGCCAGCGCAACAGCAACGGCCACGTCCGCGGGTACGTCGCCCTGCGCACGGAGGCAGACTGGTGCGAGCGCGCCGGGCTCGACCTGGAAGACCGCGAGGCCGTGCAACGGTTCCTGCGCAAGGAGTTCTCCGGCTGGTCCGACGACCTGATGCCGTTCATCACCGGCGGGGACGGCGCGTTCGTCAACCGGGCGATCCACGCGTTGCCCGCGCCCCTCACGTGGCAGCCCCGGCCCGGCGTGACCCTGCTCGGGGACGCCGCGCACCTGATGTCCCCGTGGGGCGGCTTCGGCGTGAACCTCGCGATGCTCGACGGAGCCGAACTCGCGCACGCCGTCGCGGAGGAGTCCACTGTGGACGCGGCGGTCGCGCGGTACGAGGCGGGCATGCTGCCGCGGGCGGGTGAGCACGCGGTCGGCGCCAACGACGCCATGGACCGGTTCTTCAGCACCAGGGAGTTCGACCCGTCCCAGATCCCCGACACCGCGGCCGAGCACCGCGACTCGGTGGCCGCCGCGGCCGAGTACCGGCGCCGCCACCCCGCCGCGCGCGACCGGATCGCCGTGTGGACGCTGAGCTTCGAGACGCCGGGCGGCGCGAAGCGGTACGACCTGGTGCTCGACTCCGGCGCCAGCGCGCTCACCGGAACGCTCGACGGCGTGCCGATCGAGGACGCGGCGCGCTCGGGGGACGAGCTGAGGTTCAAGGGCAAGGTCAGCTCGCCGTTCAAGGTCACGTTCTCCTGCACGGCGACCGTCGACGGCGGCAGCATGACCGGCACCGCGAAGGCCATGATGATGTCGATCCCGTTCACCGGCGTGCTGAGCGTGACGCCGTGATCGCCTCCATGAACATCCTTGTGCTGCAGCCCTATCCGGAGCTTCCGCTCACCGTGCGCGAGGCGGGACGGGGACGGCCGGTGCTGGTCCTGCACGGAGGCGGGGGACTGGAGGTCATGGCGGACCTGGTCGAGCACCTCGCCGCGGACCACCGCGTGATCGCCCCGGTCCACCCCGGCTGGGGCGGGACGCCCAGGCCTGACTGGTTCACCGGGGTGGACGGGCTCGTGGAGACCTACCTCGACCTGCTCGACGACCTCGGACTCGACGACGTGACCGTGGTGGCGAGCTCGTTCGGCGGCTGGATCGGCGCGGAGATGGCGGTCCGCGACCGAGGTCGCCGCATCGGCCGGCTCGTGCTGCTGAACGCGGCGGGTCCCCGGATCACGGGCGCCCCGCTGGGGTTCGGGCCGGGATCGCCCGCGCGCGGCGACGGACCACCGGCCGCAGCGGTCCAGTTGATGCTGCCGTACACCGGACCTGCCCTGCAGGACCCGAAACTCGCCACCCGCCTCGCACGCGTCGCGGTGCCGGTCCTCGTGGTCTGGGGCGAGGACGACGTCCTGCTCACCCCCGGCTACGGCCGTGGCTACGCCGCCGCGATTCCGGAGGCGCGGTTCGAACTCGTTCCCGGCGCGGGCCACCTGCCGTGGCTCGACCGGCTCGACGACGTGCTCGCCGTCGTCGCCGAGTTCCTGAAAGGGGATCGTGATGATTGAGGTGAGGGATCTCGTCAAGAACTACGACACCACGACCGCCGTCGACGGGGTGAGCTTCACCGTCAGACCTGGTGTGGTCACGGGGTTCCTGGGCCCCAACGGTGCCGGGAAGTCCACCACCATGCGGATGATCGTGGGCCTGGACCGCCCGACGTCGGGCAGCGCCGAGGTGAACGGCCGCCCGTACCGCGAGCACGCCGCGCCGTTGGGCGAGATCGGCGTGCTGCTGGAGGCCAGGGCCGTGCATCCGGGCCGGTCGCCGCGAGACCACCTGCTGGCGCTCGGAGCGACGCACGGCATCGGCGCCCGGCGGGTCGACGAAGTGCTCGACCTCGTGGGCCTGAGCGCTGTCGCCCGGCGCAGGGCCGGTGGTTTCTCGCTCGGCATGGGGCAGCGGCTGGGCATCGGGGCGGCGTTGCTCGGAGACCCCCGGACCGTGATGCTCGACGAGCCGGTCAACGGGCTCGACCCCGACGGGATCCGGTGGATCCGCGCACTGCTGCGCGGGCTGGCGGAGGAAGGCCGCACGGTGTTCATCTCCTCGCACCTGATGAGCGAGATGGCGCTCACGGCGGACCACCTCGTCGTTCTGGGGCGTGGCCGGTTGCTGGCCGACCTGTCCGTCGCCGATCTCGTGGCGTCCGCCGCACGGGGTGTTCTCGTGCGCACCCCGATGGCCGGAGAACTGGTGCTGCTGCTGGAAGGTCAGGGCGCCGTGGTGACCCGGCAGGAGGACGGCGGCCTGCTCGTGGCCGGCGCCGGGGCGGAGGAGATCGCGATGCGCGCGCTGTCCGCCGGCATCCCGTTGTTCGAACTGACACCTCAGCGCGCGTCTCTCGAAGAGGCCTACCTGGAGCTGACCGTGGACTCGGTGGAGTACCAGGGCCACAACGGAAGGACAGCCGCATGACCACCCTCCTGAACGACCGCGTCGCGCGCGCGGTGTCGTTCGCCGGAGTGGTGCGCGGCGAGTGGATCAAGCTGATCTCCGTGCGCTCCAGCACGATCTGCCTGGCCAACGCGGCGGTAGCGATGCTCTTCGCCGTGGTGATGCTGCCGGTCAAGTCGATGGCGTCCGCGGTCGTGGTCGACGACGACCCGGTCGCCACGGTGCTCAGCGGCGCCGAGTTCGCGGGCCTCGCGGTCGGTGTGCTGGGGGTCCTGATGGCGAGCACCGAGTACGCCACGGGAATGGTCAGGGTGGTGCTGACCGCGGTGCCGTCCCGGTTGCCGGTCCTGTTCGCCAAGATCGTCGCGTTGGTGGCGCTGGTGTTCCCGGCCATGCTGGTGATGAGCCTCGTGGCGTTCTTCGGCGGCATGGCGGTCCTGGACGCCACCGGCGGCGCGGTGATCGGCCTGGCCGATCCGGGTGCGTTGCGCGCGGTGGTGGGCGCCGCGGTGTCGCTGGCGGGCGTCGGGGTGATCGGCATCGCGCTGGGCACGCTCCTGCGCACCACGGCGGCGGCCGTCACCGCGGTCATCACGCTGGTCTTCCTGATGCCCAACCTCGGCGACCTGCTGCCGCAGTCGTGGCGGGAGAACGTGCTGAAGTACCTGCCCGCCAAGGCGATCGACGCGTTCGTCCACACCGTTCAGGACCCGGCGCTGCTGAGTCCTGCCGCCGGTGCCCTGGTGTTCGGAGCCTGGATCGTCGTGGTGGTGGGCGCCGCGGTGGTCCGGCTGCGCGGCCGCGACGTCTGACGATGCTGTATCCATAGCAACTGGTTTTGATGTTGCTTGTTGTTTTTGCTATAGCATTGAGCTAGGGTGGCGCTCAGTTACCGGCTGGTAACCAGAAGTGGAAGTCAAGCCGTGGCGCGATCGGGGTGCCGGCGTGGCGGAAGAGCCCCGGCTGCGTGCCGGGAGCCCTCCGCGCACCTGGTCGCGCCTTCGAAGATGGAGCAGATCCTTGGACATGTCTGACGCACGCCGCGCAGCCGGTCGACGGGTGGCGGCGCCGATGGCGGTGCTCGTCGCGACGCTCGCCGGCCTGCTGGGCCCCGCGCCCGTCGTCAACGCCGCCGGTTCGTCGGCCGCCGTTGCCCCGTGTCCGGCGAACGTGGGGGAGAAGGCCACCTGTTACACCGGCCAGGACGCGAACGGCGCCTACTTCACGATGGCCGTTCCGAAGAAGTGGAACGGCTCTCTGGTCGTGCACGCCCATGGTGGTCCCGACTTCGCCTACGACTCGTCCAGCACGGACGAGGAGTTGGAGCGCTGGGCGGTGATGGTCGACGAGGGGTACGCGTGGGCCGCCTCCTCGTACCGGCGTGGCGGGTACGGGGTAAGGATGGCCGCCGCCGACACCGAGAACGTCCGGCAGTTGTTCGTCGAACGGTTCGGCAAGCCCGCGCGCACCTACCTGCACGGCCAGTCGTTCGGCGGCAACGTCGCGGCCAAGGTCGCGGAGACCTACGCGAAGAAGCCCGGCCTCTACGACGGGGTGCTGCTGACCAACGGGCTCCTGGCCGGCGGGTCGCGCGGCTACGACCACCGCGTCGACCTGCGCGTGGTCTACCAGTACTACTGCGGCAACCTCCCCCGTCCCACCGAACCGCAGTACCCGCTGTGGCAGGGACTTCCCGCGGACTCGACGCTGACGCCGGAGGACGTCCTCGGCCGGTTGCAGGAGTGCACGGGCATCGACTCCGACGCAGCCGAACGGACCGAGGCGCAACAGCGGAACCTCTCCGAGATCGTCGCCGTCACGCGCATGTCGGAGGACACGCTCGCCACGAACCTGCTCTACGCGACGTTCCTGTTCCAGGACATCGTGTTCAAGCGGCTCGACGGCGGCAACCCGTTCGGCAACCGCGGTGTCCACTACGACGGTTCCCGCGACGACGCCGCGCTCAACGCGGGGGTGGCCCGGTTCTCGGCCGACCGCACCGCACGTCGTGACCTGTCGTACGACGCCGACCTCACCGGCAAGATCACCCTCCCCGTACTCACCCTGCACGCGATCCACGACCCGCAGGTCTACGTGGAGCACGAGGCGGCCTACCGGGAGACGGTGCGGCGGGCGGGCCGCGCGGACGACCTCGTGCAGACGTTCACGAACGAGTCCGACCACAGCGAACTGAGCACGGCCGAGTACGCGAACTCCATCGCGGCGCTCGACTCGTGGGTCCGTTCCGGCCGCAGGCCCACCGCCCGGTCGATCGCGGACTCGTGCGGTGCGTTCGACAAGAGCTACGGCAGCGGGTGCTTCTACGACCCGGGGTTCAGTCCCGAGTCGTACGCCTCGCAGGTCCGGCCGCGGCCCGGTGGTCAGAACTGGCCGGTCATGACCGCCGCGGAAGAGGCGGTCTGGAGCAGGGTTCCCGGCATCGGGATCGCGCCCTGACCAGTCGGCCGATCGTGCGGTGGGCGTCCAGCGGGCGCCCACCGCACCACCGGCTATGCCTGCTGGAGAACGGATGTCTCCTGCACGACCGTGTTCGTGAGCGAGCCGATTCGCTCGATCTCGATCGTGCACTCGTCGCCCGGCCTGAGCCAGACCTGCGGTGTGCGCAGGGCGCCGACGCCGCCGGGGGTGCCGGTCACGATGACGTCGCCGGGGTCGAGCGTCATCGCCTCGGAGAGGATCTCCACGAGCCGGGCCACGCCGAAGATCATGTCCGCGGTGTCGGCCTCCTGCATCGTCTGTCCGTTCAGGACGGTCCGGATGCGCAGCCCGCGGGCTCCCTCCGGCAGTTCGTCGCGGGTGACGAGCTCGGGGCCGAAAGCGCCGGTGCGGTCGAAGGTCTTGCCCATCGTCCACTGGTCCGACCTGATCTGGAAGTCGCGGACGGACCCGTCGTTGAACAGGGAGTACCCCGCGACGGCGCCGAGTGCCTCGTCCTCGCGGAGGTGCCGCCCGCCCTTCCCGATGATCACGGCGAGTTCGCACTCGTAGTCGAGGAGGTCGGAGGCGTCCGGACGGACCAGCGGCTCGCCGTGCGCGACGAGGCTGTTGGCGAACCGGGCGAAGACGGCGGGGTAGGACGGCGGTTCGAAGCCGCTCTCCGCCGAGTGGTCGCGGTAGTTGAGCCCGATGCAGAGGATCTTCCCGGGGCGCACGACCGGCGGCAGCAGCCGGACGTCGGACAGTGCGAACTCCGGTGCGCTGCCCAGGGTTTCGGCCAACTCGCCGAGCGCGTCGTCGTCGCGCAGGAAGTGCGGGAGGTCGCCGCCGAGCGCGGAGACCAGGAGGCCGCGGTAGCCGCCCTCCGACCTGATCGCGATGCCTTCTTCGGATCCGTTGGTGTAACTGATGAAACGCAACCGTGCCTCCAGCATTCGGGGTCAGACGGCGTAGATGGCACCGGTGACGGTGGCCGCCGCCAGGGCGATGGCGCTCAGGCCGAGGGTCCACGGCCAGGCGAAGCGTTGCAGGGAGCCGATGTCGGTGCGCAGCAGCGTGGCCACGAAGTAGATCGGCGCGATGAGGGGACTGAGCGAGTGCAACGGCATCCCGATCAACGCGGCCCGCGCGATCACCTCGTGCGGCAGGCCGAAGGCGTCCCCGGTCTGCGCGAGGATCGGGACCACGCCGAGGAAGAAGCTGTCCGTGGACAGGATGATCAGCAGTGGCATGGACAGCGCCGCGGTGACGAACGCGAAGGCGCCGCCCCAGCTGTGCGGGACGACCGAGAGGATGCTGCCGGACATCGCCTCGACCATGCCGCTCTCGCTGAGGACACCGGTGAACGCGCCCGCCGCCAGGATGAGCGTGACCAGCACGACGACGGTGCCGGCGTGCGGCTTCAGGCGGTCCTGCTGCACGCGGATGTTCGGGAAGTTGACCGTGGCCGCGATCGCGAACGCGCCCATCACCAGCGCGGGCAGGGGGAAGAGACCGAGGGCCAGGCTCACCATGAGCGCGATCGTGAGAACGAGGTTGAACCAGAAGTTCCTGGTCTCCATCGGCTTGCGGGGCGCGTGGACCTCGGTCGCCTCCGTCTCCTCGACCTTCTTCAGCCTGCGCCTCTCCGAGCGGCCGAGGACGTAGGCGAAGACGAGAGCGGCGGCCAGGGTGATGAAGAACGTCGGCAGCATGGGCACGACGACGTCCTTGACGTCGACCCCGAGGGAGATCGACATCCGCGCCGCGGGGCCTCCCCACGGCATCCAGTTGAGGACCGGGCAGATGATGCCGAGCAGCATCGCGATGATCAGCGGGTTGATGCCGGTCCGGCGGTAGATCGGGTACATCGACGAGACGGTGATGAGCGCGGTCGTGGAGCCGTCGCCGTCGAGGCCGATGATCATCACCAGGACGGCGGTGCCCACCACGATCCGCACAGGGTCGTCGCCCACGGTCGCGATGATCCGGCGGACGAACGGTTCGAACAGCCCGCATTCGAACATCACCAGGAAGTAGAGCAGGGCGAAGACGAGCATCACCGCGGTCGGCGCGGTCTCGACGATTCCCGAGATCATCATGTCGCCGAGGTCGGCACCGAACCCGCCGATCAGGCCGAACACCAGCGGAACGAGGACCAGGGCCGCGACCGGCGACATTCTCTTCGTCATGACCAGAACGGTGAAGAGTCCGATCGCGCCGAACCCCAGAACAGCCAGCATGACATGTCCTCCCCGCATCGACGTCGATGGTGCGACGAGGCCGAGAGTAGGAACGGAACCACCGCGGAATCGTCCTGTGGTCCGGGGAGCCCTGTCCCCTGGCTGGGGGACTCGCGAGGGCGCCTGACGAGGATAATTACCCGTGTGACCACAGTGGACGGATCCGGGACGATCGCGGACCGGGCACGCGTGGCGTCGCTCTCCCGCGTCGAGCGAGCGTTCGGGTGGCAGGCGTTCCTGATCGCGCTCGCGTGCCTGGCGGTCGACACGGTCGCGTTCACGTCGGCGGCGCCGGAGCTGCCGTTCGCCGCCTACGCCGGTGCTCTCGTCGTCATAGTGTGCGCCGACGCCGCGCTGGCCCTGCCTCCACGCTGCTCGGCCTGGGTGACCGTGGGACACGCGGTCGTCGCGGTCGGCATGGCCGTGATGTTCCGCGAGGCGCCGGAGACCGACATGGACCTGGTGGGCGGCATGATCGCCGCCTACCGCGCCGGTGCGTGGCTGTACGGAGGGGTGAGCGTCGCGGCGGTCGTCATGCTGGCGTCGGGCGCGGTGGCCGCGCAGGCGCTGGTGGACCCGTCGAACGTTCTCACGACGGTCACGGAGGTCATGAAGGACGCGTTCATCCCCTGGATGGTGGGCAGGTACACGTCGGCCCGCCGCGCCTACATCTCGGAGGTGCGCCACAACCGGGAGAACGAGGTGCGCGAGGCCACCGCGGAGGTGGACAAGGCGGTCCGCCGCGTCCGGACCACGATCGCGCGGGACCTGCACGACGTCATCTCCCACCACGTGAGCGCGATCGGCGTCCACTCGGGTGCCGCGCGCATCAAGCTCGCCACCACACCGGGCTTCGCCGACGACGGGATCATGGACTCGCTGATGGCGGTCGAGCTGTCCCGGCGGTCCGCGATGGCCGACCTGCGCCGGATGCTCGACCTGCTGCACGGCACGTCGGTCAACCAGCCCGGCCTCGGCAACCTCGACGAGCTGTTCGAAGGGGTGCGCCGCTCGGGCCTGGCCGTGCGGTTCCGGGTGAACGGAGCACCGCGATGGCTGCCCGGCCTCGTCGACATCGCGTTGTACCGGATCACCCAGGAGATGCTCACCAACGCACTCCGGTACAGCGACGGGTCCACTGTGGACGTCGAGCTCGACTTCGGGGAGACCTCCGTCGAGCTGACCGCGCGCAACGGCATCGGATCGCCCTGCGACGGTCAGTCGACCGGGCGCGGGCTGGCAGGGATCCGCGACCGGGCCGCCCAGTTCGGCGGCACCGTCTCCCACGGACCCGACACCGCCGGCCGCACCTGGGAGACCAGGGTCGGCGTGTCCTACGGCGCCTCATCGGCAGGAGAAGCACAGTGATGTTCCGCGTCCTCATCGCCGACGACCACGCCACGTTCCGGTCCGGTCTGCGCGCGATTCTGCACACCCAGCCCGACTTCGAGTGCGTCGCCGAGGTCGGGGACGGCCGCGCCGCGGTGGCGGAGACCATCCGCCTGCGCCCCGACGTCGCGATCCTCGACGTCCAGATGCCGAAGTTCGACGGCCTGTCCGCGGCCGCCGAGATCGTCGCGTCGGGACTGACCGGGGTGCGGATGATCATGCTGACCACCTACGACAGCGACGAGTACCTGCACCGCGCACTGACCGCCGGCGTGCACGGTTTCGTGCTCAAGAGCCTGCCACCGGAGGAGCTCATCGCCGCCATCAGGGCGGCGGCCAGGGGCGACGCGTACGTCGACCCGTCGGTGGTCCAGCGGCTCAAGCCGCGCATCGCCGACGCGCTGGCGCCGGCCGAGGACGAGGCGAGGGAACTGCCACCGGGCATGGCCAAGCTCACCGCGCGCGAACACGAGGTCTTCCTGTTGCTGGCACGGGGTTTCACCAACCCGGAGATCGGCCTGCGCCTCTACATCGGCGACGAGACGGTGAAGACGCACGTCTCCCGGATCCTGACGAAGCTCGAACTGCGCGACCGGGTTCACGCCGTTCGTTACGCGTACCGCCACGGTGTGATCCAGGTCGGCGACGAACAGGACCTCTGACTCGCGCTTTTCTCTTGCGGTGGAACGACTTGCCGGCATGGCGTCCCCTGACCGGGGGAGTGGTGTCCCCGGTTTCCGGGACGTTCTGCCCGAGCCGCCATCCCTAGCGTGGTGAGCAACGGAATGCTTTCGGAGGAGGCTGGCGATGGGCGTTGCCGCGGCGAGGTTCGCAGAGGTCGTCGGAGAGGCGAACCTGCTGTCCGGCGACGCCGTCCCGGAGGACTACGCGCACGACGAGGCGTTGTCGGCCACACCCTGCCGGCCCGCCCACGTGGCGAAGCCGGCGACCGCCCAGGAGGTCGCGGAACTGCTGAAGGCAGCGGGAGAACTCGGCGTGCCGGTCACCGCGCGGGGCTCGGGAACCGGGCTCTCCGGTGGCGCCAGGCCGCTCGACGGCGGACTGGTGATCTCGTTCGAGCGGATGAACGCGGTGCTGGAGATCGACACCGAGAACCACGTCGCGGTCGTGCAGCCCGGCGTCGTTCTGTCCGAACTGGACGAACGTGCCGCCGCGGTCGGGCTCGCCTACGCCGTCTACCCCGGTGAGCTCGGTGCGAGCGTCGGCGGCAACGTCGGGACGAACGCCGGCGGGATGCGCGCGATCAAGTACGGGGTCACTCGGCACCACGTCGTGGGACTGGAGGCGGTGCTGCCGACCGGTGAGATCATCCGGACCGGCGGCAAGATCTCCAAGATCTCCAGCGGGTACGACCTGACCCAGCTGATCATCGGTTCCGAGGGCACCCTCGCCGTCGTCACCGAGGTCATCGTGAAGCTCCACCCGCGGCTTCCGCACGGCGCCACGGTCCTGGCCCCGTTCCAGAGCTTCGACGAGGTGCTCGCCGCCGTCCCGAAGATCGTCGCCAGCGGTCTTGAACCGCACATCCTGGAGTACGTCGACAACCTGACGCTGGCCGCGATCAGCTACCAGGAGAAGCTCAGCCTGGGTGTGCCGCACCAGATCCGCGAGTCCGCCGAGGCGTACCTGCTGGTGGCGCTGGAGAACCGCGACAGCGACCGGTTGCACGCCGACGTCGACGAGCTCGGCGGCCTGCTGGGCGACCTCGGAGCGTTGGACGTCTACGTGCTCGAAGGCGATTCGGCGCGCAGGCTCGTGCAGGCGCGCGAGAAGTCGTTCTGGACGGCCAGGGCGGTCGGCGCGCACGACGTCATCGACGTGGTGGTCCCGAGGGCCGCGATGCCGGAGTTCCTGCGCAGGACGAGAGAACTGGCGTCGGCGCGGGACGCGGGTGTCGCCGGATGCGGGCACGCCGGTGACGGCAACGTCCACCTCGGCGTCTTCTGCGAGGACCCCGAGAAGCGCAGGGAGTTGCTGACCGGCGTCTTCGCGCTGGGCATGGAGCTCGGTGGCGCGATCTCGGGCGAGCACGGCATCGGCAAGACCAAGTCCGCGTACTTCGTCGGCCTGGAGGACCCGGCGAAGATCGCGTTGATGCGCCGGATCAAGACGAGCTTCGACCCCGCCGGGATCCTCAACCCCGGTGCGCTTTCCCCTGAGGAGGACGTGAAGTGAACGGCGCGCAGTCCCTGATCCGCACACTCGTCGACGCCGGGGTGGAGGTGTGCTTCGCCAACCCGGGCACCTCCGAGATGCACTTCGTGGCGGCGCTCGACAGCGCGCCGGGGATGCGAGGAGTGCTCGGCCTGTTCGAGGGCGTCGTCACCGGCGCGGCGGACGGGTACGCGCGGATCGCCGGCCGACCGGCCGCGACGCTGCTGCACCTCGGACCAGGGCTCGGGAACGGCCTGGCGAACCTGCACAACGCGCGCCGCGCGCACTCGCCGGTCGTCAACGTGATCGGTGATCACGCGACCTACCACAAGAGGTTCGACGCCCCGCTCGAATCGGACATCGAGGGCGTCGCCATGTCACTCGAAGGCTGGCTGCGGCGTTCCGAACGCACCGAGGACGTCGGCGTCGACGCCGCCACGGCGGTCGCGGCAGCCCTGTCCGCCCCCGGACGCATCGCGACGCTGATCCTCCCCGCCGACGCGTCGTGGGGCGAGGGCGGGAAGGTGCACGCGCCGATTCCGCCGCAGGAGCCCCAGGTCGTCGACCTGTCCACTGTGGAGGGAATCGCCGAGGTGCTGAACAGCGGCGAACCGGTGGCGTTGCTCGTCGGCGGCGCCGCGTGCCGGGAGGCAGGGCTGCGCGCGACCAGCCGGATCGCCGCGGCGACCGGGGTGAAGGCGTTCGCCGAGACGTTCCCCGCACGGCTCGAACGCGGTGAGGGGGTGCCCGCGATCGACCGGCTCGGGTACCTCGCCGAGCACGTCGCGTACCAGCTCGACGGGATCCGCCACGTGGTCGTCGCCGGGACGAGGGCGCCCGCGTCGTTCTTCGCCTACCCCGGCAAGCCGAGCGACCTGGTGCCGGACGGCGCGCGGGTGCACGTGCTGGCCGAACCGGGGCAGGACGTCACGCGCGCGTTGGAGGACCTCGCGGACCTGGTCGCGGCCGGAGCCGAACCGGTGCTGCAACGGGCCGCGCGGCCCGCGTTGCCGTCCGGGCCGCTGACACCGCAGAACTGGGCCGACGTGATCGGCGCGCTGCTGCCGGAGGGCGCGATCATCGCGGACGAGGCGAACACCTCGGGCCTGCTCCTGCCCGCGGCGACGGCGGGAGCGCCCCGCCACGACGTGCTGACGCTGACCGGTGGCGCGATCGGCTACGGCATGCCCGTCGCGACGGGCGCGGCCATCGCCGCGCCCGACCGGCCGGTGGTCAACCTGCAGTCCGACGGCAGCGCCGCGTACACGATCTCGGCGTTGTGGACGCAGGCAAGGGAGAACCTGAACGTCACGACGGTGCTGCTGAACAACCGGGCCTACGCGATCCTGCGGATGGAACTGCAGCGCGTCGGCGCGGACAGCAGTGGCCCCAAGGCGAACGAACTGCTCGACCTCTCGCGACCGGACCTCGACTTCGTCAAGATCGCCGAAGGCATGGGTGTTCCCGCGACCCGCGCGACGACCGCGGAGGAACTGGCCGAGCAGTTCCGCCGCGCCCTGGCCGAACCCGGCCCCCACCTGATCGACGCCCTGATCCCGCCGATCTTCTGACACCGCTGGGAAGACCTCGATGACCCTCACTCCCCTGCAGAAGCGCGAGGGCACGGCGAAGATCACCTTCCTGGTGACGCTCGCGGTGTTCGCGCAAGAAGTGACCTGGAACTTCTACGACGCACAAGTCCCGCCGCTGCTGCTGGCGCACCTGGGCAGCGCGGCGCTCGTCGGCCTGTGCATGGGCATGGACAACGTCCTGGGACTGTTCGTGCAGCCGTTCATGGCCAACCGCTCCGACAACACGCGGACCTCGTGGGGCCGGCGCATGCCGTACCTGATGGTCGGGATGCCGTTGGCGGCGCTGGTGTTCCTGACCGTGCCACTGGTCGCGAGCTCACTGCCGATGCTCATCACGGCGATCTTCTTCTACGGCCTGATCACGAACGGCTTCAAGTCGATCTCCGAGTCGCTGATGCCCGACTTCCTGCCGCCGGAGCGGCGCAGCAGGGGCAACGCCGCGGTCAAGATCGCCTCAGGGCTGACCAGCATCGTGGCCGCGCTGCTCAGCATCCTGGTCGTCGACGAGCACCCGACCGCGGCGTTCTTCATCCCCGCCGCGATGATGCTGGTGGCGGTGGCCGTGCTGGGACTCACCGTGCGGGACAGCCGTTCCGCCGCCTACCAGGCCGCGCTCGTCGAGGACGGGTTGCCGCAGTCCCGTTCCCGCAAGGAGATCAGGGCGACCGGGACGATGGCCGAGATCCTGCGGGACCGCGACCGCAGCCGGCTGCTGCTGGTCGCCGCGACCCTGCTCTTCAGCTGCGCGTGGGCCGCGTCGCGGTCGCTCATCACCCCGTACGGCATGGAGGCGCTGGGCCTCTCACGCGGCGACGCGGGCGGGCTGCCGCTGGTCAGCGGTCTCGTCTACATCGCGCTCGCCTACCCGATCGCCCTGCTCGCCGAACGCTTCGGCCGGCTCAGGGTGATGGTGATCGGCATGATCACCTTCGCCGTCGCACTGGTCGGCGCGACCGCGTTCCCGAGTCAGCTCGGGACGATGATCGCCCTGTCCATCGGCGCCGCGGGCGCGGCCGGGTTCATCATCAACGCCGCCGTCGTGCTGTGGAACCTCGCCCCCTCGGCCAGGGTGCTCGGCACCTACACGGCCATCTACAACATCGGCTGGGGCATGGGCGGGTTCCTCGGCCCGTTCCTGATCGGCGCGGTGGTCGACGTGACCGGCTGGCGCCTCATGCTCGTCGACATCGCGGTGGTGGCCTGCATCGCCGCGTTCGTGGTCACCCGGATCGCGGCCCGGCGACCTTCCACCCCCTCCCCGCAGACCGGAGCACTGTCATGAGCCTCTACAAAGGACTATTCGACTGGGACACGCCCGCGCTCAGCAACGCCCTGCGCCGCACCGAGACCGGCGCGGACGGCCAGTCGTACACGGACGGCACGCTCCGCCAGATCACCGGTGGGCGGTTCGTGGGAACGGTCGTCACCGCGACGATGCGGGCACGCACCCCCGGTGACGACGCGGTGCCGGTGGCCGAGCTGCACCGGGCGGTGCTCGCGGCGGAAGGGCCGGTCGTCGTCGTGGTGCAGGACCTCGACGAGGTTCCGGGCGCGGGGGCGTTCCTCGGCGAGGTCAACGGAACCCTGCTGGCGGCGCTGAACATCGCCGGGTTCGTGACCAACGGCCGGGTGCGCGACGAGCAGGACCTGCGCGGGCTCGGGTTCTCCGTGCACGCCGCCGGGCTCTGCGTCGCCCGTGCCCACATGCGGCTCACCGCGATCGGCGTGCCGGTGACGGTCGCCGGCCTGGAGGTCGCGCCCGGTGACCTGGTGCACGGGGACCAGCACGGCGTTCTCCGCATCCCGCACGACGTCGCCGGCCGTCTGCCCGGTCTGGCGGAAGAGGTCCGCGAGGAAGAGCAGTCCATCGTGACGTGGGCGCGCTCTCCCGAGTTCACGCCGGAAGGGCTGCTGGCCCTCAAGCGCGTCCGGCACTGAGGAAATCGATGAACATCTTCATCACCAGGGAGTTGCCGGGTGACGTGCTCGCACCGCTCGCCGGACTCGGCGCGGTCGCGGTCTCGCCGCACGACCGGCCGCTGACGCCCGCCGAACTGCGTGCCGGGGTGGCCGGAGCGGACGCGGTGATCACCACGCTGCACGACCGCGTCGGGCCGGACGTCCTCGCCGCGGCAGGGCCGCGGCTGCGCCTCGTGGCGAACACGGCCGCAGGCTACGACAACCTCGACGTCGCCGCGATCACCGCGCACGGCGCGATCGCGACGAACACCCCCGGCGTGCTGGTCGACGCCACAGCCGACCTGACGATGGCGCTGCTGCTCGACGTGACCCGCCGGGTGAGCGAGGGTGACCGGCTGGTCCGGTCCGGCACGCCGTGGCTGTGGGACATCGGGTTCCTGCTCGGCACGGGACTGCAGGGACGGCGGCTGGGCATCGTGGGCATGGGAGCGATCGGCAGGGCCGTGGCCGTCCGCGCCGCCGCGTTCGGCATGGAGGTGGTGCACCACTCCCGGCGCGGGACCGGCATCGGACTGGACGAGCTGCTGTCCACTTCGGACTTCGTCTCCCTGCACTGCCCGCTGACCGCGCAGACCCGGCACCTGATCGACGAGGCGGCCCTGCGCCGGATGAAACCCACCGCCTACCTGGTCAACACGGCGAGAGGCCCGGTCGTGGACGAAGCCGCCCTGGCGCGGGCTCTGCATGCTGGAGAGATCGCGGGTGCCGCGCTGGACGTCTACGAGGACGAGCCGAAGGTCCACGCCGACCTGCTCGCGCTGGACAACGTCGTGCTGACACCGCATCTCGGCTCGGCGACCTCCGAGACCCGCACGCGGATGGCCGCGGTCGCGGTGGAGAACGTCGTCGCCGTGCTCACCGGCGGCGAGCCGCTGACACCCATTTCCCCTTCTGCTTCGGAGAAGTCATGAGTTACCCGATGCGCGTCGCACCGGTCGACCTGGAGAGCCTCACCGGACGCCAGGAGGTCGTGCGCGTCAAGATGGGCCCGTACGGGGAGTCCGGGACCTCCGCGATGATGAGGACCTTCCTCAACTACCCCGAGTTCGCCCGCTCGCTCGGCCGGATCGGCACGCGGGTCACCCTGACCAGCGACCTGCCGCCGCGCCTGGCCGCGCTGGCGTCCGCGCGCACGGCCTGGTTGTGCGGCAGCGAGTACCTGTGGGCGCACGTCCACGCGCAGCACCCGGGACTCGGCGGCACCGAGCTCAGCGGCATGGACAGGCACGTCGTCGAGGCGATCGACGAACTGCACCACACGCACCACCTGTCCGACGAGAAGTGGTACCGGATCGGGCGTCTCGGCCCGAACGCGCTCATGGACCTCATCACCACCTACGGCCTCTTCGTGTCGCTGGCGGCCGCGGTCAACAGCATGGGCGTGCAGCCGGAGGACGGCCTCGCCCGCTGGGGCGACCAGGCGCCGGTCGGCACGGAACGGGACCTCTCGGCGTCACCGCGCGAACTCCCCAAGCGCGTCTTCGAGGCCGACTACGCGCACCTCAGCCCGCGTCAGATCGAGCAGGCGAACCGGATGGGCCGCCGCGGCAAGCCGAGCACCTCGAAGCTGCAGAAGGCGATGATCAACTACCCGGACTTCCTGCAGGCGCTCGCGCCGTTCGGGAAGCGCGCGATCGACGACACCAGCCTGCCGCCGCGGGTGTGGCAGCTCGCCTGCATGCGCACGGTCTGGTTGTGCGACAGCGAGTACCTGTGGTCGCAGCACCGCAAGGCCTGCCTGAAGCTGGGTGTCACCGACGAGGATCTCGCCGGCGTCGCGGAGGGCCCGGACAGCCCGCTGCTGAAGGACTTCGACCGCGTGGTCGTCAGCACCGTCGACGAGATGTTCTTCCACAACAGGATCTCCGACGACAACTGGCACCGGTTCGACCGGTTCGGCGCCGAGGGCGTAACGGACCTCGTCCTGGTCTACGGGCTCTACGTCCTGCAGTCGTGCGTCGCCCGCAACTTCGGCACCACCCTGGAGGAGGGCTCAACCGGCTACCTGCCTGAGCTGGACCGGTTCCGGGAGGCGGTCAGGAATGGCTGACGAGCTCCGGTCGCAGGACTGGTTCGGCGGCGGTGGCGCCAAGGGCTTCACCCACCGCAGCTGGGTGCGCAGCCGCGGTGTGCCGGAGGACCACTTCGACGGACGCCCGGTCATCGGCATCTGCAACACCTGGTCCGAGCTGACGTCCTGCAACTCCCACTTCCGCGAGCTGGCGCAGCACGTGCGCGAGGGCGTGCTCGAAGCCGGTGGCGTCCCGATGGAGTTCCCGGTCATCTCGACCGGCGAGACGCTCACCCGGCCCACCGCCATGCTGCTGCGCAACCTGTGCAGCATGGACGTCGAGGAGACCCTGCGCGCCAACCCGCTCGACGGCGTGGTGCTGATGATGGGCTGCGACAAGACGACGCCCGGCCTGCTGATGGGCGCCGCCAGCGTGAACCTGCCGACGATCGGGCTGTCGGCGGGACCGATGCTCAACGGCAGCTTCCGCGGGAAACCGTTCGGCATCAAGGACGCCTGGAACCTCGCGGCGGACCTGCGCGCGGGCCGGGCGACCGTCACGGACGTCGAGGAGGCCGAGTCGTGCCTCAACCGCACGGTCGGCGTCTGCAACGTGATGGGCACCGGGTCGACGATGGCGGCGATGGTCGAGGCGATGGGGATCGGCCTGCCGGACAACGCCGCGATCCCCGCCGTCGACGCGCGGCGCAAGGTGCTCGCGAGGATGGTCGGGCGGCGCATCGTCGGCATGGTCCGCGAGGGCCTCACGCTCGACAAGCTCATGACGCGCGAGGCGTTCGAGAACGCGATCAAGGTCAACGCCGCGATCGGCGGGTCGACCAACGCCGTGATCCACCTGACCGCGATGGCGCGGCGGGCGGAGGTACCGCTGTCCATCGAGGACTGGCACGACATCGGCAGGGACGTGCCGACGCTGCTGAACATCCAGCCGTCCGGCCGGTACCTCATGCAGGACTTCCACGAGGCCGGCGGGCTACCGGTGATCATCCGCGACCTGTGCGAGGCCGGTCTCCTGCACGGCGACGCGCTGACCGCCGGCGGTGGGACGCTCGCCGAGACCAACGCCGGCGCCGAGTGCCACAACCGCGACGTGATCTTCAGCGTGGCCGAGCCGTACATGTCGCACTCGGGGATCGCCGTCCTGCGCGGCAACCTGTGCCCGGAGGGCGCCGTCATCAAGCCGTCCGCGGCCGAACCGCGCCTGCTCAGGCACCGCGGCCGGGCCGTCGTGTTCGAGAACCAGGACGACCTGAACGCGCGCGTCGACGATCCCGCGCTGGTGGTCGACGCGGACTCGGTGATGGTGCTGAAGAACTGCGGCCCCAGAGGTTTTCCCGGTATGCCGGAACTGGGGATGATGCCGATCCCCGCCAAGCTGCTCGCGCAGGGCGTGCGGGACATGGTCCGCATCTCCGACGCGCGGATGAGCGGGACCTCGTTCGGCGCAGTCGTTCTCCACGTGTCGCCGGAGGCCGCCGCCGGCGGCGTGCTCGACGTGGTCCGCGACGGCGATCTGATCGAACTGGACGTGGCAGAACGCAGGCTGGACCTGCTCGTGTCCGATGTGGAGCTTCGGGAACGCCTTGAAGCGAGGCAGGTTCCGGAACCCAAGGCGAAACGCGGCTACGCCAAGCTCTACATCGACACCGTGAACCAGGCGCACGACGGCTGTGACCTGGACTTCCTGGTGGGCCGGACCGGCAGCGACGTCCCGCCCAACCAGCACTGATCCCGTTACCGGAAGAGGAAAAGATGAGCGCACCGATCAGGATCTACGTGCCCCAGGGTTCGCTGGGGGTGGGGATATTCCCGGAGGAGATCGACTACGCGCTGGCGCGCAAGCCGGACGTGATCGCGCTCGACGCGGGATCAACGGACAGCGGCGCGGCCTACCTGGCCAAGGGCGTGTCCAAGAACGACCGAGGTTCGGTCAAGCGCGACCTGGAACTGCTGATGGCCGCGCAGCACAGGGCGGGCATCCCGATCATCGTCGGCACGGCAGGCCAGGCGGGCGGTGACCTGAACGTCGACTGGACCCGGGACGTCGTGCTGGAGATCGCCGAGGAGCAGGGGTACACGCCGAAGATCGCGCTGCTGTATTCGGAGCAGACGCCGCAGCTCGTCAAGCGGAAGCTGGCCGAGGGCAGGATCACCGCGCTGGCCCCGCTGGGTGAGCTCGACGACGAGACGATCGACACCTGCCTGCACATCGTGGCCCTGATGGGCCCGGAGCCCTACTTCGCCGCGCTGGAGGCCGAGGCCGACATCATCATCGGCGGGCGGTCCTCGGACCCCGCGGTCATCGCCGCCTTCCCGCTGTGGAAGGGCGCGCCCGCCGGTCCGTGCTGGCACGCGGGCAAGATCGCCGAGTGCGGCGGCCAGGCGACGTCGGCCAACACGGGACAGCGCGGCGTGCTGCTGGAGATCCACGCGGACGGCTTCGACGTCGAACCGGTGGCTCCGGAGTTCCAGGCGACGGTCAACAGCATCTCGGGGCACCTCCTCTACGAGAACAAGAACCCGTGGAGGCTGACGGAGCCCGGCGGTGAGCTCGACGTGACCGACTGCGAGTACGTCCAGCTGACGGACTCCAAGGTCCGCGTGACCGGGTCGAGGTGGATCCCGCGTCCCTACACGATGAAGCTGGAGGGTGCCTCGGGGAACCTGTTCCAGACCATCATGATCGTCGGGATCGCCGACCCCGACGTGCTCGCCGACCCGCAGGCGTTCCACGACAAGATGCTGGGCGTCCTGACCGACCGGGCGAAGTCGGCGACCGGACTCGACGAGAGCGAGTTCCACATCTCGCTGCGCATGTACGGGTGGAACGGGGTGAGCGGGATGCCGCCGGCACCGGGCTCGGTGCCACTGGAGATCGGGCTCATGGGCGTCGTCACCGCCAAGACGCAGGCACTGGCGAGCGAGATCGCGAAGGCCTGCAACCCGTACTTCTTCCACATGCCGATCCGCGCCGGCATGGAGCTGCCGAGCTACGGCTGGGCGTTCTCGCCCGGTGACATCGACCGCGGGGCCGTCTACCGGTTCGTGCTGAACCACGTCGTCAGCGTCGAGCACCCGCTGGAACTCGTCCGCGTCGAGACCATCGACACCGCGTCACAGGGAAGGCTGGTCGGAAATGCCCAAGGTCAGTGAGGTCTGCCGGCACGTCCGGTCCAAAGTGGCCGGTCCGTTCTGGGTCACCGTCGACCTGATGTTCGACGGTCAGGAGAACTACGACCGCTACTCGGGGAGCGCGGCGCTGAACGGCGACGCGATCGCGGCGATCTACGGCGTCGACGCCACCACGGTGTCGCTGTACCCCATCCCGTCGCTGAAGGTCCTGAAGATCTCCTATCCCCGGCCGGTGCCGCAGGGCAGCGTCGAGGAGCGCGACCTGCACTCTGGGCAGCAGTACGCCTACCTGCTGGACGTCGACCTGTGACCGGTCGGTTCGCGGACTACCAGTTCGGGATCTACTTCGACGCGCTGAACGGCACCACCTCCGACTTCCCGATGGACCACTCGACGCTGGAACGCGGCGCGATGGCCGCGCTCCCACCATCGTTGCGGTCCTACGTCGCGGGCGGTGCGGGGGACGAGTCGACCCAGCGCCGCAACGTCGAGGCGTTCTCCCGGTGGGGACTGGTGCCGCGCATGCTGGTCGGCGCGGAGCAACGGGACACGTCGGTCACGTTGTGGGGCACGACCTTCCCCGGCCCGATCTTCATGGCACCGGTCGGCGTCGTCGGACTGGTCACCGACCACGGCGACATCGCGGTCGCCAGGGCGGCGGCCGAGACCGGTGTGCCCGCGATGTTCTCCACGCTCATGGAGGACCCGCTGGAGGACGTGATCGGGCACGCCGGCGCCACCCCGAGCTTCTTCCAGCTCTACACCCCCAGGGACCGCGACCTCGCGGCGAGCCTGGTCGAGCGCGCGGAGAAGGCGGGGTACCGGGCGATCGCCGTCACCCTGGACACCTGGATCCCCGGCTGGCGGCCGCGCGACCTGACCAGCGGCAGCTTTCCCCAGCTGCGCGGCCACGCCCTGGCGAACTACACCAGCGACCCCGTCTTCCACCGTCTCGCCGAGGGCCGCGACACCGTCCGCACGTGGGCGGAGATCTTCGGGAACCCGTTGTCCTGGCAGGACCTCGCGTGGCTGCGCTCGCTGACGAAGCTGCCGATCGTCCTCAAAGGAATCTCGCACCCCGACGACGCCCGCCGCGCCGTCGACGCCGGGGTGGACGGCGTCTACTGCTCGAACCACGGCGGCAGGCAGGCCAACGGCGGTCTCAGCGCGCTCGAACTCCTGCCGGACGTGGTGCAGGCCTGCGGCGACGTGCCGGTGCTGTTCGACTCCGGGGTGCGCAGCGGGTCCGACGTGGTCAAGGCGATCGGGCTCGGCGCCACCATGGTCGGCATCGGCAGGCCGTACGTCTACGGCCTCGCGCTCGGGGGAGTCCCGGGCCTGGTCCACGTGCTGCGGATGCTGCTGGCCGAGGCGGACCTGCTCATGGCCGTGAACGGCTACCCGGACTTCGCGGCGGTGCGGGCGAACACGAGGAGAGCGCGATGACCGAGATCGCCCTGGTCACGGGCGCGAACAAGGGCCTCGGCCACGAGATCGCCCGTCAGCTGGCCGAGCGGGGCATGCGGGTCTACCTCGGCGCGCGGGACGAGAGCAGAGGCAGGGAGGCGGCCGCCGCGATCACCGCCGGCGACGTGCGGTTCCTCCCGCTCGACGTGACCGACCGGGAGTCCGTCGCCGCCGCCGTCCGCCTCGTCGACGCGGAGTCCGGCCGGCTGGACGTGCTGGTCAACAACGCGGGCATCGCGGGCGAGGTCGGCACGGAGGTCCTCGACATCACCGCGGAGCAGCTGAGGGCGACCTACGAGGTCAACGTCCTCGGAGTGGTGACGGTGACCTCGGCGTTCGTCCCGCTGCTGCGGAAGTCGGCGAACGGCCGGATCGTGAACATGTCCAGCCGCCTCGGCTCGCTGACCGCGCTGAGCGAGCCGGACAGCCGTCACCGCAAGCGAGGAGCACTCGCGTACAGCTCGTCGAAGGCGGCACTGAACGTGCTCACGCTGCTGTATGCCGAGGCGTTGAGGGCCGACGGCATCCAGGTCAACGCCGCCACACCCGGCAGGGTCCCGACCGACATCAACGCGGCGACGCCGTGGCGAGGCGACCGCACCGCCGCCGACGGCGCGATCACACCGATCCACCTGGCCACGCTCCCGCCCGGCACGATGACCGGGGCGTTCCGCGGTCCCGGGATCGACGAGTCACCAGGCTGGTGACGCGGAGTGTCCACAATGGATCTGCGGCTCCGCGGACCGAGGTTCACCGCGCTCATCACTCTGCCCGCAGGGGTGTAAGAGCGGGGTCAAGTCGCTGCACGCGTCTACATCGGCCTGAAGCTGAAAATATTTCTTTGCTTTCCAAGGTTTAACCGCTGGTCCGCGCACTGTGTCCGTTGTGCGGACTGTGAGTTGTGCCGTCTGCACGACCTTGCCGGTGTTGACACAGCCCGGATCGGCGATCAACCATGGAAGCGCTCTCATAACCGGTCTGCACCAGTTCTCGGAGCGCGGGCACCGGCCTTCCCTGAAGCCGGGCCGGGGCCTGCTGACAGAAAAACCCCTGCACAAGGAGTTGCATGCGCACTCGAACAAAGTGGTTGAGCGCGCTCGCCACAGTGGCGGCGACCGCATCGGCGGTCATCGCGACCGCCCCTGCCCAGGCGATCGGTCCTGACCTGTTGCCACTGAACGTCACCAACAACAGCGGCCGGTCCGAGGCCGTGCACCTGTACGTCCTCGGCACCGACATCCGCAGCGGCAAGCTGGGCTACGTCAACCAGGCCGGCGCGTTCACGCCGTGGTCGCCGGGCGGCAACCCGCCCACGCCCGCGCCGGACGTGTCCATCGACGGCCCAGGTCAGGGCGGCACCGCCACGCTGAACGTGCCCAGGTTCATCTCGGGCCGCGTGTACATGTCGTTCGGCGAGAAGCTCAAGTTCCTCCTCACCCCCGACGGCCTGGTCCAGCCGGCGCCGTGGGCGGGCGGCGACCCGAACAGCCAGATCCTGTTCGACTGGAGCGAGTTCACCTACAACGACGCCGGCCTGTGGCTCAACAGCTCGCAGGTGGACATGTTCGCGGTACCGCACGCGGTCACCGTGACCGGCGCCGGTGGCACCACCAAGAAGACCGGTGAGCTGAAGCCCGGCGGCCGCGACGCGGTCGTCAACGGCATCCGCAACCAGTCGGGCTGGGACGGGTCGATCATGTCCCGCTCGGACGGCACGGTCCTGCGCGTCCTCGCGCCGGGCAAGGCGGCCGACGTGGGCAACTTCGACCGCAACTACCTCGACCCCTACATCACCGAGGCCTGGAACGCCTACACGGGCAAGGACCTGACCGTGCAGCCGTTCGGCGACCGTCCTGACGTGAAGTACTTCGGCCGCACCTCGGGCAACACCATGAACTTCAAGAACTCCGCCGGCGAGCAGGTGGCGTCGTTCGCGAAGCCGTCCACCTCGAGCGTCTGGGGCTGTGACGGCGAACTGCACGCCCCCAACGACCAGGTGGTCGGCCCGATCGCACGCACCCTGTGCGCCGCACTGCACCGCTCGACGCTGGGACGCATCGACGTCCAGCCCGGCGGCGGCCCCGCGGACTTCTACCAGGGCGCGATCACCAACCACTACTCCAAGCTCGTGCACCAGAACATGGTGGACGGCAAGGCGTACGGCTTCGCGTTCGACGACGTGCAGGCCCAGGAGTCCCTGGTGCACGACGGCGACCCGCGCTCGGCCGGCATCATCCTGACCCCGTTCGGTGGCGCAGCCTCGGCTTCGTCGCAGAGCGGTGCCGTCGGCGACTCGCGCGGCGAGGTCGTCGTTCCGAACCGGAACTTCGCCCTGAACTGACGCCCAGCGCGCAAAACCGGAAAGCCTCTGACCTTCGCAGGTCAGAGGCTTTCCGCGTCTTCAGGGAACCGCGTCACATGATGATGTTGAACATGTTCCAGCCCATGCCGAGCTCCTCGCCCTGGTAGTAGGGCCGGCCGTTGTCGCGCAGGATGTTGTTGGCGTACATCCACAGCGAGCCGTCGGGCTTGCGGGCGACGAGGTCGGAGAAGCCGTCACCGGTCACGTTCGCGGCGACGATCGTGTCGAACATGTTCCAGCCGAGGCCGAGCTCCTGGCCCTGGTAGTAGGGCCGGCCGTTGTCGCGGATGATGTTGTTGGCGTACATCCAGAGGGAACCGTCGGGCTTGCGTCCCAGCACCTCGGCGAAGCCGTCACCGGTCACGTCGCCCGCGGTCAGCGTGTCGAACATGTTCCAGCCGAAGCCGAGTTCCTGGCCCTGGCTGTAGGGCTTGCCGTTGTCGCGGACGATGTTGTTGGAGTACATCCACAACGAGCCGTCGGGCTTGCGGGCCAGGAGCTCGGCGAAGCCGTCACCGGTCACGTCGGCGCCGACGATGGTGTCGAACATGTTCCAGCCGAGTCCGATCTCGCGGCCGGAGCCGTAGGGCGTGCCGTCTTCCTTGCCGTCGTTGGCGTACAGCCACATCGAACCGTCCGCGGGCTTGCGCGCCACCAGGTCCGTGTAGCCGTCGCCGGTCACGTCCGCCGTCAGCACGATGTCGAAGCCGTTCCAGCCGTGGCCGATCTCCTGGCCCTGGTGGTAGGGGCGGCCGTCGTCGCGGATGATGTTGTTGGTGTACATCCAGATGGTGCCGTCGGGCTTGCGTCCCACCAGGTCCGTGAACGAGTCGCCGGTGATGCTGTGGTTGCCGTTCGGCTGCTCGCCGCCGCCACCGCCGTCACCGACGCCCACGGGGGAGATGTAGCCGTCGATGTCGCCGTTCGAGCGCTGGTAGCTGCCCCGCCGGACACGGCTCGGGTTGCCCTGGTTGCCACCGATGGTGTTGACCCTGGTGCTGGAGGCGCTCGTCACGATGGCCACGTGGTCGATCGGGTGGTCGTCGCCGGAGTCGTGGTCCCAGTCGAACACGATGGCGTCACCGGGTTGCGGCGTGTACCCGCTGGACCGCGAATGGTAGGTCCCCTTGTTCTTCCCGTAGGTCTTGAACGACTGCGCCCAGCCGTCGAGGCCCTGGAGGTCAGAGACACCGCCCTTCTTCCACACCCAGCGGGCGAACTCCGCGCACCACGCCATGCCGCAGCTGTTGTTGTAGCCGGGGGAGCAGGCGGAGCCGCCGAGCTCCTCGGTGGCGATCTGGACGATGCGGTCTCTCGACGGGGCGGCCTGTGCGGGCGGTGCCATCAGGAGGGTGCCGGCCATCACGGCCAGCGCCGCGGACAGCACGCCGCGGGCGGTCCTGCGCAGGCCGGTGCGGGCGGACTTGGACTCTGTGCCGGTTCGGCTGATTCCTGAGCGGAACACGTGGTTCTCCTCGGCTCTGGTGCGGGTTCCGGCCCGTGTCGGCCGGTGATGGACCCAACATTCGCCAGGAGGGGTTTCAAGACGGTCCACGAAACCTTTAACCGCAGCCCAGAACGCGTGCGCGCCGCGTCGTGCCGCCAGGTGCGCGCCACCGGACGCGCCGGCCGCGTCCGGACGGACGCACGGGGCGTTAAAGAAAAATTCCAGTACCCGCGTGCACCGTCGTGCGACCGCGTGTCCAGGAGGAGAGGTGTTGGAGATGGTGTGGCTGTCGGATCCCGCTGTGGCGGCGATCCCGGTTCGCGAGCGCGACGAGCCCTTGGTCGATCTGCGCACCGTTGCCGCTCTTCGGCTCGACAGCAGGCTTGCCGACGAGGAGGGGCTGTACGCGCGGCTGCGGATCGGTGTGGTGGACCGGCTGGTCACCGCGCAGACGTTGCTGCCGGCGGAGCTGAGGTTGCTCGTCGTCGAGGGGTATCGGCCGCAGGCGTTGCAGATCGCGGCGTTCGAGTCGGCCGTCGCGGAGTCCCGTGCGCGCTCACCGCGGGCAGGGGAGGCGGTGCTGCGCGAGGCGGCGAGCATGCGCAGTTCCCCTCCGGAGGTGGCGCCGCACGTCGCCGGGGCCGCGGTGGACCTGAGCCTGTGCACGGTGGACGAGATCGAGCTCGACCTGGGCACCGCGGTGCACGACACCACGACGAGGCGTTCCCACACCGAAGATTCGACAGTGGACGCAACAGCACGCCGCCACAGAGCCGTTCTCGCGCAGGCGTTGCGCGGCGCCGGGCTGGTCAACTACCCGAGCGCGTGGTGGCACTGGTCCTACGGCGACCGGTACTGGGCGTACCTGACGGGATCGCCCCAGGCCGTCTACGGTCCCATTCTTCCCTGATATATCCGCATTTCCGTGACTCAGGTCCCCCGCCGGTGTGATCTACTTCCACCGGTGGCACTGGGGAGGTCACGATTTGCTGGAGTTCCGATTGCTGGGTCCGGTCGAAGCTTTGGTGGGCGGCAGATCCGTACCGCTCGGCGGTCTGAAGCCACAGGTGCTGCTGGCCGCGCTCGTGCTGGAACGCGGCCGCGTCGTGCCGGCGAACCGCGTCGTCGAGCTGCTGTGGGGTGAGGAACCGCCCGTCAGCGCGCGGTCGCTCGTCCAGACGTACGTTTCCAAGCTGCGCAAGGCTTTCGCCGACCTCGGTGCGCCCGACGTGATCGTGTCCAGGTCGAAGGGCTACCTGGTCCGCCTCGACGACGCCCGCGTGGACGCCGACGAACTCGCCGTCCTGCTCGGCAAAGCACGGCAGCAGAGCCAGGCCCACGGTCACGAACGGGCGGCGCGGCTGCTCGGCGAGGCGGTCGCGCTGTCGCGCGGACCCGCGTTGTCCGGCCTGCGGGACACGTTGCTGGGCGGTGAGGCGCGGCGGCTCGACGAACTGGTGGTGTCCGGTCAGGAGGAGCGCTTCGCGGCGGAGCTGGGCCTCGGCCGGTTCGACCACCTCGCCGAGCTGACCACCGCGGTGGCACGGCAGCCGATGAACGAGCGGTTGCGCGGGCAGCTCATGGTGACGCTGTACCGGCTGGGGCGGCAGGCCGACGCGCTCGCCTGCTACCGGGAGGGCCGCGACGTGCTCGTCGACGAGCTCGGCGTGGAACCGGGAGCCGAGCTCGGCACGATCCACTCCGCCATCCTGCGCGGCACCCTGGAACTGGTTCCCGCGGACGTGGTGCCGGTCGCTCGCACGGCGCTCGCGACGGCACCCGCGCAGTTGCCCGCGACGCTCGCCGACTTCACCGGACGGGCGCGGGAGCTCGGCGAACTCGCCGCCGCGCTGTGCGAGGAGAGACCGGCCGTGCAGATCGTGGCGGGACAGGGAGGGTGCGGGAAGTCCGCGCTGAGCGTCCGCGCCGCGCACGAGGCGGCCAGGTCGTTCCCCGACGGCCAGCTCTACGCAGAGCTCCGCGGCACGAGCGACCTGCCCGCCACCGCGGGCGAGGTCCTGGGCCGGTTCCTGACCGCGCTCGGCATGGACCCCGGCCAGTTGCCCGAGTCGGCGCAGGAACGCCAGGAGCTCTACCGGACGTTGCTCGCCGGGCGGCGGGTGCTCGTCGTGCTCGACGACGCCGCGTCCGAGGAGCAGGTGCGGCCCCTGCTGCCGGGCGCCGCCGGCTGCGGCGTGCTCATCTCGTCGCGCGACCGCCTCGCGGGACTGGCCGGAGCGTTGTTCACCGAACTGGACCTCGTGACGCCCGGCGAGGCGTACGACATGCTCGCGCGGATCGCCGGCGAGGCGCGGCTGGCGCAGGACGTGGACTCGGCGCACCGGATCGTCGACGCGTGCGGACGCCTGCCGCTCGCGTTGCGGATCGCCGGTGCCCGCCTGGCCTCGCGGCGGCAGCTGCCGTTGCGCGTTCTCGCCGACCGCCTGACCGACGAACGCCGGCGCCTCAACGAACTCTCCGCGGGCGACCTGGCCGTGCGCAGCAGCATCGCGTTGAGCTACCGGGCGCTCGACGAGCGGGCACGCACGGCGCTGGGCCGGATGGGACACCTCGGCCTGCCCGGCTTCTCCACGTGGGTGGTGGGCTGGCTGCTCGGGACGTCCGAGGCGGACGCGGAGAAGGTGCTGGACGTGCTCGTCGACGCGCAGCTGGCGACGTTGTCCGGTGCCGACGCGGCGGGAGTCCTGAACTACCGGCTGCACGACCTGGTCCGGCTCTACGCCCGCGAACGAGCAGAGGCCGACGAGCCCGCCGAGCTGACCGCGTCGATCGCCCGCGTCCTGGACGGCTGGATCGCCCTGCTGAGCCGCACGGCGGTGAACAGCCACCCGGCGGAGTCGACCTGGCGCCCGGCCGCAGGACACCGCGAACCCGACGGCGTCACCGCCATGGCCGAACGCCTGTCCGACGACCTCGACGCCTGGCTGCTCGGCGAGGACCCGGCGTTCGCGGTGGCCGTCGAACGCGCCGCCGCCACCGGCCTGCACCGGCACGTGTGCGACTTCGTCTCGGCGCACACCGCGATCGAGCAGGTGACCAACTGCTACGACCTCCGCGACCGGATCATCGCCGTCGCGATGACGTCGGCCCAGCACGTCGGCGACCCCGGCCTCGCCGCGGACGTGCTGGCCGAGCTCGCGCGCCTGCGGTTCTCCCAGGACCGCTTCGCCGAGTCCCGCCAGCTCTTCGGCGAGGCGCTGGCCCGCTACCGCGACCTGCACGACGTGCGCGGCCAGGCCGCCTCGCTCACCGGGATGGGCCTCGCGTGCCGCGAACCGGGACACCTGGCCGAGGCCGTGCACTTCCTGAGTCAGGCGGCCACCCTGTCCCAGGCGCTCGACGACCAGGTCGGCATCGGGCACGTGCTGCGGATCAGGGGGTCGGTCCACCTGGAACTGGGCGCGTACGACGAGTCGCGGGCGGACCTGGAGCAGTCACTCGCGGCGTACCGGCGGGCCGGCAGCAGGCGAGGGGTCGCGCTGTCGTTGCGCAGCACGGGTCTTTACCACCGGGCGCGCGGCGACTACGAGGCGTCCCTGGCCGCGTGCGCCGACGCCGCCACGATCTTCGCGGAACTCGGCGACGACCTCATGCACTCCTACGCCGTGCGGGCACACGCCAAGGCGCAGATGCGGATGGGCCGCAACGCGGAGGCGTTGCCCCGGCTCGAAGCGGCGCTCGCCACCGTGCGTGCCAAGGACGACCGCTGGGGCCAGGCGATCACCCTGCGCGTCCTCGGCCAGCTGCACCTGGCGGAGGGACGGCTGGACCTCGCGCAGAGCTACCTCGACGCGGCGATGTCCATCTGGGACGCCATGGAGACACCGCTGTGGCGGGCGCGCACCGAGTACGACCTCGCGCTGCTACACCGGAGCAGGGGTGACGCGGAGGCGGCGGACGCGGCGTTCACGCACGCCCGGTCGGTGTTCCGCGCGCGAGGGGCGCGGGAGTACGCGGAGCACGCCGAGCTGCCGTGATCACTCCGAAGCCGTCGTCGGGACCCGTGCGTAGTCCGGCAACGGCCAGGCCCCGCCCCGGTCCTCCTTCGCGAGCCGGGCGGCGAGTTCCGGGAGCCGCAGGAAGCTGCCGGCCGCGGCCATGGCGCGCAGGGCGTGGGTCCCGAGCCTGCCCTGCGGGAACCCGAACCGCAGGACCTTCGGGTTGACCTCGGCCTGGGCGCTGTCGACGAACGGCCGCAACGCCGCCTCGTACCGCGCGAACGCCGCAGGGAGGTCGCCGGGGCTCCGGTTGATCTCACCCGCCAGGACGTGGGCCCCGACCAGTGCCGCGGAGGTCCCCATGCCGCTGTAGGGCGACGGGCAGTAGCCCGCGTCGCCGACGAGCGCGACCCGCCCGCCGGACCAGGCAGGGATCCGGACCTGCACGACCTCCTGCGAGTAGAAGAACCCGGCCGTCGCCATGCCCTCGATGAACCGGTCGGCCTGCCACCCCGCGTCGCGGAACCTGGTGGCCCAGAAGCGCTTCTGCTGTTCGACCGGCTGACGGTGGATCGCCGTGGCCTCCTCGGAGCTCTCCCACAACGAGAAGTAGACCTGCGTCTCGGTGGCGTTGTGGCTCCGCCGCATGATCATGCGGCGACCGGTCGCGTTGTAGGTCTCCCGCATGTCGCTGTCGACGGCCTCGCGCGGGACGAACCAGTAGGCCATGTGGATCCCCACCGGCCAGTACGGGTCGGGGCCGGGCAGGAGTGCCTGCCGGATCCGCGACCCCTGCCCGTCCGCCCCGATCAGGACGTCGAACTCACCCGAGGTCCCGTCGGAGAAACGCGCGACGACGCGATCCCCGCTCTGCTCGAAGCCGTCGACGCCGGTCCCGAAGACGAACTCCGCGTCGTTCCTCGTCGCCTCGTGCAGGAGGCGCACCAGGTCCCCGCGCATGATCTCGTACTCGGACGTCAGGGTCTGACGCCCCTTGCCCGAGGTGTTGGCCATGATCGAACCCCACCGCCTGCCCCGCGCGTCCACGAAGGCCACCCCCGGCTCGCGCACCGAACTCCGGCGGACGGCGTCGAGCAGCCCCATGCGTTCGACGGCGTCGATGCCCTGCCCGCGCAGGTCGATCTGGGCCCCGGTCGCGCGCAGCGACGGGAAGCGTTCGACCACCACGACCTGGTGACCTCCGCGCGCGAGCCAGTGGGCCACGGCCTGACCGGCGACGCCGCCACCGCACACGAGCACCTTCAACGAAAGCGCGTTCATCGACCCTCCCTATCAGTGATAGACAACTGGCCGTCAGCATTGCCTATCAGTGATAGATCGGTCAAGGCCTATCGGTGATAGGCGAGTTCGGTCACCGGCGATAGGGTGCCGGGGTGACGAAGCTGGATCGCGGGACCATCGTGAACGAGGCGCTCGCTCTGCTCGACGAGCTCGGACTCGACGCGGTGAGCACGAGGCAGTTGGCGAAACGCCTTGGCGTGGAACAACCTTCGCTCTACTACCACTTCCGCAACAAGGCCTCCCTGCTCCAGGCGATGGCGGAGGCCGCCATGGCCGGCCACGCGGCAGCACCCCTGCCGGAGCCCTCGGACGACTGGCCCGGCTGGCTCGCGGAGAACTCGCGCAGCTTCCGGCAGGCGCTGCTGGCGCATCGCGACGGCGCACGACTCCACGCCGGAACAGCCCCCCAGGGCGCCGATCTCTCACGCGCACTGCGCAAACTCGAGTTCCTGGTCTCCGCGGGGCTGCCCGAGCACGACGCGCGGATCGCCATGCTCACCACCGGTCACTTCACCGTCGGCAGCGTGCTGGAGGAACAGGCGGACGCCGCAGAGGGTCAGGTCGACGGTCCCGGCCTGGACCGGACCGAGGCGTTCGAGGCGGGACTGGCGCTGATCATCGACGGTGCCGCCCGACGCGCCGGCCACCTCGCTGACACCCGTTCGCGGGATTCGTGACACCGCAGCTTCGCTGCGGTGTCAGAGAAAGCTGATCCCGGTCAGGGCTTCGGAGGCGGTCCACAGCGCGCGGCCGAACGCGGGGTCGGCTGCCTGGCTGCTGGGCTGGACCTCGACGGCGTGCCCGTTCAGCTCGTCGGGGCTGGAGGGCCCGAAGAACTGGCCGCCGCGCACATCGGGCGCCGTGGCGGCGTAAAGCTGGGGCAGCGCGCCCTGTTCGACCGGCTGTGCGGTTCCCAGCGAGCTGTTCCGCGCCATCTCCTGCTCGCGGGTGTCGAGGTGCTGGACGGCGCGCGGGGTCAGGTTCGACTCGGTCAGCCCGGGGTGGGCCAGCACGCTGATGACCGGCGAACCGGCGGCGCGCAGGCGGCGGTCGAGTTCGAGGCCGAACGCGGTGGTGGCGAGCTTCGACCGGCGGTAGGCGGTGCTGCCGTCGTAGTCGCGTTCGGACATGAGGTCGTCGAGGTCGAGGGTGACGGTCTTGTGCACGATCGAGCTGAGGCTCACGATCCGGGGCGCGTTCCCGCGGCTGACCGCGTCCAGGAGGAGGCCGGTGAGCAGGAAGTGTCCCATCATGTTGGTGCCCATGTGCAGCTCGAACCCGTCGGCTGTGGAACCGTGCGGCCCGAGGATGACCAGCCCCGCGTTGTTGACCAGCAGGTCGATCGCGGTGTGGTCGGAGGTCAGGTCCGCCGCGAACGTCCTGACCGACTCCAGTGAGGCCAGATCCAGCCTGCGCACCTCGAGTTCGGCGCCGGGAGCGGACCGCCGGATCTTCTCGGCCGCCTTGTCACCGGCGTCGGTGTCGCGCACCGCGAGCACGACCTTCGCACCGTGCCGGGCGAGCTCGGTCGCGGTGACCAGCCCCAGACCGGAGTTGGCGCCGGTGACGACGGCGACGCGGCCGTTCTGGCGGGGGATGTCCCCAGTGTTCCAAGTGGACATCGTGAAGCTCTCCTCGTGTGTGCGACGTTCGATGGAACCAGCATCACGGCGGGTGTGAACGTCAAGGTAGGACTGGGATTCCCAGGGAAGCGAGTACCACCGAGATCCGGCAAAGTCTCCCTAGATTCAGTCTCGAACCACGAATCGACTCACCCGGGAGCGCCACCATGCACGGCTGGACCACCGACCGCATTCCTGACCAGAGCGACAGGACGGCCGTCGTGACCGGTGCGAACTCCGGTCTGGGCCTGAGCACCGCCACCGAACTCGCCCGGCACGGGGCGAAGGTCGTGCTCGCCGTGCGCAACCTGGCCGCGGGAGCGAACGCCGTCGCCGAGATCAGGAAAACGGTTCCCAGCGCCGAACTCGAAGTCCGCAGGCTGGATCTGGCGTCACTCGACTCGGTGAAAGAGTTTGCCGTCGAACTCACCGCGGACATCCCCGCGATCGACCTCCTGGTCAACAACGCGGGAGTCGTCCTGCTCGGTGAGCGTCGCACCACTGTGGACGGTTTCGAGCTCCACCTCGCCACCAACCTGCTGGGCCAGTTCGCGCTCACGGGCCTGCTGCTCGACGCGCTGAGCCGCGCAGAGGCCGCCAGGGTCGTGCACCTGAGTTCCCTGTCCCACAAGAACCAGGTCCTCGACTTCGACGACCTGATGTCCGAAGTGGACTTCAACGCCAGCCGCGCCTACGGCCGCTCGAAGCTCGGCACCACCGCGTTCGCGCTGGAGATGGACCGGCGCCTGCGTGCAGCGGGATCCCCCGTGATCAGCGTGCTGGCCCATCCCGGCCTCACCAGCACCAACCTCACCCCGCGCGCCTGGGAGGGCAGGGGCCTCGTCGGCGCCATCTCCTCCAGGCTCTTCCTGCTGCGCACCCAGCCGGTCGAGCGAGGAGTCTTGCCCCAGCTCTACGTGGCAACCGCCCCAGACGTGCGCGGCGGCCAGTTCTTCGGCCCGTCCGGCAAGGGAGAACAGCGCGGCGACGTCACCGAGGTCCGTCCCAGCGCCGAAGCCACCGATCCCACCACCGCCAAGAGGCTGTGGGACGTGGCCCAGGACCTGACCGGTGTCACCTTCCTCTGAGACGGCGACGCCGGTCCGAACAGCAAGAACCGAATGATGACAAGGAGTGCGATGCTCACCCGCCTGCGGAGGTCTTCCCGGCTGGTGCTCGTGGCGGCGATCGCCACCACGACGCTCACCACGGCGACGGTGGTTCCCGCCGTCGCCACCTCCACGACCGCGCTGTCGTACTCGGCCAAGGGCGACCCGCAGGTCGTCACGCCGGACGACGACCCCTTCTACGACGTACCGCCGAGGCTGGACCACAAGCGCGACGGCACCGTGCTGCGCGCCCGGACGCTGCCGGCCGGCGCACTGGCGACTCCGGCGCCCGCACAGGTCTGGCAGTTGCTGTACAAGACCCGTGACAACGCCGGCAAGGCCTCCGCCACCGTCGGCACACTTCTGGTTCCCACCGCGCGCTGGCGCGGCGAGGGAGACCGTCCGCTGCTGTCGTACCAGACCCCGGAGGACGGCCTGGACACCACCTGCGCGCCGTCCTACCTGCTGCGCGCGGGATCGAAGACCCTGGACCAGGCCTCCGAGGGCCAGGCCAACTTCGACCGCGGCCAGGTCGCGGACGCGGTCAAGCGCGGCTGGGCGGTGATCGTCTCCGACTACGAGGGCCCCCGCTCGCAGTTCCTCGGAGCAACGGGCACCGCCGCCGGCGTGCTCGACGGCATCCGCGCCGCGCGGAACTTCGGCCCCGCACACGTGAACCACAAGAGCCCCATCGGTCTGTGGGGCTACTCCGGCGCCGGCTACGCCACGACCGTCACCGCCCAGAAGCAGGCCGAGTACGCCCCCGAGCTCAAGATCAGCGCGATCGCCGCGGGCGGCGTCATCGCAGACCTGAACGCGGCGCTCCACAACGCGGAGGACAAGCCCTTCTCAGGCCTCATCCCCTTCGCGGTCGCCGCGATGGACCGCTCCTACCCGGACGCGAAGGTCTACCAGTACGCCAACGAGGCGGGCCGTGCCGCGGCCGACAAGGTCGCGCACGGATGCCTCGGCGGTGCCTTCGCCGCAGGCCCGCAGTTCGCGAAGATCTCGCAGTTCGAGGAGTCGCCGGGCTCGCTCACCTCGGGCACGTTCCGCGACATCATGCACAGCACCAGCCCGGTGGGCTTGAGCGGCAACCCGACCGCGCCCATGTACATGTACCACGGCACCGCGGACGAACTCCTCCCGATCTCGGCCGCCCGTGAGCTGTACGGGCAGCTCAAGGCGCGGGGCGTCGACGTGGTGATGACCGAGCACGAGGGACAGAGCCACTTCGCCGACCAGTCGTTCGGTGTCGCCGGAGCCGTGTCCTTCCTGCAGAAGCACTTCGAGAAGGCCGCCCGGCGCTGACCGGCTCCCAGGAGGCGCGGCGCGAGGGCCTTTCGCCTGAAAGGCCCTCGCGCCGCGTTCAGGTCAGCAGGACAGGTTGTTGCCGGTCGGGACCCCGAGGATCCCGGTGATCTGCGTGTACTTGTCGATCCGGCTTTGCACCTGCGCCGGGTTGCCGCCGTTGCACTCGATGGAGCCGTTGATGCTGCGGATGGTCTCACCGAAGCCGCGGCCGTTGACCATCGCGTCGTGCGGCGTCATCGTGCCGGGGCCAGTCTGCGTGTTCCAGTACCAGAGACCGGTCTTCCACGCGACGGCCGCGTCCTGCTCGACGAGGTAGGGGTTGCCGAGCAGGTCAATGCCGAGGTTGTCTCCGGCGGCCTTGTAGTTGAAGTTCCAGCTCAGCTGGATCGGCCCGCGGCCGTAGTACGCGGCCTGACCCGCGGGACAGCCGTAGGGCTGGCCGGCGTCGCAGTAGTGCGGGTAGTTCGCCTGGTTCTGCTCCACGATGTGGACGAGGCCGCCGGTCTCGTGGTTCACGTTGGCCAGGAACGCCGCGGCTTCCTGCCTCTTCACCGTGTCGTCGCCGGTGTTGGCGAAGCCGGGGTAGGCGTCGAGGGCCGCAGTCAGGCCGCTGTAGGTGTAGAAGCTGTTGCGGCCGGGGAAGATCTGGTTGAACTGATCCTCGCTCACCACGAAGGAAGCGTCCGATGTGGACGGTTGGGCGGACGAGGTCGTGGCGGGCAGCACCAGCGCGCCGGTGACGGCGACGAGTGCTGCTGCGGCCACTCCGGCGCGCTTCAAGAACCGGGGTGTCGACATTCGGAACTCCTCTTGTCATGCCGGTCGTGCGCGGTACGACCGATCCCGTTTGACTACGGCAATAGGTATGGACCAATCGTCGGGTCGTGAAACCGCTCTCACGGCAAGAGGCCGCGTCTGGCCCAGTGATCGCTCCGCTATCTGGCAGTGAGTAGGGGATGAGTGGGCCGAACGGATGACGAACGAGGGCCGGAGGGAAGTGATCTCTCTACTTTCCGTAGAGATGCTTCGGCCGATGTAACGGCCAGCCGGGTGGCCTTGTAGGCCGGTGGAGCCTCCGCGCGCCAGTGTTCTGCAGCGGCGCGAAGGTGCTTGCCGCGGCGAACGGTAAGGTCGTCGTCCTTGATCGCAATGTGCGACAAAGGGGATGGAGACTTGAGCAGCACGGACAAGCCGCTGGCAGGCCGGCCGCTCAGCTACCGCGCCGACCTCCTGCTGCCGGGCGCCGGGCGCGACCGCGTCGGCCCAGCGCCGCAAGCGTCCCCGAGGTGCTCGACCTGAACAGGCCCGGCCACGCCGAGGTCCGGGGACCGGTGCATCGGTGAGCCTGACCAGCCAATTGCACCGCGGTGAGGTCGGCCGCTGGTGCGCGGTGACGTTCCCCGGCACTTCCGAGGCCGTCCGCCAGGTCGTCGCAGCCGCCAAGTCCACCGGCAAAGGCCTGGTCCGACCTGCTGGACGGCCCGATGGGCGCCACTGGGCCGACATCGGCGGAGCGCTCGGTCAACGTCTGGCGGACCTGGTCGACCCCGCCCCGCCCTACGGTGCGCTGCTGGGCATGATCCGGGCCGGATGGCTGACGTTCGCCCAGGCGCACGCCGAGGCCGCCGCGTACCCGAGCCACCAGGAGTTCGACGCCGAACACCGTGCCCGCGCACTGTCCTTGCGCCGCACCCCGGACGGCTGGCTCGACCTGGGGCCGACCGGTGACGTCCGCCGCGCCGACCAGGCCGCCGGTGCCGCACTGCGCGACCTCCTGGCCCGCACCCGCACCTACCAGGCCACGCACACACCGGTCGGGCAGTTCGGCACGAACGGCGCTGAGGCCGGGCTGGCTCGCTCCGCGTGGGTGATCTCCGCGTGCGAAGGCATCTACCGCTCCGGCGAGGTCGACGAGCGACTCGCTCGCGTACTGCGCACCGGAGGCCGCCCCGAAGACCTGCGCGTCCTGCCCGGCGAGCAGGCGGTGACCGAGCTGGTCGAGCTGGCCTGGCGCGCCCGGGACACCGCGCTCGACGAGTTCCGGCGCCTCGCGGGCAATCCTGGACCAGGCGTTCCCCTCGGAGTCGCCGCGCCCACGTTCGTGCCGAACTGGGCCGACGGCGACCTGCTCGTGGGCACCGGCACCGAGACCTTGCTCGTCGACGTCAAGACCGTGATGTCGGTGGCCGACCCGGACAAGGTCTCGCGGTGGCTGTGGCAGATCCTGCTGTACGCATGGCTCGACACCGACGACCTCAACCACGTCCGCGCCGCAGGGCTCTACCTCGCGCGGCACGGAGCCCTGATCACGTGGGGGCTCGACGAGCTCGCCGGGCTGCTGCTCGACGACACCAGCGCCGGCCACAGGAAACAGGTTCGCCGCGAGTTCGAGGCACTCGCGGCCAAGGTCATCACCGCCGAGGGCGGACGCTTCCCCATCGCCTGAACGACGCACCCGATCACGTCCGCGGCCCGTACCGCTCGAAGTGCCACAAGTCCGATTCGTCTCCTTTTGACCATCCACATTGGACTCCGCAGTACGTGTAATGATGCCTGCTGTGCGGGTGGAGTTCGAGGTCCTGAACGAGATCAGGGTGCGCGTCGACGGTGTCGTGGTGGACCTGGGAGCGGTACGGAAACGTGCGGTGCTCGCCGCGCTCGTGCTGGAACCGGGGCGCCCGGTGACGGTGGACCAGCTCGTCGACCGGGTCTGGGGTGATCACCCGCCGGGCAGGTGCTCACGAGCGTGCGCAGTTACGCGTACGCCGCCCGCACGATGAGCATGGACTACACGGTGAAGCTCGACTGGAAGGCCACCGACACGTCGTCCGACTCCGGAGTGTTCGTGCTCTTCGACGATCCGGGCGCGGTCGCGACCGCACCGCAGGACCGCGGCGTGCAGGTGTAGATCTCGTCGACCGCCGCGGGCACGATCACGCCGGGCCGCCGGCAGGACGTCTCGGCCGCGAAACCGGTGGGGGAGTGGAACACCTACGAGATCACCGTCGCGTTCAACACGGTGACCGTGGTCCTCAACGGACAGCGGGTCAACCAGTACACCGTCACCGACACGAGCCGCTGGCACAACGACGGCTACATCGGCCTGGAGAACAGCGGCACCGCCTCGCCGGTGAAGTTCCGCAACGTCAGAGTCAAGCGCAACACCGCGGTGCGCAACGGCGAGATCGTCGGCATCAACAACCGGTGCGTGGACATCCCCGGCAACAGCACGTCCGCCGTGCAGCTGCCGATGTGGGACTGCAACAACTTCCCGAACCAGCGCTGGACGTTCCTCGGCGACGGCCGCATCACCAACCTGGGCCGCTGCCTCGGTGTGGAGAACGATGGTACCGCGGCAGGAACGGCGGTGACGTTGCAGGGTGCACCACGGAGAACCCGCAGCAGTGGGTCGTCCGCCCGGACGGTGCGATCGTCAGCATCCGAGCGGGCAAGTGTCTCACGCCCGCAAGCTCGGACCGCAGCGCGTCGCTGAAGATCCAGGACTGCTCCGGCGCCGCGACACAGGTGTGGCGAACCCCGGACCAGCACGGCCAGGGGGCGCGTTCTACAGCCCGTCAGGTCTGTGCATGGACATCAACAACAACGACGCGAACACCAAGAAGGTGCAGCCCTGGGGTTGCAACGGCGGTCCCGCCAGTGGTGGAGCATCGTCGGCGACGGCCGCATCGCGTCGTCAGGCCGATGTCTGGACGCCACGAACGGCGCGGTGACGCTGGCCGACTGCAACGGCACGCGCAACCAGAAGTGGACCGCCGCACCCGACAGCACGGTCGTGAACGAGCTGACGAACCGCTGTCTCACCGCGGCGTCCGCCACCAACGGTGCCGCCTACACCGTTCAGGACTGCACGCGCGGTCCGCTGCAAACCTGGAGGTTCAGTGCGACGACTCTGTGGACCGGAGTCCTGGAAGGGGTCGGCGGCAAGTGCGCCGACGTCAAGGGAGAGAACCCGGCCAATGGCCTCATCTGGCTCTGGCAGTGCTTCGGCCTGGTCGGTGAGACCTACCTGGGCCTGAATGACGGCACGATCCGCACCATGGGCGTGTGCACCGACAACGGCGCCGTCACCAACGGCACCGCGGTCGGCGTCGCCAACTGCCACAACGGTTTGAGCCAGCAGTGGTCGATCCGGCCCAACGGCACGGTCGTCAACATCCAGTCCAACCGGTGCATGGACGTGGAGGCGGGCAACACCGCGAACGGCACCAAGATCCAGCTGTGGGACTGCCTCGGCACTCCGCAGCAACGGTGGTCGGTGCCGCTGCGGGCGGCCTGACCGGCGACGCGGGAGGCGGGTTCCACCCCAGGCCTCGCCTCCCGCGTTCGCCCCTGAGGCGGGTCTGCGCAGCCACAGCGCTTTACGCGCGCAGGACGGCTTTCAGGTTGACCGAAACCTGGGGCCAAGAGGACTGGGTGAGCTGGTCCCATACATGAGCGCTCGCGTGTGGCGTGGTCGCAGTACGTGTCCGTTCAAGACCGCTGACCTGGGTTGGCGTTCAGCGCGAACGGGGCTTGCTCCTAAGGCTCATCGGCTCTGTCCGCCTGGGCAGGCCGTGCACGTTCGGCGGAGTCAGAACGGGTGGCGTACGGACGGTCGCGGTTCCCTCGTCGCGCCGGCACGCCACCCAGATCGCCTGAACGCCGCTCAGCAGGCCTTCACGGCCACGGTGTGCACCCGGCCGGAGATGTTGAGGATGGTCACGGTGTCCCAGCTGCCGTTCGCGGTGACGTTGTACTTGTAGCCGGAAGGCACCTTCTGGCTGCGCTTCGTGCCTGCAGGGACGTCGCTCTGCTGCACGACGAGCCGGCCCGACCTCGTCCCGCTGGCGTAGATGATCGAGTAGAGCGTGGGGCCGGAGCAGTTGTTGGTCCAGTTGATGTAGCCGTAGCTCTCGGCGGACGCCGGACCGGCCGTGACGGCTAGGCCGCCGAGGGCCAAGGCCAGGGAAGCGAGCAGGACGGGCAAGCGCTGACGCACGTGTTCTCCTTCGGGTTCGAATGGACCACCTGCAGTCAACACCCATGCTGTTGATCACCACATCGGTCGTTCGCACCACAAATCGGCTGAAATTCGATGGATTCCGGCGTTCGGTCTCGCGCGCCACTCGGCGCGCAGAACTCCAGCGCCAAGTCCGGATCGCGTGGTGCCTCGACGTAGGCGGCGTGGGCGAGGCGGGAGATCGCGGACGAGGTCGCCTGACTTATGCCGCCGCGCGGCGCGCGGTACGGCGCTACAAGGTCGGTGTCGAGGCTCTGTCGGTGCCGAGGCGGAACCACAACACGTGGACGCCGGAGCAGATGATGGTGTTCCTCGACTACGTGCAGCACCACCGCTGGTACGCCTTGTGGGTCCTTGAGGCTTCCACAGGAGTGCGCCGTTCAGAGCTGTGCGGCGTGGAACTCACGGCCTTCGATCTGGTGAGAGAACTCGTTCGTACGGCCGAGAGCACGAGGGCGATCGCTGGTGGAAAGGCGCTCAAGGGCACCGGTAAAAGTCAGAAGAGCCGTCGATCCTTGGCGCTGGACAGCTTCACCTGTGGTGCCCTGGCCGTCCACTTCCAACAAATGGAGAGGGAGAAGGAGGAGTGGGGCGGACTCCTACCAGGACCACGGCCTGGCGTTCTGCTGGGAAGACGGTCGGCCGATCTACCCGGACACCATCACCGAGGAGTTCAACCGGATCGTCGATTTCCTCGGGCTGCCGAAGATTCGATTCCATGACGTACGCCGCACCTGCGCGACGATCGCGCTCCGAACTGGCGTGCACCTGAAGATTGCCAGCCTCTGCTTGGACACGCGACCGTGGCGTTCACCCTCGACACGTACTCCGCCGACATCGAGGACCTTGATCGCGACGCCGCCGAGGCAGTGATTGGTCTGTTCCTGCCGCCCTAGCAGAAGGGACTGGCCTGACGTGCAACGACGCCGGTTTACTAGCACTTTTACTACCGAGGCCCCCAGGACAGGGTTCTCACGGTATGCAAAAAACCCGAAAGACTCTGACCTTCGCAGGTCAGAGTCTTTCGGGTTGTGTGGGCGATACTGGGATCGAACCAGTGACCTCTTCGGTGTGAACGAAGCGCTCTCCCGCTGAGCTAAACGCCCGTGTTCTGTTGTCTTGCTGTTCCGCTCTCGCGGTGTGGCCATAGCCTACAACATCATCAACGAGAACCAAAAATCGGGCTCTGCAACCAGGTCCACTCGACGCCGAACCAGCCTCCGACCAGGGCGAACACGTTGAGGAAGTAGCAGGTGACGAGGACGATGGCGCAGACGCCCGCCATCACCAGGCCGCGGACCCAGGACGGCTGGCGCTTGAGCCACTCGACCCAGCGGTCGTAGTAGCGCTTGGCGAACTTGAGGACTCGGCCCGCCCACTCGAACTCCGTGGCGAGGATGGCCAGGCCCGCGAAGACGACCAGCCAGCCCGGGCCGGGGTACGGGATCATGATGATGCCCGCGATCAGGACCACGCCGCCGATCACGCCCACGCCGATGCGGTACGCCAGGTTCAGGGCCGGGTTCCGGTGGAACCAGTGGCGCCAGCCCTTGTGCTCCTCGGGCTTCGCGTCGGGCTTCGTCATGTGTCGATCATCCTGTGTGGATTCAGGCGGGTGCAACCTGACCGCCTGCCAGCACCTCCGAGGGTTTCGGAGGGGCCTGGCGGCCTGGTTCGAGCGACACCGCGAAGGTCGTGTGCTTGTGCGCGTCGGACGACCAGGCCAGCAGTTGCGGGTCGGTCGAGCCGGCTCGTACGTCGAACACCGCCAACGGTACCGGCGCTGTGGTGCTCGCACCCCAAACTACGTAAACGTGGCCCGAGTCGTTCGGTTTCAGGTTCTTCGGCATCACGGCGGCGGAGGTCGGGTTCGAGAGGACCACGGCCACCTCGTTGCCTGTACTGGTGCGCAGGACCGCCCTGTTCGTGGACGGGTCCGCGGCCAGGGAGAGGGCCTTGTTCAGGTCGTCCGTGCGGGTTTGAGCGGCCGTCACCTCGCCCGAGAGCTGGTTGACGCGCACGCCCAGGTAGCCGCCGCCCGCGATGACGGCGAGTGCTGCCGCGGCGGCCAGCAGTACGCGGCCGGTGCGGCGGCGGTGGCGCGGGCGCAACGGGGTCGGGGCCGCGTGGCGCGGGGTGTGCGGTGCCTGCGCGGGTGGTTCCTGGGGGATGTGCTCGATCTGTTCCATCAGCCTGGCGCGCAGGCGTGGTGGTGGTTGCTCCTGGCGGACCGCGCCGCCGATGCCCGCCAGCACCTCCTGCGTCGCCTGCACCGTGCTCCTGCACGTGGCGCAGGTCGGCAGGTGGTCGCGGACCAGTGCTTCCTCGTCGGGCTCCAAGGAGTGCATCGCCCAGCCGACGGCGAGCTCCTCCTGAGCGCACAGGTCGCCGTTCACCGGTGAGCTCCTGTCGTTTCGCCGGTCTCGCCGGCCCACAAGTTCCCCAACGTGCCTCTGAGACGTCTTATCGCCGCGAAGGTTCGCGACTTCACGGTGCCGAGCGGTACGCCTGTCAGTTTCGCCACTTCGCACTGCGTGTAGCCACCGAGATAGGCGAGGGCTATCACCTGGCGTTGCTCTTCGGGCAACGTGTGGAGCGCCGCTCTGACCTCCGCGCTCACCACGCTGACCAACGCCGCGTGGTCGGAGCCCTCTACGGGAGGGGACGCGTCGTCCGTGAGGGGAACAGTTCGGCGACGCTGAGTGTTCTCCTTACGTACGGCGTCGACCGCGCGGTGGTGCACCAAAGTCATCAACCAGGTGCCGAAACTCCCGCGGGCGGGGTCGAACCTGGCGGGGTGCCGCCAGAGCGCGAGGAAGGCCTCCTGGACGACGTCCTCGGCCAGTTCGGGATCCACGCAGATGCGCCTGGCCAGCGAATATGCTGGCGTGCCGTACCTGTCGTACAGCTCAGCGAACGCCGTCCGATCGCCCTGTGCGAGTCTTTGCACGAGCTCGAAATCGGTCGGCCGACCGTCGCGTGTCGCGACGGGTGGACCGGGCGAGTCAGCCACCAGAGATGTCCTCACGTCCAACATTCGCGCAACAGCCGGTACCGGGTTCAGGTTAGACCCAGCAAGATGGGAGTCGCTGAACGCGGGCTAACGAGCGAGGAGGACACGGAGCGCGTGCAAACCGTCGCGTTACGCAGTCAAGCTGACCCGATGGGGTGATATGCGCCCGTTCTGCGAGCGTTCCTCGCCACATGCACGTCACAACTGAGGTGCTCGGTCGTTTCATTGACCGGGAAGGGAGAAGAGGGTAACGACGATGCGCAACGATCACGTGACGCTCCGCTCGACAGCGGTCTTCGACCTGCTGGCGCCGAGGACCCCTGCGGTCCCGGTTCAGGTGGAGCTGCGATACGACACGAAGGACCCGTACGCGGTCGTCGCCGCGTTCCGCACCGGCCGCGCCGGTTGGGTCGAGTGGGTCTACGCCCGCGACCTGCTCGCAGACGGTCTCATCGCCGACGCCGGCGACGGTGACGTCCGGATCCGCCCCGCCGCCGATGACCCCGAGGTCGTCGTGATCGAGCTGAGCTCGCCGTCCGGGCACGCCATGTTCGAGGCTTCCGCCCAGGAGCTCGCCGACTTCCTCGACCGCACCTATGACGTCGTGGTGCCGGGCAACGAGCACCTCTGGGTCAACGTGGACGAGGCGCTCACGCACCTCATCTCGAACGATCTGAGCTGAATAAACCGAGGTAGGGGGCCCGCGAAGGCGATGCGGGCACCCCCGGTGAAACCCGCTTGAACCCCTCGTATAAGCTTTGTTTCAACATCACGAAGTCAGTGATGTACGCGGATGTAGCGCAGTTGGTAGCGCATCACCTTGCCAAGGTGAGGGTCGCGAGTTCGAGTCTCGTCATCCGCTCTGTGGTTTCACGGCGTTCGCGTCGTGGGGTCATGCTCCTGGCGGAGTGGCCGAGTGGCTTAGGCAAGGGCCTGCAAAGCCCTGTACACGGGTTCGATTCCCGTCTCCGCCTCGGACGATTAGCTCAGCGGGAGAGCACTACCTTGACACGGTAGGGGTCACAGGTTCAATCCCTGTATCGTCCACGTAGGACTCGGGGCGGGTTGGTTCGCGGAAAGTGCGAACCAACCCGCCCCGAAGTGTTTTCCGGGGAGTGCAACGCTCCGGCGCCGTCCAGGGTTGGCCCCTGGCAGTGGTCACGCGGGGCCGGCAGGGCTCAAGATCAGCCGATTTGGAACTTCGGGGACCGTCGGATAAAGTTCCTCTCGCGCCACGGGAAACCAGGCGCAACGCGGATGTAGCGCAGTTGGTAGCGCATCACCTTGCCAAGGTGAGGGTCGCGAGTTCGAGTCTCGTCATCCGCTCGGACGATTAGCTCAGCGGGAGAGCACTACCTTGACACGGTAGGGGTCACAGGTTCAATCCCTGTATCGTCCACTCTCGCGGAAGCCCCCGATCGAACATGATCGGGGGCTTCTCGCTGTTCGGGGCGCAGTTCGGCCGCCCAGTTCCTGTCCAATTATTGGTCGGAACGACTGAAGATGCCCACTTTTTTGTCTTTTATCGAACGGGGTGGCGCACCTACCGTTGTGCGCTGTGTCCTACAAGTACGATTTCTTCATCAGTTACTGCCGATACGGCAGTGTGCAGAGATGGCTGATCAACCACTTCCTGAACAAGCTCAAGGAATGTCTGGCTGATCAGTACGCGCCGACTCCGACGGTGTACGTCGACCGCACGATGGAGCGGGCCGTGCACTGGCCGTCGAACCTGCAGGACTCCCTGCGGCGCAGCAAGATCATGATCCAGCTCCTGACGCCGCAGTACTACGAGTCGCGCTGGTGCATGGCCGAGCAGAGGAGCATGCGGGCCAGGGAGGAGATGCTCGGTTTCGCGGGCACCGAGGTCTCCCAGGGGTTGATCTACCCGATCCTCTACTCCGACTCCGAGAACTTTCCTCCGGGGGAGGCGGAAAGGGCGTGGGTCGATTTCAAGGACATCGCGCACCCGGACCCGGTCTATCAGCAGAGCAAGAAATACCTTCGATTCCACACGAGGGTGAACGATCTCGCGGCTGATCTCGTCCGGCTGGCCAAGCAGGCGCCCCCGTGGCAGCCGGACTGGCCCGACGTCGACACCCCGGAACCCCCACTCCTGCCGCCGCCCCAGATACCGAGGTTCTGACCATGGCCGGGACCGTCATCACCTTCTACTCCTACAAAGGCGGCGTCGGGCGCAGTTTCACCATGGCCAACATCGCCGTGTTGCTCGCGCGCTGGGGTTATCGCGTTCTCACGATCGACTGGGACCTGGAAGCCCCTGGACTGCACCACTACTTCGCGCCGGTGCTGCCGGAAGCGCCGAAAGGCGGTGTGATCGACCTCGCGCACGATTTCCTCGCTGGCGCTGACGAACCCGCCGCTCATGTCCTGAAGCTCGAAGTCGGAGGTAACGGCACGCTGGGGTTGCTGGCCGCGGGGAAGATGGACCGCTCCTACATGCGGCGCACGCAGGAGATCGACTGGGCGGAGCTGTACGAGAGAGGGTTCGCGAGCTTCCTCGAGAAGTGCCGCGCCCGGTGGACCGCCGACCACGACTTCGTGCTGATCGACAGCAGGACCGGCATCTCCGACATCGCGGGCATCTGCACGGCCCACCTGCCGGACCGCCTGGTCGTCGTCTTCACCGCGAACGACCAGAACCTCGACGACGTCGTGGACATCACCCGGCGCGCCGACGACGCGCGAGACCGGATGCCCTACGACCGGCCCCGGCACACCGTGCTCCCCGTCCTGTCCCGCCTGGACAACCGGGTCGAGTACGAGCGCGCGGACCAGTGGCAGCGCAAGTGCGCCAAGGTGGTCGCCCCGCTGTTCGAGAACTGGCTCGTCAAGAGCGTCCCCGAAGACCTGATGCTGCGGCACCTCACGGTCCCGTACGTCTCCTACTGGAGCTTCGGCGAGCAGCTGCCGGTGCTGGACGAGCTCGTTCCGTCCCCAGACCAGATCTCGTACGCGCTGGAGACCATCGCCGCGGTCGTCGCGCAGGGGTACGACCGGACCGACGTGCTGGAGGACAACCGCGACGCCTACGTGGCGGCGGCGCGCAACCACCACCGCGACTACGACCTCGACCTGCTGGTGTCCAGCCCCCGGACACTGCTGAAGGCCACCGAGGAGCTCATCACCGAACTGAACGCGCTCGGCGTGCGAGCGGGGCGCTCGGTGTCCGGCGACCCCGGGATCCTCGAGACGAACAGCGAGCCGGCCGAGCACCTGTGCCTCCTCGTGGACGAGGAGCCGAGCCGGTGGCAGATCACCGAGGCGGAGCGCTTCCTGCGGCACGCCATCGGGCCGGAGGGCGGCCAGCGGCAGCTGTTCTGCGTGCTGTCGGAGAACACGGACCAGGACCAGCTGCCGGGATTCCTGCGCAACCTGCGGCACCTGGAGCTCGGCCCGCGCCCGGAACTGGTCGCGCGGCAGCTCCAGGGCCTGATCCAGGGGACTGCTGCGCACGAACCGAATCATGAGGCGCTGGTGGCGGCCGCTACCGCGTTGCGCGGTCTGCCGGACGAGATGCCGTACGCCACCAGGTTCGCGCTGGTCCAGGAAACCGTCCACAGCATGACCGCGGCCCTCGACAGCGGCGCGGTGGACCTGCTGCTCGACCACTCGGCTGATCTCGCGCTGATCAGCAAGGCGCGTCGCGACGGCGCCCAGATTCCGATGCCACCGGGACTCCGAGCAGCGGTGGGAGAGCTGCTTGCCCGGATCGATCGACGACTCAACGCGTTCACCGACTGAGAGAGGCGGCGTGATGCCGGAGAAGTACGGGCCCAGCGCACGAGCGGCACTGCTGCGGTTGATGCTGGAGAACCGGGCGATACCGAACACGGAGATGGTGGCCGAGTTCAAGATCAGGCTTGAGCCCAAGGAACGGGACAGGCTCAACTCCGACGGGCTGCTGGAAACGTCGAAGGTGGCCAGGCGCTTGGTGCACGAGATCACCGTCAAGGGGCGGGACTGGTGCCGATCCGACCTGCGGACAGGTGGGGCTCCGGCGCGGTCGGGACCGCTGTCCCGGGTGCATGGCGACATCCTGCAGTTCGTGCTGCGGTTCCTCGACGAGCGAGGACTTCTGGGCGAGGTCTTCAGCGCGCGTGACCTGGAGTCGCTGATCCGGTCCGTCTACGAGGAACTGGCGGTCGAGCCGCAGGACTGGATCCGGCTCGCCCGCATCCGCCCCCGGCTGAACGGCGCGGCCAAGGGCGAGGTCGACGAGACGCTCGTGAAGATGATGAAGACCGGGACCGTCCACCTGGCGCCCGAGTCCAACACCAAGGTGCTCACCGCCGAGGACCACGCCTCGGCGTTGCGGGTCGGCAGTGAGGATCTGCACCTCGTGGCGATGGAGGAGTCGTGACCGCACAACTGCGGGAGGCGCTGGCGGCGTTGCGGTTCAACTCCGCCGAGACCCCCGACGACGTCTGGCGCACCTCACCATCCCATGTGGACGGTCTGCACACGCGGGCGGAGCACCGGATCCGAACGGCGATCGCGGATGCCAGGGACAGCACCGGGTCCAACCCCATCGGGCTGGTGCTGCAGGGGCGCAAGGGTGTTGGGAAGACGCACCTGCTCGGCACCGTGCGCAGCATGGTGCAGGAGGTCGGCGGGTACTTCTTCCTGATCGAGGTCAGCTCGGCGGCGATGTTCTGGGACGACGTCGCCGACGCCATGCGCAGTGAGCTGCTCAGGACGGACGACAGCGGTCAGCTCCAGCTCATCGTGCTGCTGCGGGAGCTGTGCCGTGGTGCGGATCTGCCGGAGAACGTCACCAAGGCCATCGTGCGCGAGGCGACGCTGATGCCCGAGCACCTGGACGCTCTCGTCGACGGGCTGCAGAAGGTCGACGCACGGATCGCCAGTGAGTGCGACGAGGTGATCCGCGCGCTGGTCCTGTACGCGTCCCGGCGGCACTCGGCGATCGGCCGGAACTACCTGGAGGGACTGGACGAGGAGAAGGGCGAGCGCGGCGAGTGGGGGTTGTCGGCCAAGACGAAGCCGGCACGCCAGGTGGTGCGGGACATCTCCAGGGTGCTTGCGATGACCGGACCGTGCGTGGTCGCGATCGACCAGTTGGACACCGTGGTCAACAAGACCCAGGACGCGATCGAGGACGAGATCGACCCGGAGGAGGCGCGGGAACTCGCGCTCATCTCGGACGGGTTGATGCAGCTGCGGGAGATCACGCGGCGGACGGTGACGATCGTCGCGTGCCTGCCCACCACATGGGTCAAGCTGCGCAAGGCGGCCAGCGACACCGTCGGGGACCGGTTCACGCTCACACCTGTGCTGGGCGCCATCAGTGATTCCGTGATCGGCAGGGCACTCGTCGAGAAGTGGCTGGGAGTGATCTACGAGGGCAAGGGGATCACTCCTCCTCACCCGACCTGGCCGGTCGCCTTGGAGGCGTTTGGCGCCGATTGGCAGATTCAGACACCGCGCACGTTGCTCAAGCGCGTTCACTCGCATGCGGAAGCGTGTTTGCACGGTGAGATCCGGGAGCTCAGGTCGTTCCAGGAGCCGGAGGAGGCTGCGCCCGCGCCGGTGGTCGTGGTCGCGCCGAAGGCAGGGCCCGTGCCGGATCACCTCGCCGAGTTCGACGCCAAGTTCGCGCGGTTGCGGGAGAAGGCCGGGCTCGCTGCCGCCGAGGTGCGGTCGCAGAACGAGGACGACGTGATGCCGGCGTTGTTGCTGGCGGGGCTGCGGTCGTGGGTCACCGAGATCGGCAACGACGACCTGGCCTGGTATCCCGAGCCCGAGGCGAAGGACAAGAGCCTGCACGCGAGTCTGCGGCACACCGTGGACGAGGAGCGGGACGTCGAGGAGCGCTGGGTCTTCCGGCTCATCGCCAGCAGTCACGGCAACAAGGTGCTGCGGAAGTTCCGCAACGCACGTGCGGCGGCCGAGGACGGGCGCGGCCGGCACCTCGTGCTGATCCGCAAGGGTTCCGACGGCTGGACCGGGGCGAAGACGAAGGGTGAGGTCGCGGAGTTCGTCAGCCGCGGCGGCAAGAGCGTTGACGTGTCGGATGACGACCTGCGCACGTTCATCGCGCTCAAGGAGATGTGGGCGTCGCAGTCGCACCAGTTGCTGGCGTGGCTGGTGGCGCGGAAACCGGCCAGCAGCAGCACGTTCCTGCGCAGGATCCTGCCTGATCCGGCGAGGGGCGGGAGTCGGCACCAGGAGACGCGTCCTCCGCCGGTGGCCGAGCAGGTGAAGCCCCAGTCCACGCCGGTCGTGCGGGACGGCGAGATCGTGCTCGGGATGGACGGGGAGATCCGGATCCAGCTGGAGTCGTTGCGCAAGCACGCGATCGTGTTCGCCGGGTCCGGTAGCGGGAAGACCGTGTTGCTGCGGCGGATCGTCGAAGAGTGTGCGCTGCAAGGGGTTTCGGCGATCGTGCTGGATCCCAACAACGACCTGGCGCGGCTCGGCGACGCGTGGCCCGAGCCGCCTGGGGACTGGTTGCCCGGTGATCGGGAGGCCGCTGCCGCGTACTTCGCCGGTACCGAGGTCGTCGTGTGGACGCCCGGGCGGGCCGGTGGGCGGCCGTTGAGCTTTCACCCGTTGCCCGACTTCGCCGAGGTTCGGGGGGACGAGGACGAGTTCGGTGCGGCCATCGAGGCTGCTGTGGCTCGGTTGTTGCCGCATGCGCGGATCGCCAACGGGACGAAGTTCGCTGTGCGTGGGCGGGCTGTGCTCAAGGAGGCGTTGAAGTACTACGCGCGCAAGGAAAGAAGGGATCTGAACGGGTTCGTGGACCTGTTGGCCGAGTTGCCGGACGGGGTGAGCGCCTTGTCCTCGGCCACTTCGACCGCCGCTGATCTGGCGGAGACGTTGAGGGCCGCGATGGTGAACGACCCGTTGCTCGCGGGGACCGGGGAGGCCACGGATCCCGGGGTGTTGTTCGAGCCCTCGCAGGGGAAGAAGGCTCGGGTGTCGGTGATCAGCTTCGTCGGGTTGCCGTCGGACGAGCAGCGGCAGGGGTTCATCAGCCAGTTGCAGCTGGAGGTGTTCGCCTGGATCAAGCGGAATCCCGCTGTGGACCGGCCGCTCGGTGGGCTGATGGTGATGGACGAGGCGCAGACGATCGCGCCTTCCGGGCAGGCGACGGCGAGTACGCAGACCACGATCCTGCTGGCGTCGCAGGCACGCAAGTACGGGCTCGGGCTGGTGCTCGCCACGCAGGCGCCCAAGGGCGTGCACAACCAGGTCACCGGCAACGCCACCACGCAGTTCTTCGGGCGGTTGAACAGTCCCGCGCAGATCGCGGCCGCCACGGAGATGGCGCGGGCCAAGGGGAGTTCGGTCGCGGACATCTCGCGGCTGGAGCGCGGGCAGTTCTACGTCACCGGTGACACGTTCGGGTTCCGGCGGATGCTGGCTCCGCTCTGCCTGAGTCACCACCCGCCCAGTCCGTTGCGGCTGGAGGAGGTCGTCGAGCGGGCCAGGCGATGAGAAAGGGCGGCGTCCCCGGAAGGGGGCGCCGCCCTTGTCGTCGTCTACGCGGTGGCGGTCAGCATGTCCTCGATCCGTTGCCACAGCGTGGAGAACAGCTCGGGGGAGTCGCCCACCACGACGAAGTTCACGATGTCGTCGTCGCGCACTTCGAGGGCGTAGACGGCGTCGTTCGCCCGTTCGACGCGCACCGCGACCGTGGTGCCGCCCAGGTGCAACGTGCCGGCGAGGCCGCGCCTGGCGAGTGCGGGCGGCGCGGCGGCGAACTGCTCTGCGAGGGTGCGCAGGGCCGACTGCTGGACGGGCGCCGGTTCGGGGGTCTCCGGTTCCGGCTGTTTGAGCGCCGCCGCCAGGTCGGCCACGGGGACGCGGTGGCGGCCCGCGGTCTCGGCCGCCTCGACGCGGGCGACGAGCGTGTCGACGAGGTGCTCGTCCGCTCGCAGGTACGCCACGTCCGACGACGTGGGCGGCTCGCCGGTCAGCACCGGCAGCACGTGCTCGTGGGCGTTCCCGATCTCGTCCACTGTGGACGCGAACGGCACGAGGAAGCGCACTTCCGCCTGGGGCAGGTCGTTGCTCTCCAACACGGTCAGGCCGCGCTGACGGCACGCCTCGACCACCTCTTCGACGACGGCGCGCTGCTCCTCGGCGAACGACACGGCGATGTCGTAGGTAGCGGATTCGGTCACTCCAACCTCCCTGATGACGACCGGCCGGCGGCCGGGTTCGCGCAGTGTCCACGGCCGGTGTCGACCAGAAGTGGATGAGGAGTGGACGTGTTGACCACCTCGGTGGGCAACGGGAAACACCTTTTTTATCGCTTTTCGAAGACGAATGCTCGAAGGGAGCCCGCAAGAAGCGGGCGAAATCCGGAAATCAATTCCGACTCCCTTCGGAGGATTCGCCATGTCCAAAATCGTGTCCACCTTCGTCGCCGGTGGCGCCACCCTGCTGACCGCTCTGGCCGTCGCCGCCTCCCTCTCCGGTGGTGTCGCGGCCAACGCGGACGACACCCCGCCGCCGCCTCCCACCACGACCACCACGGAGACCCAGGACGGCAACGGCAACCCGTGGCACGGATGACGTGACGCACCTTCGCCCCGGCCATTCGAAGAAATGGCCGGGGCGATTGCGGCGGAATGATGTTTTCGGCGGATGCAGGAGCAGGAGGAAATCGTGTCCGAGAGTGTTGGTGAGTCACTCCACCACGTCACCGCGGGAATTCCGGTCGAGTTGATCCGGTGGAACAGGAGCAGGCTGGTCGAGGTCGCCGTGCGCGGACCGTCCTCGCGCGACGTCAGGGGGCTGGGCCGGCGTCAGGTGCTGGTGGCCGGAGCGGTGCTCGGCGTCGGCGCGCTCACCGGTGGCCCGCGGCCGGTGGCGGACGAGGTGGTCGCCGGGATGCGGACTTCGTTCGAACGGTTGCGGGACAAGGGATTGCGTGCCAGTCCACAGGAGGTGCTCGAACCGCTGCGGGCGTTGCAGCGCACGGTGTACGGCCTGGCGCGGGAGACCTCCGGGCCGGTGGGCACCCGGCTCGTCCTGCTCGCCGCGCGCATCGCCGAGTACACCGGCTGGATGTGCCAGGAGGCGGGCGACGAGCAGGGCGCGCTGTGGTGGACCCGGCACGCGTCCGAACTCTCCCGTGCCGCGGGGGATCCGGACATCACCAGCCACGCGTTCGCGCGGGAGGCCGGTCTGGCGCTCTACCGCCGGGACGCGTCCGCCACGATCACCCTCGCGCGGCAGGCACAGCGGATCGGCCGGGCGGGCTCGCGCGTGCTCGCCCTGGCCGTGCGGCGCGAGGCGCAGGGCCACGCGCTCGCGGGCGACCGGGCCGCCGCGGAACGCGCGTTCGACCGCGCTGCCAACCAGATGCCGTCCGCAGTGCCGGACAGCCCGTACCCGGTGCTCGGGTCGAGCGTTCCCGATCCGCTGGAACTGGCCAGGGGCTGGGCGCTGTCCGACCTCGGGCTCCACACCGAGGCCGCGGCCGTGCTGGACGAGCAGCTCACGCTGGTGCCGGCGTCGTCGCGCCGCACCCTGGCCCGCTTCCGCACCCGGCGTTCACTCGCCCTCGCCCTGTCGGGTGAGGTCGACGAGAGCTGCCGCACGATCGCCCGAGCCCTGGACGACGTGGCGCACGTCGACTCGGCGACCGTGCGGACCGATCTGCGGCAGCTCTCCAGAACCCTCGGCCGATGGCACAACCACGGTGCCGTGCGCGAGGTCTACCCGGATCTGCGACGACAGCTCACTCACCGCTGACCGCACACGCACGTCAGCGCTGCCCGTTCCCGCCGCACCTCCTCGGCCTCCGGCTGGTCGAGCTCCAGGTACACGGCCTCCGCCGCGTCCCAGTGCGCCACGGCTTCCGCGTGCCTGTTCATGGCGTGCAACGTTCGTGCGGCACCGATCTGGCCGCGCGACTCCTGCCTGCGGTTGCCGGTGTCCTTGGCCCTGCCCAGCAACAACTGGAAGAGCCGCAGAGCCGCGCCGAGGTTGCCGCGGTCCAGTTCCGTGGCGGCCCGGTCGCGGACGAGGCTCGCCTGGAGCTCGACGTCGGCCAGCCCGCTTGCGGCTGTCTCCGCCAGGTCGTGGTGGTGCAGCGCCTCGGTGAACCTGCGTGCGAGCCGGTAACCGTCGGCGAGGTTGGTCAACGCGTAGGCGGCCACGCAGGAGTCACCGATCTCCTCCGCGATGTCGTGCGCCTCCAGGTGGTGGGGGATGGCCTCTTCGAGCATTCCGAGGTTCTGGAGGTTCGCGCCGAGGTTGTTCAGCGTGTGGGCGAGTCCCTGGCGGTGTCCGATCTGCCGCAGGGTCCTCACGGCGGCTTCGTTGTGCCCCACCGCGATGTCGTACCTGCCGTGCTGTTCGTGGATGTAACCCAGTGAGCTCAACGCGTGCGCCTGGCCGCGCAGGTCCTCGCACTGCTCGTACTTCGCCAGCGCGGCCTCGAAGTGCTTCACCGCCTCGTCGTGCCGGCCGAGCTGCATCTCGGAGACCGCGATCGCGGCCAGCGCCGCGGCCTCACCGGCCACGTCGCCGAGGCGGATCCAGTTCTCCAGTGCTTCTTCCGCGAGGAGGCGTCCCTCGTCGTGCCTGCCCAGCCGGTCGTTCGCGGTGGCGAGACGGGACAGCACGTGCGCACGGCCGTGGTCGTCCTCCGGACGCACGGAGCCGGCGGCGGCGATCCAGTCGTCGAACCGGTTCGCGGTGTTGAAGTACCGCCAGATCAACGAGGCGAGCCGCCACGCGCGGTCGGGGCCGGCCTGCGGGATCGCGGCGATCAGGTTGTCGCGCTCGGCGGTGAGCCACGTCAGCGCCTCGTCCTGGTCCTCGAACCGCAGGGCGCGCGGGCTTTCGCGGTCGACGGACGGCAGGGCGGTGCGGTCGAACGGGTACGCGACGGCCACGGCGTTCGCCAGGGTCACGAGGTAGAAGTCGAGCAGGCGCTCCAACGCCTCCGCGGAGCGAGGTTCGAGAGCGGCGAACTCCTTGACGGAGTCCAGCATCTGGTAGCGCTCCGGCGCGACCTCTTCGAGCAGGCACACCTCGTGCAGGTCGTGCAGCAGCGTGCGGGTGGCGGCGATGTCACGGCCCGCGAGCGCGGCGGCGCCGACGAGGTCGACGTCGGGTCCCGGCAGCTGCCCGAACAGCCGGAAGAGCTGCTGCTGGTGAGCGTCGAGCTGGCGGTAGGAGGCGTGGATCGCGGCACCGTCCTCCCGCCACGCCCCGCTGTCGTCGAGCTGGCCGAGCAGGTAGTCGAGCGACCACCTGTCGTGCTTGCGCAGCAACGCCGCCGCGACGGTGATCGACACGGGCATGTAGCCGCACCGCGCGACGAGTCCCGCGACGTCCGCCGCCCTCCCGCGCACGCGCGACGGGCCGGTGAGCCGCTGGAACAGCGCCGACGCGTCGTCCGCCGGCATCGGCGCCAGCCGCACGTGCTCGCTGATGTCCGGCTCGCCCATCTTGCGGCTCGTGACGATGGCGAAGCAGTCGCGGTTCTCCGGCAGCAACGGCCGGATCTGCTCGGGCGACTCCGCGTTGTCCAGCACGACCAGCGTTCTCGTGCCGTAGAGGTGGGTTTGGTAGAGCGTCGCCTTGCGGCCCACCGTGTCGGGGATCTGCTCCGCGGGCACGCCCAGGTCGGTGAGCAGCTGGTTCAACGCGTCGGAGACCGACATCGGTGCCACGTTCGGTGTGAAACCGTTGAGGCGCACCAGGAGCTGGCCGTCGGGGAACCGGTGGCGCAGGCGGTGCGCGGCTTCGACGGCCAGGCTCGACTTGCCGACGCCGGGCGGGCCGCTGATCCACACGGCGCGCCGTTCGTCCGAACCGGACGCGGTCGCGGCGATCACGTCCAGCTCGCCCGACCTGCCGGTGAACGCGCCGGGACGCGAGGGCAGCGAGCTGACCGGTTCACCGCGCCGGGCGCGTTCCACCAGGTTGCGCAGCACCGTTCCCGGTTCCATGCCGAACTCGGCGAGCGCGCTGCAGGCGGCGTCGAAGACCCGGATCGCGCCCACTCCGTCGCCGTCGGCGATCAGGGCCCGCATGAGGAGCTCGGCGTACTTCTGGTGGTCGGGGGAGGAGCGGACCGCGCGGCGCATCCGGTCGCGCGCCGAGCGGTGGTCGCCCGTGACGAGCTCCAGTTCGGCCAGGTCACCGAGCGCGTCGTGGTAGCTCTCCGCCGGGATGAACACCTCGGCGCCACCGACCCTGTCGATGTCGATGTCCTCCAGGAAGCGGCCGCGCCACAACGCCACCGCCTCGCGCAGCAGGTCGATCGCGCGGCGCTGGTCGTTCTCCTGCTGGGCCAGCGCGGCCAGGGCGCGCAGCCGGTCGAACCGGATCGAGTCGATCTGGTCCTCGTCGACGCGCAGCACGTACCCGGTGGGCGTCCGCTCGATCTCCGCGTCGGAGCCGTCGAACGACTTGCGCAGCTTGTTGATGTAGCCGCGCACGAGCGTCCGGCGTTCCGGATTGCCCGGCCACACGATCTCGGTGATGCGTTCGGGTGACACGGGTTTGTTCGCGTTGAACAGGAGTACGACGAGGATGAAGCGTTGTTGCTGGTCCCCCAACGGTACGGCGGTGTGGTCGTGCCACGCCTCCAGCGGTCCCAGCATCCGAAATTCCACGCGCCGCCTCCTGGTCTGAAGCTTCCGTCTTGGGGGGAATGTCGCGCAATAGTCCGTCTGCGTGTCACCGAATCAGCTTTTTGTCCACGTTTGATCAACGCGATCCGGTAACGGTGCACGTCATGGACCCTGATGTGTTGCCGTGCTACGTGGTGTGCGACGTGTCCTTCTCGATGGCCGGCCACATCGACGAGGTCAACGCCGGGATGCGCGAGTTCCGCGGCGTGGTGCACGCGGAACGGGGCTCAGGCGCCCAGATCCGCCTCTGCGTGGTCGTTTTCGCGGACCGGCCGCTGGTGGTGCGGCCATTGGCGCCCGCGCTCGATCCGGTCGAGGTGATTCGCCCCCGCCAGGAATCGGGCTCCGATTTCGGTTCCGCTTTCCGTCTGCTGCGCGGCGTCATCGAGCGCGACGTGCGGAGTTTGAAGGAACAGCGGATGCGGGTGCGCCGGCCGGTGCTGTTCTTCGTCTCGGACGGCAGGGCCACCGACCCGGCCTGGCCCGCCGCGCTGGAACGCCTCAACGCCACGACCTCGTGCCCGGAGATGATCGCGTTCGGGCTGGGGGCCGTCGACCAGCGCGCGCTCGACCGCATCGGCAGCTCGCGGGTCTTCCTCGGTGGCGACGGCGTCCGGCTGGGCATAGCACTCGCCTCGTCGGTGGCACGGACGGTGCTGCGACCGGACCACGTGTGACCGATCCACGGTGTGTCCACTTCTCGTCCACACTCCCGACGGAACCTGCTTCCGCCGCACGTGAACGAGCACGGTGAGGAGAGCGGGATGACGACGTCGAGCCTGGTCCAGGAGCTGAAGACCCTGCGGAAGGGACGGGGGGTGCACGCGGGACGGATCGTGGACAAGATCGGCCCCGCGCTGGCCGCGGCGTGCGGGATCACGAGCGCCGACGGCCTCGTCACCGCGAAGCAGAAGCTGGTCACCAGGCTGACCGAGCTGGTCGAGCAGCTCCCGGAGGACCTGCACCTCGCGGCGCGGGTGGCGTTCGGGCTGATCTCCGACGTCCGGCACCCGCTCTACCAGGAGCGGGTCGCCTGGCTGGCGGCGACGATCGACCGCGACGCCCGCACCGTGCGCCGCCGGGTCGACGAGGCGGTGGAGCAGCTGGCCGACCTCGCCGCGACCACCACGCGCCGCGACGCCGGCGGCTGGCACACCGCGGAGCTGGCCGTGTCGGTGACGCTCGACCAGGAGCAGCCGGAGGTGCTGGAGCGCTACCAGGTCGTCGCGAACCAGGACGGCGTGGTCTCGTTCGACTTCGCCGCCGCGTTCCCCGTGCACCGCCGCGACGTGGACGCGCACCTGCTCTACGGCGGCACGCTGCAGGACCGGGGCAACCTGGACCGGCCCGGCTTCCGGCTGGTACCGGCCGAGCCGCTGGTGCGCGGCGACACGCTCGACTTCGCGGTCCGCTACCGCATCTCGCACCGCGACGCCATGCGGCCGTGCGTGCTGCACGTGCCCGAACGGCCGTGCGAGGTGTTCGACCTGCGCGTGCGGTTCGAGCACGACCGCAAGCGGTTCGTGCGGGCGTTCGACGGGGTCATGGTGCAGCGGTCCGAGACCGAGCCGAGCGGGATGCCGCAGCCCGTGGACCGGGCGGGGGAGGTCCACCTGCGGTTCCGGCGGCTGCTGCCGGGGCTGCTGTACGGGGTGCGGTGGGGTGGCGCGGCGGCCTGCTCGGTGCGCCGGGCGTCATGAGCGGCGGGGCTCGTACCAGGTCTCGCCCACCGGTTCCCCTGCCATGTTCCACGCCCAGACCCTCGCGGGCGTGATCCGGCAGTAGACACCGGGGCCGACCAGTCCTGTGCGTTCGACCGGGTCGTCCGCCGTGCCGTAGACGCGGACGGCCCTCGCTGTGAACGGGGTGAACGAGACCAGGTCGTCGACCACGAGCGAGACCTTGCGGCGGCCGGCGGTGATGTTGCGGAACTTGCGGGTGTCCCTGACCTGGTCGCCGGCGCCGCCGACCCAGAGGTGGGTGCCGTCGAACTCGAAGGCGAGCGGTACCACGTCCGGCTGGCCGTCCTCGTTGACCGTGGCGAGGCGGCAGAGGGGCTGTTCGCGCAGGTAGGCGATCTCTTCGTCGGTGAACATGCCGTCCATACGAACAGGGGCGCGCGTTTTCGACCAGATGCGTTCGCTCGGGGAGGCGGTCACCAATTGAGACGTCCCGAGGATGGCGGCGGCAATGAGCTCGTGTGGATCATGACGTGGCTGTATCGGGCGAACACCGCGATTGAAGCGTCTCCGGCCTGCCGTCGCACAAGGCGGCCGAAGTACCCGGCCGTGGCGCGCTACGCCTACGAACGCCCCCTGGTCTGGTTCGACGACGACTTCGGGCTGCACCCCGCGCGCCGGGACGCGTTCGTCCACAAGCGACGGCACCTGACCACCGCACTGATCCACGTCGATCCCGCCACCGGGATCGGGGCGCATCACCTGGACGAAGCTCGGAAAGCATTCAGCCGCAACCCGTAGTGCGCCAAGAATTCACGGTTGGAGTCGAGAAGGTCTCAACCGGCGCGGCTGGCTTGACAACGAAAGCATCCCGAGCCAATCCTCCGCTGGTGCTGAAGCGAGGGAACGTCACCACGAAGATGATTGGTGTCGGCGCGTTGGTGCTGGCGATGGCCGCTTGTGGCGCCCCGCCCGCCAAGGAGACGCCGGCCGGTGCCGCCGGGACCGCGAAGTCCGCGAGCGAGTTCGGCGGCATGGACAAGCTGGTCGAGGCAGCCAAGAAGGAGGGCAAGCTCAACGTCATCGCGCTGCCCCCGGACTGGGCCAACTACGGCGAGATCATCAAGGCCTTCGAGGCCAAGTACGGCATCAAGGTCGACTCCGCGCAGCCCGACGCGAGCAGCCAGGAGGAGATCAACGCCGCCAAGCAGCTCAAGGGCAACGACCGCGCGCCCGACGTGTTCGACCTCGGGCTCAACGTGGCGCTCGCCAACAAGGACCTGTTCGCCCCCTACAAGGTCAGCACCTGGGACGACATCGCCGCAGAGCTCAAGGACGCGGACGGCGCGTACTACGGTGACTACGGCGGCTTCATGTCGATCGGCTACGACGCCGCGAAGGTGCCGGCGCCGACGAGCGTGAAGGACCTGCTCAAGCCCGAGTACAAGGGCAAGGTCGCGCTGAACGGCGACCCGACGCAGGCCGGTGCCGCGTTCTCCGGTGTCGTGATGGCGGCGCTGGGCAACGGTGGTTCCGCCGACGACATCGCGCCCGGTGTCGAGTTCTTCAAGCAGCTCAAGGCAGCCGGCAACTTCCAGCCGGTCGACCCGTCGCCCGCGACGATCGAGTCCGGCCAGACGCCGGTCGTCATCGACTGGGACTACACCAACGCCGCCCAGACCGACAAGCTCAAGGGCAAGCTCGACTGGAAGGTCGTCGTCCCGGCCGAGGCCCAGATCGGCGGCTACTACAACCAGGCCATCAGCAAGGACGCGCCGCACCCCGCGGCCGCGCGCCTGTGGCAGGAGTTCCTCTACTCCGACGAGGGCCAGAACCTCTACCTGAAGGGCATGTCCCGCCCGGTGCGCCTGGACAAGATGGGTGACAAGGCGGACAAGGCGGCGAAGGAGAAGCTGCCGAAGACCGACGGCAAGCAGGTGTTCCAGACGCAGGCCCAGGCCGACAAGGCCAAGGCCGTCCTGACCGCGACCTGGGCCCAGGCCATCGGATGACCGCGGTCGCTCCCGTAGCGACGACGCCCGGCGGCTCCACCCCGAAGAAGGGTGGGGCCGCCGGTCGGCCATCTGCGGCCGCCTGGCTCGTCGCGGTGCCGTTCCTGGCGTTCGTCGGCACCTTCCTCGTCTACCCCACGGTGCTCGTGCTGTTCGGTGCCTTCCAGGACTCGAACGGCGCCTTCACGCTCGACAACCTCACGACGTTGTTCACGGGTGTCGTCTTCGACGCGTTCGTGCGCAGCATCGAGCTCTCCGCGCTCACGGCCGTCATCGGCGCGATCTTCGGCGCGCTGCTCACGTGGGCGATCGCGGTCGGCAACCCCGACGGGATGCTGCGCCGGGTCGTCGTCGCGGGCAGCGGTGTGCTCGCCCAGTTCGGTGGCGTGCCGCTGGCGTTCGCGTTCCTCGCCACGGTCGGCTTCGAAGGTCTTGTCACCAAGTTCCTGCGTGACAACGTTGGCATCGACCTGTTCGCCGGCAGCGCGTGGCTGTTCGACCTGCCCGGCCTGACGCTCGTCTACACGTTCTTCCAGATCCCGCTGATGGTCATCGTGTTCCTGCCCGCACTGGACGGTCTGCGTCCGCAGTGGCGTGAGGCGAACGCGTCGCTGGGCGGCACGAGCTGGACCTACTGGCGCCACGTCGGCGGCCCGATCCTGACACCGCCGTTCCTCGGCGCGCTGCTCCTGTTGTTCGCCAACGCCTTCAGCGCGTACGCCACGGCCGCCGCCCTCGTCTCGCAGGGCAGCCCGATCGTGCCGCTGCAGATCCGCGGGTTCCTCACCGGCGAGGTCGTGCTGGGCCAGGAGAACCTCGGCAAGGCGCTCGGCCTCGGCATGGTGATCGTGGTCAGCATCGCGATGGGCGTGAACGTGCTGCTGCAGAAGAGGGTGGCCAAGTGGGTTCGCTAGTGAAGCAGCGCGTCCTGCGCACGATCATCCTGCTGGTCCTGGGCGTCTACTTCGTCCTGCCGCTGATCGCGATGGCGGAGTTCTCCACGCGGGGCAGGGAAGGCACGCGCAGCCTGGAGTCGTGGACGTCCATCGTCGACGACGACGGCCTGATGGAAGCCCTCGTCAACTCGCTGCTGCTGTCGGTCACGTCCGCGGTGCTGATGCTGGTGCTGCTCGTGCCGACGATGGCGTGGATCCGGCTCAGGCTTCCCCAGCTGCAACGGCTCGTCGAGTTCCTGTGCCTGCTGCCGCTCGCGATCCCCGCGATCGTGCTCGTGGTCGGCATGGCGCCGTTGTACGCGTGGGTCAACTACTTCTTCGGCAACTCGGCGCTGACGCTGACGTTCGCGTACACGATCCTCGTGCTGCCGTTCGCCTACCGCGCGATCGACGCCGGCCTCACCGCCATCGACCTGAAGACGCTGGCCGAAGCGGCACGCAGCCTCGGCGCCTCGTGGGTCGCGGTGCTGTGGAAGATCGTCGTGCCGAACATCCGCGTGGCGCTGATCGGCGCTTCGCTGTTGAGCGTGGCCTTGGTGCTCGGCGAGTTCACCATCGCGTCGCTGCTCAACTTCGACACGCTCCAGGTGCAGGTCAACCTCCTCGGCAAGCGCAACGCGGGTGTGTCCATCGCGGTGTCGTTGCTGTGCCTGCTCTTCGCGTTCGTCCTTCTGTTCGCACTTTCTTATGTCGGCCAGCGGCGCCGTCAGACCGTGGTCGAGGAGTGAAGATGGGTCACCTGGAACTCAAGGGCCTGCGCAAGACGTTCGGCGACAACACCGCGCTGGACGGTCTTGACCTGGAACTGGCCGAGGGCGAACTGGTGTCGCTGCTCGGCCCGTCGGGCTGCGGCAAGACGACGGCGCTGCGCATCGTCGCGGGCTTCGAGACGTCCGACTCGGGCACGGTCACCGTGGGCGGCAAGGACATCACTCGCGTTCCCGCGAACAAGCGGGACATGGGCATGGTCTTCCAGGCCTACAGCCTCTTCCCGAACATGACCGCGGCGCAGAACGTCGCGTTCGGCCTGAAGATGCGCAAGGCCGACTCCAAGAAGGCCGGCGAACTGCTGGAGCTGGTCGGCCTCGCGCACCTGGGCGGCCGGTACCCGCACCAGATGTCGGGCGGGCAGCAGCAACGCATCGCGCTGGCACGGGCGTTGGCGATCCAGCCGCGCGTGCTGCTGCTGGACGAGCCGCTGTCCGCGCTGGACGCCAAGGTGCGCGTGAACCTGCGCGACGAGATCCGGCGCATCCAGACGGAGCTCGGCATGACGACGCTGTTCGTCACGCACGACCAGGAGGAGGCGCTCGCCGTCTCCGACCGCGTCGGCGTGATGTCGCACGGCCGTCTGGAGCAGCTCGACACCCCGTCCGTCGTCTACCGCGAGCCGAAGACGGCGTTCGTGGCGCAGTTCGTCGGCGTCACGAACTCGGTCGAGGCCAAGGCCGAGGGCCAGACGGTGGTGGTGAACGGCGTGACCCTGCCGGTGGGGCACGACCAGCCGTCCGGCAGCGACGTCCGCCTGATCGTGCGTCCGGAGGACATCGGTGTCTCCGCGCACGACGGCGAGTCCGGTGGCAAGATCGTGGGCGACGTGCTGACCCAGTCGTTCCTCGGGCCGGTCACGCGGATCTCGGTGAGGGTGGGGGAACAGGTGCTGCGGATCGACCAGCCCTCCAACACCGCCTCCGCGTACCAGCCGGGCACGCGGGTTGCGCTCGACCTCAGCGAGTCACGAATCATGGTGGTGCCGGGTTGACCTCTCCCACGTCGACGAGGGATTCCCGCGGCTCGCGCTGCGGGATTTCCTGTTTCGTCGCCGACCGCCCGCCCGGAGTGCACCGTTGAGGTCTCACGTCGGCTCCACAGGCCGTTACCGCCAGCCCGGCGGCCAGGATGTTGCGCGCCGCGTTCACGTCACGGTCGTGAACTGCCCCGCAGGAACATGTCCACGTGCGGACGTTCAACGGCATTTCCGCAGCGAGTGCGCCGCAGGCCGAACACAGCTTGGACGACGGGAACCAGCGATCGATCACGATCACGGTTCTGCCGTACCAGGCTGCTTTGTACTCCAGCATCTGCCGGAACTGCCGCCAGCCCGCATCGCTGATGGAGCGGGCGAGGCTGCGGTTACCGATCATGTTGGACACGGACAGGTCTTCGATCACGAGCGTTTGGTTCTCACGCACGAGCCGAGTCGTGATCTTGTGCAGATGATCGGTGCGACGGTCGGCGATCCGAGCGCACACGCGTCCCACCCTGATGCGTGCCTTCGCTCGGTTGGCACTGCCTTTCTGCTTACGGCACAGGGATCTCTGAGCCTTGGCTTGTGCGGATCGGTCCCGCCGTTCATGCCGCGGGTTGGCGAACTTCTCCCCGGTCGAGAGAACGAGCAGATGATCGAGTCCGATATCGATGCCGACCGCGGAATCGAGAAGGGGCAACGGCCCCACGCTCGAGTCGTCACACAGGAGAGACACGAACCAGCGTCCGGCCGAGTCCCGGGACACCGTCACGGTCGAGGGCATGGCTTCGGCCGGCAACGGCCGGGACCAGCGAACGTCCAGTGGCTCTGGCATCTTTGCGAGCGTCAGTACCCCGTTGCGCCAGCGAAATGCCGAACGCGTGTACTCCGCGCTGGCGTGGGACTTCTTGCGCGACTTGAAGCGGGGGTAGCGCGCACGCTTGGCGAAGAAACCGGAAAACGCCGCCTGCAGATGACGAAGCGACTGCTGCAGGGGCACCGACGACACCTCGTTGAGGAACGCCAGTTCGTCGGTCTGCTTCCAGGCGGTGAGCATCGCCGACGTGGCGTCGTAGCCAATCCGTTCCCGGCGTTCGTCCCACGCTTCCGTCCGAGCTCGCAAAGCGAGGTTGTAGACCTTGCGAACGCACCCGAACGTACGTGTCAGCTCTTCGGCCTGGGCATCGGTCGGGTAGAAGCGGTACTTGAACGCCCGCTTGACCACCCCGCTCATCTTCCAGAAACTAGCAACCCGCGTTTGCACCCATTCAGCAGGGTGGAGAACGACCGTTCGGAGGATGCCAGATGATCAGGAAGCTCCTCGCGCGCGACACGGCGGAGACCCACCGGGTCGCGACGCCGTTGGAGCTGTTGTTCGACCTGAGCTTCGTGGTGGCGGTCGCCCAGGCCGCCGCCTCGTTGCACCACGCCGTCTCCGAGAACCACGCCGGTTCCGGGCTGATGGCGTTCTGCATGGCGTTCTTCGCGTTGTGGCTGCCGTGGCTGAACTTCACGTGGTTCGCCAGCGCGTTCGACAACGACGACACGCTGTACCGCGTCATCACGATGGTCCAGATCGCCGGTGTGCTCGTGGTCGCGGCGGGCATCCCTGCCGTCTTCGAGCACCAGGACTACCGGATCGTCGTCGGCGGGTACGTCGTCATCCGGCTCGGCATGGTCGCGCACTGGCTGCGGGCCGCGCGGGACAACCCGTCGCACAGGGCCTGCACGCGCCGCTACGCCGGTGGGATCGCGTTCATGCAGGTGCTCTGGGTGTTGTGGGTGCTGGTCGCGCCGCCCGCGGTGCAGATCCCGCTGTGGGTGCTGTTCATGATCGGTGAGCTGCTGGTGCCGGCGTGGGCGGAGCGTTCCGGCGCCACCACGTGGCACCCGCACCACATCGCCGAGCGGCACGGCCTGTTCACGCTGATCGTGCTCGGCGAGTCGATCCTCGCGGCGACGCTCGCGTTCCAGAAGGGCTTCGACAGCGGCGTCAACCTGATCTCGCTCGCCGCCGCGTCGCTGGTGATCGTGTTCTCGGTGTGGTGGATCTACTTCGAGGCGCCCACCCACCTGCACAACCTGAAGAAGGCGTTCCTCTGGGGTTACGCGCACCTGTTCATCCTCGGCTCGATCGCGGCGCTCGGTGCCGGTCTGGCGGCGTCGGTGGACTACGACCTGCACATCTCGCACGCGCCGGGCACGACGGTCGCCGCGTTCACGACGGTGCCGCTGGCCGTGTTCCTGCTGTTCGTCTGGTACGTGCAGGACTGCCCCGGGCAGGACGGGATCCGCAAGTACCTGCTGCCCGCCGGGGCGGTGGCGGTGCTGGCGGCGACGTTCGGGCCGGCGCCGATCCACGTGACGGCGGGGATCGCGCTGGTGCTCTGCGTCGCGACGAGGCTGGTCCAGACGCAGGAGCAGCGCGTCGAGGCGTGAGGCACTTTCGCGTCTTCTCCTCGTTCTGACACGAGGAGTGAAATGATCGTCGCCATGACCGGTGTCCGTGAACTCCGCCTGGTCGTCACCGCCGACGACTACGACGAAGCCCTGCGTTTCTACCGAGACGTGCTGGGGCTCGAGCAACGGGCGGCGTTCGCGTCCGACGGCGGGCGGGTCACGATCCTGGAGGCCGGGCGGGCGACGCTGGAACTCACCGATCCGCCGCACGCCGAGTTCATCGACGACGTCGAGGTCGGCAGGCGCGTCGCCGGGCACATCAGGGTGGCGTTCGAGGTGACGGACGCCGAGGGCACCACCCGCGTGCTCGAAGCCGCCGGGGCAGAGGTGGTCGCGGAGCCGACGCGCACGCCGTGGAACTCGCTGAACGCACGGTTGAAAGCGCCTGCCGGGTTGCAGCTGACGTTGTTCCAGGAGCTGGGCGAGTAGATGACGATCTCCGCTGCCGGGTACCGCGACCTCGCGAACCGGGACGTGCTGGCGTGCGCCGTGGTGACGGTCGCCGCGAAGCTGCCCATGTCGATGACGCCGCTGATGATGGTGTTCCTGACCCGCGGGCTGCCCGGCGGGTACGTGCTGGCCGCGTCGCTGGTCGCCGTCTACGTGCTGGGCGAGGTCCTCGGTGCCGCGCTGCTCGGGCTCTTCCTCGACCCGTCGCGGATGCGCGGGCAGCTGTCGATCGGGCTCGTCGTCGGCGCGGCGGCGTTCACGACGCTGGCGCTGACGCAGAACGTGACGGTGCTGGCGATCGCCGCGTTCGTCGCGGGCGCTGGGCCGTCGACGACACCGGGCGGGCTGCGGGCGATGCTGCTCGGGCTGGTACCGGACGCGTTGGTGCCCAAGGCGATGGGCTTCGACGCCATGATCACGCAGGTGGTGTGGGCGGTGGCGCCCGCGCTCGTCACGGTGCTGGCGCTGAGCGTCGACCACCGGGCGCCCGTCGTGGTGTCGGTCAGCCTGGTCGTCGTGGCGGCGTGGCTGGTGTTCATCCTGCCGCGCGGGCACGTGACGTCCCGGTCGGGCACGGCGAAACCTCGTGTCGTCGCGTCGGCGTGGCCGATCTACCTCGTGAGCGCGGCGGCGCTGGCGCAGCTGGCGGTCGCGGAACTGGTGCTGCCCGCGTTGCTGGAGCACCGGGGGATCGGGATCGGCTGGATCGGGCCGCTGCTCATGGGTTTCGCGGCCTGCAGCGCGCTGGGCGCGGTGCTGTACGGGCTGAGGCCGTGGCCGGGGACGTTCCGCGCTCAGGGCCTGGTGCTGCTCGTGATCACCTCTACCTGCGTGGGCGCGCTGGCGTTGTTCCCGAACCTGCCGGGCATCGCGGGCGCGTTGCTCGCCGCCGGGTTGTTCCAGTCCGGGGTGCTGGTGACGCGCAGCCTGGCGTTGCGCGAACGGCTTCCGGTCGGTGCGCACGCCGCCGGGTTCTCGATGATGTACGCCGTGACGGGCGCCGGCTACGGGCTCACGGCCGTCGTCGCCGCGTGGGCGATGGACGCCGGCAACCCGGTGTGGGCGGTCTTCGGCGGTGTGGCGGTCACCCTGGTCCTGACAGCAGTCAGCGCGGCTGCCGAACGCCGGCAGCCGCGCTGATCTGGGTGGGAAACCTCTACCCGCGGTAGAAGTTGCCCTGGGTCTGCACGTTCAGCTCGTTCGTGCGGAACAGCTTCGCGACGAACGTGCGCGGGTCGCGCATGTCGATGACGTCGAAGCCGCGGCCCATCTCCGAGGAGTAGATGTAGCCGTTGTACCAGTAGGTCGACCAGGTGCCGCCACTGCCGAGGTTCGGCATCGGGCCGCGCTCGAAGAAGCCGATCTCACGCGGCTTGGCCGAGTTCGTGAAGTCCCACACCGAGATGCCGCCCTGGTACCAGGACTGCACCATGATGTCCTTGCCGGGCACCGGGATCAGCGACCCGTTGTGCGCGACGCAGTTCTCCGAGTCGGTCTGCATGCGCGGGATCTTGTAGTAGGACTTGAAGACCAGCTTGCGCTTGTCGCCGCGACCCACGATGTCGTAGATGCCGTTGGCGCCGCGGTTCGGGCCGATCTTCTCGTTGCACGTCGCCGCGCCGCCGCCACCGAGCTCGTCGGTGAAGACGACCTTGGTGCCGCTGTTGTTGAAGGTCGCGGAGTGCCAGAACGCGAAGTGCGCGTCGTCCTGGACCCGGTGGATCTCCTTCAGGTTCTCCCTGTTGGAGATGTCCCACAGCACGCCGTCACCCATGCACGCGCCGGCCGCGAGGTCGAGCTGCGGGTAGACGGTGATGTCGTGGCAGCCGGACGTGGCCGAGGTGTAGCCGGTCTCGATGGTGCCGGGCGTACCGGCGTTGCCGCCGTCCGGGAACAGGACCGGGGCCTTGAGCAGCGAGGCCGCGGCCGGGTTCTTCACCGGCACCTTGACGATGGAGATCTTGTCGTGCGGCGGCTGGCAGTCCGGGAACGTGGCGTTGGGCGAGTAGGAAGAGACGTAGAGGTACACGTCCTTCTTGTTCTTGCTCGGCACCATCGTGTGGGTGTGCGAACCGCAGGCGGTCTCGACGGCGGCGACGTAGCGGGGCGCGCTCTTGTCGCTGATGTCGAAGACCTTGATGCCCTCCCACGACTCCTTGATCGTCGCGGCCTGGGACACGCTGGAGCAGGAGTTGTCGCTGCGCGACGAGTCGGTCGACAGGAACAGCAGGTTCCCGTACACCGAGATGTCGTTCTGCGAGCCGGGGCACAGGACCTGGCTCTTGATCGTCGGCTTCTTCGGGTTGCGGATGTCGTAGATGACGAAGCCGTCGTAGTTGCCGACGAACGCGTAGTTGTCCTGGAACGCGATGTCGGTCTGCGTCGAGTTGAGCGGAGCCTGCTTGTCCAGGTGGGCGACCGGGACCATGTTGCGGCTGCGGCTGATCTCGTCGACGCCGGGGAGACCGGTGGCCCCGTCCGCGCGCGACTCGAGCTGAGCTTCGCTCAGACCCTTGCCGTCGGCGGGGAGATCGGGCTCGGCGTACGCGGGCGCGGTCACCGTCGACAGCGTCAGCGCGAGCGCCCCCAGCACCGCGAACGACGCTCTGCGCCGTCGGGCCGTTGCGCGTGAAGTCACAGCTTTACCCCCTCGGTACGGGTTGGTGCAGGGGAGTATGACCCTTTCGCCTTGCTAAGGGCCAGCGTCTTTCGGAGGGTTCCTCACTCTTTGTCCACAGTTGAAAGGCTGGACAGACGACATGGAGTGATTGTCCGGTTTCGCGGCGTCACCCGCGGTGTGCCGGGTCGCGCGGCCTGGATCATCGGGTGGCGGACTGTATTGTCCGAAGCATGCGTTCTGGGGTCCTGGCCATCGTCGCGGTGGCCGCGTTGCTCGCCGGGTGCACGTCGGAGCCTCCCGCCGCGCCGATCATCGCGCCGGACACTCCCGGCGGCTCCGCGCCGACGGTCGCGCTCTCCGACGTGACCGGGGTGACCCAGTCGCCGCCGAACGACGCCGACCGCGAGTACGTGGCGATGATGATCGCCCACCACGAGCAGGCGCTCGCGATGACGCGGTTCGTCCCGGAGCGCGCGGAGAACGAGACGGTGAAGGGCCTGGCCGACCGCATCCGGTACAGCCAGGAGCCCGAGATCGGCGCCATGAAGCAGTGGCAGCGGACGTTCAACGCCATCGGCACGCACGGCGACCACTCGTCGATGCCGGGCATGGCGACGCAGGACCAGCTGAACGCACTGGGTGCCGCGCGCGGCAAGGACTTCGACCGGATGTTCCTGGAGCTGATGATCAAGCACCACGAGGGTGCGATCAAGATGGCGACCGACGTGCGGGGTGCCGGGGTCAACGTCCAGGTCGAGGAGATGGCCGACGACGTGGTCGCCACCCAGGACGACGAGATCAACCGGATGAAGAAGCTCCAGACGGAGCTCTGAGCCCTACTGCTCGACGCGCTGCCGGGGCAGCACCAGGTCCTCGGCGTGCGTGAACCGCTCGGGCTCGTTGCCCGTGACGAGGCGTGCGATCGTGCGGTGGCCCTTGTGCGCCTCGCGGAACGCGTCGGAGGCGACCCACGCGCGGAAGGCGTCCTCGGACTCGAACTCGTTGACCGAGACGTACGGCTGGTCGTCCTGCGTCGGCTTGAGCAGCGTGCTGCGCAGCAGGCCGGGGACTCCGGGCAGGTGGGTGCGCATGTTGCCGCGGAAGTACCGCTCGAACTCCTCGGACATGTCCGGGTTCACGAACATCCGGTTGGTCGCGATGAACATGCTGGCCTCCCTGATCCCGACGCTCTGTCGGGAACTATTCCAACTCCCCGTCGGGAAATCAAGCGCGATACGATCCCGATGTGCCGAGGATCAGCGCAGACACCGTCGCGGAGCACCGCGCCAACCGCTTGCGCGCCCTGCTGGACGCCGGGCGGGACATCGTGGCGACCGAGGGAGCGGAGGCGCTGACGCTCGCGTCGCTCGCGAGACGCGTCGGGTTGTCGCGGCCGAGCCTCTACGAGTACTTCCGCTCGCGTGAGGAACTGGTCGCCGCGATCGTGTCGGACGCGCTGCCGGAGTGGGCGGACAAGCTGGAGGACGCGGTCAACAACGCCTCGTCCGTGCCGGAGAAGATCGAGGCGTACCTGCGCACCGAGCTCGCGATCATCACCGACGGCAGTCACGGCGCGGTGGTCGCCTTGTCCGCGCACACGTTGCCGGACTCGTCGCGCGAGCAGATCCGGGCCGAGCACGAACGCCTGCTGGCGCCGTTGGTCGGGGTGTTCCGGACGGCGGGGGTGGAGCGCGCGGCGTTGCGGGCGATGCTGGTGCACGCGATGGTCGAGGCTACGTCGCGGATGATCACGCCGGGGCGCACCGAGCACAACGAGGCGGTCATCGCGACGCTGCTCGACCAGGTGGTGCACGGGCTGGACAAGCCCATCAGCTGAACGGCACGACCTCGCCGTGGCGGACGAGTTCGCCGTGGTGCGCGGGGTCGCGCGGGCCGAGGGCCAGGTCCAGCAACGCCGTCGCGGCCTGCGCGGGTGCCGGCGCGGTGCTGACGTCCCACCACAGCGCGGACGTCGGCGTGTTGATCATTCCGGGGCAGCTCGCGGCGATCAGGATCCCTCGCGCCAGGTCGTTCTCGCGGCGTTCGTTCGCGAGGATCCGCACGGCGGCGACCTGACCGATCTTCGACGGGATGTTCACGAAACCCGGCCACGCACCGGATCTCGCGCTGCCGTCCCGCACCGCGTCGCGCCAGCGGACGATCTGCGCGTCCAGCTCGTCCAGAGTGGACGGTTCGGTGAACCGCCTGTGCAGCGCCGGCGCGAGGTGGCGGAGGGTGCCGGGCGAGCTCGCGACCACGATCAGGCTGCCGTTGTCGTTGAGCAGCGGCGCGAACGCCCTGAGCAGCCTGGTGGTGCCGAAGTTGTTGACCTCGGTGTAGGCGCCGATGATCGTGCGCGGGTCGTCGTCCGGGCCGACGCGCATGACGGCGTTGCCGAAGACCACGTCGATTCCGCCGTGCCGTTCGCGGATCTTCCCGGCCAGCGCGGCGGAGGAACCGGGGTCCGCGACGTCCAGCAGTTCGCCGCGGACCTCCGCGCCGCCGCCGGGGACGGCCCGCACGGCGGCGGTGATCCTGTCGGCGTTCCTACCCGTGAGGTAGACGGTGCCGGTGGGCCCGAGGCGCTGTGCGAGTCCTTCGACCAGGGCCAGACCTAGGCCCTGCGTGGCGCCGGTGACCAGAGCGACCGTCATGCCTTCGCCAGGAGGGTCTCGGAGTACGTCCACAGGCGGGCGGCGTTGTCCGGGTCGACGGCGTAGCGGGCGACGCCGTGCAGGGGTGGTGCCTCGGCGCGGCCGTCGACGGTCGGAGTTTCGTTGCAGTCGTCGAAGTAGCGGCCGCCGACGCCTTCCAGCAGCGGTGACGTCGCCAGCAGGACCGACGTCGCCGCGCCCTGCTCCGGGGTCTTGATCGTGCTGAGGTCGACGTTGCTGGTGTCGAGGTGCGCCGACAGGTTCGTGAAGATGGCGCCGGGCATGGCCGCGTTCGCGGTGATGCCGTCCTCGGCCCACCGGCGGGTGGCCTCGACGGCGAACAGGACGTTCGCGGTTTTGCTTTGGCCGTAAGCGGTCCACGGGTCGTACGTGCGGAACGCGTAGTTGACGTCGTCGAAGACGACCGGCGAGAGCATGTGGCCGGTGGAGGTCAGCACGACGACGCGCGCGTTGCCGGCGGCCCTGAGCGCCGGGTGCAGGCCCGTGGCCAGGGCGAAGTGACCGAGGTGGTTGGTGGCGAACTGCCACTCCCAGCCCTGCTCGGTGTACTTCTCCGGCACGGCCATCACACCGGCGTTGGCGACCAGGACGTGCAGCGGTCCTTCCCATGCCTGTGTGAAGGCGTTGATGGAGGCGAGGTCGGTCAGGTCCAGTTCCGCGACGCGGACGTCACCGCCGATGTCCTTCGCGGTCTTCTCGCCCGCGGCGGTGTTGCGGACGGCCAGGGTCACCTCGGCGCCCGCGCCGGCCAGCGCCCTTGCGGTCTCGACGCCGATCCCGGAGGACGCGCCGGTGACGACCACGCGCTTGCCCGTCAGGTCGATGCCCTCGACGACCTGGGCGGCGGTGCTGCTGAACCCGTACTTCGTTTTGATCACGTCCTCCACGCTAGGCCGCCCGGAGGTATGCGGGTAGCGAGAATCTGTCAACTCAGGTATGCGTTGACGTCATGGCCTTCACCGATGCGTCCCTGGTCGCCCTGCGGGTGTTCCGCGAGGTGGCGGAGCGCGGCACGTTGTCCGCGGCGGCGACCGCGCTCGGCTACACGCAGTCCGCCGTGTCGCGGCAGATCGCTGCCCTGGAACGGGCTGCGGGCGCGGAGCTGCTGGAGCGGCGCCACGACGGTGTGCGGCTCACGTCCGCCGGGCGGCTCGTGCTGCGGCGCGCGGCCGTCGTGGTGGACGAGATCGACGCGGGCACCCGTGAGCTCGCGGGACTGCCGGACGACGTGAGCACCGTGCGGCTCGGCTGGTTCGCGACGGCCGGGGCGTGGCTGATCCCCCGTGCGTTGACGGCGCTGGGACGCACGCATCCGTCGATCACCGTCGTCACGCGTGAGGGGAGCACACCGGCACTCGTGCGCGCGCTGCGCGCGGGCACGTTGGACGTCGCGTTGATCTCGTCGGAACCCCCGTACCGCGCGCCCGACGACGAGACGCCTCCTCTCGACGTGGACACGCTCGTGGAACGCAGTCTGCGCGTGGCTGTCCCGGCAACGCACCCGTTGGCGCGCAACGACTACATCGACGTGGCCGACCTCAGGGGCCAGCGGTGGATCTCCGGGCCGGGCGACCCGTGGGTGATGGGAGTGTGGCCGGGGCTCGGCGAACGACCCGTCGTCGCGCACACCGCGCGCGACTGGCTGGCGAAGCTGCGGCTGGTCGAGGCGGGGTTCGGCATCACGACGATTCCCACGTCGCTGCAGGAGGTCCTGCCGCCCGGCGTGAAGATCCTCCCCGTGCGCGGAGGACCGGCCGAGCAGCGGCGCGTCCTGCTCGCACGGCTGCCCGGACCGGTGCCGGAACCCGTGGCACGTCTGGCCGCCGCGCTGCGTGCCGCCGTGCTGGAGGTCTGACCAGCGGCATCAACCGATCGGTTGATCCTGGTCGCACCCGTTGTTCGATGATCCGCGCGCGTCCGCCCCCGACGCTGGAGGCATGGCAATCATCGAAGTGCGCGACCTCGGGAAGAGGTACGGGCCCCGCGTGGCGGTGGACTCCGTGTCGTTCGAGGTCGCCGAGGGGGAGATCTTCGGCGTGCTGGGGCCGAACGGGGCCGGCAAGACGACGACGGTCGAGTGCGTGTCGGGGCTGCGCAAGCCGGACGCCGGGAGCGTGTCGGTGCTGGGGAGGCCGCCTGCCGACGTGCGGGCGTCGATCGGGGTGCAGCTGCAGGCCTCGGAACTGCCGGAGCGGATGCGGGTCAGCGAGGCGCTCGCGTTGTTCTCGTCGTTCTACCCGTCGCCCGCCGACTGGTCAGCGCGACTGGGGCTGTCGTCGCACCTGAAGGCGGAGTTCGCGCAGCTGTCGGGCGGGCTGAAGCAGCGGTTGTCGATCGCGCTCGCGCTGGTCGGGTCACCGAAGATCGCGATCCTCGACGAACTGACGACGGGACTCGACCCGCAGGCGCGGCGCGACACGTGGTCGGTGATCGAGGAGGTGCGGGCGGCCGGCGTGACGATCCTGCTGGTCACGCACTTCATGGAGGAGGCGGAGCGGCTCTGCGACCGGGTCGCGGTGTTCCGCGAGGGGCGGATCGTCGCGCTGGACACGCCTTCCGCTCTCGTGTCGCGTGTGGACGGTGCCACGCGCGTGCGGTTCGTGCCGTCCGAGCCGCTGGACGTGTCGTTGCTGGAGGCGCTGCCCGAGGTCACGTCCGTGTCGTCAGTGGGGGAGCAGCTCGTGGTCAGCGGGTCGGAGAACCTGCTGCACGCGGTGACCTCCCTGCTCGCGCGGCGGCAGGTCGTGGCGCGCCAACTCCGCGTCGACCAGGTCTCGCTGGACGACGCCTACGTCGAGCTGACCGGGGGTCGTGATGTTGCGGATCATTGAGGTCGAGGCGCGGCTGTTCGTCCGCGACCGGCTGAACTCGTTGTTCGCGGTGCTGTTCCCGTCGTTGTTGTTGCTGGTGCTGGGGGCGATTCCGGCGTTGCGGGAGCCCTCCGCGGAGTTCGGCGGGCTGCGGTTCATCGACAGCTACATGTCGGCGCTGGTCGTGTTCACGCTGGCGTTCATCGGACTGCAGCGCGTGCCGACCGTGGTGGCGTCCTACCGGGAGAAGGGCGTGCTGCGGCGGCTGTCGACGACGCCCATGCACCCGGCGCGACTGCTGGCCGGGCAGATGGTGGTCAACTTCGCCGCGGTGATCTTGTCGGTGCTGCTCCTTATGCTCGTGGGGTACGTCGTTTTCGGCGTCGACCTGCCTCACCACCCCCTCGGCCTGGCGTGTGCCGTGGTGCTGGGAGGCGCGGGCACGTTCGCGTTGGGCCTGGTGATCGCCGCCCTGGCCCCGAACGCGCGGGCGGCCGGCGGCTGGGCGACGGTGGTGTTCATGCTGCTGATGTTCTTCGGCGGCGTGTACCTGCCGCGGTTCATGCTGCCCACGGCGATCCAGACGATCGGTTCGTACTCGCCTCCCGGAGTGGAGGCGCTGCAACAGGCGTGGCTCGGCACCGCGCCGGACTGGAGGCATCTGGCGATCATGGGACTGGTGGGCCTCGTGGCGGGTACCGTCGCGGCCAGGACGTTCCGCTGGGAGTGACTCGTGGACATGGCCGCGTTGGACAGGTGGGAGCGCAGGCTCGTCTCGATCGCCCGCGTGATCCCGTACTTCGTGCTGACCGTGACGACGGTGCTGTACTCGATCTTCACGACCCAGTCGGCTCCGGAGCGCTGGTTCACCTACGGCGTCGTGGCGTTCGGCTTCGTGTGGATGACGTGGTGGTTCACGCTGCACCCCGCGTGGCACGGCCGCCCGGAGCTCATGGCCGTGTTCATCGCCGGCATGGTGGTGTTCTACGGCGTGCTCGGCATGCGCGAGCACTGGTTCGGCGCGGTGTCGTACGCGGTCTACATCTACGCGAGCGAGGTGCTGCGCGGGCGCTGGATGTTCTTCGTGGTCGCGCTGACCGCGGGGCTCGCGACGCTGTCGTTGTTCGGCGGCTACCCGTCCGACGCGCCGGCGGCGTTCTGGTTGCTGCTGCTGGTGTTCGTGGTGGTGGCGTGCACCTTCACGTACGTCGGGCACGTGACGACCGAGCAGTCCCGCATGCGCAAGGACCTGCTGGAGGAGAACGAGGGCCTCCACGCCCAGTTGCTCGTGCAGGCGCACGAGGCAGGCGTGCACGACGAACGCCACCGCATGGCGGGCGAGATCCACGACACCCTGGCCCAGGGCCTGGCGGGCATCATCACGCAGCTGTCCGCGGCGTCCGCTTCGGACTGGGAACGCCGCGTGGCCGTGGCCACCGACCTGGCGCGCGAGAACCTGGCAGAGGCCCGCCGCTCCGTGCACGCCCTGCGCCCACCGGCCCTGGACTCGGCGGCGCTGCACGAGGCGCTCGACGACGTGGCCTCGGGCTGGTCGAGGCACAACGGCGTTCCGGTGTCGGTCACGCTGACCGGTGCCGTGCGCGAGATGCACCCGGAGGTCGAGGTCGCGTTGCTGCGCACCGCCCAGGAAGCCCTGGCGAACGTGGCGAAGCACGCCTCGGCGTCGCGGGTGGGCCTCACGCTGTCCTACATGGAGGACGTGGTGACGCTGGACGTGCGCGACGACGGCGTGGGCTTCGACCTGGCTCGGTCGTCGGACGGGTTCGGGCTGCCCGCGATGCGGCACAGGGTGAACCGGTTGTCGGGCGCGCTGTTCGTGGAGTCGGAACCTGGTGCGGGAACGGCGATCTCGGCGCGGGTGCCCGCGTGAGCGGAGAGGCGGCGGTGGTGCTGAGAAGTGATCGCATGAGTGGTGGGTTCGGCGCGTGCGAGGTGAGGGCGTGATCCGCCTCGTGATCGTCGACGACCACCCGGTCGTCCGCGACGGCCTGCGCGGCATGCTGTCCACCGCCGGCGACTTCGAGGTCGTGGGCGAGGCCGCGTCGGGCGACGAGGCGGTCGCCGTGGTGACGGCCGTGTCGCCGGACGTGGTCCTGATGGACCTGCGGATGCCCGGCTCGGACGGCGTGTCCGCGATCGAACGGCTGCGCGACCACCCGTGCCGCGTCCTGGTGCTCACCACGTACGACACGGATCGCGACGTGTTGCCGGCCATCAAGGCGGGCGCCACCGGCTACCTGCTGAAGGACACGCCGCGCGACCAGCTCCAGCGCGCGATCCGGGCGGCGCACGCGGGGGAGGCCGTGTTGTCGCCCGCCGTGGCGACCCGGTTGCTGGGCCAGGTGCGGGAACCCGCGCTGGAACCGTTGTCGGCGCGGGAGCTCGACGTGCTCGCGCTGGTGGCGAAGGGGACGACGAACCGGGCGGTCGCGGCGGCGCTGTTCATCAGCGAGGCGACGGTGAAGACGCACCTGCTGCACGTCTACGCGAAGCTCGGGGTGTCGGACCGGGCGGCGGCCGTCGCGGTGGCGTACGAGCGCGGCCTGCTCAAGGGCACCGGGCGGTGATCCGGGTGGGCTGGGGCGGCTGGACGCGGACGGAACGGGTGGGACGGGTGGAACGGCGCGGTGGTGGCGGGAGTGGAGTGCCGTGGTGCCGGCTCGTGGCCGCTGGCTGCTTGCCGCTGGCTGGTGTGCGTTGACGAGCGTCGGCTGTCGAGCCTGCGCGCGGCCGCTGGCTCGTGGCCGCTGACCGGAGCCAGTCGGCGAGCGCGCACCGGCCCTGCCGAGGCCGGCCCACCGCGACCAGCTGGCGGAGGCGGCCACTCGCATCGCCTCGACGGGCGGTGAGGATCCCCCGCGGCGAGCCCGGCGTGAACCGGGCCCGCCGCCTGCGGCAACTCCCCCTTGCCTGTGGCACCCCCCGATGCCACTTCCCTCACCCCTCGCGATGAAGGAACTCCCGCCAGTCGCCCAGATACGAGATGTCCTGGATGTCACCCGATTGGAGCAACGGGTCCACCATCGCGTCGCGCAGGACGGTGGCCAGGGCGGCGCTGCCGTCCTCCAGTTCGATGACGCCGATCTCCAGCTCGGCGGGTTCCGCGGGGACCAGGTGGTCGCGCAGGACCTTCAACGGCAGGTCGTAGAGCTCACCGGCCACCGAGGCCGAGCCCGACTCGTGCATCGCGGGGAACGTCCCCCGCACCGAGAAGTAGCGGTACCTGGCCGCACTGCGGGCCCGGCACACCATCGGCGTGCCCTGGAGCTGCGAGTGCAGCGGTCCGCCCCGCATGCCGCCGCCGTTGAGGAAGATCAGAGCCATGACTCTCCAGGGTTCGGTGGATGGGGGAGGACAGCGTGGACAGGGGCAGGCCGGACCCGTCGTGGCGCACGGCCACGAGTTCGGCGGCGATCGACACCGCGGTCTCGGCGGCGCCGCGGCCGCCCAGGTCGAGGCCGATGGGCGAACGCAGGCGGGCAAGGGATGCTTCCGGGACGCCCTCCGCGCGCAGCAGGGAGAGCCGTTCGGCGTGGGTGCGGCGGGAGCCCAGCGCGCCGACGAACGCCAGCGGGCGGGAGAGGGCCTCGACTAAGACCGGGACGTCGAACTTCGGGTCGTGCGTGAGCACCACGACGGCGGTGGACGGGTCGGTCGGAGTGGACGCGAGGTAGCGGTGCGGCCAGTCGACGACGACGGAGTGTGCCGCCGGAAACCTTGCAGCAGTCGCGAAAACGGGGCGTGCGTCGCACACGGTCACGTGGTAGCCGAGGAAACGTCCGATCTCGGCCACGGCGGCGGCGTGGTCGATGGCGCCGAACACCAGCAGGCGTGGCGGTGGCAGCCACGAGTCGGTGAAGACGCGGCCTTCGGCCTCGAAGCGCACCGAGAGCGGAAGCCCTTCAAGAGAAGCCGAGAGAGCCGCGCGCAACGGCGGGGAGTCGCGCTGCACCAGCACGTCCAGCGAGCCGCCGCAGGTGAGGCCGACGGCGAACGCCGTGTCGTCGGAGTAGCCGAAGGACGCCAGCGCGGGAACCGACGTCGACAGCACCTGGCACGCCAGGTCGTACACCTCGGCCTCCACGCAGCCGCCGGACACGCTGCCGATCACCTCGCCGGAGGGTCCGACGGCCATCGCGGCGCCGACCGGGCGGGGCGCACTGCCGCGCACGGCCACCACCGAGGCGACCGCGAACCGGTCCCACGACAGCAAAGTCGAAGCGAGGTCACGCATCGAGTCCTCCTCAAAGGGCTCGGCCGGGTGGCCGCCCGGCCGAGCCCACGCGTCACTTGCCGGTGATCAGGTCAACGCCGAAGTACACGGCGAACATCAGCGCGAGGCCGGTCATCAGCCAGCCGGGCCAGCTGCCCTTGCAGAGGCGCAGCACGACGTAGGACACGAGGCCCGCGCCGATGCCGTTGGTGATCGAGTAGGTGAACGGGATGACGGCGATGGTCAGGAAGACGGGGATCGTGTAGTCCGTTTCCTGCCAAGGGATCCGGCGGATCTGGGTCATCATCAGGCCGCCGATCACCACCAGCGCCGGAGCCGCCGCCTGGGCGGGCACGACGGTCGCGAGCGGCGTGAAGAGCAGTGCCACCAGGAACAGTCCACCGGTCACCACCGAGGCCAGGCCGGTCCGGGCGCCTTCGCCAACGCCCGCGGCCGACTCCAGGAACACGGTGTTCGGGGCGGACCCCGTGACGCCACCGGCGATCGCGCCGGCGCCGTCCACCATGAGGATCTTGCCCATGCCCTCGACCTTGCCGTCCTTCTTCAGACCGGCCTCGTCGGCGACCGACGTGATCGTGCCCATGGCGTCGAAGAAACCGGACAGCACCAGGGTGAACAGGAAGATCGTCGCCGCGATCACGCCCGCCGACACGAAGCCGCCGAACAGGTCCACGCGCCCGAACAACCCGAAGTCCGGCGAGGCGACCACGGACGAGGGCAGCGACGGGGTCACGAGCCCCCAGCCCTGCACGTCGAACGCCGCGTTCACGCCGATCGCGACGAGCGTGGCCACCACGATGCTGATCAGCACCGCACCGGGCACGCCGCGTGCCATCAGCACGATCATCAGCAGCAGGCCGAGGCAGAAGATCGCGATCGGCCAGCCGCTCAGGTGGCCGTCGATCCCCATCCGCACCGGCACCGTCGAGTGGGCGGCGTCGGGGGTGCGGGTCACGAAACCGGCGGAGACCAGTCCCACCAGGGCGATGTAGAGCCCGATGCCCACGGTGATCGCGATCTTCAACGGCTCCGGGATCGCGTTGATGATCCGCTCGCGGACCCCGGACACGGCCATGATCACGATGCAGATGCCTTCCAGCACCACGAGACCGAAGGCCTGCGCCCACGTCATCTCCGGTGCCATCTGGAAGGCCACCACGCCGTTGACGCCGAGTCCGGCGGCGATGGCGAGAGGTGCGTTGCCGACCAGTCCCATGAGGACGGTCATCACGCCGGCGGCCAGCGCCGTCGCGGTGGTGATCTCGGCGATGGTGAGCTTGGCGCCGGTGATGTCCGCGGACGCGCCGAGGATCAACGGGTTCAGCAGCACGATGTACGACATCGCGACGAAAGTTGTGATGCCACCGCGCACTTCACGGCCTAACGAGCTGCCGCGTTCGGTGATGCGGAAGAACTGATCGAGGGCCGACGTCGATTGTCGGCTCCGCAACTGGGTCATGGAGGACGGCCTTTCCCATGCCGGTGGGCGCGTTCCAACGCCGGAACGCGTTTAAGCGATGCGAGCTCCGGTCAGCAAAAGGCTTGTGGCCTAGTAGTCGATACGAGTTGCGAGGGACATCCACGCTGTGAACGGGGCGTTGTCCTCGCCTGTGGAGATCTGGTGCACCGGGAGGTCCCACTCGCTGCGGGACTTGCTGAAGAGTTCGTAGAACTCCCGGTCGTCGAAACCGGCGGCCGCCGCGTCGTCACGGTCGGCCGCGTAGATCACCTTGTCCACGCGCGCCCAGAGCGCGGCGGACAGGCACAGGGGACACGGCTCGCACGACGAGATGAGCGTGCAGCCGGTCAGGCGGAAGTCACCGAGGGCCTGGCAGGCCGCGCGGATCGCGACGACCTCGGCGTGGGCGGTGGGGTCGAGCGTCGGCGTCACCTGGTTCACGCCGGTGGCGATCACCTCGCCGTCGCGGACGACCATCGCGCCGAACGGGCCCCCACCGGAGGCCACGTTCCGCGTGGCGAGGTCGATGGTGGCGAGCAGATGTGCGTTCACGGCAACAAACTCCAGGGATTCTAAGTACCGGTGAGGTGTTCCGGGCGGACCGGGACGCGGGTGAGCGCCAGGCCGGTCGCCGCGCGGATCGCCGCCACGATCGCCGGGGTCGACGAGATGGTGGGCGGTTCGCCGACGCCGCGGATCCCGTACGGGGCGTGGGGGTCGGCGAGTTCGAGCACGTCGATGCTCATCGGTGGCATGTCGAGCACGGTGGGGATCAGGTAGTCGGTGAAGGACGGGTTGCGCACCTTGCCGCCGGAGGTCTGGATCTCCTCCATCACCGCGAGGCCGAGGCCCTGGGCGGAACCGCCCTGGATCTGGCCCACCACGGCCTGCGGGTTCAGCGCCTTGCCCACGTCCTGCGCGCAGTCCAGTGACACCACGCGCACCAGGCCGAGGTCGACGTCCACGTCCACGACGGCGCGGTGGGCGGCGAAACCGTACTGGACGTGCGCGTTGCCCTGGCCCGTCTCGGGATCGAGGGCCTCGGTCGCGCGGTGCCGCCACTCGGTGGTCTCGTCGATGACCTCGTCGCCGATGTCGGTGCGACCGTCCAAACGCGACAGCACCAGCGCGCACGCGGCCTTCACCGCGCCGCCGGTGACGTAGGTCTGGCGCGAGGCCGAGGTCGAGCCGCCGTTGCCGATCGTGGTGTCCATCGGCAGCACGGTCACGCGCTCGATGCCGAGCTCCGTGCGCACGATCTGCTGCATGATCGTCACCAGGCCCTGGCCGACCTCGCACGCGGCCGTGTGCACCGCCGCGGCCAGCGAACCGTTGACCATCGAGACCCGGACACGGGCGGTCGAGTAGTCGTCGTAGCCCTCGGAGAAGCAGATGTTCTTGATGCCGACCGCGTAACCGACGCCGCGGATGACGCCTTCGCCGTGCGTGGTGTTCGAGACGCCACCGGGAAGTTCGCGGATGTCCGACGAGGTTCCCGCGGGCAACGGCTTGTCCTGCACCAGCTTCAGCAGCTGCGCGACGGGCGCGGCCGAGTCGACGACCTGACCGGTCGGCATCACGGAACCTTCGGTCATCGCGTTGCGCACCCGCACGTCCACCGGGGACATGCCCAGCGCCTCGGCGAGCTTGTCCATCTGGGACTCGTAGGCGAAACCCGCCTGCACGGCACCGAATCCGCGCATCGCGCCGCACGGCGGGTTGTTCGTGTAGAGGCCGTACGCGTCGATCGTGACGTTGTCGACCTCGTACGGACCGACGCCCAGCGTCGCCGCGTTGGCCACGACGGCGGGAGTGGAGGAGGCGTACGCGCCGCCGTCCAGGTACATGCGAGTCCGTACGTAGACGAGCTTGCCCGTGTGGTCGGCGCCGTGCTCGTAGTACAGCACGGCCGGGTGCCGATGCACGTGCCCGTAGAACGACTCCTCGCGGTTGTAGACCATCTTCACGGGCTTGCCGGTGTGCAACGCCAGCAGACAGGCGTGCACCTGCATCGACAGGTCCTCGCGGCCACCGAACGCGCCACCGACACCGGACAGCGTCAGCCGCACCTGCTCCTGCGGCAGCCCGAGAGCGGCCGCGATCTGGTCGCGGTCGACGTGCAGCCACTGCGTCGCGATGTACAGGTCCACCGAACCGTCGGTGGCCGGCACCGCGAGCCCGGACTCCGGCCCGAGGAACGCCTGGTCCTGCATGCCGACCTCGTACCGCCCGGTCACCACGACCTCAGCCTCGACGTCCTGCGAGCCGCGCCGGATCGGCACGTGCCGCACCAGGTTCCCGCCGGGGTGCAACGGGGTGTCCTGCGCCGCGGTCTCCATGTCCACCACGGGTTCCAGCACGTCGTAGGTCACGACGATCTTCTTCATCGCCCGCTGCGCGGTCTCCGGGTGGTCCGCGCCGACCAGCGCGATCGGCTCGCCCTGGTAGCGCACGACGTCCACGGCCAGCACCGGCTGGTCCTTGTGCTCCAGCCCGTACAGGTTGCGGCCCGGTACGTCCTGGTGCGTCAGCACCGCGTACACGCCCGGCACCTTCAACGCCTCCGTCAGGTCCACCGACGTGATGCGGGCGTACGGGTGCGGCGAGCGCAGGGTCGCGCCCCAGATCATGTCCTCGTGCCACAGGTCGGACGCGTAGGCGAACTCGCCGCGCACCTTGAGGTTGCCGTCCGGGCGCTGCGGTGACGTCCCGATGCCACCCGACACCGCGGAGGTGAGTTCGGCGGGAGTGAGGGTCATCGCGCTGCCTCCTGGAGCTTCAGACTGGCCGCGGAGAGGTCACGCGCCAGCTCGTCGGTCGACGCCGTCAGCAGGACCCCGTCCCGCACCACGACCTCACCGCCCACGACCAACAGTTTCAACGGCGGGGGAGTGCCCAGCACGAGTGCCGCCACCGGGTCCGCGATCCCCGCGTAGTCCATTCCGGACAGGTCCCACACGGCGAGGTCCGCGACCTTGCCGGGCTCGATCGAGCCCAGCGAGTCCGCGCGGCCCAGCACCTGCGCGCCGCCCATCGTGCCCATCCGCAACGCCTCGCGGGCGTTCATCGCGGCAGGTCCGCCGCGCTGACGTGCCTGGTACAGCGCCGAACGCAGCTCGACGACCAGTCCACCGTCCTCGTTGGACGCGGCGCCGTCGACGCCGAGCCCGACCGGCGCGCCGGCGTCCAGCAGGTCTCGGACCGGCGCGATCCCCGTGCCCAGGCGCCCGTTGGACGTCGGGCAGTGCGCGGAGCCGGTGCGCGTCGCCCCGAGCCGCTTCACCGCGTCACCGTTGAGGTGCACGGTGTGCGCGAGCCACACGTCCGGGCCCAGCCAGCCGAGCTGCTCGGCGTACTCGGTCGGCGTGCAGCCGTTCTCCGCCAGGCACTGCTCTTCCTCGTCCAGCGTCTCGGCGAGGTGCGTGTGCAGCCGGACGCCGTGGCGCCGCGCCAGAGCGGCCGCCCCGGTCATGAGCTCGCGCGACACCGAGAACGGCGAGCAGGGCCCGACGGCGACCCGGACCAGAGCGTCGTCGGCGGTCGAGTGGTAGTCGCCGATCGCCTGCTCGGTCGCGATCAGCGCGGCCTCGGTCTCCTCGACCAGGTTGTCCGGCGGCAGCCCGCCGTGCGACTGGCCGCGGTCCATCGACCCGCGGATCGCCTCCAGCCGGATGCCGATCCGCCGCCCCGCCGACACCAGCGCGTCGAACACGTCACCGCCACCGGACGGGAAGACGTAGTGGTGGTCGGCGGCCAGCGTGCAGCCCGTCAACGCGAGCCGCGCCAGACCGGCCGACGCCGCCGCGTGCGTCACGGTGTCGTCCAGCCCGCGCCACACCGGGTAGAGCGCGGTCAGCCACTCGAACAGGGTGGCGTCCGTCGCGAGCCCGCGCGTCGCCCACTGGTAGAGGTGGTGGTGGGTGTTGATCAGCCCCGGCGTGACCAGGCACGACGACGCGTCGACGTAGGTGTGCGACTCGTAGGGCCTGGGCGCGGGGCCCGAGCCGACGGAGGAGATCCGGCCGTTCTCGATCACGACGTGCCCGGAAGCGTGCTCGGTCCCGGCCTCGTCCACAGTGGACACCGCGCAGCGGTCGAGGACGATCATCGGCGTGACGCAGCCAGTCGCACGGCGTCCAGGATCTTCTCGTACCCGGTGCAGCGGCACAGGTTCCCGGCCAGCGCCTCGCGGATCTCCGGGTCGGACGGGTTCGGCACGCGGTCCAGCAGGTCGTGCGCCTGCACCACCAGTCCGGGCGTGCAGAAGCCGCACTGCACCGCGCCCGCCTCGACGAACGCCTCCTGCACGGGGTCGAGCTGATCGCCGTCGGCCAACCCCTCGACCGTGCGCACCTCGCGGTCCTGCGCCTGCCCGGCCGCGACCAGGCACGCGCACACCGGCACGCTGTCCAGGTACACCGTGCAGGAACCGCACTCGCCCTGCTCGCAGGCGTTCTTCGAACCGGGCAGCCCGAGCCGCTCGCGCAGCATGAAGAGCAGCGACTCGCCCTCCCACACGTCGTCGGCCTGGCGCCGCTCGCCGTTGACCGTCACGTTCACGCGCATGCCCGCTCCCCGTCCAAGAGTTCCTGCCAGGCCCAGCCCAGCGTCCTGCGTGCCATCACTGCCAAGGCGTGCTTGCGGTAGGCGGCCGACCCGCGCACGTCGTCGATCGGCGACGCGGCCCGCGAGACCAGCTCGCCGAACTCGCGCTTCACCGAGTCGAGCAACGGCGCCGGGTTGGCGAAGTCCAGTGCCGACGCCAGGAACTCCTCGGCCTCGGGAGCCCTGCGCGGTGTGGGCGCCGCCGACCCGACCGCCGCGCCGACCCGGTTCTCCTCGGGGAACAGCGAGATCGCGAACGAGCACACCGCGATCACCATGGCGTTGCGCGTGCCGACCTTCGAGAACTGCTGCGGCCCCTGGGCCGGGGTGAGGTGCACGGCCACGATCAGCTCGTCGGGCTCCAGCGCGTTCCGCTTCACCCCCAGGTAGAACTCGGTGGCGGGGATCATCCGCGTGCCGCGCACCGAGGCCACCTCGATCACCGCGTCGGACGCCAGCAGCACGGGGTGCGTGTCCCCGGCGGGAGAGGCCGCGCCGAGGTTGCCGCCGACCGTGCCGCGGTTGCGGATCTGCGGCGAGCCGACCGTGCGCGACGCCATCGCGAGGCCGGGCAGCTCCGCGCCCAGCTCGTCGATGATCCGCACGTACGGCACACCGGCGCCGACCCGCAGGCCCGGCTCCCACCGCTGCAACTCGGCGATCCGCGTCAGGTCCAGCAGCGCGGAGGGCCTGCGGTGGTCGTAGTTCATCTCCACCATGACGTCCGTGCCGCCGGCGATCGGCACGGCGTCCGGCCTCGAAGCCTTCAGCTCCAACGCCTCGGCGAGCGTTTCCGGTCGAAGGAAGTCCATCGTCAGCTACCTCGGTAGGTGGAGTAGGCGAACGGCGACAGCAGCAGCGGCACGTGGTAGTGCTGGGCCGGATCGGAGTAGTCGAACGTGAGCACGACCTCGGGGAAGAACGGCGCCGCCTCGGCCGTGTCGAACACCAGCCGGTACACGCCGGCCTCCAGGCCCTCACCCCATCCGGTGATCCGGCCGTCGGTGTTCGTCTCGGCGCTCGCCACCTCGGTCCCGTCGCGGCGCTGCAGCGACACCGCGATGCCCGCGAACGGCCTGCCGCGCGCCGCGTCCAGCACGTGCGTGGAGATCGTCACTCGCCCTCCCATCTGGTTGTGAGCCAGTACACATACCGAATGTGTCCCTGAGCTACGGCCGGATTACATGAATCGCCAGGCTCCTACAGGCGGTCGATTTGTGCTTTCCTACAAACACGAATGGACGAAAGTGACCTGTCATGTTGTTGCTGCGGACGTTGCTGCAGATGCCGGAGCTGCGCCTGGCCCTGCACACCGGTGAGGACCAGCTCGACCGCACGGTCACGCGCGTGTACGGAACGGAGCTGCCCGACCCCAGCCGGTACCTGTCCGGCGGGGAGCTCGTGCTGTCCGGCCTGCTCTGGCACCACGGCCCGCAGGACTCCGAGACGTTCGTCCGCTCGCTCGCCTCGGCCCGCGTCGCCGGGCTGGCCGCGTCCGAGACCGGCAACCGCGAGCTGCCCGACGACCTCGTCGACGCCTGTCTCCGCCACCACGTGCCCCTGCTCGAAGTCCCCGTCGACCTCTCGTTCGCGACCATCACCGAACGCGTCTCGATGGAGCTCGTCGGGCTCTCCCGCCAGCGTCGGCTCCTGAACGTCGTCGCGGAGGGCTCCGGCCTGCCCGCGCTGCTGCTCGCCGGCAGCCACGAGCTGGGCGCGTCGTGCTGGGTGCTGTCGACGGCCGGACGGGTCGTCGCGGGCGGTGAACTGCCGGAGCGCCTCGTGCTGGTGAAGGAGTTCCTGCAGGCGGACCGGCTGCCGAAGACGGTCAGGGGCGTCACCCTCGTGCCCGTGTCCGAACGCGGCGGCAACCGGCTCACCAGCTGGATCCTGGTGGTCGGCGGCTCCGTGCAGCAGGAGGCCGCCGCCGAACTCGCGTCACTGGTGGGCCTGGAACGGCTGCGCGAGGCCCAGGGCCGTCAGATCGAGAACCGCACCGCCGCGCCCCTGGTCTCCGCCGTGCTGAACGGCTCGGCCGACCTGGAGTCGCGGCTCGCGGCCGCCGGTCTGGAGCGCGCCCGGCTGCGGGTGATCAGCGCGGCCACGTCCGACCAGCGCACCGACCTGGCCGCCGCCGTGCTGGAGGAGGCCCTGCCGCAGGCCCTCGTGACCCCGGTCGGCGACACCGTCTACGCGGTCGCGAAGGCCGGCGACTCGATGCCCGACGACCTCCGCGAGGCGATGCGCGTGATGGAACCGGGCCTCGGCTCGTCCCGCGTGCTCGTCGGCATCAGCTCACCGGTCACGTCCCGGGGCCTGCGCGGCGCGGCGGAGGAAGCCACGCACGCGCGTCAGCTGGGTGAGCGCCGTGGCGGCCGCACGTGTGTGGTGGCGGGCGAGGAGATCGCACTGCACCAACTGCTGCTCGCGGGCGTGCCGGAGGAGTTGCGCACGTCGTTGCGCCGGCGCCTACTCGGGCCCGTGCTCGACTACGACGCCGAACACGGCTCGGACCTCGTGGGCACCCTGAAGGTGTTCCTGGACTGCTCCGGCTCGTGGACGGCGGCGGCCGCCCGGCTGCACGTCCACGTCAACACGTTGCGGTACCGGGTCGGGCGCGTGGAGGAACTGCTCGGCGCCGACCTCGCGGAGTTCGAGGCGCGCGTGGACCTCTTCCTCGCGTTGCAGGCGGGGTAGCGTGAAATCGTGTCCGGACATCGGCCGATCGAACAAATCGCGGCCGACCTTCGTCGCGTGCGCCGGGTGAGGGCGTGTTTCGAGCCCGGTGTGTCCGCGGCCAAGAAGATCGGTGCTCGTCAGGCCTACGACGCGCTGCTCGTGCAGGCCTGCACGGCCTTGGGCGTCGAGCACCGGTTGCGCGCGTTGCCCGAGGGGATGGACCGCGAGATCGAGCGGTTCCGGGTCGAGGAATGTCTTCGGCATCAGGGGATGTCACTCTGATGGCTGATACCGCTTGAGCCTTCAGGCTGATGCCGGAGCACGGCCGGAGTTCCTACCGTTCGGGTCATGAAGACCGCCGCCTTACTCGTGGGCCTGCTGCTCGCCGGAACGACCGGTTGCGCGGCAGCGCCCAACATCCGCGTGGTGGTCGAGGGAACGGGCACGACCGACCGGCTCACCTACACGTTTCCCGGCGAGGAGGAACGCACCCTGCGCAACCCCGACCTGCCGTTCGAACGCATGGGCAAGCGCAAGGGCAGGGTCGTCGTCCGGCTGGAGGGCGTGCACGGCGAGCTCACGTGCAAGATCATCGTCAACGGGCGGCAGGTGCGGTCCTCGACGTCGAGAACCGGGGCCGCGCTCTCGTGCGATCACTCTATGGCCGTCTGATGAAAGACGAGGAAAGCCCGTAGCTTCAACGTATCGGGGAGGTGCGGGTGATGAGAGACGTTCTGGCTGTTGGTGCCACCGGGGTCGTCAGGGGGCGTGACGACGTACCGCCGAGGTTCTGCCCGCCCGCGCCGCCGCGGCACTTCGTGGGCAGGAACGCCGAGCTGGCAGGCATCCGGGCCGGGGTGACGGTGCTGCACGGCCCTGGTGGGGTGGGCAAGACCGCGTTGGCGCTGAAGTGGTTGCGGGACAGGGGGTCCGGCGCCCAGCTGTACGTCGACCTGGCCGCGCACGACCTCGGCCGGGTGCTGCGGGCGTTCGGGCTCAACGCCGACCCCGCCGACGAACCGGCGGTCTTCCGCAGCCTCGTCACGCGACGGCAGTTCACCCTGTTGCTGGACAACGCGGACTCGGCCGAGCAGGTGACGCCGCTGCTGCCAGCCTCGGGAACCGTGATCGTCACGAGTCGTTCCGGGCTTGATCTCCCGCAGGCGCGGGAGATTCCTGTGGGAGCGCTCCCCGACGACGGACGGCTCGGGCCGTTGCTCGATCTGTCCTATGTGGACCTCGGTGAACGGCAGGCGCGGCTCTACCGGCTGTGCGCGTGGGAGCCGGGGGCGTTCGGCGTGCCGGTGGCGGCGGCGATCGCGGGCGAACCCGAGTGCGACGTCGAGGACGCGCTGGACGACCTGGTGGAAAGGTCGTTGCTGACGGAAGTCGGCGACGACGCGTTCCGCTTCCATGACCTCGTGCGTGCGCATGCGCGCGCGAAGCGCTATCAATAGCGCACGGCGTTTAACGCAGCGCGCTCCGCTGAACGAAGTTCCTTGCCAGTAAAGGGTTGTCCACACCGCCCGTCCCTTTCGGGGATCCGAATTGGTCATATCCTTCGCGTCATGCCGAAGGATTTCCGGGCCACGACGCTCGAACGCGCCATCGGGCGTCAGCTGGCCGGGTGGCGCGCCGAGCGCGAGCTGAGTCTCACCGAGGCCGGCCAGCGCGTGGGGTTCAGCAGCGCCAAGCTGTCCATGATGGAGAACGCCGTGCAGCCGTCGGCGCCGGTCGACGTCATGGCGCTCGGTCACGTCTACAAGGTGCCCGTCGTGGAGTGGCAGGCCGTTGTCCTGCGGGCGCAGCACGCGGAACGGGTGCGCACGCGCGGTCCCGGTGCGGCGGTGAACTTCGACGCGGCGGCGGACTTCGCGAACCTGGTGTTCGAGGCGACGGTGCTGCGGGCGTTCACGCTCGATCTCGTGCCGGCGGTCTTCCAGCTCCCCGGTTACACCGACGCGGTGATGCTGACCGACGACCCGGTGCGCACGGCGCGGCTGGCGATGGTGCGGGAGGCGTGGGCGACGCGCCTGCGGGACAAGGATCCGCTGACGGTGCAGGTGGTGTTCCCGGAGGCGGTGCTGCGGCAGGTGGTCGGTGGTCCGCGGGTGATGAAGGCGCAGTTGCTGCACCTGATGGAGGTCAGCGAGCACGAGACGGTGAGCCTGCGGGTGGTGCCGCGCGGAGCGGGCGCGTACCCGGCGATGGGGTCGCCGTTCACGTTGCTCGGGTTCCCGCACCGGCAGCACAACGACGTCGCGTACCTGGAGACGTTCGTGAAGGGGGAGTACGTCGAGGAGGCAGGGCTGACGGAGCAGTGCGCGCAGCGGTTCGCCGGGCTGCGGGAGGTGGCGCTGGAGGAGGGGGAGTCGCTGGAGCTGGTCGCCGAGGCGGCGGCCGAGCTGTAGCAGCCTCGCCGAGGCGGCGGCCCGCGCTGTAGGGGTTCGCGGGCGCCGCTGACCTGTGGAGATGTCGGAATCCTGAGAAATCTCCTGTTCGGCCGCCACCTGGAGAAGGATCGGGGGCGCACCCGATCCGATTAGGAGGCGGCATGTACCGCAGATTCGGTGTCCTGCTCGTGGCTGTCCTGGGCGTCTCGCTCACGGCCGCGGCGCCGGCCACCGCAGGCGCGTCAGAGCAGTCCCGCGGCAAGCAGTTCCCCACGGAGTTCTCCCTGCCCAACGGGTGGCAGCCGGAGGGCATCGCGATCGGCGGCACCACGGCCTACTTCGGGTCGCGGGCCGACGGGTCGATCTACGCGGCGGACCTGCGCACCGGCACCGGCAAGGTGCTCGCGACGGGGCCGGGGACGCCGTCGCTCGGTCTCAAGGTCGACGACCGCAAGCGGCTGTGGGTCGCCGGCGGCACGGGCGGTGACGCGCGGGTCTACGACACGCGGTCCGGGAAGCTGCTCGCGAAGTTCCAGTTCGCGACCGCGGACACGTTCGTCAACGACGTGGTGCTGACCGAGCGGTCGGCGTGGTTCACGGACTCGCGCAAGGCGGTGCTCTACGAGGTGCCGTTGAGCCTCAAGCCGCACCGCACGCTCGCGTTGACGGGCGATCTCGTCGTCACCCCCGGCGCGACGAACCTCAACGGGATCGTCACCGGGATCGACGGCGGTCTGATCGTCGTGCAGAGCAACACCGGAAAGTTGTTCAGGATCGATCCTCGGAGCGGAAAAACGACCGAGATCGATTTGAACGGTCAAACACTCACCAATGGTGACGGTCTGTTGCGTGAGGGGCGTCAGTTGTACGTGGTGCAAAACAGGCTGAACAAAGTCGCGCGCTACACGTTGAGCCGTGATGGCGCGACGCTCGCGGCGGAACGCACGGACGCCCGGTTCGACGTTCCCACGACGGTCGCCGCGTTCGGCAAGCGCCTCTACCTGCCGAATGCCCGGTTCAGCACGCCTCCGACGCCGGAGACGACCTACACCGTCGTCGCGGTGGAGCGCCCGTAGGACGGCGGTCGGACGCAACGACGGAACTAGCCCGTACGGGGGTTCTCACAAGGCAAGAACCCCCGTACCGGGTGTTGCTCCGCTCACCTGACTGGGTAGCCTTCCGCGTGTGACCGCTGTCATTGGGTAACGATGATCTTTCGCCGTAACCTAAATACAGCCGAAGGAGTTACTCAGGTAACCCGCAGCGCTAGCCGTGGGCCACAGGAGACCGTGAGAGCGCTGTGAACGAGAAGAGCGGTTACACGCCGACCAACTACCGGACCATTCGGTCGCGGCTGGCCGGTGTCGTGGTCGTTCCCAGCGTGGTGCTGCTGGTCATGTGGGCCGTTTTCTCCTCGTACACCCTTTTTGACGGTTTCTACATGCGGTCGGTCGCGGCCGGGGTGAAGGGCGCGGCGATCCCGGCCGTCGAGGCGCTCGCCGGTCTGCAGAAGGAACGCCAGCAGAGCCTTGAGGTCCTCGGCAACGTCCAGGGCGTCGACAAGGCGGGCCTCAAACGCCAGTACAGCGTCACCGACGAGGCCGTCCGCAAGATGAGGGCCGCGTTCACCGAGCTCTCCGAGAGCGCGCCGCAGGACATCAACGACCGGATCAACGCCCTCAACACCGGGCTGGACGAGCTGCCGCAGCAGCGCACCCGCGTCGAGTCGGGGTCCGCGAACGCGCAGGCCGTCTACGACTACTACAACGGCGTCCTCGACTCGGGCGTCGCGCTGCTCGCCCGGCAGGCGCGTCTCGTGCCCGACGCGGAGGCGAGCCAGGCGAACGTCCAGGCCGTCACGATCTTCCAGGCCGCCGACTGGCTCTCCCGCGGCGCCACGATCGGGTCGCGCGGGCTGCTCAACGGCTCGTTCGCCGCACCGGAACGCGTCGAGTTCGCCCGGCTGGTCGGCGCCTACCACTCCAGCCTCGACTCCACGATCCCGTTCGCGCTGGAGCAGCCGCGCGCGCAGTACGACGGGCTGCGCGGCAGCACCGAGTACCGGACGCTGCTCGAACTCGAAGGCCGGATCATCAACGCCGACGCGGGCGTCACCGACGTGCAGTGGCGCGGCGTGGCCAGTCCCGTGCACGACAACCTCGTCGGGCTCGCGGTCACGCAGGCCCGCAACGCCGCCGACCTGGGCGTCGACAAGGCCGACAGCCGGGTCGCCGCGGTGCTGATCGGCAGCCTGATCGCGTTGCTCGCGGTCGTCGTCGGCATCGTGCTGGCGTTGCGCATCTCGAACCGGCTCGTGTCGAGGGCGCTGGTCACGCGGCTGACGTCGTTGCGGGAGGACACGCTGCGGCTCGCCCAGGAACGGCTGCCGCACATCGTGGCGCGGCTGCGCGGCGGTGAGCAGGTCGACGTCCACCGCGACATGCCGCCGCTCGACTACGGCAACGACGAGATCGGCCAGGTCGCGGACGCGTTCAACGCCGCCCAGTACACGGCGGTCGCGGCGGCGGTGAAGGAGACGCAGGCGCGCGAGGGCGTGAACCGGGTCTTCCTCGACATCGCGCACCGCAACCAGGGGCTCGTGCACCGGCAGCTCAAGATCCTCGACAAGCTCGAACGCGAGGAGGAGCACCCCGAGCAGCTCGACTCGCTCTTCCAGCTCGACCACCTCGCGACCCGCGCCCGCCGCAACGCGGAGAACCTGATCATCCTCGCCGGCGAGCAGCCGGGCAGGCAGTGGCGCAAGCCGGTGCGCCTGAGCGACGTCATCCGCTCCGCCGTCGCCGAGACCGAGCAGTACGTCCGCGTCAGGGTGAACCCGGTGCCGGACCGCGCGCTGGTGGGCGTGGCCGTCGCCGACACCATCCACCTGCTCGCCGAGCTCGTCGACAACGCCACGGCGTTCTCGTCGCCGCGTTCGGAGGTGATCGTGCACTCCAGCGCCGCGCAGCACGGGCTCGTCATCGAGATCGAGGACCACGGCCTCGGCCTGACGCAGGAGGAACGCCTCCAGGCCAACGCGAAGCTCTCCAACCCGCCGGACTTCGAGACGATGGCGTTCCGGGGCGAGTCCCGGCTCGGGCTGTTCGTCGTCGCGAGGCTCGCCGCACGGCGGGGCATCAAGGTGGAGCTGCGCGACTCGCCCTACGGCGGGACGGTGGCGCTGTGCGTCCTGCCGCCGAACATCGTCGCCCCGCACAACACGGCGGGCGACATCACCGAGACCACTCAGATGCCGCTGCGGTCGTTCCACGACGCGTACCACGGGCACACCGAGGACCACCCGAGCTTTCCCGTGAAGGTGAATCCCGAAGTGCAGGAGGCACTGAACGCGGGGCTGAACGCGCTCGTAGAACCTGATATGAGCGCTGTTGCCCCTGTGGACGAACCAACCCCCGCGGCACCTCCGGTGAAGGACGGGAAGGCACCCCTTCCCCGCAGGAAGAAGCGGCAGAACCTCGCGCCGCAGCTCATGCAGTCCTCGGAGGAGCCGACGCACGCCGAGCCGGTGACCGGCGAACGGGCGGCCGAGCGGACCCGTGACGGACTCGCCGCGTTCCAGCGCGGCACCCGTGACGCCCGGCTGACCGACGACTGGAGATCAGAAGGAGCCCCCTCGTCATGAAGGACAACACCAGCCAGCACGGCGAACTGAACTGGTTGCTGGAGGACCTGATCCAGCGCGTGGTCGGCGCACGCCACGCGGTCGTGCTGTCGGCGGACGGACTCCTGCTCGGCCGCTCGGCCGGGCTGTCCCGCGACGACTCGGAGCACCTGTCCGCGATGGCGTCGGCGTTCCAGTCACTCGCACGGGGGACCGGCCGCCATTTCGGTGGTGGCGCCGTTCGGCAGACCATCGTGGAGATGGAGCATGCTTATCTGTTCGTGACGGCTGCGGGACACGGCGCGTGCCTGGCCGTGCTCGGTGAGGAGGACGCGGACATGGGCATGATCGCCTACGAGATGAACATGCTGGTGAAGCGAGTGGGCACGTACCTCTCGTCGGCTCCTCGGGCGGAGACCGCGACGGTACCTTCGGCGCGCGAGTCGCGCTGATGACCGGGCGCGACGACTGGTGGTACGACGAGGCCGCGGGGCCGCTGGTGCGGCCCTACGCCATGGTGCGCGGCCGCACCCGCCCGAACGCGCCCGATCTGCACCTCGTGACGCAGGTCCGCGCGTCCTCGTTTGCGTCCGACCAGACGTCGCTGACGGTCGAACATCGCGAGATCATGGCCCTGTGCGCACGCCCCCTCTCGGTCGCCGAGGTCGCCGCCTACCTCGACGTCCCGCTAGTCGTGGTGAAGGTCCTGCTGTCGGACCTCATCGAGCGCGGTGACGTGCTCGTGCAGACCTCCACTCCCAAGATTCCTGACAGGGACCTCCTGCAGGCCGTACTGGATGGTGTTCGTGGGATCTGACGCCCAGCTGACCGTGCCGACCGCGGTCAAGATCGTCATCGCGGGCGGGTTCGGCACCGGCAAGACCACCATGGTCGCGTCGGTGTCCGAGATCCCGCCGCTGCGGACCGAGGAACTGCTCACCGAGGCCGGTGTGCACGTCGACGACCTCGCCGGCATCGAGGGCAAGGACACCACCACCGTCGCCCTCGACTTCGGCCGCATCACCATCAACACCAAGGTGGTGCTGTACCTGTTCGGCACGCCGGGCCAGAACCGGTTCTGGTTTATGTGGGACGAACTGGCCACCGGTGCCATCGGGGCCGTGGTCCTGGTGGACACCCGCCGGCTCGACTCGTCGTTCCCGTCGATCGACTTCTTCGAGCACCGCGGGATCCCGTTCATCGTCGCCGTGAACTGCTTCGACGGGTCGCAGATGTACACGGTGGACGAGGTGCGGCACGCGCTGGACATCGACGAGGCGATCCCGGTGATGCTGTGCGACGCGCGGGACCGCGAGTCGTCGAAGTCGGTGCTGGTCGGGCTGATCCAGCACTCGATGAACCGGTTGGCCGCCGTCTAGCCAACGCAGAAGGCCCGCTCCGGGGAGCGGGCCTTCTCGACGAGCTACTTGGCGTAGTTGTGGAAACCGCGGCCCGACTTCTTGCCCAGCAGGCCCGCGTCCACCATGCGCAGCAGCAGCGGCGGCGGCGAGAAGAGCGGCTCCTTGAACTCGTCGTACATCGACTCGGCGATGGCCTTGGTGGTGTCGAGGCCGATCAGGTCGGTGAGGCGCAGCGGACCCATCGGGTGCGCGCAGCCGAGCACCATGCCGTTGTCGATGTCGTCGGCCGAGGCGAAGCCGGACTCCAGCATGCGGATCGAGGAGAGCAGGTAGGGGATCAGCAGCGCGTTGACCACGAAGCCTGCGCGGTCCTGCGAGCGGATGACCTCCTTGTGGAGGGTCCCGGTCACGAACGCCTCGGCGCGGTCCTGCGTGGTGGCGCCGGTCAGCAGGGACGGCACGATCTCGACCAGCTTCAGCACCGGCACCGGGTTGAAGAAGTGCACGCCGATGACCTGCTCGGGCCGGTTGGTGGCCATGCCGAGCTTCATGATCGGGATGGACGACGTGTTGGACGCGAAGATGGCGTCCTCGTCCTTCACGACCTTGTCGAGCGACGCGAAGATCTCGGTCTTGACCTGCTCGTTCTCGGCGACCGCCTCGACCACGAACTGCCGGTCGGCGAACTCGCCGATGTCTGTGGTGAACCGGATGCGCTGCAGCGCGCCGTCGCGGTCCTCCTCGCTGAGCTTGCCCGACTTGACGCCCCTGGCGAGCGAGGTGGCGATCCGCCCCTGCGCCGCCTCGGACGCGCCCGCGTTGACCTCGACGACGATGACGTCGAGACCGGCGCGTGCGCTCACCTCGGCGATTCCGGAGCCCATGAGACCGGAACCGACGACTCCCACACGTTGAATGTCACTCACGTGCCCGATCCTGCCACGAGTGCCTCGAAACCAGGTCGCGGAGCGTCTCCTGCACCGTGAACGCGTAGTCGCCGACGGGGCGGTAGCCGAGTGCGAGAGACGCGGAGGTGTCCAGGACGAAGCCGCGGTGCCACGGGTGCAGGCCCGCCTCGGAGTGGTCCAGCAGGATCTCCCGCCACTCGTGGCCGAGCGAGCCCGCGATGATCCGCGAGATCTCCAGGCCGTTCGGGGCGTCCGGGTCGGCGGCGTTCAGCACGCGTGCGCCGGGGTGCTCGCCTGCCGTCTCGATCAACGCCGCCAGGTTCGCGGTGGAGGTCGGGTGGTCGACGCCCTCGCCGCGGGACGCGAGCACGACGATCTTGTTGCCCGCGAGGATCCGTTCGACGAAGTACTGCTCCAGCGGGCGCTTGTTGCCGGGACCGTGCACTTTGGACGGTCGCAGCACGGTGACCGGCAGGCCGCTGTCGAGCAGCGTGCGTTCCGCCGCGACCTTGTTCGGGCCGTATCCCTCGCGGGTGAACGGGTCCGAGTCGATCGGCGCGAGGGTCGGCTGGTCCTCGGTGACCGGGGCGTCGAAGTGCGGCGGCTCCGGGGAGTTCGCGTGGCGCCCGCGGGAGTCCGCGTACACGGCCTTGGCGGAGATCATCACGGTCGAGACGGCCTTGCGCGCCAACGGGAGCAACGTCCGCGCGTCCGCCGCCGAGTAGCAGAGGGTGTCGACGAGGAGGTCGGCGCCGTCGCCCATCGCGGCGGCCAGAGCCTCGGGGTCGCCGCGATCGACCTCACGGCCGGGGGCGTCGACCGTCCAGCCCGCTTCCCTCAGACGCCGAGCGGCGGCACGGCCGATGAGGCCCGTGCCGCCGAGGATCAACGCTCGCTTGCTCACACGAGCTATCAGATCAGAGACCGAGGCCGAGGCCTTCGGTCAGGCCGCCGACGCCGTCGAGCACGTCGAGGTCGGTGACGTTGCCGAGCACGTCGCCGCCGAGCACGTTGCCGCCGAGCACGTTGCCGACCGTGCCGTCGACGACGCCGTGGACGGTGTCGTGCACGTCGCTGACCGGCGCGACGTCCGGGACGACCTCGTGGACGACCTCGGTCACGCCGCCGACGGTGCCGAGGACGCCGTCGACGTCCGCCACACCGGCCACGCCGGTCACCGTGCCGAGCACGTCGCCGGTGCCGGCGAGGCCCGTGACACCGGACAGGTCGGTGACGCCGCCGAGGTCAGCGACACCGCCGAGGTCGGTGACGCCGCCCAGGTCGGTGACACCGCCCAGATCGGGGACGACACCGGCGACACCGGTGACGCCGTCGAGGGTGCTCGACACGTCGCCCAGGCCGGACAGGTCGCCGACGAGGCCGTTGACGTCCGCGATCGAGGCGGCGTCGAGCACCAGCGGGAGGATCTCGTGGACGTCACCGGGGGTGATGTCGCCCAGGCCGCAGGCGCCCAGAGCGCCCTCGGGGTCGAGGTCGAACGCCGACAGGGCCGCCGGGTCGTTCAGGAGGTTCAGGGCGAACTCCTGCAGCGTGGCCGGCTGGGCCTCCTGCGGCACGGCCACCGGGGCGGCGGGCGCGACAGGCGCGGCGGGCTGAACGGGCTGCTGCGTGGCGGCCGGCTGAATGTCCTGCTGCATCATGGGAGTTGAGCTCCTACGGCGGGTCGGGGGATGTCGCCGGGAACCGTACTGAGATCAACATCCCCCTCACATCGGGTCCGATCCCCACACTTCGGGCGGCCGAACTCCCTAGGGGCCGTGGTTCACCCGTTAGGGGGACGCCGCACCTCGTTAGGGGCACGGAACGGCGGCACGGCCGACGAGGCCCGTGCCGCCGACGATCACCGCGCTCAGTCGAGCTCGGCCTCCGCCTTCGCGATCGCCGCGAACTCCTCCTCCGGAGCGCTCGCGACCAGGTGGTGCCGGCTGTAGAACCAGTAGTAGGCCACAGCCACGAGCACGATGCCCGCTGTCACAGCCGCAGCGACCTCGTCCACGAAGAACGTCGCGATCACAGCAGCAACGGCCAGCACCAGCGCCACGCTCGTGGTCACCACACCGCCAGGAGTCCGGTACGGGCGAGGCAGATCCGGCGCCGTCTTACGCAACACGATGTGCGACACCATCATCAGCACGTAGGACAGGGCAGCGCCGAACACCGCGATGTTGATGAGCCGAGCGCCACCCGTCACCGGGTCGATCGTCTTCATCGTCGTCGCGAGGATGAAACCGATGGTGCCGGGCACGATCAACGCCAGGTACGGGGTCTTGCGCTTGCCGGTCTTCGACAGCCACCGAGGCAGATAACCCGCGCGGGACAACGCGAACAGCTGCCGCGAGTACGCGTAGATGATCGAGAAGAACGACGCCACCAGACCCGCGAGGCCGACGTAGTTCACCAGCTGCGCCAGGAAGGTGTCGCCGCCGTAGGCCGCGCGCACCGCCTCGGGCAACGGGTTTCCGGACGCCTCCAGCACCTTCGAGCCCGCACCGCCGGGAGCCACGAGGAGGATCGCCGCCGCGAACACCAGCAGCACCACCATCGCGCCGATGATGCCGCGAGGCATGTCCCGCTTGGGATCCCGTGCTTCCTCGGCGGCCAAAGGCACGCCCTCCACCGCGAGGAAGAACCAGATCGCGAACACGACCGCGCCCCACGCGCCCGTCACGCCCATCGGCAGGAACGAGCCGTCGCCGATGTCGAACAGCTTGGAGGAGTCGAACTTCGGGATCATGCCCGCCACGAACGCCACCAGGGCGACGACCGCGACACCGGTGATCACGAACATCACCCGCAGCGCCTCGCCGACGCCGTAGAGGTGGATGCCCACGAAGACGATGTAGCACGCGAGGTACACCGGCCACGTGGCGTCGAGCAGGCCCAGCGCCTTGATGTAGTCGCCGATGAACACCGAGATCGCCGCGGGAGCGATGGCGTACTCGATGAGGATCGCGATACCCGTCGCGTACCCGCCCAACGGGCCGAGCGCGCGCCTCGCGAAGCCGTAGCCGGCGCCTGCCACGGGCAGTGCAGAGGCCAGTTCGGCGAGACCGAACACCATGCACGTGTACATCGTCGCCATCAGGATCGTGGCGATCAGCATCCCGCCCCAACCGCCTTGGGCGAGGCCGAAGTTCCACCCGGCGAAGTCGCCGGAGATCACGTACGAGACTCCCAGCCCGGCCAGCAGGACCCACCCCGCCGCGCCACGTTTGAGCTGTCGGTGCTCCAGGTAGTCGCTGCTCACCTTCTCGTACTCGACGTGCTTGGCCATATGGACTCCTAATAGTCCTTTAAGCGGTGGTTGAGGGTGGCGCTCGTCACCCGGCGGTGTCAAGATGGTGCCGTCAATGGCTCGCAGACATACCTTTGGAGGAACGCGGAGATGCTGACCGTCGAGGAGTTGCGCGAGGCCGTGGACGCCGGTGAGATCGACACCGTCCTGGTCGCGATCGTGGACATGCAGGGCCGCCTGCAGGGCAAGCGCTGTGCCGCGCAGTACTTCCTCGACGAGGTCCTCGGCCACTCCGCCGAAGGCTGCAACTACCTGATGGCCGTCGACGTCGAGATGAACCCGGTCAGCGGCTTCGAGATGTCGAGCTGGGAGCGCGGGTACGGCGACTTCGTGATGAAGCCGGACGTCGAGACCCTGCGCCGCGTGCCGTGGCAGGAGGGCACCGCGCTGGTCATGTGCGACGTCGTCTGGGAGAACGGAGACCCGGTCGTCGCCTCGCCACGCCAGGTCCTGCGCAAGCAGCTCGACCGGCTCTCGGCGCTCGGGCTCGACGCGTACGTCGGCACCGAGCTGGAGTTCATCCTCTTCGACGACAGCTACGAGCAGGCCTGGAACGCGGGCTACCGCAACCTCACGCCGTCCAACCAGTACAACGTCGACTACTCGTTGCTGGGCACCGCGCGCGTGGAACCGTTGCTGCGCGCCATCCGCAACGGCATGACGGGCGCCGGCATGGTCGTCGAGTCGGCCAAGGGCGAGTGCAACCCCGGCCAGCACGAGATCGCGTTCAAGTACACGACGGCACTGCGCACGTGCGACCAGCACGCGATCTACAAGAACGGTTCCAAGGAGATCGCGTCGCAGCAGGGCAAAGCGCTCACGTTCATGGCGAAGTACAACGAACGCGAGGGCAACTCCTGCCACATCCACCTCTCCCTGCGCTCCAAGGAGGGCGAGGCGGTCTTCGCCGAGGGCCACGGCATGTCCGAGCTGATGAAGCACTTCCTCGCGGGCCAGCTCGCCGCGCTGCGGGAGCTCACCTACTTCCTCGCGCCGAACATCAACTCCTACAAGCGCTACGTGCAGGGCTCGTTCGCGCCGACCGCCGTCGCGTGGGGCCGGGACAACCGCACGTGCGCGCTGCGGGTCGTCGGCCACGGCCACGGGTTGCGGTTCGAGAACCGGGTACCCGGCGGGGACGTGAACCCGTACCTCGCGGTGGCGGCGCTGATCGCGGCCGGTCTGCACGGCGTCGAGCAGAAGCTGGAACTGGAGGACGAGTTCGTCGGCAACGCCTACGCGTCCGACCGCCCGACGGTGCCGACGACGCTGCGCGAGGCGGCGGACCTGCTGGCGGGCAGCAAGATCGCGCACGAGGCGTTCGGCAAGGACGTCGTCGACCACTACCTGAACGCGGCCAAGGTCGAGCTCGCCGCGTTCGACGCGGCGGTCACGGACTGGGAGAAGGTACGCGGGTTTGAGCGCCTCTAAGCCACTCATCGGCATCAGCACGTACCTGGAGCGCACGCGCTTCGGGCACTGGGACGTGGAGGCCGCGGTGCTCTACCGCGGCTACCTCGACTGCGTGGTCCGCGCGGGCGGCAACCCCGTCATGCTGCCGCCGGTCGGCACGTGGAACGCCGAGTCCATCGCGTTCCTCGACGGACTGGTGATCGCGGGCGGCGCGGACATCGACCCCGCGACGTACGGCGCCGAGAAGCACGAGAAGACCGGCGAGCCGCGCCGCGACCGCGACGAGAGCGAGTTCGCACTGGTCGAGGCCGCGCTGAAGCTCGACCTGCCGGTGCTCGGCGTGTGCAGGGGCATGCAGGTCCTCAACGTGGCGCTCGGCGGCACGCTGCACCAGCACGTCGAGGGCCACAACCCGGCGCCCGCCGTGTTCGAGCACACCGAGATCGCCGTCGCGGAAGGCACCGCGCTGCACCGGATCCTCGGCGGTCGAACGACCGTTCAATGTCACCACCACCAGTCGCTGGACCGGATCGCGGACGGTCTCCGCGTCACCGCCCAGGCTCCCGACGGCACGGTCGAGGCCGTCGAACTGGACGGCGCGCGGTTCGTCGTCGGCGTGCAGTCGCACCCGGAGCAGGACATCGAGGACCTGAGGCTGTTCGAAGCACTCGTAGACGTGGCAAGGAGCGAAGCGCTGTGACCTTTGATGTCGTCAACCCCGCCACCGAGAAGGTCGTGCGGTCCGTCCCGCACACCACCCTCGGCGACACGGACGCGGCGATCGGCCGGGCGCAGAAGGCGTTCGAGAGCTGGCGGAACGTCGCCCCCGGCGATCGCGCCCGGCTGCTGCGGAAGT
>NZ_JBHXLF010000008.1:0-278809 GCF_042721515.1 Lentzea sp. NPDC058436
GGGGTGTCAAGCGGACGAAAAGCGTGTCCGCTTGACACCCCTCCTCAGGTGCAGCAAGTGCTATGGCGCGACTCGTGATGGGACCCCACCGCCGGTTCCTCTTGGTAAGGACGGCTCGCCTGCGGCGTCGCACCGATCACACGGCTCGCCTGCGGCATCGCGCCTGTCCTGCGGCATCGCGGTACCCGTGCGTCAGAGGCGGACTGCGTCTCCCGTCGCCGCCGACTGCTTCGCCGCCTCGATCACCTCCAGGCCCGTCACCGCGTCCTGCGGCGACACCGGCACCTCGCCTGCCGCCACTGCTGCGTAGAAGTCCTGGTAGGCGCCTGGCTCCGTGCGGTGCGGCTGGCCGTTCAGCGTGCCCCAGGCTGGCTCGGGGTCCTCGCCCCAGCCTGGGCCTGCGGGGGTGTCGCCTGCCTTGAGGCGGTCCTCCTGGGGGTCCATGCCGTACTTCACGTACGCGGCGTCGTGGCCCAGGACGCGGAAGCGCGGGCCCTGGTCTGCTGCCAGCGCGCTCATCCAGAGGTGGGAGCGGACGCCGCCCTCGTGCGTCAGGGACAGGAAGACGTCGTCGTCGGCGCGGGCCCCGGGGCGGACCGTGGCGATCTCGGCGTGCACCGACGCGGGGCGGCCGAAGAGGGCCACCGACTGGTCGATGAGGTGGGTGCCCAGGTCGAAGAGGATGCTGCCGAGGTCCGCTGGGTCGCCTGATTCCTTCCAGGACGACTTGATCTCTGGGCGGTAGCGCTCGAAGCGGGACTCGAACTTGTGGACCTTGCCCAGGGTGTTCGAGGTGAGGAGGCGTTGGACGGTCAGGAAGTCGCCGTCCCAGCGGCGGTTGTGGAACGGGACCAGTCTCAGGCCTCGGGAGGAGGCGATGGAGGCCAGGGCTCTTGCCTCCATGGCGGAGCCTGCGAAGGGCTTGTCGACCACCACGTTGAGGCCGTGTTCCAGGACCTGGCGGGCGTGGGTGGCGTGGAAGCGGTTCGGGGTGGTGATGACGACCAGGTCGAAGTCGCCTTGCCAGACTTCGTCCAGAGAGGACAGAAGGCGGGTCGACGGGTAGCGGTCCGCCACCTCTGCCTGGCGCTTCGGGTTCGAGGTGACCACTGCCGAGAGTTGCAGGCCGGGGGTTGCCTCGATGAACGGGGCGTGGAAGGCCGCCCCACCTAGTCCGTAGCCGACCAGAGCTGTGCGCATGCGATCAGCCTATGCGGTCTCACCTGTTGGACGGGGTGTCCATGGGACCGTGTGGCCCCTTACATTCGTCGACTATGACCATGTCGCTGGTTAGCCGACGCCACGTCGATTACGTGCGCGTCACCAGCATGGCCTGTCGTCGCTCTCGTTGATCGCAGTCCCGTCAGGAAATCAGCGAACGTTCTGGAGCACAGCCATGTCCTGGTCCTTTGAAACCGCTCAGATCCACGCGGGCGCCGCGCCCGACCCGGCCACCGGCGCTCGCGCCACGCCGATCTACCAGACCACCTCCTACGTCTTCCGGGACACGCAGCACGGTGCGGACCTCTTCTCGCTGGCCGAGCCCGGGAACATCTACACGCGCATCAACAACCCCACGCAGGACGTGCTGGAGCAGCGGGTCGCCGCTCTCGAAGGGGGCGTGGCTGCCGTTGCCTTCGCTTCCGGGTCGGCCGCTGAGACGGCCGCGATCCTGAACCTCGCGCGGTCCGGTGACCACCTGGTGTCGAGTGCGTCGCTCTACGGCGGCACCTACAACCTGTTCCACTACACGTTGCCGAAGCTCGGCATCGAGGTGTCCTTCGTGGACGACCCCGACGACCTGGACGCCTGGCAGGCGGCGGTGCGGCCCAACACCAAGCTGTTCTTCGCCGAGACGCTGGCCAACCCGCGGTCGCACGTGCTGGACGTCGAGGGTGTCGCCGGCGTCGCGCACGCGAACGACGTGCCGTTGATCGTCGACAACACGGTGCCCACGCCGTACCTGCTGCGGCCGTTGGAGCACGGGGCCGACATCGTCATCCACTCGGCGACGAAGTACCTCGGCGGGCACGGCACTGCCATCGCCGGTGTGGTCGTGGACGGCGGCAAGTTCGAGTACGGCGCCGAGAAGTTCCCCGACTTCCACGAGCCCGACCCCAGCTACAACGGGCTGCAGTACTGGCCTGTGCTCGGGCACGGGGCGTTCGCGGCGAAGCTGCGCGTGCAGGGACTGCGGGACACGGGTGCGGCCATCGCGCCGCTGACGAGCTTCCTGGTGATCCAGGGCATCGAGACGTTGTCGCTGCGCATCGAGCGGCACGTGCAGAACGCGCAGGCGCTCGCCGAGTGGCTCGAAGGCCGTGACGAGGTCGAGAAGGTCCACTACGCGGGCCTGCCGTCGTCGCCGTTCCACGCCAACGCGCAGAAGTACCTGCCCAAGGGCGCCGGCGCGGTCGTGAGCTTCGAGTTGCGCGGTGGTGTCGAGGCCGGACGGGCGTTCGTGGACGGCACGACCCTGTTCAGCCAGCTGGTGAACATCGGTGACGTGCGGTCGCTGATCGTGCACCCCGCTTCGACGACGCACAGCCAGCTCACGCCGGAGGAGCAGCTCGTCACGGGTGTCTCGCCCGGCCTGGTGCGGCTGTCGGTCGGCCTGGAGGGCCTGGAGGACCTCAAGGCGGACCTGGAAGCCGGTTTCACCGCGGCGAAGTCCGAGTTGTAGTGGGCGGCTGGCGGTTCGGCGATCCGAACGGGCGGCGGAAGTGGTTCAGCCACGCCGAGACGTTCGGGGAACTGCCGGGTTTCCAGCTCGCGTACGAGACGTGGGGGACCTTGAACGCCGAGGCCTCCAACGCGGTGCTCGTGCTCCACGCCCTGACCGGCGACAGTCATGTCGCCGGGGGCGTGGAGCCGGGTCACCCCACGCCGGGCTGGTGGGACTCCCTGGTGGGCGAGGGCAAGCCGCTCGACGGGTTCTTCGTGGTGGCGCCGAACGTGCTGGGCGGCTGCCAGGGCAGCACGGGGCCCTGGCAGTACCCCGGTTTCCCGGCGATCACCATCCGCGACCAGGTCGCGGCCGAGGTACACCTCGCGGACTACCTGGGCATCGAGCGGTGGGCGGCGGTGCTCGGCGGGTCCATGGGCGGCATGCGCGCCGTCGAGTGGGCGGTGAGCGAGCCCGGACGCGTGGAGTCGTTGCTGCTGCTGGCGACGACGGCCGCGGCGTCGGCGGAGCAGATCGCGCTGGCGTCGGCGCAGGTGCACGCGATCAAGGCCGATCCCCTGGAGGGACTGGGGATCGCGCGGCGGATCGCGCACATCAGCTACCGCAGCGAGCAGGAGCTGCAGGCGCGCTTCGGGAGGAAGCTCCAGGACGACGGCAGGTTCGAGGTCGAGTCCTATTTGGACCACCACGCGGCGAAGCTGTCGCGGCGGTTCGACGCGGACAGCTACGTCACGCTGACCGAGGCGATGAACTCGCACGACGTCGGGTACCGGCGGGGCGGGATCAAGGCCGCCCTGCGGAAGGTCTCGGCGCGCACGATCGTGGCCGGCGTCGACTCGGACCGGCTGTACCCGTTGGCGCAGCAGGAAGAGCTGGCGGCGGGCATCCCGGGAGCGGACGGGTTGCGGGTGATCGGGTCGCCGTACGGGCACGACGCGTTCCTGATCGAGAGCGAACAGGTCGGCGCGCTCGTCACGGAGCTGGTGCCCGTGCGTTCAGGTACTCGCTGAGCCGTGCGGACGCGGCCAGCATCGCCAGACCCCGTGCGGTGAGGCGGCGTCGCCAGTCGGCGAGGGCGGCACCGAGCGTGTCGGTGCCGCCCGCCGTGCGGATCTGTTCGACCACCAAAGCGATGCGCGCCAACGGATAGCCGCCGCGCCGCAGCAGGTGCGCGAGCTCGGCGTCGCGGACGTCCTCCGCCCGGAACACGCGGTAGCCGGTCGTCTCCCTTGCCGGAACGAGGATTCCGGCGTCCTCCCACGCGCGCAGCGTCGCCGGGGTCACGCCGAGACGCCGGGCCAGCTCACCGATCGTGCGCGGCTCCAGAACCGGTTCGACGTCGGTCAGGTCCTGCACCGCGTGGCTGACCGAGTCGAGCGTCGAGCGGTCGCGCATCAGTTGCTCGTGCCCGCGGTCGATCCACTCCAGCACGTCGTCCAGTGCGTCGGCGTGCACCGAGTTCATGATCTGGCCGGCGCGGGCGTGCCCGAAGGCGGGGATCAGCGCGACGAACGTGCGCAGCGCGGCGGCGTGGACCTCGGTGTAGACGCGATAGCCGGACGGCGTGCGCTCCGCTGGCGGGAGGAACCCGGACTCCTCGTAGTTGCGCACCGCCTGGGTCGAGAGGCCGTGCTCGCGGGCGAGGTCAGCTGGTCGCACGGTTGAGACTTTAGCGGGCAGTACCAGTGAGAATCGTGCCGAAGTTTCAATAGTCCTTTCAATGTTACGGTTGAACCACATGAGCCAGGACATCCGCGAGTTCATCACCCCGTTCACTGAACTGCTCGGCTTCGGGGAACCGACCCACCGCGAACACGCCCACACCTGGATCCGCAACGAGCTGTTCGAGCAGCTGGCGGGCCTGGGCTTCCGCTCGATCGCCCTGGAGAGCTGCCGGATCAGGGGCCTCCTCGTCAACGACTACGTGCAGGGCGCGCCCGGCGACCTCGACGTGGTCATGAAGGAGGGCTTCTCCCACACGTTCGGCGAGAACTGGCCCGCCAACCGCGAGCTCGTGCAGTGGATGCGCGAGTACAACGCGGACAGGGCGCCGGACGCCCGCCTGTCGTTCCACGGCTTCGACTTCCAGACCGAGACGACCAGCGCTCCCAGCCCGCGCGCCTACCTCGAACACGCCCGCGACTTCCTGGGTGAGGACGTCGACCTCACGATCGACGACGAGAAGTGGAGCCGCGACGAGGCCGTCCTCCACTCCGAGCAGTCACCGGGGCAGTCGGAAGAAGCCGTGAGGCTGCGCGAGATCGGCACGGGGATGCTCCGGCGGCTGCACGGGCGGAAGACCACCGACGAGGCGTGGTCCCGTGCGGAGACGCACCTCCAAGCCGGGCTCAGCCTGCTCCAGTACCACCGGGAGTGCGCCGAGCCGAACCCGTTGGGCGTGCGCCTCAACCGCCTGTGCCAGATGCGCGACGGCGTGATGGCGCGCAACCTGCTGGAGATCAGGCGCGCGGAAGCGTCGAAGGGCCCGACGTTCGTGTTCGCGCACAACGCCCACCTGCAGCGCACCAACTCCTCGATGGAGATGGCCGGCGAACGGATCGAGTGGTTCTCCGCGGGCGCGCTCGTGGCGCCGATCCTCGGTGACCAGTACACCGTCATCGGCGGCACGCTCGGCCGCAACGACTCGTTCGGACTGGGCGAACCGGACAAAGCCACCCCGGAAGGCCAGCTGCAGAGCCGGTTCACGACCTGGGGCGTCACGAAGGACAAGCCGAGCGGACCGTCCCGGCAAGACACCAGGCTGGAGATGGGCTACTTCCCGCTCGACGAGCACCTCATGGCCGGTGTGGACGCTCTGCTGCACGTCAAGGCTGGTCGTCCAGTGACGCGGTGATCCACGACGCGACGGGCAGGTCGCGCGTCTCGCACTCTATGGCCAGCTTCAACGTCCACCGCAGGGCTTGTAAGACCACGGTCGCGAGCTCCTGCGGCTGGCCGTTGGCCAGTGCGATCTCGATCTGCTCCGACGCCGCGTCCTGGTCACCGTGCACCTCGGCCAGCAACGCGCGGATCGCCGTGCGGACAGGCGGGTCCGCGTCGTCGATCTGGACCTCGTTGCCCTCCTCGTCGAAGACCTGCATCTTCACGGGCGTGGCGCCGCCGGAACCGAGTGCGCTGACCATGCTGCTGCACTCTGCGAACAGCAGCAGCACGAGCTCACGGATCTCCTCGTTGCCCTCGGGCGACCCGCTCAGGTACCCGGTCACGAGGTCCACCGCCACAGCGTCTTCCCCGGCCCTGGCGGCAGCCAGCGCCTCACCGGCCACGGCGGTGAGCCGCGACCAGCGATCTGGATCCTGTGGTGGTTTCACAGGTACTGCCTACCGCGCGATGTCACGCGTTCGCAATGCCCCATCTTGATCAGAGTCATACCTCGGTATGTCACTCCGCAGGTCAATGTGCGGATTCGCGGATCGACCTAGCATCGGCTGGTGTTCCGCGCGTTGTACCGAACCGTTCTCGGTCCCGATCGCACCCGAGTGCTCGCCGGGCCGCTCGGCCGGCTGCGCGTTCCCGTGCACGCCGCGCTGATCATCTACGCCCTGGTGTGGGGGATCGTCGCGAGCGCCGGCTACGTGCGCCAGGCGGACTCGGACGGCTGGTGGGTCGTCATCTTCCTCGTGACGGTCGGGCCGTACGTCCTGCTGGTCCGGTCGCCGCTCTACGCCTGGCGGCTGGCCGTGCCGGGCTTCTACTTCGTGAGCATCCTCATAGCGGGCGAGGGCGCCGCGGCCATGCAGTACTGGACCGCCGCACCGCTGTTCGTCGTGGTCGTCGCGTTCTACTCGCGTGCGATCGTCATCACGGCGACGTTGATCACCATGGCGCTGATCATCGCCTCCGAACCGCAGGCCGCGGACATGGCACTCTTCGTGCCCATCGTCAGCGCGGTGGTCTACCTGCTCGGCGCCCGCGGCAGGGCGGAACGCGAGCTGGAGCAGGAGCGCGACGCCAAGGCCGCCCTGGAGGAACGGGCTCGCATCGCGCGCGAGATGCACGACGTCGTGGCGCACCACATGTCGTTGGTGGTCGTGAGGTGCGAGACCGCGCCCTACCGCCTCAAAGGCCTCAACGAGGAGGCCGAGAAGGAGTTCGCTGAGGTCGGTGAGGCGGCGCGGGAGGCGATCACCGACATGCAACGCCTGCTGGGCGTGCTGCGGACCAACGGCGAGGTCGCGCAACGCGAACCGCAGCCCGGCATCAGCCGCATCACCGAGCTGGCGAGGCCGGGTGACGAGGCTGAGATCGACGTGGACGACGTCCCGGAGGCGGTCGGCCTCACGGCGTACCGGATCGTGCAGGAGGCGCTCACGAACGCCACCAGGCACGCGCCCGGCTCGAAGGCGTCCGTCCACGTGCGCCGCGACGGCGACCGGCTGGACGTGCTGGTGCGCAACACGGCCGGAGGGCCGTCCCGCGGCGGGGGCAGCGGGCAGGGACTTGTGGGAATGCGGGAACGCGTCGCGGTGCACGGTGGCACTCTGACCGTGAAGTCGACCGAGGACGGCGGGTTCATGGTCAGGGCGAGGATTCCGTTGGGGGACAAGTGATCAGGGTGGTCGTGGTCGACGACCAGGAGATGGTGCGCGAGGGCTTCTCCGCGCTGCTGAACGCCCAGGAGGACATCGAGGTCGTCGGCGCCGCGGGCAACGGGGTGCAGGGCGTCGCGCTGGCGCGTACGGTCGAACCCGACGTCGTGCTGATGGACATCCGCATGCCGGAGATGGACGGGCTCACCGCCACCCGGCTGCTGCTCGACGGCACCGGCGGCCTGAAGGTGCTGGTGCTGACGACGTTCGACCTCGACGACTACGTCTACGAGGCGTTGCAGGCGGGGGCGAGCGGGTTCCTGCTCAAGCACGCGCCCGCCCGTGAGCTGCTCAACGCCGTGCGCGTGGTGGCGGCCGGCGAGGCGTTGCTGGCGCCGTCGATCACCAAGCGGCTGATCGAGGACTTCGTGCGGTCACGCCGCTCCGAACGGGTCAAGCCCGCGCAGCTGAGCGTCCTCACCGAACGCGAGACCGAGATCCTCGTGCTGATCGCGCAGGGCCTGTCGAACGCCGAGATCGCCGCACATCTGGTGCTGGCCGAGCAGACCGTCAAGACGCACGTGAGCCGCGTGCTGATGAAGCTCGGGCTCCGCGACCGCGCGCAGGCCGTGATCGCCGCCTACGAGAGCGGGCTCGTGATACCGGGGTAATGGCGCTCTGGTGTGACGATCCGGGGGCCGTGGTCTTCCTAGCTTCTGGGACATGCGCCGAGCCGTCCTGTTCCTCCTGCTGATCGCCCTGCCGTCGGTCGCGCCGTCGATCGCGCAGTGGCGTTCCGACGTCGCCCGCCGGGTCGCGGTCGTCGGTGACCTCTCGACCGCCCGCGACGTGGTGGTCGTCGTGCCGGGGTCCGACGTGGACGTCGACCGGTTCGACCGCACGATCGGGCGGATGGCGTCCAACCTGCACGAGCAGGCCCACCGGTCCGATCTCGCGGTGGTCGCGTGGCTCGGGTACCGGACGCCGCAGGGGCTCGGGGTGGACGCGATGACCGGGTCACTGGCCCGGCAGGGCGCTCTCGCGCTGGTCGACTTCGTGCGGGCGCTGCGGACACCGGGGCACGTCCACGTCATCGGCCACAGCTACGGGTCGGTCGTGGTCGGGCTCGCGGCGCACGACCTGGACGTGGACGACATCGTGTTCACCGGAAGCCCTGGTGTGCGGGCGGGTTCGGTCGCCGAGCTGGACACCCGCGCGAAGGTCTGGGCGCTGCGGTCGGGCGGGGACTGGATGCGGTTCGTGCCGCACGCCCGGTTGTTCGACCTCGGGCACGGCACCGATCCGGCGTCGGACGGCTTCGGGGCCACGGTGCTCCGGTTCGAGGGCGGGAAGCACGACACGTACTACGAACCGGGCACCGAGACGCTGAAGGCGCTGGTGCGGATCGTGTCGGAGGACCAGCTGTGAGGAACCCGTTCATCGACGCCGTGCGAGCCCTCGCCGTCATCACCGTCGTCCTCGGCCACTGGCTGGTCACCGCTCTCGTCGACACCCCGACCGGCATGTACGTCGACAGCCCGCTCAAGCACCTGACGTCGCTCACCCCGGTCTCGTGGGTGTTGCAGACGCTCGGCCTGTTCTTCTTCGTCGGAGGGTACGCGGCCGCGCACTCGAAGACGTCGTTCCTCGCGCGGCTCAAGCAACTCGCCGCGCCCACGTTCCTGATGCTCGGCTGCTGGGCGGCCGTCCTCTTCGGACTGGTGCTGCGCGGCGTCGACCAGGGCACCGCCTGGAACATCGGGTTCCTGGTCACGACGCCGCTGTGGTTCCTGGGCGTCTACCTGGTGCTGCTGGCGATGAAACCGTTGGTGCGCAAGCTGGACGAGCACTCGTGGGGTGTGCTCGTGCCGGTCGTGCTGGTGCTGGTGGTGCCGTACGCGGTGTGGTGGGCGGCCTGGCAGCTCGGGCACTCGCTGGCGCGCAGGCGGATCTCCGGCCCTCCGCTGCTGGTCGCGGGCGTGCTCGGGTACGCGCTGCTGACGACGTTCGGCGGGTATCCGGTGTCGGCCGTGGGCATACCGGGCGAGGCCGTGTCGAACCTCAACCCGCCGAACTACGCGACGCTCGCGCTGGCGTTCGCGCAGATCGGCCTGGTGCTCACGATCGCACCGCTGCTGACGAGGCTCGGCACGGCGAAACCCGTGGTGTGGCTGAACAAGCGCGCGTTGGGGATCTTCCTGGCCCACCAGAGCGCGCTGGTCACGGTGACGCTGGCGCTCAGCGCGTGGGGGCCGTTGCCGGGGCTCCAGCAGCCACCAGATCATCCGGACTGGGTGTGGCAGCGCCTGCTGTGGCTGCCGGTGTGCGCGGCCGTGACCTGGGGATGGCTCCGAGCACTGCGAGGCCGATCGCCACGGCGTGCAGCACCACCACCGGAGGAGCCGGGTCCAGCGCCAGCATCGGCGGAACGCACGCCAGCGCCGTGAGCAGCCACGGCAACCGCGTGTCGCAACTGCCGTGGCGGGCGGTGTGGATCAGGTACCAGCCGAGCAGCAGGTGGATGAGGTTCTGCAACGGGTCGACCGGCAGCAGCACCAGCACCCCGTCGCCGAGGAACCCGCTGACCACGAACCCGAGCACGCCGAGCGTCCCGAACGACACGCCCATCGCCGTCGCGAGCCGCGTGCGGTGCGACTCGTGCGCGAGCTTCGTGGACTTGACCAGGCGCCGCTCGAACCGGTGGAACAGCAGGATCAGCGGCACCAGCCCGAGCACGAACCAGATCGGCGCCTGCGTCAGCCCGAGCAGCCCGACCAGCGCGCCGACCCCGGCGAGGTACGCGAGGTACACCGTCATCGGCGAGCGGCGGGTGAAGTCCACGACGTGCCAGAACCGGCCGTCGAGCCACGCCGTGAGCCGTCCACGTGCCAGCAGCGCCAGGCAGATCTGCGCCACGCCGAGCACCATCATCGACCGCGGGTAGCTGCTGAAGAACACCAGCGCGGGCAGGGTGACGGCGCCCAGCGCGGCCAGCAGCCTGCGGGAGAGGGTGGCCAGCGTGCCGTCCGCGTAGAAGAACCCGATCTGCTGCATCAGCAACGCGCCGACGATCAGGTTGACGTACCCGCCGGTCTTCCAGTCCGCCGACGTGCGCGCGACCTCGACGCCCAGCGTCACCAGCACCAGCACGAACGGCGCGGTGCGGCGGAAGTGCTCGTGCAGCCACGCGGCCGCCGGCGTCGCCGCAACCGCCAGCAGGTAGACCCCGAGGAACCACAACGGATGCGTGATCAGCCGGCTGTAGGCGTCCACCTTCACGTCCAGCAGGTTGAGCGCCGCGAACAGCACCACCCACAGCAGCACGAACGCGAGCACCGGCCGCAGCAGCCACGACGTCCGGCTCGACACCCAGCAGCCGAAGCCGCCCTGATGTGCCTGCCAGCTGCGCAGGTTCGCGTGCCCGCCCGCGAAGAAGAACAACGGCACCGCCTGCAACGCCCACAGCCACGACGTGCCGAACCCTCTGAGGTGCGCGAGCATCGCCACGGTCTCGCCGAGCACGAGCAGCGAGAGGCTGAAGAGCCGCAGGAACGTCGCGTACCTGTCCTGTTCGGCGTGGGCCAGCACCAGCGGCAGCGAGTTGGCCGACGGGTCCTCGCGGCGACGGCCGTGCAGCCGCGCCAGCAGGAGGAACACCACGACGGCGCTGCCGAACGCCCACGCCACCACGGGTTCGTGACCCGGCGCGCTCCACCGCTGCCGCCACGAGTTGAACTTCAGCCCCAGCGCGTAGGTCTCGGCCACCGCGTGACAGCTCTGCCCGGCGCCGCGCGGGTTCAGCCGGCACTGCGCGTGCAGGTCGGTCGTGAGCCGGTCGTCCAGCGCCTTGCGGGCCTGCGGTCCGAGCGGATCGCCCTTGCTGTCGGCGTAGCGCAACAGGTCGTAGCCGAGGTCGTGCGCCCGGCACGCGACGCTGAAGTCCCACTCCGTGTCGCCCGCCGGTCCCGAGCAGCCACCGCTCGCGTCGACCACCCGCAGTGTGCCGTCCGGTGCCGTCACGGTCTTGGGATCGCGGCCCATCTCGCGCGCGAAGTCCGACGGCAGGTTGAGGTACGGGTCGTGCGTCGGCGACGGAGACACGAACGCGTCGACGGCGTTGGCCGCGGCGATCACGTCGGCGCTCGGCGGCACCCCGTTGTCACCCGTGGCCGGTCTGGAGGCGATCACGCCGCACACGAACACCGCGAGCGTGATGACCGTGAACCGGAACCAGGCCGGGAGGCGGAGGAGGAGTTTGCGAGCGCCCATTGTCGGGCAAGGTTACGGAAGGGTCTCGGCTGATCGCCAGTTCGCCAGGTCAGGCGCACGCCATCCGTCGATCGGTGGATGCGGGCCGGAGACACGGCCGATGCCGCCCTGGGCGCCGCGCGGCGAGGCTCGAAACATGAAACGCCTGCTCACACCTGATCTGGCTCGCGGCGGCATGCTCGCGTTGATCGCGCTGGCGAACTCCGCCGTCTTCCTCTACGGCCGCCCGTACGGCGTGCGGCAGCACATCGTCGAGACGGACCTGCTCGACCGGCTGGTCAGCGCCTTCGTGGTGACGTTCGTCGACGCCCGCGCGTACCCGATGTTCGCCTTCCTGTTCGCGTACGGCGTCGCTCGGATGGCGCCGGAACGGGCCAGGTCGCGCAACGTCTGGCTGATCGTGTTCGGGTTCTTCCACGCCCTGTTGCTGTTCCCCGGCGACGTGCTCGGGCTCTACGGCCTGCTCGGGTTCGCGGTGATCGTGATGAGCCGGCTGAAGGACAGGACGTTGCTGGTGGTCGCGGGCTTCTGGCTCGTGCTGACGGCGGTGGTCCAGGGACAGGCCTACGCGACGCCACCCAACGGCCAGAGGTCGTTCTTCTGGTCGTTCGAGACCGCCGACCCGCTGAAGGCGATCGCGATGCAACCGCTGGAGTGGCTGCTGGTCCCGTTCGGGCTCTTCGGGGTCGGCGCCGCGGCTCTGGTGGGCGTCTGGGCCGCCCGTCGTGACGTCCTGGCCGAACCGGAACGGCACCAGCGGCTGCTGCGGCACGTCGCGACCTGGGGTCTCGGCGCGGCCGTGCTCGGCGGGCTGCCCAGCGGACTCGCGGTCGCGGGCTTCTGGCACACCTCCGCGTTGTGGCAGCTGGGCGCTCTGCACGCGGTCACCGGCGTCGCGGGTGGACTCGGGTACGCCGCGCTGATCGGGTTGATCTCCGTGCGGATCAAGCGGACCAACGTCGTCGTGCGGGCCGTCACGGCCTGCGGGGAGCGGTCGTTGAGCTGCTACCTGTTCCAGTCCGTCGTCTTCGTGGTGCTGCTCAAGCCCTACACGTTCGGACTGGGCGGGACGCTCGGGTCGGCGGAGGTCGCGCTGCTGGCGCTGGCGACGTGGCTCGTCTCGGTGGTGCTGGCCGACCTGCTCGGGCGCAGGGGCGTGCCGGGACCGGCGGAAACCCTGCTCCGCAAGGCGCGGAAGCTGCGAAGCTCACCGGCGTGACGTCCATGGTGGAGCAGGAACGCCGGTGGAACCTGGTGTGGGCGCTCGCGCCGTACGGCCTGCTGGCCGTGGCGACGGCCGTCCACCTGGTGGGCGGGCCCGCCCTGGTGCCGCTGCTGGTGGTCGCCGCACTGGTGGTGTGGCACTGGTGGTTCGTCGTGGCACACCCGTCGTGGTGGGAGCGTCGGACCGGCGTGATGCTGCTGTACTTCGCTGGCCTGCTCGCCGGGACGTTCGTCCTGCTGCTGCACGACACGGCGTTCGCGATCTTCGTGCCCGCCTGTTACGGCCTCTCGTTCCTGGCGCTGCCCGGCTGGCTCGCCTACGCGGGCGTGCTGGTGGTGAGCTGGCTGTGGCTGGTGCCGCAGGGCACCGACGTCGGTTCGACGCTGCTGATCAACCTCGGCGTCACCACCCCGATGGCGATCCTGGTCGGCTGGATCATCCGCGTGATGGAACGCGAGGTGATCCGCCGCCGCGAGATCAGCGAGCGGCTGACCCTGCTGTCCGCCGAGAACGCGCGCCTGCACGTGCTGGAGGAACGGGCACGGGTCGCGCGCGAGATGCACGACACCGTCGCGCAGGGGCTGACCGGCATCGTGACGCAGCTGGAGGTGGCGGAGGAGCTGACGGCTGCTGACGATCCGGTGCGCGGCCGCATCGCCACCGCCCGTCGCCTGGCGCGCGACAGCCTCGTCGAGGTGCGCCGGTCGATCGAGGCGCTGCGACCGGGTCCGTTGCGCGACGCCCGGCTCGGCGAGGCGGTGGAACGGGCCGTGGTGGCGTGGCGCGAGGAACACGGCGTGCCCGCGTCGTGCACGGTGACCGGTGACGCGCGTGTCCTGGCCGCGGAGACCGAGGTCGCCGTGCTGCGCGCCGCACAGGAAGCCCTGGCGAACGCGGGCAGGCACGCTCGGGCCGGCCGGGTGGACGTCACACTGTCGTACATGGAGGACGTGGTCGTGCTGGACGTCGTGGACGACGGCGCCGGCTTCGACCCGTCGGTGCGCGGCTTCGGCCTGACCGCGATGGAGGAACGGGTGGCACTGCTGGGCGGCACGGTGACCGTGGAGTCCTCGGCCGGCGCCGGAACCGCCGTCAACGTCACGCTGGACGCCCGATGATCCGCATCGTGGTCGTGGACGACCATCCGGTGGTGCGCGACGGTCTGCGCGGCATGCTCGGCACGCAGGACGACTTCGACGTGGTCGGGGAGGCGGCGAGTGGCACCGAGGCGCTGACCGTGATCGCGGCCGTACGTCCCGACGTCGCCGTCACCGACCTGCGGCTGCCCGCCCCGTCCGGGGCCGACCTCGTCCGGTCGATCCGCTCGCGTGCGCCCGAGACGCGGGTGCTGGTGCTGACGACCCACGACACCGATGCCGACGTGCTGCCGACGATCGAGGCCGGCGCCATCGGCTATCTGCTCAAGGACGCACCGCGCGAAGAGCTGTTCCGGGCGGTGCGGGCGGCGGCACGCGACGAGACCGTGCTGTCGCCCTCGGTCGCCGCCCGGTTGGTGCAACGGGTGCGCACGCCCGTGGCCGTGTCCGCGTTGAGCAGCCGGGAGCGGGAGGTGCTGGCGCTGGTCGCGCGCGGGAAGACGAACCGCGAGGTGGGGGCGGTGCTGCACATCAGCGAGGCGACGGTGAAGACGCACCTGCAGCACGTGTACGCCAAGCTGGAGGTGCCGGACAGGGCTTCCGCGGTGTCGGCGGCCCACCAGCGGGGGTTGATCTAGGACGCCACCACGGCGGGCGTCAGCGAGGCGAGCGCCATCCGCGACAGCAGGGCCGCCATCTGGTCCCGGTCGAGGTGGGCGCTGTGCGGCGTCGAGTTGATCAGACCGAACACGGCGTGCGCGGCGGCACGGGCGGTCGGCTCGTCGAATCCGGGCACGGTGCGGCGGATCGTTTCCACCCACACCTCGACGTAGCGGCGTTGTAACGCGCGCACGCGCCGGCGGTCCGGGTCGGTGAGGTTCGCGAGGTTGCGCATCTGCACGGTGATGAGCGCCGGGTCGTCCAGCGCGAAGTCGACGTGCCAGCCGATCAGTTCACGCAGCGCCTCGTCGGCGTCGGAGGCGGCTTCGACGCGGGACTGGCCGCCGTCGAGCAGTCGTTCGGAGATCGACGTCAGCATCTCGCCGAGCATCGCGTCCTTGCTGCGGAAGTGCCGGTAGAGCGCGGGGCCGGAGATGCCCACGGCCGCGCCGATGTCGTCGATGCCCACGCCGTGGAAGCCGTGGCGCGCGAAGAGCTCTGCCGCGGCGTTGAGGATCTGGTCCCGACGTGAGGGTTTCTCGACCACGGAAGGAGGTTAGCAGGCGTTTACCTGACGTCGGGTCCCGCGATTCGGGGCCGGCGCAACCCGGCGGGCGGACGGGCGTCCTCAAAGTGGTTGAACCAATACGAACTCTGGGGGAGTTCCATGATCAAGGCATTGTTGTGCGCCGCTGTCGCCGGAGTGGTCGCCTTCTCGGGCACGTCCGTCGCGAACGCCGCCGAGGGGGAGACGGCGCCGATCGACATCCGGATGTCGCTGGACACGTCGGCCACCACCTACGAGCGCGTCACCGAGACCGGGGTGCGGTGGGTTTCGCGGGGTCCCTTCGACTTCTCCGTGCAGCTGCGGGACGTCGGGGACGAGAACGAGCAGGGTGCGACCGTGTTCCTCTCCGTGCCGGAACTGCTCGACGTGCAGTCGTGGGGTGATGGCTGGTCGTGCGAGGACACCGATGGAGGAATCGACTGCTACCACCCCGACCTCGTCGTTCCGGGTGAAGCATGGCCCGTGCTGTACCTCCGTGCGTTTCCGGTGAACTACGGCAACGACACGATCGACGTCTACGCCACGACGGGCGACTACGAGCCGACGCACGAAGGTGTCGAGTACTACCTCGACACCAGCCGCTGATCGCACCGGCGAAACACGAGGCAGGGGTCCCTCCAGGGGTCCCTGCCTTTTTCATGCCCGAAACCAGTCGGCTCGAACAATCCGCCGATGGGGGGAATTCACGCAGGTAGCAGGGCCATTCGTTGACTATTGACCAATACTTCACACAGGCCTTACCCGTGAGTAACCATTGACCCGCAATGCATCAACCCCTGCGGCCCCTTCGGGAGTCTTCGATGCGTCCTGCCCACCTCCTCGCCTCGGTGGTCACCGCCGCCGCGGCCGTCATCGCGCTCGCCAACCCCGCCAGCGCGGCCCCGGTCAACTACGTCGCGCTCGGCGACTCGTACGCCTCCGGTCTCGGGACCGGCAGCTACGACGGGTCGAGCGGTAGCTGCAAGCGCGGTCCACTCGCGTATCCAGCCCTGTACGCGGCGGCGACAGCGCCCGCCACCTTCAAGTCCGTGGCCTGTTCCGGCGCGCGAACAGGTGACGTCATCGCTCAGGCGAACAACCTGACAGCCGCCACGAACCTGGTCACCGTGCAGGTCGGCGGCAACGACGCCGGCTTCACCGACGTCATCACCACCTGCACGTTCGGCACGGACCAGGACTGCACCAACCGGGTGAACACGGCCAAGGCCTACGCCGCGAACACGCTTCCCGGGCTGCTCAACAACGTCTACGCGACGATCAAGTCGAAGGCGCCGTCGGCGCGCGTGGTCGTGCTCGGCTACCCGCGCCTCTACAAGGTGCCGGGCTCCTGCAACGTCGGCCTGAGCGACACCAAGCGGGCCGCGATCAACTCCGGCAGTGACGCGCTGCACGCCACCATCGGCGCGCGGGCGGCGGCGGCCGGGTTCGGGTACGTCGACGTGCGCGGCGCGTTCACCGGGCACGAGATCTGCTCGTCGAGCTGGTGGCTCAACAGCCTGAGCTGGCCGGTCGAGGAGTCGTACCACCCGAACCGCGCGGGTCACTCCGGCGGTTACCTGCCCGCACTGCGGGCGGCGATCGGGTAGGTTTTCCGGAACGTGAGAGTGCTCAAAAGAGGCCTTGACCTGCGTTCGGGTCACTCTTGAGCCGCTCTGGTGGACCGCTGGGTTAGCGGGCGCTAACATGGCTTTGTTAACGCCCGCTAACCTGAGGTCTGGGGAGCATGGACGCACCTGTCCTGCGCAGCGCAGCCGAGCCGTCGGACCGCTACGCCAAGGAGCACACCGCGCTCGTCGACGAGCTGCGGAGCAAGCTGGCCGTCGCCGCGCGGGGCGGTCCCGAGAAGGCGCGTCAGCGTCACGTCGACCGCGGCAAGCTGCTGCCGCGCGAGCGCGTCGACACGCTGGTCGACCCCGGTTCGCCGTTCCTCGAACTGTCACCGCTGGCCGCCAACGGCATGTACGGCGACGACGCTCCGGCCGCGGGCATCATCACCGGCGTCGGGCGGATCTCCGGCCGTGAGTGCGTGATCGTCGCGAACGACGCCACGGTCAAGGGCGGCACCTACTACCCGGTCACGGTGAAGAAGCACCTGCGCGCGCAGGAAGTTGCGCTGCAGAACAACCTTCCGTGCGTCTACCTCGTCGACTCCGGCGGCGCGTTCCTGCCCAAGCAGGACGACGTGTTCCCGGACCGCGAGCACTTCGGCCGGATCTTCTACAACCAGGCCACGATGTCCGCTCGCGGGATCCCGCAGATCGCGGCGGTCCTGGGCTCGTGCACCGCCGGTGGCGCGTACGTGCCGGCGATGAGCGACGAGGCGATCATCGTTCGCAACCAGGGCACGATCTTCCTCGGCGGCCCGCCGCTGGTGAAGGCCGCGACCGGTGAGGTCGTGTCCGCGGAGGACCTCGGCGGCGGCGACCTGCACTCGCGCACGTCCGGCGTCACCGACCACCTGGCGGAGAACGACGCCCACGCGCTGCGCATGGTCCGCTCGATCATCTCGACGCTCGGCCCGCGCGCACAGCGGCCGTGGGACGTCGCGCCGATCGAGGCGCCGGCGGTCGACAGCGATCTTTACGGTGTCGTGCCAACGGATTCCCGGACGCCCTACGACGTGCGCGAGGTGATCGCGCGGGTCGTCGACGGCTCGAAGTTCCAGGAGTTCAAGAAGGAGTACGGGCAGACGCTCGTCACCGGCTTCGCGCGCATCCACGGCCACCCGGTCGGGATCGTCGCGAACAACGGCATCCTGTTCGGCGAGTCCGCCGTGAAGGGCGCGCACTTCATCCAGCTGTGCGACAAGCGGTCCATCCCGCTGGTCTTCCTGCAGAACATCACCGGCTTCATGGTCGGCCGCGAGTACGAGGCGGGCGGCATCGCCAAGCACGGCGCCAAGATGGTGACGGCGGTGGCCTGCGCGCGCGTCCCGAAGTTCACCGTGATCATCGGTGGCTCGTTCGGCGCAGGCAACTACTCGATGTGCGGCCGGGCGTACTCGCCGCGCTTCCTGTGGATGTGGCCCAACGCCCGCATCTCCGTGATGGGCGGCGAGCAGGCGGCCTCCGTGCTGGCGACGGTGCGCCGCGACCAGCTCGGCGACGAGTGGTCCACAGAGGACGAAGAGGCGTTCAAGGCGCCGATCCGCCAGCAGTACGAGGACCAGGGCAACCCGTACTACTCGACCGCGCGGCTGTGGGACGACGGCGTCATCGACCCGCGTGACACCCGCACGGTGCTAGGGCTGGCGTTGTCCAGCGCGGCCAACGCGCCCATCGACGATGTTTCCTACGGCGTCTTCCGGATGTGATCATGTTCGACAGCGTTCTGGTGGCGAACCGCGGGGAGATCGCGGTCAGGGTGATCCGCGCGTTGCGGTCGCTCGGGATCCGTTCCGTCGCCGTGTACTCCGACGCGGACGCCGAGGCGTTGCACGTCAAGCTGGCCGACGAGGCCGTGCGGATCGGCCCCGCGGCCGCCCGTGAGAGCTACCTGTCCATCGAGAAGATCGTCGCGGCCGCTGTGTCCACCGGTGCGCAGGCGATCCACCCCGGCTACGGCTTCCTGGCCGAGAACACCGCGTTCGCCGCTGCCTGTGACGCGGCGGGGATCGTGTTCGTCGGACCGCCCGCGTCGGCGATCGACGCGATGGGCGACAAGATCCGCGCGAAGCTGACCGTGTCGGCGGCGGGTGTTCCCGTGGTGCCGGGCCGCACGCGTGCGGGCATGTCCGACGACGAGATCGCCGAAGCGGCACTGGAGATCGGTTTTCCGGTGCTGCTCAAGCCTTCCGCGGGCGGTGGCGGCAAGGGCATGCGGCTGGTGCACGAGGAATCGGCGCTGCGCGAGGCGATCGAGTCCGCACGGCGTGAGGCGCGCGGGTCGTTCGGTGACGACACGCTGCTGATCGAGCGGTTCATCACGAACCCGCGCCACATCGAGATCCAGGTCCTCGGCGACGCGCACGGCACCGTGATCCACCTCGGTGAGCGCGAGTGCAGCCTCCAGCGCCGGCACCAGAAGATCATCGAAGAGGCGCCGTCGCCGTTCCTCACGCCCGAGGTCCGCGAGGCCATGGGTTCCGCCGCGGTCGACGCCGCCAAGTCCGTCGGCTACGTCGGCGCGGGCACCGTCGAGTTCATCGTGGACGGTGCCTCCGGCGACTACTTCTTCATGGAGATGAACACCCGGCTGCAGGTCGAGCACCCGGTGACCGAGATGGTCACGGGCGTCGACCTCGTCGAGTGGCAGCTCCGCGTGGCGTCCGGCGAACCCCTCGACCTCGACGTCGAGCTGAACGGGCACTCGGTCGAGGCCCGCGTCTACGCCGAGGACCCGTCGCGCGGCTTCCTGCCCACCGGCGGCCGCGTGCTGGCGTTGAGCGAACCGTCCGACGTGCGCGTGGACTCCGGTCTGTACGAGGGACTCGTCGTCGGCTCTGACTACGACCCGATGCTCGCCAAGGTCATCGCGCACGGCCGCACCCGCGAAGAGGCCCTGCGACGCCTCGACCACGCGCTCGGCAGGATGGTGCTGCTCGGCGTCACGACGAACATCCCGTTCCTGCGGGCACTCCTGCGCGATCCCGACGTCCGCGCGGGCGCACTGGACACCGGTCTGGTCGAACGGAAGCTGGACGCGCTGACGTCCGCCGAGATCCCGGACGACGTGTACGTGGCGGCCGGCCTGGAGCGCTCGCTGCAGCCGCACGGCGACGACCCGTGGGACCAGCTCTCCGGCTGGCGCGTCGGTGAGCACGCCTGGACGACCTGGCGGATCAACGACGTCGACGTGCGCGTGCGCGGCGAGGAAGTCGTTGTGGGCGCAGGAGAACCGGTGCGCGCGCGGGCCCGTCGTGAAGGCGCCGACCTGCTCGTCGGCTCACGCCGTTACGCGATGGCTCGTGACGGCGACGTCCTGTGGCTGGGCCACGACGGCGCCTCCTGGGCGTTGGTCGAGGCCGAGTTCCTGGTCGGTGCCGCCGACGGCGCCGCGGCCTCCGGTGGCCCGGTGAAGTCGCCGATGCCCGGCACGGTGCTGGTCGTTCGAGCGGAGCAGGGCGCGGAAGTGACCGCCGGTCAAGCGTTGTTCGTGGTCGAGGCCATGAAGATGGAGCACACCGTGACCGCACCGGTCGACGGCGTGCTCGCCGAAGTGAACGTGCAAGCAGGCCAGCAGGTCGCACTCGACCAGGTGCTGGCCCTCGTCGTCTCTCACGAGGAGTGACAGCAATGGTGGACTTCAGGCTCCCGAGCGAGTACGAGGACCTGCGCAAGACGGTCGAGGAGTTCGCGCGCGACGAGGTGGCGCCGGTCATCGGCGACTTCTACGAGCGTTGCGAGTTCCCGTACGAGATCGTCGCGAAGATGGGGCAGATGGGCCTGCTCGGCCTGCCGTTCCCGGAGGAGCACGGCGGCATGGGCGGCGACTACTTCGCCCTGTGCGTGACGCTGGAGGAGCTTGCGCGCGTCGACTCGTCGGTCGCGATCACGGTGGAGGCGGCGACCTCGCTGGGCGCCATGCCCATCTACCGCTTCGGCACCGACGAGCAGAAGGCCGAGTGGCTGCCGTCCCTGACGTCCGGTGAGAAGCTCGGCGCGTTCGGCCTCACCGAGCCGGGCTCCGGCTCCGACGCGGGCGGCCTGACCACCACCGCGCGCCTCGACGGTGACGAGTGGGTCATCAACGGCACCAAGGCGTTCATCACGAACTCCGGCACGGACATCACCGGCCTGGTCACCGTCGCCGCCGTCACGGGCACGCTGCCCGACGGCCGCAAGGAGATCTCCTCGATCATCGTCCCGTCCGGCACCCCGGGCTTCACGGTGTCGAAGAAGTACTCCAAGGTCGGCTGGAACGCCTCCGACACCCGCGAACTGTCCTTCCAGGACTGCCGCGTGCCGGCCGCGAACCTGCTCGGCACCCGCGGCCGCGGCTTCGCCCAGTTCCTGCGCACGCTGGACGAGGGCCGCGTCGCGATCGCCGCGCTGTCCGTCGGCCTCGCCCAGGGCTGCGTGGACGAGTCGGTCCGCTACGCCCACGAGCGCGAGGCGTTCGGCGCGAAGATCGGCAGCTACCAGGCGATCCAGTTCAAGATCGCCGAGATGGAGGCCCGCGTCCACACCTCGCGCCTCGCGTACTACGAGGCGGCGTCGAGGATGCTGCGCGGCGAGCCGTTCAAGAAGCAGGCGGCGATCGCGAAGCTCGTGTCGTCCGAGGCGGCGATGGACAACGCCCGTGACGCCACGCAGATCTTCGGCGGCTACGGCTTCATGAACGAGTACCCGGTCGGGCGGTTCTACCGCGACGCGAAGATCCTGGAGATCGGCGAGGGCACCTCCGAGGTGCAGAAGATGCTGATCGCCCGCGAGCTGGGCCTTTAAGCAGCACTGGTCCGTTCCGGCTGAATAATTTCAAACCGCCTGTTCCAAACGGTCTGTCCGGCTAGCGTCATCTGCCTTCCGCACGAGTGTGAGGGTGCTGATGACAGCTAGCCGGACAGAGCCCGTTTTCCCCGGTTTGAACGTTCTTCTAGAGGTCGTTCACGGTCTTTGTGACAGGCCCGGTTTCTTCTACCGGAGCAAGACCGAGGAAGTGGTCGGTGACCAGCCGCTTCCGATCCTCTACCTGGAGAGCGAAGCCAGTCCGACGGCATTCCTGCACGCGCTGGAGCACAAGCTCGACGAGGGTCGCCCGGCAATTCCGCACGCCTATGTCGACGTCGCCGCGGTGGGCGCGGAAGTCGACAAGAGATGGCCGCCGGAAGCGCGGGAGACACCGCCTCTGCTGCCGTTGCTGGACGTGCTGAGTCATCGGCTGGCCGAGGTTCACGTCGGCACCGAACGGCTCACGCGGTTCGACCACTACCGGCTCGTCGACTGGCTCACGAGCAAGCGGCTGCCGCGCAAACCCGGCAGGGACGACCGGGCCAGCGTCATCGAGCTGCTGCGGCAGTGGACCGGCAAGACCGGTGGGAACGGCGAGGAGCTCAACCGGGCCGTCGACGCGTTCATCCCGAACCTCGTGACGCGGCTGGGGCTCGGGCTGGTCGCCTGGGTCGGCAGCAAGGCGGGCTTCCGGTGGCTCGGCAAGCGGGTGCCGGGGCTCGCGCGCGAGTCGAAGTGGTTCATGCGCGGGCAGAACTTCGCGCTGCCCAACCACTCCATCGAGTTCCTCGGGTTCGCCGAGCGCCTCACGCTGGGCAGGCGCGAGTCGGAGAACGAGGAGCAGATCAAGCTGCTGCTCGTGCACGCGTTCCTGGAGGACCTGCGGATCGCGTACCGAAGACGCTCGCGCTTCCTGCCGCGCAGGGCAGGCTGGCGGCGCACGGCGTACATCCCCGTGCTGCTGGACGGCGTGACGAAGGAGAACGGCGGCTGGGAGCTGCTGGAGCTGATCAACGACGTCCGCAACGAGACCGGTGAGCTGGACCCGTTGCTGGTGATCGCGGCCAGCTCGGTGCAGCCGGCGCTGTCGCAGCGGCTCGGCACGACACCGGTCGCGCCGGACGAGACCGCGGAGGCGCTGACGACGTGGCGCGAGGAGCTGCCGCGCAAACGGCAGATGCTCGCGCCGGACGCCCGCTACCTGATGATCAGGCTGCCCTTCCCCGACCCCGCCAAGAAGAAGTGGAAGGCCGCACCCGCCTTCCGCGCGGCGCCGGTGCGCTGGCTCGCCAAGTCACGGCGGCTGGAGGCGATCATCGCGGCTGTGGTCGCGGTGCTGCTCATCCCGGGGTTCGTGACCGCTCAGAACCACGTCGAGGCGAACTGCTCGATCCTCGGCTCCGCTATCTCGCCGGGCATCTCGACGCGGCTGATGGACGTCGACGGCAACGTCGAGTGCCTGGGCTACAGCGACAACAGCAGCCAGGTGTTCGGCTCGAACGAACGGCTGCGGTGGACGCAGCAGGCGGTGTTCGCGCAGAACGACGAAGCGGAACGGCTGTACGAGGCGGATCCCGCACGCCCGCTGGTCTCGCTGCTCTACTTCTCAAGTCTCACCCACAAGGACAGCAACCCCGACGCCGACCACTCGCGCGCCGAGGAGCTGGAGGGCATGCTGCTCAAGCAGCGGCAGCAGAACGACAGGTCGAGCTCGGGACCGTTGCTGCGCATCGTGATCGCGAACGGCGGCGCGAAGATGATCCGCGCCCACGACGTGCTGACGAACATGCTGAACCCGTTGCTGGAACGGGATCCCAGCATCATCGGCGTGATCGGGCTCGACCGCAGCGTCGAGCAGACCAGGCAGGTCATCACCTCGCTCGGGTCGCTCGGCGTGCCGACCATCGGCACCACGCTCACCGAGGCGTCGCTGCCGAAGCTCTCGACGATGTACTTCCAGCTGATCCCCGGCAACGTCCGGCAGGCCGACCTCGTCCGCCGGTACGCGCAGCACGTCGGCGCGACCAAGGTGACGATCCACCACCCGAAGCTGCAGCAGGAGGACGTCTACCTGGACAACCTGGTCGCCGTGCTGGGACAGGAGCTGGCGAAGTCCGGCGTGCCGTTCGAGGCGCGGGAGTGGTTGGGCGGACCGCAGGAGGTGCCGTCGCAGTGCGTGGAGGACCACTCCACCGAGCTCGTGTTCTTCGCGGGCCGCGAGGAGCACTTCGGCGAGTTCCTGCAGGCGGTCGGCCGCAACTGCTACGACAAGAACAGGCTGCCGCGCATCGTCGCCGACGACGCGATCATCCGGTTCATCGCGCAGGAGGCGAGCCGCAAGCGCGACGCGCTGGCCGGCATGCGCGTGTCCTACGTCAGCATGGCAGGACTCGTCGTGCTGGCCGGCAAGTCCTGTGTGGACGGCAAGCCGGACGACAGGGTGCGCGGCGGCCTGCCGCTCGACGCCTTCTGCGCCGGCTACAAGAGGCTGGCGAGCGAGGTCCAGGAGTCGTCGCTGCCGCGCGAGGACAAGCCGGCCAAGCCGTGGCCCGGCGAACACATGGCCGTCGCCTACGACGCGGCAGGGCTCTTCCTCGACGCCGTGCGCAACGCCCAGGCCAGGCTGGCCGGGACCACCCCGCACCGGGGTGCGATCGGCGGTGAGTTGCGCGAGCTGGAGTTCTTCGGCGCTACCGGGCGCACGAACTTCAAGGAGTCGAGGGTCGGCGAGACGCGGAACTTCACGATCCTGGAGATCGGCGACATCTACCAGTTCGACCAGCAGCCGACGTGCGTGTTCCTGACCGGCGACCTGTACGGGCCGGACTCGCCGAGGCTGCCGAACGGGTGCCCCGCCTAGAGCTTGGGAACAGCCCTGTCGATGATCGAGGCGAAGTCCGTCGACCTGGGGAGCGTGCCGAACGCGACTCCCCAGTCGCCGCCGAGCCGTGAGCCGAGGAACGCGTCCGCCACGGCGGGGTGCCCGTGCTTGACGAGCAGGGCACCCTGCAGTATCAGCGCCATCTTCTCCACGATCCGGCGCGCCTGCGACTCGTCCACATCGGACAGAGCGGTGCCGAGCTCGTTCAACGCCCTGTCGATGCGCCGGTCGACCCCGGTGACGGCGGCGAGGAACTCCTGCACCGACTCGGGTTCCTTCTTCATCGCGCGCAGGACGTCCAGCGCGGCGACGTTGCCGGAGCCCTCCCAGATCGACATGAGCGGCGACTCGCGGAACAGCCGCGGCATGCCGCTGTCCTCGATGTACCCGTTGCCGCCCAGGCACTCCAACGCCTCGGCCGCGTGCACCGGGCCGCGCTTGCAGACCCAGTACTTGGTGACGGCGAGCGCCAGCCGGGGCCGGTGCTCTGCCAGCCACATCGCCGTGGTGGTGGCCGCCTCGGACTCGATCGCGAGGTCCGCCAGCACGTTGCGCATGGCGGGCTGGTCGATCAGGTAGCTGCCGAACGCCTTGCGGTGCGCCGCGTGGTGGGCGGCCTGCCGCAGCCCGAGCCGCATGCCGGCGGCCGTGCCCAGGACGCAGTCGAGGCGGGTCGTGTTGACCATCTCGATGATCGTGCGGACGCCGCGGCCCTCGTCGCCGATCCGGTGCGCGAACGCCTCGTCGTACTCGATCTCGGCGGACGCGTTCGACTTGTTGCCGAGCTTGTCCTTCAGGCGCTGCAGGAAGAACCGGTTGCGCGTGCCGTCCGGGAGCACCCGCGGCACCAGGAAGCACGTCAGTCCGCCGGGGGCCTGCGCGAGCGTCAGGAACACGTCCGACATCGGCGCCGACGTGAACCACTTGTGCCCGGTCAGCACGTAGCCGTCCTGGACGGCCCGGGCGACCGTGGTGTTCGCCCGGACGTCCGAACCGCCCTGCTTCTCGGTCATCGACATGCCGGCGATCAGGCCACGCTTGGACAGCGGCGCGCGCAGTCCGAAGTCGTAGTTCCGCGCTGTGAGAAGGGATTCGTAGCTTTCGGCCAGTTCCGGCGCGACGCGCAAAGCGGGCACAGCCGCGTAAGTCATCGAAATCGGGCATCCGTGGCCGGCCTCGACCTGGGACCACACGTAGAACCTCGCCGCGCGCTCCACGTGCCCACCGTCGACATAGGCGTGCAAACCGTGCGTAACGGCGACGTTCATCAGTTCGTGCCAGGAAGGGTGGAACTCGACCTCGTCGATCCGGTTCCCGTACCGGTCGTGCGTGTGCAGCACCGGCGGGAAAGCGTTTGCGAGGCGGCCGTGCTCCTGCCACTCGTGGCTGCCCGCGAGCCTTCCCAGCGAGTGCAGTTCGGCGTCGTTGACCCAGCTGAGCAGGGCTGGGTCGTCCGCGACGTCGTGACCGCTCAGCGGCGGAACCTGGTTGGTCACCTCGTGCGTTGCCATGCCCGGCACGTTACTACTCGCAAGTAACTTCGGACAGGGTGCCGGAGGAGATCGCTGGCCCATTCGGGCTTTTGGGCGCGACAACGGCGGTGACGAGGAATAACGTCGTTCTCGTGAGTGACCATGGGCACAACTCGGCCGTGGCTGCGCTGAGCGCGCAGTACGCCGCGATGCGCGAAGGTGCGCCAGTGCGGCTCGCGAAGAAGACGTCGAACCTCTTCCGCTTCCGCGCCGACCAGGCCGGCGGGCTCGACGTCGGCAGGTTCGACCAGGTCCTGTCCGTGGACCCGGCCGGACGCACCGCACAGGTGCAGGGCATGACCACCTACGAGAACCTCGTCGCCGCGACACTTCCCCACGGTTTGATGCCGTTGGTGGTGCCGCAGCTCAAGACCATCACCATCGGCGGTGCCGTGGCGGGGCTCGGCATCGAGTCCACGTCCTTCCGCAACGGGCTGCCGCACGAGTCCGTGCGGGAGCTGGAGATCCTCACCGGTGACGGCGAGGTCGTCGTCACGAAGCCGGACGACGACCTGTTCCGCTCGTTCCCCAACTCCTACGGGACGCTGGGGTACGCGCTGCGGCTGGAGATCGAGCTCGAACCGGTGCGCCAGTACGTCCGGCTGCGGCACGTGCCGTTCGGCTCGTTCGAGGAGTGCGCCGCCGTCATCGAGGAGGTGTGCGAGGACGGCTCCGCGGACTTCGTCGACGGCACGGTGTTCTCCAGGGGCGAGATGTACCTGACGCTGGGCCACTACGTCGACATCGCGCCCTACACGTCGGACTACACCGGCAACGACATCTACTACCGGTCCATCCAGAAGCGCCGCACGGACCACCTCACGATCCACGACTACCTGTGGCGCTGGGACACCGACTGGTTCTGGTGCTCACGGGCGTTCGGCGCGCAGAACCCGGTCGTCCGTCGCATGTGGCCGAAGCGCTACCTGCGTTCGGACGTGTACCGGAAGCTCGTCGCGAAGCACCGTCAGCTGAGGCCGCGCGTGGACGTCGAACCGGTGATCCAGGACGTGGAGATCCCGGTCGCCGGTCTCGCCGACTTCCTCGACTTCTTCGACCGCGAGATCGGCATCTCGCCGGTGTGGCTGTGCCCGGTCCGCCTGCGGGACAACACGGGCTGGCCGCTGTACCCGATGGACGCGGACACGTTGTACGTGAACGTCGGTTTCTGGTCGGAGGTCCCGGTGCGACCGGGGGAGAAGATGGGTGACCGCAACCGGCTGATCGAGCGCGAGGTGGCGCGGCTGGGTGGCCACAAGTCGCTGTACTCGGACTCCTACTACAGCGAGGACGAGTTCTGGCGGCACTACAACGGTTCGCACTACCGGTCCGTGAAGGCCCGGTACGACCAGACGAACCGCCTGCCTGATCTGTACGCCAAGTGTGTCAGGGGACGATGAATGCGGTTGGCCTCCATTTTCCAGCGCATCACGGGTGGCAACGACGTTCGCTTCAAGGCCTACGACGGCAGTGCCGCCGGGCCTGACTCAGCTCCGGTCTCGATCGACATCAGGACGCCGGAAGCCCTGTCCTACCTGGCATCCGCGCCGGGTGAGCTCGGCCTGGCCCGCGCCTACGTGACCGGTCACCTGGAGATACTCGGCGACGTGCACGCCGGCCTCTCCCAACTGTCCGAGTTCTCGCTGCGGGAACTGCCCGTGCTGCAACGGGTCGAGCTGCTCCGGTTCCTGGGGCGGATCCGCTTCTCGCACAAGGTGGCGCCGCCGCCGCAGGAGACCCGCCTGCACGGCATGCGCCACTCGAAGGCCCGCGACTCGCAGGCCATCGCACACCACTACGACGTCTCGAACCAGTTCTACGAGTGGGTCCTCGGCCCGTCGATGGCCTACACCTGCGCGGTGTACCCGTCGGCGGAGTCCACTTTGGAGGAAGCCCAGTTCGAGAAGCACGACCTCGTCGCCCGCAAGCTGGGCCTGAAGTCCGGCATGAAGCTGCTCGACGTCGGCTGCGGCTGGGGCGGCATGGTCATGCACGCCGCCCGCGAGTACGGCGTGCGGGCGATCGGCGTGACGTTGTCGCGCAACCAGGCGGAGTACGCGCAAAAGGCGATCGTCGAGGCGGGCCTCTCGGACCTGGCCGAGGTGCGCCACCTCGACTACCGCGACGTGCGCGAGACGGGCTTCGACGCGGTGTCGTCCATCGGCCTCACCGAGCACATCGGCAAGGCGCAGCTGCCGGGCTACTTCTCGGCGTTGTACCGCAAGCTGAAGCCCGGCGGCCGGCTGCTCAACCACTGCATCACCCGCCCGGACAACAAGCAGCGGGCGCTGTCCGGCCCGTTCATCAACCGGTACGTGTTCCCGGACGGCGAGCTCGTCGGGCCGGGCCACCTCGTCTCGCAGATGCACGACGCGGGGTTCGAGGTGCGGCACGAGGAGAACATCCGCGAGCACTACGCCCTGACCCTCGCCGCCTGGGGCCGCAACCTGGAGGCGCACTGGGACGAGGCCGTGGAGGAGGTCGGGGAGGCTCGGGCACGGGTGTGGCGGCTCTACCTGGCGGCGTCGCGGCTCGGGTTCGACCGCAACAACATCCAGCTGCACCAGATCCTCGGGGTGAGGCTGGACGGGACGACGTCGCACATGCCGTTGCGCCCGGACTGGCTGTCCTGATCTTCGGCAGATCGAAAGGGTGATCTTCGGCAGATCTATGGCGTGATCTTCGGCAGATGTGCAGTGGTCAACTCGGCAGATGTGCATTCGAACGGTATGGTGACGTGGTGCGGGAAGCTGTTGACTACGTCCCTCGACGTGCGGCCGAGCTCGTGGCCGAGGCGTTGCTGGACACGCGTGTCGTGGTGCTGAACGGTGCGCGTCAGGTTGGTAAGAGCACCTTGGCCGAGAAGGTGCTCCGCCAGCACGGCGGAGCCGCCCGGTACCTCGACCAGGGACCGGTTCGCGCGATCGCCGAGGCCGACCCTGGAGCCTTCGTTCGGCACGACGGCCTGTTGTTGATCGATGAGGTCCAGCGTGTGCCCGACCTGTGGTTGGAGATCAAGCACACGGTTGATCGGGATCCGCGACCGGGACGGTTCCTGCTCACGGGGTCGGCCCGATTGCTGGCTCTGAAGGAACTGCCGGACGCCTTGCCCGGCCGTTCGGAAACAGTCGAGCTGTGGCCGCTTTCGCAGGGCGAGATCGACGGCACCACGGACGGTTTCGTGGACTCGGCTTTCCTGCGAGGTGCAGAACTACGTGCTGAGTGGCGGGAGCTGCGCAAGAAGGACTACCTGGCACGCGCGAGGCGCGGGGGCTATCCGGAAGCGTTGCTTCGCGACAGTCCTCGCCGTCGCACCAAGTTCTTCGAGGGGTACCTGGCAGACCTCATGGCGCGCGACGTGAAACAGGTCGCCGACATCGACAAGGCGAGCGACATGCGCAAGCTGATGTCGCTTCTCGCCGCGCAGACAGCGGGCATGCTGAGCTTCAACCGGCTCGCTGGGGAACTCGGGCTCAGCACGAACACGGTGAAGCGGTACGTGGAGATCCTCGAAACGATCTACCTCGTGCGAACGGTGCCCGCGTGGTCGGCCAATGCCACGACCCGTGCGGTGGCAACCCCGAAGGTGCTCTTCGTCGACTCCGGGATCGCCGCGCACCTCGGTGCCGACGAGGGCGCGCTGCTGGAGAACTTCGTGCTGGGTGAACTCGCTCGTCAGCTCACGTGGTCGGAGACACGTGCGACTCTGCACCACTACCGCGACCGCGACCAGTACGAGGTCGACGCCGTCCTGGAAGACCACCTGGGCCGTGTGATCGGCATCGAGGTCAAGGCCGCGGAATCCGTCAGGGCTGACGACTTCCGCGGCCTGCGTCTGCTGCAACGACGGCTCGGTGACAGGTTCCTCGCCGGGTTCGTGCTCTACAGCGGTGAACATTCGGGGAGTTTCGGCAACGGCATGACCTGTCTGCCGATCTCCGCGCTCTGGACCTCCTAGCTCAGCTCGCCCACGATCTGCTTCGCCGTGTTGGACGGGATCGCGAACCCGATCCCCACGCTCCCGGCCTCCCCGCTGCTCGACGCCGGCGAGTAGATCGCCGAGTTGATCCCGATCAGCTCACCGGCCGCGTTCACCAGCGCACCGCCGGAGTTGCCCGGGTTGATCGACGCGTCGGTCTGGATCGCCTGGTACGACACGGAAGACGAACGACGGGTCTCGCCCGGCACGGTCACCTTGCGGTCCAGCGCGGACACGATGCCGGTCGTCACGGTGCCCTGCAGGCCGGACGGCGAGCCGATGGCCATCACCGCGTCACCGACCTTCACCGAGCCCGAGTCCGCCCACTTGATCGGCGTCAGGCCGGACGCGCCGGAGACCTGCAGCACGGCGAGGTCCGACGTGGGGTCGGCGTTGACGACGGTGGCGGGGAGTTCGCGGCCGTCGTTGAACTTCACCGTGATCTGGCCGCCTGCCGAGGCGATGACGTGGTTGTTGGTGAGGATCTTGCCGTCGGACGACAGGATCACGCCGGAGCCGAGGCCGTTGCCGACGTTCACCTGCACCACCGAGGGCAGCACCTCCGAGGCGACGGCGCTCCAGTCCAGAGTGGACGTGTTGGAGATCGTCTGCGCGGCGACGGAGGACGTCGCGGGGGTGGAGTCCGGCGAGGCGATCACCGCTCCGGTGACGCCTCCGAACAGGCCGGCGACGAGTGCCGCGGCCGTGAGCATCGGGGCCGTTCGGCGCCAGAACTTCGGGGCGACGACGACGGGCTGCGGTTCCACCAGTGACCCGCTCATCGCGGGGAAGCTCTGCTCGGTCATGACTCCACGATGGACCCCGACCTTGTGAGCAACCTGTGCCGAAACCCTCGAAAACCCTGATAAGAACCAGCTGAGAAGAACCAGCCGAGCCTCGCTACTAGCCGAGAAGCAGCGCGGTGGTCTCGCCGGCCGACAGCGCCGGACCGAAGTGCGGGCCCTGCGCCCCCGTCACGCCCAGCGCCGTCAGCCGCTCCGCCTCGGCGGCGGTGCGCACGCCGTCGGCGTACAGGGGAAGCCTCAGCCTCGTCGCCCACTTCAGCAGGGCGACGGCGGCGCGCTCCTCGATCCGGATCGCGTCGGCCCCGAAGGCGTGGGCGACGGCGCTGTTGAACTTCACGCCGCTCCACGGCAGCACGCGCAGCCGGTTGACGCGGACGTTGCCGCCGCTCACCTGGTCCACGACCAGACCGGCGCCGCGCTCGGTGAGGATCGTGAGCTCGTCGAGCTGGTCCTCGTTCAGCAACGTCGGCACGTGCTCGTGCAGCTCGAATCGCAGCAACGACGCGGGCAGCCCGGTGCGGTCCAGGACGCGGAGGACCTCGGCGACGAGTTCGGGCTCCTGGCACAGCCGCAGCGGCAGGTCGATCGTCAGCGCGGGCGTCCGGGCTCCCAGCTCCGCGTGCCACTCGGCCACCTGCGCGCAGGCCTCTTCCAGTGCCCAGCGCACGAGCCGGACGATCATGCCGTTCTCGGTGGCCTGGCCCAGGAACACCTCGGGGCACAGCACGCCCTGCTCCGGGTGGTCCCACACGATCTTGGCTTCGAGGGCGAGCACCGAGCCGTCGGCCAGCGAGCGCAGCGGCAGGTAGTCGATGCGGAACTGGCCCTCCTCCAGCGCGCCGGGGATCGACGCGGCGAGTGCGTACCTCTCCCTGTCGCGCCGGTCGCGTTCGCGGTCGTACAGCGCCCACTGCGCCTTGCCGTCGCGCTTGGCCCAGGCGACCGTCACGTCCGCCGCGCGCAGCAGGTCCACCGCGTCACCGCCGCGCGCCGCCCGCACCACGACGCCGACGCTGGTCGTCACGCCGACGCCGTGGCCGTTGATCCACGTCGGCTCCTCCAGGCGCGCGGTGAACTCGTCGATCAGCGCGATGACGGACGGGATGTCGCGCGGGTCCCTGATCAGGACGCCGAACTCGTCCTCGCCGATGCGCGCGACCTTGCCGACGTCCTCGGTGAAGACCTCCCGCAGGTGCGTCGCGACGTGCATCAGCACCCGGTTGCCCACGTCGTGGCCGAAGGCGTCGTTCATGCCGCGGAACCCGTCGACGTCGATCTGGACCAGCGCGAGCGTGTCAGGGCCCTTCGACCCGACCGCGCCCTCGATCCAGCCGAGGAACTGCGAGCGGTTCGGCAGGCCCGTCTGCATGTCGTTGAGGCTCTGCCGCACGAGCTGCGACTGCAGTGCGCGCATCTCGTCCATGTTCTCGACCATCGTGACGAGGTACGGCGGCATGCCGTCCTCCTCGCGCACCACCGAGATCGCCATGTGCGTCTGGATCGTCTCGCCGTCGCTGCGGACCATGCGTCTCTCGACCCGGACGTTGTCGTGCTCGGACGCGATCAGCTGCTTCGTGAGCTGCCGCAGTCCCTCCCTGTCGTCCGGGTGCACCAGGTCGCGGCCGCTCATCCGGCGCACGTCCTCGTGCTTGTGGTCGAGCATCACGAGCAACGCCTCGTTGACGTCGATGATCTCGCCCTTGAGGTCGCTCACGATGATCCCGAACGCGGCGCTGGAGAAGATCGCCCGGAACTTGGCCTCGCTCGCCCTGACCGCGCTCTCGGCCCTGCGCATCGTGTTGATCGCGGCCGTGCGGGTGAGCTCCTGCTGGTCGAGCGTCCGGTCGCGCAGGCCCTCGGCGTACCCGGCGGCGAGCGCGGCCAGCCGTGCAGGCGTGACCGTCGAGTGCTCACCCAGGTACTTGATCGTCCGTTCCAGCGTGGCCGAGGTGATGAGGTCGTGCTCCACCATCGACCGGCCCACCCGCCGGGCCTCCGTGACGCCACCGCTGAGCAACTGCTCGACGTAGCCGCCGAGCAGTTGCTGGAGCTTCTCGCGCGTGTAGTTCGCGACGAGGGTGCTGGAGATCGCCGCCGCCCACTGCACGGCGGTCTCGTGGGTGTCGACCATGTTCATTCAGCTCAGATGGCCATTCGTGGAGACCGGATGATCCGCTGGCAGGTCCGACCGACAAGCTTACTGATCAGTCACAACCTGTCCAACCGAACCTCGAATCCCGGTCAGGAATCGACTGATCGGCCACGAATTCACTCGTTTGAACTAATGAATCACCTTGCTGAAGGCCAGCGGGCCAATTGTCAGCGGGTCTGTCTCAACATCGAACAACGGTGTGTAACCGGTCGCCAGGTACAGCCCTTTCGCCTCCGGCTGGCGCGGGCCCGTGGTCAGGTAGATCCTGGTGTACCCAAACGTTCTGGCCTCGTTCTCCAGTTCGACGAGCACCCGCCGCGCCAATCCGCGCCTGCGGTGTTGCGAATGGGTCCAAATGCGCTTCATCTCGGCTGTTTCGTCGTCGTACCGCTTGAACGCGCCACCCGCGACGGCCACTCCGCCTTCCACGAGCAGAAGGAACTGGCCGTTCGGCGGTTCGAACACGTCCGCCGGTCGTTGCATCTCCTCTGCGCCCATTGGCCCGTAGCGGGTCGTGTATTCGTGCGTGAGCTCTGCGACCAACGGCGCCGCTTCCGGATCCGACTGCCGGACGCGGCGCACTTCGAGAGTCGTCATGCCGCCTTGGCCCGGTCTCGCTTCGCCACTTCCTCGCGCACGATCGGGATCACGTACCGGCCGAAGTCGATCGCGTCGTCGAGCAGGTCGTAGCCGCGGGCCGACAGGACGTCGACGCCGAGGTCGTAGTAGTCCAGCAACGCCTGCGCGACGGTCTCCGGGGTGCCGACCAGCGCGTTCGAGTTGCCCGCGCCGCCCGTTGCCTTCGCGGTGGGCGTCCACAGGGCGCGGTCGAACCGCTCACCGCGTTCCGCCACGGCCAGGAGCCGTTGCGAGCCGGTGTTCTCCGGGTTGGTCAGCGAGTGCCGGCGGCTCAACGGGCCGCCCGCCTTGCGCGCCTCGATCCGCTCGACCGTCCGGTGCGCCTTCTCCCAGGCCAGTTCCTCGGTCGGCGCGATGATCGGCCGGAACGCGACCTGGATCCGCGGCACGTCAGTGCGGCCCGCGTCCTTCGCCGCCTGCTTCACCGACTCGATCTGCTGCGCCGTCTCGGCCAGCGGTTCGCCCCACAGGCAGAAGATGTCCGCCTCGGCGCCGCCCGCCGCGTAGGCCGCGGGGGAGGAGCCGCCGAACGACACGTTCGGGCGTGGCTGCTGCACGGGGAACACGTCGCTCACGAAGTCCGCGAAGTGGTAGTGCTCGCCGTCGTGGTCGAACGCGGACCTGCTGGTCCAGGCCTTCTTGACGATCTGGATGTACTCGCGGGTGCGGGAGTAGCGCTCGTCCTTGGTCAGGTAGTCGCCCTCGCGCTGCTGCTCGTGGTCGGTGCCGCCGGTGATGAAGTGCACGGTCAGCCGGCCGTCGCTGATCTGGTCGAGCGTCGCGAACGTCTTGGCGGCGAACGTCGGGTAGGACACGTTCGGCCGGTGCGCCAGCAGGATCTGCAGCTTGTCGAGCCTGCTGGCGAGGTACGCGGCGGCCGCCGACGGTTCCGGAGCGCCCGACCCGTACGCGAACAGCACGCGGTCCCACCCGTGCTCCTCGTGGGCCCTGGCGAGCCTGAGCGTGTAGTCCTTGTCGAACGCGCCGCTCGACGAACGCGGGTTCGTCTCCGACCCGTCGTTCGTGGCGGCGATCCCGAGAAACTCAACTGGCATGACCGATTCCCCAGAACTGGTAGTGGGAGTGGGACGCGTTGAGGGAGACGCTCTTCGAGTGCACACCTCGGGATCGGCGGGTGCAACGACGTCCACAGAGCGGGATTTGCTTGCACGCGCGGGGTACCGTGGTGGTGTTCGCGTTGAGGGGCGCGGCTTGTTCTTCGTTGCCCTCCAACGGAAAGACGCGCATGCGCTCACTCGTCGTCATCGGTGGCGGCCCCCGTGCCGCCGGCCTGCTGGAACGCATCGCCGCCCAGTCGCCCGCGTTGCCGCTGGCCGTGCACGTCGTCGACCCGTTCCCGCCGGGTGCGGGCCGGGTGTGGCGGCACGCCCAGTCCCCGTTGCTGCGCATGAACTCCATGGCCGAGGACGTGACGGTCTTCACGGACGACTCGTTCGACGGCGAGGGCCCGATCCGTCCCGGCCCGTCGCTCGCGGACTGGATCGACATCGACCCGACGTCGTTCCCGTCACGTCAGGTGCAGAGCCGGTACCTGGAGTGGTTCTTCGGCCACGTAAGGAAATCTCTGCCTCCGAACATCTCTGTCACAGTGCATCAGGCCACTGCGTTGAAGGTCGTCGGCAACTGGGTGTGGCTCGACAACGGCACCTCGCTGCGGGGCGACGTGGTGGTGCTCGCGCTGGGGCACCTCGACGCCGACCCCGAGCCCGAGCACCGCAAGCTCGCCGAGCACGCGTCGGAGCACGGCCTGGTCTACGTGCCGCCGCTGTACTCGGCCGACGCGGACCTGTCGGCGGTGCACGGGGATGTCGTGCTGCGCGGGTTCGGTCTGGCGTTCATCGACCTGATGGTGCTGCTGACCGAGGGCCGCGGCGGTCGGTACGTGCGAGGCCCTGAAGGGCTGACCTACCTGCCCTCCGGTGCCGAACCGACGCTGTACGTGGGTTCGCGGCGCGGTGTGCCGTACCACTCGAAGACCGGCTACCGGTTGCAGGGAACGCGGCCGTCGTTGCCGCACTTCTTCGTCGCCGGTGAGCTGCAGGGCCAGGAGCTCGACTTCCGCGCCGACGTGTGGCCGTTGATGGCCAAGGAGATCGCGTGGGGCCACTACCACGAGCTCTTCACCGGGCACCCCGGCCTGGTTCGGATGCCGTTCGTCGAGTTCGCCGCGTCGTTCACCGCCTTGCCCTGGTACAGCGAGGAGATGCGCGAGCTGGAACTGCTGGCGGTGCCCGACCCGGCAGACCGCATCGACTTCGAACGCCTCGACCGCCCGCTGACCGGCGTCACGTTCGGCACGGCCGAGGAGTTCCAGGAGCACCTGCGCTCGTACGTCGAGGCGGACGTGGCCCGCCGCTCCGATCCGCGGCACAGCGCCGATCTGGGGGCGTTCCTGGCGCTGCTCTCGGTCTACGGCCAGCTGGCGGGCCTCATGCCGTTCGACGGCTGGTGGCACGGCTACTTCAGCTACCTCGCCTCCGGCCCGCCGCCGGACCGGCTGGAGGAGCTGCTCGCGTTGTCCCGCGCGGGAATCGTGAAGTTCCTCGGTGCCGACATGTGGGTCGAGGCGGAGGACGACGCCTTCGTGGCCGGCAGCGCGACGACACCGGAGGTGGTGCGCGCCAACGGTTTGATCGAGGCCCGCCTGCCCACGCACTCGTTGTCGCGCACGGCGGACCCGGTGCTGCGGTCGTTGCGCGCGGTCGGCAACGTCTCCGAGGACGCCGCCGGTCTGGTGCGGGTGTCGCCGGCGGGCAGGCTGATCAACGAGGCCGGCGACGAGGACCCCGTCCGGTTCGCCGTGGGGCCCTACACGACCGGGAAGGCGTACGCGGCGTTCGCGCGACCGAACACGAACGCCCCGGCGTTCCGCCAGAACGACCTCCTGGCAAGGGAGATCCTCAAGGTTCTAGGCGACTGAGGTGTAGCGCCCCTGGTGCCGCACCAGGGGCGCCGCGATGTCGGTGTGCGTGATGTCGAGCGGCTCGCCGACCAGCGCGATGTGGTCGCCGACCGCGATCCGCCGGGAGGTCCTGCACCGCAACCGGACCGGCGCGTCCAGCAGCCACGGCACGCCGTCGTCGTCGGACTGCCACCGCGTACCGGGACCGAACCGGTCGACGCCCTTCGACGCGAACAGGTCCGCGAGACCGGACTGCGCGGCCTCCAGCAGGTGCACGGCGAACAGGGGAGCGGTCCGCAGCACCGGCCACACCGACGCGCCCTCGCCGATCCACACGACGACCAGCGGTGGTTCGAAGCTCACCGACGTGAACGAGGAGACCGTTGTGCCGACGGGACCTTCGGCTCCGCTGGCCGTCACGATCGTGACGGCCTGGGCGTGGTGCTTGAGCGCGTTGCGCAGCTGATCCTTCATCGCAGCACCTTCAGCGCGTCGAGGTCGAAGGTCGTGGCGTCGGCGGGCAGCGCCGCCTCGTTGAGGAAGAACGCCTGGGGCACGACGGCACCCAGTTCGGCGAGCACCGGCCGCAGGTGCACCTCGACGGCCAGCGCGTGCTTGTCGGCGGCCGCGATCTGCAGCGGGACGACGACCTTGCCCTTGAGCCAGGCCGGTGGTGCCTGGTCCAGCACGGCCTTGAGCAGGCCGGTGTACGCGGCCTTGTAGGTCGGCGTCGCCACGACCAGGACGTCGGCCTGGCCGAGCACCTGCAACGCGGCCTTGATCGCGTCCGGTTCCGTGAACACGGCCGGTGCCAGTTCCGCCGCCTCGACGACGGGCCCCTCGACGGGCACGCCCAGCGTCGCGGCGACCGCCTCGCGCAGGGCCAGGGCCGCCTGGAGCGTGCGGGAGGCGGGCCGCGGGTTGCCGACCAGAACACCGATCTGCGTCATGCCCTCCAGCACAGCCGCAAGCTCGGGGACCGTCAACCCGCGTCCACCACGCGAGAACTACTTGACGGCCTCCGCCGCCGAACGTCCCGCCACCCGTCCGGAGAACAGGCAGCCGCCGAGGAACGTGCCCTCCAGCGCCCGGTAGCCGTGCACGCCACCGCCACCGAACCCGGCGGCCTCACCGGCGGCGTACAGGCCCGGCAGCACCTCGCCGGACGTGTCGAGCACCCGCGACGACAGGTCGGTGTGCAGACCGCCCAGCGTCTTGCGGGTGATCACCGAGAGCCTGACCGCGATCAGCGGACCGGCCTTCGGGTCGAGCAGCCGGTGCGGCTCGACGACGCGGATCAGCTTGTCCGTCAGGAAGTTCCTGGTCTGGCGGATCGCGTTGATCTGCGAGTCCTTGCTCAGACCGGCGGTCACCTGGCGGTCGCGCTCGACGATCACCTTCTCCAGCGCGGCGGCGTCGATCCTGCTGTCACCGGTCAGCGCGTTCATGCCGCGGGCGAGGTCCGCGACCGTGCCCGCCTGGATGAACTCCTTGGAGTTCTGGGCGAACGCCTCGACCGGCGCGACCGCGCCGGGCAGCGCGCGCTTCAGGACGGCCCGCGTGTCCTTGCCCGTCAGGTCCGGGTTCTGCTCGGAGCCCGACAGCGCGAACTCCTTGCCGATGATCCTCTTGTTCAGCAGGAACCACGAGTGCTCGTGACCGTTCGAAGTGATGTGCTGCAACGCCCCCAGCGCGTCGAAACCGGGGAACAGCGGGATCGGCAGCCTCTTGCCGTCGGCGTCGAGCCACAGCGGTGACGGGCCGGGCAGGATCCGGATGCCGTGCCGCGACCACACGGGCGCGTAGTTCGCGATGCCCTCGGGGTAGTGCCACATGCGGTCGGCGTTGATGATCGCGCCGCCGGCCTTCTGCGTGATCTCCATCATCGAGCCGTCCACGAAGTCCGGCACACCGGCGAGCATGAACTTGGGCGGCGTGCCCATCCGCTCGGGCCAGTTCCTGCGCACCAGGTCGTGGTTGCCGCCGATGCCGCCGGACGTGACGATCACGGCCTGTGCGCTGAGCGAGAACTCGCCGACGGCGGTGCGGGAGCTGGGTTCCGCGCGGCCGACCGACGACGGCTCCAGCACCTCGCCGGACACGCCGTCGCACACGCCGTTGGTGACGTTGATGCTCGTGACCTTGTGGCGGAACTTGAGCGTCACGAGTCCCTTCGCGACACCTTCCCGCACCCGGCGCTCGAACGGTTCGACGATGCCGGGCCCGGTGCCCCACGTGACGTGGAAGCGCGGCACCGAGTTGCCGTGCCCGTCCGCCAGGTAGCCACCACGTTCCGCCCACTGCACGAACGGGAACCAGCGCACCCCCATGTTGTGCAGCCAGGGGCGCTTCTCACCGGCGGCGAAGTCCACATAGGCCTGTGCCCACAGCCGTGGCCAGTGGTCCTCCTCCCGGTCGAACGCCGCCGAGCCCATCCAGTCCTGCAACGCCAGGTCGTGCGAGTCCTTGACCCGAAGCCTGCGCTGCTCGGGGCTGTCCACCAGGAACAGTCCGCCGAACGACCACCAGGCCTGGCCGCCGATCGACGCCTCAGGCTCCTGGTCGAGGAGGATGACCTTGCGACCCGCGTCCGCGAGCTCTGCGGTCGCGACGAGACCTGCGAGGCCCGCGCCGACGACGATGACATCCGCGTCATGTGCCATCGGGCGAGTCTAGAGCGGCCCCTGGTCACGCACGAGACCTGAGTCAATTTCACTTTTTGGGGAGGGTGTTCATGTCGTTCCGACCGGCGTCCGAGGTGGGTTTCAGCACTCCGACCACGCGTTTCGTGGCGCCCGGCTCCGTCACCAACGGCGAGTTCGGGCTGTTCGAGTGGCGGATGGAGGCCCGTCGGCCAGGACCGCGGCCGCACTTCCACAGGACGTTCTCCGAGTCGTTCTACGTGCTCGAAGGCGAGATCACGCTGCTCGACGGGGACGAGTGGACCCGCGCCGGCGAGGGCGACTTCCTGTACGTGCCCGTGGACCGGCCCCACGCATTCCGCAACGACAGCGACGCGCCGGCGCGGATGTTGATCCTCTTCTCACCGGGCATCGCGCGGGAGAACTTCTTCCTGGAGGTCGGGGACGCGAAGAACCTCTCGCCGGACGAGCTGGTCGCGTTCTACGAGCGGCACGACCAGTACAACCTCTGAGGGTGCCGCCGACCGCCACTACCGGTGAGGGGGGTTTACCGGAGTGCCGGCCGACGGCGGGTCGACCGCCGCGCGAGCACGCGACGCCTGCGGAAGGGCATCTCCGACCTGGGGGTGTCGGACAGGCCCTGGCGCGCAGCTCGAGCGCGAGCGGCCAACCACTTTGTTGAACGTACAACCGGACCGTCGTGTTCCGGTCGGCTTTCACTGTGACCAGGCTCAATTCCTTCAGCTGGTCTTCAGGTTCGGTGATTTCCGGTGATCAGGTGCTCACGAGAGGTCGTTGAGCTTGCGCTCCGCGGCCTTGCGCGCCTTCTCCGCACCCGACGTGACCCGCTTGGCGTCCTCCAGCCGTTCCGCGGCCCTGTCGAACGCCCGCTTCGCCGCCAGCTGGTCGGCCTGCGCCTCCCCGAGCGCCTGCTCGGCCTCGTCCAGCGCCTGCTGCGCCTCGGCCCGCTTGCGCTCCTGCCGTTCCCTGCGCTTGCGGGCGAGCGCGTCCTCGCCGTCCTGCGCGGGTTCGGGCTCCGGCAGCGCGAACCCGAACCCGGAGTACTCCAGCCCCTTCGTGAGGTGCCCGTCGCGCACCTGCCCGGCGGACTCGGGGTCGGCCATCGCAGCCGTCAGCGTGTTGCGGACCTGCGTGACGGCGTCGTCCGCGAGCGGCCCCGTGAGCTCCAGCGTGCGGTAGATCAGAGCCTCCATGAGCTCCTTGCGCCTGCGGCCGAGCTCCCGCATGGTCAGCTTGGCCGTGGAGAGGCCCAGCGCCTCCTCCAGGCCCTCGGGGGCGTCCCGCACGAGCTTGTTGACGGCCCAGGCGCCCACGGACGGTTTGCGGAGCTCCTGGATGGCCTTCGCGAGGTCCTTGTCGTCGGCCTGCTTGGCCGCGGCGTTGCGGGCCGCGGTGAAGTCCTTCGGGGGCAGCCCGTAGAGCTCGTCGGCGACCGGCTTCAGGTCCATGGGCGCAAGGTAGCGCCTGAACAGCCCTCAGTCCTGCCGAATGATCTGGAGAGCCCCTTCGGCCGTGGTCACGAGCAGGTGATCCGGTCCGAGCAGGTCGGTGCCGATGGCCCGCACGACCAGCAGCAGGCTCCAGGCCAGGTCGCGTTCGCCGTTGAGGAAGAGCGCCGTTCCGAGCTTGGCGCCGGCGAACAGGGTGTTCGGGTGGTCGGGTCCGGCGGTCTTCCGGTAGGCGTCCCAGATCTCCTCGCACAACCGCCGTGCGTCCGCGTGCCGGCCGAGTTGGGTGTACGCGGTGTCGAGCAACGTCTTCGTGTAGAGCGCGTCCGGCCTCGCGTCGAGGGACCGGTCGAGCACTGCGACCGCCTCCTCCGCGCGGCCGGCGAGCAGGTACGCCCAGGCGAGGTCGTCCAGGGCGCCGAAGTGCTCGTCGGCCTGGAGGGGCTTGTCCAGCCACGGTTCCAGCGCCTCTTCGAGCACGGAGACGGCTTCCTCCGCGTGACCGTGCTGCGCGCAGTACGTGCCGAGCAGGCGGGCCGCGGTGAGCGTGGCCGGGTCCTCCGCACCCCGCGTCTCGCGGCTGACGCCGAGGTCGATCCGCAGCTGGGGCAGGAGATCTTCCGACCCGGTCGGAACGCTGGTCGACAGGACCTGGCGGCAGAGCAGGAGCAACTCCTCGTCGTCGCCGAGTCGTGCGGCGGCTTGCGCGTACGCCTCCTCCGCGATCACCCGGCCTCGGGAGAAGTTCGCGGCGCTCCCGAGGAAGCCCGCCTGCCACACCCGCAGGAGCAGCACCCGTTTGGTGACCTCGGGGGCTGCTGCCGGATCGGTGTTGGCCCACAGGGCGTCGATCTGCTGCACGAGCTCGTTCCCGCGGTGGCGGATCTGCCAGGCGTCGCCGAACTCGACGTGGTCGAGGAGCAGCTTCGCGGCGAGCCCCACCCCGCTGACGCGGTCGCGCACCACCCGTTGCACCAAGCGGTGCATGAGAACCGAGGAGCGACCCGCGAACTCCACCAGCGAGGCCCTGCGCAGCCGCCTCAACTCGTCGTTCGCGAAGCCCTGGAGCAGCCGCCGCGGCACGCCGTCCGGTGACAGCACCCCCAGCAGCGGGACGAGTGTGCTGCCCCGGAACGGTTCCAGCGCCAGCAGGATCGCGGTGACCACGCTGACCGGGTACGGGTCGTCCTCCCGGCCGAGCTGCTCCTCCACGGGGAAGTTGCGGAATGCCTCCAGGTATCCGGCGAAGTCCCAGAAATCGATCCTGATCCTTGCCGCCGCCTGCGCGAGTGCCAGCGGCAGGTGGCCGAGTTCGGCGGCGAGTTCGGCCGCTGTCGCGGCGTCGTCGAGTCCGGTGGCCTCACACAGGAACCGCGACGCGGCCTCCGGGGTGAAGACCTCCACCGGCACCTCGTGCCTGAGTCGCGACCCGCGCGCAGTACTGGTGATCACAACCTGACAGGAGCCGGAGGACGGCAGGTGCGGCCGGACCACGTCCAGCGACTCGACGTTGTCGAACACCAGCAATGCGGACCCAGACCGTGTGTGCAGGTGGTTGCGCACACGCGCCAAGACGATGCCGGTGCCGACGTCCGGCTGGTACAGCCCCAGTTGGTCGGCGAGTTCGACCAGCCCTGCCTCGAGTTGGACGGCCGTCTCCGCGCTGATCCACGCCACCAGCCAGCCGTCCTTGCGCCGCCGCCGGGCGTACGCCGCGGCGATCTGGGTCTTGCCCACTCCGGGCTGCCCCGTGACGACGCACACGGGTTCGTTCAACAGATCGAGTGCCGCCGGCGTCTGGAAGTAGGGAGACGGGTCGGGAATCGACCCCGTGACCACCTGGTCGACCGGATCGGGAGGCACGACCGGCAGATCCCGGTATTCCGCGTGCAGCGGCATCCCGCCGTCCTGGTTTGGCACGCAACGATGTTAGGCGCCCGGCTTTCGGGTACACAGGAGGGAGACATGCACACCAGGTGGAGATGGGTTCTGTTCGGCCTCGGCATCGCCGTGGCCGCCATCGGTCCGCTCGCGGCCAAGGACGGCCCCTGGTACGCGTACCTCTTCGGCGGCCTGTGGTTCCTCATGGGCGCGACGGTCGCGTGGCGGACGTTCGCCATGGGCACGAAGCTGACGGCCGAGGGCATCACGTCGAGCGGCCTCGACAGCCAGACGAGCATCGAGTGGTGCGACGTCCAGGGGTTCGAGCCCAAGCGCAGCCGGAACCTGATCTTCTTCCACACCATCACGCCCGCGGCGCAGCTCCGGCGCGGCACGCACGTGCTGACCGAGCTGAGCCTGCTCTCGATCAAAAAGGACTTCGTGCCCGAACGGACCGCGAAGCAGGTGACGGAACTCGAGCAGGCGCTCGCGAAGCACCGCGCAAGTTGTTCTGTGTGCGGAGCGCAGCCCAAAGCACTCGCGGCGCCGGTCGGGATGGTCGGACGGCTGCGTGCGAGATTACGCGGTCTAATGGGCGGAAATAGCGATCGGTCCATCGTCCGGTGACGGGATTCGTTACACGCCAACGCCGTTCACCGTTGACACAGCCTTGACATTCCCCTCCATCAGCTCTTGACTGGAGGGTGGTTGCTCGTTCCACGCTTGAAATGAAACGCGCAGCACTAAAAGTGCGCCCTTTCAAGCCGCTGAACAGTCCAATGTGGAAACAACAATTGGTCTGTTCCGACGATTGCCCCTCGCGAGGCGAAGAGATGTGCTTCGGAGCACTCTTTACCCCACGAAGGGCACATGCGCCGTGAAGAACTGGAGACGCCGCACCGGCACGGTCTTGCTGACCGCGGTGCTGGGCACTACCGGGTTCGGCTTCGCCGCCACCCCTGCCATCGCGCAGAACGCATCACAGCAACAGCAGCCGGCCGCTGACAAGCAGCTGGACAAGCAGGACCGCGCACTCGTCGAACAGGCCGCCCAGGAGGGCAAGGCGACCGTCGACCTGCTGGTCGCCGCCGAGGACGGCAAGACCGACGCCGCGGTCAACGACCTCAAGGCGCTCGGCGCCACGGTCCAGAAGACCGAGAAGGACGTCGACTACGTCAAGGTGACCATCCCGCGTGAGAACGCGGAGAAGGCCGCCAAGCTGGCCTCGGTCAGCACCGTGGACGTCGACGGCCTGGTCGCGCTGGACAACCCGCGCCCTGAAGGCATGGAGAACCCGGCCCCGCAGAAGGCGCCGGACTCGAAGACGCCGCGCACGAACCCGTACATGCCGACGCAGGACACGCAGGCGGCGCAGTTCGCCACCGCGCACCCGAAGTGGGACGGCCGCGGCACGACCATCGCGGTGATCGACTCCGGCATCGACCTGGACACGCCGGCCCTGCAGACGACCAGCACCGGTGAGCGCAAGATCATCGACTGGTACAACGCGAACGCCACGAACTCCGGCGACGGCACCTGGGTCACCATGACCAAGACCGGCCGCACCGGCACGTTCACCGAGGGCGGCAAGACCTACAAGGCGCCCGCCACCGGCGGCCCCTACTCGTTCGGCCTCTTCAGCGAGACCGCGGGCGACCTGAACCTGTCGAACAGCGAGACCGGCGGTGACATCAACCGCGACGGCGACCGCACGGACTCGTTCGGTGTCATCCAGGACATCACGACGAAGGAAGTCTTCGTCGACACCGACGGTGACGGCGACTTCACCAACAACAAGCGCATGATCGACTACAAGGTCAAGCAGGACGTCGGCTTCTTCGGCACCGACAACCCCGCGACCCCCGTCGTCGACCGCATCGCGTTCGTCGTGCAGACCGACCGCTCGATCTACGACAACGCGGGCACCCCGTACGTCAACCTGGGCATCTCGGGCGCCGCGCACGGCACGCACGTCGCCGGCATCACGGCCGCCAACAAGATGTTCGACGGCAAGATGGCCGGTGCGGCGCCGGGCGCGAAGCTCATCGCCATCAAGGCCTGCCTCTCGACGCCGTCCTGCACCAGCTCCGGTCTCATCGACGGTGTCCTCTACGCCGCGCGCAACGGCGCCGACGTCGTGAACATCTCCATCGGTGGCCTCCCGGCGCTCAACGACGGCAACAACGCCCGTGCGGAGCTCTACAACCGCACGATCAACGAGTACAACGTCCAGATCTTCATCTCGGCGGGCAACTCGGGCGCTGGCGCCAACACCGTCGGTGACCCGTCGGTCGCCACGGACGCGGTGAGCGTCGGCTCGTACATCACCAAGGAGACCTGGCTCTCCAACTACGGCTCGAAGACCGCGCAGAAGCAGAACCTGCACGGCTTCTCGTCGCGCGGCCCGCGTGAGGACGGCGGCTTCAAGCCGAACATCGTCGCGCCCGGCTCGGCGATCTCCACCACGCCGCGCTGGCAGGCCGGTGGCCCCGTGACCGGCACCTACGCCCTCCCGCCCGGCTACTCGCAGTTCAACGGCACGTCGATGGCCTCCCCGCAGGCGACCGGTGCCGCCGCGCTGCTCGTGAGCGCGTACAAGGCCACGCACAACGGCCAGCGCCCGACCAGCGCCGAGCTGCGCTACGCGATCCAGCGCAGCGCGAACTACGTGGACACCCTCGGTGCCTACGAGCAGGGCGCGGGTCTGTTCAACACCAACGCCGCGTGGAAGCTGCTGGACAAGCACGGTGTGCCGAACCAGGTCACCACGTCCGTCCCGGTCAACACCGTCCTCGCGGGCCTGCTGGCCACGCCGGGCGTCGGTGTCGGCATCCACGACCGCGAAGGCGTGACCGCGGGCCAGGAGTACACCCGCACCTACACGCTGACCCGCACCACGGGCCACCAGGACGAGACGTTCAACGTCTCCTGGAAGGGCAACGACGGCACGTTCACGGCGGCGAAGAAGATCAAGCTGCCGCTGAACACGCCGGTCCAGTTCCCCGTCAAGATCAAGGCGAAGAACTCGGGCGCCCACAGCGCCGTCCTGCAGCTCGACAACCCGGAGACGCCCGGCGTCGACGTGCAGACCCTGAACACCGTGTTCGCGGCGGAGAACTTCAACGCCGCCAACAAGTTCTCGGTCACGAAGTCCGGCAAGATCGCGCGCAACCAGTCGACCAGCCTCTTCGTGAACGTGCCCAAGGGCACCACCGCGCTGAAGGTCGACCTGACCGGCGGCGGCGCCGAGGCCGGCAAGGGCCAGGTCCGCTTCCTGCGCTACACCCCGCAGGGTGTCGGCTTCGACGTCAACTCGTCGACCAACTGCTACAACCCGGACGCCGGTGCCGGTTGTGCCGGTGGCTCGCCCACCAGCCGCACGGTCGCCAGCCCGATGGCCGGTGTGTGGGAGATCGTGATCGAGGCGCGTCGCACCTCCGACGCCGCCGAGGCGCCGTACTCGGTGACCGCGTCGGTGCTCGGCACGACCATCAGCCCGAACCCGGACGTCATCCCGTCCGCGGCGCTGGGTGCCCCGGTCGAGCGCGCGTACACCGTCACGAACACGCAGGCCAGCTTCAACGGCCGGCTCGCGGCGGGTTCGGTCGGCAGTGCCAAGACGGCCCGCCCGACCATCGCGAACCTCGCGCAGCAGCAGTACCCGATCACCGTCGCGGCCGGTTCGACGCGGCTCACCGTCACGATCAGCAACACCGCCGACCAGGGCGCTGACCTCGACCTGCTGGTCTACAACTGCACGTCGGGCAGCTGCGTGCTCGCCGGTCAGTCGGCGGACGCGGACTCCGAGGAGTCCGTGACCATCAACAACCCGGCCGCAGGCAACTGGGTCGCCCTGGTGGACGGCTACGCGGTGCCCGCGGGCACCACGGAGTTCGACTACTTCGACGTCTTCACCTCGGCCGGTCTCGGCACGCTCACCGTGTCCGACACCAACGCCGAGCGCGCCGCCGGTGCGACGTGGAACGCGACGGGTGTCATCACGCCGCTGGGCCAGCCCGGTGCCGGCCGCGTGCTGCGTGGCGAGCTCGAGGTGCGCACGGCCGACAACACCGTTGTCGGTACCGGCGCCGTGATCGTCCAGGCAGTCAGCTAGCAGCTCGGTAGTACGTAGAAAGCCCCAGAATCCACGAGATTCTGGGGCTTTCTACGGTTCCGGCAGCTTGTTGCTCATCGGTTCGTCCAAGTCCACCTTGGACACACCTGTGATCAGATACGCGTTCTCCACCGCGTCGACCGGCATCTCGGCGCGCAGGTAGCCGATTCTGGGATCCCGCGACTCGACGGTCGCGCCCAGCCTCGTCAGTGCCTGCTCGACCTCCTCGTCGCGTCCCGGCTGCACGGAGATCATCAGTGGCACTGTGAGGTGGCCGTCGCGCTTCGCCTGCTCGATCCGGTTCTTGTCCGGTTTCGCCGATGACACGACAGGGACCTCCGCGGACGGCACGGTTGGGGACCCGTTCGTACCACAGCTACCGAGAGCCAGCGCGCAAAACGCGACGGCGAGCGGTCTTCTCATGGTGGGAGGACGGAACGGGTTCGGCAGGCGGTTGCACCTGATTTCCGGAAGTTCTACTGCTTGGGACCCGCAAACGCTTGCTCACGCAGCGCTCCGTCCACGCTCTCGCCGAACACCCGAGCGTCCGTGTGCTGGTCAGAGGCCGGTTGTGCCTTCTTGACGCCGGTGACCGCGCGCGTCCGGATCTGCGGCAGCGCACCGGTGTGCTGACGGTGCACCCAGTCGACCAGGTGCTCCCGCGTGAGGCAGCGCAGATCCCACAGCTTGCCTGCGTCGGCCGCGCTCACGAGCGCACGCACCCGCACGAACCCCTGCGTCGCTTGCGTCACCTGCAACACGGACACCCGCCCGTCCCACAGGTCACTGCCCTCCAGCATGGACCGCATCTCCTGCCGCATCGCCTCGACCGGCACCGTCCAGTCGAGATCGAGCTCGACGGTCCCGAGCAACGCAGACTGCGTGCGCGTCCAGTTCTCGAACGGGGTCTTCAGGAAGTGCGACGTGGGCAGCACCAGCCGCCGGTCGTCCCACAGGTGCAGCACCACGTACGTGAGCGTGATGTCCTCGACGCGTCCCCACTCGCCTTCGACGACCACGACGTCGTCGAGCCGCACCGCGTCGCTGAACGCGATCTGCAGCCCCGAGATCAGGTTGCCCAGCAACGACTGCGCGGAGAACGCCGCCACCGCACCGATCACCGCCGCGGACGCCAGCACCGTCGACCCGACCGCCCGCGCACCGGGGAACGTCATCAGGATCGCGCCCACCGCCAGCACGCCGATGACCACCAGCACCAGCCGCCGCACCAGCGTGACCTGCGTGTGCACGCGCCGCGCGTGCCGGTTGTCCGTGACGTCCGTGCGGATCCGCGAGAGAGATATGTCCACAAGGGTGCTGATCAGCGCCGCCAGCAGCCACGCACTGGCCAGGATCAGAGCGATGCCCAGCACGTGCAGCACCACCGGCGCGTCCACCGGGTACACGCTCAGGCTTATCTGGGCGGCCAGGAACGCTCCGAACACCTGGCCGGGCCGGTACATCTTCCCGCTGTGGGTGAAGCGGCGCACCAGCCGGTGGATCACCTCCACCACGAGCAGTGCGAAGACCACGGAGCAGCCCATGACGACGAACAGCACGTTTCCTCCTCCCGTATCGGGGCCGGGTACCCGGCCCGCTGGGCGAGGAACACCATGAGTCACCTCACGACGGGTCGCGCTCCTGCGGTTTGAGTCACAGCGACCAAAAGGGGGTTGCAACCTGGGTTTGAGTTTGTAAGACTCAAACCATGTTCACCGCAGCGGAGGCCCTGGAACGGGTCGAGAGCGCCAGGTCGGCCGAGGACCTGTTCGGGCCGCGCACCACCGACCCGGACAAGCGCAGGCAGGCGAAACGCCTGTACCACGCGCTGGCCTCGGTCCTGCACCCCGACGTGGCGGCCGGTGCGAGGGCGCACGCGGCGTCGGCGAACCTGACCCGCCTGCACCACGAGTGGACCCAGAGCACGACGGTCGAGCTCAGGACCAGGACCGGCGTCTACCGCGTCGGGGAGCCGTTCGCGGTCGGCAGCATCGCCAACCTGTACGAGTCGGACGGGCCGCACGTGGTCAAGGTCGTGCGCAACCCGGCTCTCAACCCGTTGCTGCACGGCGAGTGGCACGCGCTGCGGTCCCTCGAACGCTTCACGGACCGGAACCAGTGGCTGCGGCCGTTCTACCCGCGCCTGCTCGACACGTCGGGCGACGTGGCCAAGGGCAGCAGGGCCTTCACGGTCCTGGACCCGCTGCGCAAGGGCTTCGTGACGCTGAAGGACGTTCAGAACGCGTTCCCGAACGGGCTCGACGGCCGCGACTACGCGTGGATGCACCGCAGGCTGCTCAAAGCACTGGCCGGTGCGCACCAGATCGGTCTGGTGCACGGCGCGGTCACCGCCGAGAACGTCCTGGTGCACCCGGAACAGCACGGGATCGTGCTGGCCGGCTGGTCGTTCGCCGTCGAGGAGGGCCAGCGGCTCCTCGCCACCAGCCGCACCATCGCCTACCCGCCGGAGGTCGAGGCGGGCGAACCGGTCACGGCCGCCACGGACGTCCACATGGCACACACGCTGATGCTCGACCTGCTGGCACACAACGAACATCGGCAACGAACCTTCGCGCGGGGCTGTCTCCAGGACCGTCCGTCCAGGCGCCCTGACGCGAGAGACCTGCTCGACGAGTACGACGAACTGCTCGACGACCTCTACGGCCCACGGGTTTTCCGCCCGTTCGCACTTCCAGAAGGAGCATGACCATGGGACACGGCAAGTGGGACGACAACGCCTACGCCGCGGCGAAGACCTTCCGCGCGGCCAAGGGAATCGCCGACTTCGGCTACACCGCCGCGATCAAGTCGACGCCCGCGTCGAGCTGGAAGGCCGCTCCGTCGCTCGACCCGTTCAAGGTGGCCTACCGCGAGTGCCGCGACTCGCCTGACCACGCCGACTCGACACCGATCGCCGTGCTGTTCGACGTGACCGGGTCGATGGGCGCGGTGCCGCGGATCATGCAGGGCAAGCTCGGCAAGCTGCACGGTCTGTTGCAGCGCAAGGGATATCTCGCGGACCCGCAGCTGATGTTCGGTGGCATCGGGGACGCCGACAGCGACCGCGTACCGCTGCAGGTCGGTCAGTTCGAGTCGGACAACCGCATGGACGAGCAGCTGCGCGACATCTTCCTCGAAGGCAACGGCGGCGGGCAGAAGAGCGAGTCCTACGAGCTGGCCGCGTACTTCGTCGCACGGCACGTCGTCACCGACGCGTGGCAGAAGCGCGGCCGCAAGGGCTACCTGTTCATCATCGGCGACGAGCTGAACAAGCCGCGGCTGGAGGCCAGGCACATCCGCCGGATCATCGGTGACGACGTCAAGCAGGACATCGACCCGGTGTCGGTCTACCGCGAGCTCGCCCGCAAGTGGAACGTCTACTTCATCCTCCCCAACCAGTCGTCGTACTTCAACGACGACAGCATCGGTGAGCACTGGCGGACGATCCTCGGGCAGAACTTCCTCAAGCTCGACGACCCTGGCGCCGTGTGCGAGTTGATCGCCGCGACGATCGGCCTGGAGGAGCAGGTGGTCGACCTCGACCAGGCCCTGGTGGACCTCGCCGAGATCGGGTCGGTCGCCGAGAGCAAGGCCGTCGGCAAGGCGCTGGTCGCGGTCGGCACCGGCAAGCGCGAGGTCGTGGCCGCGCCGCTCGGCATCGACGGCCCCGACGACGTGGCGCTGAGCTGATGAACGACCACGTGATCGTCGTCGGGCTGGGGTTCGGCGACGAGGGCAAGGGGGCGGTGGTCGACGCGCTGTGCGCCGACCGCCCGGTGTCGGCCGTCGTGCGGTTCAACGGGGGAGCGCAGGCCGCGCACAACGTGGTCACCGACGGCCGGCACCACACCTTCAGCCAGTTCGGGTCCGGCACGCTCGCGGGCGTGCCGACCTGGCTCTCCCGGTACGTGCTCGTCGAACCGATCGCGCTGGCGACCGAGTCTCGCGAGCTGGAGGAGATCGGCGTCGCCGACCCGCTGTCGCTGATGTCGATCGACGCTGACGCGCTGCTCACGACGCCGTTCCACGTCGCCGCGAACCGGGCTCGTGAGAGGGCGCGCGGCGGCGACCGGCACGGGTCGTGCGGCAAGGGCATCGGCGAGACCGTCTGGTACGGGCTGCTCGCCGGGGCGGCCGAGGGGGACGTGGTCGAGGACCAGCTGGTGCTCGGCGAGCCCGGCCCCGCCCCGACCGTCGGCGACTGCCTGAACCCGTTGCGGCTCAGGCAGAAGCTCGACGCTCTCGCGCGGTTCTACGAGCCGCTGATCGGCGACGGCCCGAGCGTGGACGAGCTGGTCGAGCTCTACCGCTCGTTCGCCGACGCCGTCCGCATCACCCAGGGCCACGAAGGGCTGCTCGACGCGGGCCGAGTCGTCTTCGAGGGCGCGCAGGGCGTCCTGCTCGACGAGACCTACGGCTTCCACCCGCACACCACCTGGTCGACGGTCGTGCCGCGCAACGCCCGGGAGCTGCTCGGCGGCCGACCGGCACGCGTGATCGGCGTGACCAGGACCTACCAGACCCGGCACGGCGCCGGCCCGCTGCCGACGGAGGACCCGGCGGTGCTCGCGAGGTTCCCGGAGGCGCACAACGGCACAGGGGAGTTCCAGGGCGCCTGGCGGGCGGGCCACCTGGACGCGAACCTGCTGCGCTACGCCGTCGATTGCTGTGGGGGTATCGACGGACTAGCGGTGACTCACCTGGACGCCAGCGGCCTTCGAGTCGCCACCGGCGAGACCCTGGAAGACCTGTCCGATCCCGTCGCCTACCTGGAGACCCTGCTCGACGTCGACGTGCTCGTCACCGGCGCGGGGCCGACCAGGGCGGACTACGCGGTGCGGGAGAATCCACGACGTGATCGAGTCGACGTTGGTATCGGTGGACGTGATCGTGCTCCGGTTTGACCCGGAGGAACGCGCGGTGCTCGTGGGGGTGGCGCCGCGCGCCGGGGAGCCGTTCGCGGGCGCCCTGGCTCTGCCCGGCGTCCTGCTGGGCAGGGGCGAGCGGTTGCGCGACGCGAGCACCAGGGCGGTCACGGGCAAGCTCGGCCTGGCCGAGGAGTCCGTGACGGCGACCGGCCAGCTCGCCACGTTCGACGAGCCGTCGCGCGACCCGCGCGGCCCGACGCTGTCCGTCGCCCTGTGGGCCACCGTCTCCCATCCGACCGGTGACCTGGCGGCCTGGGCGCGGCTGGACGACGTGCCCGCGCTGGCCTTCGACCACGACAGGATCGTCGCCGACTGCAGGCCGTTGCTCGCGGACAGGCTCTGGCGTGACGTGGCGTTCACGGCGGGCCTGCTCGGGCGCGAGTTCACGACGGCGCAGGCGCTCGACGTGACCGAGTCGCTGACCGGGGACCGGCCCTACCCGGCCAACCTCGGTCGCACGATGGACCGCGTGCCCGGTCTCGAACGCACCAGCGAGCACGCCTCGGCGCTGCCGAAGGGCGGCCGTCCGCCGCTGGTGTGGAAGTGGACCGCGTAACGCGGAGCCATCGCCGTTGACGGCTCCGCTCGGAAGAACAACTACGCCCGCGCGAAGCTGAGATGCACCCCCATGCAGTCACCGGGTTTCGCCGACGTGGGTGCGTCGGTCACGACGGCCGGTGTACCCAGGATCGACGTGAGAGCGGCGATGGTGAGGGCACGGAAAGCGCATGTTGGCCAGGTTGCCCGGGCCTGTTCACCTAGCGCGGCAGTTCGGGCTTGAACAGCCAGCGGGTGAGCAGGTCGCGGTGCCCGGCGAGCAGCAGGAAGTCCTCGGTCGTCACGACACCGTGCCGGTGGCGCGCACACCACTCGCGCAGCAGCGCGAAGAACGAGTCGTCGCCCATCTCGCGGCGCAGCGCGTGCACCGTCAGCGCCCCGCGCTTGTAGACCCTGTCGTCGAACCACTGCGACCGCTGCGGCCGTCCGATCACGATGTCCTGGGGCAGGCGCCGCAACAGGTCCCGGGCGCTCGCGGCACACGCGTCCGCCGACCGGCCGCCGGACGCCTCGGACCACAACCACTCCGAATAGCTGGCGAAGCCCTCGTTCAGCCAGATGTGCTCCCACGAGGCGAGTCCGACGGAGTTGCCGAACCACTGGTGCGCCAGCTCGTGCGCCACCAGCCGTTCCGAACCGCGCCGTCCGTCCACGTGGTTCGCGCCGAACGTCGACAACCCCTGCGCCTCAACGGGAACGTCGAGCGCGTCGTCGGTGACCACGACCGAGTACCTGGTGAACGGGTACGGCCCGAACAGCGACGAGAACAGCTCGACCATCGCGTTCTGCCGGCCGAAGTCGTGTGCCACCAGGCGCTTGAGCCGTGAAGGCGCCCACACGTCCGGCAGCGCCTCGACGTACTGTCCGATCTGGACGGTCGCGAGGTAGGTCGCCATCGGCGCGGCCATCGAGTACGTCCACCTGGTCGTGCTGCCGGAGACCTTGCCGTCCACCAGAACCCCGTTGCACACCACGGTGTACGGCGAGGGTGCGACGACCTCCAGGTGGTACGAAGCCTTCGACGACGGCTCGTCGAGGCACGGGAACCACGACGGGGCGCCGATGGGCTGCGAGGCCACGATCGAGCCGTCCGTCAGCTCGTCCCAGCCGAGGTCGCCCCACTCCGGCGTCGAGATCGGCCTGGGCGTGCCCGAGTACCGGACCTCGACCGTGAACGCCCCACGCACGGCCGCCCGCACGTTCAGGACGCCGCCGGCGTGCCCGTAGCGCGCGGGCCTGCCGTTCACCAGCAGCTTCGAGATCCGCAGGGACCCGAAGGACAGCGAGAACGACGACAGCGGAGAGGCGCACGAAGCCTGCAGCACCGCGCGCCCCGAAAGGCGCGCGGAGTGCGGCTTGTAGTCAAGCTCTAGCGCGTAATGGTGTACGGAGAAGCTCATGTCCACGCGGAGATCGGGTTGCCCAGCCAACGGGTTCCCGACGGTACATCCTCTCCGCGCATGACCAGCGAGGCGGGTCCGATCGTCGTGTGGTCGCCGACCGACGCGCCGGGCAGCACGATGCCGTGCGGGCCCAAAGTGGACCCGGCGCCCAGCTCCACGCGGTCCATGCGCAGGATCCGGTCGTGGAACAGGTGCGTCTGCACGACGCAGCCGCGGTTCACGGTCGCCCCGGCGCCCAGCTTCACGAGATCCGCCTCGGGCAGCCAGTACGACTCGCACCACACTCCGCGGCCGACGGACGCGCCCAGCGAGCGCAGCCACAGGTTCATGATCGGCGTGCCGCCGGAGAACCCGATCAGCCACGGCACCGCGAGCACCTCGACGAACGTGTCCGCGAGTTCGTTGCGCCACACGAACGCCGACCACAGCGGGTACTCACGGGTCTTGAAGCGGCCCACGAGCGTCCACTTGGCGACCACGGCGACCAGGCACGCGGCCACACCGGCGCCCAGCAGCACGAGGCCGGAGGCCCAGAGCCCAAACTCCTTCAGCGCGAACAGCACGAGCACGACCAGCGCGACGTTCAGCATCACCGGGACGAACCGGCACAGCTCGACGATCGCCCGCGCCCACATCAGGTGCTTCGGCGGGTCGAACGTGCGCGACTGGTCCGACACCTCGGCGGCGCGCGGCAGCTTCATCGGCGGCATGCCCAGGTACGACGACCCGGCCTTGGCGCGCTTCGGAGCGGCCGACAGCACGCCGACGAGCCCGCCCTTGGGGACGTTGCGGCCGGGCGCGGTCATGCCCGAGTTGCCCAGGAACGCCCGCTTGCCCACGCGTGCGGTGGCGATCCGCAGCCAGCCGCCGCCGAGCTCGTAGGACGCGACCATCGTGTCGTCGGCCAGGAACGCGCCGTCGCCCACCCTGGTCATCTTCGGCAGCGCGACCACCGTGGACGCCTCGACGCCACGGCCGACCTTCATGCCCAGCAGGCGCAGCCACACCGGTGTGAACAGCGACGCGTACAGCGGGAACAGGGCCGAGCGCGCGTTGTTCATCAACCGCTCGGTCGTCCACGCCGCCCACGCGACGCGGCTGTGCACCGGGTAGTGGCCCTCGCGCATGCCGATGCCCAGCAGGCGCACCGCGACCAGCACGATCAGCGCGTACGAGCCGAACCAGATCGCGGAGGCGACCGGGACGTCCCACAGCGCGGAGGACAGCGTGACGGGGCGGCGCAGCACGTACAGCAGGGCCGGAGCCGCCGCGAGCAGCGGCAGCGTGGCCAGCAGGCCGGACGAGACGCCGTACATCAGGTTCCAGAACCGCGACCGCTCCGGGCGGCGCGACGGGAACGAGCGCGCCGCCTTGCCCTCGCGGATCGCGGGGACGCCCGCCCAGCGCTGGCCGGTCGGCACCGAGCCGCGCACACCCGAACCGGGCGCGATCTCGGCCTTCTTGCCGATCCGCGCGCCGGGGAACAGGGTGCTGCGGGCACCGACGGTCGCGCCGGCGCCGATCCGGATGCGGCCGATGCGCAGCCTGTCGCCGTCGATCCACCAGCCGGACAGGTCGACCTCGGGCTCGACGGCGGCGCCGCGCCCGACCTTGAGCATGCCGGTGACCGGCGGCAACGAGTGCAGGTCGGCACCCTCGCCGATCCTGGCGCCGAGCGCCCGCGCGTAGTGCGTGACCCAGGAGCCGGACAGCTCGGTGGCGCGGGACATCTGCGCCAGCATCTCGGCGGTCCACAGTCGCAGGTGGACGGATCCACCGCGGGGGTACGTGCCCGGCTTCACGCCACGCAACAGCAGGCGTGCGCCACCGGCGGAGATCGCGAGGCGTCCGGCGGGGCTCAGGAACACCGCGAACCCGGCCGCGACCCACCACCACGACACCGACGTCCAGCCCAGCACGTTCGACAACGCCGTGAGCGCCACGACCCAGCGCGCGCCGGCGACCGTGAGCAGCGGGACCATCAGCAGCGTCTGGACGACACCGGTCCAGCGCGGCGTCGGCGCGACCTCGCGCACCTCGGCGGTCTCGCCGTACGACTCCAGCCTGCGGGCCAGCTTGTACAGCGTCGGGTTCTGGTAGACGTCCTGCACCGACGTGCTCGGGTAGCGCGTGCGGATCGTCGAGACCAGCTGCGCGGCACCGAGCGAGCTGCCGCCGGAGGCGAAGAAGTTCGCGCCCTCGGAGGCCGGTCCGGAGCCCAGCACGGCGGCCCACTGCTCCGCGAGCCAGCCTTCGAGGCCGGAGAACACGACTCCAGCGGTGTCCATCGACTCCAGCGGCCACGGCAGGGCGGCGCGGTCGACCTTGCCGGACGTGCGCGTCGGCAGCGTCTCGACCACGGCGATCAGCGGGACGAGGGCGGCGGGCAGTTCGGCGCGCAGCTGGTCGACGGCCGCGTCCTGGTCGAACTCGCCGTCCGTGACGACGTAGCCGACGAGGATCTGGTTGCCGCCGCGCGTGGTGCGCACGGCAGCGGCGGCACCGGCGATACCGGGCAGCGCGGCCAGGGCCGCGTCGACCTCGCCGAGCTCGATGCGGCGGCCGCCGAGCTTGATCTGCTCGTCCGCGCGGCCGAGGAAGAGCAGACCCTCCGGCTCGGCGCGGACCACGTCACCGCTGCGGTACGCGCGGTCCCAGCCCATCGAGGGCAGCGGCGCGTACTTCTCGGCGTCCTTGGCCTCGTCCAGGTAGCGGGCCAGGCCGACGCCACCGATGACCAGTTCGCCGGACTCGCCCATGGGCACGACCTCGCCCCGGGCGTCCACGACGACGAGCTCCCAGCCGTCGAGCGGCAGGCCGATGCGCACGGGGCCCTGACCGGTCATCTGCGCGGCGCAGGCGACGACGGTGGCCTCGGTCGGCCCGTAGGTGTTCCAGACCTCGCGGCCGGGCACGGCGAGCCGCTCGGCCAGTTCGGGCGGGCAGGCCTCGCCGCCGAAGATCAGCAACCGCACGTCGTCCAGCGCCTCGACCGGCCACAGCGCGGCCAGCGTCGGCACCGTGGAGACGACGGTGATCTCCTGCTCGACCAGCCACGGCCCCAGGTCCATGCCCGTGCGCACCAGCGAACGCGGCGCGGGCACCAGGCAGGCGCCGTAGCGCCACGCGAGCCACATCTCCTCGCAGGAGGCGTCGAACGCGACCGAGAGACCCGCGAGCACGCGGTCCTCCGGCCCGATCGGCTCCTCCTGGAGGAACAGGCCCGCCTCGGCGTCGACGAACGCGGCGGCGTTGCGGTGCGTCACGGCGACGCCCTTGGGCTTGCCGGTCGAACCGGACGTGAAGATGATCCACGCGTCGTTGTCGAGACCGGGCTCGCCGGGCACGCCGAGCGTGGTGCCGTGCCGCACAAGGGATCGGCCCTCGCCGAGCACGGCACTCACCTGTGCCTCACCGAAAACGAGCTCGGCGCGCTCGTCCGGGTCCTCGAAGTCGACGGGCACGTAGGCCGCGCCGGCCGCGAGGGTCGCCAGGATCGACACGTAGAGGTCGACCGTCCCGGACGGCACGCGAATGCCGACCCGGTCGCCGACCCCGACGCCCTCGGCGGCGAGCTTGTCCTTGAGTTCCAGTACTTCCGTGATCAGTGCGCGGTAACTCAGCGCGGTGGTGCCGTCGTCGACGGCCAGCGCGTTCGGGTGCGTCTCCGCACTCGCGCGCAGGATGTCCAGGAGGGTGCGCGGTGTGGGCGCCTCGCCTGCGGTGAACATCGATGGGAGGACAACGGGTTCTGCCGCGATCGTCACTTGAGCGTCACTTCTCACCCTTTCGACAACTGGTAGCCGAGCAACTTTACAGCCACGTCAAGGACTACCTCTCGCCCGAGTACGCGCCTTCACAGGTGACCTCAGTCACGACAACACTTTCGAGTGACTTCTTCGCGTTGTGGCGCGCGAGGTTCCACTCCCGCCAGTCCTTCTCGGGCGTGCGGTTCTTCATCCACCGCAACGCACACGAGCGTTCGTGCTCGGGCAGCCTCACGAGCGCGGGCGCCGCGTCCTCCGACAACTGCGACAGGTAGTACGTGTCGATCTTCTGCGTCGCCTCGTACCGCGACACGTTGTAGTCGGCGACCACCCGTTCGGGGTTCATCGCCACCACGGCGAGGAAGAACGCGGCTCCGGTCGCGACGATCGCCTTCGGCAACCAGTTGGCACGCAACGAGATCCCGCTCGCGATCACCATCAGGTACACCACGGCCAGCCACACCTCGCACGACGCGACGAGCAGCCGCAGCACCGTCCACCCGTACGCCTGCTGGTAGAACCACATGCGACTCAAGGCACTCGCGACGATGACAAGTGTGAGAACAGCCAGTGACCCCAGAAGAACCCGCAGCCACAACTGGTCCTTCTGCGTCTTCTTCACCGCGAACCGCGCGACACCGGCGATCACGCCGAGCGTGAGGATGGTGACCCACAGCAGCTGCCAGAACCCGGACCGCGCGTACTCGGCGAACGTCACGCCCGCCGTCTTCATGACGTAGGCCTCGCCGCCGAACAACACCGCGAGCTGCGTCCCCACGAACCCGGTGAACAGCAACACGAGCACACCGACGGGCAACCCGTAGTCCTTGAGCCGCAACGATCCCGGCTTCTGCTCCGCGTCCTCGTTGATCTCCGGCGGCGCCGCCACCAGATAACAGGCACCCAGAGCCCCCAGCGCCGCAACAACCCCGAAGAACGCCTGCTGGAACCAGTCGTCGACGTTCAGGTCGGGCACCAGCGCTTCGAGGAAGTCGTTGAACCCCTTGTCCGCCCCGGCCAGCAGCGACCCGAAGACCACCAGCAACACCAACGCCACACCGACGGAGACGAACGGCCGGATGCCGACCGGCCCGCGCTTCTTGAAGCCCTTCGCCACCCACGGGATGGACCGCAGCCCACCCAGCCCGACCCCGACAGCGCCGAACACCAGCCCCCGCACCGTCTTGCCGCCGGCCATCGCGATGGACCCGCACAACATCGAGGCCATCAGGCTGAGCGGGAACACCCACTCGGCGGCACGCAGGAACGCCATCGCGAGGAACGCCAGCGCGCCCGCCAGCCACAACGCCCGCTCGACCGTCGGCTTGCCGCTGTAGAACAGCACCGCGCCGACACCGACGACGCCGGCCAGGAACCAGCCGATGCCGTTGTTGGGCACGGCGAGGAACGCGCCCGCCAGACCTGCGGCGAGGCCTGCGATGAGGGCCTTGCCCGGCGCGCCCGTCGTGGGTGGGCGCCACCAGGGCATGAAGGGGAGGCCGGGGGCCTGCATGGCGTTGGCGGGGGCGGGGTAGCGGGGTGGGCCCTGCCAGGGGGAGGGCGGGGGGAGGGTGGCGGTGACGACCTCGGCGGGTTGGAGGGGCTGGGCGGTCGGTTGCGCGGCGGGCGGGGGTTCGGCGGCAGGCTTGGACTGGGCAACGGGCTGCTGCGCAGGCGCGGGTTCGGCGACCGGCTTGGGCTCCGCCACAGCCTCCGCGGGGTCCGGCGAGTCCCCAGAACCCGCCGGCTCCCCGCCCCCAACCGTGGGCCGGTACCCCACCTTCCGCAAATGTCGGTACCTGGGCCGCCCCGCACCCTTCCCCACAGCCTTCCGCTCCGGCTTTCCACCCGCTCCGGGCTTCTCAGGCGTCCCGGACGATCCAGTCGAGTCAGTCATGTCTCTCTCCCAAGCCCGAATCCGGGCGTGCTTCACCGCCACACCGGCAAGGCGGTGCGGACGCTAGTCAGCTAGAGGTAAAAGTCCAGGTCAGCGAGGCAAAGTCACCCGGATGCACGATCCGGGGTCCACGACGGCGATCGTGCCGCCGTGCAGGTCCACCACCCATCGGGCGATGGCGAGTCCGAGCCCGGTCCCGCCACCGCCCGCCCTCTCCCCTCGGGTGAACCTCTCGAAGATCCGGGACCGGTCGGCCGGCGCGATCCCCGGCCCCTCGTCCCGAACCTCCAGCACCACACAGGCAGCCGACGCGTACCCGGCCACGGACACCAACCCCCCGGTGGGTCCGTGCCGGGCAGCGTTGTCCACCAGGTTCACGAGCACCTGGTGCAGCCGCTCCCCATCAGCGAAAACAGTCAGATCACCGGCAACGTCGATCGAGAACGACGCGGAAGGCGCGGCCACCGCGGCCTCCGCCACCACATCGGCCACCAGGGACGAGACCGACAACGTCTCGCGCTTCAGCGACAGCACCCCGGCGTCGATCTTCGACAGGTCCAGCAGCTCGGTGACCAGCCGCCCCAGCCGTTCGGTCTGGGCGAGAGCGGTCCGCATGGTCGCGGCGTCCGGAGACGCCACCCCGTCCACCACGTTCTCCAGCACGGCCTGCAACGCCGAGATCGGTGTCCGCAGCTCGTGCGACACGTTCGCGATCAACTCGCGCCGCTGCTGGTCGGCGGCGGCCAAGTCGGCTGCCATCACCGTGAACGCCTCGGCGAGCTGCCCGACCTCGTCCGAAGACGTGGCACGCACGGACCGCGAGTAGTCCCCGGAGGCCATCGACCGGGCCGCGGAGGTCATCTCCCGCAACGGCGACGTCATGCCGTGCGCGAGCAGTTGCGAGGTCAGCAGCCCCAGCACCAGGGCGATCAGGGTCGTCCGAGGCGGCAACCACCCCGTCACGTAACGGAAGTACGCGAACGACACGCACCCGGACACCACGATCACGATGCCGAGCTTCAGCTTGATCGACCGCACCGAGTCCAGCGGACGCGGCAGCATGTCGAGCAGGTCGAGCACACGCTTCATCGAGGTACCTCCAGCGCGTACCCGACGCCGTGCACGGTCCGGATCAGGTCGGCGCCGAGCTTGCGGCGCAGCGCCTTCACGTGCGAGTCGACCGTTCGCGACGACGCACCCTCGTGCCAGCCGCACGCCTCCGCCAGCAACCGCTCCCGCGCCTGCACGGCCGACGGGCGTTCGGCCAGGAACACCAGCAGGTCGTACTCGGTCGGCGTCAGGTGCGCCTCGACGCCCGACCGCGACACCCGCCGCGACGACAGGTCGATCAGCAGGTCGCCCAGCTCCAGCGACCGCGACGACACCGCACGGGACACGCGGCGCAGCAGCACGTGCACACGTGCGGCCAGCTCGCGCATCGAGAACGGCTTCGTCAGGTAGTCGTCGGCCCCCACGGCGAGCCCGACCAGCAGATCGGTCTCGTCCCCCCGCGCGGTCAGCATCAGCACCGGCACCGACCGGGACGCCTGGATCCGCCGGCACACCTCCAGCCCGTCGAACCCCGGCAGCATCACGTCGAGAACCACCAGGTCAGGCAGGAAGGAAGCGGCGACAGCCACCCCGGACGGCCCGTCGTGGGCCACCGCCACCTCGAACCCCTCCGCCCGCAGCCGCACGGCCACGGACTCGGCGATCGTGATGTCGTCCTCCACGACGAGCACCCTGCGCTGACCTGTCATGGCGGCGACTTTATGGGTATGTCGTGGAGGACGCCGGGACAAGTTGTGAAGATCGTGTGCAGAACCCAGGAGGTAGGTTCGCACCATGAACGTCCTCGAAGCGGTCCTGGAGAGGATCACGTACGCCAACGAGGACAACGGCTACACCGTCGCCAAGGTCGACACGGGCCGCGGTGACCTGGTCACGGTCGTCGGGGCGCTGCTCGGCGCGCAGCCCGGCGAGTCGATCCGCATGCGCGGTACTTGGGGCTCGCACCCGCAGTACGGCAAGCAGTTCCACGTCGACGACTACACGACGATCCTGCCCGCGACGATCCAGGGCATCCGCCGCTACCTCGGGTCCGGCCTGATCAAGGGCATCGGACCGGTGCTCGCGGACAAGATCGTCACCCACTTCGGCGTGAACGCCCTCGACGTCATCGAGCACGAGCCGCAACGGCTCATCGAGGTCCCCAAGCTCGGCCCGAAGCGCACCAAGCTCATCGCGGACGCCTGGGAGGAGCAGAAGGCCATCAAGGAGGTCATGGTCTTCCTGCAGGGCGTCGGCGTCTCCACCAGCCTCGCCGTCCGCGTCTACAAGCAGTACGCCGACAAGTCCATCGACGTCGTCAGGGACGAGCCCTACCGGCTCGCGAGCGACGTGTGGGGCATCGGCTTCAAGACCGCCGACGTGATCGCGAAGGCCGTCGGCATCCCGCACGACAGCCCGCAGCGCGTCAAGGCGGGCCTGCAGTTCACGCTCTCCGAGGCCACCACCGACGGCAACTGCTACCTGCCGGAACAGGCCCTCATCGCGGACGCCATCAAGATCCTCCAGGTCGACACCGGCCTGGTCATCGACTGCCTCGCCGAACTGGTCGAGGAGGAGGGCGTCGTCCGCGAGGAGCTGCCGGACGACGAGATCGCGATCTACCTCGTCCCGTTCCACCGCGCGGAGATCTCGATGGCAGGGCAGCTCAAACGCCTGCTGCACGCGGACACCGACCGCATGCCGAGCTTCGCGACCGTCAACTGGGACAAGGCGCTCGCCTGGCTCGGCACCGACCTCGAAGAACACCAGGCGGCGGCGGTGAAGCTCGCGCTCACCGAGAAGGTCGCCGTGCTGACCGGAGGCCCTGGCTGCGGCAAGAGCTTCACGGTCCGCTCGATCGTCCGGCTCGCCCAGGCGAAACGCGCGAAGATCGTCCTCGCGGCACCCACCGGACGTGCCGCGAAGCGCCTCACCGAGCTCACCGGCCACGAGGCCCGCACCGTCCACCGCCTGCTGGAACTGAAGCCCGGCGGCGACGCGGCGTACGACCGCGACCACCCGCTCGACGCCGACCTCGTGGTCGTGGACGAGGCGTCGATGCTGGACCTGTTGCTGGCCAACAAGCTCGTGAAGGCCGTCCCGCCCGGCGCGCACCTGCTGCTCGTGGGAGACGTCGACCAGCTGCCGAGCGTCGGCGCGGGGGAGGTGCTGCGGGACGTGCTGGCGCAGGGCAGTCCCGTCCCGAACGTCCGGCTCACGCACATCTTCCGCCAGGCCCAGGAGTCCGGCGTCGTCACGAACGCCCACCGCATCAACAGCGGCGACTACCCGATCGTCCAGGGCATGCCCGACTTCTTCCTCTTCAGCAGCGACGAGGCGGAGGAGGCGGCCACCCTGACCGTGGACGTCGTCGCGAACCGCATCCCGCGCAAGTTCGGGCTCGACCCGCGCAGGGACATCCAGGTCCTCGCTCCGATGCACCGCGGCCCCGCCGGCGCGGGCGCGCTCAACACCGTGCTCCAGGAGGCGCTCACGCCGTCGCGCGACAACCTGCCCGAGAAGCGCTTCGGCGGCAGGGTGTTCAAGCTCGGCGACAAGGTCACCCAGATCCGCAACAACTACGACAAGGGCCGCAACGGCGTCTTCAACGGCACTCTTGGCGTCGTCATCGGCCTGGACGTGGTGGAGCAGAAGCTCACCATCCGCACCGACGAGGACGAAGAGGTCGACTACGAGTTCTCCGAGCTGGACGAGCTCAGCCACGCCTACGCCATGACGATCCACCGCTCCCAGGGCAGCGAGTACCCGTGCGTGGTCATCCCGATCACGACCAGCGCGTGGATGATGCTGCAGCGCAACCTGCTCTACACGGCCGTCACGCGCGCGAAGAAGCTCGTGGTGCTCGTCGGCAGCAAGCGGGCCATCGGCCAGGCCGTGCGCACGGTCGGGGCGGGCCGCCGCCACACGGCGTTGGCCCACCGCCTCCGAACTGCGCAGACGTTCTGACTTTCGTCAGTCCATGCTGCGCACGATGGTCGGCTCCAGGCCCTCGTCGTCGTCCGCGGGAGAGCCGCGCCAGGGGAAGGAGCTCTCAGCGACACCGTCGTTGTAGAGATGATCCATGGCATGCTCTCCCGCTTCTTCGTGAGACCTGTGGTGTGCGAACCTCGCTGTCCGTCGAGTCGGTTTCGGCTTCACTGCGCAATAACCGCTGCGGTGCTGACCCAAATGTTATTGATTTTCGTCACATCGCGCCAAGTCGACACTTTCGGCGTCTCAAGAACCGGACGGTAATCATCCGGTCGGTCGAACGGAGTGGCGGCGATCAGCCGAACGGACCATCATCGGTGATCATGCGGACCGCCGTCGCCCTGCTCGCCAGCCTGACCCTGCTGCTCAGTCCCGCCCCAGCGCCGGCGGAAGGTCCACAAGCGACATACGTGCTGCGCGTGCCCGCGCCGAAGGGCGACTCCGCGCAACGGTTGCTGGGCCTCGGTTACGACGTGCTGGAGCAGCGCGACGGCGACGACCTGTTCGTCGTCGGCGACCAGCGGACTTCCGAAGAACTCCGCGCAGACGGGTACGGGTCCACCGTCGAGACCGCGATGCCCCCGTCGGAACGGGCGCCGCGTTCGCTCGCGGACACCACCTACTACGGCGGCTACCGCACGATCACCGCGCAGCTCGCCCACCTCGACGAGGTCGCCCGGGCGCACCCCGATCTCGCGACCGTCGTCGACTACGGCGACTCGTGGCGCAAGACGCAGGGCAGCGGCGGCTACGACCTGAAAGCCATCTGCATCACCAGGAAGAGCCCAGGTGACTGCGCGCTGACGCCCACCGCGCCGAAGCCCCGCCTGTTCGTGATGGGCCAGCTCCACGCCAGGGAGATCACCACGGGCGACATGGCGTGGCGCTACGTCGACGAGCTGGTCGGCTCCCCGGACCTCACCGCGATGCTCTCGGAGCTGGAGGTCTGGGTCGTCCCGATCGCGAACCCCGACGGCGTCGAGATCGTCGAGTCCGGCGGCGACACGCCCGTCCTGCAACGCAAGAACGCCAACGGGAACTGCACGTCCGGCTCTCGCGGCGTCGACCTCAACCGCAACGCGGGCTCGCACTGGGGCGAGGTCGGTTCGTCGACGAACAAGTGCAGCGAGACCTACCGGGGCACGCGCGCCGACTCCGAGGTCGAGGTGCAGGCACTGGAGTCGTTGTGGCGCAAGCTCTACCGCGACACCCGTGCACCCGGCGACACCGCGGCCGCCTCCGCCGACACGACCGGCGCCGTGATCTCCATGCACAGCTACGGCAACTACGTGCTCTTCCCGTGGGGCTGGAGCACGCAGAAGACGGGCAACGACGCCGCGCTGCGCAAGATCGCGAACGACATGGCCGCGCTGTCCGGGTTCACCGCGGGCCAGCCAGGCGAGGTGCTCTACAACGCGTCCGGCGCCACCGACGACTGGGTGTACGACGACCTGGGCGTGCCGAGCTTCGTCTGGGAGATCGGCGCGAGTTCGGGCAAGTGCGGTGGTTTCCTGCCGCCGTTCACGTGCCAGAAGGACGTGCATTGGCCGAAAGTGCGTCCCATGCTCGTTTCGGCCATGAACGCAGCAAAACGTCCGTATTGAGGCGTTGAGGGGGCATGGGGAAACGCTTGCTCGCCACCATCGCCGCCTTCAGCCTGCTCTTCACCGGAACCGCGGTCGCCGACGACACCGGAGTAGACCGCCGGATCGTCCAGGAAGGGCTCGACGAACTCGTCGCGGTCGGGGTCGCCCAGGGCACCCAGGCCCGGATCACCGACGGCCGGACCCGCTTCACCGCGAGGTCCGGCACCGCCGAGAGGAACGACCCGCGCCCGGTCCCGTCCAACGGCCGCTTCCGCGCGGGCAGCATCACGAAGTCCTTCACCTCGACCGTGGTGCTGCAACTGGCGGGGGAGGGCAGGATCGCGCTGGACGCCCCGGTCGTCCGCTACCTGCCGGGCCTGGTCGACCAGCGCGTCACCGTCCGCCACCTGCTCCAGATGACCGGCGGGCTTTACAACTACACGGACGCGCTCGCGTTCGACCCGCAGGGCTTCGAGGAGATCAGGTTCAAGCGGTGGCAGCCGGAGGAGCTCGTCGCGATCTCCACGAGCAGGCCGCTGGACTTCGAGCCCGGCACGCAGTGGAACTACTCCAACACGAACTACGTCGTCCTCGGCCTGCTGATCGAGAAGACCACCGGCAGGCCGTACGAGAAGGCCGTCGAGCAGCGCGTCCTGAAGCCGTTGCGGCTCACCGACACCACGTTCCCCGGCCACGACCCCGAGATCCGCGGTCCGCACGCCCACTCGTACGGCATCGTGAACGGGCGCACGGTCGACACCACCCGCTTCGACCCGTCCGTCTTCTGGGCGGCAGGTGACGTCATCACGACCACCCGTGACCTCAACACGTTCTACAGCGCCCTGCTCACCGGCGGACTGCTGAAGCCCGCCCAGCAGACCGAACTGACCAAGACCACCGCGGTGAGCACGGACTACGGCCTCGGCGTGTTCGTGGAGAAGGCCCCGTGCGGCACCACGATCATCGGCCACCCCGGTGGTGTGCCGGGCTTCTCCAGCTACGCCTACTCGACGCCGGACCTCCAGCGCCGCGTGGAGCTCTCGATCTCCGTGGGCGTCGGCACCGGCGACCCGACGAACGCCTACGGCAAGCTGATCAACGAGATCTTCTGCTGAGGGTTTCTCAGCGAAACCCCTAGGGTCCGCGTACGACTGAAGGTGGATGCGCAGTCGCGTCCGACCCCGATTAGCTGTGGTGCATGGGGATTCGATTGGTAGCCACAGTCACCGCAGCGAGCCTTCTGGCCCTGACCACCGGGGGAGTCGCGTCGGCGGACACGTCGAGCGCGGACCGCAAGGTCATCCAGCAGGCACTGGACCAGATCACGCAGAGCGGGGCGGCGCTCGGCGTGCAGGCGAGAGTCGTGGACGGGCGGCAGCGCTTCACCGCGACGTCCGGCAAGGCCGACCTGAACGGCACCCGCCCGGTGCCGGACGACGGCAGGTTCCGCGTCGGCAGCATCACCAAGACGTTCGTGTCGACGGTGCTGCTCCAGCTGGCCGGTGAGGGGAAGGTCGACCTGGACGCACCGGTCGTCCGCTACCTGCCCGGCCTGGTCGACCAGCGGATCACCGTCCGCCAGGTCCTGCAGCACACGAGCGGGCTCTTCAACTACACCAACGCGTTGCCGCTCAGCCCTGAGGAGTTCGAGAAGATCCGCTACAAGCACTGGTCGCCGCAGGAACTGCTGGCGATCGCCACCGCCAAGCCGCTCGACTTCGACCCCGGCACGCAGTGGAACTACTCCAACACCAACTACGTCGTCGCCGGTCTCCTGGTCGAGAAGCTCACGGGCAAGCCGTACGAGAAGGCCGTCGAGCAGCGCATCCTCAAGCCGTTGCGGCTCAAGGACACTGAGGTGCCCGGCGACAACGTCAACATCAACGGCCCGCACTCCCGCGCCTACTGGACCGTGGCGGGCAAGCCGTCCGACATCACCCGGATCAACCCGTCGGTCGCCTGGGCCGCCGGCGAGATGATCTCCACGACCCGCGACCTCGACACGTTCATCACGGCGTTGTCGAGCGGCAGGCTGCTCAAGCCCGCGCAGCAGGCCGAGATCAGCAAGACCACGGCCGTGAGCCCGCAGTACGGCCTCGGCCTGCAGGTCGAGACCCTGCCGTGCGGCACGAAGGTGTGGGGCCACGGCGGCGGCATCCCCGGCTACTCGTCGCAGCTGCTGAGCACGCCGGACAGCAAGAAGCGCTTCGAGCTCAACGCCACCAGCGGACCCACCGAGGGCGACCCGGGAGAGGCCTTCAACAAGCTGCTCACCGAGGTCTTCTGCTGATTTTCGGGCAAAACAAAAGGGGAGCTGGGTTGACCCAGCTCCCCTCCCGGCGTTTATGAAGGACTACCCGAGGGCGTTCTTCATCGCGGTGATCAACTCTCCGTTCGCGGTGTCACCCGTGAGCTCCCAGAAGAACGCTCCACCGAGACCCTGGCTGCGGGCCCACTGGATCTTGCTGGTGATCGTCTGCGGGGTGTCGTAGCTCCACCACTGGCCGTTGCAGAACGCGTAGGCCGTGCCGGCGATGGTGCCGGTGGCGGGGCACTTCGTCTTCAGGACCTTGTAGTCCTCGATACCGGCCTCGAACGTGCCAGGAGCCTTACCGGTCGCCGTGCCACCGGGGGCGGCCTGCGTCACGCCCTGCCAGCCGCGGCCGTAGAAGCCGATGCCGAGCAGGAGCTTGCTGGCGGGAACGCCCTTCGAGCGCAGCTTCGAGATCGCGGCCTCGGAGTTGAAGCCCGCGGTCGGGATGCCGGGGTACGACGTCAGCGGGGAGTGCGGAGCCGTCGGGCCCTGCTCCGCCCAGCCACCGAAGTAGTCGTAGGTCATGACGTTGTACCAGTCGAGGTACTGCGACGCGGGACCGTAGTCGGCGGCGTCGATCTTGCCACCGTTGGAGCCGTCAGCCGTGATGGCCGCCGTGACGAGGTAGTTCTGGCCGAACTTGTTGCGCAGCGCCTGAGCCATGTTCGCGAACGCGGCCGGGCCACTGGTGTCGCAGGACAGACCACACGCGTTCGGGTACTCCCAGTCGATGTCGATGCCATCGAACAGGCCGGCCCAGCGCGGGTCCTTCAGCAGGTTGTAGCAGGAGTCGACGAACGCGGGCAGGTTGCGCGACGCCTCACCGAAGCCGCCGGACCAGGTCCAGCCGCCGAAGGAGTAGAGCACCTTGATGTGCGGGTACTTCTTCTTCAGCTTGAGCAGCTGGTTGAAGTTGCCGCGAACCGGCGCGTCCCAGGTGTCAGCAACGCCGTCGACGCTCTCCGCCGCCGTCATCGCCTTCTCGATGGCGGGGTAGGCCTCGCCGATGGTGCACTTGCCGCCCACCACGTTGCCGAACGAGTAGTTGATGTGCGTGAGCTTCGACGCCGAACCCGAGGTGTCGATGTTCTTCACCTGGTAGTTGCGCGCCGGGTAGACGCCCCACTCCGCGAAGTAGCCCAGGTTGATCTTCCCAGGAGGCGGGGGCGGGCCGGTCGTCGTCGTGGTGGTCGTGGTCGTGGTCGTGGTGGACGTCGTGGTCGACGTCGTCGTGGTGGTCGTCGGGTTCGTCCCGCCGGCCTCACACGAGCCACCGTTGAGCTTGCAGTTGGTCGGAGCGCCGAACGTGCCGCTGTACGCGCCGTTGAAGCCGAAGCTCACCGACCCGCCCACGCCGACGTTGCCGTTCCAGGTGTTCTTGACCGTGACGGTCTGGCCGCTCGTCGTGTACGAGCCGTCCCACAGCGACGTGACGCGGTGGTTGGCCGGCAGAGTGAACTCGACGGTCCACGACGTCAGGGCCGCCGAGCTGTTGTTCGTGATCGTGTACTTGCCCTCGAAGCCCGTTCCCCAGTCCGAACCCTTGGAGAACGTGGCGGAAACGCCACCGGCACCGCTCGCGGCGGGCACGACGACGATTCCGAGGACCATCGCGGCGACTGCCGCGAAGAGAGCAGCTAGATGCCATCGGAACTTGGACATCGGTCTCCTCAGTCGCAGGGGGTACCGGGAACGATGTGGTTTAGACCACTCGAAGGTCAAGGTCTAGACCTCTGCCGTCACTCGAATGGAGTAGTTCGAAAACGGTTTAGTAGGTCCCCGATGTCCGGTTCCCGTCTAGTTGGTTAACCATTGGAGGGGTTCCGAGACGACAGCCCTTCGGGTCGAGTTCTGGCCCGGTGACTGCGCAAACAGGACGGTCGGCCCTAACTTCGTTCCATGCCAAAGCGTTTCTCCACGGCGCGGGGCCGCGAGTTCGGCGACGCCGTCCGCGCGGCGATCGCCGGAACGGGTTTCACCGGGCGCGAGATCTGCGAGAAGATCGACTGGGACCCCGGCAAGTTGTCCGACCTGCTGCACGGCAAGGGCGGCTGCACGGAGGTGGATCTGGCGATACTGCTCAGCTTCTGCCGCATCGATCCAGAGGAGCGCGACCACCTGCTGCACCTCTTCCGCGAGACGGACCTGACGGTCTGGTGGCAGCACTTCGCCGACCAGCAGGCGTTCCGCATGCGCACCTTCCTCGAACACCTCTGGAAGGCCAGGGAGTTCGTGGTCTGGCAGCCGCTGGTGATCCCCGGTCTGCTCCAGCTGCCCGACTACCTGCGGGCGATCGCGGCCGAGTCCGTCGGCCTCCCCGCCGACGAGATCGAGGACCGGGTCAGCGGGCGCCTCGCCATGCAGGAGGTCTTCCGGCAGCGGCTCGACTGCACGTTCTTCCTCCACGAGCAGGTGCTGTGGACGCAGACGGGCGGTGACGAGGTCGTACGCACGCAGCTGCACCACCTGCTGGAGATGTCCGTGCGGCCGTATATCCACCTTCGGATCGTGCCGTTCGCCGCCGGCGCTCACGCGGGGATGGCGGGCAGCTTCGACCTGCTGCGGTTCGACCGGATCGAACCGGTGGTCTTCCTGGAGGCGGAGAACTCGAATCTGGTCATCGAGCGCAAGGAGTCCGTCAAGGACTACGAGGACATCCTCAAGGCACTTGATCGGAAGGCCCTGGGCGAGGAGGAATCCCGTCAGCTGATCACGAAACTCGCCGCCGGCAAGTTCGCACCATCGGGTCAAACCCCCTAGTCCGCCGAGCCTCCCGCCCCCACTGCCACAACCATGATCGAGTGACGCTTCTCGCCACCGTCTTCAACCTCGACGACACCCTCGTGGACAGCGCGGCCACCTGGAACCAGGTCATCAGCGCCGTCGCCGCCCGCCACGACCGCTCCTGGACCCGCGCCGACTGGGCCGCGATCCAGGGCAGGACCACCTGGGGCGCCTACCTCGCCGACCGGTGCGACGGCCTGACGCCGGAACGGGCGATCTCGGAGTGCGTCGACGGCATGGTCGACGCGATCGCGCGCGGCACGTTCGGGCTGCAGCCGGGGGCCGCGGAACTGGTCGCCCTCGCGGCGGAGCTGGGGCCGGTGGGACTGGTGTCGGCGGCACCGCGCCGGTACGTGCGGGCGGCCGCGTCGGCGTCCGGGATCCTGCGGCACGTGCAGGTGATCGTGAGCGGCGAGGACGTCCAGCACGGCAAGCCCGCGCCCGATCCGTACCTGGCGGCCGCGCGCAGGCTGGGGCTGGAGCCCGAGCAGTGCCTCGCGGTCGAGGACTCACGACCCGGCGTCCGTTCGGCGCGCGCGGCCGGGATGACCGTGCTCGCGATCACCAGCGAGGACACCGAGGCGGCGCAGCACGTTCCCGACCTGAAGCTGGCGGCCAAGGCCATGTGCCGGCTGTGGGTCGACGTCTACGCGCTCAACCGATAGCCCGCTCCGCGCCCCACGCGGCGACGTCCTCGCGGCTCTGCAGGCCCAGCTTCTCGCGCAGGCGCAGCAGCCGCGAGGCCACCGTGCGCACGGAGACGTTCAGGCGGTTCGCGATCTGCTTGTTCGTCAGGCCCGTCGCGAGCAGCGCGATCACCCGCCGCTCGTGGTCGTCCAGCGAGTCGAACGCGGCCTCCGTGCGGTCCAGCCACACCTCGTCCTGGATGAACGCCTCGGTCTCCGTGGCGGTCAACGGCGTACTAACAGCCTCTGCGCGCGCGACGGGGAGCATCAGCCGTGCGGCGCGCATGGCACCGGCGACCTTTTCCGCCCAGAACGGGTTCGGCACCACGCCGACAGAGCGACGCATGGCCCGTCCGGTCGCTTCCAGCCGTAGCGCGCGCTCGGCCTGACCGCGCATCAACGCGACCACGGCTAAGCCTTCCAACGCGTCGGGGGCGGTCAACGGGTTGATGCCGTCCATGCGCAGCGCCTCCTGGAACGCGTGCGCGGACTCGTCCAGGTCGCCCTGCACCAACGCGACGGCGCCGCGTGTGTTCAGAGCGGAGGCGATGCGCGCGGGAACGCCCGACGCGCGCGAGATCGGTAACGCGGACATGACGTTCGCCTCGGCGCGTTCGTGCTTGCCGAGAGACAAAGCCGTGCGCGCTGAATCGACCAACGCCTGCGCACGGGCGAGAGGCTCGCCCAACAACTCGGCGACCCTCAAACACTCCGTGTTGTTCTTGTCCGAGGCCTCCCACTCGCCGGAAGACCGCTGCACCGCCGCCAACGTGCTGCGGCAGCTCATCGCCAGTGCGGTCGAGCTCGACGGCACGAGCCGCGACGCCTCGCCGGACAGCGCCACGGCCTCGTCGTGGTCGCCCTGCTCGGCCGCGAGCCTGGCCGCGTGGTTCAGGGCCACGCACCGGTAGTCGTCCCGCGTGGACGGTCGCCGCAGCGCGTCCCGCAGCAGCACCCGCGCCTGGCCGAGCCGTCCGCGGCGGGCGGTGCAGTCCGCGAGCGAGGACGTCAGCAGCAGCAGGCGTTCGTCGGCGCGGTCGGCCGCCCACTCGACCGTGCCGAGCAGGCTGTCGACGTGGTTGTCGAGCTTGAGCTGCACGTCCGCCGGCATCGACAGCGGCGTGGTGAGCAGCGCGTCCGACAGGTCTGTGAACCAGCGGGCCAGCGCCTCGTACGCGGTGTCGAGCTCGCCGGCCGCCAGCAGCTTCTCCCTGGCGTGCAGCCGGATCGTCTCCAGCTGCCGGAACCGGGTCGTGCCGGGGATGGCCGTCAGCAACGACTTCGCCTGCAACCGGGACAGCACGTCCAGCACCGGTTCCGCGGAGCGTTCCGACGTGCAGACCTCGTTGGCGGCGGCCAGGTCGAAGCCGCCGTCGAACACGGAGAGCCGCCGCAGCGCGAACTGCTCGTCCGGCTCCAGCAGCTGGTAGCTCCAGTCGATGGCCTCCCGCAACGAGCTCTGCCGCGACGGCGACTTGCGGCAGCCCAGCGTCAGCAGTTCCAGCGGTTCGTCCATGCGGTCGCAGATGTCCGTGACCGGCAACAACTGCACCCACCGCGCCGCGAGCTCGATGGCGAGCGGCATGCCCTCCAGCCGCGCGCACAGCAACGCGACCGCGGCGGTGTTCGCGGCTGTCAGCCGGAAGTCGGGCTTGCGCTCGCGAGCCCTGTCCACGAACAGCTTCACCGCCTCGGAACGCGGTGCCGCGGTCGTGACCAGGTCCCGATCCGTTGAGGGGACGGGCAGTCCCTCGACGTGGAAGCTGACCTCGCCGGTGATCCACAGCGCCTCGCGGGACGTGGCGAGAACGCGGACGCCGGGACAGCGGTTGAGCAGCGTGTCGGTGAGTTCGGCGCACGTGTCGAGGAGGTGCTCGCAGTTGTCGAGGACCACGACCGCTTTCATGTTCACGAGCGTCTCGACCACGGTGTCGCGCAACGGTTCGTCGGACCGCACGAGCACTCCGAGCGCGTCGGCGAGGGCCGGCACGACGTCTCGGGAAGCGGTGATCTCGCCCAGCGCGACGAGCAGGACCCGGTCCGTCCGGCCGCGCCTGAGCCGGCCCGCGGCCTCCAGCGCGAGCCTCGTCTTGCCCGCACCCGCACTGCCGACGACCGTAACGAGACGATGGCGGCGCAACAGCTGGTCGATCTTCGACAGCTCCTGCTGGCGCCCGACGAACGTGTCGCGCGCGGCGGGCAGGTTCGACAGCACGCGCAGGTTCTGCCTGGTGGCGGGTGCCGCCGCGGACACGGTCACCCGGCGCCGGTACGCCCGTTGGCGGCATGCGTTGGAGCAGTAGGACCTGCGTTGCTCGGAGGTGGCGGGAGGCATCGTGCCGTCGCACAGCGCGCAACGCCCGTTGCTGGTCATGAGTCCCTTTCCTCCAGCCGTAACGGCAGGGTGTTCCTGTCTCGGTCCGGCGTTCGAGCAGGTGGTGCGTGGTGAAGCGTCCCGTGCGACCCGTTACGGCTTGATACGACCGAGACGGTTCGCAACCTCTTCGTTATGCCTGCCTTCCCGCCGCTCTCGTTCGGGAACAAACTGGAAGCTGGTCCGGTCTGACAGGGAGTCCGCATGACGTTGACGACGAGCACTTCGTGGGCGAGCGCAGGTCTGCAACTGGTGGACAAACCGCGCACGATCACCGTTGGTATCGCTGACGACCAGGTGCTGATCCGCACCGGCGTCCGCGGCGTGCTGGAACGGTCCGGTGGTGTCGTGGTGGTCGGTGAGGCCGGCGACGGCGGCGGCGCGCTCGAAATGGCGCGGCGCCAACGCCCACAGGTGCTGCTGATGGACGCGTCCATGCCCGGCATGGAAGGCCTCGCGGCGGTGCGGATGGTGCGCAGGCACGTGCCGGGCACGCAGGTGATCATGCTGTGCACGCCCCAGACCGAGGAGTTGCTGTTCCCCGCGTTGCGGGCCGGTGCGGCGGGATTCCTGTTCAAGAACGGCGAACCCGGCGCGCTGGTGAACGCCGTGCGCGCCGTCGCCGCGGGAGAGGCGATGCTCTCGCCGTCCGCGACGCGGGCGTTGATCGACCACTTCACCGGCGCCGACTCGGAACGCCGTGACGCCGCACGCAGCCGCATCAGCCTGCTCACCCGACGCGAGCAGGAAGTGCTCGTGTACCTGGCGCAGGGCATGGCGAACGCACGCATCGCACGGCTCATGTACCTCTCAGAAGGGGCCATCAAAGCCCACGTCAGCCGACTGCTGACGAAACTCCGGTGCGACAACCGCGTACAGGCCGCTCTCATCGCACGCGACGCCGCCCTTCCCTGCTGAACCTGACAACTGCTGCGGCGGCGCTGCGGTCAGCCTAGCCACGGATTTTCCGGCTGCGAAGCAGGTCACCCGGTTGGCCCCGTCCGGAATGATGTCGCTTTCCCGCCAGCGTCTCAGCAGGAATGACGGCATGCTGGCCCGCATGCGGCTGAGCGCGTTCTCGGAACGGTTGTCCTTTCAATCACCTCTGTGTCCCGACAACCTGTTCGGCCACCTCATCGCCACCGCGGTTCCCGGCGTGGAGGAGTGGCGCGACGGTGTCTACCGGCGAACCTTGCGACTTCCCCGCGGTTTCGGCATCGCCTCTTTGCGGCCGTTCCCGGATCACGTCGCGTGCACGCTGGAACTGTCCGATGCTCGCGATTCGGCTAGTGCTCTAGACCTCTGCCGGTTTCTGCTCGACCTCGACGCCGATCCATTCGTCGTTGATGCCGCGTTGTCCGCGGATCCCCTTTTGGCGCCGCTGGTTTCCGCCGCACCAGGCCGCCGTGTGCCGCGCACGGTGGACGGCGCGGAGTTCGCCATCCGGGCCGTGCTGGGCCAGCAGGTCTCGACGAAGGCCGCGCGCACGCACGCCGCACGGCTCGTGGCGGCCTATGGCACACCGGTAGGGGACATGTTCCTGTTCCCGCTGGCGTTCGACGTCGGTGAGCTGGCCATGCCGGAGTCGCGCCGCCGTACGATGGCGGCGCTGCTCGGTGCGCTGGAGTCCGGTTTGGACCTGTCTCCCGGCGCTTCCCGGGCAGTGGCGCGGGAATGGTTGTCGTCGTTGCCCGGCTTCGGCCCGTGGACCGTCGAGTCGATCCTGATGCGCTCGTTGGGCGACGACGACGCGTTCCTGCCGACCGACCTCGGCATCCGTCTGGCCGCCGAGGCGCTGGGCCTGCCGTCGACGCCGGCCGCGCTGGTCAGGCGTTCGGAGGCGTGGCGGCCGTGGCGGGCGTACGCGGTGCAGCACCTGTGGGCGACCGGTGATCACGAGGTGAACCGAATCCCGGTCTGACCTGCACGCTCGAGTACATCGCCGTCGAGCCGTCCCGCACGAAACCGGGCAGCGCCGGTGGATCCTGCGCAAACCCTTGAAGGTCCTCGAAAACGTCGAGCGCCGTCGCCGGCCGGTCCTGGGGGTCCTTGGCCAGCAACCGCTGCACCACAGGATCGAGCACGCTTTCGGTTCTCGGTGGTGCTTCCTTGACGTGCTTGTCGAACACGGCGTAGGCCGTCGGGCCGGTGAACAGCTGTTCACCTGTGAGCATCTCGTGCAGCACGCACCCCAGCGCGTACAGGTCGCTGCGCGGCTCGGCGGTCCCGCGCTGGATCTGTTCGGGCGCCATGTAGCTGGGCGTGCCGAGGATCTGGCCCGCCCTGCTGAACGGCGCGACGTCGCTCTCCCGCAGCAGTGCGAGGCCGAAGTCCAGCACCTTCACCGCGCCGTCCGGGCACAGCATCAGGTTGGTGGGCTTGAGATCGCGGTGGCAGATGCCCTCCTCGTGCGCGGCGGCCAGCACCGCGGCGGCCTGCGCGGCGATGTTCGCGGCCCAGGCCTCGGGCAACGGGCCGAACTCGCCGACCAGATCGGCCACCGTGACGCCGTCGACGAACTGCATGACCTGGAACAGGCGCTGCTCGAACGTCCCGAAGTCGTACAGGACGGGCACTCCGGGGTGCTCCAGCTTCGCGACGATCCGAGCCTCGCGCGCGAACCGTTGCGCCACCTCGTCATCACTGCCGGGCAGGCGCAGGAGCTTGACCGCGACACGTCGATCCAGGCGCAGGTCCCGGCCCTTGTGCACGGCACCCATGCCACCCCGCCCCAGCGGCAGGTCGTCGATCTCGTAGCGGTCGGCGATCAGCACGCCGGAAGCCTAACTCTCACGCCGGCCCGATCCGTCCGCCGAGCAGACCCGCGTACCCGAGCCCGACCAGCGCCGCGGCCTCCGCCAGTCCGTCCTCCAGTGACTTGAGCTGCTTGAACGTCTGCCCGTAGCGGCGTTGCTCGTCGATCGGCAGCGACGGGACCTGCGTTCGTCTGACGTCCAGCCGCGTCGATCCGGTCGGCGTGCGGGCGAACGCGGCCCTGAGCACGCCTTCGAGGAAGTCGGGGTCGACCTTGCGCGGGTTGATCTCGTACGTCGCGCCGGTGGGGGAGGTGACGACGTGCTTGCCGGGGGCGGCCTTGACCAGCTCGCCGATCGTCGTCATCGGGGGAGCGGCCTGTTCGCGCAGCTCGGGCAGAGTGGTGAGGGCGAACGTCGGCTGGGCCGCGAGGTAGGCGGACGCGTCGGTGCCGCTGCGCCGCGACGGGCTGAGGTCGACGTCGTCGTCCAGCAGGTCGATGACCCGCGTGTTGGGGTCGAGCGGCCCTGGCGCCCCGAGCAGCGCGATGTGCTCGGGCGCGCGGCCGATCGGGTTGCGCAGCAACCACAGGTCTCGTCCCGGCTGGACCGTCATGACGGCTCTGACCGCGCCGGCGCGCAGGAGGTTCCCCCTGATTCGCTTGCCGGGCCTTCGCGTCGCCGCCGCGGACGGCATCAGGACGGCGACCAGCCCGCCCGGCTTGGCCAGCGACAGGCAGTGCTGCAACCAGGCCAGCTCGGGTTCGCCGCGCGGAGGCAGTCCGTAGGTCCAGCGGGCGTCGCCGAGCAGTTCCTCGTGCCCCCACGCCCGGTCGTGCCACGGCGGGTCGCAGATGACCGCGTCGGCCTTCTCCTGGACCCCGTTGTGCCGCAACGAGTCGCCGGTGAAGATCTGCGCCTGCGGCATGCGGCGCCTGGCGATGACGGCGGACACCGGGTCGAGCTCCTGCCCGATCTTGTTCCGCGCCCTGGAGGCCTTGAGGAGGCCGCCCGTGCCGCACGCCGGGTCGATCACCGTGTCGCCGTCGGTCGTGGCGAGCACGACCTCGACGACCTCGGGCGGCGTGGGGTTCAGCAGCCGCGAGTGGGCTTCGAGGTAGCGCTCGTGGAGGAACTCGAACGTCTCCGCGTCCGTCTCGGTCGAGGCGAGCGCCTCACCGAGCTTCAGGTCGTCGTGGGTCCTGAGCTGGGTCCACAACCTCTCGGCCGGCGACACCCGGAACGACTTCCCGTTGCGCTTCAACCATGACTCGACGTCGCGCAGCAGGTACAACGGACTGGAGGCCGTCCCGCCGACCGGCGCGGGGAAGTCCTCGAACCGCCGCCGCCAGTTCGACACGGCCGCCCGCCCCACCTCAGCGAGGCGCGCGATGTCTCCGGCGCTGACCGTCTCATCCATGGTTCACAACCGTATTGCTTGTGAACTCACTTCACAACTGCTCTACTGGAGACATGACACACGAGCTGCGCATCGCCGTGGCGACCGATCCGGGGCTCGTCCGCGAGCAGAACGAGGACTCGGTCTACGTCCGCCAGGACCTGCAGGCCGTGGCGGACGGCATGGGCGGCCACGAGCACGGTGAAGTGGCCAGCGCACTCGCGGTCAACGTCCTCGCCGACTGGCAGGGCGACCTCGGCCCGGCGGTAGCGGAGATCGCCCGCAGACTCGACGCCGAAGCCCCGCAGGGCGCCGGCACCACCCTGACCGCCATCCGCTGGGAGGGCCTCGCCTTCCAGCTCGCCCACATCGGCGACTCCCGCGCGTACCTGTTGCGCGAAGGCGAACTGCGCCAGATCTCCCACGACCACACCATGGTCCAGGCCCTGGTCGACGCGGGCCGCATGACGCCGGAGGAGGCCCTGGTCCACCCGCGCCGCGCCTACGTCCTGCGCGCCCTGCAGTCCGGCAACTCGCACGACCCGGACCTCACCTGGCACCAGGCGAAGGTCGAGGACCGCTACCTGCTCTGCAGCGACGGCCTCACCGACTACACCGACCTCGACGAGGTGCACGAGATCCTGCTGTCCACAGAGGACGGCACGGAGGCGGTCTGGCAGCTCGTCGCGCTGGCTAACGGCAACGGCGGGCCGGACAACATCACGTGCGTGATCGTGGACGTGGTCCGCAAGAAGTGGTGGCAGCGCTAGAGGTCTGCGCCGGGCCCGGCCGGAACGGGTTCCCGGGCGGCCGCCGAGTTCGGTGCCCGCGGCGGTGCCGCGGCCCCAGCACCGCCGGATGTCTAGCCGCCTGCCGCCTTTGCCCCCGCTGCCGCCCCCGTCCGCCTCCTGTCGCCGCTCGCCTTCCGCCGCCCGCTGCCTTCCGCCGCCCGCTGCCTCCCACCGCCCGCTGCCTTCCGCCTCAGCTCGCCGCCACCCAGCCCGTCACCCCGACCCTGTCGCCCCCCAACCTCATCGCCCCCAACCCACCCCGCGCATGGAAACGGCCCCCGGCGCAACGCGCCGAGGGCCGCAGCTCTAACAGGGTGTTACAGGTTGGCCGGCATGCCCGACTCGTCGGCCGCCGCCGTCGAAGACCCGCTCAGCAGGTCCTTGACGATCTTGTTGGCCTCCTTCACGGCAGGCGTGATCATCTTGATCTTCACCTTGCCGTTGGTGAGCTTGCCGCCGACCTCGAACGTCTTGTCCTCGTTCGGCAGCGGGAGCGCCTGGCAGCCCGTGTACTGCTTGCGCGGGGTGATGCCGGTCTGGAAGTAGGCGACGATCGGGTCGTCGACGCAGTCCGTGTTGTACGGGAACAGGCCGTGCGAGCCCTCGTTGTCGACGCTGATCATCTTGGCGTTCGGCAGCGCCTTCGAGGTGGCGAGACCACCCTCGTACGCGGTGGCGGCGTCGAGCTCGGACTGCGCGATGAGCAGGCGCGGGAAGGTCTTCTTGTCCGGCTTCGGCATCGAGGTCTTGGCCGGCCAGTAGGCGCACAGCGGCGTGCTCATGAACGGCGCGATGAACGGCGCGTTCACGGTCAGGTCGGCGACCCAGTACTTCCAGTAGTGCAGGTTCTGGTTCCACTGGCCGTCCTGGCAGCGGATCGCCTCGAACGACGCGTCCCAGGTCTCGACCTCGGCGGCGGCGGTCGTGGTCTTGACCGTCACGCGCTCCTTCTTGGCGATGGCGGCGAGCGCGTTGTTCTTGGCCTTCGCGATGAACGCCTTGTTCTCGTCGGTGAGACCCGGGATCGTCAGCATCTTCGCGACGATCTGCTCGACCTTCTCCGTGGAGGTGCCGTCGGCGGCGGCGTCGATCACGGAGGCGACGGCGGACGCGGCCACGTGGTACTGCGAGGTGTCGTACATCGCCGGGAGCACGAACCACGCGACGAAGAGCTGCCCGACGAACTCACGGGTGCCGCCGGCCTTCTCCCAGTTGCGGCGGATCTCCATCGGGTCGGTGCCCTGGCCGTACTTGGCGTCGCTGCGCGCCATGAACGGCAGCAGCGCCTCCTGGAACTGGCGGTCGCGGGTGCGCGGCTGCAGGTCCCAGGTGTTCTCCAGGGTCGACTGCGAGGCGTCGACGGCCGAGTCGAGCAGGAAGCGGTGAGCCTTGCTCGGGAACGTGGCGGCGTACCAGGTGCCGAGCCACGTGCCGTAGGAGTAGCCGATGTAGCTCATCTTCTTCTCGCCGAGCAGGACGCGGATGAAGTCCATGTCGTACGTGGTCTGCTCGGTGGTGATGAACTGCGTGAGCGGGTTCTCGAGGCAGCCGTCGACCTTGGCCTTGTTCAGCACGTTCTCGTCGGTGCTGTTCGGCACGGTGTAGCTGCAGGTGAGCGGCGTGGAAAGACCGACGCCGCGCGGGTCGAAGCCGATGAAGTCGTACTGGCCGGCGAGGACCGGGGCGCGCAGCGCCATCGCCGCGCCCCACGGCAGGCCGGAGCCGCCGGGGCCACCGGGGTTGACCAGCGCGATGCCCTGGCGGCTGGTGCCCTTGTAGGCGGTCTCGGTCTTGGAGACCCGGATGCCGATCGTGTTGCCGTCGGCCGGGTTGTGCCAGTCGCGCGGGACCTGGACGGTGGCGCAGGCGAGGCCCTTGACGGTCTTGAACTTCGTGACGGTCGCGGGGTCGACGCCGGGGAAGGTGCACTCCTCCCAGGTGACCTTCTGGGTGGCGAGCGCACCTGCGAGCTTCTGCGTGTCCGGGTCCTGCTTGGCGGCCGCGCTCGCCGTCGGCGTGAGCACGATGGTCGTCGCGATCAGCGCCCCTGTGACCGCGGCGATGCCGCCTCTGAAGTACTTCCTCACGGTGTGGATCCCTTCCTGCCCCCGCACGGCCGGGTGAGGCCGCGCTTGCAACAGAGGAGAAGGGGTAAAACCCGCGTTTAACACTCCTGGGTGATGGCAGAAAGTCGCCATGTCTGGAAACTGTCACCGATCGTGTTCCCAGAGTGATGAAGATCGGCGTCTCAATTACTGGTGGTGACTAGAGCCAACCTCGTCGTGACGCCTGCACGCCGAGCTGGAACCGGGTCTGTGCACCCAGCAACTGCTGCAGCCGGCTCACCCTGCGGTGCACCGTGCGTTCGCTGATGCCGAGCTCACGCGCGATCGACTCGTCCGTCAGACCGGCGCTGAGCAGCGCCATCAACTGCCGGGTGGCCGTCGTCGGCTCCGCGTTGGTGTCCTCCTGGCTGCCGGGCGTGATCGACACGGCCATTCGCCAGAACGCCTCGAACAACTCGATCAACGCACTCAGTAGCACGGACGGGTGAATGAGCAGTGCCACGACGTTCCCGCCCGTGACGGTCGGCACCGCGATCAACGCTCGGTCCGAGTCCGCGATCACGAGCTTGAGCGGCACACCGGGAAACGTCCGGGCCTGCTCGCCGACCGCGATGCTCTCCTGCACCGACGCGAACCCGCGTTCGGTCTGCAGCAACGCCGACTCGTACACGACCCGGTAGGCGATGCCGCGAGCCAGCGCCGGAGGCTGCGCGGGACTCGCCTCCGGCTGCGGACTCAGGTACGAACCGGGGTCGAGCGCCCGGATCCCCGCCTTGGCCTGGCTCTGCATCTCCTCGAACGTGCTGATCACCTCGTCCGCGCCCGTGAGCACCTCGACGAAGGAGACCTCCTTCGCGCCGCGCTCGGCATAGGCGGCGGCCAGGACCTCGGCGGTCTCGCGCGCCCGGACGGCCGCGGCCTCGTGACCGGACGCGATCGCCGCGAGCGCGGACCGGGGCGGACGCACGTCGTTGTTCCTGACCAGCCCCAGCCGTTCAAGCTCCTCGCGTGCCTGGTCGGGCCCGTCGTCGGCGTCTCCGCGCAACATCGCCAGGTAGAGCTTCTCGGCCTCTGGCGACAGCCCCTCGTGCACACGACTCCCCTCGGTGGTTCTGAACCGAAGGTACCTGCTCAGACACGCCCCGCACGGCGCATGGCCCCGAGGAACAGCGCGTCGAACCCGCGGTCGGACAACAGCCTGCGCGCGAACAGGATCGGCCCGGCGCCGAACCCGGCCGCGTACCTGGTCCGCGGCCTCCTCGTACTGGCCGCCTTCACGATGACGTCCGCGATCACCTTCGGTTCCGAGCCGCGCTCGACCTGCCCGAAGAACGCCGACAGCTGCCGCACCTGCTCCTTGTAGGCACCCTGGCCGGACCGCTTGCGCAGGTTCTCGACGGCGATCCCGCCCCACTCGGTCTTGATCGCGCCGGGCTGGATCACCACGACGTCGATCCCGAACGGCTTCAACTCCAGCCGCAACGAGTCGCTCAGCCCCTCGACCGCGAACTTCGTGGAGTGGTACCACCCTCCGAGCGGCTCGTAGATCTTGCCGCCGATCGACGACACGTTCACGATCCGCCCACTCCGCTGCGCGCGCATGTGCGGCACCACCAGCTGCACCAGCCGGGCGAGCCCGAACACGTTGACCTCGAACTGGTACTTGCCCTCGGACAGCGGCACGTCCTCGAACGCCCCGTACGACCCGTAGCCGGCGTTGTTCACCAGCACGTCGATCCGCCCGGACTCGGCGATGACCTGCTTGACCCCCGTGACCATCGACTCGTCGTCGGTCACGTCCATCGCGAGCACCTTGATGCCTTGTGCTGCCAGCCCCTCCATCCGCTGCACCCGGCGAGCCGCCGCGTAGACCGTGTAACCGGCCTTGTGCAGCTCAACCGCCGTGGACTCGCCGATCCCCGACGACGCTCCCGTGACCAGTGCGACCTTCATGACCCTCTCCCGACTAACCAGTTGGCTGGACTAACTAACTGTTTGGTTGTTAGAGCTAGGCAACCACGTTTGGGGTTTGCTGTCAACCAACCGGTTAGTTGCCTGATGGCATGCGGGAGGTTCGCTAGGTGAGGGCGTGAGGGCGTGAGGGCGTGAGGGCGTGAGGGCGTGGAGGCAGGAGGCAGGAGGCAGGAGGCGTGTGGGCGTGAGAGTGGGCAGGCGAGCAGGGGGCGCGCAGGTCAGCGGGCCTGCGGGTCAGCGGGCGTGGTGCCGAATGTCGGGCTCGGGGTCGCGCGCGGGTGTGAGGTGCTGTCCGTGGCGCGCGAGGAAGTTCCGCTCTGTTCGGCTGCGGCCAGATCGCGCCTGCTGCTCGGTCGGCCCGGCGAGGCTTCCCGGGTGAAGTGGAAGCGGCAGTCGTGGATGCGGCGGTCGTGGGCCCGGCAGTCGTGGGCCCGGCAGTCGTGGTTCCCGCGGTCCTGTGCGCAGCAGTCCCGGGCTGGCTGAGTCAGGTAGGCGGTCGCGGCCCGGCGGTCCTGGCTCGGCGGTCCCGACTCGGCGGTCCTGGTCCAGCGGCCCTGTCTGTCTCCCATGTTGCCGCGCCCGACATCCCATGCCACGTTGTGGATCACCCGGTGTTCTTGCCGGCGGCACATCGGTGGTGCGCAGGCCGCCCTCTCTCGTCGCGGACAACTAACTGGTTGGTTGCCGCGACCAACCGGTTGGTTAGGATGGAGCACGTGGCGAGGGACAAGGAAGCGACCAAGGCGAACCTGCTCGAAGCGGCGCTGGACGAGTTCGCCGAGTACGGCATCGCCGGCGCGCGCGTCGACCGCATCGCGGCCAAGGCCGGCTGCAACAAGGCGATGATCTACGCCTACTTCGGCAGCAAGGAAGGGCTGTTCGACGAGCTGTTGACGATCCAGATCGACCGGGTCGTGCGGTCCGTGCCGATCACGCCCGACGACCTGCCCGGCTACGCGGGCCGGCTGTTCGACGCCTACCAGGAGGAGCCGCGGCTGCTGAGGCTCGCGGCGTACCACCGGCTGGAGAACGGGTTCGAGTCCGTCCCGGAGCCGGAGGCCGAGGCGTACCGGCACAAGGTCGAGGCCGTCGGTCAGGCGCAGCTGGACGGCAAGATCACCGCCGCGTTCAACGCCACCGACCTGCTGGACCTGGTCGTGCACATGTCGATCCTCGGGTTCAGCACCCCGAACGCGAACAGGGACCTCGTCGTCCGCTCCGTCGAGCGGCTCATCGCGGAGTGAGACTGCGGAGTGAGACCGCGGAGCGAGACTGCGAAGTGAGGCTGCGGAGTGATCAGGGCCTGCGCAGCAGGTAGGTGTCCATGATCCAGCCCTTGCGCTCACGAGCGGCGGAACGCACCGCGCGGATCTCCGCCGCCACGTCCCCGACCCGCCCCGACACCAGGATCTCGTCGGGCATCCCGAGGTACGCGCCCCAGTAGATCCACGTGTCGGGGTCCACGCCCTCGAACGAGTACGACGCGTCCAGCATCACGGCCACGTCGTCCACGTCGGACGGCCACCCGGCGGCCAGGCGGCGGCCGGTGGTGATCTGCACCGGCTTGCCGACCTGGTTCAGGGCCACGCGGTGGCCGGCGGTCAGAGCTGCCACCGACGTCACGCCCGGGATCACCTCCACGGAGAACTCCGAGCCGCGCGCCAGCAGGTCGTCGAGGATCGCCAGGGTCGAGTCGTACAGGGACGGGTCGCCCCACACCAGGAACGCGCCGACCTCGTCCTCGCCCAGCTCCGACAACAACGACAGCACGACGTCGGCGCGATCTCGGCGCCAGGCCTCGATGGTGGCGGCGTAGTCGGCGGGGTTGCGGTCGCGCTCCGGGTCGCGGCCCTCCACCCAGCGGTACGGGCGCGTGACGTGTGACGCCAGGATCGACGCGCGCAGGTCGACGAGTTCCTGCTTCACGGAACCCTTGTCCAGCACGAAGTACACGTCGACCGTCTGCAACGCCTTCACGGCCTGCACCGTCAGGTGGTCGGGGTTGCCGGCGCCGATACCGATGACCAGGATCTTTCGCACTGACACACACTAACCAGCGAGCACGTGCAGGATCCTCACCGGCTTCTTCGGCGCACCGTCGAGCAGGCCGTCCGGCTGCGGCACGATGCCCGCCGCGACGATCCGGTCCAGCGTGTCCATGCCGTGGGTGACGTGACCCATCACGGTGTACACGGGCTGGATGTTGGCGAACGAGTGCACGATGAAGAACTCGCTGCCGTTCGTCCCCGGCCCCTGGTTCCCGTACGCGATGGTGCCGCGCCCGTAGGTCTCCTTGCCGGTCACCTCGTCGGCGAACCGGTAGCCGGGGCCGCCCTCCTCGGCGCGGTAGATGTCGCCGCACTGCAGCACGCCCAGGCGCGTGGTGTCGGTCAGGCGCCAGCACTGCGACATCGTGTAGAACCAGCTCCGCGCCAGGTGGGCGAAGTTCTCGACGCCGCACGGGGCGTTGGCGCGGTCGAGAGCGGCGACGACCACGCCGTAGTTCGTCACGATGGTGACCTTCACGGTGCCGCGCGCGGGCACGACGGAGCGCGGCGGCTGGACGGGGCGGGCGGCCGGGTTCTCCGGCGTCGGGATGAACTCGCACTTCGCGGTCGGTGCCGCCGCGGGCGCGGCGGAGGCGACCGGGGCGAGCACGACCATCATCAGGACAGCGAGCAGTAGCCTCATGGCTGCCGACCGTAGTCGCCCGGGCGTCACACGGGAACGGCCTCGCGCCGCTCCGCGACCGCACGCTTCGGCTTGCGCTCCAGCCACCACTGCGAGGCCAGCAACGGGATCGTCCACCCGGCCCACGTCGAGATCCCGGCGATCGTCTGCGGCAGTTCGGCCTCCGGCACGCGGTCGGACAGCAGCAGGAACCCGATCACGCCCCAGATCCGGTTCGTGATGATCGAGACGGTGAGCGCGAAGCTGCGGATCATCCACTTGCGGTGGTCGCGGAACCTGCGTTGCCTGGCGGCGCGCCACGCCAGCAGCGTGAAGACGAGCCACAGCACCGACAACAGGACCGTGCTGACCATTGCGACCGGTCCGAACGGCGTCATCCAGCCGATGACGAGGCCCGACAGTCCGGCCGGCAGCACACCGGCCACGACGTAGACGCGGCCGAGGCGGCGGTGCCACGACGGGAAGCGGCCGCGGAACCACGGCCAGATCTGCACCACGCACGTGAGGATGGCGATCGACGCGCAGACCACGTGCACGACGAGCAGGGGGTAGTGCGGTCCCCAGTCCGACTGCACGCGCGCCTGCAGGCGATCTCCTGTCAGGTACGGCGGTAGCGAGAACGCCACGAACGCCACCACCACGAACGCCAACGGGCCCACCCAGGGCTTGCGCAACCACGTCATGGAGACACCGTGACGACTGCCGCTGACCGCTCGCGCACCGATCGCTGACGTGGGGTTCTGACACCTCGCTGACATCTGACGGGGTGTAGCTGTCAGGTCGCTGTGAGCGCCCGTCGGCAGTGTCTGCGTCATGAAGTCGACAGCCCTGATCGCCGCCGCCGCGCTCACGCTCCTGATGGCGCCTGACGCACAGGCGGCGTCCTGCAGCGGGCGCGGGTGCAACGACAAGGACCCGGTGTCCGCCGGGTGCAGCGGTGGTTCCACGACCGCCGACACCGCGCCCATGTACACGGGCGGCACGGCGGAGCTGCGGTGGTCGCCCGGCTGCAGGACGAACTGGGTGCGCGTCTCGAACTACTCCGGCGGCGACTCGGCTCTGCGCATCACCGTGTGGTCGGGCAGCGACCACGTCGGCTTCGTCGCGGCGGGAACGCCCGGCAACCACTGGGGAAACATGGTCCACGCGCCCGGCTGCGCCCGCGGCGAGGTGCTCTACGTCGACCGCAACGGCGTGCACCGCACCGCCCGTCTCGCGTCGAGCGCTTGCTGAGGGGGCGCGCCGTGACCGGCTACATCACCGACTGACCTGCACCTGCACTGCACCAAAGAAAAACCGTTGAGGGAGAAGCATGTTCAGCAAGATCGCCAGCGCGCTCGGTGCGGCCGTGATCGTCGGCGGCGCGATGCTCGGGCTGTCCGCGCCCGCGCAGGCCGAGTCGGCGCCCGGCTGCGGGCCGGTGACGCAGATCGGCTCCACCGCGTACATCACGAGCGGTGGCACCACCATCGGCTCGGTCAAGCAGTTCAAGGGCTGCAACAAGAACTGGGCCTACACCTACGTCTGGGAGGGCTTCCGCTCCTCGCACTCCAACTGGGAGGTCTGCGTCTCGGTCGCCACCGGATCGAGCGCGCCCTACTCGCTCGAAGGCCTGAAGTGCCAGAGCAAGAAGGCGGACAACTGGTCGTCGGGCACGAACACGCTGAGCGTGTGCACCCACGCCGTCGGCAACATCAAGTGGAGCGGCAACACGCCCACCGGCCGCACCAGCATCCGCTGCTGACATGAGGAAGACCGCTCTCACGGCGGTCGCCGCCCTGGTCGTGCTGGCGCCTCTCACGAGCGCCGGCACGGCTCAGGCCGAGGTCCGCACGTTCACGCGCCGTCTCGAAGTCCTTCCCCGCCAAGGTCGACCTCAACGGACGTAGGAACAAGGGTGACGCGGCAACGGCTCCCGGTTCGGTCGTCGACAAGTACCTGGCGGGACAAGAGGTTCCCGTGAAGTGCCAGGCCCAGGCCGAGAGCGGCACGATCTGGGACCTCACCACCGACGACCTGTGGGTGCCCGACAACTACCTCAAGACCGGCACCGACGGGCAACGCCGTGCACGGCCGCGGCAACGGTCCCGCGGGGCCGTCGACCGGCACGAACGCGGAGAAGGTCCAGCGCGTGATCGACACCGCGAAGTCGCAAACTGGCAAAAGTTATCTCTACTCCTGGGGAGCCGGTGGCAAGGGCGGCGCGTCGTACGGCGTGCACCACTACCCGGACAACGACCCCTCGCAGGGTGACGACTACAACCGCCTCGGCTGCGACTGCTCGGGCCTCACGCTGTACGCCTTCTGGAAGGGCGCGGGACTCGACATCGGTGCCTGGACCGGTGTGCAGAACACCAAGGGCCGTGCGGTCGCGCTGAAGGACCGCAAGCCGGGCGACCTCGTCTTCTGGGGCCGCTCCGACAACGACGCCGACGCCACCACGCACGTCGCCCTCTACCTGGGTGAGAACAAGATCCTGGAGGCCTCTCCGCCACGTGATGGCAAGAGCGTTCGGATCAGTGAGCTCGACAGCCACGGAACGCCGTACACGAAGGTCCGCCGGATCTTCGGATGACTGAGGGGAAGATCATGAACGTCAAGAGAGTGATCTCGGGTGTCGCCGGACTCGCGATCGGCCTGGGTGTGCTGGTGCTCGGTGGCCCGCAGGCCAGCGCCGCCACGAACTTCGAGCTGCCGTTCCCGTGTGGACAGACGTGGTCCGGGCAGACCAGGACCAACCACAGCCCGCAGCTCGCGATCGACCTGAACCGCAGCGCGGACGAGGGTGACGCTGTCGTGGCGTCCGCGTCCGGCACGGTCAGCAAGGTCCGCAACGAGGGCAGCACGAGCTACGGCCGCTGGATCGAGATCGACCACGGCAGCGGCTGGACCACGCGCTACGCCCACCTCTCCGCGCAGAAGGTCTCGGTCGGCCAGAGCGTCTCGCAGGGCCAGACCATCGGCAACGTCGGCAACACCGGCGGTTCGACGGGCGCGCACCTGCACTTCGAGCAGTTGCTGAACGGCTCGCCGCAGAAGATCAAGTTCTCCGGGACGACGATCCTGTACTACGGCACCAAGAACTACAAGTCGAACAACAAGTGCGGCGGCGGTGGCACCACCAACCCGTACACCCCCGAAGAGGCCTGTGGTGACGGCTACAAGGTGATCGACGGCGCCAACGTCACCGGTGCCCGCGTCTCCCTGCTGTACAACGCCTCCAACGGCTACAACTGCGTCGTCGCGATCAAGACCACCAAGATCGGTGCGGCGTCCGACGTCGGCGCGTTCCTGGAGGTCGAGGGCGCGGCCCGCACGACCGACCGCGACGAGTACGGCTACTACGCCGGTCCCGTGAAGAAGAAGGCGCCCGGCAAGTGCGTCAAGTGGGGCGGCATGGTCGGTTCCTCCAGCTACACCAGCGGTTTCGAGCACTGCGGCTGATCTTGCGGCTGATCTAGCCGATCACGGAGTCCAAGAGGTTGTCCCTGCGCAGACCGGGTGTGCCGAGCAGTTCGGCCGCCCGGTCCGCGTGCGTTTCCAGACCTGCCTCGGCGAGCACGAGGTGCGCCACGCCCTCGCCGTAGCGGTCACCGCGGGCGCTGGTGATCTCCAGACAGCGTTCGGCGTCCTTTGTGGCCAGTGCGCGGTTTCCCGACGCCAGCAGCACTTCCGCGCGGCACAGCAACGCCTGCCACTCGTCGTTGTGCTCACCCGTCGCTCGGCACAACGCGATGCACTCGCTCAGCGCGGCGAAGGCCTCGTCCAGCCGGCCGAGCTTGAACAACGCCTGGCCCCGCGAGGCAAGTGCGTAGGCGGTTCCGGCGTCGTCCGCGTGCTCACGGGCGTGCCGAAGACTCTCCTCCGCGGCGTCGAGCGCCTCGGTGAACCGCCCGGCGACCTGGTGCACCTGAGCCAGCGCGGACAACGGAACCCGTTGCGCGCCAGCAGGTCCGTGCTCCGACGTCAACTCGATGGCCCGCTTCAGCGTCGCCGTCGCCGCTTCCAGCTCACCGAGCTCGCGCTGGATCGTTCCGATCCCCGCGAGCGCACGCCCCTGCCCGAACGGGTCGTCGGCACGCGCCTCCAGCACCTCTTCCAGCTGCGCACGCGCGGTCTCGAACGAACCGATCCTGCGGTTGGCCGCCGACCGCACCAGAAGCGCGGTCTGGACCGCCGCCGAGGTGCCGATCGTGCGCGCCGCCAGGTCCGCGATCCGGCCCAGCTCGACCAGGTCCGCGACCCTGTCCTGCTTGAACAGGTGCGGGTAGAGCATGTGCGCGATCGCCAGCCCGTGCTCCGCCAGCGCGGGATCGGCCACCGTGGAACGCGCCGCTGCCAACAGGTTCTCGGCCTCGTCGGTCAGCCACCGCAACGGCTCGTCGACGGCCTGTCCGGCGGTGGAGTGCGTCAAAGCGCCATAAGCGTGCGGCCGCAACGCCTTCAGCGCCGAGGCGAGCGTCGAACGGTAGTGCGTGAGCGCGCGGGAGAGCGCTTCCTGCTTCTCCTCCGTCACCTGCTCCGCGCCGAACAGCCGCAGCAGGTCGTGCACCCGGTACCGCTCCGGCCCGCACGGCTCCACGAGTCTGGCGTCCACCAACGGGTCCAGCGCGCGGTCCACGTCGTCCTGCCCGAGCAACGCGCGCACCACCGGCTCGCTGACGGAAGGCACGTTCAGGCTGCACACCAGCGTGAACGCCCGCGTCGAGGCCGCTCCGAGTCCCTCGAAGCCCAGCTGGAAGCTCGACCGGACACCGAGGTCGTCGAAGTCCAGCTCGTCCAGCCGGTGACGCCGGTCTGCGAGTCGCCGGGCGAGCGTCGCCGTCGTCCAGTCGGGACGCGACCGCAGCCGCGCGGCGGCGATCGTCAGCGCCAGCGGCAGGTGGTCGCAGGCCCGTGCGACCTCGCGAGCAGCCTCACCCGTGTCACCCAGCAACTGCAGGGCGTCCTCTTCCGGCAACGGGTCGAGCCGCACGTGCCGCGCGCCCAGCGTCGCGAGCATCCGGCGGCTCGTGACCAGCACGGTGGAACCGGGTTCACCGGGCAGCAGCGGGACGACCTGCGCCGCGTCGACCGCGTTGTCGAGCAGCACCAGCACCTTCCGCCTGGCGAGTGCCGACCGGTAGAGCGCGGCGGCCTCGGAGACGTCGTTCGGGACGGCCAGCGGCGGCGTGCCGAGCGCGCGCAGGAACCGCCTGATCACCTCGGCGGGGGAGAGCGGCGAACGACCGGGCGTCGCGCCGTGCAGGTCCACGTACAGCTGTCCGTCCGGGAAACGTCCCGCGAGCTCGTGCGCCGCCGCGGTGGCCAGCGCGCTCTTGCCCTGCCCGCCGGGCCCGTGCACGGCGATCACGCTCTCGGCGGCCCTGGTGATCAGCGCGATCTCCGCCCGCCGCCCGACGAACGGGTCGGGCCTCGCGGGCAGTTCGCGCGGCACGGCGGGCACGTCACCCCGCAGGATCGCGGTGTGCAGGTCCCGCAGCTCCTGGCCGGGATCGAGCCCGAGCTCCTCCGCCAGCCTCCGGCGGCCCTCGTCGTACGTCCTGAGCGCGTCCGCCTGCCGCCCGCTGCGGTGCAGGGCGACCATCAGCGCGCCCCGCAGCCGTTCCCTGGTCGGGTGTTCGGTGACGTACCCGGTCAGCTCGCCGATGATCTCGTGGTGCCGGCCGTCGCTCACCGCCTTGTCGGCCCGCCTCTCGACCGCGCCGAGGCGTTCCTCCTCCAGCCGGCCGGCCATCTGGGTGTTCGCGGTCAGCTCGGCGAGCGCCGGTCCGCGCCAGTACCCGAGCGCCTCGTCGGGGTCCCGCGCCTCGCGGAAGAGCTGCAGGTCGAGCGAGCGGTCCGGCACGTCGAGCCGGTAGCCGTGCCCCGACCACTCCAGCGACACCCCGGGAAGGCCCCTGAGAGCCCTCCTGAGCTGCGAGACGTGCACCTGGACGGCCTTGCGCGCGCTGGCGGGCGGATCACCGTCCCACAGGACCGACATGAGGTGGTCGACGCTGACGGCCTGACCGGTGTGCAGGAGCAGCAGTACGAGCACCTGCCGCGGCTGGCCTGCGGGAACGTGGACGGTACGCCCCTCGTGCGTGACGAGCAGCGGCCCAAGCACCCCGAACCGAACGCCGTCCACGGCCTCACGATAGTCCGTTGATCACGGCGTCCGACTGCTTGTGAACCAGCAACTGTCAACGACGAAGGTCGCATCGACGGCGCTTACCGACCGGTGGGCCGGGAATTATCCAGCACACAAGGTGCGTGAATCACCTTCGAGCAGCGAAAAGTCGTGTCAAAATCGATCGGGGTGCACCGCCGGCGTGGATCGGCGACACGGGAGATCAACGTCGCCGCGGCGGTCGAAAACAGAACCTGGATTTGCGGTAACGTCAGTAATGGTGGGTCACCTCATTGGAGTAACGACGGTGCCGCGATCATCCCAAGTCGGGCATCATCACCTGGCTCGACCAAAGTCGTAGAACGAGGGGTCTCGTGTGACCGTCTTCCGTGCCGGCAGCACCGGAGCGTGGTGGATGTACCTGGTGGCGGGTCACCTGCTGCTGGGCGTCTACTACCTGATTCCGGTCAGCCCCGCGGGGACGACAGGGCAAACCGTGCGCGTGGTGCTCTACTGCACGATCAGCGCGTCGGCCGCGATCGCGACATTCGCCGGTGTCAAGCGCAACCGCCCCCAATGGAGGCGGCCATGGGTGTTCCTCGCACTCAGTCAGGTCGTTTACGCGATCGCCGACCTCACGTTCTACGCATCGCACTACATCTTCGACCACAAGGATTACCCGTCCTACGCGGACATCTTCTACCTGGGTCATTACCCGTTGATGGTCGCGGGCGTGATCCTGCTGATCCGCCGCCGCACGCCGGGCCTCGACCTGCCGAGCCTGCTCGACGCCGCCGTGCTCGCGGTCGTCGCCGGCATGGCCTCCTGGCTCTACGTCATCGGCCCGCAGGCGCGACTCACCTCACCGGTTCTCGCCAAGATCGCCTCGCTCGGCTTCCCGATGATGGACCTCGCGCTGTTCGTCGTGGCGCTGCGCCTGATCTTCGGGGCGGGCCCTCGCCCGCGCGCGTTCGTCCTGCTGACGTGCAACCTGCTGGGCATCCTGACGGCCGACACGATCTACGTGCTGCAACGCCTCGACGGCACCTACCACGCGGGCAACTTCCTCGACGCCATCTGGTTGTCGGCGAACCTGTGCATGGGCGCGGCGGCGCTGCACCCGACGATGGCGCGCCTCGTCGACCGCGCGCACGTCAAGGACGTCGGGCTGAGCCGCGGCCGGATCATCGCGCTGAGCTCGGCCGCCCTCGCCGCACCGGTGCTGATGCTGGTCCACGACGTCGGCCAGTCGTCGCAGGACGTCCTGGTGATCGCCGGCGGCAGCGCGCTGCTGTCGCTGCTGATCATCGCCAGGCTCGCGGGGCTCGTCGCTGACCAGCGCAAGCTCGCGATCACCGACAGCCTCACCGGCCTGCACACCCGCCGGTTCTTCGAGGCCCAGCTGCCGCTGGAGATCTCGCGCGCGAGGCGCAACGACGGTTTCGTGGCGGTCTTCATCATCGACGTCGACCGCTTCAAGTCGATCAACGACAACTACGGCCACCCCGCGGGCGACGACGTGCTGATGGAGGTCGCGGCACGGCTGCGCGCGGCGTCGCGGTCCGGTGAGGTGCTCGCCCGGTACGGCGGCGAGGAGTTCGCGCTGCTGGTCCCGGACGCCGGTCCGAGCCGTCTGTCGGTGATCGCGAACCGGCTGCGCGAACGCGTGGCGGAGAAGCCGATCCCGGTCAACGCGGGCAACGACGACATCCCGTTGTCCGTCACGGTGTCGGTCGGCTCGGCGAGCTTCCCCACGCACGGCGACGGCCCCGACGACATCGTGGTGATCGCGGACCGCGCGCTGTACGCGGCGAAAGCGGCGGGGCGCAACAGGATCGCGGTCGGCCCCGAGCCGTTGCCCGCGGTCGACCCGGACACCGACGGCGCGATGGCGGAGTTCCTCTGCCAGGTCGCCGACCGCGTGGACGGGTGGCTGCACCGCTACGACCACAGCCGTTCGGTGTCGCGCTGGGCGGGCGTGGCGGCGGGGGAGTTCGGGCTCGACGCGCCCACGACCAGGATCACCCAGCTCGCGGGCAGGTTGCACGACATCGGCAAGGTCATCATCCCCGAGGTGGTGCTGACCAAGCCCGGCGCGCTGTCGGAGGAGGAGTGGCGGTTGCTGCGCCAGCACCCCGACTTCGGCTACCGGCTCGCGCGGATGGTGCCGGGGTTCACGGGCGTCGCGTACGTGATCAGGCAGCAGCACGAGCGCTACGACGGTGCCGGTTACCCGGACGGGCTGCGCGGTGCGGACATCCGTCCCGAGGCCAGGATCCTGTCCGTGTGCGTGGCGTGGGCCGCGATGCGGTCGAACCGTCCACATCAGACAGCGCTGGACGAGAACCGCGCACGGCGGGAACTCTGGGCAGGCCGGGGCGAACAGTTCGATCCGGACGTTGTGGACATGTTCCTGGACCTGCACACGCAGGGGAAGATCGGAATGCTGCGTCCGTCCGGTTTGTCCATTCAGGAAGCGGGTTTCCCGGCGGACTTCCGGCCCTAGGGATCCGGCCGTGCCATGCTTCGCGCCATGAGCACGGAGTACGCCATTCCCGCCGAGGTCCCGAGCCCGGAACGGCCGGCACCGCCCGGCGGGCCGCTCGGCAGATGGCTGCTCGCGGACCGGGTGGCGCCCTCCGGCCCGGAGAGCCACGAGTCGCACGCCAAGCCGCACCCGTGGTGGAAGGTCATGACGCTCACCGGCGTCGACTACTTCTCGACCCTGTCGTACCTGCCCGGCATCGCCGCACTGGCCGCCGGCGCGCTGTCCCCGCTGGCGACGTTGCTCATCGTGGCGCTGACGCTGCTCGGCATGCTGCCGATGTACCGGCGGGTGGCCAGGGAGAGCCCGAACGGCCAGGGGTCCGTGGCGATGCTGGAGGACCTGCTGCCGTTCTGGCGCGGCAAGATCTTCGTGCTGGTGCTGCTGGGGTTCGTGGCGACGTCGTGGATCATCACGATCACGCTGTCCGCGGCCGACGCGTCGGTGCACGCGCTGGAGAACCCGTACGTGCCGGAGGCGTTGCACGGCACCGAGTTGTGGCTGACGATCGTCCTGCTGCTCATCCTCGGCGGTGTGTTCCTGATGGGCTTCAGCGAGGCCGTGGGCGTCGCGATTCCGTTGGTGGCGGTGTTCCTCAGCCTGAACGCCGTCGTGGCCGTGGTGGGGCTCGTGGACGTCTTCGCGACGCCGGACGCCCTCGACCGCTGGGTGTCGGCGCTGGGTGCGCACGGCGACGGGTTCTTCGGTGTCGTCGGGCCCGCGATCCTGGCGTTCCCGTTGCTGGTGCTCGGTTTGTCCGGCTTCGAGACCGGCGTGAGCATGATGCCGCTGGTCTCCTCCTCCGGCAAGACGCCGGAGGAGCGCCTCGAAAGCCGGGTGCGCAACACGCGCAAGCTGCTGACGACCGCCGCGTTGATCATGTCGGTGTACCTGGTCGCGACGTCGTTCATCACGACAGTGCTGGTGCCGCAGGACAAGTTCGCCCCCGGCGGTCCGGCGAACGGCCGCGCGCTGGCGTACCTCGCGCACGAACTGCTCGGCGAGGTGTTCGGCACCGTCTACGACATCAGCAGCATCCTGATCCTGTGGTTCGCCGGCGCGTCGGCGATGGCCGGTCTGATCAACATCGTGCCGCGCTACCTGCCGTCGTACGGCATGGCGCCGGAGTGGGGACGCGCGGTTCGTCCCGTCGTGATCGTCTACACGGTCATCTGCATCATCATCACGATCATCTTCAACGCCGACGTGAACGCGCAGGCCGGCGCCTACGCGACCGGGATCCTGGCGATGATGGTCTCCGGATCGTTCGCGGTGACGGTCTCGGCGTGGCGCAAGGGACAGCGCGGAGCGGGCATCGGGTTCACCGTGCTGACGCTGGTCCTGGTGTACGCGCTGGTGGAGAACGTGATCGAGAAGCCGGACGGCATCACCATCTCGTTCGGCTTCATCATCGGCATCATCGTGATCTCGCTGGTGTCCCGGATCTCCCGCACGACCGAGCTGCGCGTCGACAGCATCAAGTTCGACGAGAACGCGCGGAGGTTCGTCAGCGACACGATCGCCCACGACGGGCGGATCACGTTGATCGCGAACCGCCGCCAGGCCGGTGACAAGGCGGAGTACGACGAGAAGGAGGTCGAGCAGCGCGGCATGAACCCGGTGCCGGGCACGGCGGACGTGATCTTCCTGGAGATCGACATCGTCGACCCGTCGGCGTTCAGCAACGTCCTGTGCGTGACCGGCGTCGAGGTGGACGGCCACCGCGTGCTGCGCGCCTCGGCCCCCGCCGCGCCGAACGCGATCGCCGCGATCCTGCTGGCGTTGCGCGACTCGACGGGTGTGATCCCGCACGCGCACTTCGAGTGGTCGGAGGGCAATCCGCTGGGGCACCTGTTCCGCTACCTGATCCTCGGACGTGGTGATACGCCTCCGGTCGTACGCGAGATCATCCGCTCGGCGGAGTCGGATCCGACCCGACGCCCACGCGTGCACGTGAGTTAGCTGCGACACTTCCCCTGTACGTCCGGGTCAGGGGGAAGGGCGCTCGATGTTCCGCAGGTTGTTCGTGTGTTTGGCCGTGTTGGGGACGGTGGCGGCGGGGGCCGCTCCCGCCGCCACCGCACCGGGTTCGAGACCGGTGCGTTCGTGCGCCGACCTGGTGCGCTCGTTCGACGTTCCGGACGCCCGCACCCAGGTGAAGTCGGCTTCGGTCGTGTCCGGTGCCAAGGAGTTCTGCGACGTCCGCGGCACGATCGAGCCGAACATCGGGTTCCAGCTGAAGCTGCCTCTCCGCGGCTACGAGGGCCGTTACCTCCAGTACGGCTGCGGCGGGTTCTGCGGGATCATCGACGATCCGGACTTCCCGCCCGGCTGCGGACCCGCGTTCGGTGACGCGGCGGTGGCGGCGACCGACGACGGGCACCAGGCGCCACCGGAGAACCCGTTCGACGCGAGCTGGGCGGCTTCCGACCAGAAGGCCCGCGACGACTACTTCTTCCGTGCACCGCACGCGTTGTCGAAGGTGTCCAAGCACATCATCAAGGCGTTCTACGGCAAGGCTCCCGTGAAGTCGTACTTCAGCGGCTGTTCCAACGGCGGCCGTGAGGGCCTGCTGCTGGCCCAGCGCTACCCGCACGACTTCGACGGCATCATCGCGGCCGCGCCGGGCGCCTACTACACCGGGCTGATCGGCTACCAGGCCTGGATCGCGCGCAACACCATCCCGAACGACAAGATCTTCGTGCTGCACAGCGCGGTGATGGCCGCCTGCGACGGGCTCGACGGCCTGGTGGACGGCCAGATCGAGGATCCGCGCCTGTGCGAGTTCGATCCCGGAACGCTGGCCGGTCAGCTGACCGACGACGAGATCGCCCGCGTCCGCCGTCTTTACGCCGGGCCCGCCGACCAGGGGGTGCGGCTGTACCCCGGCGGCCAGCCGTACGGGTCCGAGATCTCGTGGACGTTCTGGCTGAACCCGTCTCCCGGGCTCGGCCGCGGCATCGCACCCGAACTGGCCGACAACGGGTTGAAGCACCTCGTCTACCCGATCGGCAGGCCGCACTCGTCGCTGGAGTCGTTCGAGTTCACCGTGAGCTCGTTCCGGCAGCTGGTGCCCGAGACGGTGAAGGCGAACTCGCTCTCCCTGGACCTGCGGGAGTTCCGGCGGGCCGGCGCCAAGCTGATCATCTGGCACGGCGCGGGCGACCAGGGCATCCCGTTCGAGGGCACGCTCGACTACTGGCAGCGCCTCACCGGTGGCAAGGACGTCGACTGGGCGAAGCTCTTCGTCGTGCCGTCGATGTGGCACTGCGCCGGCGGTGACACCCTGACCGACTTCAACCCGTTCCGCGCGCTCGTGTCGTGGGTCGAAGGCGGCCGGGTGCCCGACCGGATCATCGCCGAGGGCCGTGACGACGACGGCACAGTCGTGCGCACCCGCCCGGTGTTCCCGTACCCGTTGCGGGCGAAGTACGACGGCTCCGGTTCGATCGACGAGGCCTCGAACTTCGTCGCCGCACCGGGTTTCGGCTTCGACGACCGGATCCGGTGGGCGGGCGAGGACCTCTACCGCTCCGGACCCGTGGCTCCCTAGCGGAACTTCTGGACGGCGGCGGCGATGGCCTTGTCCATGCTGTTGCCCTCCATGATGACGTGGCCGGCGTCGTTCAGGATGACCAGTTCGGCGTCCGGCCACCTCTTCGCGACCTCCCACGCCGTGGACAGCGGCCCGCCGAAGTCGTTGCGGCCGTGGATGAGCACGCCGGGGATGCCCTTGAGCCGGTCGAGGTTGTCGAAGATGTGGTCCGGTTCGAGGAACGCCTCGTTGCCCCAGTAGTGGCTGACGGTCCGCGCCAACCGGTAGCGCGTCTCCGGGTCCTCGTACCGGGTACCGGTGAAGTCGTTGTCGCCACCGGTGATCGTGGACAGGTCCCACTTGCTCCAGTCCCACGCGGCCTTCTCCCGCGTCGCGGGGTCCGGTGAGTTGAGCAACCTGTTGTAGGCCAGGGCCAGGTTGCCGTCGCGGTCCTCCTCCGGGACGCCTCCGACGAAGGCGTCGAAGTAGTCGGGGTAGAAGAGGGCTAGGCCGCGGGTGATCCACGCGTGCTCTTCCGGACGGCTCGTCGTCACCGCCGGGATGATGATCTCGCTCACCCTGTCGGGGTGCTGGATGGCGTAGGCGAGGATCAGGGTCGAGCCCCAGGAACCGCCGATCAGCAGCCACTTGTCGATGCCGAGGTGTTCGCGGAGCTTCTCGGCGTCGTCGATCAGGTGCTGGGTGGTGTTGTGCACCATGTCCGTGGCCGGGTCCGCGGCCGACGGGGTGCTGCGACCGGCGCCTCGCTGGTCCCAGAGGACGAGGTTCCAGTGGGTGGGGTCGAAGTCCTCGCGCCAGCGGGGGTGCGAGCCGGAACCCGGGCCGCCGTGGAAGACGCAGGCGGGTTTGCCGGACGGGTTTCCGCTGGCCTCCCAGTGGATCTGCTGGCCGTCGCCTACGTCGAGCATGCCCTGGGCGTAGGGCTCCACCTGTGGGTACATGCGGGGGAGAGTATTGGCGGGCAGGGGTGGGGGCCGATCGGTTTTCGGCCTCCGAACGCGCCTACACGCCCACTGCCCCGAAGGCGGCGGACGTGTGTCGTGGCGAGTCCCGTTGGGGCGTCAGGACTTCTGCTTTGCGGCGATCTGGTCCAGCACCTCGGTCTGCGACACGATGATCTTGCCCGCCAAGGCCTTCGAGCCGATGTGCTCGCCCTTGGCCTGGGCGTTCTTCGCCATGTCCACGCCACTGCGGAGGTGGCGGGAGAGGGTGGCGAGGAAGAGGTCGTCGTACTGCTTGCCGGTGGCGGACTTGAGCGCCTCGACGTCCTTGACGGTCATCATGCCCGCCATCTTGTGCGTGGCGTTGGCGTCGTCACCCGGCACCTGGATGTTCCAGCTGCGCAGGTAGGTGGACATCTGCTCGATCTCGCCCGCTTCGGCGGTGGCGATCTTCTCCGCCACGTTGATCACGAACTCGTCCTTGGACTTCTCCATCGCCACCTTGGCGATCTCGATCGTCTGCCGGTGGTGCGGGATCATCTGCAACGAGAACGTGGCGTCCGACTCGTTGGCCGCCGGCTCGCCCGAACCGCCGCCGCCGACCGTCGAACAACCCGCCAGCGCAAGCAGCCCTAGCACGATGATGAGCAGACGCGCTCGCATGAAGCCTCCCGTCTCGGTTCCCTGACGAGGGATACGGGTGGCCGATCTGTCCGGTTCAGAGAAAGTTCTTCAACCTAAGCTTCAGCTCAGCTCGTTGAGCGCCGCCACGACGCCGAAGACCACGTCGGGATGGCCCAGCGGAGCGGGCACGGGGCCCTCTGAGCTGCGAAGAACCACCTGGGCGAACGGGTCGGGGACGTCGACCTCCGGGTCCACCAGCAGGACCGAGCGGACCAGGTTCTCGTGGTGGCGCACCAGGTCGACCACGTCCGCCGCGATCGGGCCGCTGGTGACGACGTCGAGCACCGGCTGGACGTCGTCGCGGTGCCTGGTCAGGACCATGTCCACTGTGGACTTCCAGCCGGGAGCCGCCGGCACGCGCAGCCACACGATCCGCAGCCGGTCGGTCAGATCCCGCCACGTCGCGGGAATCGCGTCGTGCAGGGCCTCGCCCGCTGGATCGATCACGAGTACCGTTGCGGCACCTGCGGGTCCGTCGGCTACGACACCGGGGCCGGCCGCCCTGCTGGGCTCGTCGAAATCGCGAATGTCACCGGGTTACCCAGTCACCGCGCGTTCGTACCAGTGGGCTGATCGGTCTGAACCTGTGACCCGAATGGCGGATGGCAGGACCAGTGGAGCGACTGGACTTGTTGGCAGAGAACAAGTTTCCCGTTCTCGCGAGGTGATCGCTTGACCACTTTCCGAACACCGGTTTATGGTCTGGACCACTGAACCGAAACTGGATCGGTGAGCGCGCGGCAGCGCTCCCGGTTCCCGCCCCCTGCCTACGGGTCAACCCGTTTGGGAACGATCCAAGGAGTTCGGACGAATGAAAATCATGCGTAAAGCGGCCCTCCTGATGGCCGCTGTCCCTGCCATCGTGCTCATCACGCCGGTCGGTTCCGCCAGCGCTCACGGCTACGTGTCGTCGCCGGCGAGCCGGTCCGCGCAGTGCGCCAGGGGTGACATCTCCGTCGACCTCTGCGGCCAGGCGAAGTACGAGCCCCAGAGCGCCGAGGGCGTCAAGGGCAAGAAGAACTGCAGCGGCGACAACGGCGCGTTCGCCCCGCTCGACAACGACAGCCTTCCCTGGAAGGTCACCAACACCGGCCAGACCCTGTCGCTGACGTGGACCTTCACGGCACGGCACGCCACGCGCGACTACGAGTACTTCATCGGCAACACGCGCGTCGGCTACTTCGCCGGCAACAACCAGCAGCCGAACAACCCGACCACGCACTCGATCAACCTCGGCGGGTTCTCCGGTCGCCAGAAGCTGTTCGCGATCTGGAACATCGGCGACACGGTCAACGCGTTCTACTCGTGCATCGACCTCAACATCACCGGTGGTGGCGGCACGACCCCGCCGCCCACCACGACGACCACCCGTCCCCCTACGACGACCACGAACCCCCCGGTCACCACGACCACGCAGCCCCCGCCCGCCGGTGGCACGTGGGCGGCGAACACCTCCTACGCGACCGGCCAGACCGTCACCTACGGCGGCTCGACCTACCGCTGCCGTCAGGGACACACCTCGCTGACCGGCTGGGAACCGCCGAACGTGGCGGCTCTGTGGGAGAAGATCTGATCCGATGAAGCGCCTGGTGATCGCGATCGCGGTCCTGGCGCTGGCGGGGTGCGGCGGACAGGCCGTCGTGCCGGAGGGCCAGCAGGCCCACGGGCACGGCGAGTCTTCCGCCGCACCACCCGTTCCGGGTGCCAGTGCGAGGTTCAACGACGCGGACGTGACGTTCGTGCAGATGATGGTGGACCACCTGCAGCTCGGCATCAGCCTGTCGCAGGTGGGGCTGGCGAAGGCGACCAGCAAGGAGGCGAAGGACCTCGCGGGCGCGATCGACGTGACCCAGCGCGAGGAGCTCACGATGCTCAAGTCGTGGCTGAAGCTGTGGGACAAGCCGGAAGGTGACGGCGCCAGCCTGCACGTCGCCCACGGAGGTCAGCCGCTGCTCGACGACAAGGTCATCAACGAGACCAAGGAGAAGAGCGGCGCCGAGTTCGACCAGCTGTTCTTCAACTTGATGACCGGGCACCAGGGCGCCGGCGTGGAGATGGCCCTCACGGAGAAGAAGGACGGCCAGAACCCCGAGGCGACCGCCTACGCCGAGCGGGTGGTCAACACCCGGCAGGGGCAGATCGAGCAGATGCTGAAGCTCATCGGCGGCGTCTAGGCTTCCGGGTCGCGGCCGGCGCGGAGGTTGTCGGCCGGGCTCGGGCTGTGGTCTTTCGGTTGCGGCCGTTGCGCCGGTCATGGGCTGAGCGTGGCTTGTGGTCTCTAGGGCGCGGCCGAGCCTCAGCCGTGATCCCCGCGGGCCAGCTCGGCGAGTGCGGCATCAACCTGCTGCTGCGCCGCCGCGTGCATCCACCCGACCCCGAGCTCCTGCTGGGCCTCCCGCAGGAGCTTCTCGGCCTGCCCGGGCTCACCCCTGCGCAGGGCGATCCTGGCGAGGCCCGTCTTCGCCAGCGCCCGCGTGGCGGCCAGGCCCGCCCGCGTCGCCATCTCCAGCGCCTGCAGGTAGTCGCGCTCGGCCGCGTCCTCGTCGACGTCGAGCAACCGGTCTGCGCGCCGGCCCCGCAGTTCGGCGAGTTCCTCCACGGCGCCGAGTTCGGCGACCGCCTGGAGTGCCTGGTCCGTCAAAGCTAGTGACTCGGCGGGGTCCTCGGTGAGGACGGCGAGCACGTCGAGGACCTGCGCCGAACCCCAGCGCTCGCCCAGGTCCTGGAACCGTCGCAACGCCTCGCGGGACTGCGTGATCGCCAGTTCCCTGTCGCCGCGCACGGTCCAGCCGGTGTAGGAGTTGCTGAACCCGATCAGGCCCTGGATCCACGGGTCCTCGCTGCGTTCCACCTCGTCCTGCAACGGGGTGCGCGGCGCGGACGGGTCGGGCGGGCCGGAGAGCATCGCCCACGCGATGAGCACGAACGGTTGCCTGATCGGCCCGCGCAGCTCGCGGAACTTGCCCTGCACCCGTTCCGGAGCGGCCAGTGCCAGCAGGATCGTGTATTCCTCTGTGGACTCCTCGGGCACGCGGGCGAGCAGTTCCCTTGTCACACCGAGGACTTCCGCTCGGCTGCCCTTCAGGTACCAGTACCAGGCCAGGGCGCTGACGAGCTCCAGGGCCTGGGACGGGTCGTGCTCCGCGGTCCACGCCAGGGCCTGCATCAGGTTCGCGTGCTCCGCGGTGAGCCGGGCGAACCACCTCACCTGATCCCGTTGGCGCAGTTCGGGATCCGCGCGGCGGGCCAGCGCGAGGAAGTAGGTGGCGTGGGCGGCGTCGACCCGTTTGTGCTGCGAGCAGAACTCGCGGATGGTCTCCAGCATCCGGTAGCGGCCGTCTGCGGCCTCCACCAGTGACTTGTCCACCAACGCGTCCAGCACCTCGATGTCGTGCCCGCCCACCTCCTCGACGGCCTCCAGGGTCGCCCCGCCGCTGAACGTCGCGAGGCACGCGGCCAGGTCGCGTTCGTCCTCGGACAGCAGGTCCCAGCTCCACTCCACGACGGCGCGCAGCGTCTGGTGGCGCGGTGCCGCGGCGCGGTTTCCCTTGGTGAGCAACCGGAAGCGGTCGTTCAGGCGGTCCGCGATCTCCTCGGTCGTCAACGTCCGGGTGCGGGCCGCGGCCAGTTCGATCGCCAGCGGGAGGCCGTCGAGCTCCCGGCAGATGTCGGCGGTGTGCCCGTCGCGCACGAACGCCGGGTTCACCAGGCGGGCGCGGTCGGCGAACAACGTCACGCTCTGCTCGGCGTCGAGCGGCGGCACCGGGCACAGCGTCTCGCCGGTGATGCCGAGCGCCTCCCGGCTCGTGGCGAGGATCCGCAACGACGGGCACGTGCTGAGCAGGTGCCCCGCCAGCCGCGCGGCCTGGACGATCAGGTGCTCGCAGTTGTCGAGGACCAGCAACGCCGACCGCTCGCGCAGGGCCAGTGTGAGGCGTTCCTCCGGTTCCAGCGCGGTTTCCTTGAGCCCCAACGCCTGCAGGGTCGCGGCGGCCACGTCCTTCGCCGGTGCCAGGTCGACGAAGATCGCGCCGGGACCGGCGGCCTGGAGCGCGAGCCTCGTCTTGCCCGCCCCGCCGGGACCGGTGAGCGTGACGAGCCGGGACGTCAGCGTCCCGATCCGCCTCAGTTCCTCCTGCCTGCCGACGAACGACGTCAGCTGCGCGGGCAGCTCGCGCTGGGTCGGGCCGCGCAGCACCTGGAGGTGGACGGCGCGCAGTTCGGGTGACGGATCCGTGCCCAGTTCGTCGGCGAGCAGGGCACGGGCGTCCTCGAACGCCTGCAACGCCTCGGCTTGGCGGCCCTGCTGGTTCAGCGCCTGCATCAGGTATCCGCGCAGCCGTTCGTCCAACGGGTTCTGCCGCACCAGGTCCTGGATCTCGGCGACGTCGGCCCTGCCGAGCCGGATCCGCGCGGCGACGAGCGACCCCGAGGCGGAGGACCGTTGCTGTTCCAGGCGTGTCGCGTGGTCCGCCAGGGGAACGTCGGCGAGCGCCGGGCCGCGCCACAGCTGAAGTGCTTCGGACAAAAGGGATTCCGCCGCCTGCGGGTCGCCCTGCTCCAACGCCTGCCGGCCGTCCGTCGCCAACGCCAGGAACCGGTGCGCGTCGACCTGGGACGCCGGCAACGCCAGGCGGTACCCGGCCGGGTGGAACTCGATCAGCGACGCGTCCCCGAGCGCCCGCCGCAGCCGCGAGACCTGGCCCTGCAAGGCGTTCGCGGCGTCCGACGGCGGCTCGGCGCCGTAGAGCTCGTCCACCAACCGGTCGAGTGGCACGATTTCGCCCACCCGGATCGCCAGCAACGCCAGCAGGGTGCGCGGCCGCGGGCCACCCACCGCGATCTTGCCGTGCGGAGAACGCGCCTCAACGGGCCCAAGGATGCCGACGTGCACGACGTCAGCGTACGAAGCGTCCGGGACTCGTACCCAGGACACGGCGAAAATGGCGCGTCAGGTGCGACTGGTCGTGGAACCCGGCCAGCACCGCCACCTCGGCCGCGGGCCGTCCCTCGATCAGCAAGCCACGGGCGAGGTCCACACGGCGGCCGGTCAGGTACCGGTGCGGCGGCAACCCGAACCGGCGGCTGAACGCCCGCACGAGGTGCGTGGGACTGGTCTGCAACTCCGAAGCGGCCTCGGCCAGGGTGATCCCCGACGGCAGCGACGCGTCCAGCAACTGCCGCAACCGGTCGGCCAGCGTCGGATCGGCGTGCGCGACCGGTGTGGTGCCGGCGAAGTGGTGCACCAGCCGTTCGGTGATCAACGCGAGCCGCGACGACGCCTCGAACGGCTCGTCCAGCGCGAGGTGCAGCTGGTGCACCCGTTGTCGCAGCAGGGGATCGGGCAGCATCGGCGTGTCGACGGCCTTGCCGACCAGGTCGGACGGCAGCGCGGAGTCGTCGAGGTACAGCACGCGCTTGCGGAAGCCCGTCGGCAACGCGGACCGGCCGTCGTGCGGCACGTGCGGCGGCAACAGCGTGACGCCGTCCACGAGAGCGCCGTGCTCGTGACGGTCCAGTTCGTACCGCACGGCACCGGTGTCGAGCACCATCAACGTCCACGCGTCGTGCGTGTGCGCCGGGTAGACGTGCGTCGTGAAGGAGGCGTGGAAGACCTCCTTGATGCCTTCCACCGCGGGCTTCCACGCGGCCGTGCTCATGTCAGGAACGTACAAGACCGCACACGGGAACGCCCGCGATCGTGGTGTCCATGTTCGACACCAAGATCGCTGTGCTGCTGCGGGACGACCTGGCCGGCTGGCAGGCGCTGAACGTCACGGCCTTCCTCGTCAGCGGCCTGCCGGAGACGCTGAGGGGCGAGCCCTACGTCGACGCCGACGACGTGCACTACCTGCCGATGTTCGGCCAGCCCGTCGTGGTCCTCCAGGGCACCGCCGAACTGCTCAAGAAGGCCCACGAACGGGCGCTCAACCGCGAGCAGGCGATGACGATCTTCACCGCCGACCTGTTCGCGACCGGCAACGACGCCGACAACCGCGCGGCCGTCCGCAAGGTGCACACGCAGGACCTCGACCTGGTCGGCATCGCCGTGCACGGCCAGAAGAACGCCGTCGACAAGATCTTCAAGGGCTCCCGGATGCACCCCTGACGAAACCGAGTTCTAATTCCGGACGTGATCAAGCTGCTCCGGATGGTCGTGTTGCTGCTGGTTCTTTCGGCGGAGATCTACCTGATAGTCGTGCTGGGCGACCGGTTCCGGCCGGTCGACCACTACAGCTTCTTCACCATCCTGTCGAACCTCTTCGCCGCGGTGGTGGCGCTGCTGGGCGTGTTCAGGCCGGTGTCGGCGCAGATCAGGGGCGCGGCCGTGCTCTACATGGCGACGACGGGCCTCGTGTACTGGCTGCTGTTGAAGGGCATCGACGTGCAGACGCCGTCCTACGCGAACTGGGTGCTGCACACGATCGTCCCGATCCTCGTGGTGGCGGAGTGGCTGCTCGCGCCGGAACGAACCCGCAGGTGGTGGACCTGGCTCGCGTTCCCGTTCGCCTACCTGGTGTACTCGCTGGTCAGGGGCTCGATCGTCGGCTGGTACCCGTACCCGTTCCTCGACCCGCGGCAGCAGGGGTACGGCGCCGTCGCCCTGAACAGCCTGTTCGTCGCGGTGGTCTTCTGCCTTCTGGGCTTCGCGGTGTCGTGGGCGGGCACGAAATTGGCCCAGAAACGCAGCGCGGTCTTGTCCCACGGCTAGGGCCAATCACCGTCCTACGGTCTAGGACATGACCAGGCGACTCGCGTACGCACAGCTCACGAACTCGATCGGGGACGGCGGGTTCCTCGTCGTCTCGGCGCTCTACTTCACGCAGGTCGTGGGCCTGAGCGCGGCGAAGGTCGGCCTCGCGCTGACCCTCGCGTGGGGTGTCGGAGCCGTCGCCGGAGTCGCGCTGGGACACGTCGCCGACCGCCTGGGCCCGCGCACCACCGCCGTCGTGCTCGCCGCCGCCACGGCCGCCAGCATCGGCATCCTGCTGCTCACCCGGAACTTCGGCGCGTTCGTCCTGGTCATGTGCCTGTACGCGAGCTTCCAGAGCGGCCTTCAGGCGTCCCGGCAGGCCCTGCTCGCCGGGCTCACCACGCCGGAGGAGCGCACACGGGCGCGTGCGCGCATCCAGTCCACGGCCAACGCCGGCATCGCGATCGGTGCGGCGGCGGGCGGGTTCGCGTTGCACCTCGGCACCGAGGCCGCCTACACGGCCGTGTTCGTGCTCGACGTCGTCGCGTTCCTCATCGCCGCAGTCGTGCTGAGCACGCTCCCGGAGACCGTCATGTCCAGGACGAAGGGCAAGTTCGACGTCCTGAAGGACCGCCCGTACGCCCTGATCACGCTGATCAACGCCGTGATGCTGCTCTACATGCCGCTGCTGAGCCTGATCATCCCGCTGTGGATCGTGCAGCGCACCGAGGCGCCGACGTGGCTCGCCGCCGCGCTGCTGGTGCTCAACACCGCGGCCGTCGTGCTGTTCCAGGTCAGGATCGCCCAGCGCGCGCAGGGACTCACCGCGTCGTCGAGGCTCGTCAAGCACGCCCGACTGGTCATGCTCGCGTCCTGTGCCGTGTTCGCCACCACCGCGTTCGGCTTCGGCGCCTGGCCCGCGGCGGCGCTGCTGGTCGCGGCCGCCGCGCTGCAGGTGCTCGGCGAGATGATGCTCGCGTCCGGTGCGTGGGAGATCAGCTTCGCCCTCGCACCCGCCGACCGGCAGGGCCAGTACCAGGGCTTCTTCGCGACGGGAACGGCCGTCGCGCGCATGGTCGGCCCCGCCCTGCTCACCACCGTCGTGCTCGGCTGGGGCGCGATCGGCTGGGTGCTGGTCGGCGGGCTGTTCGTCGTGGCCGGTTACGCGATGGGACCCGCGGTGCGCTGGGCCCGCGAGAAGAACTCCACCAGCTCCGGCGCCATGACCGACGACTTGTACATGTGCGTCTGACCGGGCAGCGTCCGGTAGTCCGCTCCCACCACCTCCGCGACGTTCTTCATGGCGTTGCGGAGGTACTCGGGGCTCTTGCCGCCGTCCATCGCGAGCGTCGGCACCTTGACGGTCCAGCGGTCGGTGGGCAGCTTGGAGCCGCGGCCGTCGTCGCCCAGGATCGTGAGGTCCCACGGCAGCGTGTGCGCGACGAGCTTGAGCTTCTTCCACACCGGCGTCAGCTTCATCACCGCGACGCCGAAGCCGGGCGCGCCGACCATCTTCATGAACGTCGAGAGCATCCCGGAGCGGTCGTCGCGCGCCAGCATGTCGTTCATCTGCCGCACGATGTCCGCCGGCCGCGGCTTGTAGGTGTCGTCCACGACGAACGGCGCCTCGTAGATCGCGAGCCGGGAGATGGACGGCAGGCGCGTGGCCGCTTCGAGGGCCAGCACCGCGCCCGAGGAGACGCCGAAGACGAACGCGCTGCCGCCGGCCTCCCTGATCACGGCGTCGATGTCCTCGACCTCGTGCTCCAGCGACCACGGCGTCGCGCCGTCACCGGTCTCGCCGCGGCCGCGCCGGTCGTAGGTGTAGACGGTGAAGTTCTTGTCCAGCACCGACGCGAGCTCGGTCGACGGTCCGAACATGCGGTGGCACATGGCGCCGTCCACGAGGACCAGCGCGGGACCGGAGCCGGTGATCGAGTACGCGATCTCGGTGCCGTCGGCGGAAGTCGTGAAGTGCGTCATCGGTTCTCTCCCAGGGTGGTGTCGAGGAAGCTCTGCCAGTCCTGTTCGGACTCGTCGCCCTCGAAGACGTGGTGTGCGGCGATGATCGGGCCGAAGAACCCGCGCATGAACCGGTACATGCCGCGGTCGGTGCGCAGGCCGATCGTGTGGGCGTTGCGGTGGAACTCGACGGCGTCCGGGAGCCTCTCGGCCAGCGCCGCGTCCAGCTTCTTCCAGGCCTCGTCCCAGTCGCTGATCATCGGCCCGAAGACCGTGAGCGGACGGGCCGTGCGGCCGGGGAAGTACGTCAGGTACTCCAGCAGCGTGCGGCGGAACAGCGCGCCGCCCAGCGTCATCGCCTCGAACTCGTCGGCCCAGTCGTCACCGGGCAGGAAGCCGCTCGTGACCATCCGCAGCACGGTGCTGCTCTGCTCACGGGCCTCGACGAGGAACTCGTAGGCGATGAACCGGCCGTCAGGGGCCTTGCCGCTGTCGTACGCGAAGTGGCTGCCCGGCTCGGAGGCGGTGATCTCGCTCGTCGGCTCGTAGCCGCCGAAGGCCATCTTGACCTGGCCGTTCGCGACCTCGTTGCGGCCCATGAACCACGAGTCGATGCCCGGCCCCGTCGCGATGGCCGTCCAGACGTCCTCGACGGACGCCGGCACCTCGATCTCGTCGGTGCTCGTGAACTCGTGGCCCATCGGATCTCCCGTTCTGGTCGGTGGAATGGTGCCATCCTGCTCCCGACGATTCTCTTCGTCAAGACAGCGTGACTAGTCTTGACAAAAAAAATTGTCGGTGGTTTCGTTCTCCCCACACCGAACCTCGGAGGAACCCATGTCCCGCATCGCCTGTGGTGTCGTCGCCGGTCCGCTCTACCTCGTCGTCGGGTACGCCCAGGCGTTCACCCGCGAGGGCTTCGACCTCGCGCGGCACCCGTTCAGCATGCTCAGCCTCGGCTCGCTCGGCTGGATCCAGATCGCGAACTTCGTCGTCAGCGGCGCGTTGTTCGTGGTCGCGGCCACGGGCATGGCGAAGCACACGAGGTGGGGTGCGCGGCTGATCGGCCTGATGGGGGTGGGGATGATCCTCGGCGGGGTGTTCGTCGCCGATCCGGCCCTCGGCTTCCCGCTCGGCGCACCGGACGGACTACCCGCGTCGATGTCCTGGCACGGCGCGTTGCACGCGGTCGCGTTCGGCGTCGCGATGATCGGCTGGATCGGGGCGTGCTTCGTGTTCGCGCGTAGGCTCGGAGGGTGGCTGGCGGTGATGAGCGGCCTGACGGGCGTGCTCCTGATGGTGCCGATGGCGTTCCTGGGCGACCCCGGCGGCACGGTGCTGCTCTACGCGGTCGCGACGATCGGCTGGGTCTGGACCTCGGCCGTGTCCCTGAGGCTGAGCCGGCCTGCCTTCTCGAACTGATCTGCCCGGAGTGCGGGCGCGTCACCACCGACGAGCACGCGCCCGGATGCGAGGCCTGTCAGACGAGCTGATGCGCGTGCATCTTGCTGATGTCGTAGGAGACACCGCAGAACGTGCACTGCAGGCCGTACTTGCTGCTGATCGTGAACAGCGGGATGAAGAAGATGGTCGGCTTCGTGTAGCGCCGGAACAGGTTGTGCGCCGACTGGTGGTGGCAGTGCCCGCACACCAGCTGCAGCATCCGCAGCTGCTCGATCGTCGTCCGCCAGCCGAAAATGACCATCTGCTCTCCCTTTGCCGTTGTTCTTCTGACGTGCGGGACGCCCCCTGAGTTGCAGGGGGATGCCCGAATTCGGAAGGTGGAGGGGTGGACACCCTGCTGCGGCCCTGGCACCTCGACGACGCCCCGATCATCCTGGCCGCGGCCGGCGAGGGGCTGATGGCCCGCCAGTTCACCCTCCCGATCGACTCGCTCACCGCCGCGCAGGACTGGATCGCGCTGCTCATGGCCCGTCGCGAGGAGGACACCGCCTACTCGTTCGCCGTGCTGCACGAGGGCGTGCCGGTGGGCAACGTCGCCGTGTCGAGCGTGGAACGCCGTCACCTCACCGGGTGGATCTCGTACTGGATGCGGGAGGAGGCGCGGGGCAAGGGCCTCGCGACCGAGGCGTGCAGGGCCGTGAGCGAGTTCGCGTTCGCCGAACTGGGCCTGTTCCGCCTGGAGCTCGCACACCGCGTGGACAACCCCGCTTCCTGCCGCGTCGCGACAGGGGCGGGGTTCGCCGTGGAGGGTGTCGAACGCGCCCGGCTGCTCTACGACGGCGTCCGCTACGACACCGAGACCCACGCGCGCCTCGCCACGGACTGAGGTTCACTCCGCGCATCGGCGGGTAGCCCGGAGTGCATGAGCGACGTGCAGGCCGAACTGCTGATGACCTTGACCAAGGTCGCCAAGGTCTTACGTGGAGCGGAGATCCCGTTCGCGCTGACCGGTGGCTGTGCCGGTTATGCGCGAGGAGGACCCGTGAGTGAGCACGACGTCGACCTCCTGGTGAAGGAGGAGGACGTCAACGAGGCCGTGCGGGTGCTGGTGGAGGCGGGACTGCGCGGTGCGGAGCCGCCGGAGGACTGGCTGCTGAAGGTCTACGACGGTGACTCGCTGGTGGACCTGTTGTTCCGGCCCAACGAGCGGCCGGTGACCGACGAAGTCCTGGCGATGGCGGAGGACATGCCCGTCGGTTCGGTGATGCTGCCGGTCATGCCGGCGACCTTCGTGCTGAGCAGCAAGCTGCTGGTGCTGGACGGACATCGCTGCGACTTCAGCGAACTGCTGCCGTTCGCCCGTGCGTTGCGCGAACAGATCGACTGGGACCAGGTGCGCGAGGAGACCAAGGCCTCTCCGTACGCCGAAGCGTTCCTGATGCTCATCGAACGCCTGGACATCATCGGGAGGAACCATGAGTTCCGAGCAGTACCTGGCGGCAAATCTGCGTAGGGCGGTGGCCGAGGACCCCCGGACCGCCGAGCTGGGCGTGCGCGTCACCGTGCGCGGAGATCACGTGATGCTCTCCGGCGACGTGGCGTGCGCGGACCGCCGGGCCGCGCTGGAGGAGGTCCTGCACGAGGCCGCCCCCGAGCTGACGATCTTCAACGACGTGCGCGTGACACCTGCGGGCGAACCGGAGGGTGAGGAGGACCTGCGATGATCCGAGTCGCTGCGGTCGGGGACATCCACCTCGGCGAGGACATGCGCGGGCACCTGCGTCCGGCGCTGGAGAAGGTCGGCGAGCACGCCGACGTCCTTCTCCTGGCCGGTGACCTGACCCGGCACGGCACGGTCGTCGAGGCCGAGGTGGTCGCGGACGAGTTCGCGGACCTGCCGGTGCCCGTGGTCGCCGTGCTGGGCAACCACGACCACCAGGACGACAAGCCTCTTGAGGTCACCAAGACCTTGGAGGACAAGGGCATCCACGTCCTGGAGGGCACGACGTTCACCCACCGGGTCAACGGCTGCTCGATCGGCGTCGCGGGCGTGAAGGGGTTCGGCGGCGGGTTCGCGGGCAAGTGCGGCAGCGCGTTCGGCGAGCGCGAGATGAAGGCGTTCGTCCAGCACACCGTCGACATCGCCGAGAACCTCCGGGGCGCACTGTCCGAACTGGACACCGACATCAAGGTCGCGCTGACGCACTACGCGCCGGTGCCCGACACGTTGCGCGGTGAGCCGCCGGAGATCTACCCGTTCCTCGGCTCGTACCTGCTCGGCGAGGCCATCGACGCGACCGGCACGCATCTCGCGGTGCACGGCCACGCGCACTTCGGCACCGAACAGGGTCTGACGCCGGGCGGGGTCCGGGTCCGCAACGTCGCGCAGCCGATCATCCGTTCCGCGTACACGGTGTACGTGCTGGAAGGGAACAACTCATGACCGTCGGGGACTTCGTCGTGCAACGCCTGCGCGACTGGGGTGTCAAGCAGGTGTTCGCGTATCCCGGCGACGGCATCAACGGGATCGTGGCCGCGTTCGGCAAGGCCGACAACGATCCCAGGTTCATCCAGACCCGCCACGAGGAGATGGCCGCGTTCGCCGCCGTCGGCTTCGCCAAGTTCAGCGGTGACGTCGGCGTCTGCCTCGCCACCTCGGGGCCGGGTGCGATCCACCTGCTCAACGGCCTCTACGACGCGAAGCTCGACCACGTGCCGGTCGTCGCGATCGTCGGCCAGACCGCCAGGACCGCGCAGGGAGGCAGCTACCAGCAGGAGGTCGACCTGCACTCGCTGTTCCGCGACGTCGCCTCGTTCCTGGTCGACGTCACGGTGCCCGAGCAGCTGCCGAACGCGCTGGACCGGGCGATGCGCACGGCCCAGTCCGAACGCGCGCCCGCTGTGCTGATCATCCCGAACGACGTGCAGGAGCAGGACTACGCCGCTCCCAAGCACGAGTTCAAGTACATCCCGTCGAGCCCGCCGTCTCGCCCGTCGTCGACCGTCGTGCCCGCCCTGGACGACGTCCGGCGCGCGGCCGAGGTGCTGAACAGCGGCGAGAAGGTCGCGATCCTGATCGGCCAGGGCGCCCGTGACGCGGCCGAGGAGGTGCGCGCGGTCGCCGACCTGCTCGGTGCCGGCGTCGCGAAGGCGTTGCTGGGCAAGGACGTCCTGCCCGACGACCTGCCGTACGTGACGGGCTCGATCGGGCTGCTCGGCACCCGTCCGTCGTACGAGATGATGCGCGACTGCGACCGGTTGCTGATCGTCGGCTCGAACTTCCCGTACTCCCAGTTCCTGCCGCAGTACGGCAAGGCGCGCGGCGTGCAGGTCGACGTCGACGGCCGCTCGATCGGCATGCGCTACCCGACCGAGGTCAACCTCGTCGGCGACGCGCGGGAGACGTTGCGCGCGCTGATCCCGTTGCTGGACGAGAAGACCGACCGCTCGTGGCGCGAGACGATCGAGAAGAACGTCGAACGCTGGTGGGAGGTCGTCGAACGGCAGGCGCAGGTGCCCGCCGACCCGGTCAACCCGATGCGGATCGTCTCGGAGCTCTCGAAACGCCTGCCGCACAACGCGATCGTCACCGCGGACTCGGGCTCGGCGACGAACTGGTACGCACGGCTGCTCAAGATCCGCGGGAACGTCCGGTCCTCGTTGTCCGGCACGCTCGCCACGATGGGCTGCGCCGTGCCGTACGCGCTGGGCGCCGCCTTCGCGCAGCCCGACCGGCCGTTGATCGCCCTGGTCGGAGACGGCGCCATGCAGATGAACGGCATGGCGGAGCTGCTGACGTTGAAGCGGTACGGCATCCGTTGCGTCGTCTGCGTGTTCCACAACAACGACCTCAACCAGGTTACGTGGGAGCTGCGCGCGATGGGCGGAGCGCCGAAGTTCGAGGAGTCGCAGACACTTCCGGACATCTCGTACGCCTCCTTCGCGCGGTCCATCGGCCTGCAGGGCATCGAGATCAACGACCCGGCGCAGCTCGGCACGGCCTGGGAGACCGCGCTCGCGTTCGACGGCTCGACCGTGCTCGACGTGCGCTGCGACCCGAACGTGCCGCCGATCCCGCCGCACGCGACGTTCGAGCAGATCAAGGACATGACCGAGGCGGTGCTGCGAGGCGACCCCGACGCGTGGGACGTGTTGCGCCGCGGACTGCAGACCAAGATCCAGGAGTTGCTGCCGTGAAGCTGGGCTATTTCCTTTCCTCGGAAGAACACGGGCCGCGCGAGCTGGTCCGGAACGCTCGAATGGCCCAGGAACAAGGCTTCGAGGCGCTGTGGATCTCCGACCACTTCCACCCGTGGAACGACGAGCAGGGCCAGTCCCCGTTCGTCTGGGGCACGATCGGCGCGTTGTCGGAGGCCGTCACGCTGCCCATCACCACGGCCGTGACGTGCCCGATCGTCCGCATCCACCCGGCGGTCATCGCGCAGGCAGCCGCCACCGCGGCCGTGCAGACCGAGGGCAGGTTCGTCCTCGGCGTCGGCAGCGGAGAGGCGTTGAACGAGCACGTGCTCGGCGACCGCTGGCCGTCCGCCGACGTGCGGCTGGAGATGCTGGAGGAGGCGATCGGCCTCATCCGCACGCTGCACCAGGGCGACGAGGTCACGCACCACGGCAAGCACTACACCGTCGAGAACGCCCGCGTGTACACCGTCCCCGAACGCCCGGTGCCGATCTACGTGTCCGCGTTCGGCCCGAAGGCGGTCAAGCTCGCGGCCCGCTGCGGCGACGGCTACGTGTCCGTGGGCCCCGCCGGCGAACTGGTGAAGAAGTACCGCTCCGAGGGCGGCCGCGGCCCGGCCCAGAGCGGCCTCAAGGTCTGCTACGCGGAGTCCGAAGAGGATGCCGTCGCCACCGCGCACCGCCTGTGGCCCAACGACGGCCTGCCCGGCGAGCTCGCCCAGGTGCTGCCGACCCCTCGCCACTTCGAGCAGGCGTCCGAGCTCGTGACGCCGGACATGATCAGGGACGCGATCCCGTGCGGCCCGGATCCGGAGAAGTACGCGGAGAAGATCAAGGAGTTCGCGGACGCCGGGTTCGACGAGGTCTACGTGCAGCAGATCGGCCCGCAGCAGCAGGAGTTCTTCGACTTCTGGGCCAAGCAGGTCGTGCCGTTGATCGATGTTTGATGCCTGAGGCGCAGGGCATCCGGGTCCAATGAGGAGATTCCTGCGCGAGCACAGCCTGACGCTCGTTTTCGCGGGACTTTTCCTGGCGGCGCTGGTCGGCCAGTTCTTCGCCGGCCACGCCGACTACAACGAGCGTCAGGCCGCGCTGGGTCAGCCGGTGTTGTCCCTGGGCGCCTACCTCACGAGCGCGGACTTCGTGGTCGACGTCTTCGAGAACTGGCAGTCCGAGTACCTCCAGTTCTTCCTGTACGTCACCGCCACCGTCTGGCTGGTGGAACGCGGCTCGCCGGAGTCGAAGCGCGTGAAGGACGCCGGGCTGAAGCCCGAGCGCAGGCACCGCTGGCTCTACGAGAACTCACTCGGCCTCGCGATGCTGTCGCTGTTCCTCTTCTCGTGGACCATGCAGTGGATCGCGGGCTGGTACGCCAACAACTCCGACCCGTTGGCGGAGAAGACGAGCCTGGTCGGCTACTTCTTCAGCGCCGACTTCTGGAACCGGTCGCTGCAGAACTGGCAGTCCGAGTTCCTCGCGATCGCGTCGATGGCGATCCTCAGCGTTTACCTGCGCCAGCGCGGCTCGCCCGAGTCGAAGCCGGTCGAAGCGGAGCCCGTGAGCGACGGCTCGAAGTAGGAAGCGCGGCGGAACCGAAGTCCCACCGCGCTTCCCAAGGCGGCGCGGCCACCTTCTCGGGCCGTCGACCGCCGCCTAGGCGAGGATCTCGCCGACCGTGCCGGCACCCACGGTCTTGCCGCCCTCGCGGATCGCGAAGCCCAGCCCGGTGTCCATCGCCACCGCCTTGCCCAGCTCCACCACGACCTCGACGGTGTCACCTGGCAGGGCCAGCGTCCTGTCGAGCTCCACCACGCCGACGACGTCGCCGGTGCGGAAGTGGAACTGCGGGCGGTAGTTCGACGCGATACCGGTGTGCCTGCCGCCCTCGGCGTGCGAGAGCAGGTACACGGTCGCGCGGAACCGGGTGTGCGGCGCGACGCTGCCCGGCAGGGCCAGGACCTGGCCGCGCCGGACGTCGCCGCGCTTCACGCCGCGCAGCAGGATCGCGGCGTTGTCTCCCGCCTGGGCCTGCTGCATCGGCTTGCCGAACGTCTCGATGCCGGTGGCGACCGAGGTCACCGCGGAGCCGAGACCGAGCACCTCGACCTGGTCGCCCAGGCCGAGCACGCCCCGCTCGATCGCGCCGGTCACGACCGTGCCGCGACCGGTGATGGTCAGGACGTTCTCGATCGGCATCAGGAACGGGCCGGTGACGTCCCGCTCGGGCACCGGGACGTGCGAGTCCACGGCGTCGAGCAGGTCCACCACTGACTCCACCCACACCGGGTCGCCCTGCAGCGCGCGCAGGCCGGACACCCGCACGACCGGTGTGGCGTCGCCGTCGAAGCCGTACTGGGAGAGCAGGTCGCGGACCTCCAGCTCCACCAGGTCGAGCAGCTCCGGGTCGCTCACCGCGTCGGCCTTGTTCAGCGCCACCACCACGTGCGGCACGCCCACCCGGTGCGCGAGCACCACGTGTTCACGCGTCTGCGGCATCGTGCCGTCCTCCGCGGACACCACGAGGATCGCGCCGTCCAGCTGCGCCGCACCCGTGATCATGTTCTTCACGTAGTCGGCGTGGCCGGGCATGTCGACGTGCGCGTAGTGACGCGTCGGCGTCTCGTACTCGACGTGCGCGATGTTGATCGTGATGCCGCGGGCCAGCTCCTCCGGCGCCCGGTCGATCCGGTCGAACGCCGTGAAGGTCGTGCCCGAAGGGTCCTTTTCGGACAGAACCTTGGTGATGGCCGCGGTCAGCGTGGTCTTGCCGTGGTCGACGTGCCCCATGGTGCCGATGTTGAGGTGCGGCTTGGCGCGCACGAACTCCTGCTTCATCTTCCTGTTCCTCGGTGCGAAAGGTGGCTCAGAACCGCGGACCGCCACAACCCTCCTCCAGTGGTCCTGAAGGATGGACTGGAGAAGGGTCAGAGTCGGGCGCCGGCGAGCTGCACCGAGGCGACGGCGAGCGCGCCCGCGGGAACACCCGCGTACGTCTTGTGCTCAGCCGTCAGGAACATGGGTTGATCGTGACAGAGGTCTAAACCGGTGTCATCTCATTTTCCGCCAACCTGATCAACGCTCGCGCGGCCGGGCTGTGCGGACCTTCGGTGCGCCACGCGAACGCGAGCCTGCTGTGCGGCACGGGATCGGTGATCCGCACGGCGTGCAGGCCGGACACCATCGACTCGGCCAGGATCGCCGGGCCGAGCCCGCGCTGCGCAAGTGTGATCACCATCGGCGGTGCGGACGCCTCGAACGCGATCCGCGGCCGTCGCGCACCGCACGCCGCGTCCAGCGCCCCGCGCAACCCGGTGCCCGGCGGCAGGCTGATCAACCCGCGTTCCAGCAGTTCGGAAAGCGGCACGGACTCCCTGCCGTGCCAGGGATCCGAGTTGGCGACCGCGGCCACGAGCGGTTCGTCGGCCAGCACCCGGACGGACAGCCCCTCGGGTTCCGCACCCGCGTACCCGACCAGTGCGAAGTCGAGCCGACCGTCCACAAGGGACGAGATCAGCGCGTCGGAGTTGGCCTCCGACAACGTGATCTCGACGTCGGGGAACGAGGTGTGATAGTCCGCCAGCAGCTCGGGGAGGTCCATGATCCCGCACGACACGACCATCCCGACGCGCACGGACCCGCGCACCAGCCCAGCCATCTCCTCCACGGTCCGCCGGGCGGACTCCACCGACCCCAGCGCCGCCCTCGCCAGCGGCAGCACCGCCGCGCCCACGTCGGTCAGCGTCACCGTGCGGCCCGAGCGGTCCAGCAGGTCGTGCCCGAGCTCGCGCTCCAGCCGCCGGATCTGCGCGCTGATCCCGGGCTGCGCGACGTGCACCCGCTCCGCCGCCCGGGTGAACGAGCCCTCCTCGACGACCGCGACGAAGTACTCCAGCTGCCGAAGCTCCATAACCGATGATTATAGAACGCAGCACAACTAGATCTTGGACATATAGACGCAGGCCAGTGACCCTGGAGACATGCAGATCTTCTACCCCGGAGACGCCGGTTACGACGAGGAACGCAGCGGTTTCCAGACCGGACTCCGCCACGAACCGCAGGTCATCTTCGCCGTGGAGAACGTGCGCGACGTGGAGGAAGCCGTCGCCCACGCCGAGTCCCACGGCCTTGACCACGCGATCCAGACCACCGGCCACGGGCTCACCAGGGCCACGACCGGTGTCCTCATCTCCACCAGGCGCATGAACGCCGTCGAGGTCGACCCCGCCACCGGCACCGCCAGGGCCGAGGCGGGTGCGGTCTGGCAGCAGGTGATCGAGAAGGCCACCCCGCACGGCCTCGCGCCGCTCAGTGGCGACGCGAGTGACGTCGGTGTCGTCGGCTACACCCTCGGCGGCGGGTTCAGCGTGCTGGCCAGGGAGTTCGGGCTCGCCAGTGACCGCGTCGTCAAGACGGAGAAGGTGGGCGACGTCGTCACCGCGCTGGAGTTCGGGCTCCTCCCGATCGAGCAGGTGCACGCCGGTGAGCTGTTCTTCGAAGCCCGCTACGAACGTGAGGTGTTCGAGGCGTTCCACACCTGGGACCTGCCCGACCACGTCACCCCGGCGCTCACCACCCTCGGTGACGTCGTCCGCATCACCTTCGCGAGCACGAAGCCGTTCGAGATCGACCACCTCCGCGTCGCGCCGGTGGTGAAGGAGGAGTTCGGCCTGAAGCCGTTCGCCGAAGCAGCCGGCAGGCCGCTGCCGCCGCACGCCTACGAGGGCGACAACGTGATGGTGGAGGACCTGCCGTTGGAGGCGCTCCAACGCGCCAGGGAGATCGCCGCGCACTCCAGCGCCGAGGTCTTCCTGGGGGTGCTGCCGCTCGGTGCCGCACTGGGCCCTGGGGCCACCCACCTGGTCAAACTCGTCTCGCCGCGCCTCGGCGTGCGGGAGCAGCACGAAGAGGTGTTCGAGGCGCTGCGACCTTTCGTGGTCGGACGGTCGCGCAACTTCCGATACGCCGTGGGATAGGTTGTGATGGGGAAGCAACGGTCGTAACGTCGGAGACGTAACCGGGTTCAGCAGCGTGCTCGGAGTCAGGGTCTTTTGCGCTTCGGCCACCGGGGAGTGCTGGTGAACGAAGAACAGTTCGAGGAATCACCGCTGCTCACCGTACGTGCCACCGAGGTGGCGGGCGTGGTGGTCGTAGCGGTGGAAGGCGAGATCGACGTCGACACGGCGGATGTCGTGCTGGACGCCGTCCGCCTGGCCCTGGCCACCGCCGGGCCCGCGCTGATCGCCGACCTCGCCCTGGTCACCTTCTTCGGCTCGACCGGCATCTCCACGCTGATCTCCGCCCACGAGATCGCCGACGAACACGGCAGGAAACTGCACGTCGTGGCGCCGCAACGCGCCGTGAGGCGGCCGCTGCAGGTCACCGGCGTGGCCGACGTCCTGTCGCTCTACGACTCCGTCGACGAGGTCCTGGCGGAGTTGAAACCGGTGCCCAGCGAGTAGGCACCGGTCCGCGCGTCCTCAGCCGGCCAGTTCGACCAGCCTCGGCACGACCTCGTCCGGGTGCGGCATGGCGGCGATCTCCGCGGCGATGCCGGCGTTCGCGATCCGAACGTCGTTGTCCTCCAACAACTTCCGTGCCGTCTCCCGCACCGCGTCCGCGGTGAAGTCCGCGCCGACGAGCCGGGCTCCCACGCCGGTGCTCGCGACGATCTCGGCGTTGCGGAAGTGGTCGGCACCCTGCGGCAGCACGAGCTGCGGCAGGCCGTGCGTCATCGCGGCGATCGTGGTGCCGGCGCCACCGTGGTGCACGACGAGATCTGCGTGCGCGAGCAGATCCGCCTGAGGCACCCACGGCAGCAGGTGCACGTGGTCGGGGACGTCGGTGAGCAGGGACGGGTCGACCTGCGGGCCCGTCGCGACCAGGAGTTCGGCGTCCACACCGGACAGCCCGGTGATGGCCGTCCGCAGCACGTCCTGGTTCGAGAACGCCGTGCCGAACGTGAGGTAGACCAGCGGCCTTTCGTGCTCCACGACCCAACCGGGCAATTCGCCCGGCTCGGTGAACGGGACCGGACGCATCGGAATGCGATCCACGTCCGAAAGAAACGTCAGATCCTGCAGCGACGGCGGGAAGACGTCGAGATAAGTCGATCCGAGCCCGTAATGTTGCCCATTCGGCAGGGCGATCCCGAGTTCGGCGACGTACTTCAGGAGCAACTCGCTCATCGCTTCCGGAACAAGGGATTCGTCCATCTTGCCGAACCCGTGGCAGACGGCCGGAATTCCGGCGCGCATGGCCGCGAGACCCGCGCCGGGGTTCATGAGCTCGAAGACGACGAGGTCGGGCTTGTCCCGTTCGAGCACCGGCTCCAGGTCGGCCACGAAGGCCCTGGGCAGCACTGATCCGAACGCGTCGACGGCGGTCTGGCGCAGCATGTCGCGCCGGAACTCGCCCGTGCCGTGCAGCTCGTTCGCCTGGCGGAACGCGGACCAGATGCTGATGCCCGCGTCGACCACCGTGAGTCCGAGTTTTTCCACTGTCGCGTGGAATCCTGAGTCGACGGCGTAGAGAACGTCATGGCCTTGCGCTCGCGCGGCGGTCGCGAGCGGAAGTATCGGGTAAACGTGTCCGTGGGAGCCTAGGCTCGAGAAGAGAATGCGCACCGAGTCAGATTAGGTGCTCTTCTATTACGTCAGGGTCAATTCACGAACCTGTGCCACTGATCGGTTATGTCCGCGGGCGAGGGCATCGAGGCGATCTCCGCGCGCACCTCACCGGCGGCCCGCTGCAGCTTCGAGTCCTCGATCAGCCGCGTGAGCAGGTCCGGCGTGACGTCGCGCGGCTCGGCCCTCAGCCCCGCCTCACGCCTGGTGATCGCCTCGGCGTGCACGGTCCGGTCACCCGGCCCCGGTTCGACGAGCTGCGGCACCCCGGCCGCGAGCGCGCCGAGCAACGTCCCCGCGCCGCCGTGGTGCACGATCCCGTCGCAGAACGGCAGCACGCGCGGGATCGGCACCCATCCGACCGTCCGGACGTTGGCGGGCAGCCCCTCGGTCCGGTCGGGACGCACGAGCACGAACTCGGCGTCCACCCGCTCGGCCGCCCTGACCACGGCCGCCATCATCCGGCCGGAGCCCGGACCGGGCGCGGTGCTCCTGCTGACCAGGATCCGGGGCTTGCCGGACGGTTCCGCGAGCCACTGGGGCACCTCGCCGTCACCGCTGTACGGCACGAACCGCATCGGCTTCCCGCCCAGGAACTCCGCGAGCGACGACGGCGCCGTGCGCAGAACCGTTGTGGGAGAACGCACTGCGGCCTTCATGCGCGCACCGACCGCGGCCGTCAGGTCCAGCCCGTCGAACAGCGACACGTCGTGGATGATCGACGGCACGCCCAGCGCCGACCCGGCGGCGGCCAGCGGTTCGTGCACCACCACGTCCGGCCGCCAGCTCTCGGCGAACGCCCGCAACGGCCTGGTCATCGCGTCACCGACCGCGCCGAACAACCGCGACACGAAGTCGAGCCGGCCGCTGCCCCGCATCTCCCGCCTGGCCACCAGCGGGTGCCGGAGCATGATCCGCAGTGCGATCGGTCCGAAGCGGACTTTCGACCCGACGACGTCCTCGACCCGCAACCCGGAGTCGCGGACCCGCAACGCCTCACCGCCCGTGGCGACGACGACCTCGTGTCCGGCGTCGCGCAGAGCCAGGGCCAGCGGCATCAACGGGAAGACGTGACCCAGGAGGGGAGCGGCGACGACGAGAACACGCATACCTCCAGGCTACGGGTCCACCAGCCGGTGCACGGCGGCTTCGACGGTCCGCCGCCGCACGCCGTGGTCCGAACTCGACGGAGCCGAGGCCCACATCGACGCGACCGCCAGCACCAGCTGCAACACCTGGTCGGCGGGGAACCGCGACGACACCAGCCCGGCCTCCTGAGCGGACCGGATCGCCTCGACCTCCGCGGTGCGGGCCTCCTGGGAACGGCGCTCCAGTCGCTGCCAGGTCGCGAGCCGGGCGAACTCGGGGTGCTGGTGCTGCAGGTCGTACAACCGGCCCGCGTACCCCGGCAGGTCGCGGACGTCGAACTCCAGCGAGGTGGCGCCCGCCACCTCGGACTGCACGGCGTCGAACAGCTCGTCCTTGCCGCCGTAGTAGTTGTAGGCGAGGCCCGCGGAGCACCGGGCTATGCGGGCGATGCGTTCCATCCGGGCCCCGGCGATCCCGTGGGCGGCGAACTCGACGAACGCGGCGTCCAGCAACCGGCGGCGGGTGCGTTCCCGATCGCGGTTGTGCATGGCTTCAGGCTAGGCCGAAGGGCCGCACCCCAGAAGGGATGCGGCCCTCAGAACAGTTGCTTACTTGGCCATGTCGAACCAGTTGAACGCCTCGACCATCTGACGCGTGGTGTCGCTGACGTACCGCGGCCCGGTCAGCTCCCAGCGCGTCACCGTGCGGTAGGTGCCGGGTTCGAGCGACTCGTCCTCGCGGGTGTTCTCGTTGTCCTTGACCGGCACGTACTCCTTGATGGACCGCTTGGTCAGGGTGACGTCGAGCGACTCGTAGGCGGACTGCGTGTAGAGGTAGTCGCCCTGACCGCTGTCACCCGCGCGGCCGGGGTCGGCCAGCTTCAGCTGGATCGTGTTGCCGCCGAACGTGCCGGTCGCGGACACGACGGTGACGATGTGGCCACCGCTGCGCTGCAGCGAACCGGTCGTGGGGCCCGCCTTGTAGCGGCCGTACACGAGCTGGATCGGGCCCTCGTTGAGCTTCTTCGCGAGGTCACCGGCGAAGTCCGCGTTCTCGTGGGTGCTCACGGCGCCCGCGGAGGTGGTCCAGCCGGCGTCGCGGGCGGGCTTGGTGGCGATGTCCCACGCCTTGCGCAGGTTCGTGAGGTTGGTGCCGCCGTTGTACTTCGCGTCGACGCCGACGCGCCAGATCGAGTTCGTGATGACGCTGAAGTCGGCGGGGTCCTTCGGGTCGAGGTTGCCGACCTTCGTGGTCAGCCAGCCGACCGGCGCGTTCTTCTCGTGACCCCAGTAGTGCAGGACGTTGTAGAGGGACGCCGGTCCGCAGTACGCGTTGCCGTTGCTCTCCAGGCCGGCGCGGTGCTGGTCCACGTCGCTGACGCCGCACTTCTTGACGTTGAACTGCGGGCCGACGAGGTCGGAGGCGCCGATGCACGGGGCGGGCGTGCCGATGATCGGGTCGGCCATCGCGGTGGCGGGAGCGACGACGGCGGTCAGAGCGGCGGCGGCGATCAGAGCGTTGCGGATCATTTCTGTGTCCCCTTCGAGTCTTGTGTTCCCCTGCGGTGACACAAGATTCGCCGAGGCGGACCCCCAAGGGCATGAGGGGAGAACCCTCAACCCCGTTGCCGGAAAGTTGGGTGTATCAGGGACACCCCCACGTCGCTCTGTCTCAGGCGAGGACGCGGGCGAGGTCTCTGCGACCTGCGATTCCGAGCTTCGTGTAGATGCGGCCGAGGTGGTTCTCGACCGTTTTCGGCGTCACGAACAGCTCCTGCGCGATCTCCCTGTTCGCCCTGCCCGCCGCCGCCAGGTCGGCCACCCGGCGTTCGGACGCCGTCAGCGCCTCCGCCCCCACCACGACCTGACGTCGTGGCCGGTCGCCGAGCGCCTCCAACGCCTCGACCGCACGGGTCCGCAGAACCGCCGAGCCGCACTTCTCGGCGATGTCGATGGCCTGGTGCAACGGCTCGCGCGCGTCCGTCCGCCTGCGCACGACCCGGAGCGCCTCACCCAGGTCCACCAGCGAGCGGGCGAGCTCCAGGCGTGACGGCGACTGCTCCAGCACGGACACGGACTCGGTCAGCAGCTCCAGCCGTGAGTGCGCGTCCGCGTTCGAGAGCAGCCGCAGAGCCGCGCCGACCTCGGTCGCCGCACCCCACCTGCGCGCCACCTCCAGCTGTTCGGTGGCCAGTTCCAGCGCGAGCTCGTGCTGGTTGAGCAGCAACGCCGCCCGAGTCGCCGGCGCACGCCACGGGATGGTCGGGGGATCGACGTGCACCTGGTGCATCGCGTCGCGCTGGTGGTAGGCCTCGGACATCGCGCGCCGTGCGTCGCCCTCGGCCAGTGCGATCAACGCGCGCACCTCGTGCAGCCAGATCATCGGCATGGTCAGCCGCGCGTCGGCGTGCTTGCCGTCGAACGCCGACATGAACGCCTTCGCCGCCGCGACGTCACCCCGTTCGAGCGCCGCGTACACCGCGAAGTGCGTCGAGGTCGCGCGCAGGCTGATCACCTCGGACACCGGGTCCTCGTGCGCGACGGCGGCCAGCGCTCCCTCGGCCTCCGCCTCGACGACCTGCATGTTCCCGCAGCGCCAGTTCAGGAACAGCGACGCGTTCGCCACCATCGCGAACTCGATCGGCGACCCGTGCCGGCGGACCTTCAGCCTGGCCCGTTCGATCTCGTGCCGCGCGGTGTCGACGCCGTCTGCGGCCATCAGCGCGAGCAACGCCACCAGCCACGCGACCATCGCGTCCGTGCTGCCCGTCGCGTCGTCGAGGTACGCACCGTTCGCGAGCGCGCGCGTCGCCGTCGTGGCCACCTCGTCGTGCGGCCACACCTCGTAGCGGCCCATCTGCGCGAGCAGTCCGAGCAGTGTGCGTTCGTCCGGGGTGCTGCCCGCGAGGCCCGCGTACGCGCTGAGGTGCTGGGAGGCGGTTCGGCGTTGGTCGGGCAGGAACGAGCGGAAGACCGCGAGCCGTGCCTCCAGGTGCAGCCTCGACTCACCGCCGGGACGGGCCGCGATGGCCTCGGTCAGTTCCGCGATCGCCGCGGCCGGACCCTCCAGCGCGGCCGTTGCCGAGGCAGCCGCCGCCACCAGTTCCGCGTCCGGAAGCCCTTGTGCCGCGGCCTTCAGGTGCCGTTGGGCGTTGACCGCGTCGCCGAGACGCAGCAACGCGCGCCCGAGTTCCGCGCGCAGTCCCGCGTCGTCGGGCTTCTCGTCCACCGCACGCGCCAGATGTCCTGCGGCCGTGCGGGGATCGCCGGCCGCGAGCAACGCCGACGCGGCTTTGCGCAGCACCTCCGCCGCGTTCGGCAGTGTCCCCTTGGGAGCGTGGACGAGGTGCGCTGCCACCCGGTCGGCCGGAGCGTGCTGTTCCTGCAACGACTTCGCGGCGCGTGCGTGCAGCGAGGCACGCGCGATCGGCCCGAGACCGGTCAGAACCGCTTCCCGCACAACGGGATGCACGAACTCCAGGTGCTCACCGGTGATCAGCACGTTCGCCGCCGTCAACGCCTCGGCCGCGCCGGTGAGGTCGGTGACCTCGGCCAGTTCCGCTGCCTGCCACGGATCCGCGTGCGTGCCGAGAACGGCGACCGCGCCCGCGAGCGACACGGCGTCGGCGGGCAGCCTTCCCAGCGTGGCGCGGAAAACCGTGCTCGGCCCGAGCGTGCCGACCTTCTCCGCCGTCGCCGCGTCGTCGAGCGGCAGCCCCAGCGCCGCGAGCTCGTCGACCAGGACTCCTGACAGGAAAGGGTTTCCGCCGCTGGCCGCGTGCAGAGCGGTGATCACCTCGGGGTGCCCGCCGACCAGTGCGCTGAGCGCGTCCGCGGTGAGCGGGCGCGGCAGCAACCGGTCGGCGGACACGCTGAGCTGCGCGAGCGGTCCGGCGTTGTCCATCGGTGGCCGTGTCGCGACGACCAGCGCGATCGGCAGGTCCGCGATCCGGCGGGACAGGTAGACGAGGAACTGCAGCGACGAGTGGTCTGCCCAGTGCGCGTCGTCCACCGTGATCAGCAGCGGCCGGGTGGAGGAGAGGTCCACCGCGACCCACCACAACGAGTGCAGCGTGCGCGCCAACTCGGCCTGACTCGGGTCGAGCGCGGCGTCGTCCAGGGCCTTCAGCGCCGCACCGGACGGCCCGGCGAGGATCTTCTCGCGGATCTCGCCGGAGTACCGCGACACCGACCGCTCGACCATCTGCCGGACGACGCCCCACGCCATAGCGCTCTCCAGGGCGTCACCGACGGCCTGGAGTCGCCCGAAACCATGCTCTTTGGCCAGCTCACGGCACTCGTGCACGAGCCTGGTCTTGCCGATGCCCGCACGGCCCTGGATGACGACGACGCGACCCTCACCACGGGTGGCTGCGTCCAGAGCTTCACGAATGTGCGCGATCTCGGAGTCACGTTCAAGTGGTTCGCGCACAAATTGATCGTAGCGGCCGTTTCGCGCGCTACATGCAGGTCATCGGCTGCGCAGAAGAGCGACTTGATGCTCCATCCGAGTGATCGTCAGTTCACGCAGCCGGTCTCCGTCGAGCCCTTGCCGCCGAACTGGTCCGCGACGAACTGCTTCGACTGACCGGGGTCCGGCTCGTACCCCGTGATGTCGCCGCGTTGCGCCATCTCACCGACGGGCAGCGTCGCGCTCCGGACCTTCACCGGCCCCGTGAACCGCTGCGAGAACTTCAGCAGGTCCCACCCCTCGTCGTACGCGATCGACCGTTCGAGCAGTTGCAGCAGCTCGGGGGCGTTGTCCTTCGTGATCTTCGTGGCGAACGAGGTGAGGAACGCCTGCTGGCGCCTGACCCGGTCCAGGTCACCGCCGGGGAGGTCGTGGCGCTGCCGCAGGAACTGGAGCGCCTGCTCTCCGACGAGCGTCTGCCTGCCCGCCATGAAGTGCGCGCCGCTGTACGGGTCGTGCACGTAGTTGTTCAAGCACACGTCGATGCCGCCCACGGCCGTGGCGACCCGGCCGAACTCCGACATCTGGACGGCGGCGTAGTGGTCGACCTTCACGCCGGTGAGATCCTCGACGGCCGCGGTCAGCCTGCGCGGGTCGTCCCTGAAGAGGCTGTTGAGCTTGTCGGGGCTCGATCCGGCGTAGATGTCGCGCGGCAGCGAGATGATCGCCGCGGATCCGTCGGCCTCGAAGCGGGCGAACACGATCGCGTCCGCGATCCGCTGGTCGTCGGTCCCGATCAGCAGGACGTTCTGCGCCCCGTCGGCAGGCGGGCTCGCCGGTTGAGCATCGGTCTTCTTGATCGTCGTCGGGATGATGACGGCCGCTGCCGCCGCCGCGACGGTCAGCGTCGCGACCCCGATGATCATGCCGAACGGCTTGGCCTTCTTGCGCTTGTGCAGGTTGGCCAGCACGGTCCTGGAGTCGACGCGGTCGTCGGCCTCAGCGGCGATGGCCTGGCGGATCAGGTCGTTCATGAGTGCACCCCCAGGGTGGCGGACCGGGCGAGTTCGTGAGTGCGCAGCGTCTGCAGTGCGCGAGAGAGTTGGCTGCGCACGGTGGATTCCGTGCACCCGAGCACCTGTGCGATCTCGGCGTCACTGCAGTCCTCGTAGAACCGCAGCACCAACGCGGCACGCTGCTTGCGCGGCAGGATCGCGATCCGTGCGCGCATGGCCTCGCGTTCGGCGTGCGCGTCGGCCGGATCGGCCATCGCCGGCGCGTGCTTGGCGAGCTCGCTGCGTTCCACGGCGATCTCACGCGCGGCCTTGCGGTGCCGCCACGACAGGTAGTCGTTGGTCACCATGCGCTTCACGTAGAGGTACGGCGCGTCCATCGCGCCGATGCGCTCCCACTTGCCCTGCGCGCGCAAGAGCACGTTCTGCACGATGTCCTGCGCCAGGTGTTTGTCGCAGGTGATCGCTGTGGCGTACCCCAGCAACCGGTCCAGCCGTTCAGCGACGAACTGGTCGAACCCCACGCCGCCCCCTTCCAGTCGCGGTCGTTTGCGGAGTGGGAAACCCCCTTCGCTGCTCCATCCGCTGCACCGAGTTTCTGTGGGCTGGGCCACAGAGGTCTCGGTTCGGCCGGATTTCGGTGTGAATCCTTTTCATGTTCACGCCGATGAGCCAGCCTTCACCTCATGCGCATCATCCCTGTGCTCGCGCTGTTGTCGCTGCTGCTCGTCCCCGTCGACGCGGCCGCCGCCCCCAACGGCAACTACTACCTGCAAAGCGCCGTGACCGGCCAGAACGCGGCCGTCTCCGGCTCCTCGGTGCAGCAGCACCGCCCCAAGGGCAACGAGGACCGCCAGCAGTTCTCCTGGAACGGCAGCACCCTCTCCGAGGGCGGCCAGTGCCTGGGCCGCTCCGGCGACGTTGCCCAGATGGTCAGCTGCTCCAGCCCCGACGCCCAGTGGGTCGGAATCCTCGACGACCAGGACAGATACCGGTTCAAGGACCCCGGCGCCGACCGCTACCTGATCGCGTCCGGCACCGACCAGGTCCGCGTCGGCACCGGCAACGACACGTGGTTCCTCACCCCGGTCACCCCCGTCCGCGTCCAGACCCCCGCCGACCCGCGCCTGGACGAGATGACGTTCCTGACCGCCCACAACGCCTACGCGAACGGCGTCGACGGCGGCTTCATGTTCGCCAACATCGCCCCGAACCAGTCCCGCGGCATCGTGCAGCAGCTGAACGACGGCGTCCGCGGCTTCATGCTCGACATCCACCAGACCCCCGACGGCGCCATCCTCTGCCACAACAGCTGCACGGCCGTCAGCAAGCCCGTCGCCCTGAACGTCGACCTCCAGCGCATGGTCGACTTCCTGAAGTCACGCCCCACCGAGATCGTCACGGTCTTCCTGGAGGACTACGTCTCGGCCGACGTCCTGCGCTCCGAACTGGCCCGCGTCCGAGGCTTGAACGACGTCCTGTTCCGCGCGGAGGGCGTCCGCGAGAACGGCTGGCCGACGTTGTCGCAGATGAGGGCCTCCGGCAAGCGCTTGCTCATCTTCACCTCGCACGGCCGCGACGGCCGCGAGGACTCCGGCGTCCTCTACCAGCGCGACTGGACCGTCGAGAACTACTGGTCGATGGGCGCGGGCGTCGGCAACAGCGACTGGTCCTGCTACTCCCGCTGGGGCGACAAGCCCCTCACCGCCACGGAGACCAACTTCCGCCCGCTGTACGTGATGAACCACTTCCGCGACGTCCCGATGCAGGGCACCGTCATCACCGACAACGCGAAGACCGTCAACCGAGCACAGCGCTTCTGCGAGCCCGCGGCCCGCAAGACCCCGAACTACCTGGCCGTCGACTTCTACCACCTGAACACGCCATCACTCCCGGCCGAACGCCACCCGTCCGGCACCGGCTCCGTCGAACTGCCCTCGGGGCTGTGCCTGGACAACGACAAGGGCGGCACCGCCAACGGCAACCCGATCCAGATCTGGACCTGCAACAACACCTACGCGCAGAAGTGGCGCGTCGTCGCCGACGGCACCATCACCATCGCCGGCAAGTGCCTCGACGTCGACAACGGCGGCACCACCAACGGCACCGTCGTCCAGCTGTGGCAGTGCAACGGCACGGGCGCGCAGCAGTGGCGCGTGCGGTCGGACGGCTCGGTGCAGAACCCGCAGTCGGGGCTGTGCCTGGACAACCCCGGTGCGTCCACCACTCCCGGCACGCGCCTGAACCTCTGGACCTGCAACGGTTCCGCGGCGCAGGCCTGGAAGTTCCGCTAGACCTTGCGGCCGACGCCCACGTAGACGTCCTCCGGGCCGCCTTCTCCGGCCGGGCCGAGTTCCGGGTGCCACTGCGGCGCCGGGACGACGCCCGGCTGGAGGACCTCCATGCCGGCGAACATCGGCTCGAACTCCGTGAGCGCGCGGAAGTACATCGGGTCGCGGCTGTGCTTCATGGCCTCGACGACTCCGCCCATCTCGTCCGGCTTGAAGTCGGCGGTGAGGTGGGACAGGGCGATCAGACTGCCCGCGGGCATGGCGTCGCGGTAGCGGGCGACGACCTCGGCCGGGCCCTTGTCGTTCGAGACGAAGTGCAGCACGGCGACCATGAGCAGGCCGACTGGCTTCGAGAAGTCGATCAGGTCCTTCACGACCGGGTCCGACAGCACGTCGTCGGGGCGGCACATGTCCGCCTGGACGACGCCCGCGTTGGCGTTGTCCTCCAGGATGAGCTGGCTGTGCGAGACCGCGACCTCGTCGTAGTCCACGTAGACGACGCGTGCGTCCGGGTTCTCCTGCTGCACGATCTCGTGGACGTTGCCGACCGTGGGGATGCCCGAGCCGAGGTCGAGGAACTGCGTGATGCCCTGCTCCATCATCAGCAGGACGGCGCGGCGCATGAACGAGCGGTTCGACGCGGCGATGGCGCGGCCGTCGCGCAGGATCTGCAGCACCTTGTCGCCGACCACGCGGTCCGACGCGAAGTTGTGGCCACCTCCCAGCAGGAAGTCGTAGACGCGTGCCGCGCTGGGCACGTCCGTGTTGATCCCTGCGGGCACCCACGAGAAAGGCTCGGCCATGGTGCGAAACTTACCCGCATGCACGCACGCGTGTATCGGCCCGGATCGGGTGAAAGCGTCAGCCGGAGCGCGCGGAACGGGCCGAGATCTGTTCTGCCAGCACCGATGCGCCCGCGGCTCGGGCTTCCTGATCGAGCCAGCGCAGGTGGTCGTCGGCGCGCGTCGAACGCAGGTTCCGCGCGGATGCCACAGCTTGCGCCGCGAACTCGGTCGCCGCGACCTCGTCGCCCAGCGCCAGGTGGTTGCGGGCCAGCGCCGTCAGCGCGAGCGTGCGCGACCGGCCCTCGCCGTACGTACCGACCTTCGTGGTGAGTGACGCGATGGCCTGCGGGGGATCGTCCAGCGCGCGCCGGTCGGCCCACGCGTTGTGCGCCGCCACGAAACCGAGCTGGAAGGCCTTCAGCGCGTCGTCGGGTGCGTTGTGGTGCAGGAACATCCGGCCGGCGTGGGTCAGCACGGACGCGATCAGCGACTCGTTCTCGGCTTGACGCGCCAACGTCAGGGCGTGGGCGAAGTGCGGCAGCGCGGTGCCCGGCAGGCCGCTGTCGAACGCCGTCCAGCCCGCCAGCTCGCAGACCTCGGCGACGGCCGTCCACGTCGGAGCGTCGCCCACGACGACCATCGGTTCGACGGCGGCCAGGTGCTCCAGAACCGAGGTGTGGCAGGCGATTCCGCCATAACGCTGGTCCAGTGCGCGCAACGCCCGAGTGCGCCTCGTGATCTCCGCGGTGGGGATGCGGCGGGCCGGCATCCCTGACGGCAGCCAGTCGAACGTGGGCGCGCCGACCATGATGCGGGCCGCGTGCTCCAGAAACCGTTGCCGCTCCTCGGAGTTCTCGCGGACCAGGTCCTCGGCCTCGGTGAACCCGTCCCGCACGGCGGCCGCGCACCACTGCGCGGCCTCGGTCGTCTCGCCGAGTGCGAACAGGACGCGTGTCAGCCGCACGGCGGCGTCGCCGAGGCGTTGGTCGGCGGCGACCCGGAAGTGCACGGCCGCCTCGCGCAGCCGACCTGCCCGTTCGGCGGCCTCACCCGCGCGGTACATCTGCTCCACCGCGTCGTCGAGCTCGAACCGGTCCAGCAGCTCACTCATCACTGCCTCCGAGAATCCTTCGCAGCTCGGCCCTGCCGCGGGTGAGGTGCGTGCGCACGGTCGACTCGCCGACCACCAGCACCGCGGCGATCTCGCTGACCGAGTAGCCGAGCAGGTGGTGCAGCGCCACGGTCTCGCGGTGCCTGGGGGAGAGTTCGCGCAACGCCGAATGCAGCGCCTCCACGTCGTGGGCCTGCCGCACTACCTCCGGCACCTCGGCCAGCGGTGTTTCGTGCGCGTACCGCTGCTGCCAGCGCCGCATGAGCCGTATCGCGACCTTGAGCACCCACGCCTCGGGCTTGTCGTACGCGTGGATGTCGCTCCACCGGTGCTGTGCGATCAGCAGTGCGTCCTGCGCGATGTCCTCGACGACACGGGTGTCGCCGCTCAGAGCCGTCAACGTCCTGGTCAGCACTGGCCGGCACTCGCGGAAGAACTCCGCGAAGCCCTGATCCGGTGCGCTCAACGGCCTTCCCCTTCAGCGTCCGCTCGTGTCGTTAACCGCCCTGGGGCGACCTTCACCGGTTACAGGCGTTGACACCAGCGAAGGCTGACAGCGGGAAGGGAATTCACCCGATCGACGGAACCTAGGGGAGCAGGTGACGGAAGGCCGCGACCAGCAGCATGCGTTGTTGGTCGACCTCCAAGCCTTCGTCGTGGTCCTCGCCGCGGTCGGCGGAGGCGCCGATCGACTCGACGCGGACCGCGATGTCCACGACGTCGGACGCCAGCTCCACAACGGACTCGTCGTCCGGGATCGGCTCGTTCTGCTGGTACAGCTCGTAGCTGAACCGCATCCCGATCGTGCCGTCGAACGTGACCTGCTCGGTCGGGAGCTGCAGCGCGTCGAACACCGCCCGGTACAGCGCGGCGCCCGTGAGGTGCAGCGGTGTCATCACGACGTGCGTGGTGCCGAGGTCGTGGCTGCGCACCGAGATCGCGGCGGTCGGGCCGCCCGGCGTCGGCGGAACGGGTTGCGGGAACACGGGAAGCTCGGACTTGCGGTCGGAGCGCCACACCGCGACGAGGCGGTCGGCGGCGTCCACGAGGTCGATGTGCTTGCGCGGCGCGAGAAGCGGCGGCAGCGGTTCCTCGTCCAGCCGGACCAGGAACAGGAAGGCGCGGCGGCGTGTCATCTCCAGGTTGAACGCCGCTGTCCACTCCCCGGCGACCCACTCGCGCTGAGGGGTGTTCGCCGACCACAGCAGCACGTAGTAGTCGGAGGTCGCCAGCGCCTCGTCGATCGCGGCGGCGACGTTGCCGCCGGGCTCGACCTCGTTCTCGTCCAGGAAGGCGTTGACGTTGCGGGCCTCCAGTTCGGCGCGCAGCCGCTCGGCGTGCTCGCGGTCCTTCCCCGCGAACGACAGGAACACCTTGGGACGGGTCTCGAGCGGCACTGGGTCTCCGTTCTTCCTGAGTCGTCTGCGCAGCGGGCCCGCTGAGGTCTGCACGCCCGCGTCGCCGTGCAGGGACCAGCACGCCCAGTCGGCCGGGTGCCGGTCGGCGACCTCTCCCAGCGCGTGCTGCAAGGCGCGGTCCCGGGGGAACCTCGCCAGGTTGCGGTCGAACGCGTCGAGCACCTTGCGCGCGGCCTCGCCCTCGGCCTTCCAGCGAGCGGCGACGACCGCCGCCGCACCCGCCGTGATGGCCGCGCGGACGAACCCGGTCCGTTCGTCACGGCCGCGTTGCTGCGCCATCCCGGACTCGCAGGCGCCGAGCACGACCGTTCCGAACGCGCTGAAGTCCAGTTTTGCCAACGCTTCCACCGACACCTGACCGTCGTCGAACTGGAGCCACGACTGGTCGGGGTTCATGCGGTCGTGCATGCCGTGGGCGTTGATGCGGAGGCGTTGGAAGCTGGTGGTTCTCAGAATTCGTTGCAGTTCAGCAGCTTCTGCGACGGTCGCGGTCTCGTCGCCTCGCTGCTTGCGGGAGCGCCGTTGCAGCGGTCGCAGCGCGGACAGGCACGGCAGGCTGGACAGCGCGTGGGTCAGGCCGAGGAAGTCGGTCGTGCCGGGGACGGGCAGGCCCGCCAGCGGGACGTCGGCGAGGACGTCCCCCGCCACGACGGCGATCCTGGTGACCTTGGGCGGCAGGGCCTTCACGACGTCGTCCAGCGCGATCAGGCCGGCCAGCTCGACGAGCAGAGCGCCGAGGATCGCCTTGTCGTACTTGGGTTTCCACGCCCTGAGGCGGCGGATCGTGTCGGTGAGGTCGCCTATGTGGACGTCGGTGGTCACGTGCGTGACACGGCGGCCGATGATCAGGTGGTGGAGCCGGTCCGGCGTCGCGTGCATCATCCACACGACCTGGTCCCCAGGCAGGTGCCTCCTGACGGCGGCGAGCCAGCGCCGGGCCGCCCGCAGGTCGGTGAAGCTCGGGAGCTCGCGCGTGTGGGGGAGGACCGGCGTACCCCTGGCCGCCTCGACGGCCACCACCAGTCCCGGCAACGCCCTGTCGCCCTCGCGGTGCACGCGCCGGGCCGCGGCGCGCACCCGGCCGTCCCGCACACCGGGGGCGGCGCGCAGCATCCGGAGCTTGACGCTGGGGCTGTCGCGGTGGTCGGCGATGGTGTCCTCGATCCGGTGCGACTCCTCCCAGTGCTGTGCCGCCAGGTCCTCCTTTCCCGCGTCGGCGAACGTGTCACCGAGCTCGCGCAACGCCAGCGCGGTGAGTTCGGCGTGACCGGACCGGCTCGCGACCTCGAAGTGCAGCACCGCCTGGTCGAGCTGCCCCTGTGCGTGAGCGAGCTCGGCCGCCGTCAGGTGCCAGAGCGGGGAGTTCCCCTCGCCCAGCATGCCTTCCGCCTTGAGCAGCTCGTCCTCGGCGATCAGCCGGCGGACGTGGGAGAGCCTGCGTTCAGGGCTGAGCGCCTGCGTGGCGTCCGGGAGCCGCGAGACCACCTCCGGACCGGCCGCCGCGACCAGCAGCGGGAAGAGCCTGCGCGCCGCGCCCGCCTGCCGCGTCATGACCAGCAGCACCGTCAGCTCGTACAGGACGGCGAACCTCAGCGCCGCCTCGATCTGGTAGCTGGTGACGCACCTCGTCATCAACGCCAGCGCTTCCTCGTACCGGACCTCACGGCGCAGCGCGGCGGCCCGTTGCAGGAACTCGATCGGCGTGCGGGCGATCCGGTCGCCGAGCTTCGCGACGCGGGTGCCCCTGCGCACGTCCAGCAGGAGCCGGTCGCGGCCGATGTGCTCCAGGTACTCGGGACGCCCGGCACGGCGGAAGTGGCGTTCGGCGGCGTCGAGCTCGCTCTCGGCGGTGGGGTAGTCGTAGAAGTCGGCGGCGGCCAGCGCGGCGACCCGTGCGAGCCGCGCCTGTTCCAACTCGGTGAGCTTGAGCCGCCGCAGCTCGCGCACGTCCTGCTCGGCGGCGGTGTGATCCGTTGCGGCACTGCGGATCTGGGCTCGCAGCACCCGCAACGTGGTGTCGTTGCCCGCACTCAGGTACTCGTCGCAGCGCTGCGCGGCCTTGGTGATCGCACCGAGGTTGAGCAGGGTCGAGCAGTGGTCGTGAGCCACAGCGGGACTGATCTTCGCGGCCTTCGCGTAGGCGAGGTCGACACCGAGCACGTTGCCGCGCAGTGCGGCGGACCGCGCGGCCTTGACCGCGTCCGCGAGTGGGCTGCCGGGTTCGATGCGCATTCAGTACCCGCAGCCCCCGGCAGGGCGGTGTCCCTGTGCCTCTTCGGATTGAGCCGTTCTTTGGCGCATGCACGTTCCTCCGTGCGTCGCAGATTAACGATCCAGACGGCCCACAGATCGTTTGTCAACTTTCTGTCAACGAATCGCTCAAACGATCTTGTCGGTGCTCCTCGGCACACTGGATCCACCACCGATCCGAGGAGACCGCCATGTGCTGGGACTGCGACCACCCCGCCGACCGAATGGAAGAACACCTGGCCACCCTGCGCCGCTGCATCGCCGCCAGGGGCTGGGCCGTGCAGGCGGTGGAACGGGACCGAGCCCACCCGCCCTGGGCCTACACGGTCGGCCTCAGCCCCCAGGGCCTCCCGGAACTCGTCGTCACGGGCATGCCCGTCCTGGAAGCGGGCCGCCTGCTCGACGACATGGCCGAACACCTCGCGCACAGCTGCCTCCCCGCCGTGGGAAAGCGCTTCACCGTGCCGGGCGGCCCGCTGCTGGAGGTCGTGCGCGTGGCCCGCCCGTGGGCGCACCTGCTGGTGTCGGCGCGGCTGTACGGGGAGGGCATCGAGGCGCTGCAGCTCGTGCACGCCGACGAGGCGGGGCGGTGGCCTTGGGACCGGTCGTACGAGGGCGTGGTGGGAGGGCAGCCGGTGCTGGGGGTGAGAGCGGGGCCGCCAGGCGGATGAGGGTCGGCCGGGCTTCTGGCCGGGCTGCGCGTCCGGTCGGGCTGCGCCTCTGGCCGGCTGCGTCTCTGGCCAGGCTGCACCTCTGGTCGGGCTTCGCCTCTGGCTGGTCTTCGCCTGGCCGAGCTTCGCTTGGCCGAGCTTTCGCCTGGCCGAGCTTTCGCCTGGCTGGCTACGCCTGGTCGGCTCCGCTTCGGGCCGGCCGGTTCGTGCCGGCACCGCTCGCGGCGCGTCCGCAAGCTCTGCCTGCCGCCGCGTCCGTCCACCCACCTGCCCCGTGGCCTGACGCGTCTCGCTCGTCCGCCCCGCGACCACTTCCCGTTCGCCTGCCGCCACTCCTGCCTGCCGGCCCACCCAGGCCCCGCCTACCTCCCGCCAGCGCTTCCGCTCCCAGCCCGCCCCACCGCCCGCCCGATCCGCTCACCCAACCCCCGCAGGTGCACGACCAACTCCTCCGGCCCCTCCACCACGAACTCACACCCCAGCGAGGTGAGGCGAAACGCCAGGTACTCAACGGTGTCTTCAGCGCTGCGCCAGGAACACGACCCGTCGTCCAACACCACCAGCTCACCGGCGAAGTCCGCCAGCCGGGCCCGCGCGAGCTCCACCGGCAACCGCAGGATCGCCCGCGCGGAGAACGTGGGCGCCGTGTCGTACATCTTCTGCGTCACGAACGCCGCCGCGTCCCCACCGGGCGGCACGCGGGGTGCGAAGCGCGCACCGGTCGCCACCGCCGACGAGACCCTGTCCAGCCGGAACGTCCGCCAGTCGTCCCGATCCACGTCGAAGGCGAGGAGGTACCAGCGCCGGCCCAGCGCTACCAACCGAACAGGCTCCACGTGCCGCTTCGAGACCACGTTCTCGTTGGCCACGTAGGTGAACCGCACGCGTTCACGAGCGGTGACCGCGCCGGCGACCGTGGTCAGCTGGCCGGGGTCGACCTGCGAGGCGGGGGACACCGGGGCGGAGGTGGCCGACGTCAGCGACGCGACCCGCCTGGCCAGCCGGGGCGGCAGCACCTGCTGCAGCTTCGACAACGCGCGCAGGGACGCTTCGGCGATGCCCGCCACCGGCTGGCGGGCGGCGACCCGCAACCCGACCGCGATGGCGACGGCCTCCTCGTCGTCGACCAGCAGCGGAGGCATCGCCGCGCCCGCGCCGAGCCGGTACCCGCCGAGCACTCCCATCGAGGCCTCGACGGGATAGCCGAGGTCGCGCAACCGGTCGACGTCGCGCCGCACCGTCCGCGGTGTGACTTCCAGCCGTGCCGCGAGCTCGCTGCCCGGCCACTCGCGCGGCGTCTGCAGCAACGACAGAAGGCGCAACAACCGGGCCGCATCACTCATGCCGCAAACGTAAAACAAAACTAGGACCGATCTCGTCCTACATCGCGATTACGGTCGCCCCCAACCGAGAACAAGGGGAGACCACATGAACGTCGTGCCCGAGGGCTACCACACCGTGACGCCGTGGCTGATCAGTCAGGGCCGGACTGCCGAGCTGATCGACTTCATCGTCGAGGTGTTCGACGCCACCGAGCTCGGACGAGTCGGCGAGCCGCCGGAGATCGGCCACGCCGAGGTCCGCATCGGCGACTCGACCGTCATGCTCTTCGACGTACCGAACTGGCCGCCCACGCCCGCGTTCCTCCGGCTCTACGTCGCCGACGACGCGAAGACGCTCCAGCGTGCCCAGGACCTGGGCAGCAGGGTCGTCACCGAACCCACGGAGATGTTCTGGGGTGACAGGGTCAGCCGGTTCGCCGACCCGTTCGGCAACCTGTGGTGGCTGCACCAGCGCGTCGCGGAGCCCACCGCAGACGAGTTGGACGCCAGGATGCGGGACCCGGCGTTCATCAGCGCGATGGCCTACGTGCAGAGCGCGGACTTCACTCCGCGGAGGTGACGCGGTCCCGCTCGTCCGCGGTCAGCGTCGGTTCCGGCGACGCCGACCGCGGTCCGCGCAGCGTCGCCCACATCATCCGGGGGCTCAGCAGGTTCGCCATCGGCGCGGACAACGTGAACGCCTCCAGGAACGCCCGAGTCACCGGGGCCTCCGTGGTCGCCGTGCGCACCAAACGGTCCACATAGCGCTGCAACACCCGCCCGGCCAGCGGCAACGGCTTCCCGACCGCGCCCGGATACAGGATGTCCTGGTTGGTCGCCATCGCCCAGGCCCCGTCGACGACCTTGCCGATCCCGCGCTGGATCTGCTGCGCGGAACGCCCGGCCGCGAGACCCGAGTCGAGCACCTGCGCGCTCTGCGCCGCGATCGACATCCCGTGCCCGTACACGGGGTTGTAGGTCGCCACCGAGTCGCCCAGCGCCAGCAGCCCCGAGGGCCACGACTTCAAGCGCTCGAAGAACATCCGCCGGTTCGCCGTGCTGTGCGACCCGTACACCGGCGACAACGGCTCGGCGGACTCGATCAGCTCACCCACGACGGGGTTGCGCACCGACCGCGCGAACGACACGAACTCCGCCGAGTCGGTCGACGGCTCACCGCCGCGCGTTCCGGACAGCGTGACCAGCCACTTGCCGTCCTCGATGGGCAGCAGGGTCGCGGTGCACCCGGGAAACGGGTCACGCGGGTTCGCCTGCACGTTGACGAGCGGAAACCCGGCGGCAGCCGTCGGGGGAGCCTGGAAGATCCTGGTGGCGTAAGCAAGTCCGGAGTCGACGCTCTCGGACTCCACGGCGGGCAGCCCGAACTCGGCGAGCCACGCGGGCAGACGGGAGCCGCGCCCGGTCGCGTCCACGACGAGGTCGGCCTCCAGCGATACCTGCTCACCCGAGATCCGGTCCTGCACCAGCACCCCGGTCACGGCGTCGGCGGAACCGAGCAACGACACCGGCTCCGTTCCGGTCAGCACCGAGATCTTGTTGTCCCGCAACGCCTGGACGCGCACCACCCAGTCGAGCAGCGAACGGCTGCACGTGACGATGAACTGCATCTCGGGGAACCGCGGCACCCATCCCTGGGCGCTCAGCGACACCAGGTCGTTCGGCACCCCGATCCGGTGCGCCCCGGCGGCGAACAACGCGTCCAGCGTCCCCGGCAGCAACGACTCGATCGCCCGCGCGCCACCGGACATCAGCAGGTGCGCGTGCCGGGCCTGCGGCACGCCGGAGCGCGACGAGGGGCCGTCGGGCAGCTTGTCGCGCTCCACCACGGTGACCTCGTCCACGTGCCGGACGAGGACGGACGCCGCGAGCACGCCCGCGAGTCCTCCGCCGAGCACAACGGCGTGTGTGGGTGCCATCTAGTCCATTCCCCCTGCTGCTTCCACCCGTGCCGCGTCGGCGACGGCCGCGTCGACTATCGGCGAGTGCTGGTACGCGCGCGAGATCCGGACCCACCTGTCGTGCTCGCCGGCGAGGTCGGTGCCATCGACGATCTCCGCGGCGGGACGGCGCTGGGGCGTTCGCGCACGGCCACCGGACGAGCCCGCGGCCCGCAGCTGCGCGGCCTCCACGACGGCGGCCACCTCGTCCTTCGTCAGCGAGGCACGCTGCGCCAGCGAACTGGCGGTCTCGCCGACCGACAGGTCGAAGTACGGCGTCAACGCCCAGCGCCAGTCGTTGAGCTCGATGATCTGACGGCGCACGCGGTGGTGCGGGTTGAGGAACTTGCCTGGCGCCACCAGCACGATGCCGGGGTTCACGTGCACCAGCGCGCGGTGCAGCGGCCGCAGCGCGAAGTACGTGCGCCAGCGCCGCACCCACTGCGACGGCGACGGGCGGTGCGGCCCGAAGACCGGCAACGCCATCGCGATCACCAGCGGGATCATCGACAGCGACGCCATCAGGGGCGCCGTCGTGCTCAGGACGTCGAAGCTGCGCTCACCGGCCCAGTCCATCAGCAGCACGAAGAGCTTGATGATCGCGAACGCCATGGGGAACAACGCCGCCGCGCAGTACCAGCGCAGCCCGCGCCGCAGCCACGGCCGTGCGGAGATCGCCTCGTCGCGCGAGCCCTGCCAGCAGTGGTAGGCCTGCCCGCCGCAGCCGATCATGGTGGCGACGAAGTAGATGAACAGGAAGACCGCGATCGTCGGCTGCGTGGCGTAGAAGGTGTCGAAGTCGACCTGGCGTTCCTCGGAGACCTCGGACTTGAAGAACAGCACGACCATCGCGGCGACGACGGTGGCGTAGCTGACGACGATCAGCCGGACCCGTTGCCACGCCTGGGCCGCCGGGTAGCGCCAGTACAGCACCAGCGCGAACGCCGAGCCCGCGAAGCAGACCACGAGGCTGTAAACGAGCAGCGCGGCGAAGTTCGGCACGCCGGTGGCCCGGTTGATCCAGGTGATGTTCGCGGGCGCCGCGAAGAGGATGGCGAACGCCGAGAAGAACACGGTGGAGATCAGCGCCACGACGCGGGGACTGCCCCAGCTGGACCGCAGCGAGCGGATCTTGTACGCGAGGAGGAAGAGACCGACGGCACCGCACGAGAGGTAGATCAGGTTAAAGATCGCCACGACGCACCCAGCGAGATCTTCCCTCTAGAGACTCGGCGACCCTGCGCACGTGCGCCGGTTCCTCGGCGGTGTCGGCCCACACCCGGTGCTCCGTCAGCCTTTCCAGCAGGTGGTCGGCGAGGTTCTCGGCCTCGCGCTCCTCGTCCTCGGTCAGCGTCGTGCGCCCGGCGATGATCTTCGCCATCCGCGGCAGCAGGTGCGGCGCGAGCCTGCGCAGGCCCTCGTCGCGGCTCAGCGCGACGGGCTGGTGCTCCAGGAGCACGTGGGCGAACTCGTGCAGCAGCACGTGCAGGCGGTGGTACCAGGACGGCGAGTCGGCGCAGATGACGAGGTACGTGCCGTTCTCCAGCAACGCGGTCGCGCCGCTCAGGCAGACCGCGTTCGTGATGGCGGCGAACCGGACGTCGACGCGCCGCCCGAGCCGTTCGCTCATCAGCTCGCAGACCCGGCGGCTCGCTTCCTGGTGCGTGGCGTCGGGCGGCAGCGCGAGGTCCCGGGCGACCTCGTCGACCAGCTTGCGCAGTCTCCTGCGGTTCACCCGTCGCCTCCTCTCGATGTCGTCTGCAGCCGTCCAGGCCGAGATCTTCACGCCGTCGTCGTCAGGTGTGGTCCGCGGAGGGGCGGCGGCTGTTCAACGGGAACGACCACCCCTCACCGACTTCGAGGGCTTGCCGGAACCCTTCTACCGCAGCGGCCCTGGCCTGTGGGGAGAGATCGCCCGTGCGTTCGGCCAGACGGGTGACGAATTCGACGACGCCGAGTTCGCGCAGTGCCAGGAAGTCCGTCAGCTCCGAGTCGACGCGCGCCGCGAGCTCGTCGTCGAAGAAGTACGCAGGGTCGGCACCGAAGTGGTCGGCCAGGCCGAGGATGTGCTTGAGCCGCGGGTTGTCGCTGGTGTTGCTCAGGAGCTCGCGGATGTAGCTGGCGGAGATGCTGCCGAAGTGGCCGGACGAGCTGATCGCCGTCGCGACCTCCTCCGGCGACCAGGGGCCGCGGTCCGGCGGGTGCACGGCTTCGAAGAGCGTGCTCAACGCCGTGGGCCGCCATCCGGGCCGTTCAGCCGTGTGCAGCTCTCGACGCCCACCCAGGAACACGGCGGGGTGCACGCCGAGCGCGCCGGCGAGGTCGACGAGCGCCTGGCAGGTCGGGTTGTCCTTCACGCCGAGCCGCAGCTGCGAGATGTACCCGTGCGCGATGTCCCCGCCCCGTGCCTTCACGGCGGCGGAGAGCGCTACGTTGGTGACCTTGCCGCGGCCGTCGGGCGGGTTGGTGCACAGCTCGTTGAGGACCTCGGCGAACGGCCTCACGCCACACCTCCGCTGGAGCGCCTCAGGGCCAGAAATCGTTCCACTGCTGTGGAACCACGCGAGCATATGGCATCACAGGGGTTGAATCCACCAATCCGTAGTCCTATGATCACACTCCGCCGCTTGCACTGATGTGTCGCGTTTGATCCGAACGACGTCACCTCAGTTGAAAGGGGCAGATCGGGCCGGTCAGCGAATCCGGGGGGACTCATGGCGACTGCGCGGATGGGACTGCCGGTGGACCACGGTTCTCTGCGCCTGCACGACGAGAGCGCTCCCTCGCGCTGCGGCTCGTGCGCCCAACCGGTCGGCGCCTGGGCGACGGACCGGCTGACGGGCCTCCTCGGCCGCTGGGGCTGGGACGACCAGGCGCCCGCGACGTACCGCCGAGCCCAGCGCCGGTGGGAACAGGTCGCGCTGCTCATGGTCGACCTCGACCGCTTCAAGAAGATCAACGACGAGTACGGCCACCCGGCCGGTGACGTCGTGCTGACCAACGTGGCCGCGGTCCTGAAAGCACACACGCGCCCAACGGACCTCGTGTGCCGCCACGGTGGCGATGAGTTCCTCGTGCTGCTGCCGCACACCACGGGCCGAGAAGCAGCCGTGGTGGCCGAACGAATCCTGCGCGGCATCCGCACGCTGCAGACCGAGATCACCACGAACGACGGCTATCACCTCACCCTGCACGGCCAGACGGCGTCCATCGGCGTCGCCTCCCACGTGCCGAGCGGCGAGAACACGCTGATCGACCTGGTCCGCGACACCGACGCGGCCCTGCAACGCGCCAAGCGCGGCGGCCGGGCCCGAGTCCAGCTGCACGACCCGAGCACGTTCGCCGCCGAGCGCACCGACTCCTCGGCCCTGCACCACCTGCTCGCGTTGCAGGACCTGATGAGCAGCGACCAGTTGCCGCAGGTCCTCGTGTCGCTGTCCGACGGTCCGAAGGCGACGGAGGACCTGGTCGCGATCCTCGGACCGAGGGTCATCCTCACGCTGGAACGTCTGCAGGACAACGGTTTCGTGCTCCGCCGCGCGTCCCGCTACGAACTCACGGCCGCCGCCCGCGAGTGGATCACGGACGTCCTGCCGGCCGTCGCCGCGTGGACGAACCGGCACCACGGCCTCGTGCACTAGCTACTTCGCGAGCATCCTGGTGGCCTGCTCCGCGAGCCACCGCTCGGCGTCGTCCCACGACCAGCCGCACTCCTTGACGAGGGTCCGCCACGCGCCGAACCCGAAGCAGAACCACAGCACGTCGGTGGCCCGTTCGACGTCGATCTCCAGCAGTCCCTTGTCCCGCAGGTGTTCCGCGACGTCCCGGAGCGCCTGCCGGTAGCTCCCGGTGCTGTGCTCCCACAACGCCGCGCCGTCCTCGTGCGCCGGGATCGCCGCGAAGAGCACCTCGACGACCTGCTGCTCGTTCTCGTTGCAGAGCCGAGTTCCCCTGGCCAGCAACGTGATCGCCGCCGCGACGCCGTCGGTCTCCCGGATCGCGTCCGTGGCCGAGGCCGAGCCGCTGCGGGCGATCGACTCGCTGACGACCTCGCGCAGGATCTCGGCCTTGCTGCCCGCACTGGAGTACACGGTCTGCGGTGCGACCCCGGCCCGTTTGGCGATCTCCGCCACCGTGACGCGCGCGTACCCGTTGGCGGAGAACAACTCCGTGGCCGCGTGCAGGATGTCCCGGCGGGTGCCGGCGGCGTCCTGCGCACGGCGCGGGGAGTGGTAGGACCTCGTCACAGACCGGCTTCCAGTGTCGTGGCCACCTCGTGCGCGTCCGGCATGGCGGCGATCTCCTTGGCGATGGTGGTGACGTTCTCGCGGACCCGCACGTCGGTGAGCACCGTCCGCACCGCCTCCGCGAGTGCCTGCGGCGTCTGCGAAGGCGGGTCGAGCGCGATGCCGGCCTGGGCGGCCGCGACCCGTTCGGCCTGCAGGAACTGGTCGGCGCCCTGCGGCAGCACCACCAGCGGCACGCCCTTCATCAACGCGGCCGCCGTCGTGCCCGCACCGCCGTGCGTCACCACCACGTCCACGCCGTCCAGCAGGTCCTCCATCGGCGTGAACCCGACGAACGTGACGCGCTCGTGGTCGACGTCGAAGTCCTCGGCCGTGGCCAGCAGGCCCAGTGTCACCACGACGTCCAGGTCCTCGGCGGACAGTTCGCGCACCAACGGGCTGAGCTTCGCCGGGTCGCCGAAGAACGTCCCGAACGTCACCAGCACCCGCGGCCGCACCGACACCTGCGGCTTCCAGGCCTGCGCACCGGGGTCGCGGAACGCCTCGGGGCGCAGCGGCAACCACCCCTCCGGCTGCTGCCACCCGTCCGCGCGCATCGGCGCGGGCCACGTGTCGAGCAGCCACTTCCGGGGCTGCCAGGGCAGTCCACGCGCCTCGTGCCGCGTGCGCGCCAGGGCCTCCATGGCGTCAGTGAACACCAGGGGCAACGGCGGCCCGAAGGCCAGGGTCGCGACCGGCGCGCCCGCGGCGGCGGCCACCAGCGGCCCCACGAAGTCGCAGGCCTCGGCCACGACGAGGTCCGGCCGGAAGTCCGCGGCGACGGCCAGAGCCTCGTCCGCCGTGAGGTCGACCCGCGTGCCCGCGAAGAACTCGGCCACCGACTCGGGCGTCGGGGCACCGGCCGGGTCCGCCCCGGTGCGGCGTGCGACCTCGGCGAACAGCACGTCCGGCAGCGGTCCGGCCGCGAGGTGGCCGAGCCCCTGGGCGGCGACCACGGGCGCCATGCCCGCCGCGGTGAGGACGGCGACCTCGTGCCCGCGCTCCCGGAACGCGCGGGCGAGCGGGAAGAGGGGCAGGAGGTGGCCGTGCTGGGGAACGCTGGAGAAGAGGATGCGCATATTCACTAGAATAGTCATCTAACGAATACGCATGGTGTCGCCTGGATCACGCCGTGGAGCCGACGCCCTTGATCCGGCCGTCCCGGAACGCGTCCACGAACAGCCGGTGGTCCTCGCGCGTCTGCCGCGCGTAGTCGAGCGCGAACTCCACGATCGAGTCGCAGAAGTCGGCGTCGCGGTCCCCGACGGCCGCCGCGATCGCCTCCTCGCACTGGAAGTCGACCAGGGTCTGCGACGAGTCCGAGTCGGCCACGCAGTGCATCTTCGCGGTGGCGCGCCCCAGGTGGTCGAGCACCGGCAGCATGTCCAGCGGCTCGGTGAGGTCGGACCAGTCCAGGTCGGCCTCGTACGGCGAGAGTTCGGACACGACGTACCCGACGCCGTCGATCTCGGTGTGGCCGAGCCACGGGTCGGCGTGCGCCTGCAGGGCCCGCTGCGACACGGCGGTGCGGTGGCCGTGGTCGGTGAAGTACTCGCGGATCCGTTCGTCGGGGACGATGCGGCTGGGCGCGGCGATGTTGGCCTGCTTCATCGACAGCACGACGTCGTTCTCCAACGCCTGGGAGCGGCCCTCGACCAGGATGTTGTAGGCGTGCAGGCCGGCGGAGCCGATGCCGAAACCGCTGCGGCCCACCACGTCCTTGACGGCGTAGGTGCGGCTCGACGCCCGTTTGCCGGTCGGGATGGTGTCCAGGTAGGACTCGTAGGCGCGCAGGACGGCCTCGTGGACCTCGGGGTCGAGCTCGTGGGTGCCTTCGCGGTCGCGGCGGAAGCGGCGTTCGTAGTCGACGATCGCCGTCTTCTCCTCCAGCAGGCCGATCCTGGTGGCCAGGCGGGCCCGTTGCAGGACGCGGTGCAGCACGCCCTCGGTGCTGTCGAGGCGCAGGCTGAAGAGCTCGTCGTTCGGGTGCTCGGCGAACGAGCGGACCTGCGCGACGTACGAGAGGACGTAGGTGCGGATCAGTTCGGTGATCGCGCTGTCGGGCAGCGCCTTGCGCCAGCCGAGCAGGGCCATCGAGGCGGCGAAGCGGCGGAGGTCCCACGTGAACGCGCCGAGGTAGGCCTCGTCGAAGTCGTTGACGTCGAACACCAGTGTGCCCTCGGAGTCCATGTAGGTTCCGAAGTTCTGCGCGTGCAGGTCGCCCTGGATCCAGATGCGGCCGGTGCGTTCGTCCGTCCACTCATCGGGCATTTCGGCCATGTCGGCGTAGAACAGGCACGCGCTGCCCCGGTAGAACGCGAACGGCTCGGCCGCCATCTTGCGGAACTTGTGCCGGAACGCGGCGGGGTCGGCGGTCATCAGGCCGGAGAAGGCCTCTTCGAGCACGCTCACAATGCGTTCGCCGCGATCGGTCATGGTGCATCCCAACACGTGGAGGCCGGAACGAGAAGGGGCAACAGCGAGCAGGAATCGAGAAGCCCGGAAAGTCGCCGCGTCCTAACGTCGGAGGCATGTGCTTCATGTTCGGTGCGAGCGAGGAACAGGTCCGTCGCGTGCTCGAAGAAGAGGCGGCGGACGAGGAGGTTCCGGCGGCCGAAGACTGGTCGCAGGACTAGGGATCGCGTTCATGCCCGGCAGAACACTTCCGGGCATGAACGGACCTATGTCGCGCCGGAGCATCCTCGCCGCAGGTGTGGCGGGATCGGCTGCGGTTCTGCTCGGCACCACGAACGCCTCCGCGGCGACCCTCGTCAGCCACAGCGAGATCAACTCGCAGCCGACCTTCTACGAGGTGAACGGCGCCGCGTCGTCGTTCCGCTACGAGCCCGCGTTCTACGCGCGGCTGGAGGCCTGGCACGTGCACTGGCGCAACTGGACGCCGTACCACTGGACCGCGCCGCACAAGATCTACTCGTACGGCGCGTACGTGAACAAGTCGGGCATGCACGGCGAGGGCAGGGCGTTCGACCTCGCGCGCATGCTCATCACGAACCGCGACACGGGCGCGACGTTCACCGCCTTCAACGCCCGTTACGACCAGTGGAAGAACACCACCGGTGACGCCCTGCGCACCGCGCGGATCCGTTACTGGGGAACGATGGCGTCGCTGCACCACCACTTCCGCCACGTCCTCTCGTACCTCGACGACACCGAGCACCACAACCACGCCCACATCGACAACGCGATCTCCGGCAGCGGTGACTCCAGCTTCAACACCGGCTCGACGACCCAGACGTACTTCGTCCAGGCCGCCTGCCAGTACATCTGGGGCATCTCGACCGGCATCGACGGTGACTGGGGCCCGCAGACGCAAGCCAACTCCTCCGCCGCCCTCGCCCGCGCCGGTTCCGACGGCGTGATCACCACGCAGAGCCGCTGGCTCGCCTTCTGCAAGGCCAGTGCGCAGCAGGCCTGGGCACTGGTGCCTTGACCGTCACGCGCGGCACTCCAGCAGCTGCTCCGATCCGCCTCCGTAGGCGCTCGGGTCCACCGCGGTGCAGTGGTCGGTGATCCACTTCTGGCGGCCGTTGTCGTCACGGCCGCCGAAGCCGCCCATGCGGTCACCGCCGCTGAGCACGTACTTCAGCCTGCCCTCGCTCACCCACGCCTGCAGCTGGTCTACCGACGGAGCGTCGTCCGAGCCGGAGAACCCGCCCATGCCGATCACGACCTCGTCGGAGCCCATGATGAACGGCGAGGCCATCTGCGACGAGCCGGCGACCGCGAGGATGATCTCCGCATCACCGCTGTTCTCCTTGGCGTAGGCCAGAACTCGCTTCTGCTCGTCGGTCAGCTCGCCCCGGCCACCACCGCCGGGGCCGGGCATCGTCCCGATCTGCGGCCTGCCGTTCCCCGGCCGCTGTCCACCGCGGAAGACCTGGAAGCCACCACCGCGCTCGGCCGGACCGGCCGCGGGGATCGAGCCGTTCGAACTTGCCGTCGCGGCCGTGGCCGTGGACCACACGGCGGGCACCAGCAGCATCGCGGCCACCGCGGCCACGAGTCCGGCCCGGCGCAGTCCCAGCAGCAGCACGACCACAGCGACAGCGGCCACTCCGAGCACCGCCCACCGCGTCCAGCCGTGCCAGGACGTGTCCCGGGAGACCACGACGAACGCCCACCCGGCCGTGATCACGACCGACAGCGGCAGCAGGAACCGCACGAAGCTCTTGGCACGCCAGAACATCACGATCCCGGCGGCGCTGATCGCGGCGACGGCCGGCGCCAGCATCGTCGTGTAGTACGGGTGGAAGATGCCCTGCGCGAGGCTGAACACCAGCGCCGTGACCAGCAGCCAGCCGCCCCACATGAACCAGCCCGCGCGTTCGGCCGCGTCACCGGGAACCCCGCGCCGCCACCGCAGCGCGCCCGCCACCGAGACGGTGACCAGGACCAGCAGCGACAACGGCAGCAGCCACGAGATCTGCCCGCCGACCGCGGCGTCGAACATGCGCGTGATGCCGGGCTGACCGCCGAACATCGCACCGCCACCGGGTCCGCCGAACTCCATCGGCCCCTGTCCGGTCGGCGCCGCGCCGCTGGGCATCGGCATGCTGCCGCCACCTCGGTTGCCGCTCCCGCCGAACACCCGGCCCAGCCCGTTGTAACCGATGATCAGGTCCCACGCGCCGCCGTCCGTGCTTCCGCCGACGTACGGCTTGGAGCCCGGCCACAACGCGTGCAGCGCCACCCACCAGAACGACGACGCCACCAGCACGGCGCCCGCGCCGAGCAGGTCGAGGATCCGCCGCTTTACCGGCGCGCTAGACCCCACCAGGTAGGCCAGGCCGAAGCCGGGCACCACGATCCACGCCTGCAACATCTTCGTCAGGAACCCGCAGCCGATGAAGAAAGCGCACCACAGCAACCACTTCGTGCGCTGCCGGCTGTCCGAGGCCTTGACCGAACGCGTGAAGGCGTAGGCGGAGGCGACGAGCAGCAGCACCAGCAACGTGTCCGGGTTGTTGTCGCGGTTGATCGCCACGGTGATCGGAGTCAGCGCGAAGATCAACGCGGCGAGCAGCGCCACCTTCTCGTCCGCCCACAGCCGGACGGTGCGGTGCAGCAGGAACACCGCCGCGACGCCCTCGACCACCTGCGGCAGCAGCACCGCCCAGCCGTGGAACCCGAAGATCCACACGGCGAACGCCTGAGGCCACAACGACATCGGCGGCTTGTCGACGGTCACCACACCGGCGGGGTCGAACGAGCCGAACAGGAAGTTGGTGAACGACGTCGACATCGACTTCGCGGCGGCCGAGTAGTAGGAGTTGCCGACCTGTCCCGCGCCGATCGCCCACGCGTACAGGCCACCGGCCAGCACGCAGATCGCGACGAGGGCCCAGACGGGCCAACTGGGAGGTCGTGCTTCGACGGGTTCGCCAGCAGGGGCTGCCACTTCGGCAGTGGCGGTCATACGTCGTCCTTTCGTTCGGCGCGGCGGAACACCCAGCTCCGCAGCAGGAAGAAGCGACCCACCGTGCCCAGCGCCGAGGAGCCGAGCAGCACCACCAGTTCCAGCGCGCGTGGCGGGTCGGGGGAGACCGCGTGCAGCACGAGCAACGCGGTCGACGTGAACGCGAAGTAGAGCCCGAACACCACGAGTCCCTGCAGGTGCGTCTTGCCGCGGGACGTGTTGCGGGCCGTGAAGGTGAAGCGGCGGTTGGCCTCCGTGTTGAACAACGTGGTGATCACCAGTGCGGCGAGGTTCGCCGCCAGCACGGGCCACCACAGCCGGAAAGCGCCGTACAGAGCCAGGTTCGCGAGAGTGGAGATCACGCCGATCACCGCGAACGACAGCACCTGCCAGGAGAGTCCGCCCTCGCTGCGGCTCAGCACGGCGTCCGGGTGGATCGCGCGGGGCAGTGGCCGGCGCGGCAACCCGTTCACGAGAGCGGTTCCGTTGGCCTTGGCACGGGCAACCCGGATCAACCCCTTGACGTCGTCGATCGCGGTGCCGACCACGTCGACCCGGCTGTCCACGTCCTCGACCCAGTCGACGGGCACCTCGTGCACGCGCAAACCGTTGTGCTCGGCCAGGAGCAGCAGCTCGGTGTCGAAGAACCACGCCTCGTCGCGCGCCTGCCCGAGCAACGGCCGGACGACCTCGGTGCGCGCCGCCTTGAACCCGCACTGCGCGTCGCTGAACCGCGCCCCGTGCGTCAGTCTGATCAACGCGTTGTAGGCACGGGAGACCAGTTCTCTCCGCGGCCCGCGCACCGTCCGCGACCCCGGCGCGAGGCGCGACCCGATCGCGAGGTCCGAGTGCCCGTTGAGCAGCGGCGCGACCAGCGGCAGCAGCCCGTCCAGTCCCGTCGACAGGTCGACGTCCATGTAGACGACGACCGCCGCCTCGCTGGATCCCCACGACTCCCGCAGCGCCAGTCCGCGGCCCTTGCGGTCGAGGTGGTGCACGCGCACCCGCTCGTACTTGCGCGCCAGTTCCCCGGCGACCTCCATGGTCCTGTCCGTGCTGGCGTTGTCGACCACGACGATCGACCAGTCGAACGGGAACTGCTCGGTCAGGAACCGGTGCAGGACCTCGACGCAGCCGGGCAGCGCGCGTTCCTCGTTGTAGACGGGGATCATGATGTCCACCGTCCCCGTGGCCTGTGCGGTGCTCACCGCCGTCATGGCTCTCTCCGTTCCACTGTGGACACAACTCGCTCGTTCCTGAACCGAGCGTGCTGACGGAGTTGTGAGAACGTCCTTGGCTTGCGCTGAGAGAATCGTGAGAGCGCGGATGCACAGCTGGCTCACAGCGAACGGCTCTACCGTCCTCGGCATGAGACTGCTCGTGGTGGACGACGACCCGGATGTGCGGGACAGTCTGCGGCGCAGCCTCGAGTTCGAGGGCTACGAGGTCACGACCGCCGCGGACGGTGCCGAGGCGCTGCCGCTCGTGCACCACGCCGACCTGGCGATTCTCGACCTGATGATGCCCGTTCTGGACGGTTCGGAGGCCTGTCGGCGCCTGCGTGCCGCCGGGGAACGCCTGCCCGTGCTGATGCTCACCGCCCGCGACGCGCTGGGCGACAAGGTCACCGGCCTGGACGCCGGCGCCGACGACTACCTGGTCAAACCGTTCGCGCTGGAGGAGCTGCTGGCCCGCATCAGGGCGTTGCTGAAGCAGAACCGGCGCCGCACGCCACCGCAGGTGCTCCAGTTCGCCGACCTGCGGATGGACCCGCGCGCTCACGAGGTCGTGCGCGGCGGTGACCTGCTCGACCTGACCCCGACGGAGTTCGACCTGCTGGCCGTCTTCCTCGGCGAACCCGACCGGTTGCTGACCAAGAAGCACCTCAGGCACGCCGTGTGGGGCAAGGACCAGGGCACCAACCTGCTCGACGTGTACATCGGCTACCTGCGCCGCAAGACCGAGTCGGGCGGCCGCCCGCGTCTGCTGCACACCGTGCGCGGCATGGGTTTCATCCTGCGCGAGTCGCCGTGAGCCGCCCGGTCCTGTTGCGCGGCAAGCTCGCCCTGATCACCGCGTTCGTCGTGGCGGTCGCGATCGCCGGCATCAGCGTCGTGACCTGGGTCGCCACCGAGCACAACCTGAGCTCGCAGCTCGACAGGTCTTTGCTGGCGAGCACGCCGCCGCCGCGCATCAAGATCCGTTGCGACGAAGGGGTTCCCGCCGAGGGCCTCCGCCAGGTCCTGCAGGGCATCCAGACGCTGACCGCCGACGGCCTGAGCTGCGCGCCACCGGGCGTCGACCCCGTCGTCACCGCGGCTGAGGACGTCGTGACCACACCGACGTTCCGCGACGGCGTCACGGAGTCCGGTGCCGAGGCACGCGTTCTGCTGCAACCGATCGGTCCCGGCGAGGTGCTGATCCTGAGTCGCAGCAAGGCGGAGATCAACAGCACCCTCACCGCGCTCGCCGGCGTCCTGGTGGCCGTGTCGGTCCTCGGCGCGTTGCTGGCGGCCGGAGCGGGGCTGTGGTTCACCCGCCGCGCCCTGGCCCCGATGGAACGCCTCACCGAGACCGTCGAGCACATCGCGCGCACCGAGGACCTGACCACCCCGGTCACCGTCGACGGCCGCGACGAGGTGGGCAGGCTGGGCCGCGCGTTCACGTTGATGACCGCAGCCCTCGCCGACTCCCGCCGCCGCCAGCGGGATCTCGTCAACGACGCCGCCCACGAGCTGCGCACGCCGTTGACCAGCCTGCGCACCAACATCGACCTGCTGGTCCGCGCCGAACGGACGGGCCGCGAACTGCCCCAGCGAGCCGAGGTCCTCGACCGACTGCAGGCCCAGAGCCAGGAGTTCAGCGACCTCGTCACCGAACTGGTCGTGCTCGCCCGCGACGAGAAGGAGCTGGCCAGCGACCCGGTGGACGTCGCCGGCGTGATCGACAGGGCGGTCCAGCGCGCCCGCAGCCGAGCCCACGACCACGTGTTCGACGTCGACCGCGCAGAGTGGTCCATCGTCGGCGACGCGGGCGCGTTGGAACGCAGCGTGCTCAACCTGCTGGACAACGCCGTGAAGTTCTCCCCGGCCGGCTCCGCGATCACCGTCCGCTCGAAGCCGGGCTGGCTCACCGTCAGCGACGAGGGCCCCGGCGTGCCGTTCGAGCACAGGACCTCGGCGTTCGAACGGTTCTGGCGCGCCCCCGACGCCCGCGCCCTGCCTGGATCCGGTCTGGGACTGGCGATCGTGGCGGACACCGTGTCCGCGCACTCCGGCAGCGTGCGGTTCGTGCCGAGACCGCGCGGCGCGTCCGTTCGCGTCGATCTGCCGGAATTCCGTTGAGCGCCAGACGATCGACGGTGGTTGACGAGGGCCGTTCTGCACCACGGTTGGCTCATGAAGCGCAAACACCGGCGCCCTGCCCTGCTGATCGTCGCGCTCCTCTCGATCGCGATGGTCAACGTCGGCAACTCGGCGGCCGCCCCTGAACCGGCCAACCACTGGCAGTACGACCACTGGCCGCAGCAACAGCCGTGGCAGCAGACCAGAGACTCCGCCCGCGTGCTGGCGCAGGCGGGGTTCCCGGGCCCGGTCGACCCGCAGAACTGGGTCAACCCGGACCACATGACCTGGGAACGCGACTACAAGAAGATTCCCGGCACGAACTGGGCCGACCCGTCCGCCAGGGGTTCGGTGCGCAACTTCAAGGGCGCGCTGGTCCTGCTGGACTACCCGAACCAGCCGTTCGTCGTGACGCAGCCCAAGAACTCCACGGTGTTCGGCAACCCGAGCGCCGAGGCCTCCGGCGTGCCGCGCGCCGAGGTCGGCCAGTTCTACCAGGACTTCCTCAACAAGCCGAACGGCCTCAACCGCGGCCACACCGTGCACGAGTACTGGATGGAGACCTCCGGCGGGCGCTACGGCGTCGAGCTGAAGGCGTTCGGCCCGTACCAGATGCCGGGCAAGGACCACGAGTACGCCATGGAGTTCCAGGGCGGAACCGGTTGTCCCGCAGGCGATTCCTGCAACCGCAACATCCGCACGGACGGCCGTGCCGCGTGGGTGGCCGACGTCGGCGCCGAGGTGCCGGCTGGCTACGACTTCATCTACTACCTGTCGGCGGGCCAGGACGAGTCCGGCACGTGGCAGGAGTTCGGGATGATGAAGTTCCGGACCAAGGAGGACGTGACCGACGACTTCGGCCCGCCGGACCCCGCGCTGCCGAACTGGTCGCGCACCCGGTACGTCGACTGGACGTCGTGGGCCGCCGGCTCGTCGATCTGGCCCAACGCGGGCGGCGGGTCGTCCACCCAGGCCGAGAGCTCCGGCCAGGGCGTCTACGCGCACGAGCTGAGCCACATCCTCGGCATCGGCGACAACTACAACAACCCTTACGGCAGCCCGCCGCGCCGTGACTACAGCGGCCCGTGGGACATGCTGTCGCGCGGCTCGTTCAACGGCCCGGGCGGCCCGCACTCGCGTTGGACGATCCCGGCGACCGGTGGTGCGTCCCTCGGCGCGCAACAGACTCTGCGCAACAAGATCAAGCTGGGCATCGTCGACGAGAAGAACGTCCTGCGGTTGTCCCGTGAGGCGTTGGCCGGGTCCGGCACGGTCATCGCGAAGATCACCGCCCGCGAGGTCAACCCCGGCGCCACCGGACTGACCGGCATCAACCTGGCGTTGGGCACGGGCGACAAGACGCCGTCCTGCAACGTGTCCACCGACCCGTTCTGCGACGGCGGCGGCTACAACAACTACACGCTCGAAGTCGTGGACAGGATGGGCGCCGACTCGTTCACCCCGGACGCCGGCGTGCTGCTCGCCAAGACCAAGAACGTCGACGCCGCACCGTTCACGTGGGTGATCGACGCCAACCCGCAGGACATCGGCATGACCGACTACGTCCTGCCCGACGGCACCAAGGTCCCGATCACGATCGGCGACTACCGCCAGCTGTCCGACGCGCTGTTCCACGCGGGCACGAACTCCGGCAGCGAGTTCGAGTTCGTCGACACGGCCAACCGCCTGCACTTCTACGTGCTGGACCTGCAACGCGACTCGCGCGGCGTGCTGTCCTACACGGTGGCGATCCGGTCGCTCGACGGCGCGGGCCCGCAGCAGCGCGGCGTCCGGGTCACCCCGACCGCTGCTCGCGTGGACGGGTCGGGAGTGGCGACGTGCCGCTTCCCGCTCACCAACACCGGTCGTGCGGCGGCGCCCGGCGGCCAGCACCCGGAGCCCGTCGACCAGTACCTCGACGGCGACGTCTACCGCGTGACGGCGACGGCGTCGAACGGCTGGACCGTCTCGGTGCCGAACGCGCTGGCCACGGCCAAGTTCGGCGGCCGCGTCGACGTTCCGGTGCACGCGCAGCGGGGCGGCGGTTCGCTGATGTCCAAGGTGACCCTGACGGCCGCTTCGGAGAGCAACCCCGGCAGGTCCGCGACCGCCACCTGCACGGTGGCAGGCGTCTAGCGGTGACGGCTCCGGACCGGCCTGCGCCGGTCCGGAGCCTGACGCTGCTGGGGAACAGGACCGGACGTCAGCATCACGAAGCACGCCAGCAACAGGATCGTCCCGCACGCCAGCCAGGTCAGCGTCTGAACCGTGCCGATCGGCGCGATCACGCCGATGCTGAACAGCAGCAACGGCATCCCGAGCGCGTAGCAGACGCCGGCCGCGAACGTCCGGCCCGAGCCGTTGAGCAGCAACGGAATCGCGGCCACACCGGTCAGCACCGCGAACACGAGCCACGCGTACGTCATCCCGGTGTGCAGCGCGATCGTGACGTCCACGCCGTCCTTCGCCCGGATCGCGGCCTCCGTCTCGGCCGCGTAGCTGAACCCGACGGCGGCCCGTGTCCCCGCGGCGACGGCTGTGAGCAGCAACGACGCCCCCAGGATGGTGCGACCGCGCCGGACGGGATCGACTCGCTTCCTGGTGTCCACGAACCCCAGTCTGTTGGCAACCCCTGGCCGCGTGCCGCCTCACACGCCCAAGTGCACTCAGTGGTGGTACGGGATGCGCGCCATCGGCTCGACCAGTTCACCCTCCTCGTAGGACAGGTGCGACAGCAGCGTCTCCGCGAGCAGGTCCACCGCCCCCTGCACCTCGGTGATGCGGTGCGGTTCGGCGACCGGGGCCACCAACGCGGCGTCGAGGCGTTCGAGCACGTGGTGGATGACCTGGTGTTCCTCGGTCAGCCGGTCGAGCACCGGCCCGAGGCGCGGGTCGCCCCGGCGCAGTTGCGGGTAGAGGCTCGTGTCCTCCAGCGTGTGGTGGATGGTGACGAGCCGGCAGTAGCTCTCGCAGTACGCGCCCATCGCCCAGTTGTTCTGGCGCATGGTCATCGCGTTGATCTCGGACCGCGCCTCGCCTGCCTGGATGACGCCGTCCGCGACCTGCTTCACGATCGAACGGACCTTGTTCAGCTCGTCCCGCAGGTGGTTGTGCACCCCGACCAGCTGACGCCCCATCGCCCTGCCCGAAGCGGTGTAGACGGCGCCCGCTTCAGGCGCCGGGCCTTTTGGGCGCGTCGACTCGTCCCACAGTTTCGAACCGCGTTCCTTCTGCACCATCTCGCGCACGGCCGGTGCGACCTCCTCGGCGAACGTGCGCAGCTCGTCGTCGGTGTTGACCATCAGGACGAACCCGCTCATGCCGTCGTTGAGCGCCACCTCGGCGAGTTGCTCGGCGTTGAGTTCGGGAGTGATGTTGTAGAGCCTGCGGATGTCCGCGGGCGCACGACCGGCTTCGTTCGCCGCCTCGTCGATGACGGCGTTCATCGCACTGAGTTCCTGTGGCGGCGCATACGGGCTGGACGGCAACCACCCGTCCGCCTTCCGCCCGGTGAGTTGGAGCATCCGCTTCTTGTACGCACCCAGCCAGATGCCGATGTCGTGCTTCGGAATCGGCCCGGGCCGCACCCCGTCCAACGAGTAGTGCTTGCCCTGCAAGCGAATCCCGCGACCGGGCGTCCACAACGCCCTGATCACCGCGATGGCCTCTTCCAACGCCTCGACGGACTCCGGCGCGGTGCGACGCGGCCCGCCCATGGCGGCGATGGCGTCCCAGAACGCCCCAGCACCAAGCCCGAGCTCAACGCGCCCACCGCTGATCACGTCCAGACTCGCCGCAGCGCGCGCAAGCACAGCCGGCGGCCGAAGAGGCAAGTTCGCCACGTTCGGGAACACACGCACGTTGGTCGTGGACGCAGCGATGACCGACAACGACGTCCACGTGTCGAGGTTCGCCGCGTTGTAGGGGTGGTCCTGGATGCTGACGAGCTCCAGTCCGAGCACGTCAGCGGTCTTGGCGAGCCGCAACGTCGTGGCGAAGTCCTCGGCACCGGGCGGCAGGAACACCCCGAACTCCAGCGGGTGACCGTAATCTGTCATGCCGAAAGTATGCCACGCAGATGTTCTGTGTGACAGACGTTCTGTCCTGGCTATCATTGGGGCGTGACCGCTTTGGAGGACGACTTCGGCTGGACCTTGGGCGTGGTGTTCCGCGCCTTCGTCAAGGCCACGAACGCGGCCGTCGGCGACCTCCCCGGCGGCCACCGCGGCTACCAGATCCTCACCGCCTCGGTGCGTGACCAGCCGGAAAGCCAGTCCGCGCTCTGCCAGCAACTGGGCATAGACCGCACGGTCATGACCTACCTGCTGGACGACCTGGAGCGCGCCTCCCTCGTCACCCGCACGCCCGCGCCCACCGACCGCCGCACCCGTCTCGTCGTGGCGACGGACGTGGGCCGCAAGCGCTTGGAGGAGCTGGACCTCCGGCTCTCCCACGCCGAGGCGCACGTCCTGTCCGGCCTTCCTGCCGCGGATCGGGAGACCTTCAAGGCGTTGCTCCGCCGGGTGGCCGGGCACGTCAACGAGCAGGACCCGGTGCCGAGCGCGTGCGCGGTGGTTCAGGACATCGCGGCCGGCGCGTCCTAGCCGAGCACCTCGGACATCCAGTCCCGGAACGCGCGTTGGTCCGCCTTGACGGTGACTCGCACGAGCGCGCCGCCGGGCGCCTCGACCAGTCGGCCGTCCTCGTCGAGCGCGACGCGTTCGCGTCGCAGTGCCACGAACGGCAGCTGGAGTGCGGTGGCGACCACCAGCCCGTCGTGCCGGAACGTCTCCCAGCACACGAGCTTCGGCAGCTTCGCCCTGGTGAGCACGGCTCTCGCCGCGGTGAGGTCGCGCAGGAGGACCGCAGGGTCTCCCGCCTGGTTGATCACGAGCCGTTCCGCGACACCAGGCTCCCCGAGAGCCAGGGCGGCGTTCGTGGCCGGTCCCAGGCCCGCCCAGCGGACCGGGCCGTCTGTGCTCGTCATGACGCGCCTCACCGCCTTGTCGAGCTCGTTGCTCTCGGCTACCGGGACGTCGGTGCGGCCGTGCAGGTCGAGCAGACGTCGAAGGCGGCGACCTCTGCGCTGATCCACTGTGGACACCAGGGCCAGCGACGGTTGCGTCGCGACGAGCTCGATGGCGGCATCCGAATCGTTCCCGGCGTCCGTGTCGACGATCAGGGGCGCACCCTGCTGCGACGGCGGGAACGGGTCCCCGCTCACCGTCTGCGGCAACCCGAACCGCCGTGCCAGGCCGACCAGGTCCTGGCGCTCCCGGTTCAGCTCCTCGCTCATCTCGTCCTTTCCGCTGTTTCCGTGCCGGCACCGTACGGCCGGCCAGCGCGTCCCGCCGACCTCGTCAGGGTGTGGGATCCGCCGATACGGCCGTTCGGCCGACATGCCCGGCGCGGCTGTGGAATCCTTTGGGTCGTTCGATCGAGGGTGAGCTGGGGGACAGGGTGAAGACGCCCGAAGAGTGGATGCGGGACTTCGAGGCGAAGATCGCCGACGCGCAGGCGAAGGCCGCAGCGGTCCAGGAGGGGCTGGCGCAGGCAGGCGGTTCGGCCTCGTCCAACGACGGGACGATCACGGTGAGCGTCGCGCCCAACGGCGCGCTGACCGGCCTCGAACTGACCGCGGACGCCATGCGGAAGTCGCACGGCCAGTTGTCCGGCGAGATTCTGGAGATCGCGCGCAAGGCGCAGCGCGGTGCGGCGGTGAAGGTCGCCGAGACGTTCGCCGAGGTCGAGGGTGAGGGGTCCGAGACCTACCGGATGATCACCGAGTACCTACCGCCGCCGGAGGAGGAAGAGCAGCCGAAGCCGGCGGGCTACGCGTTCAACGAGGAGTACGAGGAGCGCGCCGCCACGGCCCCGCCTCCGCCGCCCGTTCGTCGTCCCGCACTGCGTCCGCGCGCTGACGACGACGAGGACTTCGGCGGCGACTCGATCTTCAAGAAGCAGTAGGGCGGTCCGGGGTGTCCGAGGAGAACAGCACGACCACGTGGTCGACCGGTGCCGGCGTCGTGGACAGCGTCGCCGGTTTCGTCGACTCGCTGACGTCGGAGTCCGAAGGCGAGGGGCCGGACGTCATCGACGTCGCGCTCGGCGGTGCCGGTGTGGTGGTGGACGTCGTCGCCACGATGGCGAACCCGTTGGGAATGCTCGCGTCCGCCGGTGTCGGCTGGTTGCTGGAGCACGTCGACTTCCTGCGCGAGCCGCTGGACGCGTTGCTGGGCAACCCGGACGAGATCAACGCGAACACCGATCAGCTCAAGCAGGCCGCGCTGCAGATGAAGATGGTCGCGCAGGAGCACCGCGAGGACATGCGCGCCGTCGCAGACTGGCAGGGCGAGTCGGGCGACGCGTTCAAGCGCGAGATGGAACAGATGTCGGGCGAGTACGAGGCGCTCGGCAAGACCATGGACGGCACCGCCGCGATCTACGCGTTGTCCGGCGCGCTCGTCTGCGAGCTGCGGTCGCTGGTGTTCGGCTGGATCTCGGACCTCATCGGCGAACTGATCGCGAGCGCGCTCATCGCCGCAGCGTCCGCGGTGGTGACACTGGGCAGCTCCATAGCCGCCTTCGCCGGGTACGCGGGCACGCGCGCGGCCATGATGGCGACCAAGATCGCCGGCCGCCTGTCGAAGCTGGCGTCGGCGATGGCGCGCTTCGGCGGCCGCATGGCCAAGCTGGCGGAGAAGATGCAGGGCCTGGTCAAGGGGCTCGAACGGTTCGCGGAGTACGGCGGTTACGCGAAGACCGCGTACGACGCGGTCAAGCCTTACGACATGCCTCCCGCCAACGCCTGATGACCGGCCGGACTCGGGGGTCCTCCTCTCATCACGGCGGCAACTCGCACAGCGGCAACACGCCGTCGCCCACGCCGTCGTCGTCTCCGTCGACACCGGGCGGCCTCGGTGGCCGCGGCACCCGGATGGACCCGGACGCCGTCGAGTCGCTCGGCGGCAAGATCACCAGCCGTGGTGACCAGGTCCGCTCCTCCGTCGCGGCCAAGCTGAACATCAACGCCACCTCGGGCAGTGCGGGCGTGTTCGGCCAGGTGGCGATGCAACACGCCGACCGGGCGATCCAAACCGCCCGCGGTGGTGCCGAGAAGGCAGCCGCCGCCGCGGACAACGCGGGCACCAAGACCAGGGAGACCGCCCGCACCGCGCGCGACGCGGACCAGTCGGCCGCCTCGTCGATGAACCGCATCCAGTCGAAGACGCCGGCTCAGCCCTCCACCACCGCGTCCACCAGCACCCCTTCCTCCACGGCGTCGTCCTCCTCCGGCAACCGCGCCTCGTCAGCGCCGCCGATCCCGGGCGGAACCCCGGGCACCGGCTCCCCGAAGCCACCCGCTCTCGGCGGCCAGCCGGCGAGACTGCCCGACAAGCTCGGCGGTCCCACGACCACGTCGAGCGCCCCTCCAGCCGGGCGGCCGACCGCTTCGGCTCCGGTCGCTCCCGGAGGCAGTGCACCCCCGCGCACGACGAACCCGGCAGGCGGCCCGACCTCGGGTCAGGGAGGCGCACCTCGGCCCGGCGGCCAGACTCCGAGCACCACACCCGCCGGTGGCCCATCCGCCGGAGGCCAGGGACGTTCGCCTATCGGCGGTCCGCCTGGAGGTGTGCCCGGCGGCCAGGGACGTTCGCCCGCCGGCGGCGCACCTGGGGGTATGGCTGCGGCTGGTGGCCAAGGCCGCCCGCCCGGTGCCCCGCCCGCGGGTATAGCGGCCGGCGGACAGGGCCGCGCACCGGCCGGTGGCCCGCCGGGTGGCATGGCTGCCGCCGGCGGACCTGCTGGAGGCCGGCCCGGCGGTCCCGGCCAGGCAGGCCCGCCCCCGAACTCAGGCCGCACGGCTCCCGGCGGACCAACTCCCCAGGGCTTCGGCGGCCAGGCCCCCGGAACCCAGGGCCGCGCAACGCCGAACCCCCACGCCGCCCCCGGAGCTCCAGGAGCGTTCGGACAGGGCGGAGCCAACACGGGCGGCCACGGCCGCAACGGTCCCGCGCCGAGCACACCTCCCGGCATGCGTCCAGGCGGACCCGGCATGCCAGGCGGCAACAACACGCCTCCCGGCGGCCAGGGCACGCGCCCCGGCGCGCCAGGAGGCCACACCCCGCCTCCTGGCGTTCCGAACTCGCACCCCGGCGCCCCCGGTATGCATCCAGGTGCTCAGAACTCGCGCCCCGGTGCCCCCGGCACGCACTCAAGTGCGCAGAACTTGCCTCCCGGAGCACCCGGCTCGCACCCTGGCGCCCCTGGCACGCACCCAAGCGCTCAGAACTCGCCTCCCGCCGCTCCGGGCATGCGTCCTGGCGCACCTGGCACGCACCCCGGCGCACCTGGCACGCACCCCGGCGCACCCGGCACGCGTCCCGGCCATCCGGGCATGCAACCCGGTGCTCCCGGCGTGCGCCCCAACAACCAGGGGATGCCCGGCGACCCCGTGAACGCACGCCCAGGCACACCGCCAGGTGCTCCGGGCACGCGTCCCGGCGGACCTGGCGTGCCGCCGCGTGGCCACGGGATGCCGCAGGTCGCTCCAGGCATGCGCCCAGACGTCCCCCGCATGCCCGGCAACGGCTCCCACACGCGTCCTGGCGCGCAGCCCTGGGGACAGAACACGCATCCCGGCGCTCACCACAGCGTTCCGAACGCGCCTGGTGGCCACCGTCCAGGCGGCCCGCCTGCGGGCCTCCACCAGCAGGCCCCGCCCGCGCATCGCCCGCCCGCCATGCCGGGACACGGCAACGCACCGGTTCCGCAGGGAGGCGACCGGCGTCCTGGTGGGCCGCCGCAGTCGTTCGCGCCTCCGGCACGTCCGCACCAGGACATGCCGCCCGGCTCGTTCGGCCCGCCGGGTGGGCAGCACCCCGGCACCCAGCCGGCGCCGGACGGGCACCAGCCGACCCCGGAAGAGCCGAAAACGCCCCACCCGTCCTACACGTCGCCATCTCCCGGACCCGACGGCGGGCCACCGGTCGCCATCCGGGGACTCGACCCGTCGCTCTACGGAGTGGACCCGTCGAAGGTCGTGTACCGGGACGTCCCGGGCTGGATGAGGGACGAGAACGTCCTGTACCGCGGGGACACGCGCTCGCCGGAGGAGATCAAGGCGGCGGGCGGGTTCGACGTGCCCAGGCATTGGGAGGAGCCGGACCTCCGCCGGCACGTCGACGCGCACACCAACGCGTTCGTCAGCACCACGCCCAACGAGAAGGTCGCGATGGAGCGGTCGGGCACGGGCGAAGGCAAGGTGTACGTCATCAAGGCGCCCGGCGGCATCATGACCGACGCGACGCTGGACAACGTCGGTCACGCCCACAGGTACGCCGAGAACGAGACGCTCTTCCCCGGTGGCATCGACTGGCGTTACGTCGAGGGCTGGCACCAGGTCAGCTACGACGGCGGGCGGGTGCTCGGTCCGTTCGTGCCGAACCCGGACTTCATCGGCCACCGGACCGCTGACAGCACCACCGCGCAGGCGGACACGCGAGACCAGGCGGACACCCGCGCCGACCGGACGCCTCCGAAGCAGGAGCCGGTCACTCCCCGGCACAGCGACACCCCGGTCAAGTCCGATGTGCCCGAACAGCGCCAGTCCGGCCCGACGCAGCCGCTGCCACGCCAGCCGGACCTGCCGCGCCCGTCGATCGCGGACCGCCTCAGCGGTTCGAACGAGCCGTCGCCGCGCCATACGCCAGGCCACTCCGACCGCTCCGACACGCCGGACCCCACCCGCCATCCCGAGCCCGCCAGGACCGAGCAACCACACCCGTCCCAGGACCCGGCGCCACAACACGAGTCGCAGCAACACGACACCGACAAGCCCGACTCCGACAAGCCCGACACCGACAGGCACGACACCGACCGCCACGACGAGGAACCCCCGCAACGCCCCCAGAAACCGCTGAGCGACCGCCTCGACTCGCTCAGCGAAGACCTCGATCCGGTCGTGCGCGACCACGTGCACAGCACCCCGGCCGGCATGGCGATCTTCGACAGGTCGCAGGACAACAACGGGTACTACACGGCCAGGGAACTCCCGAGGATCCCCGGCCAGTTCGTCGTCGACCTGCACAGCGACGAGCACAACGCCCGAGTCGGCAACCACCCGCTCACCCCGAGGGACGTCGCCGACGTCATCCGCGCGAACCCCGACTACAACAGGGGCGACCCGATCACCCTCGTCGGCTGCGACACGGGCAGGCGGGACGACGGGTTCGCGGCCCAGCTCGCCCAGGAGCTCGGCGCGCCGGTGACCGCGCCGAACACGGACGCCTGGGTCGACTACAACGGCAACGTCTTCGCCACCAGGAACACCGACGACGGTCCCGGCTGGCCGCCGAACGGCGAGTGGCGGACGTTCGGCCAGGACGGCTCGCAGAGCATCCACGAAAGTCCTTACCCGCCAGGGCACACGCCCGAGTGGGGTGACGAGACGCCCGAGTTCGCGCCGGGCACCGCGGAACGACGTGGCGAGCGGGAGGACGACTTCCGCGAGCTGCGCGAGGACAACCGCGAGAAGCGCGAGGAGGGCCTGGACTCGGTCCGCGAGCTCACCGGCCGCAACCCGAGCACGGACGCCGAACGCCGGCCGCACGAGCGCACCCTGTCCACGGGGCGTTACCGCAGCGATCGCGACGGCGAGTCGGCTGACTTCTACAACTTCAGCGGCAAGCAGCACGACTGGAGTCCGGCGGCGGAAGCCCCTCAGCAGCCGCCGAAGAACGAGCGCCTCTTCGAGACCTCCAACGCGACCTCGTACGACCCGGAGAGCGGGGTCTGGCGCGACGGCGCCGGCACCCCGCGGGTCAACGACTCGGAACCGAAGATGTTCGAAGAGCTCGCACGGCACCAGCTCGCCGAGTACAGCGGCCTGACCCCCAACGAGGTCGACACGGCGCTGCGCGACGCCAACAGGGTGGTCGACCGTCTCGACAAGGAAGACCCGAACTACTACCGCGACGGCTTCAAGGGCGAGGTCCAGCGCACGCAGGACCGCATGTCCCTCGCGGTCGACGAACTCAACAAGCGCGCCATGGCGAGGGCTGAGGCGAACGGCGAGACCTATACACCGTTCTCCGCCGCGGACGTCTCGGGTGATCTCCGCATGGTGGTCGACCTGCCGTCCGCCAAGCGCGACGGAACCCCGGCCGAGTTCCAGATCTGCATGTCGTGCCAGAAGATCATGCTCGCCTACGAGCGCGTCTTCCCGAACATGCGCCTGGAAGTCGTCAACCGAGCTGGAGAGAGGCTGTACCCGCTGTGAACCAACCGATCGGCAACCCGGGCGAGCGCATCGACGCGATCTTCGACAGCGTGTGCGCGAACGGTCTGCGCCGCGGGTCCGTGGCAGGCGCGTCCGACGACCAGATCGACCAGATGGCGGCGGACCAGGGCGTGGAACGCGTTCCCGAGGCGGTGCGCGAGGTTCTGCGCGTCATGGGTGTCCGATCAGGACTGTGGCTGGCCGGCACCGCGTTCGGGGTCGAAGCCATGACCGCCGAACGCAAGCGGCACGTCGTCGCCACCCTCGGCGGCCTCGACCACGAGCTGGCGGACCCGCGCGGCCTGCTCGTGCTGACGGCGCACCAGGGTTACGCCTACCACGTCGTCGACGGCGCGGACCTCGACCAGGACGACCCGCCCGTCTGGGACGTCGTCGAGGGCGAGGGCGCGCGCAAGGCCTGGGACAGCGTCAGCGACTGGTTCGCGGGCACCGCGCCGAACGTCGCCGACCTCCGCGACATGATGGAGATGATGGAGGAGATGGGCAAGCAGCCGCCGAAGTGGGCCGAGTTCGTCGAACCGCGGCAGTCGTGACCGGTTTTCGCTTGTGCGGCAAGGAGTGAAGCACGTGCAGTTCGCCATCGACGGCAACGAGGCGTTCCGGATCGAGCCCGGCACGACCGGGCAGTACGAGACGGTGCTCAGCGCAAAAGTTTGGCGCGTCACCGAGGACGGTGCCGAGTCGACCGACCTGGATCCGTTGCAGGGCACCGTGAGCGACGAGCGGCTGGTGTTCATCCGCGACCTGCCGAGCCTTGGCGGCGGATGGCCGCAGTACCCGTCACTGCCTCCTGGCGACGTGATGCCGCGCACCAACACGTCGATCGCGGACCGGGTCGAGGAGGCTGTCGTCGCGCTCGCACCGGAGGGCTGGCAGCAGATCGACCTTCAGTGCCGTGCCCTCGGCGGCCACATGGAGATCGAGGCGACGGTCACCGTCGACGGCACCACCCGCGCGTGGGCGCCTCCGGTGATGGTCAGCCAGTGGCTGTACCGGCAACGGCTGCGCGACTTCCGCAACAGCCTCGGCACGTGGTTCACGGCCGGTTTCACGTTCGTCTCCGGTGGCGAGACCACGCGCCGGTTCCTGATCGAGGGTCAGCCGGAGTGGCTGGTCCCGGTGCACTACGGCGTCGCGCTCGACCTCGCCGCCGACGAGCTGCGCCTGATGCCCAGGCGGCCGGAAGCGGTGCCCGACTGGATGTGGCACGCGGCGGGCAAGGCCCAGCAGACAGGCCGTGTCCACGCGCTCCTGCCACGGGAACCGGAGGTCGCGGCCCCGCTCGAACTGGTGCGCGCCTTCGACGTGGTCGAGGACGGCAAGGGCGTCTGGTACCGGCCGATGATCGGTGCCAGGGAGAAGTACCTGCTGCTGCAGTACCTGGACAGCGCCCCGGTCGTCCTGTCGTCGCGCGGCTCGGCGAACGACCTCTTCAGCGGTGCTGAGCGGGTCGTGCCGCTCGCCTTCCGGACCGACGGGCGCTGGGTGTGGCCGGAAAGCGTCGCGCACTACCTGCGCGAGCACGAGATCCCGCCGTCGACGGCGCTGGTCGACCACATCCGGCAGCATCGCTACGAGTGCCCGGTCGTCACGGAGAACGCGAAGGCCCGCGCGGCCGCGCTCGCGATGGGCAGGCCGTTCGACGAGAACCAGATCGAGGCGGCCTTCCGCAAGGCGCTGGAACCCCTGCTCCTGGTGATCACGCGCGTCCAGACCAGCCCGCGCTTCTACAGCCTCGACGGCCACCGCGACCGGGCGTGGTGCCTGGTGCGCGACGGGGACTGGTACGAGGTCTACTGGGCGGAGGGCGAGCTGAAGGACAGGCGCGAACGGTTCGCCGACGTCCGCAACGCGGTCACCTACCTGACCGGCCAGCTCATCGAGAACCAGGACGCGCTGCGGTTCGAGATCGACGAGGAGCTGCCGGCCTGGCAGTCGCCGTACCAGGTGATCTCCGAGCAGGACCCGCAACTCGACACGATGACCGGCGTGCGGCTGACGCAGGTCGAGGACCTGTGGGTGCACCGCTACGGCGACCAGGACGGCAACCTGGCCTACGAGACCGAGATCCAGTCCGACCGCGAGCACCACCTCTACCGGCTCAAGGGCCCCTGGACCCTGATCACCGCCGTCACCGCGGAAGGCGTCCGCGCCTACGTCCTGCCGAACCGGTACACCGAGTTCCCGGGCTACATCGACGACTTCACCCTGCACCCCGGCCTGCCCCCGCTCACCGACGCGATGCGCGAGAGGGCCCGCCGCCAGGTCCCCGACGCCTGGCTGTGGTGCGCGGACCCGGAGGTCAACCCGAACTACATCGAGGGCATCCCGGACGCGACGCTCTTCGGCGCGTACGCGGTCGGCGAGGACGGCGAGTTCACCGGCGAGACCTACCTCAACCCGAACTACCGGCCAGGCCCGCAACGCCGCGGCTTCCCCGAACCCCTCGCGGACCTGGACGTGTCGCTGGGGTACGCAGCGGCAGGCTGGGCACCGCAGCACAGCCTGCTGAAGGCGACGCTGGACGCCCACCTGATCCTCGAGACCGACGGCCAGGGCAACCTGCGCATGGGCGTCACCCAGGACGGGCAACGCTTCGTGGCGGTCTGGTCGGCACCCGGCCACCTGCCGCCAGAGGCCGCCTCCCCGATGGAGACGACGGGCCGCGAACTGGCCCCGGCGCTGGCGGGCGCCGTGCTCGTCATCAACCCCGGTGGTCAGCTGGGCGTGGAGTTGCCGGGTGACGACCTGATCGCCGCGCTGAACGCCTGATCGGCGCCGGAGGTGGCCGCCCAGCTCGCGAGCAGGCTCAGCCTGTCCTCGTCGGGTGAGCCGGGCTCGGCGGTGCAGACGCACAGGTGCCGAGTGTCGCCGGTGGAGATCGGCAGGTCCAGGGCGTGGTAGCTCAGGGTCAGGCGGCCGGCCTCGGGGTGCCGGAAGATCTTGGCGCCCCGTGGGTGGATGAGGATGTCGTGCGTGTTCCACCGCGTCCGGAAGTCGGCGCTGGCGGTGGTGAGCTCGCCGACGAGGTCGCGGGTGCCGGCGTCGTTCGGGTTGCGTCCGGCCTCAGTGCGCAGTGAGGCCACGAGCGTGTCCGCGGTGAGGTTCCAGTCGCCGTAGAAGTCGCGGGCGCCGGGGTCGAGGAAGTGGTAGCGCACGAGGTTCGCGCGGCCGTCGTCGAGCGTGGTGGCGCTGCTGAAGAACGGCGCGTAGAGCGCGCGGGACAGCGGATTGGTCGCGAGCACGTCCTGGCGCGCGTTGGTGACCATCGCCGCGGACCCCGTCATGCTGTCGAGCAACCACTGGACGTTCGCCGGCAGCTGGGGCGTGGCGGTCCGGGCTCGGCGTGCGGGCCGCGAGGCGCGGGCCAGGTCGAGCAGGTAGATCCGTTCCTCGTCGTCGAGCTGCAGGACGCGGGCGACGGAGTCGAGCACCTCCTGCGAAACGCCGCGGATGTGGCCTTTCTCCAGGCGGGTGTACCAGTCGACGCTGACGCCGGCGAGCATCGCGACCTCCTCGCGGCGCAGCCCCGGCACGCGGCGCCGTCCCGCGACGGGCAGACCGGCCTGGTCCGGGCTGATCCTGGCGCGGCGGCTGGCCAGGAACTCGCGCACGTCCGCGCGGTTGCCGGACGAGGCCTGGCCGTGGTCGCTCACGCCTCGAGTCTAGGCACGCCACCCGGTGGCAAGGGGGTCGAGATTCTCCCCCCGACAAGCCGGCCCTGCCGCTCGTCCGGCCACCGCACTTCCATGGAACCGTCAACCACACCAACAGTTCTGGAGCACAACCATGTTCACCACCCGCGCGCTCGGCGGCGTGCTCACGGCGGCACTGGCCTTCTCCGCGCTCGCGCCGGCGACACCCGCCGGCGCCCACGGCCGCGAGCCCATCAGCCGGTACGTCGTCCCCGGCGACAAGGCCTACCCGGAGGGCATCGCCCACGAGCCGGGCTCGCCGTACTTCTACGTCAGCGGAACGACCGACGGAACGATCTGGCGCGGCCGTCTCGACCAGCCGCGGCTGCGGGTCTTCCTGCCAGGCGGGCAGCACGGCCGCACCACCGCGGTCGGCATGAAGATCAGCCAGGGCCGCCTGATCGTCGCGGGCGGCGCCACGGGCAAGGTCTTCGTCCACAGTGTCCACACCGGACAGCTACTGCACGTCTTCGACTCCGGCACACGGGACGGCCTCGTCAACGACGTCGCCATCGCCCCGAACGGCGACGCGTACGTCAGCGACTCGATCCGCCCGGTGCTCTACCGGATCACCTCGGCACAGCTGAAGAGCAGGCAGGTCGAGCAGCCACTGCGGACCGCGGTGAGCTTCGTCGGCACTCCGGTGAAGTACGAGCCGGAGGGCGTCATCAACGGCAACGGTCTCGTCGTCACCCCGGACGGCCGTTACGTGCTGATGGCCGACACCAACTCGCAGGCGTTCTACCGCATCAGCACCAGGACCGGTGCCGTTCTGCCGATCGACCTCGGCGGCGTGACCGACATCGGCTCGGACGGCCTGCTTCTGCGCGGCGGCAAGCTGTACAGCGTCACGAGCCTGTTCCACCCCGAGGGGGAGATCAGCGTCCTGCAGCTGAACGACGACTACTCGCGCGCGAAGGTGCAGCACCGGATCAACGGCCGGGGCATGGACGTCCCGTCGACGGCGGTGTTCGACGGCGGCGACCTGCTGGTGGTCAACTTCCAGTACCAGATCGCCGAGCCGAACCTGCCGTTCACGGTCGTCAGGGTGAAGCTCTGACCGCACGCCCGGTCGTGCGGGGCTAAGCCGGGTTCTCCGCGACGGCGAGGTAGTCCGTGTAGATCTGCGGCGAGCCCGAGAACGAGGCCAGCTGCTTCCACTCCTCGTACATCTGCTTGGTGTCGCGGTGGGCGGCCGCGAACTCCGCGGCCTCCCCGGTGGCGATGTCGGGCTCGGGGTAGAAGACGTCCAACGCGTCCAGGCTCGCGATCTCCATCATCATCACGTACTGGTCGAGACGGTTGCCCCGCTCGCCCTTGAGCACGTGGAACCGCCAGTCCGGGTAGTCGTCGATCCGGTGGTGGTTCTCGGCGATGAAGCGGTCGAACATCTCCTCAGTCACACCGGCGCGCAACGCCAGGTTGTGGATCCCGACGACCCTGGCGACGGGATCCTCGCCTGGGAGGTCGCGGTAGCGGGGGCCGGGCGTGACCGTGCTCCGCGGGTTGTCGGCCAGCAGCCGGTAGTCGGTGAACAACGTGGGCAGCTCACCGAACGTGCCCAGCCGCCGCCACCGTGCCAGCACGGCCTCCGCCTCGGGGTGCTGCGCCCAGAACAGCCGGGCCTGCTCGGTCTGCTCGCCCCTGGCGGTGACGTAGCGGTCGCGCTGCTCGGCGCTCTCGATCTCGTACAACATCAGGTACTGCCCGGTCCGCTCTCCGCGCAACCCGCGCAGCAGAGTCCACCGCCACCCCAGGTACAAGGGCAGGTGAACGCCTTCAGCACGCACGAAGGTCTCGAACTCCTCCGGCGTGACACCGGCCTCCGTGTCGATGGCGATGTACTGGAAGGTGAACACCGACGAGCGTCCCAATTGCGTCCAATCCTCGGGCCGGGAAGGGGAACGCGCGTCCGACGAGCACGACCCCCTTCATCACATCCTGCCAGCGCCGGAAAGGGCCGTGACCGAGGCGATCACTCGGCCCGGCGGGCCGCCTGCATCAGCGGGACGATGGAGGTGAGCGTGTGCTGGCGGTTCTCCGGGCTGATCGCCGCGACGCGGTCCACCTCCGGGTCCCACGGGTGCTCGAGCACGCCGGCCACCGCCCTGGCCGTGTCGGTGTTCTCCAGCCGGTCGATCAGGTGCAGTGCCATGTCGATGCCGGCGGTGATGCCCGCGCTGGTCACCACCGTGCCAGTGTCCACCCAGCGCCGGTCGCGGACGACCTCGACCGCCGGGTGCTGCGCTGCCAACTCGTCCAGGACGAGCCAGTGGGAGGTGGCGGCCCGGCCGTCGAGCAGCCCGGCCGCCGCGTAGACCATCGCGCCGTTGCAGACCGAGGTCATGATCGTGCCGTGCTCGGCGATGGCCCGCATCCGGGCAAGATGGGCCTGGTCGGCGTAGAGCGCGTCGATGCCCGCGCCGCCGGGGTGCACGATGAGGTCGGGCAGGGGCTCGTCGTCGATCCCGCCGTCCGGGGTGACCGTCAACCCCAGCGCGCACCGCACAGGCGCCCCGTCGAGGCTGGCCGTGCGCACGCTCACCGGCCGGCTCGCCACCGTCTGCCAGATCCGGAGCGTCTCCCACGGGCCGGTGAAGTCCAGTTCCTCGACGCCGTCGAAGAGGAGCACGGTGATGCGGTAGGGCTGCGTGTCCGTCATGCCCTCATCCTTCGCACCCCGCCCCACCGCGGCGAGTAGCAGGAATGCCCATGATCGATAGGATTCCGCCATGACCGGTTCGTCTCGCCGGCGGCATCGCGTCGCGGTACTGGCTCTCGACGGCGTGCAGCCGATGGAGGTCGGCATGCCGTTCCAGACCTTCGGCCTGCACGACAGCCGCTACGACGTCATCCTGTGCGGCCGGTCCGCCGGGCCGGTCGAGACCCTCAACGGCTGGTCGCTCACCGCGCCGCACGGCCTCGACGAGGTGGTCACGGCGGACACGGTGATCGTGCCCGCCTACCGGGGCTCGGAGCGCGACACACCGCCGGAGGCCACCCCGGACGTGCGGGACGCGCTGCGCGAGGCGCACTCCCAGGGTGCGCGGATCGCCACCATCTGCACGGCCGCGTTCGCCCTGGCCTCCACCGGCCTGCTCGACGGCAAGCGCGCGACCACCCACTGGCTGCTCACCGACGAGCTGGCCCGCCGGTATCCGCGCATCGAGGTGGACCCCGGCGCGCTCTACGTCGACAACGGCTCCCTGATCACCTCGGCCGGGGTGGCCAGCGGCATCGACCTCTGCCTGCACCTAGTGCGCCGGGACTGCGGCGCGGCCACGGCCACGTCGATCGCCCGCGGAATCGTGGCCGCGCCACACCGAGAGGGAGGCCAGGCGCAGTACGTGACCCGCCCGCCGGCGCCACCGAACCGCACCGAGCTGAGCGCGACCCTGGAGTGGGCGCTGCGCCGCCTCGACACCCCGCTGACGGTCGCCGCGCTGGCCGCGCACGCCGCAGTCGCCGAGCGCACGTTCGCCCGGACGTTCACCGCACAGCTCGGGATCAGCCCGATCAAGTGGCTCACGGCCGCCCGGATCAGCCGCGCCCGCGAACTGCTGGAGACGACCGACGCCGGCATAGACCACATCGGCCAGGCATGCGGTCTGGGAACTCCGGCGAACTTCCGCCACCACTTCAGGGTCGCGACGGGAACCACTCCGACCGACTACCGCCGCACCTTCTCGTCCCGAACCGGCGTCCATGCCCCGCCGAACAACCTGCTGGCGGACTTGAGCGAGCAGTAGAGAAGAAACAGTGCCCCCAGCAGAGGCGACACGCGGACGTTCCCAGCCCCCAGAAAACGCCCGAAGGCGACCCGGTTCGCGCACTCCGCGAACATGGATCGCCTTCGACTTCGGTGCCCCCGGCAGGATTCGAACCTGCGCTCCCGCCTCCGGAGGGCGGTGCTCTATCCCCTGAGCTACGGGGGCCGTAGCTACGTGGAAGATCCTAGCGCACTCCCGCCACTCCGTTTCACACCCACCCCCAACGCCGCCAGAGCATGACCTCCGTCACCACGGAGTGAGACGGGAATACGCCAGATTGCACTCATGCGCATATCGCTATATGTTCCGAAGCATGGGCCACGGGCATGGGCACGGATCGGCGAGCGCGAGTGGGCAGCACGCCGGCAAGTTGTGGATCGCGTTCGGCATCGGCGCGGTCTTCATGGTGGTGGAGTTCGTCGTGGGGTTCGCGACGTCCTCGCTGGCCCTGATCTCCGATGCCGCTCACATGCTCACCGACGTGCTCGGGGTCGGGATGGCGCTGGCCGCGATCATGGTGGCGCGCAGGGCCAAGGCCGGGAAGAACCGCACGTTCGGGTTCTACCGCGCCGAGGTTCTGGCGGCGCTGGCCAACGCGATCCTGCTCTTCGGCGTGGCCGGGTACGTCATCTACGAGGCGGTCGGGCGGTTCCAGGACCCGCCGAGCGTGCCGGGGTGGCCTGTGCTCATCGCGGCGACGCTCGGGCTCGCGGCCAACCTCGTCTCCTTCAGCGTGCTCAAGGAGGGCGCGAAGGAGAGCATCAACGTCAAGGGTGCCTATCTTGAGGTGCTGGCCGACCTGATCGGGTCGGTGGGTGTGCTGATCTCGGCTCTGGTCACGATCACGACGGGCTGGAAGTACGCGGACCCGATCATGGGTGTGCTGATCGGCGTGTGGGTGTTGCCGCGGACCTACAGCCTGGCCAAGAACGCGCTGCACATCCTGTTCCAGCACGCGCCGGAGCGGTTGGACGTCACGGAGATGCAGAAGGCGCTCACCGAACTGCCTGGCGTTACCGAGGCGCACGACCTGCACGTGTGGACGCTGACCAGTGGCATGGAGGTGGCTTCCGCTCACCTCACGACGGCCGAGGACGCCGATCACGCGATCGTGCTGAAGGAGGCGCAGTCGTTGCTCAAAGCCAAGTACCACATCGAGCACGCGACGCTGCAGGTCGAGGGCGGCTCGTCAGCGCAGCGGTGCCGGGAGCTCAGCTGGTGATCGGGGCAGGTCGCGGATCTCGTCCTTGGTGGACTGCGCGCCCGTTCGTGACGGAACGACCGGCTGGCGGGGTTGTGGCACGGCGGCCCAGACACGGCCTCGTTCGAACGGCACCACAAGAGCCTCCCCAGTCACCGCACACGAGTCGACAAGATCTCATCGGAGTATGTCTGAAAGGGATAGATCCTTTCAGGTGAACGGGAAAGGCCGCGTTCCGTGACGGAACGCGGCCTTCCTCGTCAGAGCGGCTGGCTACTCGCTACAGCCCAGCGCACTGTCCTGCCTTCGGACCCTTCACGTCGTTCGCGAAGCCGTTGTTCGACGGCGCCGGGTTGTTGCCCGTGCACGAGAGCGGTCCGCCGACCGTGGACGCTGCCACGACCGACCTGGTCTTGTTCGACGTCAGCGACACGGGACCGCCGACCGAGGTGTTCTCGATCGCGACCTCGGTGGCGGCGCCGTGCACCGTCACCGGGCCGTTGACGCGGGTGCCCACCAGCACGACGGACGACGCGTCCGCCGCCGACAGCGGGCCCTTGATCTCGCCGCCGAAGACGTAGAGCGTCGCGCCCCGTGCAACGGTCACCGGACCGCTGATCGTGGCACCGTCCACATAGGTCACGCCCTTGACCTGCAGCGGTCCGTTGACCGTGCCGGTCACCGTGGTGGTGGCGGCCGGCAGCGGCTTCGAGAGCAGCTCGAACTCGGACAGCGTCACGTCGCCGGTGAACTCCAGCCGGTAGAAGTTGTACCGGCCCGGCGAAGCGATCTTGAACGACCGGGTGTACTGCTGCCACTGGAAGTTCTCGCCGGTGCGCTTGTCGACCGTGGCCCACGTCTTGCCGTCGTAGGAGCCCTTCAGCTCCCACGCCGACGGCGACGTGCCCGTCTTGCCGTTGGTCAGCGTGTAGAACTCCACCTTCTCCTTTGCGTCGGAGGCCTTGAAGTCGAACGACTTCACCACCGCTGACGTCGAGGAGTTGTTGTCCACCAACGCTTCCGTGCCGACACCCGAGGAGACGTCGCGCAACGGCGTCGGGACCGCGTCACCCGTGGTGATCGAGTCCGGCACGTCGTTCGCGCCCGTGCCCCAGGCAGAGGGCTTCGGGCCCATGTCGAAGTCGATCGTCCCGCCGGCCGCGAGCAGGTCGTGCGGCAGCGACGTCTTGTTCCACGCCTTGCCGTTGACCTTCACGCCCTGCACGTAGATGTTCTTCGTGTTGTTCTTGGGCGCGTTGACGACGAGCTTCTTGCCGTTCTCCAGCTTCACGGTCGCCTTGGTGAACAGCGGCGAACCGATCGCGTAGGCGGGCTTGCCCATCTGCAGCGGGTAGAAGCCCAGCGAGGAAAAGAGGTACCAGGCCGACATCTCGCCGTTGTCCTCGTCGCCCGCGTAGCCCTGGCCCTCCTGCGAACCGACGTACAGGCGCGACAGGATCTCCCGCGTCTTCTCCGCCGTCTTCGCGGGCTTGCCGGCGTAGTTGTACATGTACGCGATGTGGTGCGACGGCTGGTTGGAGTGGCCGTACTGGCCCATCCGCACGTCCCGCGCCTCGATCATCTCGTGGATCACGCCGCCGTAGCCGCCGGGGAACTTCGCGGTCTCCGGCAGGGTGAAGAACGAGTCGAGCTTCTGCGCCAGCTTCTCCCGCCCGCCGTACAGGTTCGCGAGACCCTGCCCGTCGTGCGGCACCGTGAACGCCATGTTCCAGCCGTTCGTCTCGGTGTAGTCGTAGCGCCAGTCCTGCGGGTTGTACTTCGACGGGTCCTCGACGCGCCACGAACCGTCGGTGTTGCGGCCCTGGAAGAAGTCGATCCGCTTGTCGAACGTCAGCACGTAGTTCTGGGCGCGGTTGAGGAAGTACTCGTACTCCTCGGCGTAGCGCTTCTCGCCCGTCTTCTCGTGCAGGGCCTTCGCCATCGACGCGATGCCGAAGTCGTTCAGGTAGCCCTCGATCGCCCACGACCACGCCTCGTGCAGCTGGTCGTTGGCGGTCCAGCCGAGGAAGACCGACCGGTCCATGCCCTTGCGGCCGACGTTGTTGCTCGGCGGCACGACGGACGCGTTCTTCACCGCGGCGTCGTAGGCAGCCTTGATGTCGAAGTTGTTGACGCCCTTCAGGTACGCGTCGGCGAACGCCACGTCGGAGCTCGTGCCGGTCATCAGGTCCGCGTAACCGGGGGAGGACCAGCGCGAGATCCAGCCGCCGTCCTTGTACTGCTGGACGAAGCCCTCGGCCATCTCGCCCGCCTTGGAAGGCGTGAACAACGAGTACGCGGGCCAGGTCGTGCGGTAGGTGTCCCAGAACCCGTTGTTGACGTAGACCTTGCCGTCCACGATCTTCGCACCGGTCTTCGTCGGCGTGTTCTCACCGACCAGCGGCGACACCGGGGACGCGTACTGGATCTTGTCGCCGACCTTCTCGAAGCCCGAGTTCGGGTAGAGGTAGAGCCGGTACATGTTCGAGTACAGCGTGATCAGCTGGTCCTCGGACGCACCCTCGACCGAGATGATGCCGAGGATCTTGTCCCACGCGGCCTGCGCCTTGTCGCGCACCGAGTCGAACGTGTCCGAGCCGGTGACCTCCTGCTCCAGGTTCGACTTCGCCTGGTCCACGGAGATCAGCGAGGTGGCGATCCGCAGCTCGACGGTCTTGTCGCCGAACGAGAAGTAGCCGCCCACGTTGTCACGGCCCGCGCCGGTGAGCTTGCCGCTCGCCGTCACCGCCTTGTCGACCTTGCCGTAGACGAACAGGCGGGTCGCGCCGGTGGAGAGACCGCTCTTGACGTCCGAGAAGCCCGTCACGACACCGTTGGCGGCGTCGAGGGTGAGGCCACCGGAGTTGTTCACGTTGTCGAAGACGAGGTTCTTCTGGGCGTCGTCGTTGAACGTGAACCGGAAGACCGCGGCGTGGTCCGTCGGCGCGATCTCGGTCTTCATGCCGTTCTCGAAGGTCACGCCGTAGTAGTGCGCCTTCGCGACCTCGTTGTCGTGCCTGAACGGCAGGGCGCGCAGCGCGCGGTCCTGGGTCGGCGCGACGTTCGAGGGCATGACTTGGAACGTCTGGCGGTCACCCATCCACGGGCTGGGCTCGTGGGAGGTCGTGAACGCCTGCAGCGTCGGCAGGTTCTGCGCGTTGTTGCGCTGCGCGTACTCGTACAGCCAGCTCTGCGAACCCGCGTTGGTCATCGGGGTCCAGAAGTTGAAGCCGTGCGGCACCGCGGTCGCCGGGAAGTTGTTGCCCCGCGAGAACGAGCCGTTCGAGTTCGTGCCGCGCGTGGTCAGCACGTAGTCGGAAGGCTTCGCGTACTGCTTCGTGACGACGTCGCCGATGCGGATGTCGTCGTACCAGGCGGCGAAGTCCGTCGGGCCCTTCGGACCGTCGTAGGCGACCAGGATCCGCTTGATCGTCTTGCCGGCGGCGACGGCGCCGATCGTGGACGCCACCTTGTTCCACTGGTTGGTGTACAGGAACTTGCCCGCGCCCTGACCCTGCGGCGACAGCGTCGCACCGTGCTGGTCGACGGCCTTCAGGTCGCTCAGGTACGTGCCGTCGGAGAACGCGAGGTCCACCGCCGAGTACGTGCTCGGGTAGTCCAGGTTGTCGGTCACGAACTCCGGGAAGATCATGTACGACAGCTGGGTCTTGGCGCTGACGGGGACGTCGACGTCGAAGACCTTGTTGTAGCTGTACGCGCGACCCTCGGTCGTGTGCCTGCCCTGGGTGCGGAACGACTTCACGCCCGTCCAGCCGGCGCGCGACTTGGCCGTGTACCCGCCCGTGGGACCGCTGCCGGTGACGCTGCGCATGTTCGGCGCGGGCGGCGTGGTGGAGCCGTCGGAGAGCTGCACCTCGGCGAGCTGCATCACGTTGGTGCCACCGTTGTTCAACGTCACGTCGAGCTTGTAGTGGCTGAACGCCTGGGGCGTCGCGATGTCGTAGCTCTTGGTCTGGAAGCGCTCGGCGAAGGTCTCGCCGGCGCGCGTGTCGACGACGGTCCAGTCCGTGCCGTTGTTCGAGCCCTGCAGCGTCCAGTTCTTCGGGTCGCGTTCAGGAGCGTCGTTGGCGGACGACAGTGCGTACTTCCTGATCGTCTGCTGCTCGCCGAAGCGGAACGACGCGAAACCGGTGGAGGTGAAGACCAGCCACTTGGTGTTGACGCTGCCGTCGACGAGGTTCTCCTTCACCTCGCCGGCGTCCGCGTACTCGCCGTTGGCCTTGACCTCGAGAACCTTGTCGGACACGTTGCCGGGGATGCCGGAGCCGTCCGAGCCGATCACGCCCGACGACTTCGGGCTGCCCGACGCGCCGGTCTCGACCGTGTTCGACCACGACGGTTGAGGTTGACCGTCCTCAAAGGACGACGAAAAACCCACTCCTGGCTCCTCTGGTGCGGCGGCCGCGAAGCCGTTGGTAACGCCACACACCAGTGTCGCAGTGATCGCAACGCTCAACAGGGTTGTAGTTCGTCTCTTGCGCAGGTGCCTCATTGCAACCCTTCCGCCGCCTGCCCCATTTGGGAGGGAGCGTTTCTGCACCTGACATCGTTGTCAAGGGACAAGACGGGAATTGTCGTGCAACCTGTCCTCTCAACAGTTGCCCGTGACCACCGGCGATCAAGATCTAGAATCGCGTGGTGAGCGACCGCAAGCCGCCAGAGGTGGGTACACCAGCGGGCATGCGCGTGCTCAACCAACGCGCTGTGCTCGGCCTGTTGCGCCGTCTGGGTGCCGCCACGCGGCCCCAGGTCGCCAAGGACACCGGGCTGTCCAAACCGACCGTCGGCCAGGCCCTGGCCGATCTCGAACGTCACGGGCTCGTGCGCCCGATCGGCCGCACGACAGCGGGTCCTGGCCGGTCAGCCGTGGTCTACGAGCCGAACCCGCTCGCCGGCTACGTGCTCGGCGTCGACATCGGCCGCGAACGGATCCGGGCGGCGCTGGCCGATCTGGGCGGGTCGGTGGTGGCCCGCGTGGACGAGCGCAACCGCAGCCGGTCGGCCGCCGCGCTCGTGCGCACCGTGACCGACCTGGCCTCACGCACCGTGGCGGACGCTGGGATCGCTCTCACGGACGTCGTGGTGAAGGTGATCGGCAGCCCGGGAGTGATCGACCAGCGCTCGCGGGTCGTGCGGCACGCGCCGCAACTGCCGGGCTGGGAGTCGCTCGGCGTGATGGACGGACTGGAGTCGTCGCTCGGTCCGCTGCTGGTCGTGGAGAACGACGCGAACCTGGCCGCACTGGGCGAGCACGTCTACGGGGCGGCGCGGAACGCCCGCGTGTTCGTGTGCGCGACGGTCGGCACCGGTGTCGGCATGGGCATCGTCGTGGACGGCAAGCTGTTCCGCGGCGCGCACGGCGCGGCGGGGGAGGTCGGGTTCCTGCCGTTCGGTGAGTCCTCTTCGGACGTCCGTCGTGGACAGTTCGAGGACGCGGCGTCGGCGGGATCCGTTGTGGCGCGGGCACGTGAGCTCGGGCTGACGGCGCGCTCGGCTCGTCAGGTTTTCTCGCAGGCGCGTTCCGGCGATGCCTCGGCGCTGGAGGTCGTGCGGGCGGAGGCGGAACGGCTCGCGTTCCTGGTGGCCGCCGTCGCCGCGGTGATCGACCCGGAGCTGGTCGTCCTGGGTGGTGGGGTCGGGTCGAACGTCGACCTGCTGCTCGAACCGATGGAGGCGAGGCTGCGCACGATGACGCCGCTGGCGCCCCGGATCGTGGCGGGCTCGCTGGGGGACGGGGCGGTGCTCTCCGGTGCCATCGCGATGGGTCTCGAAGCCGCTCGTGAATTGGTCTTCGAAGTTACTCTCTGAGAGTAGTTGAGTACCCCTCACCTGGTAGTTCACTCAATTGTCGTAACTGTTAACGGTGTTTTGTGGCTTAGCGTTACCGGCACCTCCTCCTGGAGGGTTGTGTCCTTCCGTTGCAAGGGGAGTCGGTAGGGGGATGCGGGGGACGTAGCCCCCTACCGACCGTGCACTGGGCAGGTGCCGCGCCCGCACCACCATCAGCCTGCCCAGTGCAGTCAACGGCTCAGCGCAGTCAACGGTCCAGTGGGGCAGTCAACGGCTCAGCGGGGCGTCGGCCGGTGGACGTTCGCCGCCGTCGACTCGTGGTGTGTGGAGTCCGCGATCCATCGGCCAGGAATGGACGCGTCGACGACGCCCTCCTCCAGCCACGCGTACTCACCGGCGAGGACCTGCCTGGCCACCGCCTGGTCGCTGTCGTCGGTGTTCTTCCAGAGCTTCTCGAACAGCTCGTCGACCCTGATCCGCGCCTGCTTGGCGAACGCGTCGGCCAGCACCTGGGAGTTGGGGTTGCCGTCCTGAGCGGCCCGGACGCAGGCGGCGCTGATCGCGAACAGTTCGGCGCCGATGTCCACGATCCGGCTCAGGAACCGCTGCTTGCGCTCCATCTTCCCCTGCCACCGCGACATGGCGTAGAACGTCTGCCGCGCCAGCTTGCGCGACGCCCGCTCGACGAACCGCAGGTGCTTCGCGAGCGGTCCGAACTCCGTGTAGCCGACCGGGGTCTGGCCCTTGCCGACGATCAGCGTCGGGAACCACTTCGCGTAGAAACCGCCTGCCTTCGCCGCCGCCTTCACCTTGGCCTGCCGGTCGGCGTCCGGGTCGATGATGTCGCCGGCGACGCTCAGGTGCGCGTCCACCGCCTCACGGGCGATCAGCAGGTGCATGATCTCGGTGGAGCCCTCGAAGATCCGGTTGATGCGCAGGTCCCGCAGCACCTGCTCGGCCGCGATGCCGCGTTCCCCGCGCGCCGCCTGGCTCTCCGCCGTCTCGTACCCGCGCCCGCCGCGGATCTGGACCAGTTCGTCGGCCACCAGCCAGGCCTTCTCGCTCGCGTAGAGCTTCGCCAGTGCGGCCTCGATGCGGATGTCGTGGCTGCCCGCGTCCGCGAGCTCGGAACTGAGGTCCAGCACGGCTTCCAGCGCGTACGCGGTCGCGGCGATGTAGGCGATCTTGCCCGCGACGGCCTCGTGCTTGCCGACCGGAAGACCCCACTGGATCCGTTCGCCCGACCACTCGCGGGCGATCTTGAGGCACCACTTGGCGCTGCCGGCGCAGAGGGCGGGCAGGCTCAGCCGTCCGGTGTTGAGGGTGGCGAGCGCGATCTTGAGACCGGCGCCCTCCTTGCCGATCACGTTCTTCGCCGGCACCCGGACGTCGTGGAACCTGGTCACGCCGTTCTCCAGGCCCCGCAGTCCCATGAACGCGTTGCGGTTCTCGACGGTGATGCCCTCGGCGTCGCCCTCGACCACGAACGCCGTGATGCCCCTGTCCGGCACCTGGGCCATGACGACGAGGAGGTCGGCCACGACTCCGTTGGTGGTCCAGAGCTTCACGCCGTTGAGGACGTAGTCGTCGCCGTCCTTCGTCGCGATGGTGCCGAGTCTGGCGGGGTCGCTGCCGACGTCCGGTTCGGTGAGCAGGAACGCCGTGATCTCGCCCTTGGCGCACCGGGGCAGGAATTCCTGCTTCTGCTCCTGGCTGCCGAACATGGCGACCGGCTGCGGGACGCCGATGGACTGGTGTGCCGACAGCATCGCGCCGATGGCGGGGCTGGCGCTGCCGACCAGCATGAGGGCCTTGTTGTAGTAGACCTGGGTCAGGCCGATGCCGCCGTACTCGGGCTTGATCTTCATGCCGAACGCGCCGAGGTCCTTGAGGCCCTTCAGGACTTCGTCCGGGATCTGGGCGTCGCGTTCGATCACCGTGTTGTCGATGTGCTTCTCGGTGAACTCGCGGAGCTTGGCGAGGAAGGCCTCGCCTCGGGTGCGGTCCTCGGTGGTGCCACTCGGATGCGGGTGGATGAGGTCGATGCGGAAGTGACCGAGGAAGAGCTCCTTGCCGAAGCTCGGTCGCTGCCAGCGGGTTTCCCGTGCTTGTTCGGCGACCTGCCTGGCCGCGCGCTCGTCGACGGTCATGGTTACCTCCGAGTAGGGGTGTGACCCACGTTACTCAGGGGTAGGCGGTTGTCCATGGGTTGAGCGGCGAATGGGCACGTTGGGTGCGGGTGGGGTTGTGCGGGTCGGGAATGCGGGCTGGTGGCGGTTTTGGCGGGGTTGGTCGCGTTTGTGGGGTCGGGTCGCCTTGCGAGGGTGCTCGCGCGGGTCTTGACGATTTTGTGTGTGCGATTGGGGCTTGACCTTGAGCTTCTGGCGGGGTGCTTGACGGCCGGAAAGGCCGGGCTGAAAAGCGCCCGGCCGTGCCCGAAGGGGTAGCACCCCGCCCCTCAAGGTCAAGCCCCAATCGCCAATGCAGGTGTGCACCGCTACCCATCGCCTCATAGTTCAGACGGCTCGCTGCGCATCGCCACGCCAGGCTGCGTGCGTGGTCGGCCTTGCGCCTTCGGCTGTCCGGTTGGCACCACGCGCCTGGCATGCGTGCGGGATCGCCCTGCGAGGGCGACTGCGGTTGGCGGCTTGCTGCGTGTGTGGTCGCCTTGTGCGGGCAAGCGAAAAGGCCGCCCCCAACCCTCGGGGACGGCCCAATCGCACTGATCAGCGGTACCGGCTACGGCAGCGGGGCGGCTCCGCGCTTCGCCAGGTAGTCCTTCATCAGCTCGGTCTCGGCGGACTGCGACTTCAGCATGTTGTCGGACAGCGTCCTGATGAACGGCTGACCGGCGGCGGTCGAGGCGTACTCGGCCATCGGGGCGCCGCCCTGGTGGTGGCGCAGCATCAGCTGGAGCCAGTAGACGTCGAAGTCTCGTCCCGCGGTCACGGTGCGGAGCTTGGTGAGCTCCTCGGTGGTGGCCATGCCGGGCATGATCGGCTTGCCCGCCTCCGGGGTGGTGGCGCCGTGGCCGTGCACTCCGGCCGCGTCCATCCACTTCATGTAGACGCCGGAGATGTTCTGCTCGTGCTCGTTCCACATCATCAGCCAGCCCTTCATCCGCCCCACCTGTTCGAGCTGGGTGGAGGAGATGTCGAACGCGAGCTGGCGGATCTCCGGGTCGGTGGAGCGGTCACGGGCGATGTTCGCCATCTGGATGCCCTGCAGGTGGTGCATGGACATGTCCTGGCAGAACCCGACGTCCACGGAACCGGAGGCCGGGGCCGCGGACGACGAGGAGGAGCCGGGGAGCTTCACGAGCAGGCCGACGGCCGCGCCCAGCAGGAGCACGGCCAGCACGGCCGCGCCGATGACGAGGGTCCGGGTCAGCCCCGAAGGGCCGCCGGACCTCTCGTCGGTGTCGGTCGGAGCGGTCATCAGCTCGACGGGGGCGTCGACACGGAGTTCGACGACGGCGGCGTGCTGGTGTTGGGCTGGCCCTCGGTCTGCGAGTCGTCCTTGCCGCCGTCCATCGGCACGGCGTCGGCGCCCGGCTTCTCGGCCACGAACGGGGCCGGGTTCGACAGGAACTGCGGGTTCTCGCAGGACGCGCCGACCTCGGGGTAGGTGTTCGGGTTGCGCAGCAGCGACGAGATGAACTGGTCGACGCGCTCGTCGTCGACGTTGTCCAGCTTCAGCTGGTGGCCCCACGACTGCAGCGAGAACGGCTTGTCGAGGCCCGGGAACGGCGACAGCGCCATGTACGGGATGCCCTCGACCTTGACCTTCAGCTTGTTGAGGGCCTCGTCCTTGATCTGGTCCGGGTTGTACGCGATCCAGACCGCGCCGTGCTCCAGGCCGTGGACGATGTTCTCCGTGCGGATCGCCTTGTCGTAGACGACGCCGGTGCAGTCGGCCCACGTGGCGTCGTGCGGGCCGCCGAACGACGGGGTCTGGTCGTAGGCGACGCGCTGGTCGGCCGTGACGTGACGGGAGCCCTTGTACTCCTTGATCACGATGCCCGCGAGCGCGGTCGACGGGTCCTTGTTCGTGTCGGAGGGCTTCCACTTGGCCAGGGCGGCCTCTTTGACGTTGTTCGCGTGGATCTGCGAGTACGCATATCCGAAAACACCGCCCGCGAGGCCCAGCACGGCGATCACCGCGATGATCGTGCCCCACGGCTTAGGCTTGCTCGCCACCACCGAGGAACGGGCCGCGGCCACGCTGTTGCGCGTGGCCTTCGTCTTCTTGCCGCTGGTCATGTCCGCCTCAGATGTCGTCCTGGTCAACCGGCGCCAGTGTAGGGACATCGTGTCTGATCACTGTCAGCGCAGGGCATTACCACGTGCGCGTTAACACTTGCCGTCTCACCCTCCGAGACCCGGTAACCCGGTCGAGACCTGCGACAACGCTTCTCTAAACTCTTCTGTCGTGACCCCTGAAGTGCTCGCCGATCTGGTCCGGACCACGGTTGCCCAGCTGTTGAACGACCGAGGCCTGGACGCCACCGCGCTCCCCGAGCAGGTGACGGTCGAGCGACCCAGGAACCCCGAACACGGGGACTACGCCACGAACGTCGCCCTGCAACTCGCCAAGAAGGCCGGGGTGCCGCCGCGCGACCTCGCCACGTGGCTCGCGGAGGCCCTGCTGGCCCAGGACGCCATCGCCAAGGCCGACGTGGCCGGGCCGGGCTTCCTGAACCTCACCATCGCCACCGAGGCCCAGGGAGCGATCGTTCGTGCGGCTCTCACGGACGGCTACGGCACCGGCTCCGAGCTCCAGGACAAGCGGATCAACCTCGAGTTCGTCTCCGCGAACCCGACCGGCCCCATCCACCTCGGTGGCGCGCGCTGGGCGGCCGTCGGTGACGCGCTCGGCAGGGTTCTGAAGGCCCGTGGCGCCGAGGTCACCCGCGAGTACTACTTCAACGACGCCGGCGCGCAGATCGACAGGTTCGTCCGGTCCCTGATCGCCGCCGCGAAGGGCGAACCGGCCCCCGAGGACGGCTACGCGGGCACGTACGTCAGCGACATCGCCGCCGAGGTCCTGCGCCGCGAACCAGGGGCCCTGAGCGACCCCGAGACCGTGCGCCAGGTCGGCGTCGGGCTCATGTTCGAGGAGATCAAGCGCAGCCTGCACGAGTTCGGCACCGACTTCGACGTCTACTTCCACGAGGACTCGCTGCACCGCAGCGGTCGCGTGGACGAGGCGGTCGAGAAGCTCAAGGCCAACGGCTCGCTGTACGAGAAGGACGGCGCCTGGTGGCTGCGGTCCACGGACTTCGGTGACGACAAGGACCGCGTCGTCATCAAGAGCGACGGCGACCCGGCGTACATCGCGGGCGACATCGCCTACCTCGTCGACAAGCGCGGCCGCGGCTTCGACCTGTGCATCTACATGCTCGGCGCCGACCACCACGGCTACATCGCGCGCCTCAAGGCCGCGGCGGCCGCGCTGGGCGACGACCCGGACAGCGTCGAGGTGCTGATCGGCCAGCTCGTGAACCTCGTCAGCGACGGCCAGCCCGTCAGGATGAGCAAGCGCGCCGGCACCGTCATCACGATGGAGGACCTGGTCGGCGCGGTCGGCGTGGACGCCGCCCGGTACGCCATGGTCCGGTCCAGCGTCGACTCCGGCCTCGACATCGACCTCGACCTGCTGCGCAAGCACAGCAACGAGAACCCGGTCTACTACGTGCAGTACGCCCACGCGCGCACGTCGTCGATCCTGCGCAACGCCGCTGACCTCGGCATCACCCCAGGTGAGGACTTCGCGCTGCTCACCCACGAGCGCGAAGGCGATCTCATCCGCACCATCGGCGAGTTCCCGCGAGTGGTGGCCACCGCCGCCGAACTGCGCGAACCGCACCGCGTCGCCCGCTTCCTCGAGGAGCTCGCGGGCACGTACCACCGCTTCCAGCAGGACTGCCGCGTCCTTCCGCGCGGCGATGAGGAGACGACTCCGTTGCACCAGGTCAGGCTTCAGCTCGTCAACGCGACCAGGCGCGTGTTCGCCGCGGGCCTCGGCCTGCTCGGCGTGACCGCCCCGGAGCGCATGTGATGCGCGCGCATCCGGCCGGACCCCGGCACGCCGACGTCATGGTCCCCGGCAACACCGCCGGCGACCGCCCCTCCACCGCGGACCAGCTCGACTACCTGACGCCGCACGTGTGGCCCCGCAACGCGAAGCGCAACGACGCCGGCGTCGTGGAGCTGGCGGGCGTGGACGTGCGCGGGCTGGCCGAGCAGTACGGCACCCCGTTGTTCGTCATGGACGAGCAGGACTTCCGCGCGCGCTGCCGCGAGCACGCCGAGGCGTTCGGCGACCCGACGCTCGTGCACTACGCCTCCAAGGCGTTCCTGAGCGTGCAGGTCGCGAAGTGGGTGGCGGAAGAGGGCCTCTCGATCGACGTCTGCAGCGGCGGCGAGCTCGCCATCGCTCTCAGGGCCGACTTCCCGGCCGAGCGCATCGCGTTGCACGGCAACAACAAGAGCGTTCCCGAACTGGTCGCGGCCGTCGAGGCGGGCGTCGGTGGGATCGTCGTCGACTCGTACCACGAGATCGCGCGCCTGGACCAGATCGCCCGCGAACGCGGTGTGGTGCAGAAGGTCCTGATCCGCGTGACGGTCGGCGTCGAGGCGCACACGCACGAGTTCATCGCGACCGCGCACGAGGACCAGAAGTTCGGCTTCTCGCTGTCCTCCGGCGACGCGGCCGAGGCCGTGCGCCGCGTGCTCAAGGCCAGTGGCCTGGAACTCGTCGGCCTGCACAGCCACATCGGTTCGCAGATCTTCGACGCCTCCGGCTTCGAGGTCGCCGCGCGCCGCGTGATCGGCCTGCTCTCCGAGATCCGCGAGGAGCACGGCGACGTCCCGTCGTTGAACGTCGTCGACCTCGGCGGCGGTCTCGGCATCGCCTACACGCCGGACGACGACCCGCCCCCGCCCGCCGAGCTCGCGCGGCAGCTGCACAACATCGTGCAGAAGGAGTGCGAGCACAACGGCCTGGAGATGCCCCGCATCGCGGTGGAGCCCGGCCGCGCGATCGTCGGCCCCGGCACGGTCACCGTGTACGAGGTCGGCACGATCAAGGACATCGAGCTCGACGGTGGCGCGCGCCGCCGGTACGTCAGCGTCGACGGCGGCATGAGCGACAACATCCGCACCGCGCTGTACGACGCGGTCTACGACTGCAAGCTGGTCTCACGCGCGTCCGAGCCCGAATCGAGGGCCGTGCTGTGTCGTGTGGTGGGCAAGCACTGCGAGTCCGGTGACATCGTGGTGCGGGACTGCTGGCTGCCCGACGACCTCGCGCCGGGTGACCTGGTTGCGATCGCCGCCACAGGGGCCTACTGCTACTCGATGGCGAGCGGGTACAACCGACTCCCGAGGCCCGCGCTCGCCGCGGTGACCGACGGGGAGGCGCGGCTGCTGCTGCGTCGCGAGACCGAGGACGACCTGTTCCGTCTGGAGGTATGAAAGCCGTGAAACCGATTCGGGTCGCCTTGCTCGGCTGTGGCACGGTGGGCACGGAGGTAGTCCGGCTGCTGACGGACCAGGCCGAGGACCTCACCCAGCGCATCGGTGCGCCGGTTGAGCTCGCCGGCATCGCCGTGCGCAGGCCGAACAAACACCGTGAAGTGCCGGAGCACCTGCTCACCACGGACGCCGCGGCGCTCGTGAAGTCGGACGACGTGGACGTGATCGTCGAGGTCATCGGCGGGATCGACCCCACGCGCGGCCTTCTGCTGGAGGCGTTGCGCAACGGCAAGTCCGTCGTGACGGCGAACAAGGCGCTGCTGGCCGAGCACGGCCCTGACCTGTTCGAGGCGGCCGACGCGTCCGGCGCGGACCTCTACTTCGAGGCCGCCGTCGCCGGCGCGATCCCGTTGCTGCGCCCGTTGCGGGAGTCCCTCGCGGGAGACCGCATCACGCGCGTCATGGGCATCGTGAACGGCACGACGAACTTCATCCTGTCCGCCATGGACGCCACGGGCGCGGGCTACGCGGAGACGCTCGAAGAGGCCTCGCGCCTCGGTTACGCCGAGGCCGACCCGACCGCGGACGTCGACGGGTTCGACGCCGCGTCGAAGGCCGCGATCCTTGCGTCCCTTGCGTTCCACACGCGAGTGACGGCGTCGGACGTGTACCGCGAGGGCATCCGCGCGGTGTCCGCGGCGGACATCGCGGCCGCCAAAGGCCTCGGCCGCACGGTCAAGCTGCTCGCGATCTGCGAACGCGTGGTCAGCCCGTCCGGCCAGGAGTCAGTCGCCGTTCGAGTCCACCCGGCCATGATCCCCAGGACGCATCCGCTGGCGAGCGTCAACGGCGCGTTCAACGCCGTGTTCGTCGAGGCCGACGCGGCGGGGGAGATGATGTTCTACGGGCAGGGCGCCGGTGGCGCCCCCACGGCGAGCGCCGTCGTCGGCGACCTGGTCGCCGTGGCGCGCAACATGGTCGCGAGCGGGCACGGCCCGCGCGAGTCGGCCTACGCCGCGCTGACCGCGCAGCCCATGGGGAACACGCCCACCCGCTACCACATCAGCCTCGACGTCGCGGACAAGGCGGGTGTCCTCTCGCAGGTCGCCGCCGTGTTCGCCGAGCACGACGTGAGCATCGCCGCGGTGCGCCAGGAAGGCCGCACCGAGGACGCCAGCCTGGTGATCGTCACGCACGCGGCGACCGACGCCGCGCTGCGGTCCACTGTGGACAAAATCGGTGGCCTCCCCGTGGTGCGGGACGTCGTCAGCGTCATGAGGGTGGAGGGCGAAGAGTGAGCCCAGAAGGAATGAACGTCGCGAGAGCAGGCTGGCCCGGTCTCATCAACGCCTACCGGGACTGCATCGAGATCCCCGAGGGCGCCGAGGTCGTGACGCTGCACGAGGGCGGCACGCCGCTGGTGCACGCGAAGCGCCTCTCCGCGGCCACGGGCTGCGACGTGTACGTGAAGGTCGAGGGCGCGAACCCGACCGGCTCGTTCAAGGACCGCGGCATGACCGTGGCGATGACGTACGCCCTCGCCTCCGGCCTCAAGGCCGTGATCTGCGCGTCGACCGGCAACACGTCGGCATCCGCGGCGGCCTACGCGGCCAAGGCGGGCCTCACGGCGGCCGTGCTCGTGCCCAGCGGCAAGATCGCGATGGGCAAGCTCGCGCAGGCCGTCATGCACGGCGCGAAGATCCTGCAGATCGACGGCAACTTCGACGACTGCCTCGAACTCGCGTCCAAGACCGCGGCCGAGTACCCGGTCACGCTGGTGAACTCGGTCAACCCCGTGCGGCTCGTCGGTCAGCAGACCGCCGCGTGGGAGGTCGCCGACGTGCTCGGCCACGCGCCGGACGTGCACTGCCTGCCGGTCGGCAACGCGGGCAACATCACCGCGTACTGGAAGGGCTACACGTCGTACGACATGGGCCTGCCGAAGATGTTCGGCTTCCAGGCCGCGGGAGCCGCGCCGCTGGTCAGCGGTGCGCCGGTGGCCAACCCGGAGACCATCGCGACCGCCATCCGGATCGGTTCGCCGGCGTCGTGGACGGGTGCCGTCAAGGCCCGCGACGAGTCCGGCGGCCTGATCGACGCCGTCACCGACGAGCAGATCCTCGCCGCGTACCGCCTGCTGGCGTCGTCCGAGGGCATCTTCGTCGAGCCGGCGTCGGCCGCGTCCATCGCCGGTCTGCTGATGACCGCCGAGGACGGCAGGCTGCCCAAGGGCTCGACGGTCGTGTGCACCGTCACGGGCCACGGTCTGAAGGACCCCGACACCGCGTTGCTCGGCACCACCGAGGTCGAGCCGGTCCCGGTCGACCCCGGCGCCGTCGCGCACGCGCTGGAGCTCGCGTGAAGTTCCTCGTCTCCGTCCCCGCGTCGACCGCGAACCTCGGTTCGGGGTTCGACGCGCTGGGCATGGCGCTCGCCCTGCACGACGAGGTGGAGGTCACCTCCGCGGAGGCCGGCTTCCTCTCGATCACCGTGGAGGGTGCCGGTTCCGGTGACGTCCCGCTCGACGAGACCCATCTCGTCGTGCGGGCCGTCCGCGCCACCGGCTACACCGGCGGGCTGGCGCTGAAGTGCCGCAACGCCATTCCGCACGCACGCGGGCTGGGCTCGTCGGCCGCCGCGATCGTGGCGGGTGTCGTAGCCGGATTCACCCTCACGGGTCGCGAGTCGGACACGGACGCGTTGCAAATCGCCGCCGAGTTCGAGGGGCACGCGGACAACGCGGCCGCCTCGCTGTTCGGCGGAGTTGTCGTTGCGTGGTCCGAAGGAGAGCGTTACCGCGCCGTCCGGATGGACGCCGACGCACGGGTGCGCCCGTTCGTCCTGATCCCGTCGCAGGAGTCGTCCACCAAGACGACGCGCGGCCTGCTCCCGGCCGAGGTGCCGCACGTGGACGCCGCGCACGCCGCGGGGCGCGCTGCCCTCGCCGTGCACGCGCTGACGCGGGATCCGTCCGTTCTCCTTGCCGCGACTGAGGATCGACTCCACCAGAACTACCGCGAGCCCGCATGGCCCGACACCGTTCGGGTGATCAACGATCTTCGCAAGCTCGGAGTTCCCGCCTGCGTGTCCGGAGCGGGACCCACCGTGATCGCCTTCGGTGATCTTCCGGCCGAGGTCGACACGCACGGCTTCGACGTGCGCAGACTCGACGTCGACGCCTCCGGCGTGCGCGTTCGTCCATTGGACTGACACGCGCGACCCCGGTTGTTGCATGGCGGAGGACCGGCGTCTACCCTCGGGGGCGATCAGTCACTGCGCGCACGGGCGCCGGTGTCGCGCTCGGACACTCGTTCCGGGTCGCAATCCTTTTGTGTTCCGGCTCTGTGCCGTGCGGGGCGGGGCGGACGCGAAAAGGCACCCGATCGCCGTGATCTGAGAAAAGTCCCGTGCTGGAGGGAAGCCGTCGTGCTTCCGTCTTCATCGGACTTGACCGCCGTTCCCCGCTGAAGTGGGAAGGCGGGTCCGCTGGGCCGCGTAGGAGGCGGGGCCTGGTCAGGAAGGACTTGTGTGACCAACACCGATTTGCTGAGCAGCGAAGTCGCAGCTGCCGCTGGTTCTGGAGCCGAGGAGAACGCTCTGTCCACCCCATCGAACGGCACGACGCCGCGCCGCCGCGCGGGTCTGTCCGGCATGGTGCTCGCTGAACTCCGCGAGCTCGCCGGCCAAATGGGCATCACCGGAACCGCAGGCCTGCGCAAGGGCGACCTGATCGCGGCCATCAAGGAGAAGCAGGGCTCCGGCGCCCCGGCCGCGAAGGCCGAGAAGCCCGCGAAAGCCGAGAAGGCTGCCGCGAAGGCCGAGGCCCCGGCTGAGAAGCCTGCTGCCAAGGTCGTCGAGAAGCCCGTCGAAAAGCCTGTTCAGCAGCAGCTCGAGGTAGCGGAGAAGCCCGCCGCCGCCGAGGCTCCCGCCGGCGACGACGCCCGCTCGTCCGAGGACGGGGGGCGTCGCGGAAACCGTCGCCGCCGTTCCGGCCGTGGCGGCGGCAACGCCGAGGGCGAGGGCCAGCCGCAGCAGTCCGAGCAGCGCGCCGAGCGCCCTGAGCGCGGCGAGCGGCCCGAGCGCGGTGAGCGTTCCGACCGCGGTGAGCGCCAGGACCGCGGGGAGCGCTCCGAGCGTTCCGACCGCGGCGACCGTGGTGACCGCAACGAGCGCGGCGGCCGTGACCGCAACCGCGACCGCGGCGACCGCAACGAGCGTGGCGACCGCGGCGACCGTGGCGGCGACCGCCAGGGTGGCGGCCCGTCCGACGACGACGAGGGCGGCCGTCGTGGCCGCTTCCGCGACCGCCGCAGGCGCGGTGGCCGCGGCGACGAGCAGGGTGGCGGCGGTCGTGGCGACCGCGAGACCGAGGTGCGCGACGACGACGTCCTGCTCCCGGTCGCGGGCATCCTGGACGTGCTGGAGAACTACGCGTTCGTCCGCACCTCCGGCTACCTCGCCGGCTCGAACGACGTCTACGTCTCGCTCTCGCTGGTCCGCAAGTACGGCCTGCGCCGCGGCGACGCCCTCACCGGCGCCGTCCGCCAGCCGCGCGACGGCGAGCAGCAGCGCCAGAAGTTCAACCCGCTGGTCCGCGTCGACAAGATCAACGGCCTGGACCCGGAAGAGGCGCGCAACCGCCCGGACTTCACGAAGCTGACGCCGCTCTACCCGAACGAGCGCCTGCGCCTGGAGACCGAGCCGCACATCCTCACCACCCGTGTCATCGACCTGGTGATGCCGATCGGCAAGGGCCAGCGCGCCCTGATCGTCTCGCCTCCGAAGGCCGGCAAGACCTCGGTGCTCCAGTCGATCGCGAACGCGATCACGACGAACAACCCCGAGTGCCACCTGATGGTCGTCCTCGTGGACGAGCGTCCGGAAGAGGTCACCGACATGCAGCGCTCGGTGAAGGGCGAGGTCATCGCCTCGACCTTCGACCGCCCGCCGTCGGACCACACGACGATCTCGGAGCTGGCCATCGAGCGGGCGAAGCGCTTGGTCGAGATGGGTCACGACGTGGTCGTCCTGCTGGACTCGATCACGCGTCTCGGCCGCGCCTACAACCTGGCAGCCCCGGCCTCCGGCCGAATCCTGTCCGGTGGTGTCGACTCGACGGCGCTGTACCCGCCGAAGCGCTTCCTGGGTGCGGCTCGCAACATCGAGGGCGGCGGCTCGCTGACCGTCATCGCGACGGCGCTGGTCGAGACCGGCTCCGCGGGTGACTCGGTGATCTTCGAAGAGTTCAAGGGCACCGGCAACGCCGAGCTCAAGCTCGACCGCAAGATCGCCGACAAGCGCACCTTCCCGGCGGTCGACGTCGACAGCTCCGGCACCCGCAAGGAAGAGCTGCTGCTCTCGCCGGACGAGATGGCCGTCACGCACAAGCTCCGCCGAGTGCTCCACGCCCTCGACGGCCAGCAGGCGATCGACCTCCTGCTGGACCGGCTGCGCAAGTCCCGCACCAACATCGAGTTCCTGATGCAGGTGGCGAAGACGACGCCGGGCGCCGAGCAGGACTGACGACCGGCGTAAGTTTCACGTGAAATTGCCCCCGCTGCAGGTCAGCGGGGGCTTTTTCGTGCGCATCACTCGAATGCCGAAGAAGACGGGCAGGCCTGCGCGAACGGGCCGTCAGCGGCAGTCAGCGGCCTGCCGGCGCTCATCGCTCTGCACGAGGCACTGGAAGACCAGCCCCAGCAGCACCGGCAGCCCCACCACGGTCGCGACCACGGCCGGCACCTCCACGGCCCCGACCACGACGCCGAGGGCCAGCACGCCGGCCAGGTACGGCCACCGCAGCCAGGTCCGCTGCCAGGCGCGCCTCCACCGGACCCCACCGGACACGGCGGCAGCCACGGCGACACCGGCCCCGGAGACGACCGGAGACAACGGCACCGAACTCCAGGCGGCGGTGAGCAGCCCGGCCGACCCCATCAGGCCGAACACGGCGGCGGAGAACACGAACGGCACGACCAGCCACAACCGCTGGTCCATGGGCCGCTCTAGGGTGCAGAACACGGCACACAGTCTGATGGACACCCACCAACAACACGCAGCCGCATCTGGCCGAACGGTGACACCTTGCGCCGAACGGCGTACCGGCGAGGTTAAGCGGTTGTGACATGAGCCACGGCAGGCGCTCGGGAACAACCGCGTTTTTGCACGTGTTGAACGGTCTGGCAAACTAAACGGTCGAGTCCGGCTCCGGTTCACCCGTTCACCAACAGGGACCCGGCGGCCATCCTTGAAAGGGACAAGATCTTGAAGAGTGGAATCCACCCCGAGTACACGGTCACCGAAGTGACCTGCAGCTGCGGCAACGCGTTCACCACGCGCAGCACCACCTCGGCGTCCGAGGTTCGCGTCGAAATGTGCTCCAACTGCCACCCGTTCTACACGGGCAAGCAGCGCATCCTGGACACCGGCGGTCGTGTCGCGCGCTTCGAGGCGCGTTACGGCAAGCGCAACAAGTAGCTGCTTTCACGGCGCCTGACCTCGGCCTTCACGGCCGGGGCGGGCGCCGTCGCCGTTTCCAGAGGGAACCCAGAACCGAAAGCAGGAGTCGTGTCGCAGTCGCTGGACAGCTTGCTCGCCGAGTACGACGAGCTGGAGAAGAAGCTCGCGGACCCCTCCGTGCACGCTGACCAGGCGGGGGCGCGCAAGCTCGGCAAGCGGTACGCCGCGCTCGGCCCGATCGTGAAGACCGCGCGGGAGATCGAGCAGGCCCGCAACGACCTCGGGGCGGCCAAGGAGCTCGCGGCAGAGGACAAGTCGTTCCAGAGCGAGGTCGACGAGATCGAGGAGCAGCTCCCCAGGCTGGAGGAGCGCCTCACCGAGCTGCTGCTGCCGCGCGACCCGCACGACGGCGACGACGTGCTGCTGGAGATCAAGTCCGGTGAGGGCGGCGAGGAGTCCGCGCTGTTCGCCGGGGACCTGCTGCGCATGTACACGCGGTACGCGGAGCGGCAGGGCTGGAAGGTCGAGATGCTCGACGGCACCGACTCCGACCTCGGCGGCTTCAAGGACGTCACGGTGGCCATCAAGGCCAAGGCGACGACCCCGGACGGCGTCTGGAGCCGGCTGAAGTGGGAGGGCGGCGTGCACCGCGTGCAGCGCGTGCCCGTGACCGAGAGCCAGGGCCGCATCCACACCTCCGCGGCCGGCGTCCTGGTCTTCCCCGAGACCGAGGAGACCGCCGCGGTCGAGATCGACGAGAAGGACCTCCGCATCGACGTCTACCGGTCGAGCGGCAAGGGCGGCCAGTCGGTCAACACCACCGACTCCGCGGTCCGCATCACGCACCTGCCCACCGGCATCGTCACGTCCTGCCAGAACGAGCGCAGCCAGCTCCAGAACAAGGCCCGCGCCATGCAGGTGCTGCAGAGCCGCCTGATCGCCCTCGCCGAGGAGCAGAAGGCGCAGGAGCAGTCGGACGCGCGGCGCACCCAGATCCGCACCGTTGACCGCAGTGAACGGGTGAGGACGTACAACTTCCCCGAATCACGCATCTCCGATCACCGGGTTGGGTACAAAGCGCATAACCTGGACCAGGTGCTCGACGGAGACCTGGACGCGGTGGTGGAAGCCTTGGCCGCCGCTGACCGGGCAGAACGGCTCGCAGGCGGGTAATCCGACGTGAGAGGGGCGCGTTGTGGCCGAGATCCTGGTGAATCCTCAGACAGCGCCCCTCGACCAACCGGTCGAGACGCGGGTCGCGGGGCTGAAACCCGGCCAGACAGTCACCGTCCAGCTGTCCACAGGTGATCGCGCCTCTCATGCCGTGTTCGAGGCGGACGACCATGGTGTCGTAGATCTCACCCGGCACGCACCGCTCGACGGCAGCTATCGCGGCGTGGACCCGATGGGCCTCTTCTGGTCGTTGGAACGCACCGGCGGCAAGTCCGGACCGACCGTGCTCTCCGTGGAGGGCGTCGGCGACCGGGTCCTCGAACGGCAGCAGGTCCCCGAAGGCGTCGAGCGGCTCGAAGTCCGCGAGAACGGCCTCGTGGGCACGCTGTTCGCCCCTGAGGACGACGGAGGCGAGCTGCCGGGCGTCATCGTGCTCAGCGGGTCCGAGGGCGGCCTCCACGAGACCGACGCGGCGCTCCTGGCCGCGCACGGGTTCGTCACGTTCGCGCTCGGCTACTTCGGCCTCAAGGGCCTGCCCGAGCACCTCGTCGACATCCCGCTGGAGTACTTCGGCGAGGCGATCGACTTCCTCTCCGGGCACGCGGGCGAGATCGGTGTCGTCGGCGGATCGCGCGGCGGCGAGCTGGCACTGCTGATCGGCGCCACGTTCCCCCAGGTGAGCGCGGTCGTGAGCGTGGTCGGCAGCGGCGTCGTCACCCAGGCCATCGGTCCCGGCGGCAACCTGCTGCAGAAGCTCTCGTACGAGGCCGCGTCGTGGACGTTCAAGGGACAGCCGCTGCCGTACCTGCCGTACGAGATCGGTGACGAGCTCCGGCAGAGGATCGTCAACGACGTGCCGGTGCCGCTCAGGCTCGCCTTCAGCACCGAGGACGGCGTGCCCGAGGACACCGAGATCCCCGTCGAGAAGATCTTCGGCGGTGTGTTGCTCATCTCGTCCGGACAGGACGACGGGTGGCCGAGCACCGAGTTGAGCGATGTCGCGATGCGACGGTTGAAGGACCACGAGCACGCGTTCCCGTACGAGCACGTCGTGTATCCCGAGGCAGGACACCTGATCGCGGGCCCGCCGCACCGTCCGTCCACCGACGTGACCTATCCGGGGCCCGGTGTCACCTTCTCGGGTGGTGGTTCGCCGCAGGCCACCGCGCACGCCCGCGCGGACGCCTGGAAACGGACGGTTGAGTTCTTGCAGGTGCAGCTCAAGAGCTAGGTTGTGCTTATGAGCGCACACTTTGATGTCGTGGTCGTGGGTGCGGGTCCCGGCGGGTACGTCGCCGCGATCCGTGCGGCTCAGCTCGGGCTGAAGACCGCCATCGTCGAGGAGAAGTACTGGGGCGGCGTTTGCCTGAACGTCGGCTGCATCCCGTCGAAGGCGCTGCTGCGCAACGCCGAGCTGGCGCACATCTTCACGCACGAGCAGAAGACGTTCGGCATCAAGGTCGACGGCACGGTCAGCTTCGACTACAGCGCGGCGTGGCAGCGCAGCCGCAAGGTCGCGGACGGGCGCGTCAAGGGCGTGCACTTCCTCATGAAGAAGAACGGCATCACCGAGTTCAACGGGTGGGCCAACTTCACCGACGACCACACCCTGACCGTCGGGGACGAGACGATCACCTTCGGCCACGCGATCATCGCCGTGGGCGCCACGACCCGGATGCTGCCGAACACGCAGAAGTCCGACCGCGTCGTGACGTACGAAGAGCAGATCATGACCGAGGACCTGCCCGAGTCGATCGTCATCGCCGGCGCGGGCGCCATCGGCGTCGAGTTCGCGTACGTCATGCACAACTACGGCGTGAAGGTCACCATCGTCGAGTTCCTCGACCGCATGGTGCCGCTCGAGGACGAAGAGGTGTCCGCCGAGCTCCTCAAGCGCTACAAGAAGCTGGGCGTCGACGTTCGCATCGGCACCCGCGTCGAGTCGATCGACGAGTCCGGCCCGAAGGTCCGCGTCACCGTGTCGAAGAACGGTGCCGAAGAGGTCATCGAGGCCGACAAGGTCATGCAGGCCATCGGTTTCGTGCCGCGCGTCGAGGGCTACGGCCTGGAGAACACCGGCGTGAAGCTGACCGACCGGGGCGCGATCGACATCGACGGCCGCGGCCGCACGTCCGTGCCGCACATCTTCGCGATCGGTGACGTCACCGCGAAGCTGATGCTCGCGCACACCGCCGAGTCCATGGGCATCATCGCCTCCGAGACCATCGCGGGCGCGGAGACCATGGAGCTCGACTACGTGATGATCCCGCGGGCGACGTTCTGCCAGCCGCAGATCGCCTCCTTCGGCTACACCGAGAAGCAGGCCCGCGAGAAGGGCTACGACGTCCAGGTCTCGAAGTTCCCGTTCACCGCGAACGGCAAGGCGCACGGCCTGGCCGAGCCCGGCGGCTTCGTGAAGCTGATCAGCGACAAGACGCACGGCGAGCTGCTCGGCGGCCACATCATCGGCCCCGAGGCGACCGAGCTGCTGCCCGAGCTCACGCTGGCGCAGCAGTGGGACCTCACCGTCCACGAGGTCGCGCGCAACGTCCACGCGCACCCGACGCTGTCCGAGGCTGTCAAGGAAGCGGTGCACGGCCTGGCCGGGCACATGATCAACTTCTGAGATAGCTTCTTACCCGATGATGAACCGGCAGCCGCTCCGCCTCGCGATCTCCGAGGCGGCGAAGATCCTCGCCGAGGCGGGGGTCGACAGCCCGCGCGTCGACGCGGAGTACCTGGCCGCGCACGTGCTCGGAGTCGAGCGCGGACGGCTGCCGCTCATCCCGCTGGTCGATCCGTCGGTGATCGACCAGCTGCACAAGCTCGTTCGCGTGCGCGCCTCGCGCATCCCGTTGCAGCACATCCTCGGCTGGGCGCCGATGGGCGCCATCTCCGTCGAGGTCGGGCCCGGCGTGTTCGTGCCGCGGCCCGAGACCGAGCTGCTGATGGAGTGGGGCCTGAAAGCGCTGGTCGGCGTGTCGGCGCCGGTCGTCGTGGACCTCTGCACGGGCACGGGCGCGCTGGCGTTGTCCATCGCGGCCGCCCGCCCGGACGCGGTGGTGCACGCGGTGGAGATCGACCCGAAGGCGCTCGCGTGGACGCGCCGCAACGCCGACACGCGGGCAGCGGCAGGGGACACGCCGATCCGGCTGCACTTCGGTGACGCCACCGATCCGTCGCTGCTGTCCGATCTGGACGGACAGGTCGACCTCCTGGTGTGCAATCCGCCTTACGTGCCGGAGGGAACTCCCGTGCAGCCCGAGGTGGGGGAGCACGACCCGCACCACGCGGTGTTCTCCGGCGCCGACGGGCTGGACGTGATCCGGCACGTCGTGTGGGCGGCCGCGCGGTGGCTCAAGCCCGGCGGGTCCGTCGGCATCGAGCACGACGACACGCAGGGCGAGTCCGTGCCGGCGCTGTTGTCCGCGCGCCGGGCGCTCACGGACGTCGCCGCGCACACCGACCTGGCGGGACGGCCGCGGTTCGCCACCGCCCGCCGAGCCGGTCAGCTCTAGAAGAGCGCGTCGAAGGCCTTCGACAGGTCCTTCATCTGCTCTCCCAGACCTCGGTCCGCCAGCTTGTCCATCAGGTGGTCCGCGACGTCCCTGCTGGGCCTGGGTTTGCGGGCCTCCGCGCGCAGGTCGTCGACGACCTCGATCGTGGTCGTGGGCGCCTGCGCCTCGTTGAGGTTCTCGCGCAGCTCGTCGAGCAGCCGCAGCACGGCGCTGACGTCCTGGATGTGTCCGATGTGGACGTCCCCCGTCTTGGCGCGACCGCTCGTGCCGATGTTGCTGCCGATCACGGGGCCCTGGATCTCGAAGTTGCGTTCGTTCATGAGCTTCCCCTGCCGACGGTCGTCTTGCCGGTGCGCGCCTTGCCGGTCGTGCCGACGTTGCTGGAGATCACCGGGCCCGTGATGTGCACGTTGTTGCTCGTCACCTGCATGGCCTGCTCCATGAACTCGGTGACCGAGATGCCCTTGCCCTCCAGGAACTCGCCGAGCGTGCGCAGCAGCCGTGACTCCAGGACCTTGACGTAGCGCTCAACGTCCGTGAGCTGGAAGTAGTTGTCGACCTGGTTCATGCTCGCGAGCTCGCGCAGGCTGACGTTGGCGCCGTAGCGTTCCGCGACGAACGTGCCCTCCGGCTGGCGGATCGGGGTCATCCAGCCGACGGCCGTGGCGAACCGCTTCGGTAGCGACGCGGGGAACTTCAGCAGGTCGACCACCGCTTCGAAGAACGGCCGCAGCGACTGCTCCGGCAGCACGTCGATCTTCCGGTGCTGAGAGTGGATCGGGTACAGGATGCAGGGCGTCCACTCGACGTAGAGCATCTGCTCGTCGAGCCCGAAGGTCAGGTAGGCGGAGACGACGACGTCGCGGTCCCACGTCTCGACCTGGAACGAGCGGAAGTGGCGCATCCACTCCATCGGCCTGGCGATCAGATCGTCCACAACGGACCTGCCGACCGTCATCTCGGGCGAGTGGTTCTTGTGTGGCAACACGATCCGCGCTTCGTCGTCCTCGACGTGGTCGATCAGCTCGACCGAGGAGATGACGACGCGGTCGCCGGTCCTCAGCTCGCTCAGCCGGTGCCCCGGCGAGAGCGACGGCGAGCGACCCGTCTTGACCAGTTCGGCCGTGATGCGCTCGTACAGCTCCGGCAGGGCGAAACCGGGCAGCGGCACGTCGGCCTTGTCCTCAGCGCGTTTCAGGGGCAGCGCCATGGACCACGGCTCGAACATCGTGCCGGAGCCGACGAACGGGCGATAGCCGTGGTAGACGATCACCTGCGCGTCGTCCGGGTCGTCAGGCGCGTCGTCTTCGTCGATCGGGTAGCGCCCGAGCGCTTCGGCGTAGTTCGAGTGCCCAAGCCTTCGGAAGGTCCACTCGTTTCGCCACAGCTCTCGCGCGCCTTTGCTCGTGCGGAACCCGGCGCGCCGGAAGCTCCTCGTGACCAGCAGCCAGGTCGTGATCCGGTCCGTCAGCAGCACCGCGAAGATCAGCGCGATCCCGATGACCAGGGGCGCCGCCGAGCCGCCGCTGCTCTCGTCCACGCACTCCACGGATCTGGGCCTGCAGTACCTGCTGGAGTACCTGTCGGCGGCTTCGATCTCGGCGATGTACTTGAACAGCACGAAGTAGAGCGCGATGGCGCTGGCGATCGCGCCGAGCGCGGCCGGCGCGCGCGAGTGCGTCGGAATCACCCTCCGCGGCCGGTTCAACGCCAGCCGCGCGCCAGTCCCCAGCGCCACGACCACCGCGACCACCAGCCAAGCCCCGAGGAACGTCCCGCTGCCGGCGATCAGCACCAGCAGCGCCAATGCCAGCAACACGCCGTCGCGCACCTTGCGCCGCGTCCGAGCCGCCACCGCCTCCCGCAACACCGCGCCGGAGTTGACGCCCGGCGACCGCGGAATCGACCGAGTGGCCTCCACGAGGTACTCGCGAATGGCCGAATCCGCGAACTCCTCGTCGCGGTGAGCGGCTCCGCAGAGGAAGCGGGTGGTGTCGTCGCGTAACCTCGTCGAATCGTTTCCCGTCGCCCCCGCGGGAGTTGACATTGTCCTGTCCACTTTCTGTCATTGAATCGAGCACTTCGCATCTGTGCTGGTCAGGGACATGGTGAGACAACAACAACATGAATTCTCGTACCGCTGCTGGAACAATAGTCGTTCCTGATCGGAATGGGACGGAGTCCGCAGAAACGCGAATTGTCAATGCGTCGAACGAGTGCAAATGACACACGTCTCGGGTGCCGACACGTGCTCGCCCGAGCGTTGTCGCCGGGTGTGGGGCTCGATGGCCAAATCCTGGCCAAATACACGACGTTTCGTCACGTTGAGGCCGAATGGACGTAGGTTTCTCGGCGGGGAGGGCACGCGGTCACGCGCTCTGAGGAACCGCCGCCTCGCGCGTGACCGCGTGTGCGCCTGCTGAGGCGCCGTTCAGCGTTCGCTGGTCATCGCCAGAACCTGTCCGAGGTGGCGTGCCAGGCCCGTGTTGTCGACCGGGCTGATCGTGAACCAGCCGGAGCGGGCGGGCACGTTGGCGTAGCGGCCCGCGTTCGTGTCGATCCACGTGACGGGCGGGAAGTCGCGCTTGGCGCGGCCCTGACCCATCTGCACGATGAAGTGGCCGTTGCCGATCGCCGGTCCGGTCAGCATCTGCTTGGCGAGGCGGACGTCGTCGTTCTCCGTCGTCCGGACCGCCTGACGGAAGCCCTCCTGCTTCGGCTGGGCCTCGAACGCCTGGGCCGGCACCGTCACCGGCTTGCCAGGACCCGGCCGGCCGGGTGGCATCGCGTTCGCGAGACTCGTGGCGATCTCGTTGGGCTGCACCAGGTTCAGCGTGACGGAGGTGTCCTCCTGGGTCACCAAAACCGCGTAACCGCCGCGTGCCACCACACTCGCGCGGACCAGCGTCTCCGCGTTCACGTCGGGGATGCACAGTGCGATGACGCGGAGTTCGGGGCGCGCCAACAGGTTCAGCGCGTCCTCCAGCTCGGGCTCCGGCCTGCCGCGGCGTGCGAGGTTCCGACGTTCGAGGTCGGCGTGCACGGCAGCCTTGACGCGCGCGCGTTCGTCGAGCGTCTCGCCGTGCGTGCTGACGTCGAAGGGATACGGGACGCTTCCCGCCCGCAGGTCCTCCCAGAGGACCTCGAACGCGGGCAGGGAGAGCCGCGCGATCTGCCTCATCCGCCGATCACCGGCGGCGCGACCATGCGATCGTCGTCGAAGAACTCGTCGGTGGGCACGAGGTAGTTGGACTTGTGCTCCTTGTCCTCCTCGACGCCCTTGCCCGCGCCGGCGCCACCTCCGGCGCCCATGCCACCGGCACCCGCAGCACCCCGGCCGGCGGCCGCACCCGTCGCACCGCCGAGACCGCCAGCGGCGCTACCGGCGACCCCGGCACTGCCACCGGGAGTGGCGGGCCCGAAGCTGCCCATGCCGCGGCCGGAACCACCCATGCCACCCATGCCGCCGGGACCCATACCCCGGCCGCCGGCACCACCACCTGCGCCTCCAGGACCGCTGGGGCGCATGCCGCCCGGTCCGCCACCGGGAGGCCGGCCCTGCCCGCCACCGGGCGGACGCATGCCAGGCGGCAACATGCCGGGAGGCGTGAACGGCGGCCGGTTCTGGCCGCCGGGGTTGTTCTGGTTGTTGCCACCGCCAGGCTGCTGCAGCGACGGGTCCTTGACCTGAGGCGCGACCCACGCGGCGTTGGTGGTGCCGTTGCTGGAGCTCGACGGCATGCCCGCGTTGTTGTTGCTGAAGCGCTGGTTCGAGCCGACGTTGTTCAGGCTCTGCGAGCTCGTGGTGCTGCTCGGCTGCGTGACGCCCTGGTCCTGGGTGACCTGCGGCGTGGATTCCATGGTGGGCATGGACATCGCGGCGGACATCATCGTGCTGTCCCGCGTCTGCATGACCTGGACCGCTTCGGCCTTGGCCTCTTGCTGCGCGTTGTGCTGGGCCATCATCTCGAAGGGGGCGCCCGCCATCGCCGGCGGGAAGATGACGGCGGGGACCGCGAACTTCTTCAGGGTGTCCAGGGGGCTGAACTTGACCGGCTCGGGCATGCTCTTGTTCGCCTGAACCGAGGCATCTCGTTGCTGCGCAATGGCATCGGAGGTGCGCATGAAACCGTCGCCCGTCGTTTCGGCGAACGTCCCCACCTTGGAGAGCGCGGTCCGAACCCCCTCGGCCGCCTTGCCCGTCCATGCCGACTGCGAACCGTTGACCAGGATGGTGAAGTCGGTGGCCAGTTCCTGGAACGACTTGCCGAGCGACTTCCAGGCGTCGCTGACCGCTGTCGCCGTGTCCGGCGAGTAGTTCTGCGTGACCTGAGCCTGCATCTGTTCGTGCTGCTGGCCCGGGTAGTTCGCGTTCGGCGTCGGGACAGCGGATCTGACGACGGGCGCCATGAGAATCCCCCAGGGAGTTGCTACGGCAGTTTCGGTGCGATCAGTTCGGCTGCTTTGGCCGCGCGGTCACAGGCGGCCGCGGTGTCGGTTGAGGTGAGGCCGACGCTTCCGATGATCGAGACAGACGAGGACTCGCTGACGGCGATCAAGTACGTGCACATGCCCTTGGCGCCGTCCGGTGCCTCGACCTTGGTCACGTCGTACTTGCCGACCTTGATCTGCGAACTCTCGCCGTTGAGGGTCAGGTCCTTGACACCTGACTTGGCGCGAACGCCCACGCGGAGCCCGCCCCTGCCGCTCTCGCTCCAGTCGCAGCCCTCCGCGGTACCGACCTTCTCCGCCTCGCCCGTCGGGCTGACGTTGATGCTCGTCGCCTCAGATTGGGTGAGCAGGTCGCACGGTTTCTGAGCGATCGCTTCCAGGCCCGTTGAGGTGTCGGAACCGCTGGTTGATGTCGAGCCGCCGGACGTCGGCGTCGGAGTGCCGGTCGTGCTCGAACCGGTACAGCCGGAAACGAGAACGCCCAGGCCGATGGCCGTGGCAATGAGGATGCGCTTCATCACTTCCCAAGCTTCTTGAGCGAGTTGGCACCCGCTTGGTCGACGTTCTGGTAGGAGGCGCGGCTCTTCTCGATCTGCGTCTTGAGTTCGTCGATCGCCTTGCTGAGGTCGGTGAGGGTCGCCTGCGCGGCGGTGCCGAAAGTCCTGTTGTTCTGGCTGATCGCCTCGGCGTATCCACCCCCCAGCTTGGTTTCCTGGTTCAACTCCGAGGACTGCCGAGCGACCTTCTCCAGCTCGTCCTGCATCGCGGTCAGCTTCTTGATCATCGCGTCGACCAGCTGCGGGTCGACGGAAAGTTGCTGGGTCTCGACAGCCACCGCCACGGCCTTGCCGGCGTCCATCACAGCGCTCAGACCGCCGCTGAAGATGCCGTCCCAAGCTCCCCCGGAAGCCCTGTCGGCGAAGCCGCCGACCTTGCCGCTCGTCACCACTTCTTCAGACACAGAAGCTCGACCCTCCCCCGATTGCGCTCTGTGGTCGACCCATGACCTTACAGTTGCGCGTCCGTTTGGGGGATGCGTTGAACCAACTGACCCGTTCGGGTCGAAACCTTGCCTGGTCGGAGGGTGTTCGGGCGCTCCAAGTGAGAACGAGGACACAGGTTCGCCGTCGTGAGTGGGCGGGCAGCGCGTCACCCTGTCGTGGTGGCTGGCTAGGCTCACCGAGGTGAGCACGGTCTACGACTGCAGCGAACCGGAAAACCGCGCGGCGGGTCTTGCCGCGGCCGCCGGGGCGGTGCGGAGCGGGCGCCTCGTCGTCCTGCCCACCGACACCGTCTACGGGATCGGCTGCGACGCCTTCGACGCCGAAGCGGTACGGAGTCTTCTCGACGCCAAGGGGCGCGGGCCCGACATGCCCGTGCCCGTGCTGGTCGGGTCCTGGACCACGATCGACGGGCTGGTGCTCAGCGTGCCGCGGCAGGCCCGTGCGCTCATCGAGGCGTTCTGGCCCGGCGGGTTGAGCATCGTGCTGCCGCACGCGCCCAGCCTGGCGTGGGACCTGGGGCAGACGCGCGGCACGGTGATGTTGCGGATGCCGCTGCATCCGGTCGCGCTGGAACTCCTCCGGGACGTCGGTCCGATGGCCGTGTCCAGTGCGAACCGGACCGGGCACGCGCCGGCGTCCAGTGCGCAGGAGGCTCGTGACCAGCTCGGTGACGCCGTGCCCGTGTACCTCGACGGTGGGTTGAGCGGAGAGAACATCGCCTCGACCATCGTCGACCTCACCGGGCCCGACGCGCTGATCCTGCGCGAGGGTGCGGTCAGCGCGGCGGAGGTCAACGAGGTGCTCGGTGTCGAGGTCGAGATCGCCCGGTAGTGAGCGGCTGCCAGAATTGATCATGGTCGCCGCGAGTACCGTGGCGAGCACCCCGACACCCCCGATTGATTGGTAGGCCCGTGGGGCCCGCATCCTCGTTCGTCCTTCCCGTGCGCGAGTACCTGCTCGTTGCGTTGATCGCTGCAGTGGTGACGTTCCTGCTCGTGGGTCTGGTGCGCGCGTTGGCGTTCCGGCTCGGGGCGGTCGCCTACCCGCGGCAACGAGACGTGCACGTGCAGCCGATGCCGCGCATGGGTGGTGTCGCCATCTACGGCGGCGTGCTGTGCGGCATGTTCGTGGCGCACCAGTTGCCGGTGCTGCGGGCGGCGTTCGACTTCTCCAACGACCCGTGGGGCGTCATCGTCGCGGGCGGCGTCATCGTGCTCGTGGGCGCGATCGACGACAGGTTCGAGCTCGACTCCCTCACCAAGCTCGCCGGACAGGTCACCGCAGCGGGCATCCTGGTGCTGTTCGGTCTCCAGTGGATGATCGCGTGGGTGCCGTGGGACGGCGGCGCGACCATCTCCCTCGACCAGAACCAGGGCGCGCTGCTCACCGTCCTGCTCGCCGTCACGATGATCAACGCGATGAACTTCGTCGACGGCCTCGACGGACTCGCGGCCGGCATCGGCCTCATCGCCGCCGCGGCCACGGCCGTGTTCTCCATCGGTCTGCTCGTTGAACGCCAGGGCGCCGTCGAGGCCTACCCACCGGCACTGATCGCCGCCGTGCTGGCCGGCGCGTGCCTCGGCTTCCTGCCGCACAACTTCAACCCGGCGCGCATCTTCATGGGCGACTCGGGCTCCATGCTCATCGGCCTCATGCTCGCCGCCGCCACCACCAGCGCGTCCGGCAAGATCAACCAGGCCTCCGGCAGCGCGGCCGACCTGCTCGGTCTGCTCTCACCGCTGATCGTGGTCGCCGCAGTGCTGTTCGTGCCGCTGCTCGACCTGCTGATGGCCATCATCCGCCGGACGAGGCGCGGCGAGAGCCCGTTCTCCCCGGACAAGATGCACCTGCACCACCGGTTGCTGGAGATCGGGCACTCGCAGCGCCGCGCCGTGCTGCTCATCTACTTGTGGGCCGGGGTGCTGGCGTTCGGCGCGGTGGCGCTGACGCTGTTCGACCCGATCATCGTGGCCACGTGCTTCGTCATCGGGTTGATCGTGACGTTCGTGGTCTCCGTGATCCCGCGGCTCAGGGACGCCCGCAGCAAGTCCTGACGCTAGATCGGGTTCTCGACGCAGGGGCGCCCGATCAGCTCGAACCTGCCGCCGTCCCGCTCGGCCCACGCCTCGGCGCAGTGCTGTTGCCCGGCTGCGTAGTCACGGCCGACCTGAACGTTCCAGATGCGGGACGTGCCCCACTCCTTCGTGGGCGACACGGAGCTGTAGTCCGGGCCGTACACCTTGTAGAAGCCGGTGAACGACAGGAACGGGCTCAACGAGCTGACGGTCACGTAGGTGTTGGTGACATGACCACCACTGCCACGGGCCGTGACGGTGATTCCGCCACTCGTCCCGCTCTCGTCGGCATGCGCGGCAGGTGCCGTCCCCAGAAGTCCGGTCGCCACGGCGGCCAGTGCGATCGCGGTCGTTCGAACCTTGCTCATCGGATCCCCCAAGAGGTGGTGGCCAACGGGACCGACGCTAACCATCCGTTGCTCCAAATCACCTACATGGGAAGTAGGCGAACGGAGTAGCGTCCGTCCTGGTTGACCACCTGGGGGGATGACAGCCATGGAGAGCTGCAGCTTCGGACTGCTCGGAGAACTCTCGATCAACGACGGCGCGGTGGCCCTCAAGGCCGCCAAGCTGCGTTGCCTGCTCGCCGCACTCCTGCTGCGCGTGGGACGGCCGGTGTCGCAACGTGACCTCATCGAGCAGGTCTGGGACGAGCCACCGGCACGAGCCGGCTCGACCCTCCAGGTCTACGTCGTGCGCCTGAGGCAAGCGCTTGGCTCTCTCGGTTCATCCGTCGTGCGCAGCAGCACGGGCTACCGGCTCGACGTGGACGCCGGCCTGGTGGACGTGCACAGGTTCCGTCGGCTGGTCACGCGTCACGACCCCGACCGCCGCACCGAACTCGGCGACCTCCGCGAGGCGTTGTCGCTGTGGCGAGGGCCGGCGCTCGCCGACGTGACCTCCGAGGCGTTGCGGTTCGAGGCCGACCGGCTGGACGAGGAACGACTCGTCGTGGTGGAGCGCAGGATCGAGCTCGAGATCGAACTCGGCGCGCACCGCGAGCTGGTCCCCGAACTGAGCGAGCTGACCCGGCGGCACCCGTTGCGCGAACGGTTCACGGAGTTCCTGATGCTCGCGTTGCACAGGGGAGGGCGTTCTGCGGACGCCCTGAAGACCTATCGCGATGTTCACCGGATGTTCGCCCACGAGCTGGGAGTTCGGCCGGGGCGGCGCCTGGCGGAGTTGCACGAGCAGATCCTGAGCGGCCGGGAAATTGGTGCGCCGTCTTGTTTGGGTCCGCTTAACCGCCGTTAACGAGGGGCTGCCCGCAGTGTCGGGTTCGCGAGTTCCTACACTTCGGGACATGAGCGACGCGGACAAGGCCGTCACGCACGAGCTGACCGTCCAGCGACTCGCCGGGGAAATGTTCCGCGAGGCCGCGTGGGCCGCGCTCGGCACGTTTGTCCTCGGCGTCGTCGTGTCAACTGTGATCTGGGGGACCCCTGGTCTCTTCGGGTCATTGATCGGTGGTGCGATCGCCATCGGTTCGAGTCTTCTCACGCTGTTGTTGATGCGTAAGACCGCAGCACTCGATCCCATGTTCGTGATGGTCGCCGCGCTCGGCGGATTCATGGGCAAGCTGATCGTGCTGCTACTCGCAGTGATCTTGCTCCGCAACCAGCCGTGGCTCGAGCCCAAGGCGCTCGGAATCACCCTGGTGGCGACTGTCCTCGTGACGTCGTTCCTGGAGGCCAGAGCCTCCAAGCGGAGCCGCAGTCAGATGGTGGTCCCCGCCTCCGACGGCGTCTAGACCTGCTGATATGGTCCGCGTGACCAGGGACACCCGATAGCAGGGGTGCCTCTGGTAGTCGCTTGCGAACCGTAAGGTACGTTAAGTCCAGATCGTGACGATTCCCCCGGCGGAGTGAACGCCGGCCGGGAGAACCGGAAGGAACACAGTGACCAAGTTGCTGGCTTCGGGGGGCGAGTTCGTCGCTCCCGGTGTGAAGGACTTCTTCCTCCCGCCGATCTTCGGTGACGTCACGAAGCCGATGGTCCTGCTGGTGCTGTCGATCTTGATCATCGGCGCCTTCTTCATTGTGGCGACCCGCAACCTGAAGGTCGTTCCCGGCAAGTTCCAGTTCGCCGCCGAGTCGCTTTACGACTTCGGGCGCAACAACATCACCCGGGAGCAGATCGGCGCGAAGGACTTCAAGCCCTTCGTCCCGCTGATCGTCTCGATCTTCTGCTTCGTCCTGGTGAACAACCTGTTCGGGCTCATCCCGATCGTTCAGTTCCCGACGATGTCGCACATCGGCTTCCCGCTCGCCGTTTCGTTGTTCGTCGTTTACCCGGTGTACCACTTCGTCGGGTTCAAGCGGCACGGCTTCGTGGGCTACTTGAAGCACCAGACGGTTCCGCCGGGCGCGCCGTGGTTCGTGCTCCCGCTGCTGATTCCGATCGAGTTCTTCCAGAAGTTCATCCTGAACCCGATCACGTTGGCGATCCGAGTTTTCGCCGCCATGTTCGCGGGACACCTGCTTCTGCTGGTGTTCACCCTGGCCGGTGAGTTCCTCCTCTTCAACGGTGGGATCACCGTCATCGTGGCGCCGGTGTCCTTCGCCTTCGCCATCGCGCTGACCTTCCTGGAGGCGCTGATCATGTGCCTGCAGGCCTACATCTTCGCGCTGCTGTCTGCCAGCTACATCGGCATGGCGCTGGCAGAAGAGCACTGAGAAAAACAAAGCCTCCGATCCGCCAACTCCCGGCGGACCGAAGTGAAAGGGAACAGCAACAGTGAGCGCTTCCGTCGTTCTTGCCCAGGCCGGAGACATCAACCCGGGTCTTGCTGCGATCGGCTACGGCCTCGCGGCCATCGGCCCCGGCATCGGTGTCGGTCTGATCTTCTCCTCGGTCATCAGCGGCACCGCCCGCCAGCCCGAGGCCCGCGGCGTGCTGCTCGGTCTCGCGTGGACCACCTTCGCCATCGTCGAGGTCCTCGCGCTGATCGGCTTCGTCGTGTACTTCATCGCGACCGCGGCCTGACCTAACCCTTCAACGCGTTAGGAGTCGTCGTGATCGACACCCTGATCGTGGCTGCGGGTGACGAAGTCAACCCGGTCATTCCGCACCCGGCGGAGATCATTCTCGGTCTGGTCGCGTTCCTGCTCCTCTTCTTCGTCATCAAGAAGTTCGTGTCACCGCGCTTCGAGGCGTTGTACGAGGAGCGGACGGCCAAGATCGAGGGTGGCATCGAGAAGGCGGAGCAGGCTCAGGCCGATGCTCAGCGCACTCTTGAGCAGTACAAGGAGCAGCTGGCCGAGGCTCGCGCCGAGGCCGCGCGCATCCGCGACGACGCTCGGGCCGAGGGCCTGCAGATCGTCGAGGAGCTGCGCGAGCAGGCGCAGGCCGAGTCCGCGCGCATCGTCGCGCAGGGCCAGCACCAGCTGGACGCTCAGCGCGCCCAGATCGTCGCGGAGCTGCGTGCCGACCTCGGCCGCACCGCTGTCGAGCTGGCGAGCAAGGTCGTGGGCGAGTCCCTCGAGGACGACTCCCGCCGCCGCGGCACCGTCGACCGCTTCCTCAACGAGCTGGACGCCGTCGCGGCGCCGGCGAGCAAGTAGAGGCTGCCGATGACGTTGCATGCCGCAAGTCGTGAAGCTCTGGCAGCCGCTGAACTGCGGCTGCTGGAGCTGGCCGACGCCACCACGTCGACGGACGACCTCGCCAAGCTCGGCGAGGAGCTCTTCGCCGTGCTCGGCCTGCTGATCGAGCAGCGGACGCTGCGCGGCTCGCTCGCCGACGCCTCCTCGGAGGCCGGCGGTCGTGAGCAGCTGGCCCGAGGCCTGTTCACGGGCAAGGTGAGCGACGCGACCCTGCAGATCCTGGTCGCCGTCGTGACCGCGCGCTGGTCCAGCCCGCGCGAGCTCGTCGACGGGGTCGAGTCGCTCGCCCGCACCACGCTGCTGGTGCGCGCCGAGCGCGACGGTCAGCTCGACTCGACCGAGGACGAGCTGTTCCGGCTCGGCCGCATCGTGGCCGGCTCGAACGAGCTCGAGCTGTTGCTGGCGGACCCCGCCGGTGACGTCGCCGGCAAGGTCGCGCTGGTCGGCTCCCTGATCCAGGGGAAGGTCAGCCCGGTCACCAAGACGCTGGTGGACCAGCTGGTTCGCAACCCGCGCGGAGTGCGCGTGGCGGACGGGCTCTCCGAGCTCGCCGACCTGGCCGCCAAGCGCCGTCAGCGTTCCGTCGCGCACGTGAAGTCCGCTGTGGAGCTGACGGCCGAGCAGGTCGACCGCTTGACCGCGACGCTGACCACGATCTACTCGCGCCCGATCGCTCTGCACGTCGAGGTCGACCCGGCTCTGGCCGGCGGTCTCACGATCAAGATCGGCGACGAGATCATCGACGGAAGCATCGCCGGCCGGTTGGCGGCACTGCGCCGCAATCTCGCCAGCTAGCCCCCGAGCCCTTTCCCAAGAACGAAGAAGTGAGAGCAGGAACGACATGGCGGAGCTGACGATCTCGTCGGACGAGATCCGCAGTGCGATCGAGAAGTACGTCTCGAGCTACTCCCCGGAGGTCAGCCGGGAAGAGGTCGGTACCGTCTCCGAGACCTACGACGGCATCGCCATCGTCGAGGGCCTTCCGGGCACGATGACCAACGAGCTGCTCGAGTTCCCCGGCGGCGTCCTCGGCGTCGCCCTGAACCTCGAGGTCCGCAACATCGGTGCGGTCATCCTCGGTGACTTCGACAAGATCGAAGAGGGCCAGGAGGTCCGCCGGACGGGCAAGGTCCTGTCCGTGCCGGTCGGCGACGGCTTCCTCGGTCGCGTCGTCAACCCGCTCGGCGAGCCGATCGACGGCCTCGGTGACATCGTCGCCGACGACAACCGCGCCCTGGAGCTGCAGGCCGCCACCGTGCTGCAGCGCCAGCCGGTGTCCGAGCCGATGCAGACCGGCATCAAGGCCATCGACGCCATGACGCCGATCGGCCGCGGCCAGCGCCAGCTGATCATCGGTGACCGCAAGACCGGCAAGACCGCGGTCTGCATCGACACGATCATCAACCAGAAGAAGGCCTGGGAGTCGGGCGACCCCAAGCAGCAGGTCCGCTGCGTGTACGTCGCCATCGGCCAGAAGGGCTCCACCATCGCGGGCGTCAAGACCGCGCTGGAGGAGGCGGGCGCACTCGAGTACACGACGATCGTCGCCGCCCCGGCCTCTGACTCCGCCGGCTTCAAGTGGCTGGCGCCGTACACCGGCTCCGCCATCGGCCAGCACTGGATGTACCAGGGCAAGCACGTCCTGATCATCTTCGACGACCTGACCAAGCAGGCAGAGGCGTACCGCGCGATCTCGCTGCTGCTGCGTCGCCCGCCGGGCCGCGAGGCCTACCCCGGCGACGTCTTCTACTTGCACTCGCGTCTCCTCGAGCGTTGCGCGAAGCTGTCGGACGAGATGGGCGGCGGCTCGATGACGGGTCTCCCGATCATCGAGACCAAGGCGAACGACGTGTCGGCGTACATCCCGACCAACGTCATCTCGATCACCGACGGTCAGTGCTTCCTCGAGTCCGACCTGTTCAACGCCGGTGTCCGCCCGGCCGTCAACGTGGGTATCTCGGTCTCCCGCGTCGGTGGTGCCGCGCAGATCAAGGCGATGAAGTCGGTCGCGGGCTCGCTGCGCCTCGACCTGTCGCAGTTCCGCGAGCTGGAGGCCTTCTCCGCGTTCGCGTCCGACCTCGACGCCGCGTCGCGCGCCCAGCTGGACCGCGGTGCCCGTCTGGTCGAGCTGCTCAAGCAGGGCCAGTACTCGCCGGTCCCCGTCGAGGAGCAGGTCGTCGAGATCTTCGCCGCGACCAAGGGCCACCTGGACGACGTCCCCGTCGCCGACATCCGTCGCTTCGTGGCCGACTTCAAGGACTCGCTGCGCCGCAACCACTCCGACCTGCTGGGCTCGATCGTCGAGACCAAGCAGTTCGGTGACGACGCCCAGCGTCGCGTGGTCGACGCCGTGAACGAGTTCAAGAAGCAGTTCACCGCTTCGGACGGCTCGACCATCGTCAACGAGGCCCCCGAGAAGGCGCTCGACGCCGACAAGGTCGGCCAGGAATCGGTGAAGGTCAACAAGCCCGAGCCGACCAAGAAGTGATCTGAGCCATGGGCGCACAGATTCGGGAGCTCCGCCAACGGATCCGAACGGTCAACTCGACCAAGAAGATCACGAAGGCCTACGAGCTCATCGCGACGTCTCGCCTCGCGAAGGCGCAGACCAGGGTCGCGGCCTCCCGGCCGTACGCGGAAGAGATCACTCACGTGCTCTCCGCGTTGGCCGAGGCCTCGGCGAACCTCGACCACCCGCTGCTGACGGAGCGCACGAACCCGAAGCGCGCCGCGGTGCTGGTGATCACGAGCGACAAGGGCATGTGCGGCGGTTACAACGCCAACGTGCTCAAGGCCGCCGAGCAGCTGCTGCAGCTGCTCCGGTCCGAGGGCAAGGAGCCGGTGCTGTACGTGACCGGCCGCAAGGGGCAGGGCTACTACCAGTTCCGCCGCCGCGAGGTCACGGGCGCGTGGAGCGGGTTCTCCCAGACCCCGCACTACGTGAACGCCGTCGAAGCCGGTGACGCAGTGGTGGAGGCGTTCCTGGAGGGCACGGAGAACGGCGCGCAAGGCGTGGACGAGATCCACGTCGTGTACACCGAGTTCAAGTCCATGCTGGTCCAGACGCCGGCCGCCAGGCGCATCGCGCCGATGGAGGTCGAGTACCTCGGCGAGACCCCCAAGGGTCCGCGCGCGGTGTACGACTTCGAGCCGAGCGCGGAGACGCTGCTGGGCGCGATGCTGCCCAAGTACGTCAAGACTCGCCTGTTCTCCGCCATGCTGGAGGCGGCGGCTTCGGAGTCGGCTGCCCGTCGTACGGCCATGAAGGCCGCGACGGACAACGCGACGGAGCTGGTCCGGAACCTCAGCCGGGCGGCGAACTCGGCCCGTCAGGCCCAGATCACCCAGGAGATCAGCGAGATCGTCGGTGGCGCTGCCGCGCTTACCGGTGGCGCAGGAAGTGATGAGTGACATGAGTGCTACTGCCACCACCACCCGCACCGGCCGTGTGGTCCGGGTGATCGGTGCGGTCGTCGACGTGGAGTTCCCGCGCGACGCCGTGCCCGAGCTGTTCAACGCCCTGAACGTGGAGATCACGTTCGAGGCCGTCGCCAAGACGCTGACCCTCGAGGTCGCGCAGCACCTCGGCGACAACCTCGTCCGCACCATCTCGATGCAGCCGACCGACGGTCTCGTCCGCGGCGCGCCGGTGTCCGACACCGGCAAGGCCATCTCGGTGCCCGTCGGCGACGTCGTCAAGGGCCACGTGTTCAACGCCCTGGGTGACTGCCTCGACGAGCCCGGCCTCGGCCGCGACGGCGAGCAGTGGGGCATCCACCGCAAGGCTCCGTCGTTCGACCAGCTCGAGGGCAAGACCGAAATCCTCGAGACCGGCGTCAAGGTCATCGACCTGCTCACCCCGTACGTCAAGGGCGGCAAGATCGGCCTGTTCGGCGGCGCGGGTGTCGGCAAGACCGTGCTCATCCAGGAGATGATCACGCGTATTGCCCGTGAGTTCTCCGGTACCTCCGTGTTCGCCGGTGTCGGCGAGCGCACCCGTGAGGGCACGGACCTCCACCTGGAGATGGAAGAGATGGGTGTTCTTCCGGACACCGCTCTCGTCTTCGGTCAGATGGACGAGCCGCCCGGCACGCGCATGCGCGTCGCGCTGTCCGCTCTCACGATGGCGGAGTACTTCCGCGACGTGCAGAACCAGGACGTGCTGCTCTTCATCGACAACATCTTCCGCTTCACCCAGGCCGGTTCCGAGGTGTCGACCCTGCTGGGCCGCATGCCTTCCGCCGTGGGTTACCAGCCGACGCTGGCGGACGAGATGGGTGAGCTCCAGGAGCGCATCACCTCGACGCGCGGTAAGTCGATCACGTCGCTGCAGGCCATCTACGTGCCCGCTGACGACTACACCGACCCCGCCCCGGCGACCACCTTCGCCCACCTGGACGCGACGACGGAGCTTTCCCGTCCGATCTCCCAGAAGGGCATCTACCCGGCCGTCGACCCGCTGTCGTCGTCGTCTCGAATCCTCGAGCCGTCGATCGTCGGCGAGGAGCACTACCGGGTGGCCCAGGAGGTGAAGCGGATCCTGCAGAAGTACAAGGAGCTGCAGGACATCATCGCCATCCTCGGCATGGACGAGCTCTCCGAGGAGGACAAGGTCCTCGTCGGTCGCGCGCGTCGTCTCGAGCGCTTCCTCGGCCAGAACTTCTTCGTCGCGGAGAAGTTCACCGGCCAGAAGGGCTCCTTCGTGCCGATCAAGGAGACCGTCGAGGCGTTCGACCGCGTCTGCAAGGGCGAGTTCGACCACTTCCCGGAGCAGGCGTTCTTCTCCTGCGGCGGGTTGGACGACGTCGAGGCCAACGCCAAGAAGCTGGCCGGCAACTGAGCTGAGTCCTGGCTTTCCGAAGGGCCGTTCCTCCTTTGTGGAGGGACGGCCCTTCGGGCTTTCCGGGGTCATGACGTTTCCACTGAACGGAAACCGCACTCCCGCACGCGCGCTCCCAGGTCGCACGATGCACAGCGTCACCTGGCCCTCGACGAGGAGAGTGCGCGTGAACAAGTGGGTGTTGCCGCTGTGCTGGACCGCTGTCCTGCTCGACGGCTTTGACCTCGTGGTGCTCGGCACGGTGATTCCCGTGCTGCTGCAGGAGAAGCTGCTCACCACGGCCAGTGCGAGCGTCGTGTCCACGGCAGGGCTGGTCGGGATGATGCTCGGCGCGCTGGTCATCGGGACCATCACCGACGTCATCGGGCGTCGCAAGGTGATGATCTACGCCGTGGCCGGGTTCTCCGTGTTCACGCTCGCCTGCGCGTTCGCGCCGGACGCGACGACGTTCGGCGTCCTCCGGTTCCTCGCGGGACTCGGGCTCGGCGGGTGCCTGCCCACCGCCATCGCGCTGGTCAACGAGGCTCGGCCTCAGCAGGGCGGGCGGGCCACGACGCTCATCATGACCGGGTACCACGTCGGTGCGGTCATCACGGCGTTGCTGGGGATCGTGCTCATTCCGCAGCTGGGGTGGCGGGCGCTGTTCGTGGTGGGGGCGTTGCCCGCGTTGGTGCTGATTCCGTTGATGGTCAAGCACCTTCCGGAGACCGCGGTGCGCAGGGCGCCCGCGCTGGAGGCGGTCGGGTCGCTGTTCAAGCCGGGGCTGAGGAAGGCGACGATCGCATTCTGGGTGGCGTCGTTCATGGGGCTGTTGCTCGTGTACGGGCTGAACACGTGGTTGCCGCAGATCATGCGCAGTGCCGGGTACGAGCTGGGGACGGCGCTGGCGTTGTTGCTGACGCTCAACATCGGTGCTGTTGTTGGACTTCTGATCGCCGGTGCGGTCGCCGACAGGATCGGCGTGAGGCCCGCTGCCATCGGGTGGTTCGCCGGGGCCGTGGTGTTCCTGGCGTTGCTGAGCATCAAGCTGCCCGGCGTCGGGGTGTACGTCGCGGTGTTCCTCGCCGGCTGCTTCGTGTTCAGCGCGCAGGTGCTCGTCTACGCCTACGCGGGGCGGGTCTACGAGGAGAACCGGGCTACCGGGATCGGGTGGGCCGCGGGCGTTGGGCGGCTCGGTGCGATCAGTGGGCCGCTGTTGGGCGGTGCGTTGCTCACGGCAGGATTGGCGCACCCGTGGGGCTTCTACGCGTTCGCGTTCATCGCGGCGTTGGGCGCAACGGCCGTTGGTGCAATTGGGCTGAAGGCGAAATCGGTCGTGACGCCCGCCGGGTGATGGCAAGGTCAGGTGCATGGCCCGACATGCTCCGTACGACGACCCCGGAACGCCGGACGTCCGATCCCCAGCGCGGTACCTGTGGTGGCTCGTCGTCATGCAGCGCGGGCGGGTGCTGGCCGGTGCGTGGTGGGGATCGCTGTGGATGTGCGGGCTGATCCTGCCGCCGTACCTCATCTCACGGGCCATTGAGGACGGTCTGCGGGGCGGCGATCGCGTCGCGCTGGCGTGGTGGTGCGCGGCGCTGCTCGTCACCGCGGGGGCGCTGGCCCTCGTCGGGATCGCCCGGCACAGCACGATGACGTTGGTGCGCACGGACGCCGCGCTCAGGACGGCGCAGGTCGTGGTCCGGCACGTCACGCGGCTCGGCGGGGTGGTGCGGCGGAAGCTGTCCACCGGGGAGCTGACGTACCTGCAGAACGGCGACACGCAGCGGATCGCGCACGCGCTCACCAGCACCGGGCCCGGAGTCGGAGCGGTGGTCGCGTACGCGGTCACCGCGGTGTTGCTGGTGCGGATCTCACCGCTCGTCGCCGTCGTCGTGCTGCTCGGCGTGCCGGTGCTCGCGCTGGTGACCGGTCCGGTGCTGCAGCGGCTGCACGCGGTGGAGTCCGGTTATCGGCACAGCCTGGGGGAGCTGAGCGCACGGGCGGGGGACATCGTGGGCGGGCTGAAGGTGCTGTCCGGGATCGGCGGGAAGCCGGCGTTCGAGGAGCGCTTCCGGGGCAGGTCGCAGGAGGTGCTGCGGGACGGCTACCGGGTGTCGACGTGGCTCAGTTGGGTGCAGGCACTCACGTGGGGGCTGCCGGCGCTGTTCCTCGCGGTGGTCACCTGGATCGTGGCGCGGATGGCGGTCACCGGGGAGATCTCGGTCGAGGAGATGGTCGCGGTCTACCTGTACGTCACGACGTTGATCGTGCCCGTCAGCTTCTTCGTCGAAGGTGCGGACATGATCCCGCGGGCGCTGGTGTCGGCGCGGCGGGTCGTGGACGTGTTGCGGCTGAAGCCTGAGGAGAAGGACGACGGCGCCGGGACGTTGGACGTGAAGGCGGGTGCGCTGACGGTCGTGGTGTCCTCGAACGCCGCGCTGGCACGGGAAGCGGTCGAGCGGTTGCCGGGTGTGGTGGCGGACAACGACGACTACCTGTTCCCGGGGACGGTGCGCGAGGCGGTGTCGGTCGCCGATCACGACGACCGGGCGCTCGACGAGGCGTTGCGGGCGGCGGCCGCGGTGGACGTCGTGGAGGCCATGCCGGACGGGCTCGACTCCCACCTGGAGTCGCAGGGGCGCAACGTGTCCGGCGGCCAGCGGCAGCGGTTGCGGCTCGTGCGGGCCCTGCTCAGCGAACCGGAGCTGCTCGTGCTGGTGGAGCCGACGTCGGCGCTCGACGCGGTGACCGAGGCGGCGGTGGCGAGACGGGTGCGGGAGAGACGGTCCGGGCTGACCACCGTGGTCGTCTCGTCGTCGCCGTTGTGGGCAGGTCAGGCGGATCAGGTCGTGCACCTGGAGAACGGCCGGTGACCCGCCTCCCGATCGCGGACCGCCGCGAGGTGCGGCGGGCGGCCATGCGGCTGATGCGGGGTGAACGGCGGGCGCTGGTCGTGGTGCTCGTGCTCACCGCGCTCACAGCGGTGCTGGGGCTCGTCGGGCCGTACCTGCTCGGCAAGATCGTCGGCGGGATCGAGGCCGGCGACCTGACGCTGTCCACTGTGGATGGACTCGCCCTGGGCGTGCTCGGGGCGGCCGTGGTGAACCTGGTTCTGGTGCGGTACAGCGCTTTGCAGGCCGCGCGGCTCGGTGAACGGGTGCTGGCCTCGTTGCGCGAGGAGGCCGTGGCGCGCACGCTGGCGTTGCCCGCGCGGGTGGTGGACCGGCTGAGCACCGGCGACCTGCTCACCCGCATGACGAGCGACGTCGGGACGGTCGGGCAGGCGTTGCGGGACAGCGTGCCCGAGGTGTTCACGGGTGTCGTGCACCTGGTGGTCGTGTACGTGGCGCTCTTCCTGCTGGACCCCGTGCTCGGCCTCGTCGCGCTGGTGGGCATGCCGTTCGTGGCGTGGGTGCTGCGCTGGTACCTCGCCCGTGCGCGTGACGCGTACCTGGAGGAGAGTCAGGCCGCGGGGGACGTGGCGGAGATCTCGGCCGCGGTCGGTGAGGGCAGCCGGACGATCGAGACGTACGCGTTGCGGGACAGGCTCGTCGGGGTCGCGGAAGGTGCGATCGGGCGGTCGTTCCGCGCGAGGATGCGGACCCTGCGCCTGCGGAACGTGCTGTTCCCGGTCATCAGCTTCGTGAGCGCGGTGCCGACGGCGTTGGTGCTGCTCGCCGGTGGCCTGTTCTACGCGGCCGACGGGGTGGGCATCGAGGTCGTCGTCACGGGCAGTCTCTACGTGTGGCGGCTCATCGAGCCGTTGGAACGCATCATGTTCTGGGTCGAGTTCCTGCAACGCGGCGGTGCGTCGTTCGCCCGGATCGAAGGCATCGGGGCCCACGTCGAGCCCGCGCCCGCCGTCCCGGAACCGGCGGGCGACCGCATCGAGGTGAGCGGCGTCCGCTACTCCTATGTGGACGGCCACGAGGTGCTGCACGGCGTTGATCTCGTGGTGCAGCAGGGAGAGCGGCTCGCGATCGTCGGTGTCTCCGGCGCGGGCAAGTCGACGCTGGGCAGGCTGATCGCCGGTGTCGACCGGCCGGCCGAGGGCTCGGTGCTCGTCGGTGGCGTGCCCGTCGCGGATCTCGTGGCGGCGGGTGAGCAGCGGATCGTACTGGTGACGCAGGAGCACCACGTGTTCATCGGCACGGTGAGGGAGAACCTCGCGATGGCGGCACCGGACGCCTCGGACGACCGGCTGCTCGGGGCGCTGAGCACCGTGGGCGCGAGCTGGTTCGACGAACTGCCAGAGGGGCTCGCCACGCAGCTCGGCGCGGGCGGCGTGGAACTTGATCCCGCGCAGGCGCAACAGCTCGCGCTCGCACGAGTGGAGGTCGCCGATCCGCACACGCTGGTGCTCGACGAGGCGACGTCCTCGCTCGACCCGGCCACGGCCAGGCACGCGGAGCGCGCGATCGCGGCCGTGCGGGACAACCGCACGGTGATCGCGATCGCGCACCGCCTGCAGACCGCGCAGGACGCCGACCGGATCGCGGTCGTCGACGCGGGCCGTGTCGTGGAGCTGGGCACTCACGCCGAGCTGGTGGCCAGGGAGGGGGTCTACGCCACGCTCTGGCGTTCGTGGCACGGCTAGAGGGCTCGCCGGGAACCCCTCCTCCCGCACGGTGCGGGCCGAGCTGCGACGAGACTTCGGTCACGGGCTCGTCCCGCTCCCACGGCCGGCCCTAGCGGCGAGGACCTGGTGTCGGCGCCACTTGCCGTACCTGATCATCAGGATGTCCGGCAGAATGTCCTGTGCGGCGCTTTTGTCGCCGCCGCACAGCAGATCCGCCGTGTGCAGCAATGCCTGCGAACGCAACGCCACGTAGTCCTCGAAGTCCTGCGTGTTCTCTCTTCGGCAGTCGTCGAAGCTGCTGACACCGGGCGGGCGGCAAGGTTGTCAGGCGACCGTTTAGACTCAGATCGACTCCAGACGACGAGGGAGATACGCGTGGCCGAGATGACCGTTGAACTGGTCGCCGTTGAACGCCGCCTGTGGTCCGGTAAGGCCACCTCTGTTTCGGCGCAGACGACCGAGGGCGAGATCGGCATCCTGCCCGGTCACGAGCCCGTTCTCGGCCAGCTGGTCGAGGGTGGCGTGGTGCGCGTGCGCACGACGGACGGTGGCCTGGTCACCGCCGCTGTGCACGGTGGCTTCCTCTCCGTGACCGGCACCGGCGTTTCCATTCTCGCCGAGGACGCCGAGCTCGCGGGCGAGATCGACGTGGACGCGGCGCGAACGGCGCTGCAGGACGCGGACGACGCAGAGCGCGCACGTGCGGCAGCGCGCGTGCGGGCCGTGGAACAGTCGGCCTGAGACCGGGCACGAGGCCGCAGCCGTGGGGATCACCGAGATTGCCGGCCTGATCCTTCTTGGGGTGGCGATCGTCATCACCTACTTCGCCTGGCGCCGGATCCGGCTGCTGCGCGAGGGGGGTGTGCACGTCGCCCTGCGCAGCGTCTTCGACGACCGCGGGCGTGGCTGGCACCTGGGTGTGGGGCACTACCGCGGGGACTCGTTCGCCTGGTTCCGGGTGTTGTCGCTCGGATCAGGGCCGAACCAGCTGATCTCGCGGGACGGGCTGGAGATCGACGCCCGGCGGGAGCCGACCGGGCCCGAGGCCTATGCGATGCCCGTGGGGGCGACGGTGCTGCGGTGCCGGTCCGCTTCCGGTGAGGTCGAGATCGCCATGGGGCCGGACGCGCTCACCGGGTTCTTGTCCTGGCTCGAGTCCGCTCCGCCTGGGCGATCGATTCCCTGGGCTTCTTGAGGTTCTTCGTGAACGACCCCGTCGGGTTTCGGCGGGGTCGTTTTGCGTTCGGCTGGTGCCGGTTTTGGTGGGGGCTGGTGCCGGTTTCGCGGGTTGGTTGCGTTCCAGCGGGGTTGGTCGCGTTTGTGGGGTCGGGTCGCCTTGCGAGGGTGGTTGCGCGGGTCTTGACGAGTTTGTGTGTGCGATTGGGGCTTGACCTTGAGCCTCTGGCGGGGTGCTTGACGGCCGGAAAAGGCCGGGCTGAAAAGCGCCCGGCCGTGCCCGAAGGGGTAGCACCCCGCCCCTCAAGGTCAAGCCCCAATCGCCAATGCAGGTGTGCACCGCTGCCCATCGCCTCATAGTTCGGACGGCTCGCTGCGCATCGCCACGCCAGGCTGCGTGCGTGGTTCGCTTGCGTTGGTGGCTGTCCGGTTGGCACCGCGCGCCGGGCTTGCGTGTGTGGTCGCCTTGTGGGGGCGACTGCGGTTGGCACCGCGTGCCTGGCCTGCCGGTGTGGTCGCCTTGCTCGGGCGACTGCGGTTGGTATCGCGGTGGCTGCGCGCCTACCGGCGAGCCGTTGCCTCCCCGCGCGTCTCCGTCAGGCGTTCTCGCCCGGCTGCCAGAGCACGTCGCCGTCCGGGTTCGCCACCCGCGCCAGGATGAACAGCAGGTCGGACAGCCGGTTCAGGTACTTGGCCGTGAGCACGTTGGTGCGGTCCGGGTCGTCCTCGATCAGCGACCACGCGCGGCGCTCCGCCCGGCGGGCGATGGTGCGGGCCTGGTGCAGGAGGGCCGCTCCCGGGGTGCCGCCGTTCAGGATGAACGAGTCGAGTTTGCCCAGGCGGTCGTTGAACGTGTCGCAGTAGGTCTCCAGGCGGTCCACGTAGGCCTGGGTGACGCGGAGTGGGGGGTACTTGGGGTCGGGGGCGATCGGGGTGCAGAGGTCCGCTCCGACGTCGAAGAGGTCGTTCTGCACCTTGCGCACCACGTCGTGGACGTCTTCGGCCAGGTTGCCCAGGGCCAGGGCCACGCCGAGGGACGCGTTGGTCTCGTCCACGTCGGCGTAGGCCTCGATGCGTGGTGAGGTCTTCGGGACGCGCGAGAAGTCGCCGAGGCCGGTCGTGCCGTCGTCGCCCACGCGGGTGTAGATCTTGGTGAGATGTACCGCCATGGCTGGCACTTTAGGGCCGTACGTAGGATTGCCGCGTGAGCGAGCATTTCCGGGTACACGGTGGCGCAAGGCTGGTCGGCGAAGTTGATGTCGTCGGCGCCAAGAACAGCGTGCTCAAGCTGATGGCCGCTGCCCTCTTGGCGGAGGGCACGACGACCATCACCAACTGCCCGGACATCCTCGACGTGCCGTTGATGGCGGACGCGCTGCGGAGCCTCGGCTGTGAGGTCGAGCTCGAAGGCGACGTGGCGAGGATCACCACGCCCGCCGAGCTGAGCCACCGGGCCGACTCCGAGGCGATGGGCAAGCTCCGGGCGTCCATCTGCGTGCTCGGGCCGCTGGTCGGGCGTTGCAAGCGTGCCGTGGTGGCGTTGCCGGGCGGGGACGCGATCGGGTCGCGGCCGCTCGACATGCACCAGAGCGGGCTGGAGAAGCTCGGCGCGACCACGTGGATCGAGCACGGGTGCATCGTCGCCGAGGCCGAGGGGCTGCACGGCACGCAGATCTGGCTCGACTTCCCGAGCATGGGCGCGACCGAGAACATCCTGATGGCGGCCGTGCTGGCCAACGGCACGACGGTCATCGACAACGCCGCGCGCGAGCCCGAGATCGTCGACCTCTGCCTGATGCTCAACCAGATGGGCGCGAAGGTCGAGGGCGCCGGCACGTCGACCCTCACGGTCCACGGCGTCACCGAGCTCAAGCCGACCGAGCACCGCGTGATCGGTGACCGGATCGTGGGCGCCACCTGGGGTTTCGCCGCCGCGATGACGCGTGGTGACGTGCGGGTGCGCGGCGTGAACCCGCACCACCTCGACCTGGTGCTCGAGAAGCTGCGCATGGCCGGTGCCGAGGTCACGGTCTACGAGGGTGAGGACGAGGGGTTCCGCGTCGTCATGGAAGGGCGGCCCAAGGCCGTCGACTTCGTGACGCTGCCCTACCCCGGCTTCGCCACGGACAACCAGCCGTTCGCGATCGCGCTGTCCACGGTGTCCGAGGGCACGTCGATGATCACCGAGAACCTGTTCGAGTCCCGGTTCCGGTTCATCGACGAGATGATCCGACTGGGCGCCGACGCGCGCACGGACGGGCATCACGCCGTCATCCGCGGCATCGAGAAGCTGTCCAGCGCGCCGGTGTGGGCGTCGGACATCCGCGCTGGTGCGGGGCTCGTGCTCGCCGGTCTGTGCGCGGACGGGGCCACCGAGGTCTACGAGATCTTCCACATCGAGCGCGGCTACCCCGGGTTCGTGGAGAACCTCCGGAAGCTGGGCGCCGACGTGGAGCGCGTCAGCTCTTGAGCACGAGCCGCGCGTTCGGGACGTCCGCCGGGAACACCATCACCTGGTAGGGCGCGTTCCTCGAACGCGTGGCGCGCACGCCGTTGCGCTTGAGCTTCTGCACGAGGACGTTCGCGGCCTCTTCCGTCGGGACGACCGCGACCTCGCTCAGCAACCCGAAGTCCGTGCCGTCCAGATCCGGCACGGGCCGCTTGTCGTTGCCCGCGAAGTACCTGAGCGTCAACGCCAGCAGGCCGAGCACCGCGAACACGACGACCGTCTGGTAAATCCCCGTCACCTCTTCATCATGCTCCCAGCGTTCTCGATTCAGTGAGCAATCGCACGCGCAGCGTTGGTTACCGGCCAGTACGCTCCGGAGAACGACGATGTGGGAGGTTGCTGTGCCGTACCCCGCTGACCGGGAGCGCGACCGCCCCTGGGTGATGCGCACGTACGCGGGCCACTCCTCGGCCGCGGCGTCCAACGCGCTCTACCGCCGGAACCTCTCCAAGGGCCAGACGGGCCTGTCCGTGGCGTTCGACCTGCCGACGCAGACCGGCTACGACCCCGACGACGAGCTCGCGAAGGGCGAGGTCGGCAAGGTCGGCGTGCCGATCAGCCACATCGGCGACATGCGGCAGCTGTTCGACCAGATCCCGCTCGGCGGCGCCAACACGTCGATGACGATCAACGCCACGGCCATGTGGCTGCTCGCGCTCTACGTCACCGTGGCCGAGGAGCAGGGCGCGGACCCGTCGGCGCTCGCCGGCACGACGCAGAACGACATCATCAAGGAGTACCTGTCCCGCGGCACTTACGTGTTCCCGCCGGGACCGTCGCTGCGGCTGATCACCGACATGGTCGCGTGGACCGTCTCCAACGTGCCCAAGTGGAACCCGATCAACATCTGCAGCTACCACCTCCAGGAGGTCGGCGCGACGCCGGCGCAGGAGGTCGCGTACGCGATGTGCACGGCGATCGCGGTCCTCGACTCGGTGCGCGACTCCGGGCAGGTGCCGCAGGAGAAGTTCGGTGACGTCGTCGCCCGCATCTCCTTCTTCGTGAACGCCGGCGTGCGGTTCATCGAGGAGATGTGCAAGATGCGCGCGTTCGCCCAGTTGTGGGACGAGATCACGCGCGAGCGGTACGGCGTCGAGAACCCCAAGCACCGCCGGTTCCGCTACGGCGTGCAGGTCAACTCGCTGGGCCTGACCGAGGCGCAGCCGGAGAACAACGTCCAGCGCATCGTGCTGGAGATGCTCGCGGTCTCGTTGTCCCGCAACGCCCGTGCGCGCGCCATCCAGCTCCCCGCGTGGAACGAGGCCCTCGGCCTGCCGCGCCCGTGGGACCAGCAGTGGGCGTTGCGCATGCAGCAGGTCCTCGCCTACGAGACGGACCTTCTGGAGTACGACGACATCTTCGACGGCTCACCGGTCATCGAGGCGAAGGTGAACGAGATCCTCGCCGGAGCCCGCGAGGAGATCGACCGCGTGCAGGCGATGGGCGGTGCCGTCGCGGCCGTCGAGTCCGGCTACATGAAGTCGAACCTGGTGTCGTCACTGGCCGATCGCCGTCGCCGCGTCGAGGCGGGCGAGGACATCGTCGTCGGCGTCAACAAGTTCGACACGACCGAGCCGTCGCCGCTGCAGGCCGAAGGCGCGAACGCGATCGAGACCATCGACCCGATCGTCGAACTGCACGCCGTCGAGGCGATCCAGCAGTGGCGCGCCACCCGGGACAACGCCGCGGCCGAGGCGTCCCTGGACGCCCTGCGCGAGGCCGCGAAGACCGACCAGAACCTCGTGGAGGTGACGCTGGCGTGTGCGCGCGCCGGCGTGACCACGGGCGAGTGGTCGCAGGCGTTGCGTGAGACGTTCGGCGAATACCGTGCCCCCACAGGCGTTTCCGGCGCGTCGGCGTCCGGCGAGGCGGGCTCGGAGATCGCCCGCGTGCGCGACCGCGTGCGCTCCACCGGCGAGGACCTGGGCGAACGGCTGCGCATGCTGGTCGGCAAGCCGGGCCTCGACGGCCACTCCAACGGCGCCGAGCAGGTCGCCGTGCGCGCCCGCGACGTCGGCTTCGAGGTCGTCTACCAGGGCATCCGTCTGACGCCGTCGCAGATCGTCTCGGCGGCCGTGCAGGAGGACGTGCACGTCGTGGGCCTCTCGATCCTCTCCGGCTCGCACCTGGAGGTCGTGCCCGCGGTGGTCGACGGCCTGCGCGCGGCCGGTGCCGGGGACATCCCGGTGATCGTCGGCGGCATCATCCCGCCGGACGACGCGGCCAAGCTGCGGGAGCGCGGTGTGGCGCGGGTGTTCACGCCCAAGGACTACGAGCTGACCGAGATCATGGACGAGATCGTCACGGTCATTCGAGAGGTGCGCGAGCTCGGGTGACCCGGTAACAAAACACCCGTCGAACCCGACCTCCCCGTAGTTCGTCAGTACACGGGGAGGGGCGTTCGATGGCTGTGGAGCTCGCGGATCTCATCGGCCAGCTGAGGGCCGAACTCACGGAGGCGATGCACGCCGGCGAGAACGAGGACCTGCGTTTCGTGCTCGGCCCCGTCGAGCTCGAGCTGACCGTGGCGGTCACCAAGGAGGCCAAGCCTGGTGCCAAGGTCAAGTTCTGGGTGGTCGAACTGGGTGCCGACGTCAGCATTTCCTCCGCCACCACCCAGACCATCAAGCTGATCCTGGACCCGCGCCGCCGCGGCGAGACCACTTCCCCGGTGATCTCCGGTCGCGAGGTGCAGGGCGAGGAATGACTGCCCAGCACCTCGACAGGCTCCGGGTTGCACAACTGATCGTGACCCGAGCTGGTGAGGGGAGCAGAGGCTCTGGCTACCGGATCCGTTCCGGCGCCGTCCTGACCGCCGCGCACGTGGTGGACGGCGCAGACTCGGTGACTGTGAAGTTCGCCCCTGGCCTGCCGGAGGAGTGGACGGTTCCCGCCACGTCCTGGTGGTCGGACCCGGTCTCGGACATCGCCGTTCTCACGATCGAACCGCGCCATGACGACGTGGTCCCGCCGGTCCGCTTCGGCTCGATCAACGACCGCGCCGCTGTCCTTCCCGTTGTGGCCGTGGGCTTCCCGCTCTGGAAGATGCGCACGGACTCTCGGACGTACCGCGACTCGGCCCACGCCGTCGGCAAGGTCCCGGTCTTCTCGAACTGGCGCGAACGAACCCTCGAAGTAGTGGTGGAGGGTCCCCCAAGAGCCCGCGACGACGAGCGGTCCCCGTGGGAGGGGATGTCCGGCGCGGTCCTGTGGTCCGACGACCACGTGGTCGGCGTGATCGTGAAGCACCACCCCGGCGACGGCCTGGAACGCCTGGCCGCGGCCCGCCTGGACCTGGCACTGGACCAGGTGGATCCGTCTCGCGGCACGACGTTGAGCGAGGTCCTGGAGGCACGTGCGCCGTTCCCCGGCGTCCCGGGCGAGTCACGGCGCGAACGTCTCTCCGGCTCTTACTGGTCGGAAGTCCGGGAGACGGCCCCCGAACACCTCCACGACCGCAAACGGGAGATCGACGAACTCGTCAGGTTCTGCGCGGGCAGCGAGCCTTGCGCGTGGTGGCAAGCAGGCCCGTGGGCCGGCAAGTCGGCGCTGCTGGCGTGGTTCGCACTGCACCCACCTGAGAACGTGGACGTCGTGGCGTTCTTCGTCAAGGCGAGGCGCGTCGGTGACTCGGACAGCAACGCCTTCATCGAGGAGGTGGTGCTACAGCTGACGGAGATGGTCGACGCGTCCTTCGAACCTGTTCGGTCCGTGCACAGGAACATGTTGAACCTGCTCGAAACCGCGGCGAAGGAGCGCCACGAGAGAGGACGCACCCTGCTGCTCGTGGTCGACGGTCTGGACGAGGACACCAGCCGCAAGGACGGACTGGAACGCCCAAGCATCGCCAGCCTGCTCCCACAACGTTCCAAGCTAGGCCTGCGCGTCCTGGTGGCGAGCCGCCCCCACCCTGACCTCCCACCGGACGTGGATGCGGGGCATCCGCTCAGGAGGGTCGAGCCGCGACAGCTGACTCCTTCGCCCTACGCCAGCGACCTGAGGACCGCGGCCTACCAGGAGCTGTACTTCCTGCTCGGCAACGAGGGCGTGCAACGCGAACTGCTCGCTTTGATCACGGCGTCCGGCGGCGGCCTCACGCAACGCGATTTGAGGGAGCTGCTCGGCCAGTCTCGTTACGCGCTGACAGTGCTCCTCGGCAGCATGGTCGGACGCAGCGTCGGTGCCAGCGCTTCCCGAGACCAGGACGAACCCGTCTACACGTTCACCCACGACACCCTGCGCGAGCAGGCAGAGAAGTGGCTCGAGGGCGAAATCGCCGAGCATCGCGCGAAGGTGCACGCGTGGGCCGACAGCTACCGCGACCGGGACTGGCCAGAAGATACGCCTCTCTACCTGTTCCGCGGCTATCCCAGCCTGCTCGCCGCGCGCGGTGACGTGGACCGTTTGGTGGCCTGCGCACTTGACCGCCTGCGGCACGACCGCATGCTGGCCGTGACCGGTGGCGACGGCCTCGCGATGAGCGAGATCGCGTCTGTGGCCGGGCTGTTGGCCCGCGCACCTGAACCCGACCTGGACCGACTGGTGCGCGTTGCCGTAGCGCGATCGCGGCTGAGCGGGCGCAACCTCAACATCCCGGACGCCCTGCCTCCCCTTTGGGCACGACTTGGGCACACCGACCGAGCGGTCGCCCTTGCCGAAAGCTTTTCCGGCGGGCTGAGGACCGAAGCGCTCGTGCGGATCATCGAGGAGTTGCAGGCCAGAGGAGAGCACGACCGGATCGCCGTGCTTGCGGACGACGTGGAGCGCAGTGTCGATCTGACCACCTACAGCTTCGGGCAGCCCTACAGCGTGATGATCCGGTTCGCCAGGATGTTGCTGGAGGGTGCGGAGGACGAACGGGCGCGGCGGGTCATAAGTGGTCTCGAAGCTCTCGTGGAGTTGATCGACGTTCCGTACGAACGTGACAACGTGCTCGGTGATCTCGTGCGACTGGCGTTCGACGAAGGCGAGCACGAGCACGCGCTCGAACTGCTCGCGACCATGTCCGCGGACTACCGGCGCGATGCAGTGGTCGCATCGCTGCCGCTGGCTGGGGAGCACGAACTGGGGCTCCGGTACGCGGAGTGTCTCAAAGAGTCCTACCAGTTCGAAGAGGTGCTGTGGTCGCTGGCGCACGAGGCGAGAAGCGATCCAGAACTCGCGTTGAGGCTCCTTCGTCACGCTGACGACCGGTTCGGATACAGGTACAAGACCAACGACCGGTTGCGGACACTGGCCGTAGATGCGCTGGACGCGGGAGACGACGGCCGGGCGTTGAGGTACGCGCTGGACGCGGACGATCCAGACGACCTGCTTGGTGAGCTCTTCGAACGGCTGGACGGGATCGACCGCAGGGCTCGGATCGCAGAAGCGCTCACCGGGCCCGAGGTGGTGGTGGGCGTGCTGGCCCGGCTGGCATCGGACTGCGTTGGCGCTGGCGAACCCCTGCGGGCGGCCGAGTTCGTGGCGGTGGGCGAGACGCTCGTGAGCCAGATCAAGAGGCCACATGACCAGGCGGTCGCGTTGGTCCGATTGGCGGCGGCCGTGAGCGATCTCGGCGAGCAAGGCCGCGCGGGACAGCTGCACCTCGCCGCGCACGAACGCGTCGACCAGATCAGGACCGCCGTGTCCAAAGCCCGTGCGTTTACGGCGATGGCGGCCGTTGCGGCGGAGTGCGGCGATGCCGCCCGATACACGGAGTCGGCAGACCTGGCAGAGGAGATCCTGATCGGCCTGCCGTGGTCGGCTGGCAGTTACTTCGACGGCATCGTCGACTTGGCCGAAACCGCGGCGCGGGCCGTTGATGATGCTCGTGCACGTCGTCTGGTCGAACGAGCGTCGAGCCTCGTGGAGAGCCACGTCTCCCAGGACATGCGGCTTCGGTACGACGTGCCGCTGATCAACGTCGCGGCCGCGATCGGCGCGCCGCACCTCGTGCCTGCTCTACTCGCGTCCAATCCGAGGTCGGTGTGGATCCGGGCGGTGCTGGAGGCCGCGCTTGCCGCAGACGACGTCGAACGTGCGGATCAGGTCGTTGCCGTCTGGGCACGCCGCGCTGCCACGCTCGACCTGATGGAGCAACTGGTCGTTCTCGTGGAACTGGGCGAGGACGAGGCGGCCCTCGAGGTCTACGCGGGGTCGACCGACAGCACCTACCTGAAGAACAGGTACCTCGTCGTCGCAGCGGAGGCGGTGGCGGCCGAGGGGGATGACGACCGCGCGTTGCGGCTCATCGCGGCGCTCAGCGGGTCATACGACCGAAACAGGACCTGTGGCGAGATCGTCGAGGTCCTGGCCGAATCCGGGCAGTTCGATCGTGCGGCTCTGTACCTGGAGGCAGCCGAGAAGGGCTACCACCGTTCCGGCGTGCTCCGCACGCTCGCGCGCGCGGCAGCCAACAGTGGTGATCACGACCGGGCGCTCGGGTTCCTCGGCCAGGTGCCGAATCCGCAGGTCCGGGCGATCGGCATCGTCGAGCTCGCCCGGACCGTCGCCGAGGCTGGCGACGTGCGGAGAGCGGTCGCGTTGTGCGCCGCGGCCGAGGAATGCGCACGATCGGACGCCGCCACCCGGACCGCGGGTAAGGTCTTCGTTCAGCTGGCGAACGTCCTGGGCTCGGCAGGTGACTACACCAGAGCCGAACAGTTGGCCCGGTCGGACGCGCACGATGTCCCCCAGGAGCAGGCGCTCTCCGGGCTCGCGAGGCGAGTGCTGCGACGAGGAGACGCTGCCAGGGCCCGAGAGCTCGCAGCTGAGGCCGCCAGCGTCAAGCGCGAAGACAGGGCGTACTGGCGCTACATGCCCCTGCTCGACTTGCTCGCGCGCACGGGCGCGGTGGAGGCGGCCGAACAGGTTGTGGACGAGATCGAGAGCGTGCTCGCGGCCAGCTCGGCTGACTACGAGTACAAGCAGTTGTTCGTCGTCTACGTCGAAGCGCTGGCAGTAGTCGGACGGTGTGCGGAGGCCTTCGAGCACATAGGTGAGCTCGACCGCGGGAGGGACCGCTACGCGGCTCTGGCCGCAATCGCCAGGAATGCACCGGAAGGCCCGACTCTGGCCAGGGCACGTGCGGAGATCATGGTCCTGATGGTGAACTACCAGGCTGAACCGGAGCGGTACGAGGGCGGTTATCTGGTCGGTGCGCTGGCCGCGATCGGTGAGTTCGACAGGATGCTTGAGCTGGTGGACACGGTCCAGGAGCCAGGCGTGCTGGCGGACGTGGTTAGAGTGGTGGCGGGGGAGGCCACCGCGCAAAAGCCGGCCCAGGCCTCGGAATGGCTGGCGCGTTGCGAGGCGGCGGCCGCGACCAGCACGGACACCTTCTACCGCGACATGACCCTGAAAGACGTCGCGGTCGCGCGCGATGCGCTCGGCGAGCACGGCGACGCGGTGCGGCTGGTCGGCCTGATCGCCGACAGCGTGCTTCGCGAGAACCTCCTGCGGGACTTCAGGATGAAGGCCGTCGTGGACGGCAGGGAGACCGAGGCAGCGCGTCGTCACGTGGCGGAGGTACTTGCTTCCAAGGGATGGACTGCGGCACTCGAGGCCGTCGGCAAGGTAGACCTGGGTGTGCTTCAGCGGCTCGCGGACGAGGTTTTGGGTTAGCGTCTGGGGATGGTCGATATCGCACGCGAAGGTTCCGTCGTCCGGATCACGATGAACCGCGCGGCCAAGCGCAACGCGCTGTCCGCGGAGCACCTCAGCGAGCTGCTGGACGCGTTCCGCGAGGTGCGGGCGTCGGACGCGGCCGGGATCGTGCTGGCCGCCGAAGGGCCCGTGTTCTCCGCTGGGCACGACTTCGCGGACGTGCACGCACGCGACGAGGAGGGTGTGCGGCTGCTTCTGGAGCTGTGCACCGTGCTGATGAAGACCATCCAGTCCGCGCCGCAGGTGGTGATCGCGCGCGTGCAGGGGCTGGCGACGGCGGCCGGGTGTCAGCTGGTGGCGTCGTGTGATCTTGCCGTGGCGGCGGACACGGCCGGGTTCTCGCTGCCCGGTGGCAAGGCCGGCTGGTTCTGCCACACGCCCGCGGTGCCGGTGGCGCGGTCGATCGGGCGCAAGCGGTTGATGGAGCTCGTGCTGACCGGGGACGTGATCGACGCGGCCACGGCGGTGGAGTGGGGGCTGATCAACCGAGCGGTGCCCGCCGACGAGCTGGACACCGCCACAGACGACCTGCTGGCTCGGGCCACGCGGGGGAGCCGGGCGTCGAAGGCCATCGGCAAGCGGACCGTCTACGCGCAGCTCGACCGGCCCGAGGCGGACGGGTACGAGATCGCGTTGTCCGTCATGGCCGAGACCTCCCAGTCCCCGTCAGCCAAAGAGGGACGGGCGTCGTTCCTGGAGAAGCGGCCTCCCGTGTGGCCCGACTAGTCGCGAGGAGCTTCAGCGCGTCGGCGTTCGGTCCCGGCTCGGCCTGGTAGATCACGAGGAACTGGCCGGGTGCCTCGCGCACGTCGAACGAGTGGTACCTCAGCTTGACCGGACCGACCGCGGGGTGCGCGAACTCCTTGGCGTCCTGGGTCTTCCCGCGCACCTCGTGGTTCTCCCACAGCTCCTCGAACACCGGGTTCCGGCTGAGCTCCGCGACCATCCGCCCCAGCCGGGCCGAGTTCGGGTCGGCCGTCAGCCGCAGGTTCCCGACCGTGCTCTGCGCGACCCAGTTCCACCGCGGGTAGAAGCTCGTGGCGGCCGGGTCGAGGAACGCCATCCTGGCCAGGTTGTCGGCGGGCGTGAACGGTTCGTACAGGGCGTCGGCCAGCGCGTTCGTGGCGAGCACGTCGAGGTAGGAGCTCATCACGAACGCCGGCATGTCGTGCATGCCGCTGATGAGCTGCCGCAGTTCAGGACTGACCTTGTCGGTCGTGTGGCCCTCGTCCGCCACGACGCCGGCGAGGCGGTGCAGGTGCGCGCGGGAGTCGGTGTCGAGCTGCAGCGCGCGGCTGAGGGCGTCGAGGACCTGCGCCGACGGGTTGGTCTCGCGGCCCTGTTCGAGGCGGGCGTAGTAGTCGGCGCTCACCCCCGCGAGCACCGCGACCTCCTCGCGCCGCAGGCCCTTGACCTTGCGCTGGGTGTGACTCGGCAGGCCCGCGTCCTGGGGGTTGACGCGGGCGCGGTGTGCTTTCAGGAACTCGCCGAGCATGGTTTCGAGCGTAGGCGCTGTGGTGGTGCTCTGCCTGGGTGTGCCGCACCTAGGGAGAAGGTGTCCTGGTCCATACCGGGTTGGGCGCCGAGTGTTGTGGCCATGAGCAAAGTCGTTCTGATCAGTGGAGCTTCCAGCGGTATCGGCGAGGCCACGGCCCGCGTTCTGGCCAAGGCGGGGCACAAGGTGTTCCTGGGCGCACGGCGTGAGGACCGGTTGAAGGCGTTGGCGACCGAGATCGGTGCCTCCTACGCGCCGTTGGACGTGACCTCGCGCGAGTCCTTCCAGTCCTTTGTGGATGGCGCGGTCGCCGAGCACGGGCGTGTCGACGTGCTGGTGAACAACGCGGGCGTGATGCCGTTGTCCCTCATGGACTCGTTGAAGGTCGACGAGTGGGACCGCATGGTGGACGTGAACATCAAGGGCGTGCTGAACGGCATCGCCGCCGTGCTGCCTCTCTTCACCCAGGGAGGGCACGTCGTGAACGTCGCCTCGGTCGGCGCGCACCTGGTCACGCCGACGGCCGCAGTGTACTGCGCGACCAAGTACGCGGTGTGGGCGTTGTCCGAAGGGCTGCGGCAGGAGCGCGACGACCTGCGCGTCACCGTGATCTCGCCCGGTGTCACGGAGTCCGAGCTCGCGGACACCATCACCGAGGACCACGCGGCGTCGTTCATGGTGGAGTACCGCAAGAACGCGCTGCCCGCGTCCGCGATCGGTGACGCCATCGCGTACGCGATCTCGCAGCCGGCGGAGGTCGACGTCAACGAGGTCGTGGTGCGGCCGGTGGCGACGCGCTAGGCGCCGGTCGTCGAGCCCGGCCGGAGGATCATCAGCACCGTCACAGTGGCCCACAACAGGTTGAAGATCCCCGTGTACATGGCCAGGTGCTTGATGTCCTTGGTCTTCAACGCCTTCTCCTGGCCGGGCAGGATCCTGAGCGCCAGCAGGAACGCGGCGGCGGTGGTGAGCGCGATCGACACGATCACCCAGGGGTGTCCGGTCACGCCCATCACGCCGGCCGTCGCGAACCCGAAGACCGGCACCGAGATGCCGATGAGCGCGTAGACGCGGCAGATCCGGTGCAGCAGCTCGGGGTTGCCGGCCGTGGTCACCGCCTTCGGGAACATGCTGGCGGCCACCGTCACCGGTCCGATGGCGATGATGGCCGCCAGCACGTGCAGCGAGAGGAAGAGCTTGCTCACGCGGCCCTCCACGCGGTGCCGCGCCGCTCGTGGGCGAACAGCTCCTCGACCTCCAGCGCCTTCGGTGCGCCCGCCAGGCGTTCGAGCAGGTGCAGACCGAGGTCGACGCCGGAGGTGACGCCGGCCGCGGTGACGAGGTCGCCGTCGTCGACGATCCGCGCGCGGATCGCGTTCACGCCCATGGACTCCAGCGCGTGCAGGCCGAGGTGGTTCGTGGTGGCGTTGCGGCCCTTGATCAGACCGGCGATGGCCAGCAGCAGCGAGCCGCCGCACACGGTCGCGATGATCGCGTTCGTGTCCTTGAGCGCGGGTCCGAGCGTGACTGCACCCGCGCTGAGCAGGGCGAAGATCTCGTCCTCTCCGGCGGCGGCCGCGCCGGGCACGACGATCAGGTCGGTGTGCGGATCAAGCTTGGAGGTCGCCTTCAGGGACAGCAGGTTCATGCCCGCCGGGACCTCGCGCGGACCCTCGGCGGTCACCAGTTCGGCCTGGATCCCGCCCGCGGTCAGCGTTTCGTACGGGCCGATCACGTCCAACGGGTCGAAGCCGTCGAACAACACCAGTTGAGCTTTCACTGCGTCTCCTCGAATCGGTGATCAAAACCGTAGGAGGGCCGGATCCCGTCGAGAACTGGCTGGAATGCCATGTTCCAACGGATTCTCGCCAGCTACGGTGGTGGACGTGCACGAGGTGGCAGTGGTAGCGATGGACAGCGTGGTCCCGTTCGACTTCGCGACGCCGGTCGACGCGTTCAACTGGGTCGGGCGTTACCGGGTGCGCGTCTGCGGTCCGAAGAGGACGGTCGACGCGGGCTGTTTCGAGATCAAGGTCCCGCACGGCCTGGAGTTGCTGTCCGAAGTGGACACAATTGTGCTGCCGGGCCACGACCCGCGGATGGTCGTGCCGAGGCCGTTGATCGAGGCGCTGCGCAAGGCCGCGGCGCGCGGTGCCCGGATCGCGTCGATCTGCACGGGCGCGTTCGTGTTCGCGGAGACCGGGTTGCTGGACGGGCTCCGCGTCACCACGCACTGGCTCGGGGCAGAGGAGCTGGCCGAGCGGTTTCCGGCCCTGGAAGTCGATCCGGACGTGCTCTACGTCGACAACGGCCAGTTCCTCACGTCCGCCGGCGCCGCGGCGGGGCTGGACCTGTGCCTGCACATGATCCGGCGCGACCACGGGTCGGCGGTGGCGGCCGACGCGGCGCGCTTCGCCGTGATGCCGCTGGAACGCGAAGGCGGGCAGGCGCAGTTCATCGTGACGCCGCCCGCGGCGCCCCAGGGCGCGGAGCTCGAACCGTTGCTGCTGTGGATGGAGGGCAACGCGGCGCGCGACCTGACGCTGGAGGACCTCGCGCGGCAGGCCGGGATGAGCACGCGCACGCTGAACCGGCGGTTCCGCGAGCAGACCGGGACGACGCCGTTGCAGTGGCTGCACCGGGCGCGCGTCCGCCAGGCGCAGCACCTGCTGGAGACGACGAAGGACCCCGTCGAGCTGATCGCGAGCAGGGTCGGGTTCGGCTCGGCCACGGCGTTCCGCGACAGGTTCAAGCGGATCGCCGGCACCTCACCGCAGAGCTACCGGGCGGCGTTCCAGCGCTAGGGCTGCCGAGACTAGGGCTGCGAGTGTTCGTGCAGCAGCAGGAGCGTGTACGCGGCGATCGACTGGGCGTCGGTGATCTCGCCCTTGGAGATCATCGCCTCGAACTCGGCGCGCGGGAACCACCGCGACCGCATGTCCTGCTCCTCGTGCTCCCGCTCGTGGAAGCCCTCTGTGAGCTGGGTGGCGAGGAACACGCGACCGCGCTGCGACGACATGCCGGGCGCGACGTCGAGCAGCCCGAGCTCGATCATCCGCCCGGCCCGCAGCCCGGTCTCCTCGCGCAACTCGCGGGTGGCGAGCTGCAACGGGTTGGAATCGGCGCGGTCCGGCGCGGTGCCCTGGGGGAACTCCCAGCGGCGCAGGCCGATCGGGTAGCGGAACTGCTCGACGAGCCGCACACGCTCGCCGTCGAGCGGGATGATCAGCGCGAAGTCGGGCTTGTCGACCACGCCGTAGATGCCGCTCGAACCGTCCGCGCGCTGGATCTCGTCCTCGCGAACGGTCATCCACGGGTTTGCGTACACCTGACGGGTGCCGAGGCTTTCCACGCCACGGACCGTACCTAACGACCGGATTCCGGACGCACCCCGTAGCCTGTCGCGGTGCGTCTTGTCATCGCTCGCTGCCAGGTCGACTACGTAGGCCGACTCACCGCCCATCTGCCCATGGCCCAGCGCCTGTTGCTCATCAAGGCCGACGGTTCGGTGTCGATCCACTCGGACGACCGCGCGTACAAGCCGTTGAACTGGATGAGCCCGCCCTGCTGGCTGATCGAGGACCCGGACATCTGGACGGTGCAGAACAAGGCGGGGGAGAAGCTGATCATCACCCTCGAAGAGGTCCTGCAGGACTCCAAGCACGAGCTCGGCCCGGAGCCGGGCCTGCAGAAGGACGGCGTCGAAGCCGACCTGCAGAAGCTCCTCGCCGAACACGTCACCACGCTGGGCGAGGGCTGGTCGCTGGTGCGCCGCGAGTTCCCGACCCCGATCGGCCCGGTCGACCTGATGTGCCGCGACTCCGCCGGCGGCTCGGTTGCCGTGGAGATCAAGCGGCGCGGTGAGATCGACGGCGTCGAGCAGCTGACCAGGTACCTGGAACTGCTGAACCGGGATCCGCTGCTGGCGCCGGTCGCCGGTGTGTTCGCGGCGCAGCAGATCAAGCCGCAGGCCCGCGTGCTGGCGGAGGACCGCGGGATCCGGTGCGTGGTGCTGGACTACGACGCGTTGCGCGGGATCGAGCCGGACGAGTTCCGGCTGTTCTGAGTCGCTTGGTCGAGCGGGGGGCCGTTCGCGATCAGAGCTCCACGCTGAGACGCCACCCGCGACCAAGGCCGTCGCGCAGACTCATGCGGTACGACACCATGCGCATGTAGTCGATGCTGCGGCGCGTGTGGCCGTCCAGTTCCATGAGCCGGTAGATCGACAGAACGCCCCTGCCCGCGTCGACCATCGCCCCGATCTCGTCGCGCACCTCCTGCGGCAGGGCCTCCCACTCCGGCCGGGCCTCGCACGACCTGCAGGTGTCGCCGGCGCGCTCGACGTAGCCGTCGATCGTGCTGCCGCAGCCCGGGCACTCCCACACGGCGGTCCGCGCCGCGCAGTCGTCGCACAGCGGGCCGTACCCGTACCCGTCGCGCAGCCGCGCGACAGAGCCGTGGCACTTGCTGCAGTTCGAGACCACGCCCAGCCGTTCGCTCAGCGCCTCGACGATCTCGTAGCCCTGACGCCGGCTCAGATCGGGGTCGGCGATGCGCAACTTGGTCGAGGCGAAGGTCGAACCCTCGTCGCGAAGGTTGGCGCAGACCTCCTCGTAGCGCTCGCGAGGCAGTGCGTCGAGGTAGGCGGTGGCGTGATCGGTCACCGCGCCAGTGTTGGGCCTGAGGGCACGTTCGCGCACCCGGTTTCCCCGCCTGCTCACTTCAGCGAGCGTCGGTTCAAACCCCGTGGTTTGGTGATCATCAACACCGGGTAAGTCCCGCTGCACCTGGAGTAATGTCCTCTCCTGGTCTTTTCTGTTCGACTTTGTTCGAAGTCTTGGGAGGTGGACGGTGTCGATCTTGGCCGAGGCGGACCTGCGGCTCGACGCGGGACCGATCGACTACGCGTTGCTGCTGGTCTATTTCGTTGTTGTGCTCGGCATCGGCGTGATGGCGCGGCGATCCGTCTCCTCCAGCCTCGACTTCCTGCTGTCCGGGCGGTCGCTGCCGGCGTGGGTCACCGGGCTCGCGTTCATCTCCGCGAACCTCGGCGCGCTCGAGCTCATGGGCATGACGGCCAACGGCGCGCAGTACGGCATGGCGACCGTGCACTACTACTGGATCGGCGCCATCCCCGCGATGGTGTTCCTCGGTCTGGTGATGATGCCGTTCTACTACGGCTCCAAGGTGCGCAGCGTTCCCGAGTTCATGCGCCGCCGGTTCGGCAAACCGGCTCACCTCGTCAACGCCATCAGCTTCGCCGTCGCGCAGATCCTGATCGCGGGCATCAACCTGTTCGCGCTCGCGGTGATCATCGACGCGCTGCTCGGCTGGCCGTTGCCGGTGTCGATCTGCGTCGCGGCGCTCGTGGTGCTCGCGTACACGACGCTCGGTGGCCTGTCCGCCGCCATCTACAACGAGGTGCTGCAGTTCTTCGTCATCGTGGCCGCGCTGGCGCCGTTGACGATCGTCGGCCTGATCAAGGTCGGCGGCTGGCAGGGACTCGTCGAGAAGGTGACGGACCAGGAGCAGCTCAGTGCCTGGCCCGCGACGGAACTCACCGGCATCGACCACCCCGTGTGGAGTGTCATCGGGTTGGTGTTCGGTCTTGGCTTCGTGCTGTCGTTCGGTTACTGGACGACGAACTTCGCCGAGGTGCAGCGCGCGATGAGCGCCAAGTCGATGTCCGCGGCCAAGCGCACGCCGATCATCGGCGCGTACCCGAAGGCGTTGATCCCGGCGATCATCATCATCCCCGGCATCATCGCCGCGGTGATCGTGCCGGAGATGGCGCAGCTCAAGGCCGGTGACACGAGCAGCGGCGTGGTCTACAACAACGTGCTGCCGCTGCTGATGCGCGACCTGCTGCCCAACGGCATCCTCGGCATCGCGATCACGGGTCTGCTGGCCAGCTTCATGGCGGGTGTCGCGGCGAACGTCAGCTCGTTCAACACCGTCTTCACGTACGACCTGTGGCAGGACTACGTCAAGAAGGACCGGCCGGACGAGTACTACCTGCGCGTCGGACGTCTCGCCACGGTCGGCGCGTGCGTTCTCGCGATCGGCACGGCGTTCATCGCGGCGTCGCTCGGCGGGTCCAACATCATGGACTACATCCAGGCGCTGTTCTCGTTCTTCAACGCGCCGCTGTTCGCGACGTTCATCCTCGGCATGTTCTGGAAGCGGATGACGCCGACCGCGGGCTGGGTCGGTCTGCTCGCCGGTACGTTCACGGCGATCTTCATCTACGCGATCTCGGAGCCCTCGTTCGGCATCGAGCTGCTGCAGCTGCCGGGTCAGGGCGCGAGCTTCCTCGGCGCGGGTCTCGCGTTCGTGGTCGACATCGTCGTGAGCTTCGCGGTCAGCCTCGTCACGCGGCCGAAGCCGGACAGCGAGCTCGGCGGGCTGGTCTACAGCCTGACGCCCAAGGAGGACAGGGCGCACGGCACCACCGGTGAGGACGCGGGCTGGTACCGCTCGCCCGCCCTGCTCGGTGGCGGAGTGCTGGCCCTGACCACCGTTCTCTACTTCATCTTCGCCTGAGGGAGGCTGCCATGAGGTTGTTCGACCTGCGACTGATCATCGCTTTCCTCTTCGGCCTGTACGGCGTTGTACTGGTCGTCATCGGGTTCGGTTTCACGACCGACGAGGACCTGAAGAAGGCCGAAGGGGTCAACATCAACCTGTGGGCCGGCATCGCCATGGTGGTGCTGGCGGCGGTGTTCGCCGCGTGGGCGACGCTGCGGCCTCAGTTCGCGGACACGGAAAAAGAGCCGCTCAAGGAGCTATGACTGGGGACGACCAGGGTAAACAGGGTTGAAGGCCTCGATCGTCCACGCGTCGAGCCAGTTGAATGCGCGGCGAATTCGGTTTCGCACGGTTCTCCTTCTCTCGGGGTCTTCACCCTGTACAGCGCGTTGATCTTCTGAATCGTTCCCGTAGCTCTGGGTGACATGGACCACGGTGCAAGGTCGGGGTACCGCCCACGAACGCACGCAAAGGTCGCTACCGTGCACGTCGTGCCTCGTTTTCGTGCCACCGCCGTGGTCGCCGCCGCTGCGATGCTGATGGCCGGCTGCGCCACCGGGCCGGGTCTTGCCAAGACCAACTCGCCGCGCCGCACCGTGCAGGCGGGCGCGGAGGCGACCTCGACCGATCCGTCGACCAAGCCGTCCGCGCAGACGGGCAAGCCGGTCGACCCGTCGTTCGCGGCGGAGCGGCTGCGGCTGATCAACCCGTGCGCGTTGATCGACAAGGACGTGCTGCAGGTGGTCGGCACGCCGTCGAGGTACACGAGCAGCTCGTACACGCGCTGCTCCAACTACATGAAGGACAAGGGCGGCAAGACGCTCAACATCACGGTGGACATCGGCTACTCGCTGACGTCCACCGAGGTGAAGAACGCGACGAAGGAGATCGCGGGCCTGAAGAGCGGCGAGCAGAAGCTGAGCAACAGTTCGTGCTTCATCTCGGCCGTGACGCAGGAGAGCCCCGCACAGGCCGTGCGCATCCAGGTGAGCACCGGTACCGGCGGCACCGAGGCGTGCGAACCGGGACGCACGGTGCTGGAAGGCGCGGTGCGCAAGCTCAGGGGCAACCCGCAGAAGTACAGCCCGCCGAAGGGGTCGCCGGTCGAGGTCGACCCGTGCGCGATCGTCGACAAGGCCACTCTCGCGCCCGTGCTCGGCGCCTCGCCGCGTGCGCTGCCGTTCGGCCTGCACCAGTGCTCGTGGACGGGGCAGAGCGCGCAGATGCAGATCGAGTTCAAGACCGCGCGCATCCCCAAGGACGGCAAGTTCGACACCAAGTCGGTCGAGACCGACATCGGTGGCGGCGTGAAGGGCTACCAGGCGTTCAAGGACGGCTCGTTCCCCACGTGCGAGCTCGTGGTGGTCCGGACGAAGGACCAGGCCGACGCGGGTGAGATCGTGGAGTTCATCGTCGCGGCCTCGAAGGAGAAGGAACTGGACCGTTGCCAGGCGGCGCAGGCGTTCGCCAAGGCGGTTCTTCCCGCCCTGCCCCAACCCTGACGGGCCGGGCGGGGGCTGAAAGTTCTTCGAGTACGCGTTAGTGTCGAGGTTACTGGCGAGTACGGGAGGGTTCCATGACGCAGACCGCTTCAGGCAGCGCGCTGTCGGCCGATGGCGAGCAGCGGCGGTTCGCATCACTGGACCCGCGCACGGGTGAGGTCGTCGCGCACCACCCGATCCACACGGCCGCGGAGGTCGAGGACGCCGTGGCGTCCGCGCGCGAGGCCGCCGCGTGGTGGGCAGGGCTCGGGTTCGAGGGCCGCAGGACCAAGCTCGACGCGTGGCGCAGGATCCTCTCGCAGCGCTCGGACGAGTTCATCGCGTTGATCAGCTCGGAGACGGGCAAGCCCGCGGACGACTCCCGCGTCGAGGTCGCGCTGGTGATGGACCACCTGCATTGGGCGTCGCGCAACGCGAGCCGGGTGCTCGGCAAGCGCCGGGTGTCGCCGGGCATGCTGATGTTCAACCACAGCGCGTCGCTGGAGTACCGGCCGTTGGGCGTCATCGGCGTCATCGGGCCGTGGAACTACCCCGCGCACACGCCGATGGGTTCCATCTCTTACGCGTTGGCGGCAGGCAACGCCGTGGTGTTCAAGCCCTCCGAATTCACGCCGGGCGTCGGCACGTTCCTCGCCTCCACGTTCACCGAGGCGGTGCCGGAGCACTCGGTGTTCCAGGTGGTCACCGGCTTCGGCGAGACCGGCGCCGCGCTCGTCGCCGCAGGGGTCGACAAGATCGCGTTCACCGGCTCCACCCGCACCGGCAAGAAGGTCATGGCCGCGGCCGCCACCTCGTTGACGCCGGTGCTGGTCGAGTGCGGTGGCAAGGACGCCCTGATCGTCGACTCGGACGCCGACCTGACCGCCGCCGCCGAGGCCGCGATCTGGGGCGCGGTGTCGAACGCCGGCCAGACGTGCGCGGGCGTCGAGCGGATCTACGTGGCGGAGGAGGTCGCCGACGAGTTCACCGAGATCGTGGTGAAGCGCGCCCGCAAGCTCAAGCCGGGCGGCGAACCGAACGCGAACCTCGGGCCGATCACGATGCCGTCGCAGGTGGAGATCATCCGCGAGCACGTCCAGGACGCGCTGGACCGCGGCGGCAAGGCGCTGGTGGGCGGACCGGAGTCGATCAGGCCGCCGTACGTCGAGCCGGTGGTGCTGACGGACGTGCCGGAGGACTCGCTGGCGGTCACCGAGGAGACCTTCGGGCCGACCGTGGTGATCAACCGGGTGCCGAACGCGCTGGAGGGCGTGCGGCTCGCCAACCGGTCGAAGTACGGGCTGGGCGCCGCCGTGTTCTCGAAGTCGCGCGGTGAGGAACTGGCCGCCGAGCTGAGGGTCGGGATGGTGTCGGTCAACTCCGTGCTGACCTACGCGGCGATTCCCGGACTGCCGTTCGGCGGGGTCGGCGACTCCGGGTTCGGGCGCATCCACGGCGAGGACGGGCTGCGCGAGTTCGCCTACGCCAAGGCCGTGACGAAGCTGAAGTTCAAGTCGCTGATCAACATGGCGACGTTCGACAGGTCTTCCATGGCGGGCAAGCAGATGCTGCGCCTCGCGCGGACGCTCTTCGGTCGCTGAAGAGCGTCCACGGCTTAGGGCCTCAGGCGCCGAGCTGCGTCTTCATGTCGTCGAGCACCACGTTCGCGGCCAGCACACCCAGGCCGAGGAAGTAGGTCTCGTCCAGGACCGGCTTGGCCTTGCCCGCCTTCACGGCGTTCAGGCCGGTCCACAACGGACCGCCGAGCACCGACGCCTCCGCGGTCTTGGCCGGGTCGCCGTAGGTGGAGTAGAGGATGAAGTCGCCGTCGGCCTTGCTGATCTGCTCCGCGCTGACCTCGGCGGCCAGGTCGTCCACCTGGGACGGGCTCGGCTGCCCGATCTTGGCGTCGATCAGGATCGTGCCGATGAAGGACTTCTTGGCGTACAAGCGGATGCGGCCGGGCATGAAGCGCAGCGCCGTCACCGCCGGGCGGACGCCGAGCTTCTTCTCGATGGCGTTGCCGGTCTCCGTCGCCTTGGTCGTGTAGTCCTCCAGCATCTTCGCGGCGTCGGCCTGGCGGTCGAGCGCGGCGGCGTTGAGGAGGAAGTTCTCCTTCCACACGTAGCCGGGACGCACGCTGAACACCGTCGGCGCGATCGCCGCGAGCTTCGGGTAGAGGGCCTCGGCGCGCAGCTGCGAACCCAGGATCAGGTCCGGGTTCAGCTTGGTGATCGCTTCGAGGTTGAGGTTGTTGGTGGTGCCGACGTTCTCCGGCGTGCCGCCCTTGTCGCCGATGTAGGACGGCATGGTCGGGGAGCCGTCGGTGTAGGCGATGCCGACGGGCTTGATGCCGAGCGCCACGACGTTGTCGAGCTCGCCCGTGTCGAGCACGATCACCCGTTCGGGTTTCTTCTCGAGCTTGGTCTCACCCATCGCGTGCTTGATGGTGCGGGGGAACTCGCCGGGCTTCTGGGTCGTGCCGAAACCGTTGCTCAGCTCGTTCGCCTTGCCGAAGTCCTCGCCGCCCTGGGCGACGGTCGGTTTGTCCGGCGTGCTGGAGCAGGCGGTCAGGATCAGTGCGACTGCGACGAGCAGCGCTGCTCTCTTCGACACGACGTTGTTCCTCCACTACGGAACGTGATGTTGACCAGCTGTTGTTAGGGCAGGCTAACGGTAGCGGGGACCTTTGCCAGTTCCGAGTGTCAGACCCCCGGAGTAAGAAGGAACACGGTCACCGCCGATCGGGAGGGCTGTTCGATGAAGAAGATCATCAATGATCCGGAAACCGTGGTGCAGGACGCGCTGCGAGGGATGCAGGCAGCCCACTCCGACCTGCTCGCCGTGCACCACGACCCAGCGGTCATCGTGCGCGCCGGTGGGCCCGCACAGGGCAAGGTCGCGCTCATCTCCGGCGGGGGTTCCGGCCACGAACCGCTGCACGGCGGGTTCGTCGGGCGCGGCATGCTCGACGCGGCCTGTCCTGGCCCCGTGTTCACGTCGCCGACGTCGGACCAGGTGGTCGACGCGATCTCCCGCACCGACGGTGGCGCGGGGGCGTTGCTGATCGTGAAGAACTACACGGGCGACGTGCTGAACTTCGAGATGGCCGCCGAGCTCGCGGAGTCGGAGGTCAGGTCGGTCGTGATCGACGACGACGTGGCGGTGAAGGACTCGCTGTACACGGCGGGCCGTCGTGGCGTCGGCGGCACGGTGCTGCTGGAGAAGATCGTGGGCGCGGCGGCCGAACGCGGCGACGACCTGGCCGCGTGCGAGGCGTTGGCGTTGCGGGTGATCGCGTCGGTGCGGTCGATGGGCCTGGCGCTGACCGCGTGCACGGTGCCGCACGTGGGGTCGCCGTCGTTCGAACTGGCGGACGGCGAGATGGAGATCGGCATCGGCATCCACGGCGAGCCGGGCAGGCAGAAGGTCGCGGCGGGCACGGCGTCCGAGATGGTGTCGGCGTTGCTCGAACCGATCCTGGAGGACCTGCCGTTCTCGTCGGGTGACCGGGTGCTGCTGTTCACGAACGGGATGGGCGGGACACCGCTGCTTGAGCTGTACTTGGCGCACGGCATCGCGGAACAGCTGCTGGCGGATCGGGGGATCACCGTGGAACGCAGGCTGGTCGGCCCGTACATCACGAGCCTGGAGATGCAGGGCATGAGTCTTTCGCTGCTTCGTCTCGACGACGAGATGGTCGAACTGTGGGACGCGCCGGTCCACACGCCCGCACTGCGGTGGGGAGTCTGAGGTGGGGTGCACGGCAGCGGACGTCGTGGCGGCCCTGCGAGCCGCCGCGGCCGTCGTCCAGGAACACCGCGACGAACTGGTGCGCCTCGACCAGGCGATCGGCGACGCGGACCACGGCGAGAACATGAGGCGAGGCTTCACCGCCGTGCTGTCCCGTTTGGACGCCGAGCCACCGGACACGCCGGCCAAGGTGCTGAAGCTAGTGGCCACCACGCTGATCTCGACGGTGGGTGGCGCGGCAGGCCCGTTGTACGGCACCGCCTTCCTACGCGCGTCAGCCGCAGTCGGCGACGCCGAAGAACTAGACACCCCGACAATCGCCCGAGCGCTACAGGCAGCACTCGACGGCGTGATAGCGCGAGGCAAGGCAGCAGTGGGCGACAAGACGATGGTCGACGCCCTGACCCCGGCCGTCACAGCGGCCGCGGCAGCCGACGGCTCAGTGGCGGCAACACTGTCCGCGGCAGCCGACGCCGCAGCGGAAGGCGCCGCCTCAACGGTGCCGATGGTCGCGCGCAAGGGCCGAGCCTCGTACCTCGGCGAGCGCAGCGCGGGCCACATGGACCCGGGCGCCCGCTCGACATCGCTCATACTGCGCGCCTTCGCGGACACGGCGGCCAAGGCATGACGGCGGCAGCGGACACCAGCCGCGTGGGCCTGGTGGTCGTCTCGCACAGCGACATGCTCGCCAACGGCGTGGCAGAGCTGGCGGCCCAGATGGCCCCGGACGTCACGGTCCAGCCGGTCGGCGGCACCGAGGAAGGAGGCCTCGGCACCGACTACGGCGCGGTGGTAGAGGCCCTGGCAGACGCAGACTCAGGCGCCGGCGTCGTCGTGCTCTACGACCTCGGCAGCGCCAAGATGACAGCGGAGATGGCCGTCGAATCGGCAGACGACCCGACCCGCTACGCAGTGGTCGACGCACCCCTGGTGGAAGGCGCGGTGGCCGCCGCCGTAACGGCCCAGGGAGGCGCGGGCCTGGCCGACGTGGCAGCAGCCGCCGAAGGAGCCTCGAACGAGGCCCCAACAGCCACCCCGAACCGCCCAGCCCTGCACCTCGTGCAGGGCGCGGTGTCAGGGGGTGCGGTGTCAGCGGAAGTGCTGCTGACCAACGAGGTGGGCCTGCACGCCCGCCCCGCCGCACTGCTGGCCCGCACAGTCGCCGAACTGGACGCCGACGTGGTGGTCCGCTACGGCTCAGAGGAGGCGAACGCGGCCAGCGTGCTCGCCCTCATGGGCCTGAGCGCGCCAGGCGGCAAGTCGATCACCGTGGTGGCCACGGGCAAGGACGCGGAGGAGGCGGTGCGCCGCATCGAGGAGCTGGCCGAGCGAGGCTTCGACGACTAGCGCGGGAGTCTGGTTCGGTTCGTGGAGTTGTCGTTCGGTTGGAGGATTTGCGGAGTTGTCCACAGGCTGCGAGGCACTGATCTGCGGAAACGTTCGGGGCGCGAACCTGTGGACAACGGGGAACCGAAGTCGCGTTTCAATCGTTGCGTGACAAGGAAGCGCGCGGGGGCACTTGCGCTCGGCACCTGTCTGCCGCTTGCCGCCCACCGCATCCGCCACTGCGCCCGTAAGCCACCGCTCACAGTCGGCTTTCTCGCTGCTCCACAGCCCCGAGCCCCGAACCCGGCTCCCGCACGCCTCGCACCTGGCTCCCCGCACGCCTCGCTCTAGGCTCCCCGCGCCTCGCGCCCGCACTCATGCGCGACTACCTCAGCCCACAGCCGCCCACCCCAGCCTCACATGGCCCAACCCCGAATTCCCCCACACGGGTTGAACAGCCAAAACCCCGCCCCCACCCCACCCCTAAACCGATCACTGTTTCGATCCCGATGGCGAAGCTCACCACGCTCACCAGCGCCGGGAGTGGCATAGTCGCCCGCAAGTTACTCCTTGGTAGCCCACGCTTTACCCCGCAGGGAGGTCTGCAGTGGCGCGCGAGATCAACACCGTCGGAGTCGTCGGCTTCGGAACCATGGGCGCGGGCATCGTGGAAGTACTCGCGCGTACCGGGCTCGTGGTCAAGGTGGTGGAGGTCGACGCGGCCGGGGTCGAGCGCGGCCTCGGGCACCTCGAGCACTCGACCACGCGGGCCGTGCAGCGCGAGAAACTGACCGCGGACGAGAGTGCGGCGCTCCACGCGAGGATCAGCACGAGCCTCGACCTTCAGAGCTTGGGGGACTGCGACCTCGTCATCGAGGCCGTGCCGGAGAACGTCGGGCTCAAGGCCGGGATCTTCAAGCAGCTCGACGGGGTGCTGAAGCCCGAGGCGATCATCGCGTCGAACACGTCGTCGTTGTCGATCACCGAGATCGGCGTGCACACCGGGCGGCCCGGCAAGGTCGTCGGGCTGCACTTCTTCAACCCCACGCAGGTCCTCAAGCTGGTCGAGGTCGTGCGCACGGTCGTCACGGAGCCGGACGTGATCGCCGACGTGGTCGCGTTCGCCGAGCGGCTGGGCAAGTCGCCCGTCGTGATCGGGGACCGGGCGGGGTTCATCGCCAACGCGTTGTTGTTCCCGTACCTCAACCACGCGGTCAAGATGCTGGAGGCCAAGTACGCGACGCGTGAGGACCTCGACGCTGCCATGCGGTACGGGTGTGGTTACCCGATGGGACCGTTGGCGCTGCTTGACCTCATCGGTCTGGACACAGCGTACGAGATCCTCGACACGATGTACCACCAGTCGCGCAACCGGTTGCACTCGCCGGCGCCGTTGCTGAAGCAGATGATCACTGCCGGGTTGCTCGGCAGGAAGTCCGGGCGTGGCTTCTACAGCTACGACGGGCCTGACTCGCCGGTTGTCGTCGAGGACGTGCACACGCCGTCCGAAGTGGACAGTGGTGTGCAGGCTCGTGACGTTCAGCGGGTCGGTGTCATCGGGACGGGCACGATGGCCACGGGCATCGCCGAGGTGTTCGCCAAGCGCGGGTACGACGTGGTGCTGCGGGCTCGCACCCGAGACAAGGCCGAGAAGGCGATCGGCGCGGTGCGCAAGTCGCTGGAGCGCGCGGTGAGCAAGGGCAAGCTGTCGGAGCAGGACCGCGACGCGACCTTGCAGCGGATCTCGCCCGCCGTGGAGTTCGTGGAGCTGGCCGACTGCGACCTGGTCGTCGAGGCGGTGGCCGAGGAGATCGGGATCAAGAAGGAGGTCTTCGCGGCGCTCGACGAGGTGTGCAAGCCCGGCGCCGTGCTCGCGACGACCACGTCGTCGTTGCCCGTCATCGAGGTCGCGGCGGCCACTAGCAGGCCCGCGGACGTCGTGGGGCTGCACTTCTTCAACCCCGCGCAGGTCATGAAGCTGGTCGAGGTCGTCGAGACGATCTCCACGGGCGCCGACGTGGTCGCCACGGCCCGCCGGATCTGCCTCGACCTCGGCAAGCACCCCGTGCACTGCGGGGACGTGGCCGGGTTCATCGTGAACGCGCTGCTCTTCCCGTATCTCAACGACGCGGTGCGGATGCTGGAGGCCCACTACGCCGAGGCCGACGACATCGACAACGCCATGAAGGTCGGCTGCGGGCTGCCGATGGGACCGTTCGCGCTGCTCGACGTCGTGGGGCTGGACGTGTCGCTGGCGATCCAGCGCACCCTCTACAACGAGTTCCGCGAGCCCGGGTTCGCGCCGGCGCCGCTGCTGGAGCACCTGGTCACGGCCGGTCGGCTCGGCCGCAAGACCGGCAAGGGCTTCCGCGACTACTCGTGAGCCGCTCACAGGGGCACCATGTCGCGTCTGGCATGGTGGTGGCCATGCGTCGACTGGTGCTCCTGTTGGCTGTCCTCGTCCTCGCGTCCGGCTGTGCGCGGGCGACCGTTGAGGGCAGTCCTGTCGCGCAGAAACCGCTCGACGTCACCTCCCCGTTCGACCAGGAGGGCTCCACCGACCCGAGCACCGACCCCGGCACGGACCCGAGCGCGTCGGAGGACCCGGAGAACGCGCCGATCGACGGCGAGGTCACGCCCGTCTGCGCCAAGCTCAAGTGGACGGACCTGCCCTACCCCGGAGGCAAGGCCGAGACGCCGCCCACGCAGATCAACTACGACTCCACGTTCGAGGAGTCCTGCCGCTGGACGACCAAGGTCGACGACGTCGAGGTCGGCGTCTCGCTGCGGTTCCGCGAGGCCAAGCAGATCACCATCGAGCGCACCACCGGTGAGTGGGACGTGAAGGAGCACAAGGTCTCGTACCTCGACCGCTCCGACGAGCCGGACGTCGAACCGTCGTGCGTCGTGGCCATGCCCTACAACGGTGGCGGGCTCGGCATCATCGTCATCGACTCGAGCGGCAAGTACGGCAGCGTCTGCGACCAGGCCCGCAAGGTCGCCGAGGTGATGGTCGACCGCGAGACGGCCTAGCTCGGCTCAGCCGCAGCAGCCGCCACCGCAGCACCCGCCGCCACCACCGCCGGGCGCGGCCTGCTGCGTGCCGCCGATACCGGCCATGGACAGCAGTTTCACCGTGTCGGGATGGCCTTCCGGGCACGACGCCGGCGAGGACGACTCGCTCATCGGGCGCTGCACGTCGAAGGTGTCGTCGCAGGTTCGGCAACGGAACTCGTAGGTCGGCACGGACCGATTCTACGAGCGCATTACCGTGTGGCCGTGCCTCGTCGTAACAGTCCCAAGCCGGAAGACCACCGACCCCTCGGCGGTGGCGTCGGCTGGGCACGCGCCGAGTCGGGCCCCGACGGCGACTGGCTGGTCCGCGCCATCTCGGGCGCGCAGGCGCAGAAGACCTACCGCTGCCCCGGCTGCGACCACGAGATCCGCCCCGGCGTCGCGCACGTCGTGGCGTGGCCCGCCGAGGAGACCGGCTCGGTCGAGGAACGCCGTCACTGGCACCAGGCGTGCTGGGACTCGCGCGGCCGGCGTGGACCGACCGCGCGCCGCCGCTAGAGGCCTACCTGCACGCGCCACCGTTCGAGCCGCGCGCGGAACTCGTCCGGCTGCTCGACTGGTGGCAGGTGCCCCGCGTTCTCGATGCGCTCGCTCGTGGAGTGGTTGAGCGTCACGGCGAGCTTCGCGGCCACGTCGGGCGGTGTGAGCTTGTCGTGTTCGCCGACGAGCACCAGCGACGGGACGTCCAGCGACTCCAGCACGTCCGTCGAGTCCGGTCGCTTCGCCATCGCCCGCTGCCACCACGCCACGTCCTCGGCGCGCTGGTCGAGGATCATGGTGCGCACCAGCGCCCGCGCTGTGTCCGAGGCGTCCGGGCCCAGCAGGTTCGGCAGCATCGCGTCCGCCAGCCACTCGCCGACGCCCTCGCGTTCGACGCGGTCCGCCATGGCGTGCCGGTTCTCGACCGCTTCCGGCGCGTCCGCGGTGTGCTTGGTGTCGACGAAGACCAGGCCCTTGACGCGTTCCGGCGCACGCCTGAGGAGCGCCATCGCGACGTAGCCGCCCATCGAGCAACCGCCTAGCACGACGCTGTCCAGCCCGCGTTCGTCCAGCACGGCGAGGACCTGGGACGCGACGGTGTCGAGGTCGGGTTCGCCGTGGCCGCGCAACGACGGCGTCAGCGCGCCCGGCACGTCCCACATCCGCGCGTCGAGCGGAAAGGCGTGCAGCAGCACCAGGTCGTCCATCAGCTCTCCCACTCCGGTGCCAGCACCGACCACACCTCGAGGTCCTGGCGGACCCCGCGGTACAGGAAGTACGAGCGCAGCACCCCGTCCCTGCTCATCCCGAGCCGCCGCGCGACCGCGATGCTGGGCGCGTTCGCCGACGACACCAGCCACTCAACCCGATGCACGCCGCGCTCGCGAATCGCCCAGTCGATCAGGACCTTCGACGCCCGCGTGATCAACCCCTTGCCGGTCGCGGAGGGCTCCAGCCAGCAACCGACCTCCGCGCGCCCCTGCGGAATGTCCATCACGCGGAACAACACGCCGCCGACGAGCTTGTCGTCGAGCCAGATCCCGAAGATCCGTCCGGTGTCGTTCGCGGCCTTCTCCGCGTAGCCCTGCAGGAGCTTGCGCGCGCTCTCCAGGTCCTTGGCGGCGTCCGCGAACCCGATGTGCTGCCCGATGAACTCGCGCCCGCGCTCCATGTGCGCGAAGAACTCCTCGGCCTGCCACGGTTCCAACGGCCTGAGCTCGGCGTCCGCGCCGAGCGGTTTCACGAACATCCTGTTCCCCCAAGATGGTGTGACAGATCAGGGGTCCCCCTGGCCGGGGGACCCCTGTGTGAGCTCGCGGTGTCAGGACTTCTTGGCGGTCTGCGGGCGCGCCAGCTTGGCGGTGGGGCCGTCGAGCTGCGCCGCCTCGTTCTGAACGGGCCTGTTCGGCGCGGCCTGCGCGGGAGCCTGCGGCTTGGCCGGGGCCGGAGCGGCTTGCGGAGCGGCGGGCTGTGCCGGAGCGGGAGCCTGGGGCGCGGCCGGCGCCTGCGGAACGGCCTGGGCGGGCTGCGGCTGAACGGGCTGGGACTGAGCGACTGGGGCCTGGGCGGGCTGCGGCTTGGCGGGCTGAGCCGCACCAGGAGCCTGCGCCGGAGCACCCTGCGCCGGAGGCTTCTCCTCGTCCACCGGGTCGAGCAGCGGCACGACCTCCTGCAGTGCCGTCCGCACGTTGTGGAGCTGGTGCGACAGGCGGTTGCGGAGGTTGCGGAGCTGGTCGACGCGCTGCGTGGCCGCCGTGGTGCGGCGGTTGGCCTCCTCGGTGGCCTCGCGCACGCGGCGGTTCGACTCGTCGGTCGCCTCCTGGATGCGGGCGGTGGCCTCGGTGACCGAGTCGTGGCGGCGGCGGTTCGCCTCTTCGGTGGCCTCGCGCACGCGGCGTTCGGCGTCGGCCTTCGAGGTGGTCTGCTCCTGCGCGATGGCCGCGCGGACTCGGGTCGCCTCCTCGGCGGCCTCGCGGACTCGGCGGTCCGCCTCGCCCTTCGAGGTGGCCTCCTGGGTGGCGAGCGTGGCCATGGCCTCGGAGCGGCGGGCCGCCATCGCGATCTCGAAGTCCTCCTCGACGGTCACGCGGCGCTGCTCGGACTCGTCGGCGATCTTGCGGGCGGCGGACTCGGCCTCGGAGACGATCTTCTCGGCCTCGTTGCGGGCCGTTTCGAGGACGCCCTTGTGCTCGGACTCCATCGAGCCGCGGCGGTCGTCGAGCTCGGCGATCAGCTTCTCGTAGCGCTGGCGCAGCACACCCGCGTCGGCCTCGGCCTTGGCGCGGATGTGCCCGCCCTCCGCTTCGGCACGGGCCTTGATCTCGTTCGCCTCGTCCTGCGCCAGCCGCAGCATGCGCTGGAGGCGCTCGGAGAGCCCCTCCAGGGTCGTCGGCGGCAGCGACAGGCGCTCCACCTGGTTGCGCATCTCGGTGATCTCCGAGCGTGCGGCTTCCAACTGGCGCGCCAGATCGGACGTCTGGGACACGGCGGCATCGCGGTCCGCGGCCAGCAGCCGCAGGTCCGAGTCGAGGCGTTCGAGATGATCCTCGACCTGGGCGCGGTCGTAACCGCGCTTGACGATGTCGAAGCCGGATCCCAGTGGGACGAGGTCACGGTCGTCGGCGAGGCCCATGCCCCTCACGCTACCCGTTCGGGTAACCCCGGAAGGTCACACACCCCGGAATCGATTGATAGCTGTGAGGTGCTTCGCGCGCAGTTCGTGATCGAGCACACCAAGACCTTCTTCCGGCGCAAGGCAGAGCACGCCGACCTTGCCCTGGTGCGCGTTGCGGTGCACGTCGTGCGCTGCCTGGCCCGTTTCGTCCATTGAGTACACCTTGGACACCGTCGGGTGGATCTTTCCCTTGGCGATCAAGCGGTTCGCCTCCCACGCCTCGCGGTAGTTCGCGAAGTGGGACGACAGGATGTGCTTGAGGTTCATCCAGAGGTAGCGGTTGTCGTACTGGTGCATGTACCCGGAGGTCGAGGCGCACGTCACGATCTTGCCGCCCTTGCGCGCCACGAACACCGACGCGCCGAACGTCTCACGGCCGGGGTGCTCGAACACGATGTCCGGGTCCTCGCCGCCGGTCAGCTCGCGGATCTTCGCGCCGAACCGCTTCCACTCCCGCGGGTCCTGCTCGTGCTCGTTCTTCCAGAACTTGTAGCCCTCCGCCGAACGATCGATGATCAGTTCGGCGCCCATGGAACGAACGATCTCGGCCTTCTCCGGCGACGAGACGACGCAGACGGGCGTCGCGCCACCGTTCAGCGCGAACTGCGTGGCGTACGAGCCGAGGCCGCCGGACGCGCCCCAGATCAGGACCGTGTCGCCCTGCTTCATGTTCGCGCCGTTGGTCGACACGAGCTGGCGGTACGCGGTGGAGTTCACGAGACCGGGCGAGGCCGCCTCCTCCCACGTGAGGTGGCGCGGCATCGGCATCAGCTGGTTCGACTTCACCAGGGCCAGGTCCGCGAGGCCGCCGAAGTTCGTCTCGAAGCCCCAGATCCGCTGCTGCGGGTCGAGCATCGTGTCGTTGTGCCCGTCCGGCGCCTCCAGCGGCACGTCCAGGCAGTGCGCCACGACGCGGTCGCCCGGCTTCCACGCGGTGACGCCGGGACCGACGCGCACGACGACACCGGCCAGGTCCGATCCCACGACGTGGTACGGCAGGTCGTGCCGGCCGCCCAGCTTGCGCAGGAACCCGAACGTCGACACCGGCTCGAAGATCGAGGTCCACACGGTGTTGTAGTTGATCGCGGACGCCATGACGGCGACCAGCGCCTCACCCGGACCCAGTTCCGGCGTCGCGACCTCGTCGACGTGCAGCGACTTGCGCGGGTCTTTGTCCCGCGTCTCAAGGCCTGAGAACATGTCGGCCTCGTCCGCGTGCACGGTCACGCCCCGATAGCTCTCCGGAACGTCCAAGGAACCGATCGCGTCCAGCTCGTCGGCCAGGATCGCGTCAAGGATCTTCTGCACGGCGGCATTCCTTCCCTAGTGAGGGATAGTCGCAGGTTGCCGGAGGTTACTCAGGAGTAACCGATTCAGAATCCCGCTTGTGAGGGATTCCACTCGGAAGAGTTGACCGGGCGGCCAACCAAGGAGGAGCATCGAGGGTGTCCGAGAAAGGGAGGTGGTGGAGATGACCAAGGCGTGGACCAGGTGGCAGGACTGGGCCGAGGTGGCGATCGGCGTGCTGGTGCTGCTGTCTCCGCTCGTCGTGGACACCTCGAACGCGGCCATGTGGACGATGATCGTGCTCGGCGCGCTCATCGCGATCGACGGGCTCGTCGAGCTCGCACGGCCCGCGATGATCTACGGGGAGTACGTGCAGATGGTGCTCGGAGCACTGCTGTTCATCTCTCCGTGGGTGATGAGCTACAGCGACCTGATGGCGGCCTCGTGGGTCTCCTGGGTCGGCGGTGTGCTCACCGTGGCCGCGGGAGCGCTGGCGATGCCCGCCGCGAACGCGGCGCACTCCAGCGCGGCTCAACCGCACTGATCGATCGCAAACCTGTGGGCCTGGGAAACGTCCCGGGCCCACACACCCGTGGAGGAGACGCGTGGAGGATTCGGCCAAGGAGCGCATCCTGGCCGCGGCCGAGGAGCTGTTCGCCGACGGAGGCTTCGACGCCACCCCGACCTCGCGGATCGCCGAACGCGCCGGCGTGCCCAAGGGCCTGGTGCACTACTACTTCAACCGCAAGCACGACCTGCTCGCCGCACTGGTCGCGCGCCTGCCCGACAGCACGGTCGACCACCGCAGGGTCGTCGTCGCTGGGGACATCGCGGAGTCGCTGAGAAGGCTCGTCGCGGCACTCGACGCACGCCTGAACGCCTCGCCGCTGCTCTCACATCTGTTGTGGCGTGAGGCGGACACGCACACGGCCGTCCGCGACGCCATGAGGGCGCGCTACGACAACGTCGCCGCGCAGATCAAGCAGGTCATCCTCGCCGCGGGCGGCGCGGCCGTCGCGATCAAGGACGTCGAGGCGGCCGCGGCCCTCCTCGCGCTGGCCGTGAGCTACCGGCACTCGGTGGCGCGGCACAGCGACGAGGACGACCCGATCGACCGCGAACTGGCGTTCGTGGCTACCGCTTTGCAGGCTCGACCAGCTCGATGAGCACGCCGCCCGCGTCCTTGGGGTGCACGAAGTTCACCCGGCTGTCGGACGTGCCGCGCTTGGCCGCGTCGTAGAGCAGGCGCAGGCCCTTCGCCCGCAGCGCGTCCGCCGCGAGGTCCACATCGGACACCCGGTAGGCCAGCTGCTGCAGGCCGGGGCCGGAGCGGCCGATGAACTTGGCGATCGTCGAGTCCTCGTTCAGCGGCGCCAGCAGCTGGATCGCGGTGCCGCCGTGGTCGCCGGGCGCGTGCAGCATGGCCTCGCGCACGCCCTGCTCCTCGTTGACCTCCTCGTGCGCCACTTCGAGGCCGAAGTTGTCGCGGTAGAACGCGATGGCCGCGTCGAGATCAGGCACCGCGATGCCGACGTGGTCGATCGCGGTCACGAATCGAGTGAGTTCTGCGTTCATGGTGGGGAAGGGTATCCACGTGATCGGTGCAGGTGCCGCTGTGCGGGGTCTCACACGATTACCGCCCGGTAGCCGCCGGTATGGTGCCTAGTTAACGACCGTTCGCTCTTCCAATGGAGGCAGTTGTGTCCGGTTCCGTGATCGTCGCCGGGGCGCGCACCCCGATGGGCCGACTGCTGGGATCGCTCAAGGACTTCTCGGGCGCCCAGCTGGGTGGCGTCGCGATCAAGGCGGCACTGGAACGCGCGGGCGTCGCCCCCGAGCAGGTGCAGTACGTGATCATGGGTCAGGTCCTCACCGCCGGCGCCGGCCAGATCCCCGCCCGCCAGGCCGCCGTCGCCGCGGGCATCCCGATGAACGTGCCGGCGCTCACCATCAACAAGGTGTGCCTGTCCGGCATCGACGCGATCGCCCTGGCCGACCAGCTGATCCGCGCGGGCGAGTTCGACGTCGTCGTGGCCGGTGGCCAGGAGTCGATGACGCAGGCGCCGCACCTGCTGCCGAAGTCGCGCGGCGGGTTCAAGTACGGCGACGTGACGATGCAGGACCACATGGCGCACGACGGCTTGTTCTGCGCGTTCGACCAGGTCGCGATGGGCGTGTCGACCGAGAAGTACAACGGCCGCTACGGCGTGACGCGCGAGGAGCAGGACGCGTTCTCCGCGCGGTCGCACCAGCTCGCCGCGAAGGCCGCCGGGAACGGTGTCTTCGACGCCGAGATCGCGCCGGTCTCGATCCCGCAGCGCAAGGGCGACCCGGTCCTGTTCAGCACGGACGAGGGCGTGCGCGCCGACACCACCGCCGACTCGCTCGGCAAGCTGCGCCCGGCGTTCGCCGCGGACGGCACCATCACCGCGGGCTCGGCGTCGCAGATCTCCGACGGCGCGGCGGCCGTGGTCGTGATGAGCAAGGCGAAGGCCGAGGAACTGGGCCTGGAGTGGATCGCGGAGATCGGCGCCCACGGCGTCGTCGCGGGCCCGGACGCCTCGCTGCACGAGCAGCCGTCCAACGCCATCAAGGCCGCCTGCGCCAAGGAGGGCATCGACCCCGCCTCCCTCGACCTCATCGAGATCAACGAGGCGTTCGCGGCGGTCGGCATCGTGTCGTCCCGTCAGCTCGGGATCTCCGAGGACAAGGTCAACGTCAACGGCGGCGCCATCGCGCTGGGCCACCCGATCGGCATGTCCGGCGCCCGCATCGCCCTGCACCTCGCTCTGGAGCTGCAGCGGCGTGGCGGCGGCGTGGGTGCCGCGGCGCTGTGCGGTGGTGGTGGTCAGGGCGACGCGCTGATCATCCGCGTGCCCGCCAAGGCCTAGTCTGCGCCAGTGGGCACAGCTGTTGACGTAACAGGACTGGTCGACCGCGCGCGTGACGGCGAGCCGCGCGCGGTCGCCAGGCTGATCTCCCTGGTGGAACAGGCGAGTTCGTCGTTGCCCGAAGTCGCGGCGGCGCTCGCCCCGCACACCGGCAACGCCCAGGTCATCGGCTTGACCGGCGCACCCGGCGTGGGCAAGTCGACCTCCACCAACGCCCTCGTGCGCGCCTTCCGCGCCGAGGGCAAGCGCGTCGCGGTCATCGCCGTCGACCCGTCCAGCCCGTTCTCCGGCGGCGCACTGCTGGGCGACCGCGTGCGCATGGGCGACCACGCGACCGATCCCGGCGTCTTCATCCGCTCGATGGCCACCCGCGGCCACCTCGGCGGCCTCTCCTGGGCGACCCCGCAGGCGTTGCGCGTGCTCGACGCCGCCGGCTTCGACGTGGTCCTCGTGGAAACGGTCGGCGTGGGTCAGTCCGAGGTGGAGATCGTCGCCCTCGCCGACACGACGATCGTGCTGCTCGCGCCGGGCATGGGCGACGGCATCCAGGCCGCGAAGGCGGGCATCCTGGAGATCGCCGACGTCTTCGTCGTCAACAAGGCGGACCGCGACGGCGCCGACCAGACCGCGCGCGACCTCAAGTACATGATCTCCCTGGGCCGCCGCGACCGCTCAGGACCGGCCTGGCGCCCACCTGTCGTGAAAACGGTGGCCGCACGCCAGGAAGGCCTCGACCGCGTCGTCGAGGCGATCGCCGAACACCACTCGTGGATGACCGCGCACGGCGAGTTGCTCGAACGCCGCCTGCGTCGTGCGGGCGCCGAGATCGAGGCGATCGCCGTGGAACGGGTCCGCACCCGCTTCGGCCCGGTGGACGACCTCGCGCGGCGCGTGGTCTCCGGCGAGCTCGACCCGTTCGCCGCCGCGGACTTGTTGATCAGCGGTAACCTGCGGTCATGACTGCTTGGGGAGCGCCTCAGCCCGTCGTCCTGGACCTCGGCAAGAGCGACACCCGCAAAGTTCTCATCGGCGGCTCGGTCGCCGGCGTCCTCGGCATCCTCGCGCTGGTGGGCGCGGTCACGGCGTTCATGGACGGTGAACCGGTGGGCGGCAGCATCGCGGCCGTCATCGGCATCGCGTTCACGGGCATCGGCGTGATGGCCGTGGTGAGGTGGAAGACGATCTCCCGCCCTCGCAAGCTCGTCATCGAGCAGGGCGGCATCCGCCTCGACGACCCGCAGGGCATGCCGTGGGCGGTCGGCTGGCAGGAGCTGGGCGCGATCTCGATCTCCCGCACCCAGGAACGCGCCGTCCAGCTCGCCGACGCGCTGGTGCGGCGGACGCTGGTGCGCGTGGACCTGCACCCGCGTGATCCCCACCAGTTCCGGCCCGCGCACCCGACGATGGAACCGCTGTGGGAGTTCCACCGGGTGCAGAACGGGTACCGGCTGCCGCTCGGGGACTCGGCCGGGTTCATCGGGCCGATCGACCACGGGCTGCGGACGTTCGCGCCGCAGATCTACCGCGGGGTGATCGACGAGGGGTTCAGCGTCGGCCTGCACTGAGCGTCACATCGCCCAACGCGATGGCGAAGCCGAGGCGTCCCTATCTCGTCGGGCTCTGATCAGCGGTGATGGCTCAACCCCGACGGCGATTGGGGCTTGACTTCGGGTGCGAGGCCTTAAACTTGACCACTCGGCCGGGCTTCACATGCCCGGCTTTTATTAGGCCGAGAAAGGCCTCGCAAGGGCCCCGAAGTCAAGCCCCAATCGCGATCGTCGCGAAGCGGCGATGACCCGCACCGGCTCGACACGGCCTGCACTGAGCGTCACATCGCCCAACTAAGACACCCCTCTACTCTCAGTAGTCCCAAAGTTCACTGTTTGCAGTGATGGTCTCCCCCTTGACTACTCAGGGGAGTTACCCTCAGTCGTTCGTGCGGTGCACTTCTATCCCTCCAAGGGGTGAAGCCGTGGGCGGCAACGTGAGCACAGAACAGCGGGTGCTGGACGTTGTGCTGTCGTTCGCCGAGGACGACACCCTGCCGGACCTCCTACGGCACGTCGTTGAGTCCGCCTGCGACCTGATCGAGGCCCCTTACGGAGCGTTGGCCGTGATCAACGGTCACAAGGAGCTGGCGGAGTTCACCGCGCAGCACGACGGCCAGGTCCAGATCACCTCCGGTGACCCGCGCTCGATCGGTCCCGCCGACTTCCTGGGCGCGCCGATCAAGGTGCAGGACGAGACGTTCGGCAACCTCTTCCTGAGCGGGAAGGCCGAGTTCACCAGCCAGGACCGCGACATCCTCACCGCGCTGGCCACGGCAGCGGGCAGCGCCGTCGGGCACCTCGACCGGTACGAGCAGACGCGCAAGCGCGAGGCGTGGCTGCGGGCCGCCGCCGACGTGACGACCAGGCTGCTGCTGGGCACGAACGGCCGTGACGCGCTCTACCTCGTGGCGAAGACGGCGCGCCGTACCGCCAACGCGAACTTCGCCGCCGTCGTCCTGCCCGACCACAACGGGGACCTGGTCATCGAGGTGACCGACGGCGGCCGGTACGACGCCGAGGGGATGCGGGTGCCGAAGGAGGGCACCGTCACCTACCGGGTCTACGAGTCAGGCCTCGGCGAGTGCCACGACGAGGGCAAGGTGCCCGCAGTGCCGGGGCCGTGCGCGGTCGTGCCGCTGAGGGTGGGTGAACGGACGATCGGTGTGCTGATCGTGGCGCGGCCTGAGAACGAGCCCAGCTTCGACGACCCCGACCTGATCGAGGCGTTCGCCGCGCAGGCCGCGCTGGTGCTGGAGTTCACGCGGGCGCGCGGCGACACCGAACGACTCGCCGTGCTGGAGGACCGCGACCGCATCGCGCGGGACCTGCACGACCTGGTCATCCAGCGGCTGTTCGGGCTGGGCCTGGGGTTGCAGGGGCTGACGGGGATGATCGTCAAGCCGCAGGTCGTCGAACGGATCAGCGGGTTCGTGGAGGAGGTCGACCACACGATCCGCGAGATCCGCCGCACCATCTTCTCCCTGCAGGAACCGCCGTCCGGGAGCGCGAGCCTGCGCGGGCAGCTGCTCAACGCGGTGCACGAGTCCGCGCGGCTGCTCGGGTTCGAGCCGGACGTGTCGCTCGAAGGGCCGTTGGACACCGTCGTGCCGGACGTGGTCAGGCCCGATCTGCTCGCCACGCTGCGAGAGGCGCTCACGAACGTCGTGCGCCACGCGGGAGCTACGCACGTCGCTGTCGCCGTGAGCGTCGATCGCACCGTGTCGAGTCTTGAGCTCATGGTCAAGGACGACGGCGGTGGCTTGCCGTTGGCTGACGATCCGGCCGGAGTGCCCCCTCACACGGGCGGGCTGGCGAACATGGCGGCTCGGGCGCGGCGCCACCACGGCGACTGCGCCGTCGACTCGATCCCCGGTGCGGGGGTGAGCATCACCTGGTTCGTTCCGCTGGTCCTGCAGGAGGCGAGATGGCGATAGCGGTGCTGTTGGTGGACGACCACGAGATCGTGCGGCGTGGACTCGTCCAGTTGCTGGCGCAGGCCGAGGACATCCAGGTCGTCGGCCAGGCGGACAGCGCGACGTCCGCGGTCGCCCAGGCACCGCGGCTCAAACCGGACGTGGCGATCATCGACGTGCGGCTGCCCGACGGCGACGGCGTCACGGTGTGCCGGGAGATCAGGAGTCTGGTGGACCCGGCTCCAGCGTGCCTGATGCTCACGTCCTACTCGGACGACGAGGCGCTGTTCGGCGCGATCATGGCGGGCGCGTCCGGATACATGCTCAAAGAGGTTTCCGGCAACGACCTCGTCGCCGCCGTCCGCACCCTCGCCTCCGGCGGGTCGCTGCTGCACGCCGGTGTCACGGCGACCGTTCTGCAACGGCTGCGGGGCGGCCCGGAGGAGGATCCTCGTTACGCCGCACTGAGTCCGCAGGAACGCCGCATCCTCGACCTCATCGCCGAGGGAATGACGAACAGGCAGATCGCGAACCGCCTGTTCCTCGCCGAGAAGACCGTGAAGAACTACGTGTCGTCGTTGCTGCACAAGCTCGGGTTCGACCGCCGCACCGAGGCGGGTGTGTACGCGGCTCGCCGCAGACGCACCCACCCCGGCACGTTCTGAGTCACCAACCGGCCTGGGCCGCCAGCTCCCGTGCCTTGGTGAGCGGGTTGCCCGTGCTCTCACCGGGTGCCGGCAGTGGCACGCCGGGACAGCTCAGGTCCCTCGACGGCACCACGCCGTCGACGAGGTAGCTCTCCACCACGTCACCGACGCAGTCGTTGCCGAACCCGTAGATGCCGTGGTCACCCTCGTCCCGCACGGTCAGCATGCGCGAGTTCGCGAACCCGGCGTGGGCCCGCTGCGCGCCTGCCAGCGGTGTCGCGGGATCCCGCACCGACTGCACCATCAACGCGGACCCGACGCCCTTGCCGTTGGGGCGCTTGAGGTTCAGCTCCGGCCTGTCCCACCACGCGCACGGGCCGGTGATCTGGTAACCGCCGACGAGCGAGTAGCGCTGGACGCTCCGGTTGCCCTCGCGTTCCAACGACTTCCGGTCCCCGCGGAACGGGGTGTCGTTGCACAGCACCGACATCTGCGTGCCCATGATCGAGTCCGGGTACTGCCTGACGGCGGCCGGTGACACGGGAAGGGTGCCCGCGATCAGGGCGAACAGCTGTGCCGTGCCCTCGAAGGAGTCCTTGCTGTACAGGCCGGCGAAGATCAGCGCGTCCAGCAGGACCGGCGTGACGACGGTGCCGTCCGGCAGCGTGACGGGCTGTTCGACCAGCCGTGCGCGCGTCTTCTCGTAGTTCTGGCGCACCTCCTCCGCGGTCTTGCCGAGCCCGAAGACGTTGTCGTACTTCGCCACCCACGGCAGGAAGTCGACGCGGAACCGGAGCTCCGATCCCGCCGGCAGGTTGTCGAAGACCTTCTGCCACGACTCGGTGAACTCGGTGTTGGAGTCGAGCACGATCCTGTCGAGCGTCTTCGGGAAGTAGGTGGCGTAGTAGGCGCCCATCCAGCTCCCCGCGGAGTACCCGAGCCAGCTGACCTTCTTCTTGCCCAGCACCTGACGCAGCAGGTCGAGGTCCCGCACCGTCTGTTCGGTGTTGACGTACCGGCCGAACTCGCCGGACTTCGTCTGGCAGAACTTCGCCTGCAGCTCCATGCCGCCGTAGAGCAGGTCGAGGTTCGCCCTGCTCCGGTCGCGCCAGTCGGTGGCGAGCCGGTGCTGGTAGCCGCCGCACGTGGCGTTGTCGCTGCCGCCCGTTCCGCGCACGTCGATGCCGTAGATCTCGGCGTTCTCGCTGAGCTTCGGACGGTTCAGGTAGATCAGCGGCAACGTGCGCCCGGCGCCGCCCGGTCCGCCGGGGTTGGTGAAGACGGTGGTCTTCGCCTTGCCGTTCAACGGAACCGTGCGGCTGACGGCGATCGTGATGGTCTTGCCGTTGCGAGGGGCGTGCCAGTCCATCGGCGCGGTGAACGAGCCGCACTCCAGCCGTTCGAAGCCGGGCGCCTCGCTGCACTTCTGCCACGTGATCTTCTGGTTCGCGAACGTCGTTCCCGCCGCTGCCTGCGGCACCACCAGGAGCGACGTGGCCACGGTGACGGCTGCGAACGCGGCCAGGTGCGCCCTCACCAGCCGAGCCTGACCGCGAGGTCACGCGCCTGCTCCAGCGGACCTGCCTGCTGCTGACCCGGTTCGGGCAGCGGCACGCCGGGGCAGGACAGGTCGCCGGACGGCGTCACGCGGTCGACGAGGTAGCGCTCGACGACGTTGTTGACGCAGGCGTTGTCGAACCCGTAGATGCCGTGGTCACCCTCGTCCTTCACGGTCAGCATCCGCGAGCCGGCGAACCCGGCGTGGGCCCTCTTCGCGCCCTCGATCGGCGTCGGCGCGTCCCGTTCGGACTGCACCATCAACGACGGCGCGACACCGATCCCGTTGGGCTGCTTGAGGTTCACGTCCGGCCGGTTCCAGTACGCGCACGGCCCCATGATCTGGTAGTAGCCGAGCAACGGCCACTTGGCGCCGTCCTGCACGGCGTCGCGTTCCAGGAACTTGCGGTCTCCGCGGAACTTGTTGTCGTTGCAGACGATCGAGTGCAGCGTGGCGGTCTGCGCGTCCGGGTAGCTCGCCTGCGCCGTCAACGGTGTCGGCAGCGTGCCCGCCAGTTCGGCCAGCTTCCGCGCGGTGCTGTCGAACGCGTACTTGCTGTACTGGCCCTGGACGAGCACCAGGTCCAGCGTGACCGGGTAGTACGTGCCCTCGGGCAGGGTGACGGGTTGCTCCGCGAGCTTCGCGCGTGTCCGCTCGTAGGCCTGCCGCACCTCTTCACCGGTCTTGCCGAGGTGGAAGACGTTGTCGTGCTTGGCGACCCACGGCGCGAAGTCGACGCGAAACCGCCGCTCGAAGCCCAGACCGAAGTCGCCGAACACCGACTGCCATGTCCCGGTGAACTCGGTGTTCGAGTCGAGCACGATCTTGTCGAGGGTCTTGGGGAAGTAGGTGGCGTAGTAGGCGCCCATCCAGCTGCCGCCGGAGTAGCCGAGCCAGTCGACCTTCTTGCGCCCCAGCACCTGGCGCAGCAGGTCGAGGTCCTTCACGGTCTGCTCGGTGGTGACGTACTTGCCGAACTCGCCGGACTTGGTCTGGCAGAACTTCGCCTGCAGCTCCATGCCGCCGTAGATCAGGTCGAGGTTCGCCCTGCTGCGGTCACGCGGGTCCGCCGAGCCGAGCGTGTCGTACCCGCCGCAGGTGACGTTGCTGCTGGCGCCCGTGCCGCGCACGTCGATGCCGTAGATCTCCGCGTTCTCGCTGAGCTTCGGCCGGTCGAGGTAGACCAGCGGCAGCGTGCGGCCCTCGCCGCCGGGCCCGCCGGGGTTGGTGAAGACGGCGGTCTTCGCCTTGCCGTTCAACGGAACCGTGCGGCTGACGGCGATGGTGACTGTCTTGCCGTTGCGCGGGTTGTTCCAGTCCATCGGCGCGGTGAAGCTGCCGCACTGCAGTCTTTCGAAGCCGGGTTCGCTGGAACACTGCTGCCACGCGATCTGCTGGGTGGCGAAACCGCTCGCCTGCGCTGGTGGCGCGATGAGCAGCGATGTGGCCGTGACGACGGCGAGTGCCGCCGCGATCTGGTTGCGGTGCATGTGTTTTTCCCCCTCCTACCAACCGAGCTGGGTGGCGAGCCGCTGTGCCGTCGCGAGCGAGTTCTGCCCGCTCTGACCGGGCGCGGGCAGCGGAACGCCGGGGCACGTGAGGTCCTTGGCGGGCGTGACGCCGTCGACGAGGTAGCGCTCGACGACGTCGTTCACGCACGGGTTGCCGAACCCGTAGATGCCGTGGTCGCCCTCGCCCTCGACGGTGAGCAGCACGGAGCCCTTGAAGTTCCGGTGTGCCCGCTGCGCCTGTTCGAGCGGCGTCGCCGGGTCGCGCACCGACTGCACCATCAGCGTCGGCGCGACGCCGATCCCGTTGGGCTGCTTGAGCTTGATGTCCGGCCGGTCCCAGAACGCGCACGGGCCGGCGATCTGCGTGTAGCCGACGAGCGGCCACTTCGCGCCGTCCTGCGCGCCGTCGCGCTCCAGGTACCTCCGGTCACCGCGGAACGGCGTGTCGTTGCAGATGATCGAGTAGGCGGTGCCCGTCTGGGCGTCCGGGTAGCTGGCCAGCGCGTTCATCCGCGCGGGCACCGCACCGGCGAGTTCCGCGAACGTCTGCGCGCCGTCGGCGAAGCTGTCCTTGCTGTAGAGCGTGCCCCGCAGCAGGAAGTCGAGGATCACGCCGTTGTACGTGCCTTCCGGCCGCGTGACGGGCTGCTCGTTCAGCTTGGCGCGGGTGCGCTCGTAGGACTGCCGCACCTCCTCGCCGGTCTTGCCCAGGTGGTAGACGTTGTCGTACTTCGCCACCCACGGCAGGAAGTCGACGCGGAACCGGCGTTCGAAGGCCATGCCCCAGTCGTCGAAGATCGGCTGCCACGGCAGCGTCCAGTCGACGTTGGAGTCGAGCACGATCCTGTCCAGGGTCTTCGGGAAGTAGGTGGCGTAGTAGGCGCCCATCCAGCTGCCGCCGGAGTAGCCGAGCCAGCTGACCTTCTTCTTGCCGAGCACCTGGCGCAGCAGGTCGAGGTCCTTCACCGTCTGGTCGGTGGAGACGTACCGGCCGAACTCGCCGGACTTGGTCTGGCAGAACTTGGCGAGCAGTTCCATGCCGCCGTAGAGCAGGTCGAGGTTGGCCTTGCTGCGATCACGCGGATCGGCCAGCCCGTCGGTGTTGAAGCCGCCGCACGTGACGTTGTTGCTGGCGCCCGTGCCGCGCACGTCGATGCCGATGATCTCGGCGTTCTCGCTGAGCTTCGGCCGGTCGAGGTAGAGCAGCGGCATCGTGCGGCCGGGGCCGCCGGGACCGCCGGGGTTGGTGAAGACCGTGGACTTCGCCGTGCCGTTCTTCGGCGTGAGCCGGCTGACGGCGATGGTGATCGTCTTGCCGTTGCGCGGGTTGTTCCAGTCCATCGGCGCCGTGAAGCTGCCGCACTCCAGCCGTTCCGCGCCCGCGGGGAATCCCGGCAGTGGCGCGTCGAAGCACTTCTGCCACTGGATCCGCTGAACCGGATCCGCGACCGCCTGTGGTGCGATGAGCAGCGATGACGCCGTGACGACGGCGAGTGCCGCCGCGATTTTCCTTCGTGACATCCGAGCCCCCTCCAATGTCCACCCAGCTCACCGCTTTCCGCGGGTGGCAGCATCGGCCTTAAGGAGGCGAACGGGTACGACTCTCGTCTTACGCCGTTGCGGGCAAACCCCGATGACGTACGTCATCGGACGCAACAGGGCCGCCCCCGGAGGGACGGCCCTGTTGTTGGTCGGATCAGCAGGACTGCTTGTAGAAGTACTTCTCGTTGGCCGACGCGTCGTCCTTGGTGATGGCGACGAGGTCGGTCTCGATGTCGCGCTTGTTCTCCTTGCCGTCTATCGCCGCGATGGCCTGCTCGACGCCCTGCTTGCCGATCGTGGCGGGGTCCTGCGCGATCAGGGCCTGCACGGTGCCCGCCTTCAGGTCCTCCACCTGCTTCGGCGACGCGTCGAAGCCGACGAGGTTCACCGCGCCGGTCTTGCCCGCGTTGCGCAGGCCGGTCGCCGCGCCCTCACCGGTGTTGAGGTTGGTCGCGAACACGCCGATCAGGTCGGGGTTCGCGGCCAGGGTCGCGGTCACCTTCGAGGCCGCAGTGGCGGGCTCGTTGTCCGTGTACTGCTGACCGATGTACTTGAGGTTCGGGAACGCCTTGATCGCGTCCTCGAAGCCCTTGGCGCGCGCGTCCGTGGTCGACGTGCCCGCCTTGGTGTTGAGCACCAGCACCGAACCGGACTTGCCCGCCGCGAGCTTGTTCAGCGTCTCGGCCGCGAGCTTGCCGCCCTGCTCGTTGTTGGACGAGATGGACGAGACGCCGATCGAGGTGTCCTGGAGCTTGGTGTCGACCTCGACGACCTTGATGCCCGCGTCCTTGAGCGACTTCATCGGACCGGCCATGGCCTTGTCGTCGGTCGGCGCGATCAGGACGGCGGCCGGCTTGGACGCGAGGATGCCCGTGACGATCGGGGTCTGCTGGGCCGCGTCGAACTTCGCGGGGGCCTGGGTGTCGACCTCGTAGCCCGCGGCCTTCGCCGCCTCCTCGAAACCGCACTGCATCGAGATGTAGAACGGCTCGGCGGTGATGCCGGGGATCAGCACCAGCTTCTTGTTCGCGGCCGAACTGCCCGAGTTCGAGTCACCGATCTGCCCGCCCCCGCCACACGCGGCGAGCAGGAAGGCGGCCGAGACAACCACTGCGGAGCGGATCTTCATTGGTCCAGCACCTTTCCTAACGTTGGTTGCGCGCCCGCCGCCGTGTCTGGTCCAGCCACACGGCGGCCACCAGCACGATCGCGACGGCGATCGGCTGCCAGAACTCCTTGACCCCGATGATCACGAGGCCCTTCTCCAGCACCGCCGGGATGAACACGCCGAACACCGTGCCCACCACCGAGCCCATGCCGCCGAAGATGCTCGTCCCGCCCAGCACCACGGCGGCGATCGCGTTCAGGTTGTCCGTCTCGTGGCCGGTGACGACCGCGACGCGGAAGAACGCGTTGCCCATGAACCCCGCGAGACCGGCCAGCACACCCGCGAGCAGGTACACCTTCGTCAGGTGGCCGCGCACGGAGATGCCCACGCGCCGGGCCGCTTCCTCGTTCGACCCGACGGCGTAGGTGTAGCGGCCGAACCGCGTGGTGGACAGCAGAAGCGCGCCCAGGGCGGTGACGACGGCGGCCACGATCACGATGTTCGGGATGCCGAAGTACGTGCCCGAACCGAAGGTGCGGTTCAACTTGTCCGGGATGCCCGAGACGTTGGAACCGTTGTTCAGCAACAGGGCCGCGCCCTGTGCCGCGCCGAACGACCCCAGCGTCACGATCAGCGGCGGGATCTTCGCCCGCGAGATCAGCAGGCCGTTGAGCAGGCCCCAGGCCGCGCCGCTGACCACGGCGACCAGCAGGCCGAACCCGATCACGCCCCAGCCCGCGTTCGTCGCGTCACCGCCGGACACCGAGTTCATCGCCATCGCGGACGAGACGCTCGCGAACACCAGCACCGAGCCGACGGACAGGTCGATGCCGGACGTGATGATCACGAACGTCATGCCGACCGACAGCACCAGCAGCACCGCGGTCTCCGCGAGCAGGAACTGCAGCGTGGTCACCTGGAAGATCGCGTCCGGGCGGATCGCGCCGAACGTGGCGACCAGGACCAGCAGCACCAGGCCGATCCAGAGCGTGTTCGCGCCGGTCAGCCGCTTGATCAACGGCGTGCGCTGCTCGTCCGGCAGAGTTGACAACGTTGTCTTCTCATCGGTCGTCATCAGGCCGCGTCCTCCTGGGTCAGCGCGCCGGTCATGGCGCCGACGAGCTCCTCGACGCTGGTCTCCGAGGCCTTGAACCGGGCCACCCGGCGGCCGAGGCGCAGCACCTCGACGCGGTCGGACACCGACAGCACCTCGGGCATGTTGTGCGAGATCAGCACCACGGCGATGCCCTCGTCGCGGACGCGCTTGATCACGTCCAGCACGCGTTCCCGTTGCACCACACCGAGTGCGGCCGTCGGCTCGTCCATGAACACGAGCTTCGACGCCCACGCCACCGACCTGGCGACCGCGACGGACTGGCGCTGACCACCGGACAACGCGGCGATCGGCACGTCGATGCTCTGCAGCGTCGCGCCGAACCGGGTGAAGTGCTCGGACGCCTGCCTGCGCATGGCCTTCTTGTCGAGCACGCCGAGGAACCCGAGCAGGCCGGGCTTGAGGATCTCCCTGCCCAGGAACATGTTCGCGGCCGGGTCGAGGTCCGGCGCGACCGCGAGGTCCTGGAACACCGTCTCGATGCCGAGGTCGCGGGCGTCGTTGGGGGAGTTCAGCACCAGCGGCTCGCCGTCGAACACGAGCGTGCCGCCGGTCGGCTGCTCCACCCCGGACAGGCACTTCACCAGGGTGGACTTGCCGGCGCCGTTGTCGCCGATGAGCGACACGACCTCGCCGGCGTGGGCGGTGAACGAGGCGCCGCGAAGAGCCTCCACGGTGCCGTAGTTCTTCGTGAGATCACGAGCCTCCAGCAGCGGCTGGCTCACGGCATCATCCCTCCACAGTGGACAGAACGGGCGGGCGGCAGCGGATCGCCACCAGGTCACCGGTCAGGCCGAGTTCGCCGGCCGCGTGCGGCACGACGACGGTGCTGCCCTTGCGCACCTCCAGCTCACCGAGCTGGCCGGAGCCCTCCAGCACGACCAGCACGGCGAACGACGGCTCCAGTGCGAAGGAGCCCTCCACGTGCAGGCGGTCGGCCTGGAAGAACGGATCCGCGTCGTGGCCGAGGAGGTCGACCGACGGCGCCCACTTCTCGGACGTCTGGCGGACGAGCTGCTCGAGCTTGCCGCTCCAGCCCTGCCGGTCGACGCAGTCGAGCGCCACGTCGTAGCCGAGGCCGAGGTGGCCGATGTCGCCGTTGGCGAGGAAGCCCTGCCACTCCAGCGTCACCGAGAAGTCGGTGGGCTGCTGCAGTTCGACGATGAACACGCCCTCGCCGATCGCGTGCGGCACACCGGCGGGCACGAACACCGTGTCGCCGGGCCGGACGCAGACCGGGTTCAGCGCGTCGAGCATCGCCTTCGTGTCCTGCGTGGCGACCCAGTCCGAGACGGTGTCCGCGGGCACGTCGTCGCGGAATCCGATGTAGACGGTCGGGTTCGGGCCCGTCGTGCCGACGACGATCCACGCCTCCGTCTTGCCGTGACGGCAGTTCAGGTGCGACGACGCGAAGGCGTTCGACGGGTGGCAGTGCACGGGCAGGCGCTGGCCGGCGTCGAGCAGCTTCACGAGCAACGCCGTGTCGCCGCCGAACTTCGCCGCGTGGTCCGCGCCGAGCCACCCCGTCGGGTCCGCCGCCACCGCGTCGCGGAGAAGGATGCCGTTTGGCAACGTTGTCAACCCGGCATCGCTGCGCCCGTAGAGCGTGGTCGTCGACGCCACCCAGTCCTCGGGGCCGAAGTCGCCGCTCGTCCCGCCGCGCAGCGCGGCGATCGCCTCACCGCCGCGGTAGAACTGCTTCGGCTGGTTGGCGGGCAAGTTGACAGGCTGGTGGAGAACACCAGAACTCACGCGTGGACCTCCCCGGATCCTCGTGGCACCAAGCGCACCGGCAGCACGACGCGGCGCGGTGGTGAGTTGTCGCCGTCCAAGCGGGCGAACAACAAATCGGTGGCCGCCTTGCCGAGCGCGCTCGCGTCGTGCGCGATCACGGTCACCGGCGGCGACAGCAGGTCAGCGAGTTCGAAGTCGTCGAAGCCCACCAGGGCGGGCCGTTCCGCGACCCCCGCGAGCGCGCGCAGGATGTACACGGTGATGCGGTTGTTGCCGGCCACGATCGCCGTGGCGGGCTCACGCATGGTCTGCAGCCTCTGCAACGTGGTCGCGACGCTGCTCTCGTCGTGCGGCCCCATCGCCACGAGCTCGTCGTGGTAGCCGATTCCGGCCCGCACGCAGCCCTCGCGGTACCCGCGCAGCCGCTCGTTGGCGGTGAAGATGTCCGGCGCGTCCCCGAGGAACGCGATGCGGCGGTGCCCATGCGACGCGAGGTGCGTGACGGCCTCGACCGTCCCGCCGATGTTGTCCACCAGCACGGTGTCGGCCACGACGTCACCCGCCGGCCGGTCCAGGAACACCACGGGCGTTCCGGCGCGCATCTCCGGCACCAGGTAGCTGTGCTGCAGCCCGGCGGGCACGATCAGCAGCCCGTCGACCCTGCGGGAGCAGAACTCCAGCGCCAGCTCGCGTTCACGACCGGGGTCCTCGTCCGACGACCCGGAGATCACCTGTCTGCCTCTCAGACGGGCGATTTCCTCGACAGCGCGGGTCACGCCGGAGTAGAACGGGTTGCCGACGTCCTCCAGCACCAGCCCGATCGTGCCGGTGGACGAACCCCGGCGCAGGTTGCGGGCACTCAGGTTCCGCCGGAACCCGAGCTGGTCGATGGCCGCGAGCACGCGCTCGGCGGTGGACGGGTGCACACCCGGCTCGTCGTTGACCACGCGCGAGACGGTCTTGATGCTCACGCCCGCGAGCCGCGCGACGTCGTTCATCGTCGCGCGACGTACCTTGCGCTGACCGGCTACGGGCCCGCTGGGGGACAACGTTGTCATAGTGGCCGTATCTCACCTCGGCTTTACGTCCTTGTCAACACTTTCCTCACCGGTTCAGGCGCCCCATTCCGATGCGTCATGTCCAGAACTGGACAAGTGATCGCGACGGTCTTGACCTTGGCCGTGTGCGCTCCGCAGTCTCTTGGTGACGGACAGCGTTGCCGGTTCTGGGGCGGCGCTGGTCCGGCAGAAGGCCCCCGGGCCGGGGTGCGCATGCGGCGGCGGTTGCACCCCGGTCCGGTCCCTCTTCCTCGACACGGACCACCCGACCGGACCACTCGGCCGGGAACCCTGAACGCCTCTAGGGTGAAAAGCGTGGACGCACTGGATCCCATCGAGTCGGTCAACACCTTCATCGGCACCAAGGACGAGGGCAACACGTTCCCCGGCGCGTCCATGCCGTTCGGCAAGGCCCACAGCAGTCCGGTCGGTTCCCACTACGCCGGCTACCGCTACGACGACCAGCAGATCCGCGGCTTCGGCCACTTCTTCCTGTCCGGCGCCGGCTGCTGGGAGCAGGGCGGCCTGGTCCCGATCCTGCCGGTCACGCAACTGCCGCAGACGTTCGACCACAAGCGGTACGCCAGCGCGTACACGCACGACGGCGAGATCGGGAAGCCCGGCTACTACAAGGTCCGGCTGGACCGCGACATCACCGTCGAGTGCACCGCGACCACGCGGGCCGGCGTCGAGCGGTACACGTTCCCCAGCGGTGTCAACGGCACGCTGCTCGTCAACGTCGGCCAGGCCAACGACAAGGAACCCGTCAGCGCCAGCTCCGTCCGCGTGGTCGACGACCGCACGATCGTCGGAACCGTGGAGACGCAGGCGTTCTGCGGCGGCCGCCCGTACCTCACCCACTTCACCACGAGGTTCGACCGCCCGTTCCAGCAGTTCGGCACGTGGGGTCCCACGGGACCCAAGCCGGGACAACGGGATTCCGCGGGCGGCGCCGGACTCAGGGGCGCCTGGGTCACGTTCACCCCCGGTCCTGTCACGGCGATGACCGCACTGTCGCAAGTGGACGAACAGGGTGCCGCGAACAACCTCGGGACCGAGACCGCGGGCAGGACCTTCGACGACCTCCGCAACGAGGCGCAGAACGCCTGGCGCGCGGAGCTGGGCTGCGTCGAGATCGAGACGGACGACTGGGACGAGCGCGCGGTCTTCTACACCGCGCTCTACCACGTGCTGCTCCAGCCGTTGACCGGCAGCGACGCCGACGGCAGGTACCGCGGCTTCGACAACCAGGTGCACCAGGCGGACGGCTGGACCTACTACGAGTACTACTCGCTGTGGGACACCTACCGCGCGCACAACCAGCTCCTCGCGCTGCTCCGCACCAAGCGGTCGCAGGACATCGGCAGGAGCGTGCTGGCGATCCACGAGCAGGGCGGGTGGCTGCCGCGCTGGGCGTTCGCGAACCAGGAGACCAACTGCATGACCGGCGACCCGGTCACGCCGTTCCTGGTCGACCTGTGGCGCTTCGGTCACCTCAAGGGCTTCGAGGAGCAGGCGTACCGGGCGTTGCTGCAGAACGTGGACGGCGTCCCGCCCGCCGCCAGCAGGTTCCAGGGCAGGTCCGGCAACCCGAACTACCTCGCGCACGGGTTCGTCCAGTACGACAAGCGCTTCCCCAAGAAGGGGCAGGACACCGACCCGCACCACGGCGCGTCGGCGACCCTGGAGTACGCGCTGGCCGACGCCACGCTCGCGATCATGGCCGAGGAACTGGGGCACAAGGAGGACGCGGAACGGCTGCGCCTGCGCGGCCTCAACCACCGCACCCTCTGGGACTCCAGCGTCACGGACCGTGGCTTCTCCGGATTCCCGCGCCCCAAGCTGCAGGGCGGTGCGTGGCTCAACCCGTACACGCCGCAGGGGCCGGAGGGGTTCCACGAGGGCACGGCCTGGCAGTACCAGTGGCTGGCGCAGCACGACATCACCGGGCTGCTCACGGCACTCGGCGGCAAGGCGGCGGCCGAGGCGCGGCTGGACGACTTCTTCGCGTACCAGGACCTGCTCGTCGACCCGAAGCGGACCGTGCGCGAGAAGTGGGTTGTAGGGCCGTACGACTACTACAACCAGTTCAGGTACAACCCGAACAACGAGCCCGATCTGCACGCGCCGTGGATGTACGCGCTCATCGGCAAACCCGAGAAGACGTCGGTGGTCGTGCGCGCCGCGCAGACGTTGTTCGTCAACGGACCGGCGGGCGTCACCGGCAACGACGACCTCGGCACCATGTCGGCCTGGTACGTGTTCAGCGCCCTCGGGATGTACCCGGCCGTGCCGGGGACGGGCGAGTTCGTGCCGCACGCGCCGAAGTTCACCAAAGCCGTCATCCATCTGGAGAACGGCAAGGACGTGGTGATCAAGGCCGAACAGGCCGACGTCACGAAGACGCAGGTGGTGCAGAGCATTCGGAGCGGCTGGCTCTCAAAGGCCAAGGACAGGATCGAGCTCGCGGAGCTGCGTTCGGGAACCACGCTGGAGGTCGACCTCCACACACTTTCCAATTGAGACGCGGGATCGGTCGTACGCTTTTGTGATGGGCACCTGCGCGAGCTGTGGCACGGAGTACGCGCCGCTGCCGTCGCGGGCGCGCTACTGCTCGAACGCGTGCCGTCAGCGCGCCTACCGCCGGCGTTCGGCCGGTACGTCCACTGTGGTCGCGGAGTTACCGGGCTACGGCGACGCGTTCGTCGGCAGGGAGAGCGAGCTCGCCGAGCTGCTTCCGTTGCTGCGCAAGCACAGGATGCTCACGCTCACCGGACCGGCCGGCGTCGGCAAGACGCGTCTCGCGGTCGAGCTGGCCCGGCGTTCCCGGCGGAGCGAGGTCCGAACGGTCGAGCTGGGCAGGCTGAGCCGGCCGGACCAGGTCGTGCAGGCCTTCGCGGAAGCCGTTGGGGTGTACCAGCACGCGGGTGTCGCGTTGCGGACGACGCTGGTCAACGAACTGAACAACCGGCGGATCCTGGTGCTGGTCGACAACTGCGAGCACCTCGTCGAGGAGTGCTGCGAGGTGGTCGACACCCTGCTGTCGCGCTGCCCCCACGTGCAGGTCCTCGCCACCAGCAGGGAGGCGCTGAGGTCCATCGGCGAGGCCGTCTACCCGTTGCGCGGCATGGGAGCCGACGCGGCGAGGCTCTTCGTCGAACGCGCAGGGTCACGCGGCGACCACAGCACGATCGAGGCGCTCTGCGCGCGGCTCGACGGCCTGCCGCTGGCCGTGGAGCTGGCCGCGAGGCTCTCGTCGTCGCCGGACGAGCTGGCGGACCACCTCGACCAGCGGCTCGACCTGTTGAGCGACGCCGGCGAGCAGGCGCGGCACCGCAGCCTGCGCGCGGCGATCACGTGGAGCCACGACCTGCTGACCGCGCAGGAGAAGGAGCTGTTCCGGCGGCTCGCGCTGCTGCCGGGCGGGTTCGGGCTGGAGATCGCCGAGGTCGTGCACGGCCGCACGGTGATCGGGCTGCTCACGGCGTTGCAGGCGAAGTCGTTGGTGGTGCGGGAGGACGACGGCCGGTTCCGGATGCTGGAGTCGATCCGGCTCTACGCGGAGGAGCGGCTCGAAGAGCACGGCGAGCGCGAGGTGACGGCCGAGCGGATCATCGCGTGGCTGTGCGAGAAGGGCGAACCCGGTGTCACCTCGTCGATCCTGACGCCCGAACAGGTGCGGGCGCAGCACCGGGAATACGACAACGTGGCGTACGTGTTCGCCCATTTGGTCGCACCGCGGGACGACCGGCGGCTGATGCTCGCCACGATGCTGCTCCGGGTCTGCTTCGACCGCGGCTACTTCGCCGAGGCCGGCGCGGTGCTGATGCAGGTGCTGCACCAGTCGCCCGCCGACGCCCGCTACCGGATCCTCGCGCTGGAGTACGCGTCCCTCCTGGCGGTCCACGAGGAACGGCACGACGAGGCGGTGAAGCACGCTCTCGAAGCGGTCGCGACGGCGGAGGCCTGCGGGCAGGACCTGATCATGTGCCGTCTCTACCGGACGCTGGCGCACGCCTACGACGGCGTGGGCGACCCGTCGAACGCCGCAGGGGCGTTGCGCCGATCGATCGAGTACGGCGCACGTAACGGAAACGGCGTGAGTGTCGCGGTGTCGAGCCAGAATCTCAGTTGGCGGTTGCTCGTGGACGGTGACGCGGACGGGGCCGCCCACCTCGTCGACAGCGCGTTGCCGGTGCTCAGAGTCCATGCGCGGCAGGACGTCGTGGCCATCGCGGTGCACACGTCGGGCTGCATCGCCCTGGAGCGCGGGGATCTGGCGGCCGCGGGCGCCCGGTTCGCCGAGAGCGCGGGCATGACGACGGACACCCCGCGAGCGGCGGTCGAGTCCATCGAAGGCCGCGGCCTGGTCGCCATGGCGTCCGGACGGCACGAGCTCGGCGTGCGGCTTCTGGTCGCCTGCCAGCAGATGCGCACGACGTGGGTCGTCCCGCCGGAACCGTGGTGGAAGCGGAAGATGGCCGTCGCACTGGACCTCGCGCGGGAATCCCTTTCCCCTGCGGCATTCCAGCGCGCGCTCGCCGCCGGCCGTTCGATGGACGCGCGGCACGCCCTGGAAACCGCGCTGGGCAAGGAGATCGTGCGGGACCCGGTGCTGAGCGACCGGCAGCGCATGGTCGTCGAGCTCGTGGCGCAGGGATTGACGAACGCGCAGGTCGCCGCCAAACTCGGTATTTCGCACAGAACTGTGGAATCCCACGTGCGCAACGTGAAGACCACGTTGAACCTTTCGTCTCGGGCACAGCTCGCCGGCTGGGCCCGAACGCAGTAATGCGTCCAACTGAGACGTAACGCTGCGCTGCCCCCGGATGACTTCCCGCCCCTCGCCGTTCATCGTGGTCGGAACGACGAGAAGGGGGCGACGTGGAACCGTTCCGCCTGCTGCACCCCGACCTCGTGCCCCAACGGCGCGAGGGGTTGCAGCACGCCGCGTCCACGCTCGTGCAGATGGGGTTGGACGACACGGTGCTCTCGGCGTCGCCCGTGCACCAACGACTTGCCAGGGTGGTGCTCGCGAGCAGCGGTGTCATCGAGTGGTCGCCCGGTTACTGGGTGCAGGAATGCCCCGTCGACGAGCGCTTCGGCATCGAACGGGTCGGCGGCGACCGCGGCGGCGTGTTCCTGTCCGGCGTCCTGATCGCCTACCTCGACGTGCTGGAGAACGCGGCCAGGATGGGCACCTCGATCACCGAGGACTCCTGGCGCACCCTGCTCTGGGCCCCCACCGCCCTCTTCGACCACGTGCTGCGCCGCCCCCAGGTCGGCATGACCGTCGTGACGCCCGCCCGCGGCACCGAGAACCTGCCGCTCGAACGAGCACTGGCGGGCCAGCGCCTCTACCTCGCGCTGATGCAGGCCGTCCGGTTCGCCGTCAACGGAGTCCTGCGCGCCGAGGACGACCGCACCCTCGTCGAGGACTGCGTGACGCTCGCGACCGCGTGCCTGCGCGCCGCGGCGGTGGCGCTCGTGTTCGCCGCCGACGTGCCGTGCGAGGTGCCGGCGCCGGTCGTGGAGACGGCGGAGCACCGGTACCTGTGGCAGGTGGTCGGCGAGGTGCGCGCGGCGGTTCCGCGCGCCCGGTTCGACCAGTTCACCGCGGCGCTGCGAAGGCTGAACGACGTCTACACCACTCGCCCGTTGCTCGCCGCCGGCGGCTGATGCGTTCGTCGCGACTTCGCGGCGACTTTAGTCGTTTCGCGACGCGGACCATCATCCGCTGACCTACCGTCTCGGCCATGACGGAGGAACGGTCCGCGGTCGTGGTGCGGGACATCCGCAAGAGCTACGGCGAGCTGAAGGCGGTGGACGGGGTCTCGTTCACCGTGGCCGAAGGCGAGTTCTTCGGCATCCTGGGGCCCAACGGCGCCGGGAAGACCACCACGCTGGAGATCGTCGAGGGGCTGCGCAAGCCCGACAGCGGTGAGGTGCTGCTGCTCGGTGAGAGCCCGTGGCCGCGCAACGTGAAGTTGTTGCCACGCATCGGGGTTCAGCTGCAGGCGACGTCGTTCTTCGACAAGCTGACGGCGAAGGAGCAGTTGCAGACGTTCGGCGCGCTCTACGGGGTGAGCGCCGGCACGGCCGCGGACATGCTGGAGCTGGTCGGCCTGGCGGACAAGGCGAACGAGCAGGAGAACAAGCTCTCCGGCGGGCAGCGCCAGCGGCTCTCGATCGCGTGCGCGCTCGTGCACGACCCGGACATCGTGTTCCTGGACGAACCGACGGCGGCGCTCGACCCGCAGGCCCGCCGCAACCTCTGGGACGTGTTGCGCGCCATCCAGGAACGCGGCAAGACCATCGTCTACACCACCCACTACCTCGACGAGGCCGAGATCCTCTGCGACCGCGTCGCGATCATGGACACCGGCCGGATCCTCGCGCTCGACCGGCCCGCGGTGCTGGTGCGCGGCCTGGACGCGCCGACGCACGTGACGCTGCAGAAGGGACTTCTGTCCGCTGTGGACGCTGCCGCGCTCGACGGCGTGGACGAGGCGCAGGAGGACGAGGTGTCGCTGACGATCTCCACGCGCCGTCCCGCTCCCGTGCTGTCGGCGCTCGCCGAACGCGGTGCGCTCGACGGGCTGCAGGTCCGCACGGCCACCCTCGAAGACGTTTTCCTCAACCTGACCGGGCGGGAGTACCGAGCATGACCGCGTTCAAGACGCTCTCGGTGGCGATGCTCAAGGGTTTCGTCCGGGACAAGGCCACCCTGTTCTTCACCTTCATCTTTCCGCTGATGTTCCTCGTGATCTTCGGCCTGCTCCTGCGCGACGCCGGCACGGACAAGACCAAGATCGCGCTCGTCGGCGACGGCCCGATCGTCTCGGCGTTGCGCGAGAGCGGCGCGCTGGAGTTCGAGTCGTTCAACGACGAGAGCGCCGCCGTGCAGAAGGTGAAGGACGGTGACCTGCCCGCCGCGCTGATCGTCCGCGGGCAGAAGCTCGACCTGCGGTTCGCGCAGAGCGACCAGGTGCAGTCCGCGACCGTCGTCGGCATCGTCAACGGGTTCGTGGACAAGGCGAACCTCGCCGCGACCGGTCAGCCGCCGACCTTCACGTTCGCCGCGGAGAAGGTCGAGGACGCTTCGCTGAAGCCGATCCAGTACCTGACGCCCGGCATCCTGTCGTGGGGTGTGGCGGTGTCGGCGGTGTTCGGGTCTGCGCTGACGCTGGTGTCGTGGCGCCGCAAGCAGGTGCTGCGGCGCATCCGGCTGGCGCCGATCTCGACGACCTCCGTGCTGTCGTCGCGGATCCTCGTGAGCGCCGGTGTCGCGCTGATCCAGGGCGCCACCTTCATCGGCATCGCGTCACTGCCGGTGTTCGGGTTGCGGCTGTCCGGGGCGTGGTGGCTCGCGATCCCGTTGCTGCTGCTGGGAACCATCGCGTTCTTCGCGCTCGGCATGCTGGTCGGCGCGTTCGCCAAGACCGAGGAGGCCGCGTCGGCCGCCGCGAACATCGTGGTGCTGCCCATGGCGTTCCTGTCCGGCACGTTCTTCCCCGTCGACCAGGCGCCCGCGTGGCTGCAGGCCGTCTCGAAGGCGTTCCCGTTGCGGCACATGAACGACGGCATGCTCGACGTGCTGGTGCGCGGCAAGGGGATCGAGGCGCTGGCGGTGCCGGCGGCCGTGCTCGTCGGGTTCTCGCTCGTGGTCGGCTTCATCGCCTCCCGCGTCTTCAAGTGGGAGGAATAGGACACACCCGGCAGGCCCGGTGGTCGTGTGCTCCCCGTCACGGTTCATGATGGGGAGCCATGACGTTCTCCAGCGTGGTCGGACGGTTCCGCATCCTCGCCCTGGCCGAGGCCATCTCCTGGGCGGGCCTGCTGCTCGGGATGTTCTTCAAGTACGTCGTCGTGCAGAACGAGATCGGCGTGAAGATCTTCGGCCCGATCCACGGCATCGTCTTCGTCGGCTTCATCCTCGTCACGCTGATGACGAAGGAGCCGCTGAAGTGGGACGCGCGGACGCTCGTCCTCGGCCTGCTGTCGAGCATCCCGCCGTTCGGCACGGTGCTCTTCGAGCGCTGGGCGTCGAAGACCGGCCGCCTCAGCGAACCTGCCGCCGAGCAGCTCTGAGCTCTCGCGCCGGGTCGTCGCGGTGGTAGACGTGCTCGGAGTCCTCGATGTTGTCCAGGAACTCCTGGTACTGCACCGCGCCCAGCAGGTGTGAGGCGCGGCGCGCGGTGTCGAGTGCTTCGATCGGGCGGCTGTCCGGCCGGTGCCGCAGCCACGCCTCGCTCCACACCTGACGGATCAGGTCGCCCAGTTCCGGCCGGCAGAACTCGACGAGCCTGCCCACGTCGAGCGCCGGGTGGCCCCAGACGACGTCGGACCAGTCGTTGACCGTGCCGCTGTCGAACCAGTTGCCGGGGTGGAAGTCGCCGTGCACCAAGGTGTCCGGCAGTCCGAAGTCCGGCATCGGGACGACGCACGGCTTCACCCGCGGCTCACCGGCCAGCGCGTTCTGCACGGCCACCCAGCGCGGCACGATCTCCCTGATGTGGTCCGGTTCGGTGTCCCAGCAGGCCGTTCCCGGCGCCTCGGCCAGCAGGATCCGGCGCGGTCCCTCGGCGATCACCTGTGGCACCAGGCCGGGGTCGTGCTCGGCGACCACGGCGATCACCGCGCCCTCGTCCGCGAAGAACGGCGGGACGGTCTTCAGCCACGCGGAGCCGTTCGCGGTCGGCAGCCGGTGCACGCTCGACAGGTTCCACGACTTCACCTGGACGGCGGGGCCGGTGCGGTCGACGTGCCCGTCGGCCCACGCGACCAGCTCGGACGGTCCGCCGAGCCGCGCCCACGGGAGCCGGTGCGGGGCGTCCGCGGCGGGTTCCTCCGCCGGGTGGAGGTGGGTGCGGTCCGGCTCGCCGTGCGCCTCGACGTGGTAGGTGACCAGGCCGCCGCCGGGCCGCCGGCCGCCCTCGACCGAGACCAGCCTGAGCACGCTCGTCCGGACGCCCAGGAGCTGTTCCAGCACCTCGTTGACGGGTTCGACGTCGGCCCACCAGCGCGAGCTGACCGGCAGCGCGTCGGTGCGGCCCGCGAACCCGCTCGGAGCGCTGACCAGGGCGATGATCGACCGCTCGCTCATCCGCTCACCAGTCGCAGGGCCTCGCGGAGCTCGATCTGAGGATCGCCCTCGTGGTAGATCCGTTCGGACTCCTCGATGTTGTCGAGGAACTCCTGGTACTTCACGGCGTTGTGCAGCCGGGACGCGCGCGGTGCGATCCTCAGCGCCTCCAGGGGTTCGCTGTCCGGGCGGTGGCGCAGCCAGGCCTCGCTCCACACGCGACGGATGAGGTCGTGCAGTTCGGGCTCGGCGTACTCCATGAGCCGGCACGCGTCGAGCGCCGGGTGCCCCCAGACGGCGTCGGACCAGTCGATGAGCACCCCGCTGCTGAGCCAGTTGCCGGGGTGGAAGTCGCCGTGGGTCAGCGTGTCGGGCAGGCCGAAGTCCGGCAACGGCACGGCGGACGGCCGCAGCCGCGGTGCTCCCGCCAGGGCGTGCTGGACGGCGACCCAGCGCGGCACGACCTCCTCGACGTGCTCGGCGGTGACCGGCCAGCACTTGGTGCCCTCTGCCTGGCTCATCAGCACGCGGTGCGGTGCGCTCGCCAGCACCTCGGGCACGAGCGCGGGGTCGTGGGCGGCGACCATCTTGATCACCATGCCCTCGTCGGCGAAGAACGGCGGCACCGACTTGAGCCACACCGGTCCGTTCGCGGTGGGGAGGCGGTGCACGCTCGACAGGTTCCAGGTGCGGACCTGCGCGGCCGGGCCGGTGCGGGTGATCACCGAGTCGGCCCACCCGACCAGTTCGGACGGGCCTCCGAGGCGTGCCCACGGCAACCGGTGCTCGGCGTCCGGGGCCGGTGCCTCAGCGGGTTCCAGGAGGCTGTGGTCCGGCTCGTCGTGCGCCTCGACGTGGTAGGTGACGACGCCGCCGAACGGCACCGAGCCTCCCTCGGCCGAGAGCAGGCGCAGCACGCTCGTCTCCACGCCCAGCAGGGCGCGCAGGGCGGTGTTGACCGGTTCGACGTGGTTCCAGTCGGGGGTCTCGACGGGGATCACCCCGGTGCGTCCGGTGAACCCGGCCGGGGTGCTGACGAGCGCGACGATGGAGCGTTCCGGTCGATCCGACATGGGCCCCATCAGGCCACAGACCCGCCGGACCGCCCAACCGAATTAATCCTCGAAGTCGCCGCTGGCCCTGCGCACCTTCGCGAGCAGGTCGGTGAGCTGCTCGGTCTGGCGGTCGGTGAGGCCCTTGAGGCCGAGGTTGACGTCCATGACGGCCGCGGTCGCGCTCTCACGGCGTTGCAGGCCCGCGTCGGTGATCTCGACCAGCGTGGTGCGGCGGTCGGTCGGGTGCGGTGTGCGGCGGACGAGGCCGTCGCTCTCCAGTCGGTCGACGATGTTCGTGACGCTCGTCGGGTGCAGCTGCAGGCGCTCGCCCATCACGCGCATCGGCAGCGCGCCCTTGCGCGAGAAGAAGAGGAGCACCAACGCCTCGTAGCGCGCGAACGTGAGCCCGTGCGGCTTGAGGGCTGCGTCCACGGCGGACTGGATGATTTGCTGGACGCGCATGACGCTCGTGACCGCGGCCATCGACGTGGAGGAACCCACCCGGTCGTCCCACAGCTCGGCCGCGCGGGCGATCGGGTCGAACGGCAGCGGTGTCATGGGCAACGAAGCTACCAGTCAGTACAACTCGTGGATCAGCAGGAGGCTCGTGTGCTTGTCGCGTTCAGCGTTGCTCCGTCCGGTTCGGACTCGTCGGGAGGCGTCGCGAAGGCCGTGGCCGAGGCGGTCCGGGTCGTGCGGGAGTCCGGCCTGCCCAACGAGACCAACGCGATGTTCACTCTGTTGGAAGGCGACTGGGACGAGGTGATGGACGTCGTGAAGCGCGCGACGGAAGCCGTGCAGGCCGCCGCGCCGCGCGTGTCCCTCGTGCTCAAGGCCGACATCCGGCCCGGCCACACCGGCCAGCTGAAGGCCAAGGTCGACCGGATCGAGGAACACCTCGCCGACACGCCGTGAGCCGTTCCTCGGCGGATCGGGGGACACTTCGCCGACACGCCGTGAGGCGCTCCTCGGATGGCCGAACGCTCTACGCCGCCACGGTGAGTGGACCCGTGCGGCGGCCCTGGCTGGGCTAGCGTGTCGGGCGTGGACGCGAGGCAGCTGTGGTTGAGGTTCGAGCCCTACCACGACGTCACGTACTTCACGCCCGAATCCCGCGCGGCGACCGACGCGCTGGGCTGCAAGGGCTGCTGGATGGGCTACTTCGGCATGCGCGCAGCACCCCTGGGCGCCGCGTCGTCGGAACTGGTCACGGCGGTCTTCTACAACTTCGCGCCGCGCATGGTCCGCCGTGCGCTGCCGGACGCGTGGGAGGTGGCTTCGCCGTCTTCTTATCTGGACGTCCGGCTGGAGGGCGTGGACGGGGCGTTGCGACGCCTGCTGGGCTCCGTCGACACCCCCGAGATCGCCGAAGCCGCCGCTCTGGCCCGTGAGGCGGCACTGGCCGCTCCACTGGCCGGCCGCCCGCTGGCCGCCGCGAACCGCGCGCTGCCGTGGCCCGATCCACCCCACCTGGCGCTCTGGCACGCCTGCACGATCCTGCGCGAGGCCCGCGGCGACGGCCACGTGGCCGCACTGGTCGCGTCCGGGGTGGGCCCGTGCCAAGCGCTTGCGCTCTACGCGCGTGAGCATTCCCTCGATCCGGCATACATGCGAACCGCGCGTGGTTGGACTGTCGAAGAGTGGGAAGAAGTCGCGGACCTGCCGGGCGACCTCCCCGCGGTGGAACGAGCGACCGACGAGGCCGCTCTCGCACCGTGGGAGGCGTTGGGCGCGGAACGCACATCGCGGTTCATCGACCTGATGACACCGCTCGCTCTACGCATCGCCTCGGCCAACGAGGCGATGCGCGTCAACCCGATGGCCCTGGACCCGGTCCGGGAACTAGCCGTGCCAGGATGGAACACGTGACAAGGCCTGATCCTCGCAAGACCGCCGCACTGTCCGCCGCGCTCTCGGGCGCCGTCGACCTGGGCGCCCTGAAGGCCCGAGCCGACGCCGCTCGCACCGCCGCAGCCGCGCCCGCCGCCCCTGCCGGAGCCCCCGCGCCCGACAACGGCTCGGTGCCGTGGATCGTGGACGTCACCGAAGCCTCGTTCCAGGCCGTGGTCGAGCAGTCCCTGCAGGTGCCCGTCGTGGTGCTGCTGGGTGCCTCCTACAGCCCGGAGTCGCAGCAACTGGCCGCGTCGCTGACCCGGTTCGCCTCGGCTTCCGGTGGTTCTTGGATCCTGGCGCGGGTCGATCTGGAGACCGCGCCTCGGATCGGGCAGGCGTTCGGGGTGCAGTCCGTGCCCACGACTGTGGCCGTTGCCGCTGGTCAGCCGATTGATGCGTTTGGTGGGCCCATCGCTGACGCTGAGTTGTCGCAGTGGATTGCTCGGTTGTTGGATGCGTTGCGGGACCGGTTGCCTGGGATTCGGGCCGGGGAGGCTCGGGCCGGGGGGCCTGTCGAGGTTGAGGAGTTGCCTGAGGATCCTCGGATCGTTGCTGCTGAGGAGGCCTTTGAGGCTGGCGACTACGTTGCCGCTCAGGGGTTCTACTCGGAGATTCTTGCTTCTGAGCCTTCCAATGAGTTGGCCAAGGAAGGGTTGGCGCAGGCTCGGTTTGCTGAGCGGGCTGAAGCCGTTGATCCTGCGGTGATTGCCAAGGCTGATGGGGCGCCTGAAGATATTGACGCTCAGTTGGCCGCTGCTGATGCTCAGGTTGCCGGGCAGATGGTTGAGGAGGCCTTCCGGCGGTTGGTTGACACCGTTCGGCGGGTTTACGGGGATGATCGGGATCGGGTTCGGGCCCATTTGGTTGGGCTGTTCGAGTTGTTCCCGGCCGATGATCCTCGGGTTGCTGCGGCTCGGCGGTTGTTGGCTTCTGCGCTTTACTGACGCCGCGCCTGTTTCTCGTGGTCGCCTTTTGCGTGCGGCCTGGTTGCCTTGCGTGCTTCCCCTGGGGCTCTGCCCCAGACCCCGGCAATCTGAAATGGGGGTAGCGCTGGGGGCAGGTTGATGGCACGCCTGTTGCTTAGAGCGGCTGCACGTTGATTTGAAGGTTGCGGTGGCGGTGGGGTCCCATCACGAGCCGCACCAAGAGCGGGCCACATGTGAGTAGGGGTGTCAACTCGACGAAAAGCGTGTCGAGT